>NZ_JBVNVL010000004.1:0-392464 GCF_055666785.1 Thioclava sp. PTB-PU3-1 | reverse complement strand
CCGCGCCCGATCCTCCCCCGGGAGGGCGCGTTGGCGTTGTCATCGCGAGCATCACCGACATGCGGGCTTGAGAGATAAACCGCCAAGCCACAAGCGCATCAACGCGCCCACCCAAGGCTCGGGCGCGTCCCTCTTCGCCAAACACAAGCGCCCCCTGCGCCGCGACGCGCGGCGCGTTCGCCGCTGAAGCCTTCCACTGGAAGCCTTCCGAGACACGGCTCACCCCAAGGCTCGGGCGCGTCCCTTATCTCCCCGACCACGCCGGCGCGCGCTTCTCCAGGAAAGCCCGCGCGCCTTCGGCTGCGTCCTCGCTCGCCATCACGGCTTTCAAGGTCCGCGCATTCTCCTCCCAAAGCGGGTCGACCGCGCGGCGCTCGATCTCGCGCGACAGGCGCAGGGTCTCGCGCAGGGCCAAGGGCGCGTTCTTCGCGACCTCCTCGGCCAGCGCCAGCGCCGCGTCAAACGCTTGCCCGGCCTCGGCGCGCCGGGCGATCAGGCCCAGATCCCACGCTTCCGCCGTGTCGAACAGCCGCCCCGTCAGGAGCAATTCGCGCGCCCGGGCCGGGGGGATGAGGCTCGCCAACCGCAGCGCGCCGCCCGCGCCCGCCACCAGACCGCGCAGCACCTCTGGCAGGCCGAAGCGGCAGCCCTCTTCGGCGACGATCATGTCGCAGCCCAAGGCCAGTTCGAACCCGCCTGCGAGCGCGGCGCCATGGCAGGCGGCGATGATCGGCTTGCTGCGATGGGACTCGGTCAGGCCGCCGAAACCGCCTTCAGCGAATAGTAACTCCTCGACCTTACCTTCGGTGAAAGCGGAGAGGTCCATCCCTGCGCAGAACACTGCGCCTTCGCCGCGCAGGATGCCGATCTGCAGCGCGTCATCCGCTTCCAGACGGGCCACCGCCTCGGCCAGGGCATGGCCAGCCTCGGCATTGATCGCGTTGCGCCGCTCGGGGCGGTTGAGGGTGATGATCGCGATATTGCCGCGGGTCTCGAAGAGGACGGGGCTCATAGGGCGGGCTCCTTGGGTAGGCGGGCGCGTAGCGCGTTGCGGATGATCTTGCCGGTGGTGGTCACGGGCATGTCGTCGATCACGTAGATCGCGCGGGGATATTCGTATTTCGCAAGCCGCGCGCGGACATGGGCGGCAAGGTCGTCGCGCAAGGCTTCGGTGTCGGCATGGCCGGGGCAGAGCGTGACGAAGGCCGCGACGATCTCGCCGCGCAGCGGATCGGGCTGGCCCACGACGCCCGCCATCTGCACCGCCGGATGCGAGATCAGGCAGTCCTCGATCTCGGCAGGGCCCACGCGGTAGCCGCCGGTCGAGATGATGTCGTCGTCGCGCCCCTTGAAGCGCAGCCGCCCACCGTCGCCGGTGATGCCCCTGTCGCCGGTCAGCAGCCAGCGTCCCTCGAGGCCGGTCACGAATTTCGCCTCGGTCGCCTCGGGTTGGTTGAAATAGCCAAGAAACATCACCGGATCGGGCGCGCGCACGGCAATCGCGCCTTCTTCGCCATCGGGCAGAACCTGACCTGTCTGGCTGTCGACGATCGCGACCTCGTGGCCCGGCACTGGCCAGCCCATCGCGCCGGGTTCGGGCGCATCGAGGCTCGCGGCGGAGGACACCACCATGTTGCACTCCGTCTGGCCGTAGAACTCGTTGATCGTGACGCCAAGCGCCTTGCGCCCCCAGTCGAGGAGCTGCGCGCCGAGCGGTTCGCCCCCCGAGGCGACCGAGCGCATATCGAGGCTCCACGACAGGCTCTCGGGATCGGCCTTCATCATCTTCAGCGCGGTGGGCGGCAAGAAAGCGTTGCGCACGCTCAGCCGCCGGATCAGATCGGCCGCGGCTTTGGCCGAGAATTTGCGGAAACGGCAGGCCACGACCGGCACGCCGTGATGCAGTGCCGGAAGCAGCACGTCCAAGAGCCCGCCGATCCACGCCCAATCGGCGGGCGTCCAGATCCGGTCGCCCGCCTGCGGCAGGAAGTCATGGCTCATCTCGACGCCGGGCAGGTGGCCCAACAGCACCCGGTGGGCATGGAGCGCACCCTTCGGATTGCCCGTGGTGCCCGAGGTGTAGATCAGCACGCCGGGGGTCTCGGCGCTGGTATCGACGGGGGTGAAGTCGGGCGAGGCCTCGGAGAGGGCCGCGTTAAAATCGGCCACGCCTTCCACGCCGGTCCCGCCGTCATCGGTGACGAAGACGGTCTGCAGATCGGGCAATTCGGAGCGGATCGCGGCGATCACCTCGTAGCTCGCCGGGTCCGTCACCAGCACCCGCGCGCCGCTGTCGCGCAGCCGGTGCAGCAGGGCCTCTGGGCCGAACAGGGTGAACAGCGGCAGCGAGACGCAGCCCGCCTTGAAAGCCGCGATATGGGCGATGGCGGTCTCGCGGCGTTGCGGCAACAGGATCGCCACCCGGTCGCCGGTCTCGCGCCCGTCGCCGCCCACGCCCAGCCCGGCCAGCACATTGGCGAAACGGTTCGACGCCTCGCGCAACGCGCCGAAACTGGTCTCGCGCACCGCGCCGTAGCCATCCTCTTCGACCTCGATCAGCGCGATGCGCTCGGGCTCGCGCGCGGCCCATTTGTCGCAGGTGTCGACGCCGATATTGTAGCGTTCGGGTATGTCCCATCGAAACGCAGCCCGCGTGGCCGCGTAATCCTTGCCGCGTGACAGCACCGGCTTCCCTCCCATTTTGCAAGCGGCGCGAGGGCCGCTCTCCTCCGCGCGCTACCAAAGCGCGCAGAGCCGGGAATGTCCATCTCTGCTCACGGGCTCGTGAGGGTCGCCTCGGGCGCAAGCCGCCCCGCCGCCAACGCGCTCAAGGCGACCATCACCGTCGCGGTGATCATCACGGCGGGCAGCCCGCCCATCTGGTAGCTCAGTCCCGACAGCAGCGTGCCGATCAGCCGCCCGCCCGCATTGGCCATGTAGTAGAAGCCCACATCCATCGTCACCCGCTCGGCCTGCGTGAAGGCGAGGATGAGATAGGAGTGGAGCGAGGAATTTACCGCGAAGATCGCGCCGAAGGCCAGCAGACCCACGACCAACACGGTGCTGAGCCACAGCGACGGCGTCGGGTCGATCAGCACGGCGGCGCTGAGCAGCGCAGGCACCGCGAGCAGCGCCAGCGCCCAGTGCCGCGCGGCTCCGATCAACTCACCCTCGGGGCGGGATCTGGCCTTCAGGATGCGCGGGGCGGCGGCCTGCACCGCGCCGTAGAGAATGATCCAGAGCGCCATGAAGGTGCCGACGAGGAAGAAGGCCGCGCGGTCGCCTGCATGGGTGCCGTCCGACAGCACCGCGTAGAAATAGATCGGGATGCCGACGACGAACCAGACGTCGCGCGCACCGAACAGGAAGACCCGCGCCGCCGACAGCCAGTTCACATTGGCCGATTTCGAGAAGACTTCCGAGAATTTCGCGCCCTTGCGCCCGCGCGGCAGGCCCGGCGGCATCGCGACCACGATCGCGGCGAGGATCAGCGCGAGCACCACCGCCATCGCGACCACCGCGTAATCGAAGCCGAGCGCGGCCAGCAGCGCTGCGCCGAGCAGGAAGCCCACGCCCTTCACTGCGTTCTTCGACCCGGTCAGCACCGCGACCCATTTGAACAGCCCGCCCTTGCCGGTGGGGGCCAGCAGCTTCACCGCCGATTTCGAGGACATTTTCGCAAGGTCCTTCGCAACCCCGCTAAGGCCTTGCACCACCATCACATAGGCGACGGAGGTCCCGATCGCCCAGGACGGGTTCAGCTGCGCCAGCGCGATCAGCGCCACGACCTGCAGCGACAGCCCCGCATAAAGCGTCGAGACCAGCCCGAACCGCGCCGCGATCCAGCCCGCCGAGAGGTTCGTCACCATCCCCGCCACTTCGTACAGGATGAACAGGTAAGCCAGCTGCACCGGCGAGAATCCCAGCGTGTGGAAATGCAGCAGCACCAGCATCCGGAGCGCGCCATCGGTGAGCATGAAGGCCCAATAGGCCGCCGTCACCGCGATATAGGCGGAGAAGCCTTCGGGGCGGCTGGCGGGGTTGTCGGTCACAGGGACGCCCCCACCATCAGCGCGACATCGGCCAGCCGATAGGCATAGCCCATCTCGTTGTCATACCACGCATAGACCTTCACCTGCGTGCCGTTCACCACCATCGTCGAAGGCGCGTCGATGATCGAAGAGCGGATATCGTTGGTGTAATCCGAGGACACGAGCGGGCGCGTCTCGTAGCCGAGAATACCGGTCAGATCGCCCTCCGCGGCGGATTTGAACAGCGCGTTGACCTCTTCGGCACTCGTTTCGCGTTCGACCTCGAAGACGCAATCGGTCAGCGAGGCATTGAGCAGCGGCACGCGCACGGCATGGCCGTTCAGCCGCCCCTTCAGTTCGGGGTAGATCAGCGTGATCGCGGTGGCCGAGCCGGTCGTGGTCGGGATCAGCGAATTGAGCGCCGAGCGCGCGCGGCGCAGGTCTTTCGCGGGGCGGTCCACGATGGTCTGGGTGTTGGTCACGTCATGGATCGTGGTGATCGCGCCGTGTTTGATCCGCAGGTTTTCGTGGATGACCTTCACCACCGGGGCGAGGCAATTCGTGGTGCAGCTGGCCGCCGTCACGATGCTATGCGCAGTCGGATCGTAGGCGTCATTGTTCACGCCATAGACGATATTCGCGGTCGGGCCGTCCTTCACCGGGGCCGAGACGACTACCTTCTTCACGCCGGCGGCGAAATAGGGGGCGAGCGCGGCCTCGGATTTGAACACGCCGGTGCAGTCGATCACCACGTCGACCCCGTCCAGCGGCAGGTCTTCGATCTTGCGCGTGCCGATGAAGGGCAGGCGGGTGCCGTCGATGGTGACGCTGTCCGCGTCGCTCGCGAATTCGGCGTCCCAGCGGCCATGCACGCTATCGAATTCCAGCAGATGCGCCTGCATCGCCGCATCGCCCACCGCGTCGTTGATCCATGCGATCTTCGCGCCGCGTTCCAGCAGCGGCTTCAAGGCGAGTTTCCCGATGCGGCCGAGGCCATTGAGGGCGTAGGTGGTCATGGTCGTTCCTTCAGTTGCAGCCGATGTCATCGACGGCGGATTGCAGCGCGATGCGGTCGAGCGTTGTCAGCGGCAGGGCGGCGAAGGCCTCGATCCGGCGGTGAAGCGCTCCATAGGCCTGCTGGAAGGCGAGCGCGCGCTCGGCCTCGGTGCCGGTGGCCTTCACCGGGTCCGCCATCCCCCAATGGCCGCTGATCGGCTGGCCGGGCCAGGGCGGGCATTCCTCGTTCGCGGCGAGATCGCAGACGGTGAAGACGAAATCGAGCGGGGGCGCGTCCTCGCCCTGAAACTCCGCAATGGTCTTGGCCCGCAGGGGGGTGACATCATGGCCCTTGTCGCGCAGCACCTGCATCGCGAAAGGGTTCAGCTCGGAATAGGGCTTGGTTCCGGCGGAATAGGCGTTGAAGCGGTCACCGGCCCGCGCCCGCAGGATCGTCTCGGCAAGGATGGAGCGCGCCGAGTTGCCGGTGCAGATGAAGAGCACGTTGAATTTCCGGCCCGCCGCAGATCGCGTCATAGCGGTGTCTCCACTTGGATCGGGCTGTGCGAGAGGGGAGCAGATATCGGGGCGACCCTGACAGCAGTCGATCAGCAGCGCGTCGAAGAGGCTGCGCACGGTCTCCATCTCGATCCCGTAGCGCAGCGAGGTGCCCGCCCGCGTCTGCCCGATCAGCCCGACCTCGCTGAGTGCGGCCAGATAGGCCGAGAGCGTCGAGGGCTTCAGCTTCAGCGCCGCGCCGATCTCGCCGGCGGGCAGCCGGTCGGGATACCGGCGCATCAGGAGCCGGAAGATCGCAAGGCGTTGCGCATGGCCCAGCACGGTGAGCCGCTGAGGTGTCATCTGATCCATATTTCGAGGTTTTACGAAATAAGAGAGTCGGATCAAGTGAAGCTTTGATGACAGGGCGCCTTACACGCGTGAGTTGTGAACAATCCCATCAAAACGCCCGTGATATAAACGCAGCCGGAAACACTCACAAATTCGTGAAGAGCCAAGGAAATAGGGCTGAAACGAGACTTCCCCTGCGTCATGCAATTGCAGAATCCCCAGCAAAGCAAAGAGAACAAACGCATTTTCGCATCGCAACCGGGAGGGCAAACTGCACCGAAAACGGCAATTATGGTCGGTCTGCCATAATTTCTGCCGCATTTCGGACATGACTGGGCAAGAGAACTTTAAGCACGAACCGACCCAGCCGGTGCGTCGCCAAGAAGGGGGCGCGCGCCGTCCCTGTAACATTGGTGGTCTCGGTCGGCATGGGCGTGCCGGACCGTGTGTCACCCAAAAATCCGCATCGCCCCTGCGGAAAAGGAGAGCTCCCTCGTGTATGAAGCGAATTCCATCTTTGATTGGCATCGCCGTGGTTTCGAGGCGCTCAATTCTTACTGGGAGACGCTCGATCAGCTTGAACAGGCCGTAAAGGACGTCTCGGACGCCGATCTCGGGTTCGTCGAAGATCAGCTCGACACCGTTCTCGAGATGATCGACGCGTTCGAGCCGACCGTCAGCGTCATCGGCCAGGTCAAAGCGGGAAAAAGCACCCTTCTCAACGCGTTGATCGGCAAGCCGGGGATGCTACCTTCGGATGTGAACCCGTGGACCTCGGTGATCACGGCGCTGCATCTGAACGCGCGCCACCGCCCGATGGACACGCGCGCGCTGTTTCGCTTCTTCGACCGCCACGAATGGGATCGGCTTGTGGCGACCGGCGGGCGTCTGGGCGAGATGGCCAACCGCGCGGGCTTCGAGACCGAAGCAGAGAGCGTGCGCAAACAGGTCACCGCGATGCGCGATGCGACCGAGGCGCGGCTTGGCGAGCAATTCGAAGACCTTCTGGGCACCAGCCGCGCGTTCCCGACGCTCGATAAGGCGGTGCTGGATCAATATATCTGCTACGGTGATCCCGACGATCTGGCCGAGGGCGCCAGTGAGGGCACCTATGCCGATCTGACGAAATCCGCCGATCTCTATCTCGATCTGCCGCATCTGCCGCGCGGCCTGTGCCTGCGCGACACGCCCGGCGTGAATGACACGTTTATGATGCGCGAGCAGATCACGCTGAACGCCATTGGCGACAGCCGCGCCTGTATCGTCGTGCTTTCGGCCCATCAGGCGCTGACGACGATGGATCTGGCACTTCTGCGCATCATCTGCGCGATCGACGCGCGCGAAGTGGTGATCTTCGTCAACCGCATCGACGAGCTGGAAGATCCGCGCGGGGCGCAGACTGCGATCCGCAACTCGATCCGCAAGACGCTGGGCCGGATGGGGCTGGGCGAGGAGATCGAGATCCTCTTCGGCTCGGGCTACTGGGCCAATTGCGCGATGGGCGATGTGAGCGAGATGGCGCCCGCCAGCCGCGCCGCGCTTGAGAAGATGACCGGCACCACGCCCAGCAGCGAGACCGAGCTGCGCCAGCGCGCGATGGAAGCGTCCGGGATCGGTGCGCTGATGCAGGCCGTCGTCACCCGCATCGTCGACGGGCCGGGGCAGGCCGTGCTGGGCGATGTGCAGGACGAACTGGAGCGCATCATCGAGCGCGCCGAGACCGTCGATAGCGTCGCGCGCGTGGCCGATCCGTCCACCATTCTCAGCGAGTCGAAATTGATGCTCCGCCTCGCCGAGATCGAGGAGGAGGCGGTGTCGGCCTTCAATAACGAGGCGGCGGGGCTGCGCGCGGAGCTGCGCGAGCGGCTCGACCGGGCGCAGGAGCAATTCGTGGCTTCGGCGCTGGAGGCGCTGCAATCGCATATCGACACTTATGGCGAGATCGGCGCGTGGACCCATGATCCGACCGCGCTGCGCATGGCAATGAAGACGGCCTTCGCGTCGAACTGCGCGCGGCTGCGGCGCAAGGGGGAATCGGCGCTCGATATGGTGAGCGACGGGATCGACAGCTTCC
Source organism: Thioclava sp. PTB-PU3-1 (assembly GCF_055666785.1). Taxonomy (NCBI): domain Bacteria; kingdom Pseudomonadati; phylum Pseudomonadota; class Alphaproteobacteria; order Rhodobacterales; family Paracoccaceae; genus Thioclava; species Thioclava sp. PTB-PU3-1. Next base: position 384,514 of record NZ_JBVNVL010000004.1, on the reverse strand, counting down.
TCGCCGCCGAGTTCGGCGTGATCCGCGAGGCCGACGTCAGCCGCTTCCCCGAACAGCCGCAACATCGCGCGCCGACCGTACTGGCGCGGATGATCACGCTGGACATGCAGGGCGCATGGTGGCGTCGTTATTGGCGCTTCAACCGCAAGGGGGCGGCGCAGGCGCGCTATCGCGAGGTGATCATCGCGGAAACCACGCCTCTGATCGAGGATCTGATGACCGAATATTTCGACCCAGCCATCGCGCGCAGCCGCGAGATCGTGGAGCGCTTCGCCTTCGATCAGGGTCAGTTCTGCAAGGCGGTGCGCGAGCGCTGCCTGTCGGGCGCGTCCGGTCAAGATAAGGAAAGGCTCTCGGCATGAACTCGCTGCGCAAACGTGAACGCCCCGACTTGCCGGACCTGTCGAAAGCGCAAGCCCCGCAGGCCACTCCGAAGCCGCGCAAGCTGCGGGTTCTGGTCGCGGGTGAATTCTCGGCCGGGAAGACCAGCCTTATCAACGGGTTGCTGGGCGAGAAAGTGCTGCCCTCGCATGTCACCGCGACCGCGTTGCCGCCGATCTGGCTGGTGCGCGGCGGGGACCGGGCGCAGCTTTGGATCGACAAGGAAGAGGTCGCGCGCCCGCTCTCCGATCTGGCGCAGCTCAATCTGGAGAAGGCGCGCTATTGCGTGATCGCCCATAACGCGCCGATCCTCGACCGGATCGACATCATCGACACGCCCGGTTCGTCGGACCCGAACATGCCGATGGAAAGCTGGCAGCGGATGCTGCGCTATGCCGATCTGGTGATCTGGTGCACCAACGCGACGCAGGCATGGCGGCAAAGCGAGAAGGCGGTCTGGGACGAAATGCCCGAGGCGCTGCTGGAACAGCCGATGCTGGTGGTGACCCATGGCGACCGTCTGCCCGACGAACGCACTCGCGCGCGATTGATGCGCCGGGTCGAGCGCGAGGCGGGGGAGGTCTTCCCGACGATCCGTCTGGCCGCGCTGACCGAGCCTTCGGACGTGGCGCAGATCGCGCGCGAGATCGAGCGGCTGGTCGGGCAGATCGATCAGCCTTCGGGGGCCGCGAATGAGACGGTCGCGAAATTCGTGGGCGAGCGCGACGTGATCGCCTTCCCGAAGCCGCGCACGCCGGTCAAGCCGCGCCGTCTGCGCTCGGCGCGCCTGATCAAGGCGGAAAGCGCGGAGCTGCCCGAGGTAACGGATGCCGAGCCACTGATCCTCGACTCGCCGCTGCCCGATTATCCGCCCGCGGAAACACCTCCGATGCCGGGCCCGGCCCGCGCGCTGTGGGAGGAACTCACGGCGGGCTACGCGTTCACAGATGCCGCGGATGTTCTCGCCCATGTCGAACATCTGCTTGATCGGCTGGATGCCGAAACCCCGACCGAATTCGAGCCAGCCTACGCGAGCAAGAGGACCAAGCCATGAAGATTGCCCCGCAACTGCGTAAGGAACTCGACTTTCTCAACGGCGCGCTCGACCGGATCGAGGCCTCCGTCGAACGCAGCGCCCGTCCGCGCATCCGCGATCTGCGCTTGCGGCTGCATGACTGGGCGGCGCGTGTGGCGGTTATCGGGCAGGTGAAGGCGGGCAAATCGACCTTCCTCAACGCCTTCCTGCACCAGCATGACTTCCTGCCCTCGGACGTGAATCCGTGGACCTCTGTCGTGACCAATATGCGCATCAACCTGCCCGAAGACCCGGTGACGGGGGCGCGGTTCGAGTTCTTCTCGGAGGCCGATTGGGACGAGATCATCAATGGCGGCACGCGCATCCGCAAGCTGACCGAGGAGCTGCTGCCGGGGTTCGATACCGACATTCTGCGCGAGCAGTCCGAGCAGATGCGCCGCCGCGCCCAGCGACGTCTCGGCAAGCATTACCAGATGCTGCTGGGCCAGCATCACGACTATGACTTCCTCGCACCCGATTTGCTGCAACGCTATGTCTGCGCAGGGCCCGGAGCGGATGACGGGTTGGAGCGCGAGGCGCTTGGCCGCTATGCGGCGCTCACGAAAAGCGCCAATATTTACATGCGCTTGCCCGAGTTTCAGGTGCCGACGATCATCACCGACACGCCCGGCGTGAACGACCCGTTCCTCGTGCGCGACGAGTTCACCTGTCGCTCGCTCGACCGTTCGGACGTGTTCATCATGGTGCTCTCGGCGCATCAGCCGCTGACCGATGTCGACCTCGCCCTGATCCGCATCCTCGCCAAGCAGGACGACAAGGATGTGCTGATCTTCCTCAACCGGATCGACGAGCTGGACGATTACGCGGTCGAAGTGCCCCGCGTGATCGCCGATGTGTCGCGCCGTCTGCGCGCGGCGATCCCCGATATCGACTTCAAGATCGTGGCAGGCAGCGCCTATCTCGCCGATCTGACGCAGCGCTCCGACGAGGAGGCCGCCTGGGCGCGCGCCGAGATGGATTCGATGGAGCTGGCGCAATACCTGTATTCGCGTTTCGGCCGCGTGCCCGAGGACCCGATCGACCGGTTGCTGCTGGCCTCGGGCGTCGAAGAGGTCAAGCATGTGCTCTCTGCCGTGATCGACGGCGGCGTCGGGCGTCAGCAGCTCGCTCAGCTGCGCGGCGATCTGCGCGCGGAGCTGTCGGGGATGCAATTCGTCGCCCGCCGCGAACGCGACACGCTGCAGATGCAGATCGAGAGCATCCGCTCTGACGTGGCGGAGGCCGCGATCGAGGAAATGAGCGGCGAGATCGCGGCAACGGAAGCGCTGCGTGGTGCGCTCGAAAACCATGTCGAGAGCGCCGAGCATCAGATCGAAGCGGTGCTCAACCGCGGCTGGTCGGCGCTGGAGACGCGGCTCAACAAGAGCATCGAGGATTTCGTCCTGAGCCAGCGCGACCGGTTCGAGGATGTTCTGCGCACCAACCGAATCCGCGACGGCCGTCCGCCGCGCAGCTTCGAGACCGACACGACCGCGCTGCAGATCGCGCTCGAACGCGAGGTGACGAAAAGCTACGCCCGGTCGCGTGCGGCGATCGACGTGCTGCTCGACAATGCGATCCATGCCTGCCGCACCACGGTGGCGGACCGGTTCGACGATCCCAGCGAAGAGATCGACCTGTCGGATATGCCGCATGACACCTTCACCTCGACGCTGACGCTGACCCGGCGCGCGCTGCGCATCAACTTCGCGCTGGAGCGGGGCTGGGCCTTCTGGCGCGGTCCGACCGTGAATATCGAGAAGACCCTCGACGGGTTGCGGATCGTGGCTGCGGAAGAGCTGCGCCCTGCGGTCGAGAAGATCCTGCAGGCCTATGGCGAGGCGCTGGTGGAACGCGCCAGCGCGGGCGGGTCGCGGCTGCGGGTGATGGTGCGGATGATGGAGATGATCGTGCGCGAGCGGACCTTGCAGCTCAAGCAGGAGCGGGCCGAGTTGGAACGGCTGGCGCGTGATCCGCAGATGCAAAGCCGCCTGGCGTCCCGGATCCAGAGCAAGCTGGAAGTGCTCGAACGGCGTCTGATCAATCTCGGGGCGATCGAGAGCGCCGTGAGCAGCACCATGATGCCACGGCGCAAACCCGCGACGCGCGCAGCGTGAGGGCGAAAGGACAATGATTTTCAAGCAAGAGCTCAACCGCGAGGACGCGCCGCCCGATCCCCATCGCGCGCCCCTTCGGGTGGCGATTTGCGGCGAGGTCAATTCAGGCAAGTCCACCGTGCTCAACGCGATTTTGCGGGCGCGCAGCATCGGCGACAATCTGGGCCGGACCGAGCGTCCAACGGTCGTCGCGCGCTACCGGGCGACGCCGGGTGTGGTGATGCGCGACGCGACGGGGCGCGAGATCGACGCGGCGGAGGTCGAAGAAGGCTGGGCCGTGCCGTCCGAGATTTACGTCTATTCCGCGCAGCCGCATCTGCAGGGGTTCGAGTTCGTCGAAGTGCCGCTGAGCCGCCCCGAAGACGTGAACGAAGAGCAGATCGGGCTGATCGCGACCTGCGACGTGATGATCTGGGTGACGATCGCCTCGCAGGCATGGCGGCTGACCGAAAAGACGATGATCGAGCGGCTCGGGCCAGCGCGCCCGTCGGATTGCCTGCTTGCGATTTCGCGCGGCGACAAGCTGCGCAACGACACCGACCGGGCGAAGCTGAAGGCGCGGGTTCAGCGCGAGTCGGCGGCCTATTTCTCGCGGGTCGCCTTCCTGTACGGGTCGCGCGATCTCCTGCGCGAGGCCGAGACCTCGGATGAAGCCTTCCAGCGCAGCGGTGGTGCGGCGCTCATCGCGGCGCTCGGGGCGATGACGGGGCGCGCGGTGGCCGGGCTCGATACGCTCGATCCCGAGACTGAGGCGGATCTGGCGATCGGCACCCATGATGCGCCGTCGCCGCTGCTCTCCGAACATGGGGGCGCGGTGCTGCCGTTCCGCTCGCGCAGCGTGGGTAAACGGGCTTCGCAACCGGCAAATTCCGGCGCGCCCGTCGCGCCGCCCGGGGCGGAGCCCGAGTTTCGGCCTGACCCGCATCCCGTCGACCGCACACCCGAGGTTTCGCCGCGACGGGTCACGCGTTCGTCCAAGCCGGGCCGCGACGCGGAGCGTGAGCCCGTTCGTGAGCCGGGGCCGAATGTCACCGGGCCCGTCATGCCCGAAACCGAAGCCGAGATGGAAACCAAGCAGGACAGCCCGCTGCTGCTGGCCACCACGCGGCTCAGGCTCGGTATCGAGCTGCCCGAAGGCTTGCAGCTTGCCGGGCGGATCGGCCCCAGAGACCGGATCTTGCGGCCCGTCAAAGGGTCGTCGGACGAGATCGTGGCCTGCGCCAAGGCACTGGAGAACCTGATGGCCGGGTTCGCCGGGAACTACACCACCGTGTTCGGCGGCCAGCTCGACACGATCACGGAAGCCGGCGACGATGTGCGCATCATGTTCGCAAGCGCGCCCGAGACCGGCCTGACCTTCGCGCAATTCACTGTCGACCTGATCGACGAGCCATCGGCGCATGCGCTGTTCGCACGTTTGGCGGGCACCTTGGTCTGACAGGGCTTGGTCTGACAGGGGTGGCCGGTCGCGTCCGCGCGCTTCTACCGCCTGCGAAGTGACGCGAAAACAGGCGCTGCCTATCACGAGAACGCAAGGTCATCCGACTATCGGTTTGCGCCGTGGCGGAGTGCGGCTAATCTTTCTCTCACGCCTCGGCGCGCCGATAACTGCGGCCGCTCGGGGTCTATGAAAAAAGATTATTCCGCAGGGAGACCGAAATGTCCGATTTCAAGCGCCGTCTGGCTGCCCTCATGCTGGGCGCCGCCTCGACCGGGCTTCTGGCCGCCGGGCCCATTCAGGCCGAGACGGTGAAGCTCACGATCCTCGGGGTCGGCGATATTTACAATTTCGACGGCGATGGCGAGCGTGGCGGTTTCGCGCGGCTCAACGCGGTCGCCAAGAAGGAGCGGGCGGACAATCCCAACACGCTCTATGTCTTCGATGGCGACATGCTCTCGCCCTCGCTTCTGTCGGGGATCGACGAAGGCCAGAACACGATCGACCTGACCAATATCGTGCCCTTCGACATCGCGGTGCCGGGCAACCATGAGTTCGATTTCGGGCCTGAGAATTTCGAGAAGAAGATGGAAGGCTCGAAATACCCCTGGGCCGCGATCAACATCACGCAAGCTGACGGCTCGCCCATTCAGGGGCTTGGCGGCGTGATGATGAAGGAGATCGCAGGCCTCAAGGTCGCGCTGGTGCCGGTGGCCCAAGACACCACGCCCGAGGTCGCCAATTCGGGCGATCTGAAATTCCAGCCCACCGTCGACACCGCAATCGCGGCCGCCAAGAAGGCCCGCGAGGACGGCGCGGATCTGGTGATCGGCGTCGTGCAGACCGACCAGTCCAACGACCGCAAGCTGATCGCGAGCCAGGATTTCGACGTGATCATGTCCGGCGACGACCACCTCAACGCGATGTTCTATGACGGGATCACGGCTTACGTGGAGACTTCGATCGACGCGCGTTATCTGCAGCCGCTCGATCTGACCGTCGACATCTCCGAGAAGGACGGCAAGCGCAAGATCAGCTGGACCCCGAATTTCCGCTGGATCGACACCGCGAATGTCACGCCGGACCCGGAATCGATGGATCTGGTCAACGGGTTCAAGAAGCAGCTCGACGACAATCTCGGCCAGCAGATCGGCACGTCGGAAACCGAGCTGGACTCGCGGCGCAATGTCGTGCGCTCGCAGGAGAGCACGATGGGCGATCTGATCGCCGATGCGCTGCGCGATGCGACGAAGGCCGATGTCACGCTGATCAATGGCGGCGGCATCCGGGGCGATACGACCTATGACGCGGGCCACAAGATCACCCGCAAGGACGTGCTGACCGAGCTGCCCTTCGGCAACAAGACGGTCGTGACCGAGATCCCCGGCTCGCAGCTTCTGAGCGCGCTGGAGAACGGCTTCAGCCAGGTCGAGAACGGCGCGGGCCGCTTTCCGCAGATCTCGGGCATGAGCGTGGTCTATGATCCGAGCGCGCCGGCCGGGTCGCGCGTGGTCTCGGTCGAGGTGGGCGGTCAGCCTCTCGACAAGGACAAGGTCTATAAGGTCGCGACCAACGATTACATGCTGGGCGGCGGCGATGGGTATGGCGCGCTTGGCGGCGGCAAGGTCATCGTGAACGCGGGCAACGGCAACCTGATGGCCAATGACGTGATGACCTATGTCGAGAACAAGGGCACGGTTGCGCCCAAGCTCGACGGGCGGATTAAGAAACAGGGCGAGTGAGTTCGGCCTGATCGGAATGAGAGGCGGCAGGTGAGACCTGCCGCCTTTTTCTATTGCGCTGAGGTGTAAGTGATGCGCCCGAGCCTCGGGTGGGCGCCTTGATCCGTTTGTGGCTGAGCGCTTTATCTTGCAAGCCCGAATGACGCGTGGGCCCGCGCTGGCATCGACAATGCGCCCCCCCGGGGGAGGGTCGGGCGCGGCCCGGGGCTGGTCGCCCCGTGCCAAGTGGAGCCTTTGCCCGGGACAGCCGCGAAGCGGCCCGGGCAGCGCCCGACCGCCCCCTCGGGCGGGCGCTTGGAGGGCTAAGCGCGCGGGTCGAGGTTATCCGGATTTGGCCGCGATTAAGTGCAGACCACATGGCGAGGGACGCCCGCCCGGCGATCGGGCGCGGCCCTGCGTTGCTTCACTCCAGCGGCGGCGCGCTCGCCTCCACCACGGTCTCCATCGCGACATAGCTCGAGGAGGAATGGACATGGGGCAGGGTGGACAGCTCTTCCGACATGATCCGCCGGTAATCGGCCATGTCGCGGGCGCGGATCTTCACCAGATAATCGAAGCCCCCGGCGATCATGTAGCACTCTTCGACCTCGGGGATCGCGCGCACCGCGGCGTTGAACGCCTTCAGCGCGGTCTCGCGCGTATCGCTCAATTTCAGCTCGATATAGGTGACATGGGTCAGCCCCAGCTTGATCGGCGAGATCATCGCGCGGTAGCCCTTGATGAGCCCGGTTTCCTCCATCTGGCGGATGCGCGCGGCCACCGGCGTCTTCGACAAGCCGACCCTGCGCGCTATCTCAGCCACGGGGAGGCGTGCATCGGCGATAAGCTCGTTTAGGATTCGCCTGTCGATCGCATCGATCTCTTCACTCATGGGCTGCGGAGTCTCCAAAAATAAGTCTTAGAGACCATCGCTTAGCAAATCTTTGAGCCAATCGCCTAGGGGAAATCGCATAATATCGGACAATCAGATTTAAGGGAGGATCGCATGGGCGACACGTTCGATCAGTTCACAACGCAGGCGAAATTCGCCGATGAAGCCGCACTTCTGGAGCGCCTGAAGGGCCAAGCCGAACTGAGCGAGAGTGATCGCACGCAGATCTCTGCCCGCGCGGCAAAGCTCGTGCGCCGCATCCGGACCGAAGCCAAACCGACGCTGATGGAGCATTTCCTCGCGGAATATGGCCTGTCCACGCAGGAAGGCGTGGCGCTGATGTGTCTGGCCGAGGCGATGCTGCGCGTGCCCGATGCCGAGACGATCGACGCACTGATCGAAGACAAGATCGCGCCGTCGGACTGGGGCAAGCATATGGGCACGGCCTCGTCCTCGATGGTCAATGCCTCGACCTGGGCGCTGATGCTGACGGGCCGCGTGCTGGAAGACGAAAAGCCCGGCATGGCAGGCGTGTTGCGCGGGGCCGTGCGCCGTCTGGGCGAGCCGGTGATCCGCGCCGCCGTCAGCCGCGCGATGAAGGAGATGGGCCGCCAGTTCGTCCTCGGCGAGACGATCAAGGACGCGCTGAGCCGCGCCAAGAAGCTCGAAGATCGCGGCTATACCTACAGCTACGACATGCTGGGCGAGGCCGCCCGCACCGCGCGCGACGCCAAGCGCTACGCGAAGGATTACGCCGACGCCATCGCCGCCATCGCGAAGGTCTGCAAGGACCGCCCCGTGGCCGAAAATCCCGGCATCTCGGTGAAGCTCTCGGCGCTGCATCCGCGCTACGAGGTCGCCAAGGAAGAGCGCGCCATGGCCGAGATCGTGCCGGTGCTGCGCGATCTGGCGAAGGCCGCCAAGGCCGGGAACATGGGCCTCAATATCGACGCCGAGGAGCAGGACCGTTTGGTGATCTCGCTCAAGATCATCAAGGAAGTTCTGTCCGACCCCGAGCTTGCCGGCTGGGACGGGTTCGGCGTCGTCGTGCAGGCTTACGGCAAACGCGCGAGCCTCGTGATCGACTGGCTGGGCGCGCTGGCGGAAAAGCTCGACCGCAAGATCATGGTGCGTCTGGTGAAGGGCGCCTATTGGGACACCGAGATGAAGCTGGCGCAGGTCGAAGGCCTGCCGGACTTCCCGCTGTTCACCACGAAGGCTGCGACCGACGTCAGCTACCTTGCCAATGCGCGCAAGCTGTTCAGCTACACCGACCGCATCTATCCGCAATTCGCCACCCATAACGCCCATTCTGTCGCGGCGATCCTCGAGATGGCCGAGGGCCGTCCCTACGAGTTCCAGCGTCTGCATGGCATGGGCGAGCGTCTGCACGAGATCGTCCACCGCGAGGAAGGCACCCGCTGCCGCATCTACGCCCCCGTCGGCGCGCATCGCGACCTGCTCGCCTATCTGGTGCGTCGCCTGCTGGAGAATGGCGCGAACTCTTCCTTCGTGCACCAGATCGTCGATGAGGACGTGGCCCCCGAGACCATCGCAGAAGACCCGTTCGTGCAGCTTGCGAATGCCGAGCGCTCGGCGATGCTCAAGCTTCCCTCGGAGGTGTTCGCCGAGTCCCGCGAGAATTCCATGGGTTTCGATCTGACCGACGAGGGCACGCTGGCGCGCATCGACGCCGCCCGCAATGTGGCGATCCCGGATGCGGGCCCGCTGGTGGCGGGCGAGGCGACCGGCGAGGCCGTGGCCGTCATCAACCCCTCGACCGGCGAAGAGGTGGCCCGCGTCACCGAGGCCGACGAGGCCTGTGTCGCGGCCGCCATCGACGCTGCGCGTCCGTGGACTGCCCCGGTCGCTGAGCGCGCCGCCGTGCTGCGGCGCGTGGCGGAGCTTTACGAGGTGAACTTCGGCCCCTTCTTCGCTGTGCTCGCGAAAGAGGCGGGCAAGAGCCAGCTCGATTCCGTGGGCGAATTGCGCGAGGCGGTCGACTTCCTGCATTACTACTCCGCGCAGGCCGAAGAGAGCGACCCGACCGCGCGCGGCATCTTCGCGGCGATCAGCCCGTGGAACTTCCCGCTGGCGATCTTCACCGGCCAGATCTCGGCCGCGCTAGCCGCCGGCAATGGCGTGATCGCGAAACCGGCCGAGCAGACCCCGCTCGTCGCGGCCATCGCCGTGCGCCTGATGCATGAGGCGGGCGTGCCGCGCGACGTGCTGCAACTCCTGCCCGGTCAGGGCGAGACGGTGGGCGCGGCCCTGTCGTCCAACCCGAAGATCGCGGGCATCGCCTTCACCGGCTCGACCGAGACGGCGAAGATGATCCGCCGGTCGATGGCCGACAATCTCGATCCGACCGCACCGCTGATCGCGGAGACCGGCGGTCTGAACGCGATGATCGTGGACTCGACCGCGCTGCCCGAACAGGCGACGCGCGACATCATCGCCTCGGCCTTCCAGTCGGCGGGTCAACGCTGCTCGGCGCTGCGCTGCCTTTATGTGCAGGAAGACGTGGCTGACGGGCTGATCTCGATGATCAAGGGCGCGATGGACGAGCTGTCGCTGGGCGATCCGTGGTATCTGTCGACCGATGTCGGCCCGGTGATCGACGGCGAGGCGCAGGAAGACATCGCCGCCTATATCGCGACTGCCGAGAAAGAGGGCCGCGTGCTGCACAAGCTCGACGCGCCGTCCAAGGGGCATTTCATCGCGCCGACGCTGGTGAAAGTCTCCGGCATCGAGGCGCTGGAGCGTGAGGTCTTCGGCCCGGTTCTGCATATCGCGACCTATCGCGCCGAGGATATCGAGAAGGTCTTCGCCGCGATCAACGCCACCGGCTACGGCCTGACCGCCGGTCTGCACAGCCGGATCGACAACCGCGTGCAGGAGGTCTCGGACGCGCTGCATGTCGGCAACCTTTACGTCAACCGCAACCAGATCGGCGCGGTCGTGGGCTCGCAGCCCTTCGGCGGTGAGGGGCTGTCGGGGACGGGTCCGAAAGCGGGCGGTCCGCTGTATCTCACGCGCTTCGCGATGGCGCCCGAGGCGTCGTCGAAGAATGGCGAATGGGGCCACAAGGCCGATCTCGATGCGCTGCGCAAGAAGCTCGCGAAAGCGGCGGCGAAGGCCGAGGCAAGCGAGCCGATCGAGGCGCTGGAACTGCCGGGGCCGACGGGCGAGGCGAACACGCTGCGTCGCTATCCGCGCGGGCCGATCCTGTGCCTCGGTCCAGGCGAGGCTGCGCAGGTCGCGCAGATCAAGGCGGTCGAGAAACTGGGCGGTGTGGCCGTCGGTGCCGATGGCAAGATCGCCCCGGAAGTGCTTGAGACGCTTGAGGATATAGCCGGTGCCATCTGGTGGGGCCACGATACCCGCGCCCTTGTGAAAGCGCTTGCGAAACGCGAAGGTCCGATCCTGACGCTGACCACCGGCGCGGTGCAGAAGGCCGATGTCCTCCACGAGCGGCATCTGTGCGTCGACACCACCGCGGCGGGCGGCAACGCGGCGCTGCTGGCGGGGTAAGCCCCGCTAGCCCACATCCTCGGAGGCCACCGACATCGCCTTGATGATCGCGTGGCACACCATCCCCTCGGTCAGGCCAAGTGCTTCGACCGAGCGGGTGGTGAGCCGGGCCAGTAGATGCTCGTCGCCCATCTTCAGGCGGGCATAGACGCTTGGTGGACCCGCGGGGCGCAGCTCCGCGACGGTGACGGGCAGGATGTTGAGCGCGGACAGCCCCTCGGGGCGTCCAACCGCCAGCGTGACGTCGCCCGCATGGATGCGCAGCCGCAGCGATTGGCCGGGCTGGCCCGCCCGATAGGGCAGCAGCACCGGCCCGCCCGCGGTCTCGATCCGGGTCAGCCCATCGTCCTCCTGCTCCTGAACCCGACCCGAGATCACCGCGCCCGCTTCGCGCTGGCCGAGCGCCGGGGCCAGCGTCGGATCGGACAGGATCTCGCGCGCGGGGCCGAAGCCGCGCAGGCGTCCGGTTTCGATCAGAGCGATGGAGGTTGCAAGCCGCGCGACCTCGGCGGGGGCGTGGCTGACATAGAGAATGGGAAGTTTAACTTCGTCGCGTAACCGCTCGATATATGGAAGAATTTCCGCCTTCCGCGCGGCATCCAGCGCGGCCAGAGGTTCGTCCATCAGAAGCATCCGCGGGTTCGACAGGATCGCGCGTCCCAAGGCGACACGGCTCTTCTCGCCGCCCGAAAGTGCGGCCGGACGGCGCTCCAGCAGTGCGCCGAGACCGAGCATGTCGATGATGCGGTCGAACTCCGGCGCGGTCTTGGTTTTGTTGAAACGTTGTCCGTAGAGCAGGTTCGATTTCACGCTGAGATGTGGGAAAAGCCGGGCGTCCTGAAAGACATAGCCGATGCGGCGCTTGTGGGGTCGCAGGCAGATGCCGGCCTCGGTATCGAGCAGCACCTCGCCATTCACCACGATCCGCCCCCGGTCGGGACGCAGCAGCCCGGCGACCGCGTTCACCACCGTCGTCTTGCCCGCGCCGGACGGGCCAAACAGCGCGGTGACGCCTTCGGGCGCGGTGAAATCGACGTCGAGATCTAGCGCGGGCAGGCGATGGCTGAGCGAGATTTCCAGCATCAGGTTTGCCCCGCGATCCGCGCCGCGATCCGTCGCGCCAGCCATTCCGAGACCAACAGCGCGCCAAGCGCCAGCGTGACCGAGATCACCACCAGCCGCGCGGCATCCGCCTCGCCGCCCGGCACCTGCAATTGCGAATAGATCGCGAGCGGCAGGGTCTGGGTCTGGCCGGGAATGTTCGATACGAATGTGATCGTCGCGCCGAATTCGCCCATCGCCTTGGCGAAGGCGGTGATGCTGCCGGCAAGGATGCCGGGCAGGATCAGGGGCAGGGTGATCGTTGCGAAACTGGCGATGCGTGAGGCCCCGAGGGTGGAGGCCGCCTGTTCCAGCTTTGGGTCGACCGCCTCGATCGCGAGCCGGATCGCGCGCACCATCAGCGGAAAGGCCATGATCCCGGCAGCCAGCGCCGCCCCGCGCCACGAGAAGGCCACCGTGATCCCGATCTTCGCCAGCGCCGCCCCGATTATCCCGTTCGGCGCGAAGCCGATCAGCAGCAGGTAGCCGGTGACGACGGGCGGCAGGATCAGCGGCAGATGCACCAGCCCGTTGACGAGGCTGCGCCCGGGAAAGCGCCAACGCGCCAGCGCATAGGCCACGAACAGGCCCGGCGGTAGCGACAACAGAGTCGCCCAGCCCGCCACTTTCAGCGACAGGACAACCGCTTGCCAGTCGGAGGGCGACAGCCAGCTCATTTCAGCGTCTCAAACCCTTGGTCGTGGAAGATTTTCGCGGCGGCATCCGATTTTAGCTCGGCATAGAAGCTTTTAGCCGCGTCGCTGTCGGCAAGACGGGCCGCGGGGTAGCGGATCGGCGGGTGGCTGTCCGCGGGGAAGGTCGCCACGACATGCACGCGCGGCTCGGCCACCGCATCGGTCGTATAGGTGATGCCGTAGGGCGCTGCGCCAAGCGCCACCATCGCGAGCGTCGCGCGCACGTTATCGGCCTGCGCGACCTCGGGTTCGACCTTGGACCAAAGCCCGTAATGCTCGAGCGCCGCCTTGCCGTATTGCCCCGCAGGCACCGCGTTCACCAGCGACATCGCGAGCTTGCCGCCCTGCAGGAGCGCTTTGATGTCCAGATCCGGCGAGATTGTCACCGGCGCGGCCTTCGGGTCATGGGCGATCAGCACGAGATGGTTGGCCAGCAGGTCCTCTTGCGTCTCGATGCGGCCCGTCTTCGCGACCGTCTCCATCCAGCCCGGATTGGCGGAGATATAGATGTCGGCCGGTGCCCCGGCGGCGATCTGACGGGCCAGCGCGCCCGAGCCCGCGTAGGAGATATGCGCCACATCGCCGGTCTGGGCTTCCCAGCCTTTCGCCACCTGATCGAGCGCGGTCTTCATCGAGGCGGCGGCAAAGATCGTGACGTCCTCGGCGCGGGCGGGCAGCGCGAGGCTCGCCGGGATCAGCGCAAGGGCGAGGATGCGGGGCAGGGACATGGGGCCTCCTTCGATATGTTCCGCCATACATATTGCAGCACAGGCAGCCAAAGGCAAGCGCACGGAGGGATGAGAGTGGCGCAAAAAATGGGCCGGCGCATCGCTGCGCCGGCCCGTTCGGGTCGTCTAAGGGAAAGGCTTAGCCGCCCGAGTTTTCGTTTTGCGCGGGCACGGAGGCCTGATCGCCGGACGGGTAGCCCGGACCCATCAGCTCCCCATCGACTTCCTTGCCGTAGAAGCCCTGGTGCTTGTGGTGCCATTTGTCGAAGGCGTCCTTCACCGTCACGTCGCCAATCTGGCGCGGGTCGTTCGGGCGCGGATGGCTGTCGACGAAGGCGGCCACGTCCCAGGCTTCCTGCACGCTGAGCTTGTTCGGCTCCGACAGCGGCATGTTGTGCTTGATGAAGGCGGCGGCGGCGTCGACCTTGTGCATGCCCGCGCCCCAGTTGAAGCTGTGCGGCCCCCAGAGCGGCGGGAACACGACCTTGCCGTTGATGTCCTTCTGGCCCTGACCGTCGGCGCCGTGGCAGACCGCGCAGTTCTCGGCGAAGACCTCTTCGCCGCGCTGGCGCGAGGGCTCCTGATCGGGCTTGTCGATCTTGCCGAAGCCTGCGCCTTCCGGTTTCTCGCCCGTGGGCAGCCCCTTGGACATCCAGAAGAAATAGGCCTGCAGGTCGCGATAGACATCCGAGCCATAGGGCGGCGGGCCACCCGAGGGCGAGCCTTGCGCGTTCATCGAATAGGTGAAGCAGCCCTTGATGCGGTCCTCCATGGTATTCACCATTTTGTTCTTGCCGCGATATTTCGGATAGACCGGGTAGGCGGCCCACATCGGCGCGGAATAGGCCTGACGGCCCGCATCGAGGTGGCAGTTCGAACAGGACAGGTCGTTGCCCACGAAGTCATGCGCGTTGGTGCCGGTATCGTTGAAGATCGCCATGCCGCGGCGCACCGATTTTCCGAAATCGTCGTCGGGGATGGTGCTTTCCGCAGGCGGCTGGAACAGCGCGGCCTGCTTGCCGTCGCCGCCGCTTTGCGCTGCGGCGGTCTCGGCTTCGCTCTGGTCGCGGGTGGCGCCTGTCAGCCAGCTGGGGGCGAGGCCGAAATCGACGAGGAGCGAGCCCAGCACGACCAGCACGAGGCCGCCGCCCACTGCGAGGATCGCCCGCAGCACGGTTTGCCCGCGGGAGGATTTGGTCTCTCCGCGCGGAGGGATATCGGACGGGTGCTTGTTACTCATTGATCCACTCCTTCACGGACCGGGATGTTGCTTTCCATCGCGGCCAGTTCGGTTTTGTCCATCGCCGGCATCGGGGCGAGCGAGGCGAGGTAATCGGCCACGGCGCGGCGATCGGAGTCGTTCAGGGCCTTGCCGATCCCTGCCATCAGGCCGAGCGGCGAGTTATGGCGCGCGCCGCCTGCCCACATCGCGAGCTGATGCGCGACGTAGCTGGGCTGTTGCGCGGCGATCCCGGGGAAGTTCGGCGCGACGCCGACGCCCGAGGGCCCGTGACAGGTGAAGCAGGCCGGAACGCCGATCGACCAGTCGCCCTGTTTGGCGAGCTGCGCGCCGCGCTTGAGATCGCCCTGCAGCGACGGTTTCGCGCCCGAGGGGCTGCTCATGCTCGCGTAGTAATTGGCGAGCTCGCCGATCTCGCGATCGCTGAGACCCTTCGCGACATAGGCCATCGAGTCGTTGAACCGGGTGCCTCTCTGGAAGTCATGCAGCTGCTTGGCCAGATAGGGCGCCGGAAGGCCCGCCAGACGCGGCACGGTCTCGATGCCTTCGCCCTTGTCGCCGTGGCAGCTTGCGCAGGCCCAGACGGTGTCGGTGCCCTGACCCACAAGCTGGGCGACACGCTCGGAATCGGCGCCCTGATCGGCCGCTTCGGAGTTCGGCTGCGCGGGCAGGTCGTTGATCAACCCGGCAAGCCCGGCTCCGCCATCGAACGGGTCCTTGTCGCCTGCGACCTTGCGGATATCGGCCACCTCGGGGGCGCTGATCGTCTTGGCTTCGTCGTTGAGCCCGGTCGCGACATAGGACGCGATTTCGGAAATCTCGGTGTCGCTGAGAACCGAGCCGAAGGCGGGCATCTGGCCCTCATAGCCATCGCCATTGACGTTGAGCTTGCCGCCGATGCCGCGCATCACGATATGGGTCACGGCTTTCGCGCCACCCAGCTTCACGACATCCGAGCCGTGCAGCGGAGGGAAGGCGCCGGCCACGCCTTCGCCCGCATCGCCGTGGCAGGTGGCGCAATTGTCGGCAAACAGCGTCTTGCCCGCGTCCAGGTCGGGCGCGGCGGCCTGAGCGAGTTTGGTGCCATCCTCCTTGGCCACCTCTTCTTGCGCCTTGTCGGCAACCTGAACGGCGGTGCTGGTCTGGACCAGCATGATCACCCCCCAGATCGCGAGGGCGATCGCGATCGAATAGACGGGCCACGGGATGCGGCGGGTTTCCTCGAACGGTTCGAAGGTTTCGTCGGGACGCCGGGGATCGGGTTTCTTATCGGTCATTCTTGTCTCCCTGGTCTCAGTTCGAGGCCGTGGTGGCATCGGTCGCGTCGCGTTGTTTCTCGGCGATCAGCGCGTAGCCGTTGTCGCGCAGACCGTCCTTCGGCGGGGCGTATTGGCGCTTCATGCCCTGCAGATACGTCACGAGGTCGAGCGCATCCTGCTTGGCCACGATCACACCGGATTTCGGGGCGTATTGCGCGGGCAGCTTGACCACCACATCGTCGGGCCCGGCCTTGTCCTTATGCTCGAAGAGGTAGGGGTAGGCGGGCATGATCGACCAGCTCGCGATGGCGCGGGGCTGGTAGAGGTGGGTCAGCTGCCAGGCCTGCGAGGGCAGGCGGTCGCCGATATCCATCAGGTCCGGCCCGGTGCGCATCGTGCCCAGCTGGTGGGGGTCGTCATAAGCATAGTCGCCCGCGACCGAGGCGCGGCCCCAGCCACGTTCGGCATCGGGGGCCTGCGCCAGCGAGCGCGGCTGCTGCGAGTGGCAGTAGAGGCAGCCCATCGAGACATAGACGGCACGTCCGCGCGCCTCGGCCTCGGTGTAGGGTTTGAGCCCCTGCGACGGGCCTTGCGCGCTGATCTGCATGCCCGGCGCGATCACCAGGAACAGGGTCGCGAGCGCAAGGATCGCCAGCGCCGTGATTGCGAGAGGAAGATAGCGGTTCATTCTGCAGCCACCATGTTTTCGGTTTCGGTCTCACGGGTCTTCTTGGCGAAGCCGATTGCGATGAGGTTGATCGCCAGCAGCACGTGGCCCAGCGTCATCAGCCCGCCGCCGAGCGAGCGGCCTTCGAGATAGGGCTTGAGCAGGATCACGCTGTCGGCGAAGGGCTTGGTCGCATCAAGCTGGGCGAGGCCCTGCAGCACGCCGCCGATGGTCAGCGAGAAGAAGTAGACGGCAAAGCCGATCACGTTCAGCCAGAAGTGCCATGCGATCATGCGCGGGAAGGGCCAGTATTTGCCCGTTGCGCGCGGCACGATCTGGTAGATCGCGCCCATCAGCACCAGCGACACGAAGGCATAGGCGCCCAGGTGTGCGTGGGCGACCGTGTAATGGGTGAAGTGGGTGATCGAGTTGACCGAGCGCAGCGCCTCGATCGAGCCCTGGAACGAGGCCAGCGTGTACATCACCGCCCCGAAGGAGATGAAGCGCAGCGGCATCGACTCCTTGAGCGCCCAGAGGTTGCTCGCCACCGTGACGTGCTGGTTGATCGCCACCGCGATGACGGGGACGAACATCATCACCGAATGCACGACCGAGAGCGTCACCAGCCAGGTGGGGACGGGGCCGCCGATCAGGTGGTGGATGCCGACCTGGCTGTAGAACAGCGCGAGCGCCCAGAAGCCCACCAGCGACAGCGCGTAGGAATAGACCGGTTTACCGATGATTTTCGGGATGAAGTAATAGGCCGTGCCCACGCCCAGCGGCGTCAGCCACAGGCCCAGCACGTTATGGGCATACCACCAGTTCATCGTGGCCTGCTCGACGCCGTGATGGACGCCGGGGATGTTGGCGACGATGAACAGCACCGGGAACCACAGCACGCCCGCGAGGAAATACCAGCCCGAGACATAGATGTGATGGACGTTGCGGTTCTTCGCGGTCGCGATCAGCGGGGCCACGAAGCACGCCGCGCCGGCGGCGAGGATGATGTCGATCTGCCACGGGATCTCGAGCCATTCGAGACCGTCGGTCCAGCCGTTCGCGATGGCCAGAACGCCCGCGGCGAGGCCGATATTCCACAGCACGATCCCGACCTTCAGAAGGCCCGTCATGCGCAGGTTGGTGCGGAAGATGCGCGGGATGATCCAGCACACGGCGGCAAGCCCGCCTTGGCTCGCCCAGCCATAGGCGACCGAGTTCAGGTGCACGGTGCGCATCCGCCCGAAGGTCATCTGCGCGGTCCCCGACATCAGGTCGGGCAGGTGGAGTTCGAGCGAGGCGGCCAGCCCGTGCAGCGAGCCGTAGATCAGCCAGAACACCGCCGCCGCGATGAGCCACATAACGACGCTGGACGAGTTCGCGTCGATGCCGCTGCGGGCGGTGTCGAAATGGTGGGGTTTGTCGGGATAGTCGATATCCGCGCCCTCGCCGGGCTCGAAAATGGTCCGCGCGTCATCGGCGTCTGGCGTATGGACCTGCTTGTTCGCGATCGCCCAGATCAGGATCGTCAACGCCAGAAGCGAGATGACGAAGCTGAGCGCGAGCAGCAGGCCGAGCGTTTCGGTGATTTGCATAGGCTGGCTCCGGTGTCAGACTTGACCCGGGCCGAGCCGGTGCGACGCGTGGATGCTCGTCACTGTTCCATTCTCCCTTTAGCCCGGTTGGTCGGTTTGTTTTCATGTCTCTTTCACGAACAATGCACGGCAGCGTGATCAGTTCCAAACATGCATATGTTTGCAGATGTCGGGCGCACCGACGCCCGCGCAGGGACGATCACGACCATGTGGCGCGGGGCCGTATGTTCGCGAACGCTAAGGATGATGCAGTCACGGGGGCGCGACCACCTCACCTCACGCGATGATGAATTTGGTTGAACGGACCCTGCGGCATACTTTCCTGTGCGGAAAGCGCGCGCGTCCGGTTTCTCCTTATTTTTCAAGCGCCAAGCTGTCGTTGGGGCGCTCGCAATGTGCTCCCGCGGTGCTGATCGGGGCAACGAATGCGTGATCCGCACCTCACGTTTGCCGTGAAACGGGTTGAAGCGTGGGCCAAAGCTCCAAGGGGAAGGGCGGCGTGCCAATTTGCGGGGCCGGGGAACCGACCGGGGCCTCGGGGCGATTCCGATGCACGAGCGGCGCGAAGGGCGACCTCTCGGGCACGCCCACGGCGCGCCGCGACAGGTGCGATGGAAAGGCAGGTTCGGTAGTGTCTCCGCAGGAGAATTTCAAGGATCACGCCGCGAATGAGCGGACCTTTCTGGCCTGGCTGCGCACGGCCATCGCGATCGTCGGCGTCGGGCTGACGGCCGCGAAGCTGACCCGGGCGGATATTCCTGGCTGGTCCGATCTCGCGATGGTGCTGAGCGGCGGGGTGGTGGTGATCCTCGCCTTCGTGCGGATGCGGATGCTGCGTGCGCTGATCGACGCCGAGGAAGCGCCGGACGAAAAAGGCACCAACTGGCCCGATCTGCTGCTCTTCGCGCTGGTGATCGCGCTCATGGTTCTACTCGGGATTTTCATCCTGCATGTCCGCTGACGCCCTTGCATCTTCGCCGCGGCACGGGCTTGATGCCGCCAAAATGAAGGAGGACATCACATGAAACTTCTGCGTCATGGGCTGATCGGGGCCGAGAAACCGGGGCTGATGGACGATCAGGGCGTGATCCGCGACCTGTCGGGGCAGGTGGCCGATATCGGGGGCGCGGTGCTTTCCGATGACGGTCTGGCCGCAATCGGCTCGCTCGATGCGTCGGAGCTGCCCGTCGTGCCCGAGGGCACGCGTCTGGGCGCGCCGGTGGCCGGGATCGGCAAGATGATCTGCATCGGGTTGAACTATGCCGATCACGCCGCGGAATCCGGGGCGCAGGTGCCGCCCGAGCCGCTGATCTTCATGAAGGCGACCTCGGCGATCCAGGGGCCGAACGACCCGATCGTGCTGCCGCGCGGCTCCGAGCAGACCGACTGGGAGGTCGAGCTGGGCATCGTGATCGGCAAGCCCGCGAAATATGTCTCGGAAGAGGACGCGATGGATTACGTCGCGGGGTTCGTGCTTGCCAATGACGTCTCCGAGCGCAGCTATCAGAAGGATCGCGCGGGCCAGTGGACCAAGGGCAAGAGCTGCGACAGCTTCGGCCCGCTCGGTCCGTATCTCGTGACCCGCGACGCGGTGGCCGATCCGCAGAAGCTGGCGATGAAGCTGAGCGTGAATGGCGAAGTGATGCAGAACGGCTCGACCGAGACGATGGTCTTCGGTGTGAAGAAATTGGTGAGCTACCTCAGTCAGTTCATGACGCTGCATCCGGGCGACGTGATCTCGACCGGCACCCCTCCGGGCGTCGCGATGGGGATGGAGACGCCGCGCTTCCTGCGTCCGGGCGACGTGGTGGAACTGGAGATCGAAGGTCTGGGCAAGCAGCGCGCCGAGGTCGTGGCTGACGCCTGATCCGATCGCAAAGAACAGGGCAGGGCGCGCGGGTTTCTCGCGCGCCCTTTTCTATGGGCGATTACAACCGGATCGGGTCGTCCTTGGCGATCCGGTCGAACTCCATCAGGGTCTGCACCAGCTTCGGCATCTGGTTCAGCGGGATCATGTTCGGCCCGTCCGAGGGCGCGGTATCGGGCGCTTCATGCGTCTCGATGAACACCCCCGCAATCCCGAGGCTGACGGCAGCGCGCGCCATCACCGGCGCGAATTCGCGCTGACCGCCCGAGGAACCGCCCTGACCGCCGGGTTGTTGCACCGAATGAGTGGCGTCCATGATCACCGGGTAGCCGGTCTTGGCCATCTCGGGCAGGCCGCGCATATCGGCGACCAGCGTGTTGTAGCCAAACGACGTGCCGCGCTCGGTCAGCAGGATCTTCTCGTTGCCCGTCGAGGCGACCTTGTCGGCCACGTTCGGCATGTCCCACGGCGCGAGGAACTGGCCCTTCTTGATGTTCACGACGCAGCCGGTCTCGCCCGCGGCGAGCAGCAGATCGGTCTGACGGCACAGGAAGGCCGGGATCTGGATCACATCGACCACGGCGCCCGCGATGCGGGCCTGTTCAGCATCGTGGATGTCGGTCAGCACCGGGCAGCCGATCTCGGCGCGCACCTCTTCGAGGATCTTCAGCCCCGCCTCGATGCCAAGGCCGCGCTTGCCCTTGAGGCTGGTGCGGTTGGCCTTGTCGTAGCTCGCCTTGAAGATGAACTGCGCGCCCGCCTGATCGCAGGCACGGGCCATTTCCTTCGCGATCATCATCGCATGGTCGCGGCTTTCCAGCTGGCAGGGCCCCGCGATCACCGTCAGCGGGCGGTCGTTCGAGACGGTCAGCCCGCCGATTTTCACGTCTTTCATATCTCTCTCCGCAGCCTCGTGACGGGCCGCTCAGGGGTCAGCTCGAGACCTGCTCGCGCAGGACCGAAGCTGTGAGCGACAGCATCAGATAGATGCCCGAGAAGATCAGGAAAGCCAACAGCGTGTTCTCGAAAGCGCGCGGATAGGTGGGCTCGTCCGGGGCGACGGGGCGCACGCCCATCTCCAGATAGCGCACCTGCTTGTTGGCCTCGATCCGGGCGGTTTCCATCTGCTGGGCGGCCGCCGACAGCAGCATCTGCCGGGTCTGCAACTCGCCCTGAGCGATCTGCAGCTGGCCGGTGACAGCGGCGAGCGACTCGCCCCCCGTGGATTGCCGTGCGGTCGTCAGCTGGCTGCGCGTGGTGTCGAGAAGCGCCTGAATGCGCTTGATATCGCCCTGCACGCCCGCGACCCGCGCCTGATTGGGCCGCGGATTGTCGAGCAGCTGCCCCAGTTCGAGACGTTTCTGCTGCAACTGGTTTTCCAGATTGGCGACCTGACCCATCACCATCGAATTCTCGCTGACGGGATCGAGCACGCCGACCTTTTCCTGCAGCTGCTGCACCTTGGATTGCGCCGCGAAGACCTTGGCCTCGGCATCCTCATAGCTTTCGCGCGCGCCCTTCATCTGGTCGTCGCGCAGCCGCGAAGTCAACTGGTCCACCTGCTGTTCGGCATAGGAGATCAGCGACTCGGAGAATTTCTGCGATTTCGCCGGATCGGGGGCGACCACTTCCATCTTCACGATGCCCTCGGAGGGGTCGTAGCCGATCTGCACCATCTTGGAATAGAGCCGGTAGGCCTGCTCGTCCGTCGCGTTTTCCGGCAGCCGCTGCAGCGGGTCGATGCTCTGGTCCTCGAAGATCTTCTTGAACCCCTGATCGCGGTCGAGCCGCTTCATCGCATCGCGCGATTGCAGATAGGACTGCACCGTGACCGAGTCCTGATTGGTGGCGAGCTGCGTGCCCGAGAACAGCGAGCCCAGCCCGGAATTGCCCATCCCTTCGGCTTTCTGGATCACGAAGGCCGATTTCGTCGCATACATCGGCGTGGCCATCGCGAAGTAGTAATAGGCGGCCATCAGCGTCGGCAGCACCACGAAGAAGCCCAGCCGCGCGCCCAGCAGCATCAGCTTGCGGCGGCGGCGTTTGGCGATGTCGCGCTGGATGCGCAGGATCTCGGCCGCGCGGCGGTCCGCGTTCATTACCTCGGTGGAGGGGACCTGACCCTGCTTGATCGTCTGCGGCAGGTTCACGCGGGTATCGGCGCCCGGCCCGTCGGTGCGCGCCAGCGCCCGCGAGGTCGCTTCCGCCTCGCCGGGTTTCACCAGCGCCACGATATTCGAGCGGTCGAACGGGTCGATCCCGCGGCGGCGCAGAAGCAGCACGGCCTCGAAATCGGAACTGGCCTGAACGCCGTGTTTCTGGGCCATGCGGCGCGCGAGTCGCAACTGGCGGCCGGTCAGCCCTTCGGCGCGGATCGCGTCGATTTCTTCCTCGGGGGTCCGCTGGCCCGCGTCGATCACCTCGGAGTCGGTCTGGCCTGCGGTCGGGAATTTCTGATCGCCGAACCCGTCATCCTGCGGCTCGAAAAGGTTGGACGGATCGTCCGGATGACGCTGCGGTTGCGGTTTGCGCTGTCGTTGCGGCTGCGGCGCCTCCGCGGAGGGCGCGCTTTGCGCAGCAGAGGCGGCGGAGGCATTGGAAGCGCGCGGCGTGGCCGCCTCGGAGGCGGCGTAGCCCGCGCCCGATTGCAGCGGCATAGCGCCCAGTTGCAGCGAGCCATCGCTCCCCGTGATCACCGGACCATCGCGGCGGATACGGAATTTCGGGGCCTTAGGACTGGTAGTCATACAACCGCTTCGCTTCTTCCAGAGTGTCGAACTGATAAAGTTGGCCGTCGCGCAGCACCGCGGCGCGATTGCAGAATTTCTCGATCGTGGCGGGCTGGTGCGAGACCACGACCACGGTGGAATCGCGCAGCCGGTCGCGCAGGATCGAACCTGCCTTGCGGTTGAACTCCACATCGGTGGTCGAGGGCATCCCCTCGTCGATCAGGTAAATGTCGAATTCCAGCGCCAGAAGCAGGGAAAACGTGAACCGCGCGCGCATCCCCGAACTGTAAGTGCCCACGGGCTGGTCGAAATATTCCGCGATGCCGGTCAGCCAGCGCGAGAAGGCTTCGACGTAATCGGGGTCGAGCCCGTAGAGCCGCGCGATGAACCGGGCGTTTTCGCGCGCCGAGTGTTTCGAGACGACGCCGCCCATGAAGCCCAGCGGGAAGGACACGCGGCTCGAGCGGCGAATGTCGCCCTCGTCGGGCTTTTCGAGCCCCGCCATCATGTTGATGATCGTAGTTTTTCCGGTGCCGTTGGGTGCGAGAATGCCGAGGCTATGGCCCAATTCTACACGGAAGCTCGCGCGTTCTAGGATCACCTTGCGCTGCTTACCGGTCCAGAAGGATTTGGAGACGTTCTCGAATACGATCATAAGCTCTCGGTCCGGGTCTCCAATTATACGCGTCTCGCCACTAAATCACGGGGGGCGCAGGCTGAGAACCCACCTAACCTTGGATTTGGGCAGGATTATGTTCACTTGGAGGAGGGTTATGCAACGAGGAACACATTGACACCAGAGAGGAAACTATGACCCGACCCGTGCAAGAGGACATCCGCGCCTGTCGTATCTGCGCCGCGCGGTTCCGTGCGACGGCCACGGGGCATTCTCCGCGTCCTGTCGCTTGGTTCGGGGCGGGGGCGCGCATTCTGGTTATGGGGCAGGCGCCGGGGCTTCGGGTGCATGAGACGGGTGTGCCGTTCAATGACCGCTCGGGGGACCGTCTGCGCGACTGGATGGGCGTGGACCGCGAGACCTTCTACGACATGTCGCGCATTGCGATCGCGCCGATGGCGTTCTGCTTTCCGGGCTATGACGCGAAGGGCTCTGACCTGCCGCCGCCCGTAATCTGCGCCGAGACATGGCGCGACCGTGTCATGGCCGAGATCGGTCCGGTCGATCTGACGCTTCTGGTGGGCGGTGCCGCGCAGCGCTGGCATCTGGGCACGCGCAACGTGACCCAGACCGTGATGGGGTGGCGAGACCACGCGCCGCGCCTCTTCCCCTTGCCTCATCCGTCCTGGCGCAATACGGGATGGCTGAAGAAAAACCCGTGGTTCGAGGCCGACCTGCTGCCGGTCCTGCGCGCGCGGGTGAAGGAGCTGACATGACCCCCTATGACCGCGCCCATGCCGCGATGGAAGCCGAGCCCGAGAACGAGGCCAAGCGCCTCGCCGTGTTCGACCGTCTCGCCGATGCCGAGCTTTTCCTGCTTCTCGAGGAAGAGCCCGAGGACGAAAACATCAAGCCGCAGGTGTTCTCCACTGAAGAGGGCGATTTCGTCCTCGTCTTCGACACCGAGGATCGTCTGGGCGAATTCGCCGATGGCCCGCAGCCCTATGCGGCGCTGCCGGGCCGGGTGATCGCGCAGCATCTGGTGGGCGAGAATATCGGGTTGGGCGTCAATCTCGCGGTGGCGGACTCGGCGATGCTTCTGCCGCCCGAGGCGCTCGACTGGCTGACCGAGACGCTCGCACATACGCCGTCGGAGGCGCAGGGCCGTCCTGTGGAGTTCACCGCACCCGGCCTGTCGCCTGCGGTGATCGCGCTGCTGCTGCCCGCCTTCGAGGCAAAGCTGCATCAACTCGCTGGTATCGCGCAGGCCGCCGTGCTGGGCGGCGTGACCTATGAGGATGGCCACCGGGGCCATGTGCTGGCAGTGATCGGCGCGCATGAGCATTTCCGCGCGGGGATCGCGAAAGCGATGGGCGAGGCGCTGACCTTCTCCGGGCTGGACGCAGGCGAGTTGGACGTGACCTTCCTCGAGCCCGAGGAAAAGGCCGCGCAGCTTCTGCTGGAGAAAGGGCTCGTGCTGCATGTGCCCGAGCCGGAAGAGGAAGAGGTGCAGGAGGTCGTTCCCGGTTCGGCCCCCGGCATGGACCCGAGCAAGCCGCCGAAGCTGCGCTGAGGCGCGCCCGGCGGCGTTCGCTTATCGGTCGGACGCCGGGGTTGCCTCATCCTGTTCGCCCGTCACCTCGTTCTTCACCTGCCCCCATGTGAGCAGCGTGAAGACCGCCGTGCCGCCCGCGACATTGCCCGCCAGCACGGGCAGGAAGAACCGGCTGAACGCCTCGGCAAGGCTCATCTGCCCGGCCCAGACCAGCAGCCCCGCCTCGACCGAACCCGCGATGACGTGGGCCGAGCCCGAGGCGGCGAGCAGCCATGTCATCGCGAGGATCACGAGGAAGGAACTGCCCTGCGCGGCGGGCATGATCCACACAACGGCCGCGATGATGATCCCCGCAGGCATCGCGCGGTAGAAATTCTGCCCCATATCGCCATCGGTCGCGTGACGGGCCACCGCGAGCAGACTGTCGGTCATTTCGTCGGGGATAACATGCGGGATGCTCAGGAAGCCCGAGGCGATCGCGCAGCCCAGCACGTTGGACGCGAGCACGATCGCCCAGAGCCGCAGCATCTTCAGCAGGCAGGTCAGCGAGCGGTCCGCCACCACGGGCAGCACGGTCGTGATCGTGTTCTCGGTAAACAGCTGCATCCGCCCGAAGATCACCACCATGAACCCGGCCGAATAGCCAAGCGACTCGACCAGAATTCGCCAATCCTCATCGGGCAGACGGGCGTGCAGGCTCGCCTGCGCGATGACCGAGAGGCTGATGAGGATGCCCGCCGCGAGACCCGACCACACGAGCGAGATCAGCGGGCGGTTCAGCTCCTCGTCGCCGTCATGGCGGATCACGGCATAGATCAGCCGCGCCGAGAGGCGCGAAGCCTGCATCACCGAGCGCTTTTCATGCCTTTCGCGTACGGCGTTCGAGGATTTCGCGCTCTCGTCGTCGGACTGGTTTTGATCGTTACTTTGGGAACTATGTGATTTCATTCATCCTGAACACCGTCAGGCGTGCTTTGTTCCCAAGGCATGATTGTCTCGTCACGACGCGCTGGCGAACACCTTGTCGATCATCGCCTGCGTGCCGCGCGCGTCCTCGAGCGTCCACATATAGGGGGCGCCCTCGGTGACGTGGCGCACGAAGGCCTCCACCTGGATCACATATTGATTCACGCCCGGATAGCGGATCACCTCGTCCGGTTTGCCTTTGCGGATCAGGGTGACTTCCGCCTGATCGAAGACATTCGCATTGAACGGGCAGGTGAGGCGGATCAGCCCCTCGGAGCCTTGGAACACCGCCTCCTGACGCGGGTGCAGCCGGGTCGAGGTCATCGCGCCATAGGTGAAACGGCCCTTGTCGGAGATCATCTCACCGGTGACCTGTGCGAAGGTATCGACATCGTTCTCGCGCTGGATCACCGCACGCAGCTCGCCCGGTTCGGCCCGGGCGGCGAAGCGCACGCAGGAATAGGCGTAGACGCCGATATCGGGGATCGAGCCGCCTCCCATCTCCGGCTTGTTGCGGATATTGGTGGGGTCGGGATTGTTGAAGGTGAAGGCCACATCGGCGTGGCGCAGCTCGCCGATCGCGCCCGCATCGAGCCAGTCGCGCACCTGCTGCCATTGCGGGTGATGCACGATCATATAGGCCTCGGTCGCGAATTTGCCGGCGGCGTCGCGCGCTTCGATCAGCCCGTCGATCTCTTCGGCCTTCATCGCGATCGGCTTTTCCGTCAGCACATGCTTGCCTGCCGCCAGCGCCTTCTTCGTCCATTCGACATGGAGCGTGTTGGGCAGCGGGATATAGACCACGTCGATCTCGGGGTCGGCCAGCAGCGCGTCATAGCTGTCATGGACCTTAAGATCGGGCGCGAAGGCCTTGAACGGATCGGCTTTTTCGGGGCTCGACGTCGCGAGCGCCGCCAGCCGCGCGCCCTCAGCCGCGTGGATCGCCCGGCCCATATGCTCGCGCGCGAATTTCGCAGCTCCCAGAATGCCCCAGTTCAAAACGGTCATGTGATAGCCTCCCTTTCTCGCCGCGATGGTAGCGCAATCAGGACCGGGTGCAACGGGGGCGCGTTGACCGGGTGTCGCACATCGCTAGGCTGGGTCGAAACGGAGGGGGCTGCCAGAGATGCGCGTGATCACTATGCTTCTCAGCCTCGGGCTGACGCTTGCCTTCGGCTACGCCTATTACGCGCAATATCTTCGCTGGCGGAGCTGCTTCAATGAAATGGGGCGCTGCTTCGATCCGGTGGAGGGTGTGGTCTATCATGCGCAATCCGGCGCGGTCTGGCTGGCGCTCGCATGCGTAGCCTTCGCCGCTTTCCTTTACCAATTGCGGCACATGACGCGAGCGCTGCGATAGCGAGCTGCGCGGCGCAAAGAAAATCGCCGCCCCCAGTTGGGAACGGCGAGATACTTCGACACTCGTTACCAGTCGCGCGTCAGTCGGGCACGTTCATACCTTTTTCGCGTGCCAATTCGGTCATGCGCTTTTGCAGCTTCTCGAAGGCGCGGACCTCGATCTGGCGGATACGCTCGCGCGAGACGTCATAGACGCCCGAAAGCTCCTCCAGCGTGACCGGGTCGTCGCGCAGGCGGCGCTGCATCAGGATGTCCTTCTCGCGATCGTTGAGGACGTCCATCGCGTCCATCAGCATCTCGCGACGGGCTTCCATCTCTTCGGTCTCGGCGTAAGCCTCGGCCTGATCGGCATCCTCGTCTTCGAGCCAATCCTGCCACTGCGCGGCCCCGCCTTCGTCACCGGCGCCGATCTGCGCGTTCAGCGAAGCGTCCGAGCCCGACATGCGCCGGTTCATCGAGATCACTTCTTCCTCGGTCACGTTCAGATCGGTCGCGATCTGTTTGACGTTCTCGGGGCGCATATCGCCGTCTTCATAGGCGCCGATCTTGGACTTCGCCTTGCGCAGGTTGAAGAACAGCTTCTTCTGCGCCGAGGTGGTGCCCAGTTTCACGAGGCTCCACGAGCGCAGGATGTATTCCTGGATCGCGGCGCGGATCCACCACATCGCATAGGTCGCGAGGCGGAAGCCCTTTTCGGGATCGAAGCGCTTCACAGCCTGCATCAGACCGACATTGGCCTCCGAGATCACCTCGGCCTGCGGCAGGCCATAGCCGCGATAGCCCATCGCGATCTTCGCGGCGAGACGCAGGTGCGAGGTCACCATCTGGTGCGCGGCCTCGGTATCCTGATGATCGGCCCAACGCTTGGCCAGCATGTATTCTTGTTCCGGCTCCAGAAGCGGGAACTTCCGGATTTCCTGAAGATAGCGGTTCAGCCCCTGCTCAGGACTCGGGGCCGGAAGGTTTGTATAGCTCGTCATCGTCTCCCATGTCTCCCTTTTGGCGGCTGCTCAATATGGGGATATCTCCCCGTTCTTTCAAGAAACGCAGGGCAGTGGCGATTGGTTCACCGAAAGCCGCCCTGACGCAGTCGCATAGAAAGATCAACGTATCGTAACGGGATTTCCGTCGCGCATGTGTAAAAAAACATCTGACGCCTCACAAGATCGGGGCGAGGACCGACATCAGATTGTTGATGATTTTCCAGTGAAGGGGCCATTCCGCGATGCGTTCCGGGCCGATCCGGCGGGCCTGCGCGATCCAGTGACGCTGGCGTTCGCCAAGCGCGAGCCCCAGTTCGTTATCCTCGATCAGCACGCAATTCTCGTAATTCAGCTCGAAGCTGCGGCGGTCGAGATTGGCCGAGCCGAGGATCGCCACGCGGCCGTCGGCCAGCAGCGTCTTGGCGTGCAACAGGCCCGGCCCATGCTCCCAGATCTCGACGCCCGCCTCGGCCAGCACCGGATAGAAGCTGCGCGCGGCATGGGCGACGAAGCGCGAGTCGTTGCGCCTTGGCACGATCACCTGCACCCGCACGCCCCGGCGCTTGGCGGCGCGCAGCGCCGAGGCGATCTCCTCGCCTGGCACGAAATAGGGGGTCGACAGCGTCAGCGTCTCGCGCGCGGCCCCGATCACGGCAAGGAACACATCCGGAACCCCGCGCGTGTCCAGCATCGGCCCCGTCGCGAAGGCGACCGCCGTTCCGGGCCGTGCGGTCGGTGCGGCGGGGGTCGGGAGCACGAGGTCCGAGATTTCCTCGTGGCTATGGGTCACCCAATCGGTCGCGAAGATATGCTGGTGCTGGGCGGCGAGCGGCCCCTCGATCCGCAGCATCACATCCGTCCAAGGTGCGAAGCGCGCCTTGATGCGGAATTCCGGGTCGGCGATGTTGCGCGAGCCGGCATAGGCCACATGCCCGTCGATCACGGCGAGCTTGCGGTGATTGCGCAGATCGATCCGCATCGTCGCGAGCTTAAAAAGCGGCCAGCGGAAGGAAAAGGCGATCGCGGTCTTCACGCCGGCCTTTTTCATCGCCTTCCAGTGCCGCGATTTGATGAAGGCGCGCGCGCCCAGCCCATCGACAAGGACGCGCACTTTCACCCCACGGGTGGCCGCGCGGGTCAGCGCCTCGGCCATGGCGATGCCGGTCAGATCGCTCAGCCAGATATAGGTGATCAGGTGCACGCTCTGGGTGGCAGCGTCAATATCGGCGATCAGCGGTTCGAGTTGGTCGGACGGGTCGGGCAGGAAGGTGATCGCATCGCCGGTGCTGGGCGCATAGCCGTTGATGGCGGCGGCCCGCGCGAAGGCTGCGCGATATTCCGGCGTGACGGCCTCGAGGTCTTCAGGCTCGACCGGATCGGGGGCGGGCAGGGCGTCCACCGTCGCCTGCAGTTTGCGCGCGATGCGCTGGTTGAGCCGCGTCTCGCCGATCAGGATGTAGAGGATGACGCCCAGAAACGGCACGGACAGGATCAGGACGGTCCAGCTTGCGCGCACCGCAGGCGGTTTGTCGGGCCGGGTGAGCACCCGCAAAAGCGCGAGCACCTGAGAGCCGAAGTGAATCAGCAGCGTCAGAAGCTCGGCCCACCAGACGTTCACGGGCCCGTGCCGCCGGTTGGGGGCGCGGAGGCCGCGCGCAATGCGTCGATCAGCGCGGTCATGTCCTCGGGCAGGGGCGCCTCGAAGGACAGCTCCTCCTCGGTGACCGGATGGATGAAGCCCAAAGTCGCCGCATGGAGCGCCTGACGCGGGAAGGCGCGCACGGCCTCTGCCGCCGCAGCTCCGACCGCTTTTTCCGAGATCTTGCGCTTGCCGCCATAGGTCTGATCGCCGATCAGCCCGTGGCCCGCATAGGCCATATGGACGCGGATCTGGTGCGTGCGCCCGGTCTCCAGCCAGCAATCGATCAGCGCCGCGGTGCCGTTGAAATCCTCGATCGTGCGGGCGCGGGTGACAGCGTGGCGGCCGCCATTGGCGACCACCGCCTGCTTCTGCCGGTCGGTCTTGTGGCGCGCGAGTTGCGTTACGATCTTCAGCACGCCGCCTTGCTCGAAGCTGACGCCATTCAGCCCGCGCAGGCGCGGATCAGAGGCCTGCGGCACGCCGTGGCAGAGCGCGCGGTAATGGCGATGCACCGTATGCGCCTCGAATTGCGCGGCCAGCCCGTGATGCGCCCGGTCCGATTTCGCGACGACTAGCAGCCCCGAGGTGTCCTTGTCGATGCGGTGCACGATGCCGGGGCGCGCCTCGCCGCCGATGCCCGAGAGATTGCCGCCGAAATGGTGCAGCAGCGCGTTGACGAGCGTGCCTTCGGGCGTGCCCGGCGCGGGGTGGGTGACCATGCCCGCAGGCTTGTTCACGACGATCAGGTCGTCATCTTCCCACAGCACTTCGAGGGGGATGTCCTGCGCGACGGTCTCGACTTCTTTCGGCGGCTCCAGCGCGATCTGATAGACCTCGCCCTCGGCGACCTTCGTTTTCTGATCGGTGACAGCCACGCCCTCGCGGCTGACCGAGCCCTCCGCGATCAGTTTCGCCAGACGCGAGCGCGAGAGGGCCGCTTCCTCTGGCACAGCCGCCGCCAAGGCCTTATCAAGGCGGGGACCCATGCCGGGTCCGATCTCGATGCTGAGGATTTCCTTATTCATGTCCGACCTGCCTGACGAAGAGCCTGCCACCACGCTGCCACCCGATCTTCGCTTTCTCAAGATACTGGTGACCACGCTTGCGGCGGTGATGATCGTCGGGCTTGTAGCGATCGTGGCGCTGCTTGTCATCCGCTTGCAGCAACCCAATCCGCTGCCGCAACTGCCCGCCGCGATCACGCTGCCCGAGGGAGCTCAGGCCGAAGCCGTGACCTTTGCGCGCAACTATACGGTCGTGGTGACCGATGCGGGCCAGGTGCTGGTCTATGACAAGGCCGGGCAGCAGGTGGGCGACCTGACGCTTGGCGCAGAGGGCGGGAATTCCAATGGAAATTGACCTCGAGATCGAAGACGCCCGCTGGGAGACTGTGGGGCTGGATGACCTGATGACCCGCGCCGCAACGCTGGTGCTGGAGGATCGCGGGATCGAGGCGGAGCTCTGCCGCCTCTCGGTTCTCGCCTGTGACGACGCGCGCATCGCCGAGCTGAACGGCGAATATCGCGACAATGCGAAGCCCACCAATGTGCTGAGCTGGCCTGCCGAGGAACGCGGCGCGGAAGAGCCCGGTGCGCATCCCGAACCGCCCGCGCCTGATGTCTTCGGCGAAATCGAGCTTGGCGACCTAGCCATTGCCTATGAAACCTGTGCCCGAGAGGCTGAAGAACAGGGCAAATCCGTCGAAGATCACACGCTGCATTTGCTCATCCACGCGGTGCTGCATCTGTTGGGCTATGACCATATTCGCGACGAAGATGCGCAAGTAATGGAACAAATCGAAATCCGGCTTCTTGAAAGCGTAGGAATTCGTAACCCATATGTGTAAGACTAGGCGCATTCCGCGTCATCTTTCGGAAAGGAACAATGGGACAGGTCGCCGACGGAGTTACCTCCGCCAATACCGGTAGTTCGGAAAACGCAGAACCCGGTCAGTCTTCGGAGCCCGCTTCGCGCGGGTTGCTCAGCCGCTTCTTCGGGCAACGCCCCATGGAAGAAGAGGCCCCACAGGTAGAAATGCCGCCCAAACCCGCGCCAGCGCCGCTGGGGCTCGGGAACCTGCGCAAGATGCGGGTGGGCGATGTTGCCATTCCCAAAGTCGAGATCGAGGCCGTTCCGGTCTCCATCACCCGCGACGAGCTGGTGGAGAAGTTCCGTCAGCACGGCTATTCGCGTCTGCCGGTCTTCAAGGAAACGCTCGATACGCCGCTGGGCCTTGTCCACCTGAAGGACTTGGCGCTGGAATACGGGTTCGGATCGGGCAATGGCCGGTTTTCGTTGCGCAAACTGATCCGTCCGCTTCTCTATGTGCCGCCCTCGATGCCGATCGGTGTGCTCTTGCAGAAGATGCAGGTACAGCGCACCCATATGGCGCTGGTGATCGACGAATATGGCGGGGTCGACGGGTTGCTCACGCTCGAGGATCTGATCGAGCAGGTGATCGGCGAGATCGAGGACGAGCACGACGAGGCCGACGACGCCTATTGGCGCGAGGAAAAGCCCGGCCAATGGGTCGTGCAGGCCCGCGCGCCGGTCAACGAGTTCGAAGCGCAGATCGGGATGCGGCTGTCTGACGAGGAGGCCGATGACGAGATCGATTCGATGGGCGGTCTGGTCTTCATGCAGCTTGGCCGGGTGCCCGCCCGGGGCGAGGTCGTGGTGACCGAGAACGGCGTCGAATACGAGGTGGTCGATGCCGATCCGCGCCGGATCAAACGTCTGCGCGTGCGTCTGCCGGGAGTGGCGCCCGCCGAGTGAGCGGGCTATGACGCGCCCATGATCGCGACCATCCGAGACGGCTTTCGCGCACCAATGCGCCCGCGCTGGCAGAGCTTGGCTCTGGCAGCGCTTTTCGGTGTGCTGTTCGCCGCCGGCCAAGCGCCCTTGGGGCTTTGGTGGATCGCGCTGCCCGCGCTGGCGGCCACCGTCTGGTTCGCCTCGGCCGAACGCTGGCGAGCCTCCACGATCTGGATCGGGTTCGCCACCGGCTTCGGCTATGCGCTGGCGGCGATGTTCTGGATCGTCGAGCCTTTCATGGTCGAGGCCGATGTCTATGGCTGGATGGCGCCCTTTGCGCTGGTCCTGATGGCCGCGGGAATGGGCGCGTTCTGGGCGATCGGCTACGGGCTCGGGGCCTATGCGGGGCAGGGGCCGCGCTCGCGCGCAGTGGGAATAGCGCTCGGCATGGCGGCCTCGGATGCGTTGCGCTCTTACGTCTTCACCGGGTTTCCGTGGGTGCTGGTCGGCCATATCTGGATCGGCACGCCCATCGCGCAGGCGGCAGCCTTTGTCGGTCCGCTGGGGCTGAGCCTGATCACGATGCTGATCGCGGCGGCGCCCGCGATGACGCGCGGGATGCGGATGCCTGCCGCCCTCGGGCTCGTGGGCGCAGCGCTGGTGGTTCTGGTCGGGCTGTGGCTCGGCGGGGTGGCGCGGCTCAACGCGCCGGTGGCGCCGAGGCCTGAGCCGATCACCCTGCGGCTTGTACAGCCCAACGCGCCGCAGAACCTGAAATGGCTGCCGGAATACCGGATGAAGTTCTTCCAGCGGCTCCTGGACCTGACGAAAGCCGATCCTGCACCCGGCCAGCCGAAACCCGACTTGATCGTCTGGCCGGAAACTGCGGTGCCTTTCCTGCTCGACCGTCCGATGGGCGGGCTGGAGATGTCGACCGAGGCGGCAGGGGGCATTCCGCTCGCGATGGGGGTGCAGCGCAGTGAAGGCAGCCGCTATTTCAATTCGCTGGCCGTCATCACGCCCGATGACCGGATCGAGGCGCTTTACGACAAATCCCACCTCGTGCCCTTCGGCGAATACATGCCCTTCGGCGATGCGCTGGCGAAAATCGGGATCACCGCCTTCGCCGCACAGGTCGGCAACGGCTATTCGTCCGGGCCGGGGGAGAAGCTGCTGAACTTGGGCAAGCTCGGCCATGTTGCGCCGCTCATTTGCTACGAGGCGATCTTCCCGCAGGACCTGCGCGGCTTCGCGCAGCGACCCGACTGGATCTTGCAGGTCACGAATGATGCGTGGTTCGGAACCCTCAGCGGGCCCTATCAGCATTTCGCGCAGGCGCGGCTGCGCGCGATCGAACAGGGCCTGCCGCTTGCGCGCGACGCCAATACCGGCGTCACTGCGATGATCGACGCGAAGGGGCGGATCTCGGCGAGCCTCGGGTTGGACAAAATGGGCAAGCTGGACGTCGAATTGCCGCCGAGCCTGCCGCCGACGCTCTATTCCAAGCTGGGTGACTCACCGTTCATCGCGCTGATTGTTGCAGCCTTAGCGCTTCTTTCAATCTTTGCGCGTATTTCGATTGACCCGACCGGCAGGCGCTCCTAGCTAGAAAGCCGAACCACCCCAACGGCTTCCTGACGGGGTGGGGATATCAACAACGGAGCACCCTTCAATGGCACGCGCGAATTACGTCTTCACCTCCGAATCCGTTTCGGAGGGGCATCCCGATAAGGTCTGTGACCGGATTTCGGATGCCGTTCTCGATACTTTCCTGGCTGCAGAGCCCAACGCGCGGGTGGCCTGCGAGACCTTCGCGACGACCAATCAGGTCGTGGTCGGCGGCGAGGTCGGTCTGGCCGACAAAACCAAGCTCGCCGAATATCTCGAAGGCATCGACAAGATCGTGCGCGAATGCGTCAAGGATATCGGCTACGAGCAGGACGAGTTTCACTGGGCGACGCTGAAAGTCGCGAATTTCCTGCACCCGCAATCAGCCCATATCTCGCAGGGCGTCGACAAGGACGGGGCTGGCGATCAGGGGATCATGTTCGGTTTCGCCTCCGACGAGACGCCCGAATTGATGCCTGCACCGATCCATTACTCGCACGCGATCCTGCGCCGTCTCGCCGAGGCGCGCAAATCGGGCGCCGAACCCGAGCTGCGCCCCGATGCGAAATCTCAGCTGTCTGTGCGCTATGAGAATGGCCGCCCCGTCGGCGTCAGCCAGATCGTGCTTTCGACCCAGCACGCGCATGAGCATCAGACTTCGGATGACATCCGCGCCATCGTCGAGCCCTATATCCGCGAGACCCTGCCCGAAGGCTGGATCACGCCGGAGACCGAATGGTGGGTGAACCCGACCGGCACTTTCGTGATCGGCGGTCCGGATGGCGATGCGGGTCTCACCGGGCGCAAGATCATCGTGGACACCTATGGCGGCTCGGCCCCGCATGGCGGCGGCGCGTTCTCGGGCAAGGATCCGACCAAGGTGGACCGCTCGGCGGCCTATGCGGCGCGCTATCTGGCGAAGAACGTGGTCGCGGCAGGCATGGCGCGCAAATGCGTGATCCAGGTGTCCTACGCGATCGGCGTGGCGAAGCCGCTGTCGATCTATGTCGACACGTTCGGCACCGGAGAAGTGCCTGACGAGGTGATCGAAAAGGCCGTGGGGCAGGTGATGGATCTGACGCCGAAAGGCATCCGCGACACGCTCGATCTGTGCAAGCCGATCTACGAGCGCACCGCGGCTTACGGCCATTTCGGCCGCGCCCCCGAGGCCGATGGCGGCTTCTCGTGGGAGAAGACCGATCTGGTCGAGGCGCTGAAGAAAGCGGTCTGAGGCGAGAGCTTCCGGAATTAGCGACGGGCAGGGGGAAACCTCTGCCCGTTTGTTTTTGCGGGGATGGTGCTGAGGGTCGTGTCCGACCCTTGGGAGGGCACTTTACTCCGCTTGTGGCTTGGCGCTTTATCTCGGAAGCCGCGAACGAAGTGAGAGCCCGCGCTATCATCGCCAAAGCGCCCTCCCATGGGGAGGGTCGGGCGCGGCCCGGCCTAGCCGCCCGAGCCATTCGTTCGATACGGGGCCGCAAGGTTTGATTTGACCTCGGGGCCTGCGTGGCCTTAGTGCCGCGCGAACGCTTCTCGACGGAAAGACCATCCCATGAGCACCGATACCTCCGGCCTGACCCAGCTAGGCCAATCGACCGACCTGCCGCAAACGCCCGACGAGGCCGTGCTGGAACGCGTGCCGCAGCCGCGCAAAGGCGAGCGCTATCTCGTGCGGTTCACAGCCCCCGAATTCACCTCGCTTTGCCCGCTCACCGGCCAGCCTGATTTCGCGCATATCATGATCGATTACGTCCCGCGCGACTGGCTCGTGGAGAGCAAATCTCTGAAGCTCTTCCTCGGCGCGTTTCGCAATCACGGGGCGTTCCACGAGGATTGCTCGGTGATGATCGGCCAGCGTCTGCGCGATCTGCTGGAGCCCGAATGGCTGCGCATCGGCGCCTATTGGTATCCGCGCGGCGGCATCCCGATCGACGTCTTCTGGCAGAGCGCGCCGAAGCCCGAGGATATGTGGATCCCCGATCAGGGCGTGCCGCCTTATCGCGGCCGCGGCTGAGCTGATCTTGCAATGAAAAAGGCCCCGCATCGGCGGGGCCTTCTCCGTTTTTCGGAGGGTGGGGCGCTGCCCTTGGCTGGTCGCCTCGGGCATTGTCGCTTACGCGGTGACCCGGCCGCTGTGCTGGGTGTTTTCGCGGGCATCGAGCGACCATTTGCCCGCGCCCTGCGCCACGATTATCAGCATGCCGCCCGCGATCGAGATGTTCTTCATGAAGTTGATCATCTGGCCCTGCGCTTCCATGCCGGTCATGCCGAGGCTCGGGACGTAGTGGAACAGGAAGCCCGAGATGAGGCTGAAGCCCGCGAGCAGGAAAGCCACGATCCGGGTCTTCCAGCCTAGCAGCAATGCGATGCCGCCGCCCAGTTCGGTCAGGATCACGAGCGGCAGAAGCGCGCCGGGCACGCCCATCGCTTCCATGTAGCCTTGGGTCCCGACATAGCCGGTGATTTTTTGAAAGCCCGCGATGATGAAGATCTGGGCGAGGAGGAGGCGGCCGAGCGGGGCCGCGAGGTCGGTGAGTTTCGTCATGGAATCTATCCTTTGTGTCGTCGTCTGATGGGCCCGAAGGCGATGGCGACAGGATCTACATTGTGCGTAAAAATTTGGAATACCGATAAAATTACAGAATATGCGCAAAAACGAACAGAATTAGCGCTTTGCGATCCACCTTGCACCCCCAGCCCTTCCGCGCCACTCTCCGCCGAAAACCGGAGGAGAAAGACCATGCCCGACGCCCTGCGCTATGCCGCGATCATGCTTGCTGCCGGGATCGGCATTCCGGTCCTCGCCGCACTCAACGCCCAGCTTGGCAGCCGCATCGGCTCGCCCGCGGTGGCGGCGGTGGTGCTGTTCTCCGTGGCGCTCTTGGGGGCGGTTCTGGCCGTCGCGGTCACGACAGGGCCCTCGGGGTTCGCGCGTATCCCCGATCAGCCGAAATACCTGTTTCTCGCAGGCG
Source organism: Thioclava sp. PTB-PU3-1 (assembly GCF_055666785.1). NCBI lineage: Bacteria > Pseudomonadati > Pseudomonadota > Alphaproteobacteria > Rhodobacterales > Paracoccaceae > Thioclava > Thioclava sp. PTB-PU3-1. Next base: position 347,023 of record NZ_JBVNVL010000004.1, on the reverse strand, counting down.
TGCTGATCGCCTTCTACGTGCTCTCGATCACCTTCATCGCGCCGCGCTTCGGGGTCGGCAATGCGGTGTTCTTCGTGCTGCTGGGACAGATGATTTCGGCCGCCGCGATCGACCAATTCGGCCTGTTCGGGGCACTCGTGCGGCCCATCACCTTGATGCGCGGGGCGGGGATCGGCTTCATGTGCCTCGGACTGTTCCTCATTCAGAAGGCTTGAACCTTTCGAGCGACGCGGCTAGAGGCCCCTCCCATGAGCGAGAATGACACCCCCGAACAGCCCTGGCGCAACTTCTATGGTCGCCGCCACGGCAAGACGCTGAACAAGGCGCAGAAGGAATATCTGCGCGAGGACCTGCCGGGCCGTCTGCCCGGTCCCGTCGGTTGGGACGTGAACCCCGACCGCGAACCGCTCGACATGGCGGCGCGGTTCAAGGGCAAGCCGGTCTGGCTGGAAGTGGGCTTCGGCGGGGGCGAGCATCTGGCGCATATGGCGCAGACCTATCCGGAGGTGGAGTTCATCGGCTGCGAGCCTTTCGTGAACGGCGTCGCTATGCTGCTGGGCAAGCTGCGGCGCGAGAAAATCCCAAATGTCGCGGTCCATCCCGGCGATGCGCGCGACCTGATGGATGTGCTGCCCGCGGGTTCGATCTCGAAGGCGTTTCTGCTTTATCCCGACCCGTGGCCGAAATCGAAGCACCACCGTCGGCGCTTCGTGACGCAGGAGCATCTCGAGCCGCTGCACCGCGCGCTCAAACCGGGATCGGAATTCCGTGTGGCGACCGACATCCCCGATTACGTCCGCCAGACCGTCGAGGAAGTCCCGCAGGCCGGATTCGAGCCTCTGTTCGAGGTGCCCGCCGCGTTCGATTTCGACGATCCGCAGCCGGTTTCGGGCGATTGGGATACGCCGTGGGAGGACTGGCTCTCGACGCGCTACGAGCAGAAAGCGCTGCGTGAGGGCCGCAAGCCGCATTACCTGACCTATCGGCGGATCTGAGCCCTTCCGCCTCCCGCCAGATCGCGCTAACAGGGGCGCGTTGAAATAAGGGAGGCACTATGTCCGGCCACGGCACTCCGATCAAAATGACTTCGCGCAAATGCGGGCCCCTCAAGGGCACGGCGGAGGTTCCCGGCGACAAGTCGATCAGCCACCGCGCGCTGATCCTTGGCGCGCTCTCGGTGGGCGAGACGAAGATCACCGGCCTGCTCGAAGGCGAAGACGTGCTCGACACGGCCAAGGCGATGCGTGCCTTCGGGGCCGAGGTCACGCAGCACGGTCCGGGCAGCTGGTCGGTGCATGGCGTGGGCGTGGGTGGATTCGCCGAGCCCGAAGACGTCATCGATTGCGGCAATTCCGGCACCGGCGTGCGTCTGATCATGGGCGCGATGGCGACCTCGCCGATCGTTGCGACCTTCACCGGCGACGGTAGCTTGCGCAAACGCCCAATGGGCCGCGTGACCGATCCGATCCGGCTGTTTGGCGCGCAGGCTTTCGGGCGTCATGGTGGGCGTCTGCCGATGACCATCCTCGGCGCGCCGAGCCCCGCACCTGTGCGCTACGCAACGCCGATGGCCTCGGCGCAGGTGAAATCGGCGGTGCTGCTGGCGGGTCTGAACGCGCCGGGCCAGACCGTCGTGATCGAGAAGACCCCGACCCGCGATCATACCGAGCGGATGCTGCGCGGCTTCGGCGCCGAGATCACCACCGAAGAGACCGATCAGGGCCATGTCATCACGTTGCAGGGCCAGCCCGAACTGAAGGCCCAGGAGGTCGCCGTGCCGCGCGATCCGTCTTCGGCCGCTTTCCCGGTCTGTGCTGCGCTGATCGTGCCGGGCTCCGAGATCGTGGTGCCGGGCGTCAGCCAGAACCCTACCCGCAACGGGATCTTCATCACGCTGCGCGAGATGGGCGCCGATCTGACCTTCGAGAACGAGCGCGAAGAGGGCGGCGAGCCGGTGGCCGATCTGCGCGTGCGCTATTCCAAGCTGCACGGGATCGACGTGCCCGCCGAGCGCGCCTCGGCGCAGATCGACGAATATCCGGTGCTCTCGGTCGTCGCAGCCTTTGCCGAAGGCGTGACCCGGATGCCCGGCGTGCATGAGCTGCGCGTGAAGGAAAGCGACCGGATCGACGCGATGGCGCGTGGTCTCGAAGCCAATGGCATCAAGATCGAGGAAGACGAGGACACGCTGATCGTGCATGGCTGCGGCCCCGAGGGCGTGCCCGGCGGTGGCACGGCCGTGACCCATCTCGACCACCGGATCGCGATGAGCTTCATGGTGCTGGGCATGGCCGCGCAACAGCCGGTCTCCGTCGATGACGGCTCGCCCATTGCCACATCTTTCCCGATCTTCGAGGACCTGATGGCCGGGCTTGGCGCGGAGATCGTCCGGGCGGACCGGTGAGCCGGGCGCAGGTCGCCTTTGTCCTGCTCGCGTCCCTGACGGGGGCGGTCTATCTTGCGATGACGCTCGTTACCTTGCCGCATCTTCGGGATGCGGCGGGCGGTCTGGCGCCGTTCGATTTGCGTCCGGGCGGCTACAGTGCTGCGCAGGCCCGTGCGCTCCTCGATGCGCTCGATGCTCCGGCGCGACAGTATTACCTCTCGGTTCAGCAGCGGCTCGATCTTGTCTTTCCGGCCCTGGAGGCGGTGACGCTGATTGTCGCGTTCAGGGCCCTTGCAAAGAGCTGGCTTGCCGTGGTGTTGTCGATCCTGGCGGCTCTTGGTGCTGTGTTTGACTATCTCGAAAATCATGCCGTTGCCGCATTGTTGCGGACCGGCACGGTAACGGATGACATGATCGCCTTCGCGAGCAGATGGACGCTTCTGAAGAGCGTCGCAGTCTCTTTGAGCCTGACGGCCCTGGCGCTATTGATCCTGCGGGCAGTTTATTTGCGGATGAAACGATGAAATTCACAGTAGCCATCGATGGCCCCGCCGCTGCGGGCAAAGGGACGATCAGTCGGGCCGTGGCCGAGCGGTTCGGGCTGGCGCATCTCGATACGGGTGCGCTCTATCGCGCGGTTGGCATGAAATCCGAGACCGAGGGGCTGGAGCCCATCGCGGCGGCCAAGGCGCTTTGTCCCGAGGATCTCGAGCGCGAAGACCTGCGCACGATGGAAGCGGGGCAGGCGGCCTCGATCGTCGCGGCGATCCCCGAGGTGCGCGCGGCGCTGGTGGCGTTTCAGCGCGATTTCGCGGCGCGCGAGGGCGGTGCGGTGCTCGATGGGCGCGATATCGGCACGGTGATCTGCCCGCAGGCGGAGGTGAAGCTGTTCGTGACCGCCTCGCCGGAGGTACGCGCGCATCGGCGCTGGCTGGAGCTGGGCGGCGATGAGGCCGACGTGCTCGAACAGGTGCGCGAGCGCGACGCCCGCGACATGGGCCGCGCCGACAGCCCGCTGCGCCCGGCGGTGGATGCGCTGGTGATCGACACCTCCGAGCTGAGCATCGACGAGGCGGTCGCCCGCGCCGCCGATCAGATCGAGGCCCGCCGCGCGGGCGATCTGGACTAGGGGGCGGGGATGCTGCGCTGGGTTCTCCTCTCGCTGGTTCTTGCCTCGCAGGCCACAGCCGAGGGGCGCCCGCAGGGGCTGTTGTGGAGCGAGACCGACCTGCCGCGCACCTTGCCGCTGCAGATCAAATCTGCCCCTGATCGCGATCTCTATATCGTGCTGCGTGATGCCAAGACCGGGCAGGACGTGATGGGCGCCTATGCGCAGGGCGGTGAATTCTTTCGCCTGCTGGTGCCGCCGGGACGGTTCGAAGTGCAGGTGGCGCTCGGGCCTGCGGAGGACTGGCAGGGCGGCGCTGCGCTGTTCGGCCCCGACACTGAACGGCTACGCCTCGACCCGCCGCTCGATTTCGGGGTCACGGGCTACGCGCGGAAGGGCGGGCATCTGATCGATCTGCGCGATCTCGGCGATATCGGGCAGAAAAGCCTCGGAATTTGCCAGCGCCTCGCGCTCGATTTCGATAGCGTGAACACCGCGCCGGAGGCAGTGCGGCCCGGCGTAAAGCCCCGTGATCCCATGGAAATACCGGAGTTTCCGGTCCCAAAGTACCGTCGCGTCGACCGAATTTGCGATTGAAGCAAAGGGATACCTGAAATATATATTCACGAAGTGGTGAACTATTTCCCGACTCTCGCGTTGGGTGTTGGTGGATATATTTCGAGGGTGGACTGATGCGCTTGTCCGTAACTTTGGCCTGCATGTTGTCATGCGTCTCCTTTGCGACCGTTCCGGCACGCGCCGACGGCCCGGCCGCGACGCCCGAACCGATCGCGGTGAAGGCTCATTCCGCGATGCCGGTGCCGGGGGATCTGTCCTTCGATCTGGTGGAGGGCGAGACGGTCTCTCTTGCTGATTTCCGCGGCAAGGTCGTGCTTGTGGTCAATACCGCTTCGAAATGCGGTTTCGCCCCGCAATTTACCGAGTTGCAGGAAATGTCCGAAACCTATGGCCGCGACGGGCTGGTGATCCTCACGGTGCCGTCGAATGATTTCCGGCAGGAACTCTCTACCGCGCAAGAGGCCAAACGCTATTGCGCGCTAACCTTCGGGGCCGAATTGCCGATGGCGCAGCTGGCCAAGGTGAAGGGGCCGCAGGCGCATCCGTTCTATCGCTGGATGCGCGAAACCGAGGGGTTCGAGCCGAGCTGGAACTTCAACAAGGTGCTACTGGGCCGCGACGGATCGGTGATCGCGACCTATCCCGCCAGCGCGGAGCCCCTTTCGGCCTGGATGCTGGGCGACGTCAAAGCCGCTCTCGCAACCGCGAGCCGAGGCTGAGCGAAAGGCGCTCGCAGCCTGTCTATGACGCAATAAATGCTTGCGATACTGGCTGATCGCGCCTATATGGGCGCGGTCTGAGACAGGTTGGGACTCACCCGACCCGTATGCTATTGCAGCACAGACATTCCAACGAAAGACCGGCGGAGCCAACCGCAAGGCCAGAAAACCGAAGATGAAAAGGAAAATCTGAACGCATGTCGCAAAATGCAACCATGGACGAATTCGAAGCCCTTCTGAACGAGAGCCTCGAAATCGACACCCCGAACGAAGGTTCGGTTGTTAAAGGCAAGGTCATCGCCATCGAGGCGGGCCAGGCCATCATCGATGTCGGCTACAAAATGGAAGGCCGCGTCGAACTCAAAGAATTCGCCAACCCCGGCGAGGCTCCGCAGATCGAAGTCGGCGACGAAGTCGAAGTGTATCTCGACCGTGTCGAGAACGCTCGCGGCGAAGCCGTTATCTCGCGTGAGAAAGCCCGCCGCGAAGAGGCATGGGATCGTCTCGAAGCAGCTTACGCCAAAGAAGAGCGCGTCGAAGGCGCCATCTTCGGTCGCGTTAAAGGCGGCTTCACCGTCGATCTGGGCGGCGCTGTCGCGTTCCTGCCCGGCTCGCAAGTCGACGTGCGCCCGGTGCGCGACGCTGGCCCGCTCATGGGTCTCAAGCAGCCGTTCCAAATCCTCAAGATGGACCGTCGTCGTGGCAACATCGTTGTCTCGCGTCGTGCGATCCTCGAAGAGAGCCGCGCCGAACAGCGCGCCGAAGTCATCGCGAACCTCTCCGAAGGTCAGGTCGTTGATGGTGTGGTCAAGAACATCACCGAATACGGTGCGTTCGTTGATCTGGGCGGCGTCGACGGTCTGCTGCACGTCACCGACATGGCATGGCGCCGCGTGAACCACCCGTCCGAGATCCTGTCGATCGGCGAGACCGTCAAGGTCCAGGTCGTCAAGATCAACAAGGAAACCCACCGCATCTCGCTCGGCATGAAGCAGCTGCAGTCGGATCCGTGGGACTCGGTCGAGTCGAAGTTCGCTCTGGGTTCGGTGCACACCGGCCGCGTGACCAACATCACCGACTACGGCGCGTTCGTCGAGCTGGAGCCGGGTGTCGAAGGTCTCGTGCACGTGTCCGAGATGTCCTGGACCAAGAAGAACGTCCACCCCGGCAAGATCGTTTCGACGAGCCAGGAAGTCGACGTCATGGTCCTCGAGATCGACACCGCGAAGCGCCGCGTCTCGCTTGGCCTCAAGCAGACCATGCGCAACCCGTGGGAAGTCTTCGCAGAGACGCATCCGGTTGGCACCGTCATCGAAGGCGAAGTCAAGAACATCACCGAATTCGGTCTGTTCGTTGGCCTCGAGAACGACATCGACGGCATGGTGCACCTCTCGGACCTCAGCTGGGAACAGCGTGGCGAGGATGCGATCCAGGACTACCGCAAAGGCGACATGGTCAAGGCCGCTGTCACCGAAGTGGACACCGACAAGGAGCGTATCTCGCTCTCGATCAAGGCGCTCGACGCCGACACGTTCTCCGATGCCGTTGACGGCGTGAAGCGTGGTTCGATCGTGACCGTGACCGTGACCGCGATCGAAGATGGTGGCGTCGAGGTGGAATACAACGGCATGAAGTCGTTCATCCGCCGTTCGGACCTCGCCCGCGATCGTGCCGACCAGCGCCCCGAGCGCTTCCAGGTTGGCGATCACGTCGATGTCCGCGTGACCAACGTCGACTCCAAGACCCGTAAGCTGGGTGTGTCGATCAAGGCGCGTGAGATCGCTGAAGAGAAAGAAGCCGTGGAACAGTACGGTTCGTCGGACTCGGGTGCGTCGCTGGGCGACATCTTGGGTGCCGCGCTCAAGGGCGACCAATAAGAGATCGAGCCGCTTGGCTCAACGAAAGGCCCCGCCGATTGGCGGGGCCTTTTTCGTTCCGCAAAGCCTTGGCGATCTGCGACGACGATTCGCGCAACGGGTGACGCTTGGGCGGGCGAAGCGCTGAATTTCTGCGTTTGCGAAGGCGCTTCCGTCGGCGGCAGACCGCTAGGGGCTCGATTTTACGTGGATTTTCCGGGTCTTTGCTGTTCCGCGTTGCAACGATTGGTCCTATAATTACGAAATGACGCATGTAAGAGCCGGGGGACACCCGGCCAAGCCCGTGGGGGGAGATAACAAGATGATCCGCTCTGAGTTGATCACCAAGATTGCCGAGGAGAATCCGCATCTCTACCAGCGGGATGTCGAAAAAATCGTAAATACGATCTTCGACGAGATCACCGAGGCGCTGGCCTCGGGCGACCGCGTCGAGCTTCGTGGGTTCGGGGCCTTTTCCGTCAAGAAGCGCGACGCGCGCACCGGTCGGAACCCGCGCACCGGCGAGGCGGTTGAGGTCGAGGAAAAACACGTACCCTTCTTCAAGACCGGTAAGCTGCTGCGCGACCGGCTGAACGGGAAAGAGGAATAAGAGCTAATGATTCGAGCGCTTCGGCTGCTGTTTCTCGGTCTGCTCGCCGTGGTCCTGATCGGGCTGGCGCTGGCCAATCGTCAAATCGTCACGCTGCGGGTGCTGCCGCTCGAGGCGGGCAGCTTCCTTGGCTGGGATTGGGCGGTTCAGGTGCCGTTGTTCCTCGTGATCCTCGCGGGCGTCCTGCTGGGCCTTCTGATCGGCTTCGTCTGGGAATGGGCGCGCGAGTCGCGTCTGCGCCGCAATGCCCGCCAGTCGGACCGCAAGGCACGCAAGCTCGAAGCGGAGGTTCAGACCCTGCGCCACGACAAGACCGGCCCGAAGGACGACGTGCTGGCGCTGCTCGAACAGCCCTCGCGCTGAGATGCCCACCGTCGCCATAGACCGCAACGCGCAGGGTCTCGCCCGCGTAAAGATTTGCGGCTTGCGCAAGGCCGAGGATATCGCCGCCGCCGTCGAGGCGGGCGCGCGCTATGTGGGCTTCGTCTTCTTCGCCAAATCCCCGCGTCATCTGGAGATCGCCGAGGCACGCAAGCTGGCCCAGGAGGTCGAGCCCGGCATCGCCAAGGTCGGTCTGGTGGTGAACCCCTCGGATGAGCTGCTTACCGATATCCTCGATGCCGTGCCGCTCGACATGATCCAGCTTCACGGTTCGGAGACGCCTGAGCGCGTTACGGAAATCCGCGCCAAGTTCGGCCTGCCGGTGATGAAAGCCGTGGGCGTGGCCGATGCCGCCGATCTGCCGAAGATCGCGGAGTATGAGGCGGTGGCCGACCAGATCCTGCTCGACGCCAAGCCGCCGAAAGAGGCGGAGCTTCCGGGAGGTAACGGGCTTTCCTTCGACTGGCGGCTGATCGCCGGGCGCAACTGGGAGAAACCGTGGATGCTGGCCGGTGGGCTGACGCCGGAGAACGTGGCGGAGGCGATCCTGCTGACCGGCGCGCGGCAGGTCGATGTCTCCTCGGGCGTGGAGAGCGCGCCGGGCGTCAAAGACCCCGAGAAAATCCGCGCTTTCGTGCGCGCGGCGCGTCAGGGCGCCGACGGGACGTAGCGGGCCCCCGCGCAATCGAGTATTTTTAGCCAGATGCCGGGGCGGGGATTTATCTCGCCCCGCTTTGACGCTAGACCGATCCTCACGAATAGCGCGAGGTGTGCCATGGCTGACGATCTGATCAATTCCTTCATGAATGTGCCCGACGAGAACGGGCGGTTCGGCATTTTCGGTGGCCGCTTCGTGTCCGAGACGCTGATGCCGCTGATCCTGTCGCTCGAAGAAGAATACGAGAAGGCCAAGACCGATCCCGATTTCTGGGCGGAAATGGACGACCTCTGGAAGCACTATGTCGGTCGCCCGTCGCCGCTCTATTTCGCGCCCCGCATCACCGAGGAGCTGGGCGGCGCGAAAATCTATCTCAAGCGCGACGAGCTGAACCACACCGGCGCGCATAAGATCAACAACGTGCTGGGGCAGATCCTGCTGGCGCGGCGCATGGGCAAGACCCGGATCATCGCCGAGACCGGCGCGGGCCAGCACGGCGTGGCCACCGCGACCGTCTGCGCGAAATTCGGCCTCAAATGCGTGGTCTATATGGGCGCCACGGACGTCGAGCGTCAGGCCCCCAACGTCTTCCGCATGCGCCTGCTGGGCGCCGAAGTCGTCCCGGTGAAATCGGGCCGCGGCACGCTGAAGGATGCGATGAACGATGCGCTGCGCGACTGGGTGACCAATGTGCGCGACACGTTCTATTGCATCGGCACGGTTGCCGGTCCGCACCCGTACCCGGCGATGGTCCGCGATTTCCAGTCGATCATCGGCAAGGAAGTGCGCTGGCAGCTTGAAGAGCAGGAAGGCGAGGGCCGTCTCCCCGACACCGTGATCGCGGCGATCGGCGGGGGCTCGAACGCGATGGGCCTGTTCCATCCGTTCCTCGACGACAAATCCGTGCGCATCATCGGCGTCGAGGCCGGCGGTCACGGCGTCGACGAGAAGATGGAGCACTGCGCCTCGCTCACCGGCGGGCGTCCGGGCGTGCTGCATGGCAACCGGACCTATCTGCTGCAGGACGAGGACGGGCAAATCCTCGAAGGGCATTCGATCTCGGCCGGGCTCGATTATCCGGGCATCGGTCCCGAACATAGCTGGCTGCACGACACCGGCCGCGCGGAATATGTGAACATCACCGACAAGGAGGCGCTGGAGGCGTTCCAGTTCTCCTGCCGTCTTGAAGGGATCATCCCCGCGCTCGAGCCCTCGCACGCTCTGGCTCATGTAATGAAGATCGCCCCCGATCTGCCCAAGGACCATATCATCGTGATGAACATGTGTGGCCGCGGTGATAAGGACATTTTCGCGGTCGCGAAGCATCTCGGCTTCGATATGGACGCATAAACTCAGGTTTACGGCGTACAACCTGAGGTTTATTGCTCCTCCATAACCCAATTGGCAATGGACCGGCGGGCGTTGTCCGCCGACCCTTTGCTCCGACGTCGCAGCCCGCGGCGGACAATTGTTCCGGAGGAGATAGAAGATGAAAATGAAATCCACCCTCGCCGCGCTGGCGGCTCTCGCGGTCTCGGCGCATATGGCACAGGCTGAAGTGTCCACGGACGGTATCGCTGCCGATCTGCAGGCCAATGGCTTCACCAATGTCGAGATCAAGGTCGGCCCGACCCAGGTGAAGGCCGAGGGTTACAACCCGAACGGCACCAAGATCGAAGTGGTCTACGACCGCGCCACCGGCAAGATCCAGAAGCAGGAAATGTCGCGGACGCGCGCCGGCTATGACATGACGCAGGGCGTCAGCGTCCGTCAGCAGTCGGAAGATTTCTATGACGGCAGCGACGACGACCATATGGACGATCACGGCGACGACCATTCGGGCAGCGACGATCACATGGATGACAGCCACGACGACGATCACACCACGTCCGATTCCGATCACAGCTCGGATGACGGCGGCTCGCATGAGAGCGGCTCTGACGATGGCGGTTCGCACGACAGTGGCTCCGACGGCGGCGGGTCGCATGACAGCGGCGGCGACGACGGTGGCGACGACGACTGATCCGAACGGACTTGCCCGGTGCCATGTGCGCCGGGCATAATCCTCTGAAATGCCGCGTTCGCGCGCGGGGGGAGTTTTGCCGATGAGACTGCGCAGAGATCTGGCGATAGCCGTGTTGATCGGCGCGCTGAGCGTGCCCGTGGTGCCAGGGCTCGCGCGGGCCGAAACCGCGAGCGAAGCGGTTACCCGGCAGCTCAAATCCTACGGCTACCAGAATATCGATGTGCACCGGACCTTGCTGGGCCGCGTGCGCATCACCGGCACCCGCAAGGGCGTCGAGCGCGAAATCGTCCTCGATCCGCGGAGTGGCGAGATCCTGCGCGACCTGTCCCGCTCCAGCCGCACGCCGATCTTGAACAATAGCCCTCTGGGCGGCGCCGCCTCGGGGAGCTATTCCGCGACCTCCACCTCCGACCGCACAACGACGACCTCCGATAGCGATTCCTCCGACGACTCCTCGGACGATAGCAGTAGCGCATCGGGCAGCGACGATGGCGGAAGCCATGACAGCAGCGACAGCGACAGTAGCGGTGGCGGCGGCGGCGACAGCGGTGGCGGCGACGATGGCGGCGGGGAAAGCGACGATGATTGACCCCTCGCACCGGTCGGCGGGAGCGGCGCTATGACGTCGCGGCTGCGCCGCGCGGTGCTTGTCGGGGCGATCTTGCTTTTCCAGGCGGTCTGCGCGCTGTTTTTCATTTCCGATATCCTGCTGTCGGTCTTCGGCCTCTATCCCGCGCCGATCAGCTGGCAGAACCGTGAAATCCTCGAACTCGGGGCCGCGATCGGCCTTGTTCTGGGCCTCGCCCTCGGCGCGTTCGCCCTCGCAGGGGCGCTGCGAGAAGGCGCACGGGCGAAGGCGCGTCTACGCCGGGCGACCTCGGCCTTCGAAGACCTGCTGGAAGAGCGCTTCTCCGACTGGGGCCTCACGGCAGCAGAGCGCGAGGTCGCGCTTTTTGCGATCAAGGGGCTGAGTACGGCGGAGATCGCAGCGCTCCGCGAGACCTCCGAGGGCACCGCCAAGGCGCAAAGCGCCGCGATCTACCGCAAGGCGGGGGTGAACGGGCGCGGCGCGCTTCTGAGCCTTTTCGTCGAGGACATGATGGACCAGCGCGCCGAGGCGGCGCAGCGCAGCGATCGCTCGGCGAAGCAAAGCGTGACGGTGGTGGCCAAGGGCTAAGCGCTCAGGTCCGCAGAGCGCGCGTATCCTCATAGGCGAAATCGATCAGCGCGCGCAGCTTGCGCGGCAGGCGCGGCCCGTCGAGATAGACCGCATGAAGCGGGATGCGCAGCAGCGTCTCCGGCGGAAACAGCGAGACCAGCCGCCCCGCCACGATCTCCGGCTCCAGCACGAAGTCCGGCCCATAGGTGATGCCATGCCCCGCCAGCGCCAGTTCGCAGGCGGCGCGCCCGCTATTGACGCGGATCTGCGCGGGAACGGGCAGGGCGGCGATCTCTCCGCCCTCGCGATAGCGCCAATGCGGGATCGCGCTGTGATTGGTGTCGTGGATACAGCGGTGATCGGCCAGATCGGCGATCTGGGTCGGGCGGCCCGCACGTTCGAGATAGGTGGGAGAGGCCACGACACGCATCCCGATCTCACCCAGCTTGCGCGCCCGCAGCGCCTGATCGCGGAGCTGCCCGATCCGGAAGGCGAGGTCGATCCCCTCGGCGGCCAGATCGGTCGCGGCATCCGAGAGCGTCAAGTCGATCACCAGATCGGGGTGGGGGGCTGCGAAGCGCGCGAGCATTTCCGCCAGATAGACCTCGCCGAAAGTGACCGGCGCGGAGATCCGCAGCACGCCCGAAAACCCGCGCGATTGTTCCGACACCGCGCCCAGAAGATCGTCGAGCCCGTCGAGCACGCTTGGCGCCTCGGCCAGCAGACGCTCGCCCGCGGGCGTCAGCCCGATCCGCCGCGTCGTGCGTTGCAGAAGGCGCGTACCCAGACGGTCCTCCAGTTCGGCCACGTATTTCGAGGCGAGCCGGTTGGAGATGCCCAGCTGCTCCGCCCCTGCGGTGAAAGAGCCCGCGCGGGCGGTCGCGACAAAGGCGCGGAGTTGTTCGGTGATGTCCATCGCTATTCAGAACAAAATGGTAAAAGTCATTCCTGATAATATCCATTTTATTCGCTAACGGAATGGCTAATTTCCTCGCTGTAACGCGAACACACCGCACAGAGAGTGCGGCTACAGGAGACAGACCATGATCGACACGAAACTCGCCCCCTACGGCATCCTCGTCCTGCGCCTTCTGACCGGCGCTTTGTTCCTCGTCCACGGGCTGACGAAGCTGTTCGTCTTCACCCCGGCCGGCACGATGGGCTTCTTTGAATCGCTGGGCCTGCCCGGCTGGCTCGGCATCCTCACGATGGCGGCAGAAATTCTCGGCGGTATCGCCTTGATCACCGGCATCTATGCGCGGATCGTATCCTTCGGGCTCGGGTTCATCCTGCTCGGCGCGGCCTTCACGGCACACTGGGGCAACGGCTTCGGCTTCTCGAACCAGGGCGGTGGCTGGGAATACCCGGTGATGTGGGCCGTCGTGCAATTCGCGCTCGCGGCTCTGGGTGACGGCCTCTATGCGCTGCGCCCGACCAAACTGAAATGACAGGAGGAGACGATGGCTACCAGTGATGCAAATGTCGAAATCGGCCATGTGACCCTCGTGGTCCATGACCTCCCGGCGGTGGGCGCGTTCTACGAGAGCGTGCTCGGGCTGGAGCGGATCTCGGGCGACGCAACCGAGGCGCGCTACGGCGTCGATGGCAAGGTGCTCGTGATCCTCAAGGCCGACGCATCGGCGCGCAAATCGAGCCGGTCGGAAGCGGGGCTGTTTCACACCGCCTTCCTGCTGCCCGAACGGGCCGATCTGGGCGCGTGGTTGACCCACGCCGCCGAGACCGGCATCCGGCTCGACGGGGCGTCCGATCACCTTGTCAGCGAGGCGGTCTACCTGCACGACCCAGAGGGCAACGGCATCGAGATCTACCGTGACCGCGCCCGCGAAGACTGGCCGCGCAAGGACGGGATGATCGCGATGGTGACCGATCCGATCGACCTGCGCGACGTGATGGCAGAGGCCCGTGGCCCGTGGCGCGGTGCGCCGAAAGGCACGGTGATCGGCCACGTTCACCTTCAGGTGGGCGCGCTCGATCCGGCGGAACCGTTCTATGCCGAGACGCTCGGCGCGGATGTGATGGCCCGCTATCCGGGGGCGAATTTCCACGGGTGGGGCGGCTATCACCACCACCTCGCGACCAATGTCTGGAACAGCCGCGGGGCCAAAGAGCGTCACCAACCCGCGACCGGTCTGGTCGAAGTGGGGCTGAAGGCGGACGCCGAACCGCTCGCCGCCTTCCGCGAGGCCTATGGCGACAGCGTGGCCGACCCGTGGGGCACGCGCTTCACATGGTCCGCGAAGTGATCGAGAGATAAGAGAAAGGCGCCCGCGATGGGCGCCTTTTTCACTTACAGGATGTGGTTCACGTGGCCCATCTTGCGGCCCGGCTTCACCTCGGCCTTGCCGTAGAGATGCACCTGATACCGCGCGAGCTTCGCCAGCCCCGGCACCCGGTCCATATCGTCGCCGATCAGGTTCTCCATCTCGACATCGCAATGGCGCGAGCCGTCGCCCAGCGGCCAGCCAGTCACCGCGCGGATATGCTGCTCGAACTGATCGACCGCGCAGCCTGCCTGCGTCCAGTGGCCGGAATTGTGCACGCGGGGCGCGATCTCGTTTACGATCAACGCGTCGCGGGTGACGAACAGCTCGACCCCCATCACGCCGACATAATCGAGCTTGTTCAGGATCTTGGCCGCCAGCAGAACCGCATCGGTGCGCTGGTTATCGGTGATCGCGGCGGGGACCAGCGTGGTGCGCAGGATGCCGCCCTCATGCTTGTTCTGGCCCGGATCGTAGCAGGAGATCGCGCCATCCTCGGCGCGCGCGCCGATCACGGAGATCTCCTTGAAGAACTCCACGAAGCCTTCGAGGATCGCGGGCGCGCCTTTCATATCCTCCAGCGCGGCGGCGGCCTCTTCGGGCGCGTTGATCACCACCTGACCCTTGCCGTCATAGCCGAACCGGCGGGTTTTCAGGATCGCGGGGCAGCCGATCTCGGCAATTGCCTCCTGCAGGTCCTCGAGATCGTCCACGGCGGCGAAAGGTGCGGTGGCGAGGCCCAGATCGTTGAGGAAGGCTTTCTCGACCAGACGGTCCTGGCTGACGGCCAGCGCCTTGCGGTTCGGGCGGATCGGCTTGAGGCTTTCCAGCAGATCAAGCGCCGAGGTCGGCACGTTCTCGAATTCATAGGTGATGACGTCCACCGCCTCGGCAAAGGCGCGCAGCGCGGCCTCGTCCTCGTAAGGTGCAGTCGTCACCGCATGGGCCACGTCGCCTGCGGGCGGGTTCGCGCCCGGCTCGAAGATATGGGTCTTGTAGCCCAGACGCGAGGCCGCGACCGAGAGCATCCGGCCCAGCTGACCGCCGCCGAGGATGCCGATCACCGATCCATAGGGCAGGGGCTCACTCATCTTCCGGCTCCTCCTTGATCGAGGCCGAGAGCTTCTCGCGCCAGTCATCGAGCCGCTTCGCCAAATCCGCATCCGACACGGCCAAGATCCCCGCCGCCATCAGACCGGCATTGGCAGCCCCCGCAGCCCCGATCGCCATGGTCGCGACCGGGAAGCCCTTGGGCATCTGCACGATGGAATAAAGGCTGTCGACGCCCGAGAGTGCGCGGGTCTGCACCGGCACGCCGATCACCGGCACGCGGGTCTTCGAGGCCATCATGCCCGGCAGGTGTGCGGCACCGCCAGCGCCAGCGATGATGACGTGCAGCCCACGCTCCACAGCCGTCTTGCCATAGGACCAGAGCCTGTCGGGAGTGCGATGGGCCGAGACGATCTTCGCCTCGTATTCCACACCGAGTTCGTCGAGAATTTCCGCCGCCTCTTTCATCGTGGACCAGTCGGACTGGCTGCCCATGATGATTCCCACTTTCACGCTCATGACGCCCCCTTTGCAGATGGAGCGCGCACTATAGGAATCTGTGCCGTCGCGGCAAGCCCCGGAGGCGCGCAGGCGCCGATCGGATTGGTCGGAGGTCAGGTTCAGGCGATGATGTCGGGGGTGAGCTGGTCTTCGATCCGCGCGATCTCGTCTTTCAGGGCCAGCTTTTGCTTTTTCAGCCGCACAAGGCGCAGCTGATCGGAATGCACGGCCTGCGTGAGCGCCAGGATCGCCTCGTCCAGATCGCGGTGTTCGCGGCGCAGCACTTCCAGTTTTACCCGCAGCACTTCTTCATGATCCATCTCGAGATGGGCGTTCATATCCGTATCGTCCGGTTCTGGTTGCGCAAAATATCATCCGCCCGACTCGGCCAGGGCGGTCAGGTGGGAGGGTCAATATAACAGGTTTCGAACGGGTTAGGAGAAAATTTGCCGTCAGCGTAAATGGTCGGCGGGGTCTTGCAGGGGGCTTCCACGCCGCCCATATTTGATCAGTGGGCTGCCGAAGATCGGGGCCCGAACTTGCAACGTCGCTTGATCAAGGGCTTGCCGAATGACGAAACTGAGTTTTGGCGCACATCCCTACCTGCTGGGCTTCGACCAGCTGGAACGGTTGGTGGAACGCACCGCCAAGGGATCGGATGCCTATCCGCCGTATAACATCGAACAACGCGGCGAGGATGCGTTCCGCATCACGCTCGCAGTGGCAGGCTTCCGCGAGGAAGACCTCGCGATCACGCTCGAAGACCGGGCGCTCGTGATCCGCGGCCGTCAAAGCGAAGAGGACAGCGAACGCCTTTTCCTACATCGCGGGATCGCCGCACGGGCCTTTCAGCGCAGCTTCGTGCTCGCAGAAGGGGTCGAGGTCGCAGCCGCGACGATCGAGAACGGTCTACTACATGTCGATCTGAACCGGGCCCCGCCCGAGACGATCGTGCAGACCATCCCGATCGAGCGGAAATGAACAGGCAGGAAAGGAAACGCGCAATGAATACGGAATATGATTTCGGCGATAATGCCGAGCATCCCATCGTCTATGTCCGCGAAGTCGCGGTCGTCGATCTGCCCGAGGAAATCCGGGCCGAGCTGGACGATGTCGATCACCTCTATGCGGTGCATGACAGCGATGGCGAACGGCTCGCGCTGGTGAAGGACCGCAAGCTGGCCTTCTCGCTGGCCCGGCAGAACGATCTGGACCCGGTCTCGGTCCATTGATCGGCTGAAAGGACGCGAAAGGCGCCCGGGGGATCACCCTCGCGGCGCCTTTTTCATTTCCAGATGCGAGATCGCGAAAGAGGCCGCGACGCATCCGGTAAACAGGTACAGCCCCCAGGCCGTCTCGAGCCGCCCGACGCCCACGCCCTTCGCCACCACGATATAGATCGCGATCAGGAAGATGTCGGCCATCGCCAGCTTGCCGAGGATATTGAGCGCGGGCAGCAGGCGCGGCGCGGCCAGATCGAACTGGATCAGCGCGACGCCGATCACCTTCAGATAGGGGGCAAAGAGCGCGAGGAAGCTGACGAGCAGGGCGAGGAACACATCCGTCCGCCACAACGTCTGCAACCCACTGAGCACCGAAATCTCCTCCAGCCCGAAGAAGGGCAACAGCCCCGCGCGCAGAAGCGGCGCGGCCCAGGCGAGGGGGAAGAGTAGCAAGAGCGCCAGATTGGCGTATTTCAGCATCTGCCGGAGCTCACCCCAAGGGGCGCTCAGGCCCCGTTACGACTTGGATTCTTTCTTCGCGATCGGCACCACGTTGGGCTGCGGGCCGTCTTCGATTTCGTAGCCCAGCAGCGGCAGGATGTCACGCAGGTCGCGCTCCAGCAGGCTGAACTCGGCACTGACCTCGCGCTCTTCGGTCTCGACATCGGTCAGCCATTCGCGCAGCTCCGAGCAGGTCCGGCGGGCGACAGAAATCTGATCGCTCAGAGTCTCGGCCTCTTGCTGGCGCTGTTCGAGGAAGGCGCGGGCGCGTTTGACTTTCTCGGCGGAATAGACCTCAGCGAGATCGCGCGATTGCAGGCTCATCTGTGCGGCCAGTTCCAGAAGTTCCGGCTCCAGCCCGCCCAGATCGGGATGCTGGCGCAGATGGGTGATCCGCTCGCGCACCGCGTCGAACTCGCCCGAGAGCGCGAAGACACCCGCGCGGTCGGCATCATGCGCGCTGCGATAGGCGCGGGCCACGTCATCCATGCCGACATGGAAGCGGCGGTGGCTGCCTTCGAGCTTGGACACGCGCGAGCAGGAGGGTAGATAGAGCAACAGGATCAGCGCAAGCAAGGCCGCGCCCACCTGCAGCCAGACACCGAAATCGGGCAGGGCGGTTTCGCCGAATTGCGCCTCGAGGCTGAGCCACGGCATCAGGCCGAGCGACGCGGCTGCGACCGCGCCGATGGCGGCGAGTGCGGTGACTGCGACAGTGACGGTGAGTGTTTGGCCAATTGCCGCGTTGAAACGGTCTAGATTGGCGCTTCCTACCTGTTCGGTTTGCATGATGTGACCTCCCCCCGGTTCCCATATTGAAGATAGCGGCCAGTTCCGGTCCGAGATTGAGTCTCGTTGGCGGATCAAGCACTTGGGAAGAATGCGCGGAAATTCGCTTGGTTCCGCAGCCTGTGTGTTAACGAAGCGTTTCGATCGGCCCTTCGGCGCGCCCGTGGATGAATTGCTGGACGTAAGGGTCTGAAGTTTCGTCCATTTCCGCGATCGGACCTTCCCAGCGAATTTTGCCCGCATGAAGCATCGCAACGCGGTCGGCAATCGCTCGGACCGAGGACATGTCATGGGTGATGGTCATCGCGGTCGCGCCCATCTCGGTCACGATCTCGCGGATCAGCTCGTTGATGACGCCCGCCATGATCGGGTCGAGCCCGGTCGTGGGTTCGTCGAAGAAGATGATCTCGGGCTCTGCGGCGATGGCGCGGGCAAGGCCCACGCGTTTCTGCATCCCGCCCGACAGCTCCGCCGGATACAGGTCCGCCACATCGGGCGAGAGACCCACGCGGCGCAGCTTCTCCACCGCGATCTCGCGCGCCTCCGCCTTGGGCCGCTTCAGCGCGCCGCGCAGCAAGCGGAACGCCACGTTCTCCCAGACCGAGAAGCTGTCGAACAGCGCGCCGCCCTGAAACAGCATCCCGAAGCGGGCGAGGAACGCGTCGCGCTCGCCCTCGTGGACGTCGACCCCGTCGAGGGTGATCTTGCCGCCATCGGGCTCGATCAGCCCGAGGATGCATTTCAGCAGCACCGATTTGCCGGTGCCCGAGCCGCCGATGATGACGGTGGATTGCCCCGTCGGCACCACCAGATCGACGCCGCGCAGGACGTGTTTCGATCCGAAACTCCGCGTTATGCCGTCGAGGGTGATCATGCCGAGAAGAAGGCCTCCGTCAGCACGTAATTCGCGGCGAGGATCGCGACCGAGGCGGCGACCACCGCCGATTTCGTGGCCCGGCCCACGCCCTGCGCGCCGCGGCCCGAATTCATCCCGTGATAGCAGCCCATCGTGGCCACGATGAAACCGAAGGCCGCCCCTTTCACGAGGCCCGATCCCACGTCCCAGAATTCAAGGAAGTCCCATGTGTTCTTGAGATAGGTGGCCGAGTTGAAGCCGAGGCGGTTCACGCCGACCATCCAGCCGCCCATGATCCCGATCACGTCGCCCACGCCGACCAGCATCGGCACGCAAAGCGTCGCGGCCAGCACGCGCGGCACGGTGAGATATTTCATCGGATTGGTCGAGAGCGTGGTGAGCGCGTCGATCTGCTCGGTCACTTTCATCGTGCCGATCTCGGCGGCGATACTCGACGCGACGCGTGCCGCCACCATCAACCCGCCCAGAACCGGGCCCAGCTCGCGCACCATGCCGATTGCGGTGATCGAGGGCACGACCTGTTCGGCCGAGAAGCGCGCGCCGCCCGCGTAGATCTGCAGCGCCAGCGCCGCCCCGGTGAACAGCGCGGTCATTCCCACGACCGGCAGCGACAGCCAGCCGATATTGAGGCATGCAAGCCAGAATTCCCGCAGGTAGAAGGGCGGGCGGAGCAGGTGGCTCAGCGTCTCGCCCACAAAGAGCGACAGCCGCCCCGTCGCCGCCATCAGCGCGAGCGTGGCCCGCCCCAGTGCGGCCAGCGGTCGGCTGAGCGCCGCTGCATTCATGCGGTGGGCTCCGCGTAATTCCGGGCATAGCGGGGACCGAGCGAGGTCAGGATCTCATAGCCGATCGTGCCCGCCAGATCGGCCAGCGTATCGACGCCCTGATGAGGCCCCAGCAGATCGAGCGTGTCGGGCACCGTATCGAGATCGGTCACATCGACCGTCAGCAGGTCCATCGAGACGCGGCCCCGCAGCGGACATGCCGTGTCGCCTGCATAAAGCGCGGTGATGTTCGACAGCACGCGGTGGATCCCGTCGGCATAGCCCGCCGAGAGCGTGGCGATTTTGGTCTCACGCTCGGCCGTCCAGGTGTTGCCGTAGCCCACGGTCTCGCCGGGTTGGACCACGCGGGTCTGGATCACCGGCAGCGACAGGGTCGCGACATGGCGCGCGTCGTCAAAGGGGCGTCCGCCGTAGAGACCAATGCCGGGTCGCGTCACGTCGAAATGATAATCCGGCCCCAACAGGATGCCGCCCGTCGCCGCGAGCGAGCGGCTCAGCCCCATCCCGTCGGTCATGCGTTTGAACTCGGCCAGCTGCTTGGCGTTCATCTCGTGGTCCGGCTCGTCGGAACAGGCGAGGTGGCTCATCACCAGCTCGATCCCGCGCTCCATCAGCTGCGGGGCGGTGGCCTGCCACTCGGCTGCTTCCATCCCGAGCCGGTTCATCCCTGTATCGAGCTGCACGCCCACGGGGCTCTCGGGGATCGCCTGCAGATGCCGCTGCGCCTGTTCGGCGGAGTTCAGCATCGGGATCAGCCGCGCGTCGCGCAGGAAACCCGCATCGCCCGCCATGTGACCGCCGAGGATGAAGATCCGCGCGTCCTCGCCCAGATGGGGCCGGAGCTTCGCGCCCTCCTCGGCCAGCGCGACGAAGAAGTCGCGCGCACCCGCCTGATACAAAGCCGGTGCCACGCGCTCTGCGCCCAAGCCGTAGCTGTCGGCTTTCACGACCGCCGCGGTGCGCGTCGCCGTGCCCGATTGCGCATCGAGAGCGCGCCAATTGCTGACCACTGCGTCGAGGTCGATATGAAGATTTGCCTGTGCCATGGCCCCTTTTTCTGCGCACACGGCCTCAGGTCAAGGGCAATCCGCGCAAGCCGCGTGCATGGCTGCGTTTCAGGGAAAGCTGCGCCCGTCTTCCAACCGCGCAAGGATGGCCTCGGGCCCGCCCTGATGCGCCTCCCAGATCAGCACGGCGCAGGCGGCCTCGGCATAAAGCCCGTTGTCGCGCCCGGCCTGCGGCGCCCAGTCGAAAGGCGAGCTGGGCAGGTCGGCGCGCGGCAGCGCCTGACAGCGCTCGATGCCCGAGCCCGGCCCGAGATAGCGCGGATCGTTCGAGACCAGCACCGAGAGCCCCTCGTCGAACCACGCGGGCATCCGACCGCGCACCTGACCCAGAACGCCCAGCCGGGCATGGGTCTCGGTATGGGTCAACTCATGGGCGAGGATCGTCTCGGTCAGCCCGCGCGGAGCCACGCGAACCACCGCCCAGGCCCCGAGCGAATAGGTCACCGCCGCAGCCCCCCGTCCGCCAAGGCGGCGGTCGCAGGCATCGCTCGTGCAGGCGAGAATGCGGGTATGGGCTTCGCGCGTCGGATAGAATTGGCCGACGGTGTCGCGCGCCGCATCGACCGTCTCGACCAGATCGCGCCGCTCTGCGCGGCTCATCTCATGTTCGACGAAAATGCCCGGCGCGGCCCGGTCCATCCCGAAACAGCGCGGGCACAGCCCCGCCGCCAGCACCGGGTAGAACCACAACAGCGCGAGCAGACCCAAAAGCCCACCCGCCAGAAGTGCCAATACTGAGACCCGGATGACGCGCCACATGCTGCCAAGATGGCGCAAGCGGCGTCTTTGACCAAGCGTCAGTCGCGCGGACGGAGGATTTGTCGCAGAGCGCCATGCAGCGTCTGCACCTCCGAGCGCGTCATCGCGAAACGCGTCCACATGTTGCGCAGGTTGCGCTTCATCATCGGCGCCTTCGCGGGCGGGTGGAAGAAGCCTGCCTCCTCGAGCCGCTGCTCGAAGTGATCGCCCAGCTTCTCGACCTCGACCGCGCTCGCCGGATCATGGCCCGCAAGCCCCGGATCGATCGGCACCGACTCGAGCGTGTGGCGCGAATATTCATAGGCCGACAACAGCACCGCCTGCGCGAGGTTGAGCGAGAAGAATTCCGGGTTCACCGGCACGGTGATGATCGCATTGGCGCGCAGGATGTCGTCATTCTCCAGCCCCGTGCGCTCGGGCCCGAAAAGCACGCCGACCTTCTGGCCCGCGACGATGCGTTTGCGCGCCTCCTCCATCGCCGCCTCGGGCGTGTAGATCGGTTTGGGCAATTCACGGCCCCGCGCGGTGGTGGCGAAGACGTAATCGCAATCGGCCACGGCGTCCGCCACGCTGTCATAGACGCCCGCGAAATCGAGCACCTGACCGGCAGCTCCCGAGGCCATCGCCACCGCTTTGGGGTTGGGCCAGCCGTCGCGCGGCTCCACCAGCCGCATCTTGCGCAGCGAGAAGTTCAGCATCGCGCGCGCCGCCGCCCCGATATTCTCGCCCATCTGCGGACGCACGAGGATGAAGGCGGGCTGGGCGGGATTGGGAATTTCGGGCGTATTGGGCATGGGCGGTCCTTTCGCGCCTCTCCTAGTCGCGCAAGCTGGCACTGGCAAGGCCGCGCCGCTTGCGTTAATAGGCGGCCACGACCCGCAAAGGAGCCTGCCCATGGCCGAAGACCGCCCGCAGATTTACCTGATCACGCCGCCCGCTTTCGACGCCGAGGAATTCGCGCCGAAACTGGCCTCGGTGCTCGATGCGCATGACATCGCCTGCATCCGCCTGTCGCTGGCCAGTCGCGACGAATACGAGATCGGTCGGATCGCCGATGCGATGCGCGAAGTGGCCCATGCGCGCGACGTGGCGCTGGTGATCGAATCCCATGTCGCTCTGGTGGAACGCCACGGGCTCGACGGGGTGCATTTCACCGACGGCGCGAAGCAGATCCGCTACGGCCGCAAAGAGCTGGGAGACGACGCGATCGTCGGAAGCTACTGCGGCAATTCGCGCCATGAGGGGATGAACGCGGGCGAGGCGGGGGCCGACTATGTCTGCTTCGGCCCGATCGGCGAGACCAATCTCGGCACCGCCGAACCCGCCGAACATGAGCTGTTCGCATGGTGGTCGGAAGTGATCGAAGTGCCGGTGGTGGCCGAAGGTGCGCTGACCGAAGAATTGGTCACGAAATTCGCCCCCGTCACCGACTGGTTTGCCTTCGGCGACGAGGTCTGGCGCGAGGACGACCCGGCCGCAGCTTTGGGACGGTTCATCAAGGCGATGTCGTGATGCCGGATTGGCTCGGCGATAGCGACGGCCCGATGGGCGATCACGGCGCTTTCATGGAGAGCGAGCTGCAGGTGCCGCGCGCCGATCTGGCCTCGCATATCCGCCAGCTTCCGGGCGAGCGGCTGCTGATCGGGCTGGTCGGCGGCCCTGGCGCGGGCAAGTCGCATCTCGCGCATGAGCTGGCCGAGGCGCTCGGGGAGCAATCGGCCATCGTCGCGATGGACGGGTTTCACCGCGACAATGACTGGCTCGACACGCGCGGGTTGCGTAACGTGAAAGGCGCGCCGGAAACCTTTGATACGGAAGGGTTTTCGCGGCTTCTTGCGCGGCTGAAGTCGAGCCGTGAGGACGAGCCCGTGCCGACCTTCGACCGCGATCTGGACGCCACCGTTCCGGGCGGCGCAAGCGTGCCGGGCTCGGCGAAATATCTGATCGTCGAAGGCAATTACCTGCTGCTGACGCGGCCCGGTTGGCGCGATCTCTACCCGCTCTTCGATCTCACGATCCGCATCGATCTGCCCGAAGAGGTGCTGCGAGAGCGGCTGACCCAACGCTGGCGCGATCAGGGCTGTGATCTGGCCGAGACGCGCCGCCGCGTCGAGGAAAACGACCTGCCCAATGGCCGCACCATTACGCGCGAAAGCCGCGCCGCCGATCTGGTCGTGCGCGACTGATCCCTTCGGCTTGGCCGAAATATCCCGGGGGGCTGGCAGGGCCAGCGGGGGCAGGCCCCCTCAACGCTCGGAAATCCTGAGGTAAATCCCGTCCTTGCCGCGCACCGTCAGATGCGCGGCAGGGACCGGTTCGTGGCCCTCGACAGCCTCGAACCGAAACGCCCGCAGCAGCATCGCGAGCAGAAGCGGCCCCTCCGCCATTGCGAAGCCTGCACCGGGGCAGACCCGCGCGCCCGAGGAGAACGGAATATAGGCGCGGCGCTGGCAGGCCTTGCCGTTCTCGGTCTCCCAGCGGCTCGGGTCGAACCCGTCGGGGTTGTCCCAGAGCCGTTCGTGGCGATGCAGGTGCCAAGGTGAGATGACGACCTGGCTGCCCGGTTTGACGTCGCGCTTGCGGAAGGTTTCCGGGCAGGTCGCCTCGCGCACGAACATCGGCACGGGCGGGTAAAGCCGCATCGCTTCGCGGAAGGTGGCGCGGTTCAACTTCAGCTTGGAAAGCACGGAAAAGTCGGGGTTTTCCGCCAACGCGGTCTCGGCTTCTTCGGCCAACCGATCCTGCCATTCGGGATGCGTCGCCAGCAGATAGAGCGACCATGCCAGCGCCGAGGCGGAGGTCTCGTGGCCCGCGAGAAAGAAGATCGCGACCTGATCGACCATCTCGGCGGTGTCGAAGGTCTCGCCGGTTTCGGGATCGGCAGTGGTCATGATCTTGGTCGCCAGATCGTCAGGCGCGGTGCCGGCGGCGATCCGGGCGGCGCGCTCTGTCGTCAGCCGCTCGATCAGCGCGCGGATATGCGCTGCGGTGCGTTTCGTCTCGCGCGCATGGAACCGCGGAAACCAGCGCGGCAGCGGCAGCAGCGCACCGAGATTGACCACCGGGGAGGCGCGTTGATGGCGCTTGAAGGCGGCGAACACGGCGCTGGCGGTCTCATCCTCGATCGGGATCGAGAACAGGGTGCGGAAGATGATATCGGCGGCGACGTGAGAGGTTTCCGTTTCAATATCAATTGATTCGGCGTCGGTCTTCACCTTCATGCGCTCGACGCAAGCCTCGCCCGCGGCCCACATCGCGGGGAAGGTCTCGCGCAGTTTGCCGCCTTCGAAGGCCGGGTCGATGATCCGGCGCTGGCGCTGCCATTGCGCGCCATTGGTGATGAAGACGCTCTCGCGCAGAAGCGGTTTCAGCCCCTCGCGCACGCGGTCGGACTTCGGGAAATCCATCGGGCGTTTGTTGAGCACCAGATCGACCAGATCGGGGTCGTTGCACATATAGGAGCGGAAGAACGGCGTGCGGAACTCGGCCATCCATGCGCGGTAGAGACGCGCGGGCTGGGCCGAGAGGATGTCGGATTTGAACAGCCGGAAATAGCGCCAGAGCGAGACGCGATCCGGGCGCGGGGTCGGTTTCGGGGGCAGGCGGGACGGCTGGCTCATGTGACGCTCGTGAACCGGTTCGCGGGCGTCGTGATCCGGCTTTTCGACGGGGCGCGACCGTGGAAGCGTTCGGCCAGCGGCAGCGGCCCGGCGGTCAGGCGGAAATAATCGTAATCTCCGGGCCGGTCGAAGGCGCAGAGATACTGGAAATGCAGCCGGAAGAAGCGCCAGCGGAGGGTGCGCCAGCGCTCGGGGCTGAGCGTCTGGGTGAAAGCGGCGGAGATCACCAGCGGGTGGATCTGGACCTCCGGGGCCACGCCCGAGACCGCAACCGGATCGCAGAGCGCGAAGGCGCAGCCATCGCCCGGCGCGGTGACGTCGAGCCAGAACAGCTCGGGTCGGGTGGCGAGGTAGGCGAGATCGGCGCGCAGGCGGGTCGCGCGGGGCAGGTAGCTCACCATCGGGACGACCTGACCGAGCGAGAGGAAGGCGAGCGCTGGGGGCGCTGCCCCCCGGCCTGACGGCCTCCCCCCGGGATATTTTTGCCAAGAGGAAGGGGGGAGGCGGTTCTCGCGGATCAGGTCGGCGAGGATCGAGACGGCGAGATGGGCGCCCGAGGAATGGCCGACGATCAGCACCTCGTCCCAGTCTTCTCGCATCGCCTCTTCGATGCGGGCGGCGAAATCGGCCATGCGGGCCTCCAGCTCGGGCGGGTTTGCGCCGCCCCAGCGCGCGGTGAAGGCGTAGTCATGCATCAGATAATAGGCGAAGAGCTTGCCGTCTTTGGCCCGAAACCAGCGTAGGGTCAGGGTGAGGATCGCGGCGCCGAGAATGAGGCCCGCGAGTCTGTCGAGCGGGAAGCCGGGCAGGAGCGCCAATGCGAGTGCGGCACCGGCCCAGCCAAGGCCGATCCCGATCAGCGCCTGAACGATCAGCGCGACGATCGGGTAGAGCGCGGCGATCACCGGGCCCTTACGCAACCGCATCAGGCGGAACAGCGCGCCGGAGGCGATATAGGCCCAGGCCGTGCGGACCAGTTGCGCGTAGGTGGCAAGGATCGATTTGCCCATGGATGAGCGCACGATATCGGACCAGACGAGCACCTCGACATCGGCCTCGACCTCCGCGCCGTCCTGGGTGGAGGTGACGTGCCAGCCATAGGGGCCGCCTGCGCGTTTCGGGGCCAGCGCGATCTCGTAGCCCGAGATGCGGGCCTGGTCTGCGCCTTCCTTGCGGTAGAGCTCGCGGTAGCGGCGGGGATGAATCGGGTCGTAGCCGGGGATGTAGAACACCCGGCGCCTGTGCACCCGCGCTAGAGACCCGCTTGTCATTCACTGCCCTTCCTCGCGGGCAGATTAGCGGCCCTGCGCGGCGAAAGTAAGGAAAATCAGTGCTCTGCGCGCGACCAGCGCAGCTGGTTTGCCTCGATCGCGGCGATGCGCTTTTCGGTCTTTGGGTGGGTCAGGAGCCAGGCGGGCGTGGTCTGGCCTGCGTTTTTGGTCAGCGCGTCGAGCTTGTGGAACAGCGTGACCTGCGGCTCGGTGCCGAAGCCCGCCTTGATCATCAGCGCGGAGGCAAACTCATCCGCCTCGAACTCGTCGCGCTGGCTGAGGCGGGCGGCGAGTGCTGCGGTGATCAGATTGGCGATCCACGGGCCGATGAAGGGGATGAAGCGGCCAAGCACCGTCATCAGCACGGCGCGCAGGGCGTTCTGGCCTGAGAAGTCGATCATGCGGCGGCGCGAGTGGCCCAAGGCGACATGGCCCAGCTCATGCGCGATCACCGAGGTCAGTTCCTCCGGGGACACTTCGCCCGCGCGATATTTGCGCATGAAACCTTCGGTGATGAAGACGCGGCCATCGGGGGCGGCGAGCCCGTTCACCGGCTCGATCTGGTAGACATGGACCGGGATTTCCGAGACTTCGAGCGCGGCGGCGAGCCGGTCGAGATAGGGCTCCAGCTTGCTGTCGCGCAACCGGCGCGAATTCCCGTTCAGCTGGCGTTTGAGTTGCCAGGTCGAGAAATGCCACATGGCGAAGCCATAGAGGACCAGCAGCAGGATGGGGAGAAGGCGCAACAACATGGGATGGATATGGCGGCTCGCGGGCCCGTGATCAAGCGTCGTGATCAGGCGTCGGATTGGGCGCTTTGGGCGCGCGCTTGGCCGCGTGCCACAGCCACCAGCCGAAGGCGAAGGCAGCGGCACCCGCGCCCAGCAACCCCAGCGCGTTGCCCGCAAGCTCGGCCGCGGCGTCCAGATTGGCCCCGAAAGTGATGCCGAGGCCCACATAGGTGGTGACCCAGACCGCTTCGCCCGCGAGATCGGCCAGAGTGAAGCGGCGATGCGCGAAGCCGGACGCGCCGGCTGCGAGGTTCACCCAAGGCCCCAGCGCGGAGAACATCCAGCGGGTGAAGAAGACGGTGACCGCGCCGCGTTTGCGCAGGGCGGCCATCGCTTTCGCGACCAGTGCGCCGCGTTTGGTGTCGGGATGGGGCAGGAAGCGCTCGGCCCGGCGGCCCAGCTGGAAGCCCACCTGATCGCCGATCACCGCGCCGGTGAAGGCCGCGCCGCCGACGGTCGCGAGGTCCAGATCGCCCGAGGCCACGAAGGCTCCGCTTGCGATCATCATCAGCGAGGAGGGGGCCGGGATCGCGAGGCAGCTCAGGAAGGTCGTGAGACCGAGAAGCCACGGCCCGTAGAGCGGCACCTGTGCGAGCAGCCAATCTGAGAGGTCGGAGAAGCTCATTGCTGCGGCTGCGCCTCTTTGTCGGCGATGGTCTTGGGCAGGCCGAGCGAGAGTTTGCGGATCAGGTCCTGCAGCGGCTCGCCCTTGGCCTTTGCGATACGTTCCAGGGTCGGGCGGCCCGCGCCGACCAGCGCACGCCCATCCTTGATGCCGAGGATCGCGTCGACCTCCTCGATCTCCAGATGCCAGCTGCGCGCGATATAGCCCGGCGTCATCCATTCCTCGGGGCTTTGATGCAGATGGGCGGGGTCGGACCAGTAGATCGCGCGCGAGACGAACCTCGCGCCGAAGAACAGCGACAGCGCGACCGCGAGGATGAAGCCCAGCGAGGCGATCTTGTGATGCCCCCAGAGGTAGCGCAGCCGGTTCATCCGAGTTCCTTCATTGCCGCGGTGATCCCTTCGAGGGTCAGCGGATGCATCCGGTTCTCGAAGATCTCGCGAATGATCTGGATCGACTGCGTGTAGCCCCAGCCGCGTTCCGGGATCGGGTTGAGCCATGTGTGATCGGGCCATTGCTCGCGCGCACGGGTCAGCCAGACATGGCCCGCCTCGTCGTTCCAATGCTCGTTGGCGCCGCCGCGATGGGTGATCTCATAGGGAGACATCGAGGCGTCGCCCACGAAAATGCATTTGTAATCGGGACCATAGCGATGCAGCACGTCCAAGGTCGGCGTCGCCTCGTTCCAGCGGCGCTTGTTCGATTTCCAGACGCCCTCGTAGAGGCAATTGTGGAAATACCAGTGCTCGAGATGTTTGAACTCGGACTTGGCCGCGGAGAACAGTTCCTCCACCAGCTGCACATGGGCGTCCATCGAGCCGCCCACATCGAGAAACAGCACGACCTTCACCGCATTGTGTCGCTCGGGGCGGGTTTTGACGTCGATATAGCCCGCTTCGGCCGAGGCGCGGATCGTGCCGGGCAGGTCCAGTTCTTCGTTCGCGCCGTGCCGCGCCCATTGGCGCAGGCGTTTCAGCGCCACCTTGATATTGCGCGTGCCCAGTTCCACCGTGTCGTCGAAGTCGCGGAACTCGCGCTTGTCCCAGACCTTCACGGCGCGCTGGTGGCGGCTTTCCTTTTGTCCGATCCGCACGCCTTCGGGATTGTAGCCGTAAGCGCCGAAGGGCGAGGTGCCTCCCGTTCCGATCCATTTATTGCCACCCTGATGGCGGCCTTTCTGCTCTTCGAGCCGCTTTTTCAGCGTCTCCATCAGGTTGTCGAACCCGCCAAGCGCCTCGATCTGCGCTTTTTCCTCGTCGGTGAGGTGTTTCTCCAGCTGTTTGCGCAGCCATTCTTCGGGCAGATCGACGGCGTTGAGCACATCGTCCGGCGTGATCGCCTCCAGCCCCGAAAAGGCCTCGGAGAACGCCCGGTCGAAGCGGTCGAGGAAGCGTTCGTCCTTCACCATCGCAGCGCGGGCGAAATAGTAGAAGCCGTCGATATCGTAGGTGCAAAGCCCCGCGGCCAGCCCTTCGAGGAAGCTCAGATATTCGCGCAGAGAGACGGGGACACCGCCGCGCCGAAGAGCATCGAAGAATGGCAGGAACATCGCCGCCCTCCGATTATGCCCAGATGCGGTTGATGATCACGGTGACGAAGAGGCCCACCAGCGCCAGCCCGATCGCATGGACGGCGGCATATTGCGCCCGGTCGAGCTTGTTGCCGCCGCGTTTGCGGGCCTTCCAGTCGCCCCAGATCAGCCCGATCACGACACCTGCCAGAACATACATGCTGCGCCCCCTTACGGTCTTGGTCCGGGCGCGCCCGGTCCGCCTTTTGCGGTCAGTTCACGCGAGCGCCCGCATTGGCGAGGGCCGCCACCTCATTCGCGCGGCGTTTCACCGCCGCGTCGGAGCCAAAGCCATAGCGCGCCCATTGCTGCATGTCGAGACGGGCCTGATGTTCCTTCGTCGCGTCACCAAGCTGGCCATAGGCCTCGGCGCGGATCATGTAGAGCGTGGCCATCAGCGAGGCGTTCTCGGTCGAGACATCGGAGGCCAGCGCGCGGTTCACCAGCGTCACCGCCTCCTGCGCGCGGCCCGTGCCAAGCGCGTAGGCCGCCAGCTGCATGTCGATATGTGCGGCCTGAATTTCTGCGCCGGGCGTCGCGCGGTAGATCTGGCCCGCTTTCTTATAGGCGGCGACCGCTTTCTCGGGGTCGGTCTTCATCGTCAGCCGCCCGACCGCGAACCACGCGAAGGCGGCGCGGCTGTCATGCCAGCCCCGGCTGGTGGCGATCTTCGTGGCGCGTTCGGCAGCGGCGCGGCGGCGCTTGTCGTTCGCGCCTTGACCGAGCGCGGTGGTGATCGCTTTCACGTAGGCGCGCGGTGTCGGATCGGCGGGCAGCGTGCGCATCGAACCGCCCGACGGGTGGATCTTCGACAGGATCGCGGGCAGGGCCGCACGCACTTCATCGGGGCTCATGCCGGTATGCAGCGCCGGATCGTAATAGGCGCGCAGGATCGTCATGTCGAACTTGGTCAGCACGGTGTGGAAATTGTCGTCGTTCCAGACCGTGTCGGGCAGGCGGTAGAGATCGTTTACCGGCCCCAGCGCCTGGCTGACCTCTTCATGCAGGCAGTCGCGAATTTCCTGCGGCGTGGAGTCGGCCGGGATGAATACGGTGGCGGATTGGCGCTGCGTCAGCTTGGCCCAATCGCTGGCCTCGTCGCCATGCGAATTGCGGTAATCCGTCCAGCTTTCGACATTCGGCACCACGAAGCAGGCGACATTGGGAACCTCTTGGCGCATCTGCCGTTTGGGTACGAACTGCACCGAGATCGTGTTGGCATTGCCCGGCTCGGTCGAGACGTTCAGCCCCGCCTCGCTCTGCAGCCGGTGGACCAGATGACCGAGCTCGGTCTGCGCCACGGGCGGCGCGTTGCCCGCCAGCGTGATCGAGACCGGGCCTTCAAACCGGGTGAAACGCGGCAGGGCGCGCCCGGATTCGAGGAAGAAGCTGAGCTCCATGAAGTCGGCGCCCAGATGGCTGTTATCGGGGAGCCGCTCAGACGGGGGACCGTTTTTGAGCCCCGGCGCCAGATCGGTCGCGGACAGATCGAGCAGCTGGGCCGTGCCGCGGGCCGTCGTCACTTCGGGGCTGTTGGTCGAACAGGCGGCGAGGGCGCCCGCGATGATCAGCGCAGCAAACGTACCCGCCCGCGCCGCAGCACGTCCGGGGGACGCGCCTTTCAGCAGGCCTGTGCGCGGTGCCGTCCCGAGGTGCGTCGGCGCCGGGGAGGCCGCGCTGAGCGGTTTGAATGCTAAGCGCATGGCAGCGTGTGATCCCTGTTCGTTGCCGCAAAGGTACACATACGGGTTTAAGCCCGACCAGTAAATCTTTGCCTTATAATCGGAATTTTGAGCCTGCGCGCCCTGAAGCGGCGACATCCCGCCGGTCAGCTGCGCAGCTGAGGCCGCAAATCGCTGAATGGGGCGGTTTCTGTGCGCAGGGGCTCGGATTGATCACGGATCCGCGAATCGCGCCGTGATGATCGCCATTGTCGCGGAAATGCGGACAATTTGTGCCTGTTTGCACAACAATCGTTGCTGGATGGGCCGCAAATCCGGCTTGGAAGAAACGCGATGCGCAAAATGCGAAACGCCCGGAGCGAGCCCCGGGCGTTCGACTGTCTTCGTAGGGCTGATCAGGCGCGACGACGGCGCCCGCCGCGGCGTCCACCGACCGAGGAGGTCGCAGCTGCCGCCGAAGCCTCGGCAAAGCTGATGCCGTTCTCTTTCATCGCGTCGAGCGTCTTCGACAGGCGGATCCACTCCATCCCGTTCGGGTCGTGGTTCATCAGCAGGTTGGCGGCGCGGATCGCCTCCATCTCCTGATTGCGGACCGGGTTCATGATCGCCGAGGTCATGCCCGCGCCGATCGCCATCGGCAGGTAGGCCCCGTTGATCCCGTGACGGTTCGGCAGGCCGAAGGAGATGTTCGACGCGCCGCAGGTGGTGTTCACGCCCAGCTCGTCGCGCAGGCGGTTGACCAGCGTGAAGACCTGACGGCCCGCGGAGGCCATCGCGCCCACCGGCATCACCAGCGGATCGACCACGATGTCATGCGCGGGAATGCCGAAATCGGCGGCGCGCTCGACGATCTTCTTGGCCACGGCGAAACGCACGTCGGGATCTTCGGAAATCCCGGTGTCGTCGTTCGAGATCGCGACGACCGGCACGTTGTATTTCTTCACCAGCGGCAGAACCAGTTCCAGACGCTCTTCCTCGCCGGTGACCGAGTTCAGAAGCGGGCGGCCTTCGGCGGCTTCGAGACCTGCCTCGAGCGCGGCCGGGACCGAGCTGTCGATGCACAGCGGCACGTCGATCACGCCCTGCACGCAGTTGATCAGGTCGCGCATCAGCGAGGGCTCGACGAAGTTGTTATCCGCATAGCGCGGGTCTTCGGCCATCTTGTTCGAGAACACCGCACCCGAGTTGATGTCCAGAACCGTGGCGCCGCAGGCGACCTGCTCGAGCGCGTCTTTCTCGACGGTCGAGAAATCGCCTTGCTCCAGCTCGGCGGCCAGCTTCTTGCGGCCGGTGGGGTTGATCCGCTCACCGATGACGCAGAAGGGCTCGTCAAAGCCGATCACGACGGTTTTGGTTTTGGACTCAAGGACGGTGCGGGTCATTCATGGCCTCTCTGTTCGGCGATCCAATTGGCTGTCGCGGTGATACCGCCCAGCGGGAAGAAATGCACGGCTTCGATATTCGACGGGCAATCGGCGGCCAGATCGGCCAGCAATTCGGTCGGCTCGAAGGGCATGAGCAGCTTGGTCACGTCGCGGGCGCGCTTTTGCAGCACTTTCAGCGAAGGGCCGACGCCGCAGGCGATGGCGAACTTCAGGAGCGTCTGCAGTTTCGCGGGGCCCGCGATGCCGAGATGGATCGGCATTTCGATGCCGTTGGCCTCCAGACGCTTGGCCCAGTCACGGATCGGACCGGCCTCGAAGGCGAATTGCGTGGCGATCGCCATATCCGCATCGGTGCGGTTCGCGAAATCCTGTTTGAGCTTCAGCGCGGCCATCACTTCGGCCTCGCCGCCATTGGGGTCAATGTCGCGGTTGCCCTCGGGGTGGCCGGCGACGTGCAGACGGGCGAAGCCGTCGAAGGCGCCGGTCTCGATCATCTGCATCGCGCAGTGGAAGTCGCCCTTCGGCTCGGCCACGCCGCCGCCCAGCAGCAGCGCCTGCTCGACGCCTGCCTCGCCGCGATAGCGCGCGACCCAGTCATTGAGCTGCGCCTCGTCGCGGATGATGCGCGCGGGGAAGTGCGGCATCGGCTCGAAACCCTCTTCGCGCAGACGCTTGGCGGTTGCGAGCATCTCCTCGATCGGGGTGCCGTCGATATGGGCGATATAGACGCGGGAGCCCTTCGCGAACAAAGGCGCGAAGCTTTCCACCTTGGCGGCGGTGCGGGGCATCACCTCGACCGAGGCGCCCTCCAGCAGAGCCGCCATCTTGCCGTTCACCGGCGGACGGGCCGGGGTCTTGGCCTCGCGGCGGAAATTCACAAGAGCCATGCGCCTATTCTCCCTTACGCGTCGGGCTGGGTGTTCCAGCCGTCATTGGCAATCAACGCACGCAACCGCGCGTCGTCATAGTCAGAGAGAATACGCGCCAGCACGGCTTCGGCCGCTTCGGCATCGTCGCCGGGCTCTTCACCCGAAGCCACCTTGCGCCACTCGGCCAGATAGGCGTCGCTGTCGCGGGCGCCGATCTTCATAGCCGCGCGGTCGATCGCCTGCTCGAACCGTTCGGGCAGCGGTTTCTTGACGCCACGCCGTCCCTTGCCCGCAATGATTTGGGCCGGGATGTCACGCCAATAGACCAAGGTGATCTGTGCCATGCGAATCTCTCCTCGTATGCGCAGAATTGCCCGAAACCGACGCGGGACAGGGTGGATTTTCGACATTCCGTCGCGGCTGAGCGACGTGCCGGTGACTGTGGGGCAGGTGATAGCAGCCGGGCAGGGGGCTGGGCCACCTCTGTGCATCGGAATAATCCGCGCCAAGATCATGAGCGTAGCTCAAGCTGCCTGCGGCACAAACGCCGCGCGGCGATCTGGCACATTCTGTGACGCGCCGCACTGTCTACATCCTCCGGGCAACCCGAAAACAGGTCGCCCCTCTGCGGTGCGGCCAAGTCAGAGAGATGATCCGAGATGACCAAGACCTCCATTCTGATCGCGGCGCTGTTCACCGCGCTCCCCTTCGCCGCTCAGGCAGAGACCCCCGGCGAGCAGTTCATGTCCACTTGGGATCTCGATGGCGACGGCACGGCCACGCTGGCCGAGCTGGAGCAGATGCGCTCGGATGTCTTTGCCTCTTTCGATGCCAATGAAGACGGCAAGCTCGACGCCGAGGAACACGCGGTCTTCGACGAGGCGCGCGCCAATGACGTGGCGGGCTACGAGGGTCAGCAGCGCGCGCAGATGCAGAAGATGGCCGATGGCATGACGATGGTCGCGACCGATGCCGATGGCGACAAGCAGGTGACGCTGGCTGAGTTCCAGACCGGCACGGCCAAGTGGTTCGCCCAGCTCGACAAGAATGGCGATGGCGGAGTCACCATCGACGATTTCGCGCGCAAGCCCGCACAGTAATGCCCGCACAGGAATGACAGCGCCACGACGCCCGGTCGCTTTGCGGTCGGGTGGTCAGGTGCTGGTGGCAGTGATCCGGGGCAGGAACTCTGCACGGTTCTTCGAGACTTCCTCGGCGATGAAGCGCATCGCGGCACGAACGCGGGCGATCTCGTGCAGGTCTTCATGGGTCACCAGCCAGAAGGTGCGGCGGATCTCGATCTCGTCGGGCAGGATCGGCACCAGCTTCGTCGAATGGCGGGCGAGGAAGTCGGGCAGCACCGCGATCCCGCGTCCGGCCTCCGCGACATGCTTATGCGCGAAGAGGTTGGTCGAGGACAGGCGCGGCGTGTGATCGCCCAGCGTGACCGACAGGTAATCCAGCTCCGGCGTGTAGATCAGCTCGGGGATATAGCCGACCAGCGGGTGCTTCAGCAGATCCTCCTTGCGGTTGATCCCCGGATTGCGGGCGAGGTAATCGGGGGACGCATAGAAATGCAGCGTGTATTCGGTGAGCTTGCGTGACACGAGCCGCCCCTTTTCGGGCCGCGACAGGGTGATCGCGATATCCGCCTCGCGCTTGGACAGCGAGAAGAGGCGCGGGGTGGCGACCAGCTGCGCCTCCAGTTCGGGATTGGCCTTGATGAATTCCGCCAGACGCGGCGCGAGGAAGAACGCCCCGAACGCATCGGGCGCGCCGATCCGCACCGTGCCCGACAACGCATAGAGCGTGCCCGACAATTCGTCCTGCACGCGGGCTGCGACATTCTCGATCTGCTCGGCCTTCGCCAGAAGCCGCTCGCCATGTTCCGAGAGCGCATAGCCGCGCGGGCTGCGCTCGAACAATTGCGCGCCAAGCTGGGTCTCCAGAGATTTGACCCGACGTGATACAGTGGCATGATCGGTGCCCATCGCACGGGCTGCGACGGTCAGGCGACCGGCCCGGGCCACCGAGAGAAAGAATCGGAGATCGTCCCAATCGAAGCTCATTGACGGTCCTTTTTGCGGTCTCGTGTCGGAAAAACGGGTAATATGGGCATTTCCGCACATGCGTTTGGCAATACGTGGCATGGTCGCGTGCATTTTCCCACCTAGCCTTTTGCACATGGCCGGTTTCTGCCTAAGGTGCGTGCACTGACAGGAAGTTTATCGGGTCATCGGGAACCGCGGCGGCGCAAGCACTTGAATGTCCGCCCGTTTCCACGCTGAATTCACTGGCGGCCGCGTTGAGGAGCAGGGACGGCCGCACGAGGAGAAACACAAGATCTTATTCCGGCAGGGACCGCAAAGGCGTCCCGTCGGTGTGCTCTCATGGCGCCGCGCGCCGGGGAGCCAAATCTATCAACCAACGGGAGGAATGTTGATGAAATCAGCTATTTACGCAGGTGTGAGTGCCGCGGCGCTGAGCTTGGCCGCAGGCGGCGCGATGGCGCAGGACGCGATCTCGAACGGCTCCGTGAAAATCGGTGTGCTGGGCGATATGTCCGGCGTCTATTCGACCGGTTTCTCGGGTAAGGGCGCGGTCGACGCGGTCAAGATGGCCGTGCGCGACTTCGGCGGCGAAGTTCTCGGCAAGCCGATCGAAGTGATCTCGGCCGACCACCAGAACAAGGCGGATGTCGGTTCGGCCACCGCTCGCGAGTGGATCGACCAAGAGCATGTCGACATGATCGCCGACCTGACCAACTCGGCCGTGGCGCTTGCCGTGCAGCAGCTCGCCTCCGAGAAGAAGACCATCACCTTCGCCACCGGTGCTGCCACCGCGGCCCTGACCGGCGAGAACTGCTCGAAATACGGTATCCACTACGGCTACGACACCCACGCGCTGCCGGTCGGCACCGCGACGGCCGTTGTGAAGAATGGCGGCGACAGCTGGTACTTCATCACCGCCGACTACGCCTTCGGTCACGCGCTGCAGGACAACACGTCCTCGGTCGTGGAAGATCTGGGCGGCTCGGTTGTGGGCAGCTCGGACGTGCCGCTGGCAACCACCGACTTCTCCTCCTACCTGCTGCAGGCGCAAAGCTCGGGCGCGAAGGTGATCGGTCTCGCGAATGCGGGTCAGGACACCGTCAACGCCATCAAGCAGGCGCATGAATTCGGCATCGTCGCAGGCGGCCAGCAGCTCGCTGGTATGCTCGTGCTGATCTCGGACGTGAAGTCGCTCGGCACCGACGTCGCCAAGGGCCTCCAGTTCACCAGCGGTTGGTACTGGAACATGGATGACGAGAGCCGGAAGTGGAAAGCGGAGTACGAGAAGTTCTCGGGCGGCGAAGCGCCGACCTTCGTGCACGCAGCCGACTACTCGCTGACCATGGCCTATCTCGAGGCGATCAAGGCAGCTGGCACCGACGACGCCGACAAGGTGCGTGAGCAGCTTGGCAAGATGAAGATCGACGACTTCTTCGCCAAGGGCGGCACCATCCGTTCCGACGGCCTGCTTGAGCACGACATGTACCTGCTCAAGGTGAAAGACGGCGGCGAAGATCCGTGGGATGTGGCCGACGTGGCACGCACGATTCCGGGCAACGAGGCCTATGCCTCGCTCGAAGCGGGCGGCTGCAAGCTGGTCAACAAGTGATCTGAACAAATCCTTGGCGCAGGGCGGCATTGCGACCGCCCTGCGCCTGCGTATCAGTCCGAAAGCGAGACCATGAGCGACGATATCATTCTCGAGGCCAAGAACCTGACCAAGAGTTTCGGCGGCTTCGTGGCCGTCAATGACGTGAACCTGCGCATCAAGCGCGGCGCGATCCACGCGATCATCGGCCCGAACGGAGCGGGTAAGACGACGATGTTCAACCTGCTGACGAAATTCATCACGCCCACATCGGGCAAGATCCTCTTCAACGACCGCGATATCACCAATCGCAAACCCGCGGAGATCGCCAATATGGGCATCGTGCGGTCGTTCCAGATTTCCGCCGTGTTCCCGCACCTGACGGCGCTGGAGAACGTGCGGCTTGCGCTGCAGCGCTCGCTGGGCGTGAGCTACCAGTTCTGGCGCTCCAAATCGGTGCTGCATGACCTCGACGCGAAAGCGGTCGCGGCGCTCGATCAGGTGGGTCTGAAGGAGTTCGCCCATCTCAAGGCGGTGGAGCTGCCCTACGGGCGCAAACGCGCGCTGGAGATCGCGACGACGTTGGGGTTGGAGCCGGAACTCATGCTGCTCGACGAGCCGACCCAGGGCATGGGCACCGAGGACGTGGGCGCCGTGACCGAGCTGATCGGCCGTGTCCGCGAGGGGCGCACCATCGTGATGGTGGAGCATAACCTCGGCGTCGTGGCCGAACTGGCCGACACGATCACCGTGCTCGCGCGCGGCGAAGTGCTGGCCGAAGGGCCCTATTCCGAAGTGTCGAAGAACCCGGCTGTCATGGAGGCCTATATGGGCGTCTCCGCCGACGAGCAGGAGGAGGTCGCATGAGCACCGAAACGATGATCAAACCGATGCTCAAGATCGAGAACCTGCATGCATGGTATGGCGAGAGCCACGTCCTGCACGGGATCAATCTCGAACTGGGCGAGGGGCAGCTGATCACCCTTCTGGGCCGCAACGGCGCAGGCCGGTCGACCACGCTGCGCTCGATCATGGGCATGGTCGATCGCCGCGAAGGCTCGATCAAGATCAATGGCGAGGAGTTCCTGACGAAACCCACGCACAAGATCTCGCCCGATGCGCGGATCGGCTATTGCCCCGAGGAGCGCGGCATCTTCGCCTCGCTCAATGTCGAGGAAAACCTGATGCTTCCGCCGAGCGTGGGCGAGGGCGGCATGTCGGTGGAGGAACTCTTCGAGATGTTCCCGAACCTCGCCAATGTCCGCAAGCGGATGGGC
This sequence comes from Thioclava sp. PTB-PU3-1, assembly GCF_055666785.1. NCBI lineage: Bacteria > Pseudomonadati > Pseudomonadota > Alphaproteobacteria > Rhodobacterales > Paracoccaceae > Thioclava > Thioclava sp. PTB-PU3-1. The sequence goes on along the minus strand of NZ_JBVNVL010000004.1, from coordinate 308,978 downwards.
ACGCGGCTTTCGGGCGGCGAACAGCAGATGCTGGCCATCGCGCGCATCCTGCGCACCGGCTCGCGGCTGCTGCTGCTTGACGAGATCACCGAGGGTCTTGCGCCCGTGATCGTGAAGACGCTGGGCCGCGTGATCCGCGACCTGAAATCGCGCGGCTATACGATCGTTCTGGTGGAGCAGAACTTCCGCTTCGCCGCCCCGCTCGCCGACCGCCATTACGTCATCGAACATGGCGAGGTGATCGACGTGATCGAAGCCGATCAGGTCGAAGCCTCGATGGACCGGCTGAACCATTACCTGAGCGTGTAACGAGAAACCGGGCCGGGCTCAGGCGCCCGAGACCCGACAGGGAGGACAACCCCGATGGATCCGATGATCCGACTTATTCTTGCCCAGGGGATGCTGGGCCTAAACAACGGCGTGTTCTACGCGATGCTGAGCCTCGGGCTCGCGGTTATCTTCGGCCTCTTGAACGTGGTCAACTTCGCGCATGGCGCGCTCTATATGCTCGGCGCGTTTCTTGCGCTGATCATGTATTCCTATGTCGGTCAGTGGATCGGCATGGCGGACCTGCATATCGGCTTCTGGCCGGCGCTGATCCTCGCGCCGATCCTGGTGGCGTGCTTCGGGATGCTGATCGAGCGCTTCTTGCTGCGCAGGCTCTACAAGCTCGACCCGATCTATTCGCTGCTGCTGACCTTCGGGATCACGCTGGTGCTGCAGGGCCTGTTCATCAACTTCTTCAACGCGTCGGGCACGCCCTATCCGGGGATGCCGGAGAGCATGAAGGGCGTGACCAATCTCGGCTTCATGATGTTCCCGAAATACCGCCTCTTCGTGATCGTCTTCTCGATCGTCGTGTGTTTCGTGACCTGGTTCGTGATCGAACGGACCCGGATCGGCGCACGGCTGCGCGCGGGCACCGAGAACCCCGAGCTGGTGAAAGCCTTCGGGATCAACGTGCCGCTGATGGTGATGCTGACCTTCGGCTTCGGCACCGGCCTTGCGGGTCTCGCAGGGGTGCTGGCGGCACCGATCTACTCGGTCAGCCCGCTGATGGGGGCGAACCTGATCATCGTGATCTTCGCGGTCGTCGTGATCGGCGGCATGGGCTCGATTGCGGGGGCGGTGATTACCGGCTTCTCTCTGGGGCTGATCGAGGGCGTGACCAAGGTCTTCTATGCGCCCGCTGCAAACACGGTGATCTTCCTGCTGATGGTGATCGTGCTTCTGGTGCGCCCGTCGGGCCTCTTCGGACGTCAAGGGTGAGGGTGAAGACATGAGCAATACGACAAGTACGACGAGCGAAATCGGCGAATTCGAACAGGACGACGTCAGCCCCGAGACCCATAAGCGCGGCCGCATGGTGCAGGCGGTGTTCTGGGTGGTGCTGCTGGGCTTCCTCGCGGTGGCCCCGTTCTTCCTCTACCCGGTCTTCGTGATGCAGCTGCTGTGCTTTGCGCTGTTCGCGGCGGCCTTCAACCTGCTGATCGGCTTCACCGGCCTTCTCAGCTTCGGCCATGCCGCCTTCTTCGGGGGCGCGGCCTATGTGGCGGGCCATGTGCTGAAGGTCTGGGGCTTTCCGCCGATCCTCGGCATCATCGCAGGCACGCTCGCAGCGGCTGCGATGGGCTGGGTCGTGGGCTCGCTCGCGATCCGTCGGCAGGGCATCTACTTCGCGATGATCACGCTCGCGCTCGCGCAGATCGTGTATTTCTTCGCGCTGCAAATGCCCTTCACCGGGGGCGAGGACGGTCTGCAGGGCATCCCGCGCGGCAATCTGCTGGGCATCTTCAACCTCAGCGATCCGATCACGATGTATTACTTCGTGGCGGCCGTCTTCATCGTCGGCTTCCTCGCGATCTACCGCATCGTGCATTCGCCCTTCGGTCAGGTTCTGCAGGCGATCCGCGAGAACGAGCCGCGCGCGCTGTCGCTGGGCTACAACGTGGACCGTTTCAAGCTGCTGGCCTTCGTGCTCTCGGCGGGTCTGGCCGGGCTTGCGGGCTCGACCAAGGCGCTGGTGTTCCAGTTCGCCTCGCTGACGGATGCGCATTGGCAGATGTCGGGCGAGGTGATCCTGATGACGCTCTTGGGCGGCATGGGCACGATCTTCGGCCCGGTCGTGGGCGCGTTCATCGTGGTCACGCTGCAGCACTTCCTGTCGGGCATCGGCTCGTGGGTGCAGGTCGTGATCGGCGGCACGTTCATCGCCTGCGTGCTGCTGTTCCGCCGCGGCATCGTCGGTGAAATCGCGCGTCTGCTGCGCATTTCGTCGCTGTAAAACTGGCGTGGCGGGGGCTTTGCCCCCGCGCGTCACGGCCCGCCGCTTGCGCGTCGGGCGTTCGGCGGGGCGTCCTTCCACTGGAAGGCCGCCTTTCCCGCCTCACCCCCCGGGATACTTACGCCAAGAGGAAGAGGGGGCTCAGGGTCTGGGCGCGCGCAGGGCGCGCGGGTTCACCGTCGCCCAATCCGGCCAATATCCCAGCTTCTCAATCACCACGATCGCGATCACGGCCAGCGCCACGACGGCCACGATCTTCACCTGCGTCATCGACGGCGGGCGACGTGCCCACCGCGCCATGCGCAGCAGCCACGTGTAATTCACGAAGCATCCTCGGTGAAGCGCACCTTGCCGATGAAGGGCAGGTTGCGATTGCGCTGCGCGAAGTCGATGCCGTAGCCCACGACGAATTCGTCGGGGATCTCGAAGCCGGTCCAGGTGGCGCGCACATCGACCTCGCGCCGCGAGGGTTTGTCGAGCAGGGCGCAGCATTCGATCCGGCCCGGTTTGCGCGCGCGCAGCATGCCCATGACGTGGTGCAGGGTGAAGCCGGTATCGACGATATCCTCGACCACCAGCACGTCGCGGCCTTCGATCCCTGCGCGCAGGTCCTTGAGGATGCGCACTTCGCGCGAGCTGGTCATCGCGTCGCCGTAGCTCGACGCCTCGAGAAAATCGACTTCGACAGGGAGGTCGATCTCGCGCACCAGATCGGCGATGAACACGAAAGAGCCGCGCAAGAGCCCCACCACGACCAGCTTGTCGGTGCCCTTGAAGGTCCGGGTGATTTCGGCGGCCAATTCCTCGACCCGGGCCGCGATCTGCTTTGCCGAAATCATCTGGTCGATCACATAGGGGCGCTGCGTCATGATGTCGGGCCTCGAAACGGGTTGTAGGGCTTGAACTCGGGCTTAGCTTTAGCGCATCAAGAGGCGCAAGAAAACGGGAGAGACATGCCTAAGCATCACGAGAACCGGGTCATGCCCTATAGCGCGCAACAGATCTACGATCTGGTGGCCGATGTGGGGAGCTATCCGAAATTCCTGCCGTGGAATTCGGCAGCCCGCGTGCGCTCGCGCGAGGAGCGCCCGGACGGCTCGATCCTGATGCTGGCCGATCTGGTGATCTCGTTCAAAGTGTTCCGCGAGAAGTTCGGCTCGCGCGTGGTGCTGCATCCCGATGAGCATCACATCGAGACCGAATATCTCGACGGGCCGTTCAAATACATGCACAGCCATTGGCGCATGTCCGATCGCGACGACGGCTCCTGCGAGGTCGATTTCCATGTCGATTTCGAATTCAAAAACGCGATCCTGCAGGGCGTGATCGGCGTCGTCTTCAACGAGGCGATGCAGCGGATCGTGCGCGCTTTCGAGAAGCGCGCCGAGGAATTGTATGGCCCCAAGGGCTGAGTGATCCTCGCCTTGCGTTCTACGAAAAAGGCCGCCCTTCGGGGGCGGCCTTTTCTGTTTCGGGTCAAACCCCTGCGATCAGGAGTTCATGTCATAGGCGCGCTCGCCATGGGTGGACAGGTCCAGCCCGTTGGTCTCGTGCTCGTCGCTCACGCGAAGCGGGAAGACCAGCCGCACCAGCATCGCCAGAACCCAGCTGCCCGCGACGGTGAAGACCCCGACGACGGCCAGCGCGCCGAGTTGGGCAACAAAGCTGCCATGGCCGAAGACCGCAATCATGATCGTGCCGAAGATGCCGCCCACGCCATGGACCGCGAAGACGTCGAGGCTGTCGTCGACATGCAGCCTTTCGCGGATCAGCACGACGAATTCCTGACAGATGATCCCGGCGGCGAAGCCGATCACCAGCGCCTCGATCGGGCCCACGAAGCCCGAGGCGGGGGTGATCGAGGCGAGGCCTGCGATCGTGCCGGTCACGAGGCCCACCATCGAGGCGCGACCGAACTTGATGCGCTCCCACAGCGCCCAGCTGAGCGAGGCGGCGGCGGCGGAGATATGGGTGACGGTGATCGCCATGCCGGCCACGCCATCGGCTGCCAGCTCCGAGCCGCCGTTGAAGCCGAACCAGCCGACCCACAGCAGGCCTGCGCCCATCGCGACCATGCCGGGGTTATGCGGCGGCGTGGTGCGCTTCACCCGCGGGCCGATCATCAGCGCCAGCACGAGGGCCGCGAGGCCCGCGGTTTCGTGCACCACGATGCCGCCCGCGAAATCCTTGGTGCCGACCGCGCCCCAGATGCCGCCATCGGACATGATGCCACCGCCCCAGATCCAATGCGCGACGGGCGCGTAGATCAGCAGCATCCACAGCCCGGTGAAGACCATCACGAAGCCGTAGTTGATGCGCTCCACGAAGGCGCCGACGATCAGCGCGGGCGTGATGATCGCGAAGGTCATCTGGAAGGCGAAGAAGACGATCTCGGGGATCGAGCCCGACAGCGTGTCCGGCGTGATGCCCAGCAGTGCGAATTTACCCAAGCCGCCCCAGTAGCCATTAGCATCTCCGAAGGCGATCGAATAGCCGAACAGCAGCCACAGCACGCTCATCAGCGCCGCGATCGAGAAACACTGCATGAAGATCGACAGCACGTTGCGCGCCCGCACGAGCCCGCCGTAAAACAGCGCCAGCCCCGGCAGCGTCATCAGCAAAACCAGCGCCGTCGCCACCATGATCCACGCGGTATCGGCCGCGTTCATCCCCGCTTCCATCTCGACAAATCCTCCTCGAAATTCCCTCTGGAGGGCAGGGGACATAAGCGCCGCGCGCAATAAAGAGACATTTTGCGCAAAACCCGCCTATTCGCGCGTCACTTTTGTAACTGCGCGAAAAATGGGCGGTGCGGGGTGCGTGTGCTTATGACGTGGGCGGTTTGGAGTCAGGCTTGCGCCGCCGACAGCAGCAGGGCGAGCGCGTGATCGCGGGCCGCTTCGCGCACTTTGTCGCGGCCGAGTGCGCCGAATTCGACCGTCTCGACTTGGGTTTCGGCGCCCTCGCGCGCGAGGCCGAAACAGACGCGGCCCTCGGGTTTGAATTCCGATCCGCCGGGGCCCGCGATGCCGGTGATCGCGACGGCGATCTGGGCGTGGGAGTGGCTCAGCGCGCCCTCGGCCATCTCGCGCGCGACAGGCTCGGAGACCGCGCCGTGGGCGTCGAGGCTTTCCGCGCTGACGCCCAGCATCTCGCGTTTGGCGTCATTGGTGTAGGTGACAAAGCCGCGCTCCACGACCGCGGACGATCCCGGAATATCGGTAAGGGCTGCGGCGACCATCCCTCCGGTGCAGCTCTCGGCGGTCGCGACCATCAGGCCGCGCGCCTTGCAGGCGTCGAGAACGTCCGACGCGCGGCTCATCCCATCATGCCCAGAAAGACGATGTGGTAGAGGCCTGCGAGGATGATCGACACGATCCCGGCGAAGACCCCGGCCCAGATGTCATCCAGCATCACGCCCGTCGCGTCATGGCGGCGATCGGCGCGGCCCACGAGCCACGGCTTCCAGATGTCGAACAGCCGAAACAGCAGGAACGCTGCGACCGGCCCGGGCCAGACCATGTGTAGATCGACGCCCGTGGAGAGGCCGCGCTGCCAGAAGCCGAAGGCCGGGAACAGGAGCGCCACCCATTGGCCCGCCACCTCGTCGATGACGATCTCGGAGGGGTCGTCGGCGCTGTCGCCCAGCTGCGCGCGCACCGACCAGAAGCCGAGCGCGGTGACCGCGATGGTGGCGATCACCAGCGGGAGGAAGCCCAGCCAATGCTCGATCACCCAGCCGATCAGCACCGCCACCAGCGAGCCCCAGGTGCCCGGCGCGGGTTTCAGCAAGCCGACAAATCCGACCGTGTTGATGGCGCGCAGCATGGGGTTACTCCTTGATCAGCGTGGCGGTGGCGATGGCGGCGATGCCTTCCTCGCGCCCGGTGAAACCCAGACGCTCGGAGGTGGTGGCCTTGACCGAGATCCGGCCCGGCTCGATCCCGATGATGCGGGCGAGAGCCTGCGCCATTTCAGCGGCATGCGGGCCGATCTTCGGGCGCTCGCAGATCAGCGTCACATCGGCATTGCCCAGACGAAAGCCCCGCGTCTCGGCCAGTTTCACCGCGTGATCGAGGAAGATCTCCGACGCAGCGCCTTTCCATTGCGGGTCCGACGGCGGGAAATGCCGTCCGATATCGCCCTCGGCCAGCGCGCCATAGATCGCATCGGTCAGCGCGTGCATGCCCACATCGGCATCGGAATGACCCTTGAGCTTCTTGTCATGCGGCACCGCGACCCCGCAGAGCGTCACATGATCGCCCGGCTCGAAAGCGTGCACGTCGTAGCCATGGCCCAAACGGATATCCATCTTGTCTCCCAACAGTCTCTCGGCCCGGGCGAAATCCTCCGGGTAGGTGATCTTCAGATTGTCTTCCGAGCCGCGCGTGATCGCAACCGAAAGACCGGCCGCGCGGGCCACTTCCACGTCATCGGTCGCCCCGCCGGGATGGGCGCGATGGGCGCTGAGGATCGCGTCGAAATCGAAGCCCTGCGGGGTTTGCGCGCGGTAGAGCCCGTGGCGGTCCTGCGTGCCGGTGACCTGACCGTTCTCGCCGGTCCAGAGCGCATCCGACACGGGCAGGGCGGGCGCTGCCGCCTGTGCGCTGTCGAGCGCCTCGAGCACGCCGTCGATCACCGCGCGGCTCACCAGCGGGCGGGCGCCGTCATGGATCAGCACCTTCTCGACGCCCGAGCCCTCGAGCATCTCCAGCGCATTGCGCACCGAGGCATCGCGGCTCGCACCGCCCGCACAAAGCGCGACCTCGCCCTGAAACTGCGCGATGCCGCGCGTCATGTCCTCGGGATGCAGAACGACCACGATCCGCCCGATGCCTTTGAAAGCGGCAACGGTATGGGCCAGCACCGGCTGCCCCGCGAGGCTCTGCCATTGCTTCGGGGTTTCTCCGCCAGCGCGGGTGCCACGCCCGGCGGCGACGATGATGATGGCGTTGCTCATGGCGGCTCCCTGATCGCCCAAGGGCTTAGGCGAAGACGCGGCTTTGCGCAATCGGTGCCGCTGGACGCGATACGTCGCGCGATGTGACAACTGGCCACAGTTAGGTGATTAAAAAATAGGCGGATGCTGATTTTCCCACCTAAAAAGGGGTGGACGCAATTGTGATTCTTTGGTCAAACGCCTAATTCGAAGGAAGACGAGTGACAGGACACCTCCGTGCCGAAGATTTTGGTTCTCGACGACATCACACTGACCCCGCCGGTCTTTCTCGCGCCCATGGCCGGGATCACCGACCTTCCGTTCCGGCGGATGGTGGCGCGTTTCGGCGCGGGTCTCGTCGTGTCCGAGATGGTGGCGTCGGGAGAGATGCTGACTGCGAAACCCTCGGTGCGCGCGAAAGCACGGGTCGAGATGGGGCTGGAGCTGCCGACCTCGGTGCAGCTCGCCGGGCGCGAGCCCGAGCCGATGGCGGAGGCCGCGAAGATGGTCGCGGACATGGGCGCGCGGATCATCGACATCAATATGGGCTGTCCGGCCAAGAAGGTGACGGGCGGGGCGTCGGGCTCGGCGCTGATGCGCGATCCCGATCATGCGCTGCGGTTGATCGAGGCGACGGTGGGCGCGGTCGACCTGCCGGTGACGCTGAAGATGCGGCTGGGCTGGTGTGACGACACGCATAACGCAGCCGAGATCGCGCGCCGGGCCGAGGCTGCGGGCGTGAAAATGATCGTCGTGCATGGCCGCACGCGGATGCAGTTCTACAAGGGCAGCGCCGATTGGGAAGCGATTGCCGAGACGGTCGACGCGGTCTCGATCCCGGTGATCGCCAATGGCGATGTGGTCGATGCGAGCTCCGCCCGCGCAGCGCTTGCGCAATCGGGCGCGGCGGGTGTGATGGTCGGTCGCGGGGCGCAGGGCGCGCCGTGGCGGCTGGCTGAAATCGGGCACGAAATCTTCGGATCGCCGAAGCCGCAGGTTCCCTACGGAAATGCGCTTTGCGATTACATTTCAGAGCATTACGAGGCGATCTTGAGTTTCTACGGACGTGATCTCGGGCTGCGTCTCGCGCGCAAGCATCTGGGCTGGTATTGCGAGGCGGCGAATGCGCCGCTGCGCGCCGAGATGATGGTCAGCCAGACGCCGGAGGCGACCTTGTCGCTGATCGAGCGCGCTTTCGGGGAAAGGTGCGCCGCATGAACCTTCCGGCCCCCGGCATTATCTGGACCTCGCTTCCGACCCCGGCTTTGCTGATCGATGGCGATGATCTTGTCGACGAGGTGAACCCGGCCGCCGAGCTGTTCCTTAACCTGTCCGCCAAGGCGCTGAGAGGTAAGGCGATCGGCGAAAGGCTCGCGATTTCCGCGCCTTTGGAAGAAATCTTCTACCGGGTTCGGAAGAACCGCGCCTCGCTTTTCGTTAACGATGTCGAGCTGACGACGGGCGAGAAAGCCCCGGTGCAATGCAATCTGCAAGCCGCCCCCGTGGGCGAAGACCCCGACCGGGTGCTGCTGCTGATCGAGCCGCGCGAGCTGGCTGATCGGCTGGGCCGCGCGAGCCTCGTGAAATCGGCGGCGCGCTCGGCCATCGGCATGGCGGAGATGCTGGCCCATGAGATCAAGAACCCGCTTGCCGGGATCGCTGGCGCGGCCCAGCTTCTGAGCATGAACTTGTCCGGAGAAGACCTTGAATTGACGGACTTAATCGTCGACGAGACGCGCCGCATCGTGAAGCTGCTCGAACAGGTCGAACAGTTCGGCAATGTCCGCGCGCCCGAGAAGAAAGCGGTCAATATCCATGACGTACTCGATCGCGCGCGCAAATCCGCAGGCGTCGGCTTCGGCGCGCATATGACGATCAAGGAGGATTACGATCCCTCGCTGCCGCCGACACTGGGCGATGCGGATCAATTGACTCAAGTCTTCCTGAACCTGTTGAAGAACGCCGCAGAAGCCTCGGAAGGGAACGGAGAAATCAAGATCCGGACCTTCTACGAACACAGCCTGCGTTTGCGTCGCGCCGATGGATCGGGGCAGCCTCTGCCGCTGCAGATCGAGATCATCGACGACGGCCCCGGCATTCCACCGGAAATCTCCAACGAAATCTTCGAGCCCTTCGTTTCGGGCCGTGAGAACGGCACGGGGCTTGGTCTCGCGCTTGTCTCGAAGATCATCAACGATCACGACGGCTGGGTCACGCTCGACTCGGTCCCGGGGAAGACCCGGTTTCGCATTTCACTTCCCGTTGCGCCAAAGGAGGCCTGATCCATGGACGGCACCGTACTTGTCGCGGATGACGATCGCACAATCCGCACCGTTCTGACCCAGGCCCTGACCCGGGCGGGCTGTAAGGTTCATGCCACTGCTTCGCTGGTAACGCTGATGCGTTGGGTCGAAGAGGGCAAAGGCGATCTTGTGATCTCGGACGTGATCATGCCTGACGGAAACGGGCTCGAGGCTCTGCCGAAGATCTCCGAGGAGCGCCCGGGTCTGCCGGTCATCGTGATCTCTGCGCAGAACACGATCATGACCGCGATCCAGGCAGCCGAGGCCGAGGCTTACGACTATCTGCCCAAACCGTTCGATCTGCCGGACCTGATGAAGCGCGCACAAAAGGCGCTGGAGCAGAAGCGCCGTAGCCCGATCGCCCCGCGCGAGATCGAAGGCGGCGGCGATGCGGGCGATCTGCCCCTAGTCGGGCGAACCCCGGCGATGCAGGAGCTTTACCGGCTTGTCGCACGGGTGATGAATGCCGATCTCGCGGTGCTGATCGCGGGTGAGAGCGGCACCGGCAAGTCCCTGATCGCGAAAGCTATTCACGATTTCTCCGACCGCCGCACGCTGCCCTTCGTGGTTGCGCAGGCGGGCGATCTGCAAGGCGCGGACGGCCCGGCGGCTCTGGTGGCGAAAGCCAAGGGCGGCTCGCTTGTCTTCGACGAGGTTGGCGATTACGACGACGACACGCAGGCGCGTATCGTGCGGATGCTCGACGCGCTGCCCGATCCCGCGCCGCGGATCATGGCGACGACACAGATCGACCTCGCGGGGCTGATGGAGGCCGGCAAGTTCCGTCAGGACCTGTTCTACCGGCTGGGCGGCGTGACGCTGAATGTGCCGAGCCTGCGCGAGCGGGTCGAGGATATCCCGCTTCTGGCCGAGCATTTCCTTGCCCGCGCCGAACGCGACGGGCTGGGGCTGCGCCGCTTCACGCCCGAGGCACTGCAACTCGTGCGCGCCTATTCCTGGCCCGGCAACGTGCGCCAGTTGGAAAACACGATCCGCCGTCTCGCGGTGACCTCGCCCGAAGAAGAAATCACCCGCGCCGAGGCGGAATTCGTGCTGGGCAACCAGCCCGCGATCGAGCCGCTGCGCCAAGGCGGCGAGGGCGAGAAGCTCTCGGCCTCCATCGCGCGCCACCTGCGGCGCTATTTCGACCTTCACGGCGGCACGCTGCCGCCTCCTGGCCTTTACGACCGCATTTTGAAGGAAATGGAGGCTCCGCTGATCGAAATCGCGCTCGATGCGACCGGTGGCAATCAAGCCAGATGTGCCGATCTGCTCGGCATCAACCGCAATACGTTGCGTAAAAAGATCACCGATCTGGATATTCAGGTGACACGCCGCCGCAAACTGATGTAAACCCGCAACAGGGGGCTGTGGCTTTTCCGTTCACACGGATTCGCGAGCCACGGTCTGGAATGAGGGGGCATTAGTGCAGGGCAGCACGGCATATCGCTCAGGCTGGGACCGTTTGGCGCGCTTTCGCCGCCAGAAGCGGGTGCGCAACCTGTTTACCTTCGGTCTGGTCGTTCTGGGCCCGGCGCTCGCGATTGCGACCTTTATAGTCCTCGGGCCCTTGGGACAGGGGGCGGACAGCACCGCGCTGCGCCTGATCCTGCTCGCCGATTTCGTTTATTTCCTGCTACTCGCCGGTCTGATCCTGATGCGGCTGGTGCAGATCATCGCCGCAAGGCGCGCCCATTCCGCCGGATCGCGGCTGACCCTGCGCCTGACGGGCGTTTTCGCGGGCATCGCGCTGGTGCCGACGATCCTCGTCGCGGTCTTCGCGTTCCTCACGGTGAATATCGGTCTCGAGGGGTGGTTCTCGGATCGCGTGCGCTCGGTCGTGGGCACGTCGCTTCAGGCCGCCGAGGCCTATCAGTCGGAGCATAAGCGTGATCTGGTGCAGGACAGCCGGGCGCTCTCGAATTTCCTCAATCTGCGGCGGCAGGCTTCGACCTTCATGTCCGATGGCGAGCTGCGCGAATTGCTGATCACCGGGCAGGCGGGCATCCAGCGCGGCGTGAAAGAGGCCTATGTGATCGACGGCACGGGCCGGATCGTAGCCCGCGGGGATCGTTCCTATCTCTTTGATTACGAAGAGCCTTCTCCGCGCGACATCGTCGAGGCGCAGAAGGGCGAGACGGTGCTGATCGAGGATTGGCCGAACTCGGAACTGCGCGCGCTGATCCGGCTCGATGCATTTGTAGACCGCTATCTCTATATCTCGCGCAAGGTGGACGGGCAGATCCTCGCGCTGCTCGATAAAACGCGCGAGACGGTGACGCTCTATCAGCAATTGGAGAGCGCACGCGGCCGGGTGATTTTCGAATTCGGGCTGCTCTATTTCGGCTTCGCGCTGATCCTAATCCTCGCCGCCCTCTGGATGGGCCTGTGGTTCGCAGAGCGCCTGTCGCGCCCCATTGGACGGCTTGCCGCCGCGGCAGAGCGCGTCGGCTCGGGCGATCTGGATGCGCGGGTGATCGAGGCCGAGGGCGACGACGAAATCGCGACCCTCGGCGAGGCGTTCAACCGGATGACCGGGCAACTGAAGGGCCAGCGCATGGCCCTGATCGAGAACCACCGCGAGACCGAGGAGCGTCGGCGGATGTTCGATTCCGTTTTGTCTTCGGTAACCTCGGGGGTGATCGGGCTGGATGCCGATGGGCGGATAGACTTCGTGAACCGGGCGGCGATGACTTTGCTGGCGCTCGATAGTGCGCGTGACAATGCCCGCGAGCTCTCGACCGCCGTTCCGGAATTTGTCGGGCTTTACAATCGCTTGCAAGACGGTCTTAACGAGGTCGCGCAAGAGGAAATCCGGGTTTCGCGCGGTGGGCGGCTGGAAAGCCTGCTGGTGCGCATGGCGGTGCGGCGCAACGATCTGGGCACGCCCGAGGGCTATGTCGTGGCCTTCGAGGATGTGACCGATTTGGTCTCGGCGCAGCGGATGGCGGCGTGGGGCGACGTGGCCCGGCGCATCGCGCATGAGATCAAGAACCCGCTGACGCCGATCCAGCTTTCGGCCGAGCGGATCAAGCGCAAATTCGGCAAGATGACCGAGGGCGAAGATCTCGAGACGCTCAATCAGCTCACCGGCGTGATTGTGCGGCAAACCAATGACTTGCGGCGCATTGTTGATGAATTCTCGCGCTTCGCCCGGATGCCGGAACCCGACCGCGCCGATCACGATCTGGCACAGCTGGTGCGCGACGCCGCGACCCTGCAGCAAGACAGCCTGCATGGCGCGAAACTGGTGACGGATGTCCCGAGCGAGCCGGTGATCGTCGAGCTGGACGCGACGATGATTTCGCAAGCGGTGACGAACCTTGTAAAGAATGCTGGCGAAGCGATTGAATCCTATACGGAAAAAGGCAACGTGGAAGAAGGCTTCGCGCCCGAGGTTCGCCTCGATATGCAGGTCGCGCCCGAGCATGTGACGATCCATATCGCGGATAACGGGATCGGCCTGCCGCCCGACCGCTCGCGGCTGTTCGAGCCTTACGTTACGACGCGTGAGAAAGGCACCGGGCTGGGCCTTCCCATCGTCAAGAAGATCATTGAGGAACATGGTGGAACGCTGACCCTGAGCGACGCGCCCGCCTTTGCAGAGGGTGCCCATCGCGGGGCGCTCGCCGAAATCAGGCTCCCACGCGCCCGAGCAGCGCTCAGAGCCATCAAGGAGAGGGGCGAAGCCCCCGGGGAAGTGACATGAGCGACATTCTGATCGTCGACGACGAGAAAGACATCCGCGAGCTGATCGCCGACATCCTGCGCGACGAAGGCTTCAAGACACGCCTCGCGGCGAATTCCAACGAGTGCATGGACGAGATCAACGCGCAGGAACCGGCGCTGATGATCCTCGATATCTGGCTGAAAGACAGCAAGATGGACGGGATCGACATCCTCAAGACGGTCAAGCGCGACAACCCGGACGTGCCGGTGATCATCATCTCGGGCCACGGCAATATCGAGATCGCGGTGGCGGCGATCAAGCAGGGCGCTTACGACTTCATCGAGAAGCCCTTCAACATCGACCAGCTGATGGTGGTGATCTCCCGCGCGATGGAGACAGCGCGGCTGCGGCGCGAGAACTCGACGCTGAAACGCCGCGACATGTCCTCGGGCGAGATGATCGGCGACTCGGCGGCGTTCCGGCGACTGAAGGATCAGCTCGACAAGGTGACCAAGTCCAACGGCCGGGTGATGCTGACGGGCGAGCCAGGCTCGGGCAAGGAGATGGCCGCGCGCTATATCCACCAGTTCTCGACCCGTGCGGCGGGGCCGTTCATCACCGTGAATTCCGCCTCGATCGAACCCGACCGGATGGAAGAGGTGCTGTTCGGGCGCGAGACCCCTGAGCGCGGCGTCGAGAAGGGGCTCTTGGAACAGGCCCATGGCGGCGTGATCTATTTCGACGAGGTGGCCGAGATGCCGCTCGGCACGCAGTCGAAGATCCTGCGCGTGCTGACCGAGCAGCAATTCCTGCGCGTCGGCGGGGCCGACAAGGTCCGCGTCGATCTGCGGGTGATCTCGTCGACGACCCGCGATCTGATGACGCAGATACGCGAGGGTCTTTTCCGGCAGGAGCTCTACGACCGGCTGAACGTGGTGCCGATCGAGGTGCCGCCGCTCTCTGAGCGTCGCGAGGACGTGCCGCTTCTGGCCGATCATTTCCTGCGCGGGTTCAACGAGACCCAGGGCCTGCCGCTGCGTGAAATCTCGGAAGAGGCTGCGGCGCTGATGCAGACGATGGATTGGCCCGGCAACGTTCGCCAGCTGCGCAACGTGATCGAGCGGGTGCTGATCCTCGGCGAAGGCACGGGCGCGATCGAGGCGCGCGAGCTGCCCGGTCAGGAAGGCCCGGCGGATGAGGGGCGCATCGTTCTGGGCGGTGCGCTCGCCACGCTGCCCTTGCGTGAAGCGCGCGAGCTGTTCGAGCGCGAATACCTCCTCACGCAGATCAACCGCTTCGGGGGCAACATCTCGCGCACCGCGAATTTCGTCGGCATGGAGCGCTCGGCGCTGCACCGCAAACTCAAATCGCTCGGCGTCGTCACCACGAACAAGGCGGGCGCCCGCGTTGCCCAATTCGACGGCGGCGAGGAGTAACGAAAAACGCGCGCCTCCTTTCGAGGCGCGCGTTTGTTTTCGGCTTGGAAGAAATATCCCGGGGTGAGCCCGGAACGGGCGAGGGGCAGAGCCCCTCATTTTTATTTCTCCGGCAAGAGCCCGCGCGGGCTGAAGCGCAGCACCATCAGCAGGATGATCCCCATCACGAGCATCCGCATATGCGGGGCCGACTGGATCAGGTGATCCTTGAGCCCGCCATCGGGGAAGGGTGCGGCCAGCGCGCCCATGATATCCGGGCCCCAATCGCCCGCCTTGACCCAGACATACCAGATCAGCACGCCACCGAGGATCGAGCCCCAGTTGTTGCCCGAACCGCCCACGATCACCATCACGAGGATCAGGAAGGTGTAGCGCAGCGGGTTGTAGGAGGTCGGCGTCATCTGCCCGTCGAGCGAGATCATCATCGCGCCCGCAAGCCCGATCACCGCCGAGCCCAGCACGAAGATCTGCAGGTGGCGGCGGGTGACGTTCTTGCCCATTGCCGCCGCCGAGATCTCGTTGTCGCGGATCGCGCGCATCATCCGGCCCCATGGCGATTTCAGCGACATCTCGGTCAGCCAGATCAGCGCGAGGATGACGATCACGAACAGCACGAGGAAGGCCAGCTTCACCGCGATCGTCGAGCCCAGCTGTGGATCGAGACCCCAAGCCTGCATCTGCGCGACGAAATCGGGCGAGTTCTGCAGGTCGATCTCGTAGGGCACCGGCCAGGGGCGCGGGATGCCGTTGACGTTCAAGACGCCGCGGTCGAGCCATTGCTCGTTCTTCAGGATCGCGACGATGATCTCTGCGATGCCGAGCGTGGCGATCGCGAGGTAATCCGAGCGCAGGCCGAGGGCGGTCTTGCCGACCAGCCAGGCCGCCCCTGCGGCCAGAACCGCGCCCACGGGCCAGGAGATCAGCGTCGGCAGGCCCAGCCCGCCGAGGTTGCCCTGCGCCGAGGGGTTGATCGCCTCGATCACCTCGACCGCCGGATCAAACAGCCAGCGATAGGTGAAAAAGCCGACGATCAGCACGGCGGTCACGGCGATGCCGCGCGTCTTGCCGCGCAGATTGCGCCAGATCCAGACCGCCGCGAGAACCGCGACGATGGCCACGAAGAAGGCCGCCATGATGCCCGGACCGCCGCCCGAGAAGGCGCCGGGGGTGGGCGGCATGGAGATCAGCACCGGGGCGAGGCCGCCAAGCGCGAGGAAGCCCATCGCGCCCGCGTTGAACAGGCCCGC
Organism: Thioclava sp. PTB-PU3-1; assembly: GCF_055666785.1. Lineage (NCBI taxonomy): Bacteria > Pseudomonadati > Pseudomonadota > Alphaproteobacteria > Rhodobacterales > Paracoccaceae > Thioclava > Thioclava sp. PTB-PU3-1. The sequence goes on along the minus strand of NZ_JBVNVL010000004.1, from coordinate 293,099 downwards.
ATAGCCCCATTGCATGTTCACGCCGAGCGCCATGATCGCCGACAGAAGCCCCATGTTGAGAATGCCGAGCGCCGAGTTCCAGCCGGAGGTGAAGCCCTCGAGCAGGATGAGCGCGGCCATGATGGCGAAGAAGAGGGGGGCGCGGAGACGGCTGGTCTCGCCAGCCTGACGATTGCTGCTCATACGATTTTCCCCTTGAAGAGGCCGGTCGGCTTGAAGATCAGGACGAGGATCAGGATCGTGAAGCTGACTGCGTATTTGTAGTCGGTGGAGAGAAGCTGGACGAGGCCGTCCGGCTCCCAGCTCGGGACCAGATAGGTCGCGACCTTCTTCCACGCGTAGGTGAGGCCCACTTCGGAGAAGGAGATCACGAAGCCGCCCGCGATCGCGCCCACCGGGTTGCCGATGCCGCCGACGATGGCCGAGGCAAAGATCGGTAGCAGAAGCTGGAAATAGGTGAAGGCTTTGAACGACTTGTCGAGCCCGTAGAGCGTGCCTGCGATAGTCGCGAGCGCGCCGGTGATGATCCAGGTGACCGCCACGACCTTGTTCGGGTCGATGCCCGACAGCAGCGCCAGATCCTCGTTATCGGAAAACGCGCGCATGGATTTGCCGGTGCGCGTCTTGCCGAGGAACCAGAACAACGCGGCCACGGTGATGATCGCGGTGACGACGGTGATGACTTGGGTCGAGCGCAGCGTCAGCGGCTCGTGCAGGCCCGTCATCTCGCGCCATTGCCGGGCGTTGATGACGAAGCGCGTGCCGTCGTCGAAGTTGATCTGGTCGACGCCGATCAGGAAGCGCGTGAGCGCGTTCATCACGAACATCACGCCGACCGAGACCATGACCATGACCACGGGCGCAGCCCTGACTTTTCGGTAATATTGGTAAACGACCTTGTCCGTGCCGAGCATCAGCGCCGCGGTGACCGCGATGCCGAAGGGCAGGGCGAGAAGGGCGGTCGGCAGCGGGCCGAAGCTGATCCCCATCGCCTGAAAGCCCCAGGTGATCAGGATCACGACCCCGGTGCCGAAGGCCATCGTGTCGCCATGGGCGAAGTTGGAGAACCGCAGGATCGAGTAGATCAGCGTGACCCCGAGCGCACCGAGCGCGAGCTGCGCGCCATAGGCGGTGGCGGGGATGATGACGTAATTGGTAACCGCGACAAGCGCGTTGATGAGTTCCATTCCTCAGCCCCCCAGGAAGGTGCGGCGGACTTCCGGGTCGGCCAGAAGGGCCTCGCCAGTGTCGGTGTATTTGTTCGCGCCTTGCACGAGGACATAGCCTTTATCCGCGATCTCAAGGGCTTGGCGGGCGTTCTGTTCGACCATCAGGATCGAGATGCCGCTGCGGGCGACCTCGATGATGCGATCGAAAAGCTCGTCCATCACGATGGGTGAGACGCCCGCGGTCGGCTCGTCGAGCATCAGCAGTTTCGGCTGGGTCATCAGCGCGCGGCCCACGGCCACCTGCTGACGCTGCCCGCCGGACAGCTCGCCCGCGTTCTGGCGGCGCTTTTCCTTCAGGATCGGGAACAGATCGAAGACCTGATCCATCGTGCCACGGAAATCGTCGTCGCGGATGAAGGCGCCCATCTCGAGGTTTTCCTCGACCGTCATGGTCGGGAAGACGTTGTTCACCTGCGGAACGAAGCCCATACCTTTCTTGACGCGGTCCTGCGGCGAAAGGCCGGTGATGTCCTGCCCGTCGAGGGTGACCTTGCCTTCGCGTAGGCCGAGCATGCCGAAGACCGCCTTCATCGCGGTGGATTTGCCCGCGCCGTTGGGGCCGACGATCACGGCGATCTCGCCCTTTTCAACGGTCAGCGTGCAGTCGTGCAGGATGTCGGCCTTGCCGTAGCCGCCGGTCATGTTGGAGGCGTTGAGATAGCTCATTGGGCACCCCCTTTGCCGGCTTCATCGCCCAGACCGGGCTGCGCGCCGTGGTCTTCATGGGCGGCGGTCTCGGCGGTTTCCTCGGCCTTGACCTTGTTCTTCAGCCCGGTGCCCAGATAGGCCTCGATGACGGCTTCGTTTTCCATGATGTGATCGGCAGACCCCTGGGCCAGCACCTTGCCCTCGGCCATCACGATGACCGGGTCGCAGAGGCGGCCGATGAAATCCATGTCGTGTTCGATCACGCAGAAGGTGTAGCCGCGCTCTTTGTTGAGGCGCACGATGGCGTCGCCGATCGTGTTCAGAAGCGTCCGGTTCACGCCCGCGCCGACCTCGTCGAGGAAGACGATCTTGGCTTCGACCATCATCGTGCGGCCCAGCTCCAGAAGCTTCTTCTGACCGCCCGAGAGGTTGCCCGCCTTTTCATCCTTGAGATGCGAGATCGTCAGGAAATCAAGCACTTCATCGGCCTTCTTCAGAAGTGCCGCTTCCTCGTCGCGGATGTGTTTGCGCCCGAACCATGTGTTCCAGAGCGTTTCGCCCGCCTGACCGGTGGGCACCATCATCAGGTTCTCGCGCACGGTGAGCGAGGGGAATTCATGCGCGATCTGGAAGGTGCGCAGCAGCCCCTTGTGAAACAGCTCGTGCGGGGCAAGCCCGGTGATGTCCTCGCCATCCATCGTGACACGGCCCGCGGTGGGTTCGTGCACGCCTGCGATGACGTTGAAGAGCGTTGATTTGCCGGCGCCGTTCGGGCCGATCAGCCCGGTGATCGAGCCGGTCGCGATTTCGAGGCTCGCGCCATCGACCGCGCGGAATCCGCCGAAGGATTTGACTAGGTTTTCAACCCGGATCATAGGGTCCCCTGAGTTGTAGGCGCGTTAGCTTCACGCCGCATCTTGTTGTTTTATAATTGAAAACAGCCCGGATCGCTCCGGGCTGCTTCAGCTCTGATGACCGCTTAGCGGTATTTCACCGTCTCGATCTTGTCGTCCTTGATCGCGATTTCGCGGAAGGTGCCCGCGGCTTCGCCATTGCCGATCAGGTTGACAGCGGTCGCGCCTTCATAGTCGACCGGCTTGCCTTCCTTGATCAGGTCGAGCGCCTTGCCCAGCTCGCCGGGATAGATCTTCTCGCCGGGGCCGTTCGCGACTTCCATGACCTTGTCCTTGTAGACTTTCGGGTCGGTGGAATCCGCCGCCTGCATCGCCAGCAGCATCAGAGCCGCCGCGTCATAGGCACCGCCCGAATAAGCCGACGAGCCGTCGAAGCCGGCTTTCTCGGCCATGCCGAGATAGGTCTTCATGCCGTCGCCTGCCGAGTCGGGAAGCTGGCCGAAGGAGCCGTTGATTTCCGAGCCGAAATTGTCCTCGAGCGTCTGGCTGACCATGCCGTCGGGGAAGACGAATTTCTCGAAGGCGCCGGTGTCGAGCGCGCCGCGCAGGATGCCCGAGCCGCCCTGGTCGATATAGCCGACGATGACGAGCGCGTCGCCACCTGCGGAAGCGAGCGATGCGACTTCAGCGGAGTAGTCGCCCTTGCCGTCTTCGTGCGCGGCCGAGATGGTCACGCTGCCGCCCTTGGCCTTGTAGGCTTTCTCGAAGCTGTCGGCGAGACCCTTGCCGTAGTCGTTGTTGGTGTAGGTCACGGCGACGTTCTTGATGCCCTTCTCGAGGATCTCGTCGGCCATGACTTCGCCCTGACGCGCATCCGACGGTGCGGTGCGGAAGAACAGGCCATCATCCTCGAGCGTCGAGAGTGCCGGCGAGGTCGCCGAGGGCGAGATCATCACGACGCCGTTCGGCATTGCGACGTTTTGCAGGACAGCGGTGGTCGCGCCCGAGCACATTGCGCCCATGATGCCAGCGACCTTGTCGGTAGTGACCAGCGTTTCGCCTGCCGCGGTCGCGGCTGCTGCGTCGACGCAGGTCGAGTCGCCGCGGACTGCGGTCACGGTGTCGCCACCCAGCAGCTTGCCGGAATCGGAGACTTCCTTGATCGCCATCTCGGCACCCTGCGCCATCGGCGGGGCGAGCGATTCAAGCGGGCCGGTAAAGCCCAGCAGGACGCCCATCTTCACGTCATCGGCATATGCGCCAGTCGCGCCAAGCGCGATCGCAGCCGAAGCCAGAAGCAGTTTTTTCATGTGTTCACTCCCGTGTTGGAACTCGCGTTCTTGCGCGAGGTTAGTGCGCGGCTCGTCAAATGTGAAGAACCGCGAGTGGCGCGATGACGCGAAAAACGGACCCGAAGGTCAAGGTGCGCGCAATGCGACGTAACGGCAATTTGGGGTTATGTGCAAATTCGTGAAAGGCGCGGGGGTCGATTGCGCAATTTTCAGTCGAGCGAGTCTTCCGGCCCTAAATCCACGGTGGAGTCCAGGCTTTCCTTTTCGCCTGCCGCGCTCGCGCCGCGTTCACGGTAGGGTGTGGTCTGGTAATGCGCGCGGTAGCATTTCGAGAAATGCGACGGGCTCGCAAAGCCGCAGGCCATGGCCACGTTGATCACGCTCATTTCCGTTTGCATCAACAGGTTACGCGCCTTTTGCAGCCGCAATTCCATGTAATAGCGCTTTGGCGAGCGGTTGAGGTAGCGACGGAACAGCCGCTCTAGCTGGCGCGCGGACATGCCCACTTCGGTCGCGAGCGTCGCGGGGCTGATCGGGTCTTCGATATTGCGCTCCATCCGGCCGATGACCTGCGCGAGCTTGGGGTGACGCACCCCGATCCGGGTGGGAATCGACAGCCGCTGCGTGTCGCGATCCGAGCGGATCGAGGAATGGATCAGCTGATCGGCGACGGTATTGGCCAGTTCCTCGCCGTGATCGCGGGCGATCAGCCGCAGCATCAGGTCGATCGAGGCGGTGCCGCCCGCCGTCGTCACCCGGTTGCCGTCGATCACGAAAACACCCTTGGTCAGCTCGATATCGGGGAAATCCTCGGCGAAAGCGTCGACATTCTCCCAGTGGATCGTCGCGCGCTTGCCGTCGAGCAGCCCTGCGCGGGCCAGCGCGTAAGAGCCGGTGCACAGACCCCCGATCGTCGCGCCGCGCCGCGCCTCGCGCCGGAGCCAGTTCAAAAGCGGCTTGGTGACCGCCTCGGCCACGTCGATGCCGCCGCAGACCAGCACCATCGTATCGCGGCCCAGTTCCTCCAGCCCGATATCGGTGCGGAAGGTCGTGCCGTTCGAGCAGGTGACATCCTCGCCGGTTTCCGAGGCCAGTTTCCACGTATAAAGCGTGCGGCCCGAAACCTGGTTGGCGAGGCGCAGCGGCTCGATGGCGCTGGCGAAGGCCATCATCGTGAACCGGTCGAGAAGCATGAAGACGACCGAGCGCTGGCGGGCGTCCGGGGCGATCCGGATCATCCCCTGAGAAGGGGCTGGGCGACGGGTGGGGCGGGGATCAGGCATGTCGTCAATCCGTCATCTGTGGTGAATCACCGAAACAGGAAATTGGTGCCCGCCGCAAGAGGGGGAACTTACGGAGGGGCCCGCAGGCGTGCGGAAATGCAATTTCGGGTTTGTTTCCCTGACCCGCCACGTCTATAAGCGGCGCCGAATGAAACGACCACGCTTTTGGAGGATCAGATGGGCAAGGGTTGGAGCAAATCGGACTGGCGCGCGAAACCGCGGGTTCAGATGCCCGACTATCCCGATCAGGGGGCGCTGAACGCTGTCGAGGCACAGCTGTCGCGGATGCCGCCGCTGGTCTTCGCGGGCGAGGCACGCACGCTGAAGTCGGAGCTGGCGAAAGCCGCGCGCGGCGAAGCATTCCTGCTTCAGGGCGGCGATTGCGCCGAGTCCTTCGGGGAATTCTCGGCCGATAACATTCGCGACACCTTCAAGGTGATGCTGCAGATGGCGGTCGTGCTGACCTGGGGCGCGAAGGTTCCGGTGATCAAGGTCGGTCGCATGGCGGGTCAGTTCGCCAAGCCGCGTTCGGCACCGACCGAGACCATCGACGGCACCGAGCTGCCGAGCTATCGCGGCGACATCATCAACGGCTTCGAATTCACCTCGGAAGCGCGTCTGCCCGATCCGAACCGGATGCTGCAGGCCTACACGCAGGCGGCGGCCTCGCTGAACCTGCTGCGCGCCTTCTCGACCGGTGGTTTCGCCGATATCCACCGCGTCCAAAGCTGGATCGCGGGCTTCACCGATGCCGACGACGCCGAGAAATACCGTCAGGTCGCCGATCAGATCTCGGAGGCGATGGACTTCATGCGGGCCGCGGGCGTGACCTCGGAAACCGCGCATGAGCTGGCTTCGGTCGATTTCTACACCTCGCACGAGGCGCTCCTGCTGGAATATGAAGAGGCGCTCTGCCGCATCGATTCCACTTCCGGCCTGCCGATCGCGGGCACCGGTCACATGCTCTGGATTGGCGACCGCACCCGTCAGCCCGACGGCGCGCATGTCGAATTCGCACGCGGCGTGCAGAACCCGATCGGCCTGAAATGCGGCCCCACCACCACTGAGGACGACCTCAAGGTGCTCATGGAGAAGCTGAACCCGGAAAACGAAGCGGGCCGTCTGACCCTGATCGCGCGTTTCGGGGCGGGCAATGTCGGCGATCACCTGCCGCGCCTGATCCGCACGGTCGAGGCCGAGGGCGCGAATGTCGTCTGGTCCTGCGATCCGATGCACGGCAACACGATCAAATCGGCCTCGGGCTTCAAGACCCGGCCCTTCGAGTCCGTGCTGCGCGAGGTGAAGGAATTCTTCGCGATCCACAAAGCCGAGGGGACGATCCCCGGCGGCGTGCATTTCGAGATGACCGGCAAGGACGTGACCGAATGCACCGGCGGCGTGCGTGCCGTGACCGATGGCGATCTGTCCTCGCGCTACCACACCGCCTGCGACCCGCGTCTGAATGCGAGCCAGTCGCTGGAACTGGCCTTCCTCGTCGCCGAGGAACTGCAGGACCGCCGCAAGTTCGCGAAAGCCGCGTCGCAATAAGCGCGCGCCGCGCTGCGGCAGGTTTCAACGGATTGATTGGCCCGGACCTTTGTGTCCGGGCCTTTTTCAAGTGTGGCGCTGCAGAGAATAATCAAAGCGTGATAGGAAGTTGCGGGCTGTAGCTGAGCGCCAGCGCGAGGGCTTCTCTACCCCTCCTGACGCACCACCCGGAACATAGCGCGGCGCTCGTCCGGTGTCATCTCTGCCAGATGCTCGGCGCGGGTTTTTGGGCGTGGCGTGTAGGGCGTCTGGCCCTCGGCGAAGCCCGAACTGGCGGGCATCGGTGCGGGCTGCTCGAATTGGGGCGCGGCGCGGAAATCGCGTCCGGCAGGTTTGGGCTGGGGCGGCATCTCCAGCGGCTTGATCCGGGCGCCCGTGACCGTGAAGCGGCGCGGGGCGCGGCCTGCATCGTGGATGTCTTCCGCCTCGCCCGTATTGCGCAGAGGCTCCGCGACGAAACACCCCAGCACCCGCGTCACCGCGCCGAAATCATCCGTCAGCGGCAGCATCAGAAGGTGACCGGCCAGCCCCGGCTTGCCGATCCCGGCCTCCGAGACCAGCCGCGCCTCGGCGATGGCGGGACGCGCGAAGACGGCCTCGGTCAGATCTGCGATCTGCTTGCGGCCTTCGGGCGCGAAAAGCGAGGTCAGGGGCATCCCGCGCACCTCCATCCCCATCAGGTCGCAGATATGCTGCCCTGCGAGACGAAACCGCCCCATGCCCGGCGCGACCCGTTCGAGGATGAAGGCGAATTCCAGCGCGCGGTCGATGCCGCGCGGATCGATATCGGCGCGTGCGGGCATCGGGCGGCCGGCCAACAGCGCCTCCCAATAGGCGCGCAGCTCGTTGCCGATCCGGCGACCTTTGGCCGAGGCGGGGGATGCGGCGTTGCTGTCGGTCTCGCGATCCATTTCAATCACCCTTACTTCGTCCCGCGCGGCACGGGCGCGGGGTGGCTGTCTCGCGCCCGGCGATCGGGCGGCATGTGCCGCCTTGCGGTTGACCGTCAGGGCGAAATCGTTACTGAACTCTTACCAAGGCCAAGTTAGGCCATTTTTTCGTCACATGGGGAAAGAAACTCTTAAATGGTTAAACCCGCTCCAGAGCCGCGCCCGGAGGGGGCGCCCGCCGCCGCCGCGACTGTCTCGATGACCGGATTTGCCGCCGGACAGGGGAGCGGCGCGGGGCATGACTGGAGCTGGGATCTGCGCTCGGTCAATGGCAAAGGGTTCGACTTGCGGCTGCGGCTGCCCGATATCGAGGGGCTGGAGCCCGCGCTGCGCAAGGCGGTCGGCGACCGGGTTGCGCGGGGCAATGTCACGCTGAACCTCAAGCTCACGCAGGCCGCTGGCAGCGCCGCGATGCGGATCGAGCCCGACGTGCTCAATGCCGCCCTTGCCGCCGTCGACAAGGTCGAGCGCGCCGCCGAACGCAAGGGCGTGGCGCTGGCGCCGCTCAAGCCGAGCGATCTGATGGCGATGCGCGGAGTGGTCGATCACTCGGGCGGCACGATCGAGGATCCCGCGGCGCTGCTGGCTGCGCTGCTGGAGAGTTTCGAGCCCGTTCTGGAGAGTTTCGTCGCGATGCGCCGCGAAGAGGGCGCCCGGACCGGCGCCTTGCTGGCCGCGCGCATCGACGAGATCGCCGCGCTGACCGACGAGGCCGCTGACGCCGCCGCCGCGCGCGCCCCGAAGGCTGCAGAGACGCTGAAGGCCGCCCTTGCGCGGGTGATGGAGGCGACCGATGTCGATCCCGACCGGGTCGCGCAGGAGCTGGCCCTGATCGCGATCAAGGCCGATGTCACCGAAGAGATCGAGCGGCTCCGCGTCCATGTCGAGGCCGCGCGTGCGCTTCTGGCCGAGACCGGCCCCGTGGGCCGCAAGTTCGAGTTTCTCGCGCAGGAATTCGTCCGCGAGGCCAATACGCTGTGCTCGAAATCGGGCGATGCGGAGTTGACGCGGATCGGTCTGGCGTTGAAATACGCGATCGACCAGCTGCGCGAGCAGATTCAGAACGTAGAGTAATTTCGATGCCCGATACCAGCCGCCGCGGCCTTCTCATTATCCTTTCTTCGCCCTCGGGCGCAGGCAAATCCACGCTGGCCAAGCGGCTGATGACCTGGGACCCGACGCTGCGCTTCTCGGTCTCGGCCACGACCCGCGATCCGCGTCCGGGCGAGAGCAACGGGGTGGAGTATTTCTTCAAGTCCCGCGCCGAGTTCGAGAAGATGGTCGATCAGGGCGACATGCTGGAACATGCCGAGGTGTTCGGCAATTTCTACGGCACGCCGAAAGGGCCGGTGGAGGCCGCGATGGGCGAGGGGCGCGATACGCTGTTCGACGTCGATTGGCAGGGCGGGCAGCAGATCCGCAACTCCTCGCTGGGCAAGGACGTGGTCTCGATCTTCATCCTGCCGCCCTCGATTGCGGCGCTGGAAGAGCGGCTGCGCAGCCGTGCGCAGGACAGCGATGCCGTGATCAACGGCCGGATGGAAAAATCGCTCGCCGAAATCAGCCATTGGTCGGAATATGACTATGTTCTGGTCAATGACGATCTTGACCGCGCCGAAGAGCAGTTGCGCACCATCCTGACCGCCGAGCGCAGCCGCCGCGACCGTCAGACCGGGTTGAGTGAATTCGTGCGAAAACTGAACAGGGAGTTCGAGGCAAGATGATTTACGAACTGGACGGGATCGCCCCCGAAATCGCCAAAGACGCATGGGTCGCGCCCGACGCCAATCTGATCGGCAAGGTGGTGCTGGAAACTGAGGCCTCGGTTTGGTTCGGCGCCACTCTGCGCGGCGATAACGAGGAAATCCGCGTGGGCGCGGGTTCGAATATTCAGGAAAACGTCGTCTGCCACACCGATATGGGCTTTCCGCTGGTGATCGGCGCGAATTGCACGGTCGGGCACAAGGCGATGCTGCATGGCTGCACGATCGGGGACGGCTCGCTGATCGGCATGGGGGCGACGGTGCTCAACGGCGCGAAGATCGGCAAGGGCTGCCTGATCGGCGCGGGCGCGCTGATCACCGAAGGCAAGGAAATCCCCGATGGCAGCCTCGTGATGGGCGCGCCGGGCAAGGTGGTCCGCCAGCTTGACGAGAAGGCACTGCAGGCGCTGCTGGGCTCCGCCGCACATTATCGCGAGAATGCCGCGCGCTTCTCGAAGGGGCTCAAAGCGATCGGTTAATTGTCGCGAAACTCATCTACCGGCAGGGTGAAGATGTCGAAGTTGAGCTGGGGATGCGCGGCGCGCACCTCCTGCCGGATGGCTGAGATATTGGGCAGCGGGCGGGAATAGGCTCGCAGCTTGCCGGTGAACCCGAATTCCTCGAGCCGCTTCGCGAGGTCGAGAATGTCGAACCTCTCCGACAGAAGCGGAGCCAGCACCAGTTCGGGGCGCAGCTTCACCATCTTTTGCGCGGTGATCTGGTCGTATTGAAGCACCTGAATCGCCTGGCCGGAGATCTCTTTGAGCGAAGACGGCAGCTCACGCGCGGGGTCGACCAGCAGCAGGTTGCTGGTCTCAGACGCCTTCACACATTGAAAGAGAACGGCTTGTAAGGCGAGACGGGAACGGGGGGTTCTTGACATAGTAATAGTGCAAACCTCATCGCCCCCGCGGTGTAAGTGACGGGATCCGGAAAGATCCCATGAAATACACGCCTAGGTTTAGCGTTTTTTCACTTATTTCACAAGGCACTGATTGTTGACTGCGAAGCGTGAGTTGCAAAACCGAAGCAGGGGTCGGTTTTTCGGACATGGCAAGGCTTTACAGCTCGCGCCGCATCGCTCAAACCTTGCCGCGACAGCGATGGCAGGCGGGGAGGCATGGCAATGAGCCAAGGGGCGATCGGACAGGTTCTCGACGCGCTGCCGAGCGCGGTTTTGCTGATCGGACGCGACGAGCGGATCGCGCAGGGCAATATCGCCGCCAACCGGCTTTTCGGTACGCAGTTTCTCGGGCGTCCCTATGTGACGGTGCTGCGCCAGCCCGGCTTCGGGGCCGCGGTGAGCGCGGCGCTTCGCGGTGCGCGGCCCGACCCGGTGCGCCTGCGGCTTCATCCGACCGGTCAGGCCGAGACGATCACGCTTGTGCATTTCTCTCCGCTGCCGCCCGCGCCGGAAGGGCCGCTCGCCACGAATTCGGTTCTGGCGAGTTTCGAGGACATCACGGCGCTCGAATCCGCCGAAGCCATGCGGCGCGATTTCGTGGCCAATGTCAGCCACGAGCTGCGCACACCGCTGACCGCGCTGATGGGCTTCATCGAGACGCTGCGTTCGAGCGCGCGCGACGATGCGGCGGCGCGGGATCGGTTCCTGTCGATCATGGAGCGCGAGGCGGCGCGGATGAACCGTCTGGTGGGCGATCTTCTGTCGCTCAGCCGCGTCGAGGGCGAGGAGCGGATGCGCCCCACCGGCAGGGTCGATCTGGCGCTGGTGCTCAAGGGGGTCACGCAGACGCTCGAACCCGTCGCCGAGGCGGCCAAGGTGAAGCTGATCTCCGAGGGCGAGACCGGGGCCTTGCCGGTGCAGGGCGATCCCGATCAGCTCACGCAGGTCTTCTCCAACCTCGTGGAGAACGCGATCAAATATGGCGGGCAGGGCGGCGAGGTGCGGCTGCGCGTCTCGGCGATCGCGCATGAACCGGTGCTGCGCGGCAGAGCCTATCGCGTCGATGTGATCGACCGCGGCGAGGGGATCGACGAACAGCATCTGCCGCGCATCACCGAGCGCTTCTACCGCGTCGACACCCACCGCTCGCGCGAGAAGGGCGGCACCGGGCTGGGGCTCGCCATCGTCAAGCATATCGTGGCGCGCCACCGTGGCCGGTTCCGCGTCGACAGCAAGAAGGGCGAGGGCAGCTGCTTCACGGTGATCCTGCCCGCGGTCTGAGGGCGCGCCGGGGCGACCCGCTTGCGGCCCGTGAAAAGCGCCGCCCTTCTATCACTTCCGCGTCGCGCTCCCTTGAACCGGGAGGCGCAAACCGATAGCTTTAGAGCAACTTCAAATCGGAGGGCGTAATCATGGCGCCCAAGCGTCCCCGGTCGGCGGGCGCGCTCCCGACAGCTGCATCGCCCGCGCGGGCGGTGAAACCGGCTCAGGTCGAGTCCCCCGCGACCAAATCCGCCAAGTCCGGCGAGGGGCTATATGCCGCTCTCGACCTTGGCACCAACAGTTGCCGGATGCTGATTGCCCGTCCACGGGGTTCTCAGTTTCAGGTGGTGGATAGCTTCTCAAAAGCCGTCCAGCTGGGCCAAGGTCTTGAAACCTATGGCCGTTTGTCGCGCAGCTCGATGTCGCGCACCGTTCAGGCATTGCAAATCTGCCGACGCAAGATCGAAACCCACGGGGTCACCCGGATGCGTCTTGTGGCGACCGAGGCCTGCCGCCGGGCCAAGAACGCGCGCGATTTCATCCGCTATGTGCGCCGCGAGACCGGCCTGCCGCTGGAGATCATCCCGCCCGAGGAAGAGGCCCGGCTGGCCGTGATCTCCTGCGCCTCGCTGGTGTCACCCAATTCCGAGCAAGTGCTGGTGGTCGATATCGGCGGCGGCTCGACCGAGCTGGTCTGGATTGACCTCGAAGATGTGCCGCCCGGCGACCGAGCCCGCGCGATCATGCGGCTCTCGCAAGGGTTCAACCAGCCCGACGGGCCGGACCCGGCGGCGCGGGTGGTGGACTGGATTTCGGTGCCGCTGGGGGTCGCGACGCTCAAGGATCAATTCGCCGATGTCGAGGACGATGCCGCGCGCTTTGCGCTGATGAGCTGGTTCTTCGAGGAGAAGCTCGCGGACTTCACGCCCTATGCGGCGGGCAGCCCGCAGGACGGGTTCCAGATCATCGGCACCTCGGGCACCGTCACCACCGTTGCGGCCTGCCACCTCAACCTGAAGCGTTACGACCGCAACCGGGTCGACGGGCTGACGATGACCTCGGGAGAGATCGACGCGGTGATCCGCTCCTTCCTGCAACTCGGCCCCGCCGGGCGGCGCTCGGATCCGCGGATCGGGCGCGACCGGCACACTTTGATTATGTCGGGGGCTGCAATCCTGCAGGCCCTGATGCGGGTCTGGCCCACCGACCAGATGTCCATTGCCGACCGTGGCCTGCGCGAGGGGCTCCTCTATGCGCAAATGGCCGGAGACGGCGTGTTAGAAGAGATGAAATGATGGCGAAGACACCCAGCGGCAAGAACACTTCCGGACGCGGGCAGCGCGACCTGCGCGTGCGCGTGAAGACGGCGAAGGGGCGCAGGCTGTCCTCGACCCTCTGGCTCGAGCGGCAGCTCAACGACCCTTACGTGCAGCGCGCCAAGAAAGAGGGCTATCGCGGACGCGCGGCCTACAAGATCCTCGAGCTGGACGACAAGTATCGCTTTCTCGTGCCCGGCGCGCGGGTGGTCGATCTGGGCTGCGCGCCCGGCGGCTGGTGTCAGGTGGCCGTCAAGCGCGTGAACGCCTTGGGCGAGAAATCGGGCAAGAAGGTCGGCACCGTTCTGGGCGTCGACCTGCAGGAGGTCGATCCGATCCCGGGGGCCGAGATCCATGTGCTCGATTTCCTCGAGGAAGGCGCCGACGACAAGGTCAAGGAATGGCTCGGCGGGTCTGCGGATGTGGTGATGTCGGATATGGCGGCCTCGTCCTCGGGGCACCAGAACACCGATCACCTGCGCATCATCACGCTGTGCGAAGCGGCGGCGGAGTTCGCCTTCGACGTGCTCGAAGAGGGCGGCACTTTCGTCGCCAAGGTCCTCGCAGGCGGTGCGGAGCAGGGGCTGATGACGATCCTGAAGAAAAACTTCACCAAGGTCGCCAATGTGAAACCACCGGCCTCGCGCTCGGACAGTTCGGAGAAATTCGTGGTCGCCCAAGGATTTCGCGGGCGGCGGCACGAGGAGGACTGAGCCGCGACTGTCTCACCCCCGAGACAGGTGCCGGCTCGCTCAGCGGGAATTTACGTTGTGTAAGGTCCGAATCGGCCTAACCTGCTTGGGCTTTCATAGGCTGCGCAAGAGAGGGAGGCTTTCGCATGCCGTCACTGCATACGGGCGTTCCGCGCCAACATGCCGATATCGTGCGCGAGGTCGTCTCTTCGCCGAAATCCGCCACGCGGGCGGGGTTCGCGGCCAGCTGGCGCCGCTCGATGATCCATCATCGCATCGACCCCGAAACCGGTGGGCGCAACGAGCGTCTGACCCAGGCCGAGATGCGCGAGCGCCGCGAGCGGGCGGGTCTGATGATGCGGATCGCCTCGCCGGTGCTCGACCGGCTGTCGCGCGCGGCAGGCGATGCGGGCTGCACGGTTCTGCTGTCGGATGCGGGCGGGCTGGTGCTGGATGAACGTCTGCGCGACGCCGATGTCGATGACTTTCATTCCTCGAACCTCGCGCCCGGTTCGGACTGGTCCGAAGGGGTCGAGGGCACCAACGGCATCGGCACCTGCGTGGCCGAGGCGCGCCCCGTCACCGTCTGGCGCGATCAGCATTTCCGCACCCGCAACACCGTGCTGACCTGCATGGGCTCGCCCATCTTCGGCGCACAGGGCGATCTGGCGGGGGTGATCGATGTCAGCTCCGCGCGCTCTGACATGACCGAGGGCTATGCGCGGCTCGTGGCGCTGACCGTGCAGGACGCGGCGCATCGGATCGAGGCGGACCTGTTCCGCGCCTCCTATGACGGCGCGCGCATTCTCTCGACCGGCTCGGGCGAGACCGGGGCGCAGGGCGTGATGCTGCTGGCGCTCGACCGCGACGATCTGGTCGTCGGCGCGACCCGCGCCGCGCGCAGGCATCTCGGGATCGAGGCCGGGCAGATCGGCCAGCTTCCGGCGTCGGACCTGCTGGAACACGGCATCCGCAACGGGCTGGAAGAGGCGCAACGCTCCGAAATGGCCCGCGCACTGGCCCGCAACGGCGGCAATGTGTCGGCGGCCGCGCGCGATCTCGGCATCGGGCGGGCAACGTTCTACCGCAAGGCCAAGGCGCTCAATCTCGGGGTCTGAGCGGCAGGGGAACAGGCAGGGTGCCTCGCCCTCAGGAACACGTTTGATCTCAACTCAGGGTCGCCCGGATCGCCCGCGCCAGATGCGCCGAGGCGATGACACCGTCGATCAGCGGAACGCGGGTTCTCTCGAAGAGATCGGCGCGCAGATGCGACATGCCTGCGCATCCCATCGCAACAGCCCGTGCGCCTTCCTTCCCGGCTGCGGCGATCTCTTCGGAGAGGCGCGCGCGGACCGGCTCGGATCCCTCTTCGACGGCCAGCACCGGGACGCCACTCGCGCGCACCGCGATGCACGCGCCCGCAAGCCCGTACTGCGCGATATTCTCCTCGAGGACCGGCACGGATACCGGCAGCGTGGTCACCACCGAGAACGCCCCGAACGCCAGCGCGCCGATCACATAGGCGGCCTGACCGATCCCGATCACCGGGCAATGCGCGGCGGCGCGCAGCTCGTCGAGCCCGGTATCGTCGAAACAGGCGATCACGATCAGGTCGGCGCCAAGCCTCTTCGCCTCGGGCAGCTGTTTTTTCAGCCCGATCACGGCATGCGCGCCATCCTCGGGGCCCTCGATGGCGGGTGGCCCCTCCGCATTCGTCCAGCCGACGATCTCGGCGTCCGGCAGCGCGGCCCGCGCGATGCCCACGATCTGATCGGTCATCGACGCCGTCGAATTCGGGTTGATGTAGAGAATGCGCATCTGGGATCAAACGCCTTTCCCGGCATCCGAGCCAAGCCGTGCGCGCCGCCGTGCCATCACCCAGGCGGCGATCAGGAACGCCCCGATGATCAGCAGCGAAAACGCCGTGGTCAGTGTGCCCAGGGCATAGACCACGGGCGTCGTCACATTCGTCGTCATCCCGAAGATCTCGAGCGGAAGCGTGTTGTAGCTGCCCGCCGTCAGCAGCGTGCGCGCGAATTCATCATAGCTCAGCGTGAAGCCGAACAGCGCCACCCCGATCAGCGACGGCGCGATGATCGGCAGCACCACGAAGCGGATCGTCTGCCATGCGCTCGCGCCCTGATCGCGCGCGGCCTCCTCGAAGCTTTTGTCGAAGCGGTTGAAGACCGCGAACATGATCAGCAGACCGAAAGGCAGCGTCCAGGTCAGCTGAGAGCCGAAGCCCGAGGTCGCCCAATGCACCTTCAATCCGAGCTGGTTGAAGATCAGCCCCACGCCCAGCGAGATCAGGATCGAGGGGATCACCAGCGAGGCGATCGTCAGGTAGAACAGAATGCCGGAGCCCGGGAATTTCTTGCGAAAGGCAAGGCCCGCCATGACCGAGACGACGACCGTCGTCACCATGACCAGCAGGCCGAGCATGAAGGACCGCCGGAATGCGCCCCAGATATCGCCCACGGCCTGTTGCTGGAACAGCTCGTGGAACCAGTTGAGCGACACGCCCCGCATCGGGAAGGTCAGCCCGCCCTCGGGGCCCTGAAAGCTCAGGATGCCGATGGTGATCGTCGGCCCGTAAAGGAACAGCACGAAAAGCGCGAAGATGACGGTCAGGACGTAGAAGCTGCGCGGACGTTTCTCCATGGCTCAGAGCTCCTTGCGGATGTTGACGAAGCGCAGCAGGATCCCGATCACGATCAGCACGGTACACAGCAGCACCACCGCCGTGGCGGCCGCGGACGGGTATTGCAGCAGCGCGATATCGTTGGAGATCAGCCGCCCCACATTGGCCCGCTGCGACCCGGACATGAACCGCACGGTAATGAAATCGCCCATCACCAGCGTCAGCACGAAGATCGTGCCGATCATGATGCCGGGTTTGGTCAGCGGGATGATCACATGGACCAGCGTCTGGAACCCGCTCGCGCCATTGTCGCGCGCCGCCTCGATCAGGTTGCGGTCGATCCGCATCATCGTGTTGAAGATCGGCACCACCATGAACAGCGTGTAGAGATGCACGAAGGCGAGGATCACCGAGAAATCGGAATAGAGCAGCCACTCCAGCGGCTGGTCGATCACGCCCCATGAAATCAGCGTCTGGTTCGCAATCCCGTTGCGCCCGAGGAACGGGATCCACGAGATCATGCGAATGATGTTCGAGGTCCAGAACGGGATCGTGCACAGCAAAAACAGCGCGATCTGCATCGTCTGGCTGCGGATGTGAAAGGCGAGGTAATAGGCGACAGTGAAACCGATCGCGAGCGTCATCGCCCAGGTCAGGAAGGCGTATTTGAAGGTCGCGGCGAAGACCTTGTAGGTCACCGGCGAGCCGAACAGGAACTCGTAATTCTCAAGACTGAAGGCGGGGATGATCGAAAACTCGGTCGCCTGCCAGAAGCTGACGATCACGATGGTAATGATCGGCGCGACCAGAAAGCCCAGCAACACCACCGTCAGGGGCGCCGCCTGCAACCATCCCGTCACCGTCTCGCGGGTCACTTTCATCGCGATCCTGCCCTTCGACTTGGCTCAAATATCCTCGGGGGGTGTGGGGGGCAGACAGCCCCCCACCTTCGTTCATCACGAGGCGATGAACTCGTTCCACTTACGAACCATGTACTGGTTCTCGTCCATCACGGCGTTCCAGCACGCGACATGGCCCATGCGGTCGTAGAAGGAGCCGCCGTCGCGGGTCTCGCCGGCTTCGGCCAGCTTGTCGCCGGTCGGGCTGGTGATGACATCCGTCGCGGGCTTGCCTTCGAACCAGTAGCCCCACTCGTTGTCCGACATGAAGTCCTTCGAGGTTTCCGGCACGGCCGAGTAATAGCCCTGACGCATCAGGTAGCCGCCGACCCAGCCCGAGAGATACCAGTTGATGTATTCATAGGCCGCATCGAGCTCCATGCCCGAGAGCGACTTCGACAGGCCGAGACCGCCGCCCCAGCTGCGATAGCCCTCTTTCAGGGGCTGGTAGACGCAGTCGATTCCGCGCGATTTCACCGCGGTGATCGCGGGCGACCACATCGACTGGATCACGACCTCGCCCGAGGCCATCAGGTTCACGCTCTCGTCGAAGGTCTTCCAGAAGGCGCGGAACTGGCCGTTCTTCTTCGCCTCGGTGAAGATCGCCATGGTCTTGTCGATCTCTTCGCGGGTCATGTTGCCCTTGTCGCCATACTGGATCTCGCCCATCGCCTCGCAGACCATGGCCATGTCCATGATGCCGATCGAGGAGATGTCGAGGATCGAGGCCTTGCCCTTGAACTCGGGGTTCAGCAGTTCGGTCCAGCTCTCGATCGGGCGCCCGATCAGGTCGGGACGGATGCCCAGCGTGTCGGCGTTGTAGATGGTCGGGATCAGCGTCATCCAGCCGGTTTCACTCTCGGCGAAGGTGGTGCCGCCGGGGCCCTCGACGAAGCCTACGGTCGAGGGCGCGGTGCCTTGGGCGATCACGCTCTCGGGCGTCAGCTTGCCGGATTTGAAGATGCCGACGATCTTGTCGTAATTCTTGATCTTCGAGGTGTCCATCGCCTGCAGGTTGCCGGTCGGCCAGACCTTCTTGCAGATCCAGTATTCGATATCGGCGATGTCGAAGCTGTCGGGCTGGGTTGCCGCGCGCTGGGTCACCGCGTCGGAATCGAGCGCGGTCATCTCGAGCGTGAAGCCGAGATCTTCCTTCACCTTGTTGGCCACGTCATTGAGGTTCGAAACGCCCGTGCCGAACTGGCGCAGCGTGATGTTCTTGATTTCCTGCGCCCAGATCATCGGCGCGGGCAGGGCGGAGGCGCCAAGCGCGGCCGCCCCGGTTTTTAGAATCGAGCGGCGGGTATAACCGGTTTTCGACATTGTCACTTATCCCTCTGTTGGAGTATCGATTTCAGGCACGGAGGCGGTGCAGCCGCCCCTCATCCCAAGCAAGACGCACTTGCTCGCCCGGGTTTATGTCGTTGGAATAGAAGGCCTCGTCGCTCATCAGCGCGATGATCGGTTCCTGGCCCTCGGCCTGGGCGGTTACCGCGACGCGGTCGCCCTGATATTCGATCGCACTGACCGTCGCGGGCATCCCCTCGGGGCCAAGGCGCACTGCATCCGAGCGGATCGCATGGAGCTGCCCGTCGAGCGTGACCACGTTGTGGCCGCCCATGAAGCGCGCCACGAATTCGGTCCGGGGCGTGTTGAACACCTCGCGTGCGGGTCCGGCCTGTTCGATGACGGCATTGTTCATGACCACGACCTCGTCGGCGAGCGCGAGCGCCTCGTCCTGCCCGTGGGTGACATGAAGGAAGGTGATGCCGAGCTCGCGCTGCAGCCGCTTGAGCTCGGCACGCATCCGCACCCGCAGGAAGGGGTCGAGCGCGGAAAGCGGTTCGTCGAGAAGCAGTACTTCCGGTTCGGTGACCAGCGCGCGCGCCAGCGCGACGCGTTGCTGCTGCCCACCGGAGAGCTGCGTGGGAAGACGCTCGGAGAGATGCGCCATATCGACGAGTTCGAGAAGCTCCATCGCCTTGGCATGGCGCGCGGTCTTGTCGACGCCCTTCATCCGCAGCGAGAACGCGACATTGTCCTTGACCGAGAGATGCGGAAAGAGCGCGTAGTTCTGAAACATCATCGCCGTGCCGCGCTTGGCCGGGGGCAGGGCGGAGATATCAACGCCGTTCAGGCGGATCGCGCCTTCGCTCACGCTTTCATGGCCCGCGATCATCCGCAGGGTCGAGCTCTTGCCGCAGCCCGAGGGGCCGAGCAGGCAGACATAGCTGCCCGGCGCGAAGACATGATTGATCGCGTCCACCGCGACCGTGTCGCCGTAGCGCTTCGTCAGATTCACCAGCTCGAGATCATGTGCCGTTCGCATCGCATCGCTTCCCTTTGATCTGGGTTCAGCCTTCGGTGCGAACCGGACAGCTCGCCATCATTTTCCGAACTCACGGTGCCGTGAATCCGACCTTGCCTCGAATTTGAGCAGAAAAATTTTCTGCATGCGCAAAATTACGACACAACATTGTATACAATCCGAATCGAAGCGATCCAGCTTGTCCTCCGCGGATCGCCCGGGGCATCGTGTGAACGAAAGGAACTCAAGATGAACGACCCGCTCCCCGCCGCCCCGATGCCCGATACGATCGCCAATGATCTGGCGCTCGCGATTCACGAGCATCGGCTGATGCCGGGCACAAAGCTGTCGGAAGAGGAGCTGGGGGAGATATACGGTGTCTCGCGGACCATCATCCGCGCCGCGCTGCAGCGGCTGGCCCATGACCGGCTGGTGGAACTCAAGCGCAACCGCGGGGCCTATGTCGCGCAGCCCACGGTGCGCGAGGCGCGCGAGGTGTTCGAGGCGCGCGCTCTGCTCGAGCCGCGCACCGCGCGCTCGGCCGCCGAGCGGATCACTGAGGACGACCTCGCGGCCCTCCAACGTCATATCGACGAAGAACACGCGGCGATCGACGATGGCGAGGCGGGCCGGGCACTCTTTCTCTCGGGGCAGTTCCATCTCGAGATCGCACGGATTGCCGATCAGGCCACGATCACCGAATTCATCACCCAGCTGGTCGCGCGGTCTTCGTTGATCATCGCGCTCTATTGGCACCGGCGCGGGGCCCTGTGCGAAAGCCATGCCCACCATGCCTTGATGCGCGCCTTCGCGGAACGCGATGCCGACTTGGCGGAGGAGCTGATGAAAAATCACCTTCTCGACCTCCTCAGCTCTCTCGACTTGCGAAACCGCACCTCCGCGCCTGCGAGCCTGCGTGAGGCCTTGGGGGCATGATCCTGCGCAATGCCGATCTGTCAGAGTTGGAGACGGTTCTCGACTGGGCCGCCGCCGAGGGCTGGAACCCCGGCCTCGCGGATGCCGAGGCTTTCTACGCAGCCGATCCCCAAGGGTTCTTTGTCGCCGATGTGGATGGCGCGCCTGTGGCCGCGATCTCTGTGGTCAATCATGACGAGAAAGCCGCGTTTCTGGGTCTCTATATCTGCAAACCCGAAGCCCGGGGGCAGGGCATCGGGTTCGCCTTGTGGCAACATGCGCTGCGCCATGCAGGAGAGCGCAGCGTCGGCCTCGATGGTGTGGCGGCCCAGCAGGACAATTACGCGCGCTCCGGGTTTCGGCGTCAGGGCGCGAGTTTGCGGCTCACGGGGGTGCTGTCATGCGAAGACGACACGGGCATCGTGCTGGCCGAGCATGCTGACCTTGAGCACCTCATTGCGCTCGATGCGCAGGCATCTGGCGTGCGGCGGGACGCTTTCCTGAGCCGCTGGCTCGCGCCCGGCCCATCCCGTCAGACCGTCCGGCTCAGCGATGGCACAGGCTTCGCGACCGTCAGGCAATGTCGCGAGGGGCTCAAGATCGGGCCGATCATTGCCGAGCGGAGTGACGATGCGATGCGGCTGGCACGTGCCGCGGCGAACCGCTTTCCGACTGCGCCCGTCTCGATCGACCTGCCCGAGAGCAACGCGCCACTCAGGGCCCGTCTGTCGGAGTGCGGCTTCACCCCGGCTTTCGAGACGGCGCGCATGTATCGCGGCACCGCTCCGAAGACGACGGCGTCCTTGCAAACCATCGCAACGATGGAGCTTGGTTGAGCGCGCATCGACGTAAGTCAGACGCGGGGCGTTTGGCCGCCTGTTCTGTCATAGATGCGTGCTGTTCGCTCAACGTCGCGCGCCGCGGTACGCGACCCGCTACGCTGCAGATTGTGCCGAAAGGGGCCGATGCAACCCGACCGAGCGCCGCGATGACGTTTCAATTGTTCGTGTATCCGAAGCAACCGGCATGCTTGCGAGGCGCAGCGCATCCGACGTCCCGCCATCTGTGACTTCGTGAAGTAGGGTCAAGAAACATTGAGGTTTCGCACCGTGTCCACTGCGTTTCCAAGCGCGCTCTGATGAATTTTCCGAGGGCTCCCTGCGTCGCGATCAACACATGCCAGCGCGTTTAACCGATGCTTAACTCAAGTGTCGTTGAAGCAAGGGGAGAAGCACAGTATCGCTGAGGCTATCCAGACAAAAAGAAGACCGGACCTCCGCGAAGCAGGCATTTTTCCGCGAAAGGGATCTTGATGACGATGGGACGTATTCTGGCGGCGACGGCTTTGACCTCGCTTGCCGTCACACAGGTGCATGCACAGGATCTCACTCAACGGATCGCGCTCGCGGGTCGCACGACGGTCTCCTACGGTCTCGCGCAGGCTCCCGCCGCCGCGCCCGGTTCGCCTGATACCACTTCGGGAAATACTGCGGACACTGCCGCGGCCAGCACGACATCGGTGACCGGCTCCAACAGCATGCTCTTGCTCCTTGGCCTTGGTGTGGTGGGGCTGGCCGCCGCTGCGGGGGGAGGAGGAGGCGGGTCCTCGAGCTCATCCAGCTCCTCGAGCAACACCCAGCCGCCACCCTCGGGCAACGCGCCGTATACCGGCACTGGCGGCAGCGTCAGCAGTTTTGAGACTGACGAGTATTATGCAAGCGGCGGCCTTGCGCAGACCGAGGCAGCCTATCGCTACGCCGAGGGGGCCTATGGGCTGGGAACGCTCGTGTCGATCTACGATTCCGGCGCGGATGTGACCCATCCCGATCTCGCTGGCAACATCGATGGCGCGCTCTCCTACAGCTATTTCGACAACACCTCTGACGTCACCGACACCGACGGGCACGGCACGCATGTGGCCGGGATCGTTGCCGGTGTGCAGAACGGGCAGGGGATCGAGGGGATCGCCTGGGGGTCCAAGCTGATGATCCTGCAAGGCGTCGGAGGCTCGGTGCCTGCGGGCAGCTACGCCGATGCGGTCACGCGCTCGGTCAATGCCGGTGCGGTCTCGATGAACAACAGCTGGGCCTATGTCGACGGCAATAACAAGACACTCACGATCGACCAGTTTTCGAGCGCCGACCAGATCCGCCAACAGCTTGGGTCGGCCACCATCGACTCGCTCGACGCGGCGGCAAAGGCGGGCATGGTCAGCGTGTTCGCAGCGGGCAATGACGGTGGAGCCAATCCGAGCCTGATGGCGGGCCTGCCGGAGTATTTCCCGGAAATGGAAGGCTCGATACTTGGCGTCGTGGCCGTGGACAGCAACCACCAGATCGCCAGTTTTTCCAACCGCTGTGGCGAGGCGATGAATTACTGTCTCGCCGCGCCGGGCGTGGATATCCTCTCGACCTATCCGAGCGATCTTGGAAGCGATTACGCCTATATGAGCGGGACCTCGATGGCGACGCCCTATGTCACCGGCGCGGTTGCGGCGCTCAAGAGCGAGTTCCCCGAGCTCACCGGTCAGCAGATCGTGCAGATCCTCGAAAACAGCGCAACCGATCTCGGTGCGGTGGGGATCGACCCGATCTATGGCTGGGGCGAACTCAATCTGCGACAGGCTCAGGCACCGGCCGGAACGCTGAAAGTCGAGACGACCAGCTCGCTCGACGGTCCTTCCGTGCCCGCCACCCAGAGCACGATCAGCGCAACCCGCGGTGTCGCAGGCGCGCTGCGCGCGACACTCTCCAATCAGCGGATGATCGTCACGGATGCCTATGATCGCGGCTATCACGTGGCGGCGAGCAGCTTCGTGGCCGACTATGCCGATGCCCGCGCCGCGCAGGCCTCCACCGAGACTTTCGCGATGGGGGCGACCGCTCCGGTCAATTTCAGCGCAGGCACCGGTACCCTGTCGCTGTCGCATGGCGATAGCTCCGCGATTGCCGGAACGAAATGGGTCGACAGTGCCGCGATGGCCGCGCCCTATCTGAAATCTTTCGACACCGACTCCGCGCTTCACTACGAAATCGGTCTCGGCGATGGCGTATCGGCCTCGATTTCGCAGGCAGGCGGCGGCGCGGGCGATGTTAGCTCGCAATATATCGCCGGTTCGCTCAATGCCCGGTTCGGGGCCAGCACGCTTTCGATGACCGTCGGCAACCTGCACGAAGACGGCGGTTTCCTGGGCACCTCGGTGGGGGGCGCGTTCGGCGGCGGACTTTCGAGCAATACCCATTTCGTACAGCTTGGGATGAATGTCGCTCTCGGAGACGGGGCAACTCTCGAGCTTACGGCCGCCAATGGCAGCTCCAGCTTCTCCGGGAACGGTTTGCTCCAATCCGGGAGTGGGCTGCGGTCGAACGCTTATGCCATTGGCCTGAGCAAGACCGGGTTTCTGACCGGGGACGACCGCCTCTCTGTCGGGGTTTCGACGCCGATCGCGCTCGCCTCGGGGAAATTGACGATGAGCGTTCCGACCGCTGTCGGCGCAGCCATCGGAAATACGCGCTCCGAAAAGGTCGTGATGACGACAGCCTCGGTGAATATCGAAAGCGTGGCGCCTCAGCCCGACCTGCAGATCGGCTATTCGCGCAAGGCCGGGATCGGGCGGCTCGGTGCGGGGCTCGTCTACGAGCCGGGACAGAGTTCGGCGATGGGGGTTTCGCTGGGATGGACGGCGCGTTTCTGATCCGGGCGAGAGGGTCCGGAACGACTTGCCGTCGTGAAATCCACGTGTCTCAGGACTTCGCTTACTTACGCGAGCGCGACACACGCCGTCTTCGATAGTCTCAGCGCGCCTGCAAATCCTCAATGCTGCGGCTGCACCTGTCTCAGGCGCGAGACAGATGATGCATTCCACCAGCGCAGAGCGGCTATGCGCAGGGCGCGCGGTTCGGCAGGCTTATCCCATGGCGCGCAGCCCTGTCGGTTGCGCTCAAATCTGGGAGGAAGACCAATGGCCAACGATATGGCACCTGAATTCAAGGGCGTTTCGGTTTCGCCGTTCCGCGACCGTTATGACAACTTCATCGGCGGCAAATTCGTGCCCCCGAAAAACGGTAAATATTTCGACAACATCACGCCGATCACCGGCGGCAAGGTCTGTGAAGTCGCGCATTCCTCCGCAGAGGATATCGAAGCCGCGCTCGACGCAGCGCATGCCGCGAAAGACGCCTGGGGCAAGACTTCGGCTGCCGAGCGCTCGAACGTCCTTCTCAAGATCGCCGACCGGATCGAGGAAAATCTCGACCTGATCGCCGCCGCCGAGACCTGGGACAACGGCAAGCCGATCCGCGAGACCACGGCGGCCGACATTCCGCTCGCCGTCGACCATTTCCGCTATTTCGCGGGCGTTCTGCGCAGCCAGGAAGGCACGATGTCGGAAATCGACAACGACACCGTCGCCTATCACTTCCACGAGCCGCTGGGCGTCGTGGGTCAGATCATCCCGTGGAACTTCTCGGTGCTGATGGCGGCATGGAAACTGGCGCCTGCGCTGGCGGCGGGCAACTGCATCGTGCTGAAACCGGCCGAGCAGACCCCGGCGGCGATCCTCGTGGTGATGGAAGTCATCGCCGACCTGCTGCCCGATGGTGTGCTGAACATCGTCAACGGCTATGGCGCGGAAGTCGGCGCGGCGCTCGCGAGTTCCTCGCGCATCGCCAAGATCGCCTTCACCGGCTCCACCGCGACGGGCCGCAAGATCATGCAGGCCGCGACCGAGAACCTGATCCCGGTCACGCTCGAGCTGGGTGGCAAATCGCCCAACATCTTCTTCTCGGACGTGATGGCCGAGGATGACGCCTTCCTCGACAAGGCGATCGAGGGCTTCGTGCTCTTCGCCTTCAATCAGGGCGAGGTCTGCACCTGCCCGAGCCGTGCGCTCATTCAGGAAGACATCTACGAGAAGTTCATGGAGCGCTGCATCGCCCGCGTCGAAGCCATCAAGCAGGGCGATCCCCGCGCGATGGAGACGATGGTCGGTGCGCAGGCCAGCCAGGAGCAGCATGACAAGATCATGTCCTACCTGAGCATCGGTCGCGAAGAAGGGGCCGAGGTGCTGACCGGCGGTGACGCCGCGCGCTTCAACGGCGATCTGGCGAACGGCTTCTACATCCAGCCGACGATCCTGAAGGGCCACAACAAGATGCGTGTCTTCCAGGAGGAAATCTTCGGCCCGGTGGTGTCGGTCACGACCTTCAAGGACGAGGCCGAGGCGCTCGAGATCGCCAATGACACGATGTACGGCCTTGGCGCCGGTGTCTGGACCCGTGACGGCTCGCGTGCCTATCGCTTCGGGCGCGGGATCGAGGCAGGTCGCGTCTGGGTCAACAACTACCACGCCTATCCGGCCCATGCGGCCTTTGGCGGGTACAAGCAATCGGGCATCGGTCGCGAGACCCACAAGATGATGCTCGATCACTACCAGCAGACCAAGAACATGCTGGTCAGCTACAACCCGAACAAG
Organism: Thioclava sp. PTB-PU3-1; assembly: GCF_055666785.1. Taxonomy (NCBI): domain Bacteria; kingdom Pseudomonadati; phylum Pseudomonadota; class Alphaproteobacteria; order Rhodobacterales; family Paracoccaceae; genus Thioclava; species Thioclava sp. PTB-PU3-1. The sequence continues at coordinate 267,121 of NZ_JBVNVL010000004.1, read as the reverse complement.
CTCGGGTTCTTCTGATAGGGTTTACCTCCCCAAACCCCAGGCCGCGTCTGCAAAGGCGCGGCCCTTTTTCGTGTCGCTGGGTCGGATGGATCGGGCAGGTGGCCTGTCGCGACGCGGGTCAGCTCGCGCGGCGGAAGGCGTTCGGCGTGCTGCCGGTGCCGGCCTGGAAGGCGCGGGAGAAATAGCCCGGGCTGCGATAGCCCAGAAGCTGCGCGATATCCTTGATCGGGACGGGTGTGTCGCGCAGCAGGCGGCGCGCCTCGTAAAGCCGTCGTTCCTGCATCAGCTCCAGCGCCGATTTCCCGCAGGCATCGCGGCAGGCGCGCGATAGATGCGTGGGCGTGACGCCCAACTCGCGCGCGATATCCGCGACCGGCGTTCCCGCGCGATACTCGCGCTCGACCAGAACGGCGTAGCGCGTGACGAGACGGCGCGCAGCACTAGGCCGGATCGCCTCGTTCGCATTGCTCGCGATCTGCCGCTCGAGCCAGACACTCAGCAGGCCCAGATGGCTGCGCAGCGCGCGGTCGGCGGCGGGGCGCGTGCTTTCGCTTTCGCGCTGGATCGCCTCCAAGATCGAGCCGATCTCTCCCTGCGCGATCGCTTCGCGGATGCGCAGGTGATGGGCGGCAGGCGGCAGAGTGATGTCGGTGTCGCGGCCGAAGAACAGGGCCTGACCGTGTGTCTGGTTGGAAATCTCGAAGCCGTGCATCACGCCCGGCGGGATGAAAATCGCGTTATTGGGGCCGTAGCCGCGGGTCACGCCGCCCAGTGTGATCCGGCCTTGCCCGCGCGAGAACCACAGCAGGCAGGGTTCGGAATGGGCGCGCATCGCCTCCACCCGCCAGCGCCCGCCTTTGGCCAGATGCGCGATCTGCACCAGCCGCGGCTCACTCGGGGGGCTCGGCAGGTCGGTCGCGGTCTGCGCCGGGCCGGGCGAGCCGCTTGCGCCGGGCTTCACGGTTTTGGCCTGCGAGAGCTGCGAAAGGGGCGGTGTCGAAAAGAGCTTCACGATGCTTTGATCCTACGCGATTTCGGCGGGAGGATAGCCCGCAACTCTCGCGTGAACCAAGGAGTTTTCCAGAGAAGTCCGGGCGCGCAGTTGCCGCGGGGTCACAGTCTACGTGATCTTGTGCCACGCCTTCATGCGGCCACGAAACCAAGTGCGCTGCCGCTTCGCATATTGGCGACTTGCCGCCTGTGCGCGTTCTCGCGCCTCGCTCAGGTCGAGCGCGCCATGCAGATGCGCGATCAATTCCGGCGCCCCGATCGCCTTCGCCCAGAGCGCGTTCGGATCCCAGATCGGCTCCACCGCGCGGACCTCGTCGAGCGCGCCTTGTTCGAGCATCAGGTCGAAACGGCGGTCGATGCGGTCCGCCAGCCAGTCGCGATCCGGATCGAGGTGAAGCGGCGCCAGGGTGTCGAGCGGCAGAAGCGGCGGCGGGGTGCGGGCCTGCCACGCAGCAAGACCCTCGCCGGTGGCGCGCAGCACCTCCCACGCGCGCTGCACCCGCATCGGGTTCTGCGCGTCGATCTTCGCGCGGGTCGCATCGTCCAACTCGTCCAGCATCCCGGCATGGCCTTCCGAGAGCCGCCGCTGATCGGCCTCGGCGCGAATTTCCGGTGGCGTTTCAGGGATTTCCGCCAGTCCTCGCGTCAGGGCGGTGAAATAGAGCCCGGTGCCGCCCACGATGATCGGGCGCGGCCCGCCTGCGTGGAATGCTTCCAGATACGGGGTGACGTCGCGCAGCCAGTGGCCGACGGAATAGTCGGCGCCGGGATCGAGATGACCGTAGAGCGCATGCGGCGCGCGGGCCTCTTCCTCGGGCGAAGGGCGCGCGCTCAGCACCCGCCAACAAGACCAGACCTGCAGCGCGTCGGCATTGATCACCACGCCGCCCTCGGCCTCGGCGATCGACAGCGCCAGCGCCGATTTTCCGCTCGCCGTCGCTCCCGCGATCAGCACGGGCGTTCGCGGCGATATTTCGGGCAGGGCAGGCGGCATCGGCGGCTCTTGCAGGCTTTCTGGCGGGCTCGGGGCTCTACGCTTTCGCAAGAGGTTGAACCCCGGCTCTATTTGGATCATTTTGCGCGCCAATGACAACAGCCCATCGGAGGATCAGATGAGCACCGAGACGCATCCCGCGGCCAAATACAATCGCGTGCTACTGAAGATCTCGGGCGAGGCGTTGATGGGCGACCAAGGCTACGGCCTGCATCCGCCGACCGTCTCGCGTATAGCGCATGAAGTGAAATCGGTGCGCGATCTGGGCGTCGAGATCTGCATGGTGATCGGCGGCGGCAACATCTTCCGCGGGCTTGCGGGCTCGGCTCAGGGGATGGAGCGCACGACGGCCGATTACATGGGGATGCTCGCGACGGTGATGAACGCACTGGCGATGCAATCCGCGCTGGAAGGCCTCGGCGTCTTCACCCGCGTGATCTCGGCCATTCCGATGGATCAGGTCTGCGAGCCCTATATCCGCCGTCGCGCGGTGCGCCACCTCGAGAAGAAGCGGGTCTGCATTTTCGCTGCCGGCACAGGCAACCCCTATTTCACGACCGACACCGCCGCGACGCTGCGCGCCAACGAGATGTCCTGCGAGGCGATCTTCAAGGGCACCAAGGTCGATGGGGTCTATGACAAGGATCCGGTGAAATTCGACGACGCCAAGCGCTACGACACCGTCAGCTACGATGAAGTTCTGCAGAAGAACCTCGGCGTGATGGATGCCTCGGCGATCGCGCTCGCACGCGATAACAACAAGCCGATCATCGTGTTCTCGCTTGACGAGCCGGGTGGCTTCCGCGGCATTCTGGCAGGCGAAGGCACCTACACCAAAGTGCAGGGCTGAGCGCGGCGCGACGGTCACAAATGCTAGTTTTCGCCTGCGAGCTGCGCTAAAGCTCGGCCCGAGGCTCAACAAGAACGGGGAAATACCCAATGTCCGACGATATCGAGATCGACACCGATGACCTTGCCCGCCGCATGGATGGCGCAATGAGCTCGCTCAAGCATGAATTCGCGTCGCTGCGCACGGGCCGCGCCTCGGCCTCGATGGTGGAGCCGGTTCAGGTCGAAGCCTATGGCCAGATGACCCCGATCAACCAGGTCGGCACCGTGAACGTGCCCGAGCCGCGGATGGTCACGATCAACGTCTGGGACAAGTCGATGGTCGGCAAGGTCGAGAAAGCGATCCGCGAATCCGGTCTGGGCATCAATCCGCAGACCAACGGCACGATCATCATGCTGCCGATCCCGGAGCTGAACGAGGAACGCCGCCGCGAGCTGACCAAGGTCGCCGCCCAATATGCCGAGCACGCCCGCGTCGCGATCCGCAACGTGCGCCGCGACGGCATGGACCAGATCAAGAAGGCCAAGGCCGACGGCATGTCCGAAGACGACGTGAAGATCTGGGAGAGCGAAGTTCAGGACATGACCGACGCGCATATCGCCAAGGTCGACAAGGCGCTCGAAGACAAGCAAGCCGAGATCATGCAGGTCTGAGGCGTTTGCCTCAGCCCCCTGCGTCTTGAGCGAAAAGGATCACATTGCCGATGGCCCCTAGCATTCCCGACATCGCCCAGACCCCGCAGGGGCATGAGGGGGGCGCCCCGGCGCCGCTGCATGTCGCGATCATCATGGATGGCAACGGGCGGTGGGCCACCCAGCGGGGCTGGCCGCGTCTGGCCGGTCACCGCAAAGGGGCCGAGCAGATCAAGAAGGTCGTGCAGGCCGCGCCCGATCTGGGCATCCGCTACATGACGATCTACGCCTTCTCGACGGAGAACTGGAAGCGCTCGACGCAGGAAGTTCTCGGGTTGATGAAGATGTTCCGGCTGATGATCAAACGCGAGGCGGCGGAGCTGTCGCGTCAGGGCGTCGAGTTGCGCTTCATCGGCGATCGCACGCCGCTCGACCCGCTTCTGCGCGAGACGATGGACGCGATCGAGACCCGCACCAAGGGCAACTCCAAGCTGACGCTGGCGGTTGCGATCAATTACGGCGGGCGCGACGAGCTGAAACGCGCAGCCCAGTCGATTGCGCGCGACGTGGCCGCGGGCAAGTTCGCGGCCGAGGATATCGACGAGGCGATGATCTCGTCGCGGCTCGACAGCGCGGGCATGCCCGATCCCGATCTGGTGATCCGCAGCTCCGGCGAGACGCGGACCTCGAATTTCCTGCCCTGGCAGGCGGCCTATTCGGAATATGAATTCACGCCGACGCTCTGGCCCGATTTCACGCCGGACGAGCTGTCCGATATTCTCGATCGGTTTGCCGGGCGCGAGCGGCGCTTCGGCGGGGTTGCCTCGTGACGGAGACGCCGCGGACCGGCAAATGGGGCGATCTCGTCCCGCGGCTCGCCTCCGGGCTTGCGATGGTCGCGATCGGCCTCGCTGCGATCTGGTGGGGCGGTCCGGTCTTCGCGGCGCTCTCCGTGCTCGTGACGGGTCTGATGATCTGGGAACTCACCGCGATGCTGCGCCCCGAACGCCCCGGCAAGGCGGTCGGTCTGGGGCTCGTGGCGGCGGCTGCGCTGACTTTCGTCTTGGCGATCCATGAGCCTTATGGCCTGCTTTATCTGCTGATCGTGCCGATCATGGCGGCTGTGATCTGCACCGGGCGGCGCTGGCTTGGTGCGGGCTATGCGCTTGCGATCATGCTGACGGGCTATGGGCTCGTGGCGCTGCGTGAAGGGGCAGGGCTTGGCGCGATCACATGGATCGTCGCGGTGGTCGTTGTCTCTGATATCATGGGATATTTCGTGGGTCGCACGGTCGGCGGGCCGAAGTTCTGGCCCAAGGTCAGCCCGAAGAAGACATGGTCGGGCACGGTCGGCGGCTGGGTCGGCGCGGCGCTCGTGGGCTTTCTCTTCGCCCAGATGGGCGGCGGGCTCGCGATGATCTGGATTTCGCCGCTTCTGGCCTTCGCAGGCCAGCTGGGCGATATCGCCGAAAGCGCGATCAAGCGCGCGACCGGCGTGAAGGACAGCTCCTCGCTGATCCCGGGCCATGGCGGTGTGCTGGACCGCTTCGACGCGCTGACCGGCGCGGTCGTCTTCCTGATGCTGATCTCGCAGGTGATGACCCTGCCGCTGACGGAAGGCTGAACGATGCGGAAGGTTTCGGTCTTCGGGGCGACCGGCTCGATCGGCGAAAGCTGCTTTGATCTGCTGATGGCACAGGGCGGGGCGGAGGCCTACGACGTCGTCGCGCTGAGCGCGGGCCGCAATGTGGAGCGTCTGGCCGAGCAGGCCGTGGCGCTGAAGGCCGATCTGGCCGTGACCGCGTTCGACGAGTGTCTGCCGGCGTTGCGCGATGCGCTGGCCGGGACCGGGATCGAGGTGGCCGCCGGGCCGCAGGCGCTGATCGAGGCGGCCTATCGTCCGGCCGATTGGGTTCTGTCGGGGATCGTCGGCGCGGCGGGGCTCGCACCGGGCTTCGCGGCGCTCTCGCAAGGCGCGACGCTGGCGCTGGCCAACAAGGAATCGCTGGTGACCGCGGGGCCGCTTCTGATGGCCGAGGCGCGCGCGCATGGCGCGACGATCCTGCCGGTCGACAGCGAGCATTCCGCGATTTTCCAAGGGCTCGTAGGCGAGGATATCGCCGCGGTCGAGCGGGTGATCATCACCGCCTCGGGCGGCGCGTTTCGCGACTGGCCGATGGAGAAACTCGCCCATGCCACGGTGGCCGAGGCCTCGGCGCATCCGAACTGGGACATGGGGCAGCGGATCACGATCGACTCCGCGTCGATGTTCAACAAAGCTCTGGAAGTCATTGAGGCGAAAGAGTTCTTCGGCTTCGCGCCGGAGCAGATCGAAGTCCTCGTCCATCCGCAGAGCATCGTCCATTCGCTGGTCGGGTTCCACGATGGCGGGCTGATGGCGCATATGGGCGTGCCCGACATGCGCCATGCGATCGGCTATGCGCTCAACTGGCCCGCGCGCAAACCTCTGCCGGTCGAGAAGCTCGACTTGGCGAAGATCGGACAGCTCGATTTCCGCACCCCGGATCTGGAGCGGTTCCCCGCGCTGCGGCTGGCGCGCGATGTGATGGAGACGGGCGGTCTGGCGGGCACCGTGTTCAACGCCGCCAAGGAAGTCGCGCTCGATCTGTTCATCGCCGGTCGGATCGGATTTCTCGACATGGCCACGCTGGTCGAGAAGGTTCTGGGCGAGATGTCGCGGGACCAGGGTCTTGGAATCGCCGCAAAAGACCTCGATATGGTTCTGAGCTGCGACGCCGAAGCGCGGGCGCGCGCGATGGCGATTTGTGAACACGGAAGGATCTGAGTTTTGGACCTGCTGCCCCAATTCGGCAATCTGCTCTATACCGTGGTGGCCTTCGTCGTCGCGCTCTCGATCATCGTCGCGGTGCATGAATACGGCCATTACATCATCGGGCGGATTTCCGGGATCAAGGCGGAGGTCTTCTCGCTCGGCTTCGGGCCGAAGCTGATCAGCCGCGTCGACAAGCATGGCACGCGCTGGCAGATCGCCGCCGTGCCGCTTGGCGGCTACGTCAAGTTTCTGGGCGATGCGAATGCGGCCTCTGCCGGGGTCGATTCCGAGGAAATGGCCCATCTGAGCCCCGAGGAACGCCGCCACACGATGCATGGCGCGCCGCTTTGGGCACGGGCTGCGACCGTGGCGGCCGGGCCGGTCTTCAACTTCATCCTGTCGATCTGCGTGATCGCGGGGCTGAGCCTCTGGACGGGGCAGGCGACCGACACGCCCGCGATCCAGACGGTCGTGGCGCTGCCCGGCGGATCGGGCGATCTGCAGCAGGGCGATGTGATTGATGCGGTGGCGGGCAAGCCCACGCCGGATTATCAGGCGCTTTCCGATGTGGTCGATCAACTGCCCGCAGGCCCGACGCTCGATTACACCGTGACCCGCGATGGCAGCGAAATCGACGCGACGGGGCCACAGCTTTTCCCGGCGCGGTTTGCCGGCGTTCAGCCGGGCTCTGCCGCCTATGATGCCGGGCTGCGCGCGGGCGATGTGATCACCGCGATCGACGGCAAGCCGGTCTATCGCTTCGTCGATCTGCAGGACGCGGTGAAAGCGGGCGAGGGCAAGGCGGTCTCGCTCGATATCTGGCGGCCTGCGGGCGATGGCGGCGAGACCTTCTCCGTGACGCTGGCGCCGCGCCGAACCGATCTGCCGGTGGGCGACGGGCAGTTCGAGACGCGGTTCCTGATCGGGGCGACGGGTTCGTTCATGTTCGAGCCGGTGACGCAATCGGTCGGTCCGGTCGATGCTCTCGTCGGCGGCGCGCGGCAGACCTGGGGTATCATCACCCAATCGGTCTCGGGCATTCAGGCGATGATCGCACAGCGGATCTCGAGCTGTAACCTGACCGGGGCGCTGCGCATTGCCGAGACCTCGGCGGCGGCGGCGAAATCGGGTGTGCTCGATTTCATCTGGTTCATCGCGGTTCTGTCGACGGCAGTGGGCTTTCTGAACCTCTTCCCGATCCCGGTGCTCGATGGCGGGCACCTGATGTTCCACCTTTACGAGGCGATCACGGGCAAGCCGCCCTCCGATCAGCTGATGAACGTCTTCATGTCGATCGGGCTGGCGCTGGTGCTGACGCTGATGGTCTTCGGGCTCTGGAACGATCTGACCTGCTGAGCGGGGACGTGACGGCCCAGATTTCGCCACAATTGCCTCGCAATGCGGTCATGAAGGCAGGGTAGGGCACTCTTAGCGCAAATCGCGCGAAGGAGACCGCTCATGTCCGAGATCATCGCGCATCACTATCGCGAACTTCGCCCGTTGGTGGAAATCGTCGGGGACCGGCTGCTGTTCATCGCAGCGGTTCTGGTCGCGCTGTTCGGCGCGGCGCTGATCGGCATTCAATTGATCGACATTCTCGGCGGCGACGCTTCCAGCTTCCAGCGCATCTGAGCCGGTCCGAAAAGGGCACGAAACGCCCGCAAAATCCCTTCATCGTCGATCCCGGGGCCGCCTTCGCGGCCCTTTCTTTCGTGGCAAGATGATCGCGCTCCACAAAATCTCGGGTCTGAGCCCCCATCCCAGCTTTGACATCGCTTACGCCCTTCGGTACGACCCTTATCAAAGGGAAAAAGTGAACTTCCGGCGGGAGAGGGCGATGTCTATGAGCGTGCAAACTATGCTGAGACTCTGTGCGACGCGAAAGGCACTGCGGGCCAGCGTAGTATTTCCAGCAGTTGCAATGAGTTGCCTTGCGGTTCCCGTGATCGCTCAGGCGCAGCAATACAGTTTCTCGCAGGTGGTGATCACCGGTAACGAGCGCGTCGACGCGGCGACGATTCTGTCCTTCGCCAGAATCGCCCGCAATCAAGCCGTCACCGCAGCCGATCTCAACGCCGCTTACCAGCGTCTGACGAATTCCGGCCTGTTCGAGAACGTTGCAATCACGCCGCAGGGCAACACGCTCAAGATCGCCGTGACCGAATATCCGACGATCAGCGTGATCAATTTCGAAGGCAACAAGATCATCAAGGACGAGCAGCTCGCCACGATCATTCAGGCGAAGCCGAACCGCGTCTACAATCCCGCCCAGATCGAAGCCGACGCCCAGCGTCTGGCGCGCGCCTATTCCGAGGACGGCCGCATGGCCGCCCGTGTGGTGCCGAAGGTCATCCGCCGCGACAATAACCGCGTCGACGTCGCCTTCGAGATCAAGGAAGGCAAGGTCACCTCGATCGAGCGCGTGACCTTCACCGGCAACCGCTCCTATTCGGACCGTCGTCTGCGTCAGGTGCTCGAGACGAAGCAGGCGGGGATCTTCCGCACCTTCGTCAAGAACGACACGTTCAACGCGAACCGGATCCCGGTCGACCGTCAGAAGCTGATCGATTTCTACCAAGCGCGCGGCTACAAGAACGTGCAGGTCACCGGCGTGTCCTCGCAGATGTCGCGCCAGCGCGATGCGTTCTTCATGACCTTCAACATCATCGAAGGGCAGAAATACCACTTCAACTCGATCAACACGACTTCCGAGATCGACGGCGTCGCGCCTGACGATTTCGCGCCGCTTACCAAGATCCGCCAAGGGCAGACCTTCTCGCCGAAAGCGATCGAACTGGCCGTGACCCGGATGGAGCAGCTTGCGATCAAGAAGGGCATCCAATTCGCCCGCGTCGAGCCGCGCATCACCCAGGACCCGCGCACGCAGTCGGTCAATGTCGATTTCGTGCTGGTCCGTGGCCCGCGCGTCTTCGTGCAGCGCATCGACATCGAGGGCAACACCGCGACGCTCGACCGGGTGGTCCGGCGCGAGTTCCGGACGGTTGAAGGCGACCCCTACAACCCGCGTGAGATCTCGAACGCCGCCGACCGCATCCGCGGCACCGGCTACTTCAAGTCGGTCGACGTGAACACGAAGCCGGGCAGCAGCTCCGATCAGGTCGTGGTGGACGTGAATGTCGAAGAGCAGCCCACCGGCTCGCTTGGTTTCGGCGCCTCCTATTCGAATTCGGACGGGATCGGTTTCAACGCCTCGTTGGAAGAGAAGAACTTCCTCGGTCGCGGGCAGTATCTCGGCGTGTCGATCGGCACGACCAAGGACAATAACAGCTCCAGCTTCCGGTTCATCGAGCCGGCGTTCCTCGGACGTGACGTGGCGCTGAAGTTCTCGGCCGCCTATGCGACCTCGAGCTCGGCGTCGAACACCGCTTACGACACGCGCCGCATCAGCGTCGAGCCGGCACTGGAATTCCCGGTCTCCGAGCGCGGCCGTCTGCAGGTGAGCTACAAGATCGGCGAAGACACGTTGAACAACGTGCCGAGCGACTCCTCGGCAATCCTGCTGAACGAAGAAGCCGACAAGGGCACGCAGCGTTACAGCGGCCCGGGTCTGCGCTACAGCTATGATACCGCGCGCGAACAGATCGACCCGCGCTTCACCTGGCGGTTCAACGTCGATCAGCAGTTCTGGGGCGTCGGCGGCGACGTGAAAGGCGGCCAGACCACCGCGAAGATCGTCGGCGAGCGCAAGATCTTCAACGAGGAAGCGACGTTGCGCGCCTCGCTCGAAGGCGGCGCGGTCGATGCCACGGACGGTTCGACGATCCTGCAACGCTTCTCGGGCAGCCAGATCCGCGGCTTCGAGAGCTACGGCATCGGTCCGCGTGACCTCAATGCGGGCAATACCGACGCGCTCGGCGGCAATTACTACTGGGTCGGCAAGGTCGAAGCGGAATTCCCGATCGGTCTGCCCGAGGAATACGGCATCACCGGCGGCGTGTTCTGGGACGTGGGCTCGGTCTGGGGTCTGGACGACACGACCGGGACCGGCGGCAACGAAGTCGACGACTCGATGCATGTCCGCTCGGCGGTCGGTGTCTCGATCTTCTGGAAATCCGCGATCGGTCCGCTGCGTCTGAACTTCTCGCGGGCGATCAAGAAAGAAAGCTACGACAAGACCCAGAACTTCGATCTGTCGCTTTCCACGCAGTTCTAAGGGCGCGCGATGCGTCTGAGCAGCGTCACCGTTTCCTTCATTGCAGCCGCGCTGGCCTTCGGGCCCGGCGCGGCTGTCGCGCAATCCGCGGTGCAGACGCCCCACACGCAGGCGCCTGCAGCCGGGCCGCGCGTCCAGCAGAGCGCGGTCCTCACCCTCGATTGGGAGCGGCTCTACGACAACTCGCTGTGGGGCAAGCGGGTGCAATCCGAGATCGAGTCCGCTTCGAGCGCGCTGCGCAAGGAAAACGACCGGATCGCCAGTCAACTCGAGGCGGAAGAGCGCAAGCTCACCGAGGAGCGGCTGACGATGCCCTCGGATCAGTTCCAGCAAGCCGCCGATGCCTTCGACACGCGGGCGACCGATATCCGCAAGGCCCAGAAGGCCAAGGCCGATGCGATCCAGCGCCAGTTGAATCAGGAACACCAGACCTTCGTGCAAACCGTGGTGCCGCTGCTCGACGAGGTGCTGAAGGCGCGCGGCGCAGTCGTGGTGCTCGATTCCCGCGCGATCATTCGCGGGCTCGCGCAGGCCGATGTAACGGCTGAACTGGGCGCGCGCGTCGACAAGGAGATCGGGGACGGGGCCGGGCGCGTGACGCCCTTGGTGCCGCCGACGTCGAACGGGGGCTCGGCGGATGCGGCTCAAGGTGCGCCCGCGACGCCGGACCAGCCTGGTTCGAACCAGCCCGCTTCGGGCCAATCGTCAAGCGGCGCAGGCGCGGATCAAAACGGCGAGGCGGGTGTCTTTGTCGACAGCAGCCCCAACTCCGCTGGCAAATCGGGCGGCAATTCCACGCTCGACGGCGCGACCCGAGATGCGCCGGGACTACCGCTCGGTCTGCCGGTCGAAGATAACAATCAGGTTGCGCCGACCGACACCGCACCAGCGCAATAGCAAGCGCGCGCTGCTTGCCAAGCGGGGCCGCGATTGCTAGCAACAATCCAAAAGCGACGATCGCGTGATGCGGCAAATTGGTACCGCCGCAGGCGCAGTGCGCCCAAGAACGAGGACAGCTCATGACCGAACCCGCCCCCTATACCGAAGCCGATCTGTCGCTCATCAAGCGCATCATTCCGCATCGGTATCCGTTCCTGCTGATCGACAAGGTGCGTGACATCGTCCCGAACAAGGGCGCGGTCGGCATCAAGAACGTCACCGCGAACGAGCCGCATTTCCAGGGCCACTTCCCGGAAGAGCCGATCATGCCCGGTGTCACCATCGTCGAGGCGATGGCGCAGACCTCTGCCGTGGTGGTTGGGATCTCGCTCGACGTGATCGACAAGCCGCTGCTGACCTATTTCATGGGTATCGACAAGTGCAAGTTCCGCCGCAAAGTGGTGCCGGGCGACGTGCTCGAACTGCATGTCACCGTGAAGCGCGGCGGCGGCAAGATCTGGAAATTCGAAGGCCGGGGTACGGTGAATGGTGAACTGGCGGCCGAAGCCGAGTTCACCGCCATGATGGACCTTCAGGGCTGAATGCATGAGCATTGACCCAAGCGCGCAGATCCACGCGTCCGCGGTGATCGAACCCGGCGCGGTGATCGGTCCGGACTGCCGGATCGGTCCGTTCTGCGTGATCGGCCCCGAGGTTGTGCTGGGCCGGGGCGTCAGCCTGCAAAGCCATGTCGTGCTGCAGGGCGCGACCGAGATTGGCGAGGAGACGCAGATCTTTCCCTTCGCCTCGCTCGGGCAGATCCCGCAGGATCTCAAATTCAAGGGCGAGAAGACGCGGCTCAAGATCGGCAAGCGCAACCGCATCCGCGAATACGTCACGATGAACACCGGGACGGATGGCGGCGGTGGGCTCACTCAGGTGGGTGATGACGGGCTGTTCATGTCGTCCTGCCATGTCGGGCATGACTGCAAGATCGGCGACCGTGTAATCCTTGTGAATTCCGTGGCGCTCGCGGGGCATTGTCAGCTTGAGGATGACGTCATCGTTGGTGGTCTGTCAGGCGTGCACCAATTCGTCCGGATCGGGCGCGGCGCGATCATCGGCGCGCTGTCTATGGTGACGGCGGATGTGATCCCGCATGCCTTGGTCGCGGGACCGCGCGCGGGGCTCGAAGGGTTGAACCTCGTGGGGCTGAAGCGCCGTGGCACGCCGCGCGAGGAAATCTCCGCGCTGCGCAAGACCGTCGAGGCACTCGGTCAGGGCAGCTTCCGCGAAAGCGCGCGAACGCTCTCGGAAGAGGGCGTCGAAGGCGAATTGGCGCGCGAAGTGCTCGATTTCATCCTCGGCCCGTCCGAGCGCAGCTTCCTGACGCCCGGCAAATGAGCGGGGGCACGCATACCGCGCTGATCGCCGGGGCTGGCCGTCTGCCCGCGATCCTGACCGAGGCCGTTCCGGATCTTCTCGTCTGCGAAATGATCGGCGCGCCTTGCGATCTGGACGGCGAGCATCTGCGCTTTCGGATTGAGCGGCTGGTGCCGTTTCTCGACGAACTGGCCGATCGCGGGATCGAGCGTGTGGTGTTCGCGGGCGCGATGCAGCGTCCGGCGATCGATCCCGAGCAGTTCGATCCCCGCTCGGCGCAGCTGGTGCCGCGGCTCGCGATGGCGATGCAGGCGGGCGACGATGCGACGCTGCGCGCGGTGATCGAGGTGTTCGAAGAGTTCGATCTGCAGGTCGTCGGCGCGCATGAGATCGCGCCCGCGCTGCTGCCCGAGGCGGGCGTGCTATGCGGCAAACCGTCCGTCGTGGACGAGGAAGATGCCGAGCGTGGGGCCGAGATTGTGGCCGCGCTTGGGGCGTCTGATATCGGTCAGGGCGCGGTCGTCGGGCGCGGGCTTTGCCTTGCGGTCGAGACCCTGCCGGGTACCGATGCGATGCTGGAATTCGTGCAGCACCACAAAGGCTTGCGCGGCGATCTTAAAGCGGTGAAGGGAGTCTTCTACAAGGCGCCAAAACCCGATCAGGACCGTCGTGCCGATCTGCCTGCCATCGGCGTCGAGACGGTCAAGAACGCCGCCGCCGCTGGCCTTTCGGGCATCGCCTTCGAGGCGGGCGGCGTGATGCTTCTGGATCGCGACGCGGTCATCGAGGCCGCCGAGGCTGCGGGCCTCTTTCTCTGGGCGCGAGCGTCATGAGGCTCTACGTCATCGCGGGCGAGGCATCGGGCGACAAGCTCGGCGGCGCCCTGATGGCGGGGATCAACGGGCTTGCGCCGGGCGTCGAGTGGTCCGGCATCGGCGGCGAGGAGATGGGCACGCAGGGGCTGACCAGCCTGTTCCCGATGGAAGAACTGTCGGTCATGGGGCTGATGGAGGTCCTGCCGAAATACCGCCATCTGAAACGCCGCATCGCCGAGACCGCGGATCACGTGGTCGAAAGCGGTGCCGAGGCGCTGATCACGATCGACAGTCCCGATTTCTGCCTGCGCGTGGCGCGGCTGGTGAAAGAAAAGCGCCCTGATCTCAAGGTGATCCACTATGTGGCGCCCTCGGTCTGGGCATGGCGTCCGGGGCGCGCGACGAAGATGGCGCGGGTGGTCGATCACGTGCTTGCGCTGCTGCCGTTCGAGCCGCCCTATATGGAAGCCGCCGGGATGAGCTGCGATTTCGTGGGCCATCCCGTCGTGGCCGAGCCGCGCGCGACCGGGGCAGATGCCGCAGCCTTCCGCGAGACCCATATGATCGGCGAAGACCAACCGCTGGCGCTGTGTCTGCCGGGCTCGCGGCGCGGCGAGGTCAAGCGGCTTGGGGCCCGGTTCGACGAAGCGCTGATGCAGCTGCGCGACCGCGAGCCGGGGCTGCGTGTCGTGCTGCCCACCGTGCGGGGCGTCGCGCCGATGGTGCGCGAGATGACGGCGCGCTGGCCGGTCGCGCCGATCGTGGTCGAGAATGCCGACGACAAGCGCGCCGCCTTTGCTGCTGCCGATATCGCGCTGGCGGCCTCGGGCACGGTCAGTCTGGAGCTGGCGGCGAACCGGGTGCCGATGGTGATCGCCTATGACGCGAATTTCCTGACCTGGCACGTGATCTCGCGGATGCTCAAGATCGATACGGTGACGCTGGTCAATCTGGTCTCCGAGACGCGGGTGATCCCGGAATTCCTCGGGCCCGACTGCAAGCCGCGTGACATCTCGGCGAAAATGCTTGAGTTGCTGGAAGAAGACGCGGCCCGCGACGAGCAGATGGCCGCGATGGAAGAGGTGATGCGCCGTTTGGGCGAGGGCGGTGAGCCGCCGGGTCTGCGCGCGGCGCGTTCGGTTCTGGAGTTTCTCGGGAGGGCGTGATGCGCGTCTTTTTGACTGTTTTTCTGACAATCTGGGCCGGGGCCGCCTTGGCCGAGACCGATCCGGCGCAGCTTTTCGCGCAATCCTGCGGGCGCTGTCATCGGGATGCAGAGCGGATGGTCGCAAAGATCGACTGGACCGCAGATACGCAAACGCCCGAGGCGCGGCGCGACTGGTTCGACGATTTCATGGTGCGTCACCATTCGCCCGATCCAGACAGCCGCGCGGCGATTGCCGAATGGCTGGCAGGGATCGCCTCGTAAGACGACCCCTGCCGAGGGGCCTTAGCCCAGAACCGATTTGACGGCATCGGCGGTGACTTCGACGATCTTGTCGGCCTCCGCCTCGGTCAGGCACAGCGGCGGGGCAAGGCCGAGGATGTCGCCCTGCGGCATCGCGCGCCCGATCACGCCACGCTCGACCATCGCGCCCGCGATCTTCGCGCCGATCTTGTCGGATGCGTCGAAGAAGCTGCGGTTGTCGCGATCGGCCATGAATTCCACCGCGCAGAGCATGCCTTCGCCGCGGATATCGCCGACATTCGCGTGCTCGCCGATAGCGGCGCGCATCTGGTCATTGAGGTATTTGCCGACCGCGCCCGCATTCTCGACGAGGCCCAGCTTGTCGATCAGTTCGAGGTTCGCGACACCGGCCGCAGCCCCGATCGGGTGCGCCGAATAGGTCCAGCCGTGGCCGATCGGGCCGTTCTCGTCGGTGCCCTGCTCCAGCACTTTCCACATCTTGTCGGAAACGATCGTGCCCGAGAGCGGCGCATAGGCCGAGGTCAGACCCTTCGCGATCGTGATCAGGTCGGGCTTCATGCCGTAGTGATCCGAGCCGAACATGCTCCCCAGACGCCCGAAGCCGGTCACGACCTCGTCGGCGATCAGCAGGATGTCGTATTTGTTCAGCACCTTCTGGATCGCGTCCCAATAGCCCGCGGGCGGGGGCACGATGCCGCCGGTGCCCAGAACCGGCTCGCCGATGAAGGCGGCGATGGTGTCGGGGCCTTCGCGTTCGATCAGCTGCTCCAGCTCGGACGCGCAATAGGCGGTGAAGGCCTCTTCCGACATCGCCTCATCGGGGCGGCGGTAGTAATAGGGCGCCTCGGTGTGGATCACCTGGCTCAGCGGCAGGTCGAACTTCTTGTGGAACAGTTCCAGACCCGTCAGCGAGCCGGTCATCAGGCCCGAGCCGTGATAGCCGCGCCAGCGCGAGATGATCTTCTTCTTCTCGGGGCGGTTCAGGATGTTGTTGTAATACCAGACCAGCTTGATGTTGGTCTCGTTCGCATCCGAGCCCGACAGACCGAAATAGACCTTCGACATGTGATCGGGCGCGCGGTCGAGGACCATATGCGCCAGCGTGATCGAGGCTTCCGTGCCGTGGCCGACATAGGCGTGGTAATAGGCCAGCTCCTTCGCCTGCTCGGCGATGGCCTCGGAGATCTCGGTGCGCCCGTAGCCCACGTTCACGCAGTAGAGGCCTGCAAAGGCGTCGAGCAGTTTGTTGCCGTCGCGATCCTCGATGAACACGCCTTTGCCGCCGGTGACGATGCGGTTGGGAGACTCGCCGCGCGCGTGCTGGGCGAGATGGGTCGAGGGGTGGAAGAAGCTTTCGCGATCCCACTTGTCGAGTTGGTCATTGGTCAGCAATTTTCTCTCCTTCTTCTTGTCTTGGGCCGTCCGGGCAGGCGGGGGAGTTAACCCCAATCCCGACAGACGTATTTGATTTCCATGAACTCTTCCATTCCGCGACGCGAGCCTTCGCGGCCGAGGCCGGATTGCTTCATGCCGCCGAACGGGATCGGCGCGCCGGTGACCTTGGTGCGGTTGACCGCGACCATGCCGAATTGCAGCGCGCGGGTGGCGCGGTAGATGCGTTTCGGGTTCTGGCTGTGGACGTAGGCCACCAGCCCGTATTCGGTCGCGTTGGCTTTGGCGAAGACTTCTTCTTCCGTGTCGAAGACGGTGATCGGGGCGACCGGGCCGAAGGTCTCTTCATGCATGATCTTGGCATTATCAGGCACGTCGGTCAGCACGGTCGGCGCGAAGAACAGCGGGCCGCGATCGAGCCGTTTGCCTCCGCAGGCCAGTTTCGCGCCCTTGGCCAGCGCGTCGGCGACGTGCTCTTCCTGTTTGGCCACGGCCTTTTCGTTCATCAGCGGGCCGATATCGGGATCTTCCATGCCGATGCCCACGGTGAGTGCCTGCGTGGCTTCGGTGAAGCGGCGGCAAAACTCGTCATAGACGGGGCGCTCGACATAGATCCGGTTCGCGCCGAGGCAGTCTTGGCCCGAGGTCGCGAATTTCGCCTTGATCACCTCTTCCACGGCCTGATCCAGATCGGCGCCCTTGAAGACGATCACCGGGGCGTGGCCGCCCAGTTCGAGGACCAGCCGCTTCACGGTCTGAGCCGATTGGCGATAGAGCAGGCGGCCCACTTCGGTCGAGCCGGTGAAGGAGAGCGCGCGCACGCGGGTGTCGTCGCACCACGGCTCGACGATTTCCGGGGCGTGGCCGGTCAACACGTTGAACACGCCTGCGGGAAGGCCCGCGCGCTCGGCCAGTTCCGCCAGCGCCAGCGCCGAATAGGGCGTCTCATGCGAGGGGTGGGCGACCACGGTGCAGCCAGCCGCGATGGCGGCGGCGGCCTTGCGGGTCAACATCGCGGCGGGGAAGTTCCACGGCGTGACGAGGCCCACGACGCCCACGGGTTCGAGCCACAGCTCCACCTCTGCGTCATGCAGATGCGAGGTGACGCCCTCGATATTCGGGCGCTTGGCCTCTTCGGCATAGTATTCGATGAAGCTCGCCGCATAGTCGATCTCGCCCAGAGCTTCGCTGAGCGGCTTGCCCTGTTCGAGCACCATGATCCGCGCGAGATCGTCCTTTGCCTCGATGATCAAGTCGAACCAGCGGCGCAGGATGGCGGAGCGTTCCTGCGGCAGCGTCATCGACCAGTCGAGAAAGGCGGCTTGGGCGGCATCGACCGCCGCGCGCGACTGGCTGCGGTTGAGCGCGGTGATATCGCCCAGACGTTCGGCATTGGCGGGGTTGGTAACTGGAATGACCTCGCCCGTCTCGCCCGCGATCCAGCGGCCGTTTACATAGGCAAAGCTGCGCAGCAGGCGCTTGTCGGCAATATCGGGGCGGGCGGAAATGGCGGTGTCGAGCATGAGAGACCTCCTTGGTTGAGATCACTCTGCGCCCGATTTCACAGGGTAATAGTCCGAATGGACTGCGCGGGCCCCGGATTTGGGCTGAAATAGCGCCGTCCGTCAGTCCATTTGGTCTGCGAAGAGGTCGAAGG
Source organism: Thioclava sp. PTB-PU3-1 (assembly GCF_055666785.1). Classification (NCBI taxonomy): domain Bacteria; kingdom Pseudomonadati; phylum Pseudomonadota; class Alphaproteobacteria; order Rhodobacterales; family Paracoccaceae; genus Thioclava; species Thioclava sp. PTB-PU3-1. The sequence goes on along the minus strand of NZ_JBVNVL010000004.1, from coordinate 249,111 downwards.
GGGGCATGGCGGCGTTCTTCACCTCTTTCGTGACGATATAGGTGAAGTAGCGCGCGATGCCGATCCGCGCGTCCAGCATCGAGTCGATCAGCCGCTGATAGGCGTCGATGTCGCGGGTCACGATCTGCATCAGATAATCGAAGCCTCCGCCCAGAGCCCAGCAACCCACAACCTCCGGGTGCTGATCCAGTGAACGCTCGAATGTCTGGAAACTGGCGGCGGTGTGATCGGCCAGTTCGGCAGCGACGAACAGCGTCACATGCGGCCCGAGCTTCTTGAGGTTGAAGGTCGCGCGATAGCCCGCGATCAGTCCCGCTTTCTCCAGCTTTTTCAGCCGGTCCCAGGCGGGCGTCGGCGAGAGGTTGATCTTCTCGGCCAGCGCCGCCTTGGTGATGCGGCCCTCGCGCGCCAGCACGCGCAGAATTTCGATATCGCGGGGGTCGAGCTTGATCATGGCGCCACGCTACACCGGGTTAACGCCCTGCGCATCCCCGATTTTTCGGGTCCGGTGCAGCACTGCTCATTCGGCTGGTTCGCGTTGCTTGGATTGCGGGGCGCGGAAGCGCTCCTTGGCCGAACCGTAGGGCTCGACGGTCCGGCGCTTGCGGCGCAGCCCGTCGGCATCGCCCCGGCGCAGGCGCAGGAAATAGAGCGCCGAGAGCGGCCCCGTCGCGCCCGCAATCGCAAAGCCCCAGAGGAAGGCGTGGATCGGGATCATCTCGGCCCCTGTCGTGGTCGCCGCCGAGCCTGCGGTCAGTTCCAGCACCACGCCCGCCAGCGCGATGCCGAGCGCGAGCGAGACCTGACGGCTCATCGCGGTGAAGGCGGTGGCGGGGCTCATCTCGCGCGTATCGAGATCGGCGAACCCGATGGAGTTGATCGCGGTGAAGACGACCGATTGCGCGGCGCCACCGATCAGCAGAAGCGGGATCAGTTGCCAGTCATGGATGCTCGTCACGGTGAGGAAGCCGAAGATCGTCGCGCCGCGGATCACCGCCGCCCAGATCATCACCCATTTGAAGCCGAACCGGTCGAGGATGCGCGGCACGAAGGTCCGCAGACTGACCGCGCCCACTGCGTTCAGACCCGTCAGCGCGCCCGAGACCATCACCGAGGCCCCGAGGCCCAGTTGGAAGAACAGCGGCAGCAGCAGCGAGATCGCGCCGTTCGACAGCCGGAAGATCAGCCCGCCGGTGATCGAGACATCGAAGGTGCGATGCCGGAACAGCCGCAGATCGAGAAGCGGCTCGGACGTATTGCGCGCGCGCAGCCAGTAGAGGACGAGCAGCGCCACGCCCGCGATGCTGAGGCCCGCGGCGGCCTGCCATGGCAGGATATGCTCGCCCAGCGCGGAAAACCCGGTCATCACGGCTGCCAGCCCCACGGCAGACAGCAGGAAGCCCGGAAAATCGAACGGCTTCGTCTCGGGCGGGCCGTCGGCGGGCATGTGGCGCAGCGTCAGCCAGATCGCGAGCGCCCCCAGCGGCAGGTTCATCAGGAAGATCGAGCGCCAGCCGAGGAAGGTCGTCACCGTCGCGCCCACGAAGGGGCCCAGCGCCGGGCCGATCAGCGCGGGCAGGGTGACATAGACCATCGCGCGGGTCATCTCCTCCTTGGAGGTGTGGCGCAGCACGATCAGGCGGCCCACGGGGCTCATCATCGCGGCTCCGATGCCCTGCAACGCGCGGGCCAGCACCAGCCCGGTCAGGCTCGTCTGGATCGCACAGAGAAGCGAGGCCACGAGAAACACGCCCATCGCCGCGAGGAAAGTCCGCCGCGCCCCGATCCGGTCCGCGATCCAGCCCGAGATCGGCACGAAAGCGGCGAGCGCGATCAGATAGGTCGCCATCGCCATCTTGAGCGACAGCACCGGCACCGACAGGTCCCGCGCGATCACCGGGATCGCGGTCGCCAGAACGGTCGCGTCGATCAGCTCCATCAGGAGCGACAGCGCCACCGTCAGCGGAATGATATTGTCTCGAAGCCTGCTCAACATGACCGGGCATAGCTAGCACGCAGGCGACCGGTGTCACCCCGCGGCCGCGCGCAGGCTTGCGTGCTCTATCGCGCAGGTGAGGCGGGCAAAGAAAACCCCGCCCGAGAGGGGCGGGGAGTTGGGAGTGAAGGGGCCTGCTTCCGGGCAAGAGAGACAGGAGAACCCGGAAGCAGGTCGGGCGGAAACCCGGGCAGAGGGAAGGGTGGAGAGAGAAACCCGGCCTTTCCGTATGTCGTATCCGTATGTCGCGGGGCATCGGCAGCGGACAGCGCTCCCCGGGGGTGGCGTGTCCCGGTTTGCCATCTCGCCTTTGCCCTTGCGTCTCGAGATGTGCAGGGTGAACCGATGCAGCAATGCCTCAGTTCCGATATTTCATCCGCCTCCCGCCCATGTGAGATCGGCTCTTATTTGCGTGAAGAGTCGCGAGGGCGCGTTCTCTTGCGTCAGGTCAAACCGCTGTCATCGTTTTTGCGGTAAGTTCTGCGCGGAATCGCAACGCTAGGAGGCTGCGGGATGAAGGATATGGCCGGGGACAAGACGCCGCCGCGCAAGGGCGCAGGGAAAGCTGCGGGCAAATCTGCCAAGGCCGACACACCTCAGGCCGACGAGCATAGCGCGGCGCTGGCCTCGTTCGAACGTCTCGATCGGTTGTCTCACGCGCTGATGGGCCGGGCTGAGGGCGGGCTGTCTCCGATTTCGCTCGGGCTCGCGTTTTCCGATTGGGCGACCCATCTTGCGCTCAGCCCCGGCAAGCAGGCCGAGCTGGGCTGGAAGGCGGGCCGCAAATGGATGCACCTGATGCGCGAGATGGCGCCGCACCGGAGCGACGACGAGGGCGCGCAGCCGCTCGACCCGCTGCCGCAGGACCGCCGCTTCTCTGCGCCCGACTGGCAGAAGTTCCCGTATTCCCTCTATGCGCAGAGTTTCCTCCATGCCCAGCAATGGTGGCACAACGCCACGACGGATGTGCGCGGGGTCGAGGCGCGCCATGAACAGATGATGCAGTTCTATGCGCGGCAATGGCTCGACATGGCGTCGCCCACGAATTTCATCGCGACCAATCCGCTGGTGCTTGCCCAGACGCTGAAAGAGGGCGGGGTGAACCTCATGCGCGGGGCGCGCTATTGGGGCGAGGATGCGTTCAAGGTGATGACCGGCGACACCAAGCCGGAGCCCACGCTGATCCCGGGAACCGATGTCGCGCTGACGCCGGGCAAGGTGGTGCTGCGCAACGATCTGATCGAGCTGCTGCAATACGAGCCCAGCACGCCGAAGGTCCATTCGGTGCCGCTGCTGATCGTGCCAGCATGGATCATGAAATATTACATCCTCGATCTGGAGGAGACGAATTCGCTGATCCGCTGGCTCGTGGGGCAAGGTTTCACCGTCTTCGCGATCTCGTGGAAGAACCCCGACGAGGGCGACCGCGATCTGGGCTTCGACGATTACCGCGAAGAGGGCGTGATGGCGGCGCTCGATGCGGTCTGCGAGATCACCGGGGCGGAAAAGGTTCACGGGCTGGGCTATTGTCTCGGCGGCACGCTTCTGTCGGTCGCGGCGGCGGCGATGGCGCGCGATGGCGATGATCGGCTGGCCTCGCTCACGATGCTGGCGGCACAGGTCGATTTCACCGAGGCCGGGGAATTGAGCCTGTTCACCAATGAAGACCAACTCAGCTTGATCGAAGATATGATGTGGGAGGAGGGCTATCTCGACAAGACCGCGATGGCGGGCACTTTCACCATGCTCAAGTCGAAAGACCTGATCTGGTCGCAGGCGGTCCATACCTATCTGATGGGAGAGCGCGAGACGGATGGCGCGATGGCCTCGTGGAGCCACGACGCGACGCGGATGCCCTACAAGATGCATTCGCAATATCTGCGCCGGCTGTTTCTCGACAACGATCTGGCCGAGGGGCGGATGGATACGCGCGGCGCGCCGGTCTTCCTGCAGGATATCGAGACCCCGGTCTTTGCCGTTGCGACCCAGACCGATCACATCGCACCGTGGCATTCGGTCTTCAAGCTGACATGGTCGCTGCCGGGCGCCGTCACCTTCGCGCTGGTCTCGGGTGGGCACAATACCGGGATCGTGCGCCCGCCGGGCGCGCCGCGGGCGAGCTACCGCTTGATGGAGCACCGCCCCGGCATGCTGCACCCTTCCGCGTCGGACTGGGCCGCGGAATGCGCGCCGCGCGAAGGATCGTGGTGGGAGCCTTGGGCGAAATGGCTGCGCAAGACCGGCGACGGGCAGGAGATCGCGCCGCCGCCCATGGGCAAGGGGCGCAAGTATCGCCCGCTTTGCGACGCGCCGGGGGAGTATGTGCTGATCCGCTAGGGCTGGGTCACCTCGGGCAGCATCGCGCGCAGCGTCTCGATCCGGTCGGCCTCGGCGGCGGGTTTGTCCCAGCGGATGCGCGAGATGCGCGGGAAGCGCATCGCGACGCCGGATTTGTGCCGGGTGGAGCGGTTGAGCCCTTCGAAGGCCACTTCCACCACCAGATCGGGCGACAGGGACCGCACCGGGCCGAAGCGTTCCACGGTGTGATTGCGCACGAAACGGTCGAGGTTGCGCAGCTCCTCGTCGGTGAAGCCGGAATAGGCCTTGCCCACGGGCACGAGCCGGTCACCGTCCCAGACGCCGAAGGTGAAATCGGAATAGAAGCCCGAGCGTTTGCCATGCCCTCGTTGAGCGTAGAGGATCACCGCATCGATGATGCGCGGATCGCGTTTCCACTTGAACCACGGCCCCTTGGGGCGGCCCGCCATATAGGGCGTTTCGCGGCGTTTGAGCATCACGCCTTCGATCACCACTTCGGGCGGGTCTTTGCGAAGGGCGGCAAGGTCGTCCCACGTCTCGAAAGGCAGCAGCTTCGAGACGTCGAAGCGCTCCGGGTTCAACTCTGAGACGAAGGCCTCCAGCCGCGTGCGGCGGGTGTCGAAGGGCAGGGCGCGCAGATCTTCCTCGCCCTCGATCAGGATGTCGTAGAGGCGCAGCGCCGCCGGATGCGAGGCCAGCATCGCCTTGCCCGGAGACTTCCGCCCCAGCCGCTTTTGCAGATCGCCGAAGGGCGCGACCTGTTCGCCGCGCCGCACGATCAACTCGCCATCGAGCGCGCCGTCGAACGCCATATGTGCCACCACATCGGGAAAGGCGCCGGAGATATCCTCGCCGGTGCGCGAATAGAGCCGCCGCTCGCCGCCCTCCGCCACCGCTTGCACTCTGATGCCGTCCCATTTCCACTCGGCGGCGAAGTCGCCGGGCGACAGATCGGTCAGCGCGTCGAGATCGGTCGGCGTCGAGAGCATCACGGGCCGGAACGGCGCAAAGCCCGCGCGCTCGGGTTTCTCGCCGCCTTCGATCCAGTCGAAAAGCGGCTGATAGGGCGGCGAGAGCCCGTGCCAGATTTCCTCGATCTCCTCCAGCTCTGGCGTGCCGACCGAGGCCAGCGCCACCCGCGCGAGCCGCGCCGAGACGCCCACGCGCAGCCCCCCGGTCGCGAGTTTCAAGAGCGCATAGCGTTCCGAGGGTTCCAGCCGATCCAGCCAACCCGCGATCAGAGGCCCGACGCGGGTTTTGGGCGTGTCCTGCAAGGTCTCGACGATCTCGACCAGATCGACGTCCTGGGCGGTGTTCTCCTGCGGCCAGATCAGCGCGATCGTCTCGGCCAGATCGCCCACGTAGTCATAGGACAGCGCGAAGAGCTCGGGATCGACCCGCTCGCCCACCATGGCGCGCAGGACCGCAGGCTGCGCGCGGCCCAGTTCCAGCTCTCCGGTCAGGGCCGCCAGCGCATAACCGCGCTCGGGGTCGGGCGCGTGGCGCAGGTAATCGGCCAGCACGCTCAGCTTGGCATTGCGCCCCGGCGTGAAGGCGAGCCGTTCGAGGAGGACCGCGAAGGCTTTCATTCCGGCTCCTCCTCATAGCCTACGAGATGCAGCGGGCGGGCCACGCGCCCCTCCAGTTCGGCCCAGCGCATCAGCGCCTCCTCGCGGCCATGGGTGATCCACAGCTCGGACGGGTCGATCTCGCGCACCGTGCGCGTCAGGTCGACCCAGTCGATATGGTCCGAGATCACCAGCGTTAGTTCGACGCCGCGCTGGCGGGCACGGGCGCGGATCTGCATCCAGCCCGAGGCGAAAGAGATCACAGGATCGGCAAAGCGCTGCACCCAAGGCGAGGAAAAGGCGGAGGGCGGCGCGATCACCAGCGCCTCGCGCAAGCCCCGCGCCTCGGCCTTGTCCATCGTGGCAGGGCGCAGATCGCCCAAGGGGATGCCCTGCTCGATGTGATAGTCGCAAAGCTTTTGCAGCGCGCCATGGATATAGATCGGCGCGTCGTAGCCCGCCTCGCGCGCGAGCATGATCACCCGCTGCGCCTTGCCCAGCGCATAGGCGCCCACTAGATGCGGGCGCTCCGGCGCGGCGCGCATGGAGTCCATCAGCTTGGCCATCTCGTCGGCCGGGTCGGGATGTTTGAACACCGGGAGCGCGAAGGTGGCTTCGGTAATGAACGTATCGCAGGGCACCGGCTCGAAGGGCGCGCAGGAGGGATTGGCCACGCGCGCGTAATCGCCCGACGCCACGATCCGCTGCCCGCGATGCGTGATCGCGATCTGCGCGGAGCCCAGAACATGCCCCGCCGGGTGAAAGCTGACATCCACGCCGCCTACGGAGAGCGGCCCCTCATAGGCTTGCCGCTGACCGGCGAAATCTTCGCCGTAGCGGATCGCCATGATCTCCAGCGTCTGGCGCGTGGCCAGCACATGCCCGTGGCCTGCGCGCGCGTGATCGGCATGGCCATGCGTGGGGAGAGCGGGTGTAAAAGGGGGGAGGGGGGGGAAGGTGGGAGGGACCGCCCCCCTCCCCCTCCCCCCCCCCCCCCCCCCTCCCCCCCCCCCCCCCCCCCCCCCGCCACGGGGCGACTCGGGTCGATATAGAAATTGCCGCTAGGGCAGTAGAGCCCTTCGGGGCGCGGGATCAGAAGCGGCTCGGCCATCGGTCCTTCACTTACGCTAACGCTCGAAATGCATACGCGGGCGCGCGATCTCGGCCCAAATTTTCGGCATTTGCCTTGAGCCAAGCTTTTCGCGCTACGATTGTTCCAAATCAAACGCTGTGCGCCGCACCCATGCTACGCTCGCGCCATCCAGTCACAAGGGAGGCTGACATGGCACAGAAGAAATCCGCACCCGGTATGAACATGGCTGGCTGTATGCCAGTGCCGGATATGGGGTCGGTAAGCTCGGTGATGGCACCGCAGCTCAAGATGATGGAATCGATGATCGCGCAGAATATCGAGCTGCTCGAGTTTCTGAAGACCCGCTTCGAGCGCGACCAGGAGATGGTCACCCAGTTGGCGGAAACGCCCGATCCGATGCGCGCGATGAGCCTCTGGGGCGAATTCTGGCAGCGCACGGCCAGCGATTACACCGCCGAGATGACGAAGCTCGCGACCTCGATGACGGGGATTGCGGAGCGCGCGGTGCGCTCGGCCACCGAAGAGGGCGAAGCGCTCGCCAAGGCGGTCGGAAAAAAGTGACGACTCGGGTCGGCAAGCACGGGGTGAGCCTCGGAGACGTGCCGGTCTGAGTGATCCGACAGATAGTTAGGCGCGGCAAGCTAGACGGGCTCGCCGCGCGCAGTGCTGTTTGCGGGCCTATTCGGCGCTTACTTCTTGTAGATCCAGCCACCGCCGAAGATGCGGCTGTCCTCGGGCGCGTAGAACACGCAGGCCTGACCGGGGCTGACGCCTTCCTCTGGCACGACCAGTTCGACTTCCGCCTCGGTTTCCGAGATCGGACGGATGATCGCTTCGCGCGGCGGGCGGGTCGAGCGGACCTTGACCTTCAGATGCCACTCCTTGCGCGAGGTGAAGGGCTCGTCGCCCAGCCAGTTGATCTCGCGCACCGGGATGGTGCGGGTGGACAGCGCCTCTTTCGGGCCGACGACCACATGGCGGGTGTCCGGATCGAGCTTCACCACGTAAAGCGGGTCTTCGAGACCGCCGATGCCGAGCCCGCGCCTCTGGCCAATCGTGTAATGGATCACGCCGCGATGCTGGCCGAGCACATTGCCCTGCATATCCACGATATCGCCGGGATCGGCAGCACCAGGCCGCAGCTTCTCGATGACGCTCGCGTAATTCCCGTTCGGCACAAAGCAGATATCCTGACTGTCGGGCTTGTCGGCCACGGCCAGCCCGTATTTCGCAGCCAGCTCCCGCGTCGCGTCCTTCGAGGGCAGGTGACCCAGCGGGAAGCGCAGGTAATCGAGCTGCTCGGGCGTGGTCGAGAACAGGAAATAGCTCTGGTCGCGGTTCGCATCGGCTGCGCAATGCAGCTCCGGCCCGGCCGCACCGTCCTTGCGCTGGATGTAATGGCCCGTCGCCATGCAATCGGCGTCGAGGTCCTTCGCCGTCTCCAGCAGGTCCTTGAACTTCACGCGCTCGTTGCAGCGGATGCAGGGCACCGGCGTCGCGCCGCCCAGATAGGCGTCGGCGAATTCGTCGATCACCGCCTCGCGGAAGGTGTTCTCGTAATCGAGCACGTAATGCGGAAAGCCCATTTCCTCGGCCACGCGGCGCGCATCGTGGATGTCCTGCCCGGCGCAGCACGCGCCTTTCTTGGCCAGCGCCGCGCCATGGTCGTAAAGCTGCAGCGTCACGCCCACCACGTCATAGCCTTCCTCGGCCAGCTTGGCGGCCACGACCGAGCTATCGACGCCGCCCGACATGGCGACGACGACGCGGGTGTCCGCGGGCGGTTTGGCGAAACCGAGCGAATTGAGCGGCAGATCCTTGGGCATGATGAAGCGTCCTTTAACGAGACGTGCAGCAATATAGGAAAATGCGACCCACTCTCAACCCCGCGTTTCACGCAGTGTTAAGGGCCCGCGCGCCAGTGTGGCCGGCGTGAAGAGCTTGAAGGGGTGAGCCCATGTATCTCAAGAAAGTCGATGGTCCGCGCGCGGTGACCCTCGCCGACGGCACGATCCTGACGCGCGCGGATCTGCCCTCTCCGAAAACCCGACGATGGGTGGCGAGCCGGAAAGCGGTGATCGTGCAGGCGGTCGCGCATGGGTTGATCGCCCGCGACGAGGTTCTGGAGCGCTATGCGCTCTCTGATGAGGAATTGGATCTCTGGATCGAGGGTGTCGAAAGGCACGGGATTCAAGGTCTTAAAGTCACCGCGATCCAGAAATTGAAACAACTTTAGATTGCGATGTAACGGAAACGTGACAAGGTAACCCGGTGTTAACCATTTGGTGTAAGTCTCGACCCCGATCGAGGGATTAATGCGGAGAACCCAGGATGCGGATTTTATTGGTGGAAGACGACCCGACGACGTCGCGCAGTATCGAATTGATGCTGACGCACGCGAATCTCAACGTCTACTGCACCGATCTGGGGGAGGAAGGAATCGATCTCGCGAAGCTCTACGATTACGATCTGATCCTGCTCGACCTCAATCTTCCCGACATGAACGGGCACGAGGTGCTACGGCAATTGCGTCTGGCCAGGATCGACACGCCGATCCTGATTCTCACCGGCGCGGACGACACCGAGAACAAGATCAAGGGATTCGGCTTCGGCGCCGATGACTACATGACCAAGCCGTTTCATCGCGAGGAATTGGTGGCGCGCATTCACGCGATCATCCGCCGGTCCAAAGGTCATGCCCAATCGATCATCCGCACCGGCAAGATCTCGGTCAATCTCGATGCGAAGACGGTCGAGGTCGACGGCAAGCCGGTGCATCTGACTGGCAAGGAATACCAGATGCTCGAACTGCTCAGCCTCCGGAAGGGCACGACCCTGACGAAGGAGATGTTCCTCAACCACCTCTATGGCGGCATGGATGAGCCCGAATTGAAGATCATCGACGTCTTCATCTGCAAACTGCGCAAGAAGCTGGCCGATGCCACCGAGGGCGAAAATTACATCGAAACCGTCTGGGGCCGCGGCTATGTGCTGCGCGATCCCGACCCGTCCGAGTTGGAACGTCGCATCGCTATGGGTGCCTGACTTCCCTCAAGCCGATGATCTCCGTCGTCACGGCTCTTTACGCCCCCTCGGCGCTTGCCTAAACCAAGGTCAGCACGAGGGGGTCTTTTTATGTCCGAGCCAAGCCGCACCGAGATCGACGCGCTGAGCGAGGCCGAGGCCCGCGCCGAGCTGCCCGAGCTGATCGAGAAGATCGCGGCGGCCAATACTGCCTATCACACCCATGACGCGCCCGAGATTTCGGATGCGGAGTATGACGCGCTCAAGCAGCGGCTCGCGGCGATCGAGGCGAAATTCCCCGCGCTGAAATCAGACCAATCGCCCAGCGAACAGGTGGGCGGGCAGCTGGCCGAAGGCTTCGGCAAGATCACCCATGCCGTCCGCATGATGAGCCTCGCCAACGCGTTCTCCGACGAGGACGTGACCGAATTCGACGAGAGCATCCGCAGCTTCCTCGGCCTGAAAACGGATGCCCCGCTCAACTACACGGCCGAGCCGAAGATCGACGGTCTGTCGCTGTCGATCCGCTACGAACACGGCAAGCTGATCCACGCGGCCACGCGCGGCGACGGCGCGGTTGGCGAAAACGTCACCGAGAATGCCCGCACCATCGACGATATTCCGACGTCGATCGCGGACGCGCCGGAGGTGCTGGAAGTCCGCGGCGAGGTCTATATGAGCCACGCCGATTTCGAGGCGCTCAATACCCGAAACGAGGCCGCGGGCGAAAAGCGTTTCGCCAATCCGCGCAATGCCGCCGCCGGATCGCTGCGTCAGCTCGACCCGAAAGTCACCGCCGCGCGCCCGCTGAAATTCTTCGCCTATGCCTGGGGCGAGCTGTCCGCGCCGCTGGCCGAGACCCAGATCGACGCCATTGCGCGGCTGCAATCCCTCGGCTTCCAGACCAACCCGATGACCGAGCTATGCAACGGCCCCGCCGATATGCTTAGCCATTACCGCGAGATTGAGGCGAAGCGCGCCACGCTCGGCTACGATATCGACGGCGTCGTTTACAAGGTGAACGACCTCGCGTTGCAGCGGCGTCTGGGCTTCCGCTCGACCACGCCGCGTTGGGCGATCGCGCATAAATTCCCCGCCGAGCTTGCCTGGACGCAGCTCGAAGGGATCGACATTCAGGTCGGTCGCACCGGGGCGCTCTCGCCGGTCGCGCGGCTGACCCCGGTGACCGTGGGCGGCGTCGTCGTCTCGAACGCGACGCTGCATAACGAGGATTACATCGCCGGGCGCGATTCGAAGGGCGCCGAGATCCGCGGCGGCAAGGATATTCGCATCGGCGATTGGGTGCAGGTCTATCGCGCGGGCGACGTGATCCCGAAAATCGCCGATGTGGACCTCACGCGCCGCCCCGACGATGCGGTGCCCTACGACTTCCCGACCCATTGCCCCCGCTGCGGCTCCGAGGCGATCCGCGAAGAAGGCGACGCGGTGCGCCGCTGCACGGGCGGTCTGATCTGCCCCGCGCAAGCCGTGGAAAAGCTGAAACATTTCGTCTCCCGCGCGGCTTTCGACATTGAAGGGCTCGGCGCGAAACAGGTCGAGCAATTCTACGAGGACGGCTGGATCAAGGAGCCCGCCGACATCTTTACGCTGGAAGAGCGCTACGGTCAGGGCCTCCAGCAACTCAAGAACCGCGAGGGTTGGGGCGAGAAATCCGCGCGCAATCTCTTTGCCGCCATCGCCGAGAAACGCACGATCCCGCTGCAACGGCTGATCTTCGCGCTCGGCATCCGCCATGTCGGTGAGACCAGCGCCGGGATGCTCGCGACTCATTACGGCACATGGGAGACATTCGAGGCCGCGATGACGCAGGCAGACTGCGGGCAGGGCCCGGAATGGGACGATCTGATCTCGATCGACGGGGTGGGCGAGACGCTCGCGACCTCGGTCGTGACGACCTTCCAGCAAGAAGCCGAGCGTGCCTCGATCGACCGGCTCACCGCGCATCTGAGCGTCGAGGAGGCCGAGAAGCCGAAGTCCGACAGTCCGGTTTCGGGCCTTACGGTCGTTTTCACCGGCACGCTGGAGAAGATGACGCGGGCCGAGGCGAAGGCGCGGGCCGAGGCACTTGGTGCGAAAGTCTCGGGCTCGGTCAGCGCCAAGACCGACCTGCTCGTCGCAGGGCCCGGCGCGGGCTCGAAAGCCAAGAAAGCGGCCGAATTGAACATCCGCGTCATCGACGAGGATGAATGGATTGCGCTCGCGGGGGGCGCATGAGCACGCGGCCCGCAGAGCTTTTCGAGCTCTTCGCCGAGCTCGACAGCCTTGCGGGCGTCGGTCCGAAAACGGCCAAGCATTTCGAAGGGTTGGGGATCACCCGCCCGCGCGATGTGCTGTTTACCTTGCCCTATTCGGTGATCGATCGCCGCCCCGTCGCGACCGTGCAGGGCGTGCCTGCAGGCACCACCGTCACCGTCGAAGTGACCATCGGCGCTCATAGCCCCGCGCGCAAACAAGGCGCGCCGGATCGGGTTCTGTGCCATGACGCGCAGGGCGATATCACGCTGGTTTTCTTCCGCGCGCGCGGCGACTGGCTCGCGAAACAGATGCCCAACGGGGCGCGGCGGATCATTTCGGGCAAGCTCGAAATCTACGACGGGCAGGCGCAGATCGTGCATCCCGACTACATCCTGCCGCCCGAAAATGCGGGTGAGATGCCCCGGTTCGAGCCGGTCTATCCGCTCACCGCGGGCGTCACGCAAAAGCTGATGGCGAAGGCGGCGGAGGGGGCCTTGGCGCGCGCGCCCGACCTGCCGGAATGGATCGACGATGCGCTCAAGCGCCGCGAGGGCTGGCCCGACTGGCAGGATGCGGTGAAAACGGCGCATCACCCTGAAAAGATTGACGATCTTTCGACCACCGCGCCGGCGCGCGCGCGTCTCGCCTATGACGAGCTTTTCGCCCACCAGATGACGCTAGCGCTCGCGCGGCGCCAGTCGCGGCGCAAGAAGGGCCGCGTGACGCGCGGGACGGGCAAGCTTTCGGCGCAGGTGCTGGCGAGCTTGCCTTACAAGCCGACCGGCGCACAGACCCGCGCGATTGCCGAGATCGCGGGCGATCTGGGCTCCGAGCGGCGGATGAACCGGCTGCTGCAGGGCGATGTCGGCGCGGGTAAAACGCTGGTCGCCTTCATGGCGCTTCTGACGGCGGTCGAGGCTGGCGGGCAGGGCGTGATGATGGCGCCCACGGAAATCCTCGCGCGCCAGCATCTCGAAGGTCTGGCGCCGCTGGCCGAGGCGGCGGGCGTCCGGCTGGAGATCCTGACCGGGCGCGACAAGGGGGCGGAGCGGGCGCGCAAGCTCGCCGATCTGGCCTCGGGCGCGATCGGCATCCTCGTCGGCACCCATGCGGTTTTTCAGAAAGACGTGGAATTTCAGGATTTGCGGCTTTCCGTGATCGACGAGCAGCATCGCTTCGGCGTGGCGCAGCGGATGGAGCTGGGCGCCAAGGGGCAGGCGGTCGACGTGCTGGTGATGACCGCCACACCGATCCCGCGCTCGCTCGCGCTTGCGCAATATGGCGATATGGATGTGAGCCTCTTGGACGAAAAGCCGCCGGGCCGGACGCCGGTCAAGACCGCGCTTGTCGCGATGGAGCGGATGGGCGAGGTGGTCGAACATCTGCGCAAAGCGGTGGCCGAGGGGCGGCAGGCCTATTGGGTCTGCCCGCTGGTCGAAGAAAGCGAGCGTGTCGATCTGAGCTCTGCGACCGACCGTTTTCTGGCGCTGCGCGCGGCGCTTGGCGACGATGTCGTGGGGCTGGTTCACGGCCAGATGCCGTCGGCCGAGAAAGACGCTGCCATGGCGGCCTTCGTGAAGGGGCAGACCCGGGTGCTCGTCGCGACGACGGTGATCGAGGTGGGCGTAAACGTGCCCAACGCGTCGATCATGGTGATCGAGCGGGCCGAGAGCTTCGGTCTCGCGCAGCTCCACCAACTGCGCGGGCGGGTCGGGCGTGGGGCTGCGGCCTCGACCTGCCTGATGATCTACCAGACGCCCTTGAGCGAGACGGCCGAACGGCGCCTGTCGATCCTGCGCGAAAGCGAGGACGGGTTCCGCATCGCCGAGGAAGACCTCGCCATGCGCGGGGCGGGCGATGTGATCGGCACGGCACAGTCGGGCCTGCCGCGCTTTCGCGTGGCTGACCTCGAACGCCAGGCCGGTCTGATGGCGGTGGCGCAGTCGGATGCGCGCAAGCTCCTGTCCGACGATCCCGAGTTGAGCGGCCCGCGCGGACAGGCGGCGCGGGTGCTGCTGTGGCTGATGGAACAGGACCGCGCGATCCGTCTGATCGGCATCGGCTGAGCCCCGTTCGACTCACGTTCTCACCCAGTGTTCTCAAATGTTCCTAAAAAGTTCTTTACACGCGACGTCAATTATGAGAACAAAGTAGCAACAGAGGGAATGGAGGTGCCAGATGGCCAAGGAAATCAAGGAACTTCTCGACCGCAATCACAGCACACTGCTGGCCGACGCCGTGGGGGGCATCGCGCTTTGCGCAAGCTTCATCATGGCGCTTTGGCTGCCGGGGCTCCTCTAAGCCCGACCTGTCTCATCGTTACTGCCTCGCGCTTTTTGGCTGCCGCACCTGTCCCAAACCTGCGGCTTCGCCTGTCCCCCAGGCCCGCCTGTCCGTAAAGCGCAACTTCAGCCGCCGCTCTTTCGAGTGGCGGCTTTTTTTATCGCGAGAGAGGTGGAGGTTAGCGGCTCAGCACTGCTCGAGCGCTTCGAGCGTCGCCTCGGGGGCGAGCAGGATCGAGCCATGCCGGTTGGGGTAGTCGCGCGCGGCTTGCAGAACCTCATACTCGCCAAAAGGCGCATCGGGGACGGGGCCGCCCTTGAGCATCTCGGCCAGCTGATCGCGCAGCTTCGCAACCTCGTCGTGCGTGCGACCCACGACCTGCGCCCCGAAGATCGCAGCCGAGGCCTGACCCAGCGCACAGGCATGGACGGTCTGGCTATAACCGGTCACGCGGCCATCCGTGCAGGTCAGAGAAACCTCGACCGTGGAGCCGCACAGCGGCGCGCGCTTGCGCACGGTCACGTCGGGCTCGGGGAGCGGATCGGTGCCCGGCATATCGGCGGCGAGCGCCAGAATACGCTGCGAATAGAGCTTGATCAGATCGGTGTCGCTCATCTCTTTCCCCTTCGGCCCGTCCGGCGTAGATAGGACCTGAGCCACAGGAAGGAAAGAGCCGATGCCATTCGATCCCGCCAGCTTGACCTATGACGCCAACGGTTTGATCCCCGCGATCGCGCAGGATGCGCTCTCGGGCGATATCCTGATGATGGCATGGATGAACGCGGAAAGCGTCGCGAAGACACTTGAAACAGGGCGCGTAACCTATTGGTCGCGCTCACGGAAATCGTTCTGGGTGAAGGGCGAGACCTCGGGCCATGTGCAGCGCCTGCGCGAGATGCGGGTGGATTGCGACCGCGACGCGCTTCTGGTTCTGGTCGAGCAGGAAGGCCCGGCCTGCCACACCAATCGCAGGTCGTGCTTCTACACCGCGATCCGCGATGGCGAAGAGGTCGAGATCCTCACGCCGATGGAAGATTGAGAGCGGCCCTTCGGGGAGGATATTTCCGTCAAGAGGAAGCGGGCAGCCCGACCATGCGGCGAATGTCGCCCGGGGTGGCCCCGTCCTCGCGGTATTTCGCGATGGCGCGGGCGTCGTCGCGCTTCGCGAGGCGTTTTCCACTCTCGTCACGGATTAGCTCGTGATGGCAATAAGTTGGCGTCGGAAGTTCAAGCATCGCTTGAAGCAGAACATGGATCTGCGTGGCGTCGAACAGGTCCGCGCCGCGGGTGACATGAGTAATGGCTTGCGCGGCATCGTCGAGCACGACTGCGAGATGATAGGACGTGCCCATCTCGCGCCGCGCGAGCACGACATCGCCCACCTTGTCGATCAGATCGGCGCGGGAGACGTTATGCGTGCCTTTGTGCAGCGCGCAGATTTCCTCGAAACGGATATCGCGGGCGGCACGGATCATGTTCAGGCGTAGCGCGCTGTCGGGCAGCGGAGCCCCGGGGCGACGCGCGCCGCGCTCGCGGCAGGTGCCGGGGTAGATCAGACCGTCGGGCCCGTATTGCACGCCTTCCTGCGGTGCGGAGGCTGCCGCCTCGATATCACGCCGCGTGCAGGTGCAGGCAAAGAGAAGGTCTCTTTCCCAAAGTGTTTCAAGGGCTTCGCGATAGATGTTCAAGCGGTCCGATTGGCGGAGAACCGGCCCGTCCCAGGTCAGCCCAAGCCAGCGCAGATCGTCATAGATTTGCTCTTCCCAATGCGGTCGCGCGCGGCTTTGGTCGATATCTTCGATCCGCAGCAGGAACTGGCCGCCGGCCTTGCGTGCCATGTCATGCGCGAAGATCGCACTATAGGCATGGCCCAGATGCAGCGGGCCCGTTGGCGAGGGGGCGAAGCGTGTGATCATTGACGCGCGCACCCCGCCAAATCAGCCGCCCGCGCGGCGATCCGCATGCGCCTGATAGATCAGGATCCAGGCGAGCAGGATGAACATCGGATGCGTCAGCCCGCCCGAGAAGATGATCGCCGGAATCCAGATCACGAAGACGAGGATCGCGAGGAAGATGCGTCCGATCAGAACGATAGAAAGCGGCGGCAGAAACAGGGCCAGTACGTAATTCATACAGTCTCTCCTTGCTGCGCCAGCCAGACGCCGAAGACCGTCTTGGCGCGATCGGTATAGGCCTTGTAGCGGTCTTTGCGGCCACGCCGCCCGCCCTTGGCGTCGATCGGCGGGAAGAGCCCGAAATTGACGTTCATCGGTTGGAACGTCTTCGCCTCGGCCCCGCCGGTGATGTGGGTGATCAACGCCCCCATCGCGGTTTCGGGTCCCGGGGGCGGCAGTTCGCGGCCTTGAAGTTCGGCAGCGGCCATACGACCCGCCAGCAGCCCCATCGCGGCGCTCTCGACATAGCCCTCGACGCCGGTGATCTGTCCGGCGAAGCGCAGGTTCGGGTGCGATTTCAGCCGCATCTGGGCATCGAGCAGTGTAGGCGAGTTGATGAAGGTGTTGCGGTGGATGCCGCCGAGACGCGCGAATTTGGCATCCTGAAGCCCCGGAATCATCCGGAAAACATCGGCTTGCGCGCCGTACTTCATCTTGGTCTGGAAGCCCACGATATTGTAGAGCGTGCCGAGCGCGTTGTCGCGGCGCAGCTGCACGACGGCCCAGGCCTTGGTTTGCGGATCGTGTTCGTTGGTCAGACCGACCGGCTTCATTGGCCCGTGGCGCAGGGTTTCACGGCCGCGTTCTGCCATGACCTCGATGGGCAGGCAGCCGTCGAAATAGCCCGCAGTTTCGCCCTCGTGGAACTCGGTCTTGTCGGCCGCGAGAAGCGCGTCGATGAAGGCTTCGTATTCGTCCTTCGTCATCGGACAGTTGATATAGGCGGTGCGCTCTTCCTCGGTCTCGCCCTTGTCGTAGCGCGACTGACGCCACGCGACGGACATGTCGATCGTGTCGGCATAGACGATGGGCGCGATGGCGTCGAAGAAGGCCAGACGCTCTTCGCCGGTCGCTTGCAGGATCGCTTTGCCCAAGGATTCCGAGGTCAGCGGGCCGGTCGCGAAGATCCATTTGCCACTTGAAGGAAGCTCGGTAACTTCTTCCTCGGTAAAGGAAATGTTCTCATGGGCGCGCAGCGCCTCGGTCACGGATTGCGTAAACGCCTCGCGGTCCACGGCGAGCGCACCACCTGCGGGCAGACGATGCTGCCGCGCCGTGTCCATGATCAGCCCGTTCGCGGCGCCCATTTCCCAATGGAGCTGACCCACGGCGTTGCGCTCGTGATCGTCCGAGCGGAACGAGTTCGAGCAGACCATCTCGGCATAGTTGCCGGTCTGGTGCGCAAAGGTTTCGACCTTGGGCCGCATTTCATGCAGCACCACGCGGATGCCGGCATTCGCCGCTTGCCAGGCCGCTTCCGAGCCCGCCATGCCACCGCCGACGATATGGAGTTCTTCTGTCATGGCCGCTCATGTAGTGGTCAAAGCGGAAAAAGGGAAGTGCTCAGTCCAGGGCGAAGGTACCACGCGCGAAGAGGCCGTCGAGCGGGCGGATCGGCGCGAAGCTCTGGTTGCGTACGCCGTGACCGCGCGGGCCGAAGCGCACTGTGAGGCCGAGGGCGAGACGCGTCTCGTCGCGGCTGTCGGGGCGGCCGGTAAAATGGGCGCGCTCGATGCGGGTGAAGAGCATCGCGGGGCCGTCGCCCAGCCGGTGGCGCAACCCGAGCGCGGCGATGGTCTCGCGGGCGCTGAAGGCAAGTTCGGAGATGTCGACGACGGAAAGCCCTGCGGTCAGCGTCGTGCGCGGGCTGACGTCCCACCGTGCGGCGAGGCCCGCGAAGACGTAATCGTTGCTGCCGGGTTTGACGGTGCCGAGCCCGCCGCGCGCCGAGACGCTGCCGCGCGTGCCCACGGCCCAGATCGCTTCGGCGCCGAGCGCATAGGCCGTCTGGCTGGCGTGGCTGGTGTCGGAGACGGCGGCGAAGAGCCCGTATTTCGCGCGCTCCGTGGGCGCCATGTAGAGATGCGCCGCCAGATCGCCACGCCAGCGCGGACCGGCATCATTTGCGCCGAGGTCGAGTTGCAGCCCATGCGCTGAGGTCAGGGCGAAATCGGCGCTCAGATCGGCGCGGGCGGTTCCAAAGTCGCCGGTGGAGTTCTGGATCGTCAGCTCGGCCCCGGTGAAGCCGAGCGCGCTTTGGGCGAGCGCGGGGCCAGCGCCGACGGCTGCGGCGAGACAGAAAACGGCGCCCCGCAGGGCAGAGACAGGAGCGTGGCGCATGATCGGACCTCGTGACGCGGAAACTGAACAAGGCCGAACTTCGCCGGCTGCGCTTCGGGCTCATGCTCCGCTGCGGCTTCGATCTCTTTTGGCAGGCGGACGGGTCTTAAGGAAGGGTTAAACTTTCTAATGGGTTAACGGCCCGGAGCGTTTCCACTCCGGGCCGTTCGATTGGGTCTGACCTCGGGATCGCGCGCGATCAGAAATCGTCCAGCTTGGGCCGCTTCCCGATCGAGACGTGGTCGATATCCTCCAGCGCAAAGCCCTTTATGATCGAGGGGATCATCATCGAGACCAATATGAAGATCGGCAGGCCCACGACCGTGATGACCTGCTGCAGTGCGGTCAGCCCCGCATCGCCCGCCAGCACGATCAGCATCGCCGCGACGAGGCCCTCTGCTGCGCCCCAGAAGACGCGCTGATGGACCGGGCCCGGCGTCGGTGTGCCGGTGCAGAGCATATCGACCACGAGGGACGCCGAGTCCGACGAGGTTGCGAAGAAGATCGCGACCACGATCACCGCGATGCCTTGGACGATATGGACGAAGGGGAAATGCTCGAAGAAGGCGAACATCGCGAGCGGAACGCTATCCGAGACCGCTTGCGACAATTGCCCCGCCTGATCGCCCATCGCATCGCGGGCGGCCTGACCGATGCCGTCGAACTCCATCGCCTGCCAGCCGAAGATCGCGAACCAGATCAGAGTGAAGAGCGAGGGCGCCAGCAGCACGCCAAAGACGAATTCGCGCACCGTGCGGCCGCGCGAGATGCGGGCCACGAACAACCCGATGAAGGGCGACCAAGTCACCGTCCAGGCCCAGTAGAACACCGTCCACGAGCCCTGCCAGCCCCAGCCGGGCGTGTCGGGGTTCTCGTTGGCCAGCATGTCGTTCCAGAAGGCCAGATGCGGCAGGTTGGTGAGATAGAGGCCGACGGTCTGCACGATCCCGCGCAGCAGGAACAGGGTCGAGCCGAAGATCAGCACGAAGACCATCAGCCCCACGGCCATGCCGATATTGATGTTCGACAGCAGCTTCACGCCCTTGTCGAGCCCCGCCACGATCGAGGTGATCGCCACGGCGGTCAGCACCGTCAGGATCGCGATCTTGACGAACGTGCCGTCGCCCGTACCCAGAAGCGCGTCCAGGCCAGCGGCGATCTGGCTGGAGCCGAGGCCGAGCGAGACGGCGACGCCGAACAGCGTGCCGAGGATCGAGGCGATGTCGATCGCTTTGCCGATCGGCCCGTTGATGCCCTCTTTCAGCAGCGGATAGAACACCGAAGACACCCGCACCGGCAGGTCGTAGCGGTTGATGAAATAGGCGAAGCCAAGCCCCGGCAGCGTGAAGATTGTCCAGGTGTGCAGGCCGAGGTGATAGACCGCGATGGAGATCGCGTCTTTCGCGGCCTCGTCGGAATAGGGCTCGACGCCCGGCAGCGGCGGCTTAGAGAAATGGCTCATCGGCTCGGCCACGCCCCAGAACATCAGAACCGTGCCGATGCCGCCCGCGAAGAGCATCGTGAACCATGACAGATTGCCGTATTCGGGGCGGCTGTCCCTCGGACCCAGCCGGATATGGCCGTGGCGCGACAGTGCGGCCCAGATCAGAAACCCGAGCCAGATGTTGACGCCGAGGATGAAGAACCAGCCGAGATTGGTGACAATCCAAGAACGGCCCGTGGCGAACGCATCGCCAATCGGGCCGGGGAAGATGACAAGCGCGAGCACGAAGAGGATCGTGAAGCCTGCTGATACGAAAAAAATGGTGGGGTCGGTTCGTAGGCCGAGCCTGTCTGCAAAGGCTTTCATGAAACTCTCCCTGTTTCTAATAGTGCAACCGCAACGGGTGGCTTCAGGGGTGGTTCCGCGCAGACGGGACATTGGAGAAAAGAAAAAATGGAAACGGCCCGGCGCGTGGCCGGGCCGCAACATCGGAATGCGTCTGCAATTAGAAGGTGGGTCGGTAGCGGAGCAGCTTCTTGTTCGAGCCTTTGCCGAGCGCCACGCGCCCGCCGAAGTTCCAGACGTCGACCCCGTCCTGTAACAAGAAAAAGCCCCCGTCCTTGCGGAGCGGGGGCTTGATTTCATTGCTTTTTGCGAAGCCGTTCCGAATTGGGAACAGCCCGTACGGGATCAGCTTTCGCTATCCGGCGTGCCGCCGCCACCCTCGGAGGCGTTCGGCGCGTCCGGCGCATCGGTCGACCCTTCGGCGTCCGGCTCCAGATCGTCGTCCTCACCCTGATCGGCGATCCGCGCGACCGAGACCACGACCTCGCCCTTGGCGGTGTTGAACACACGCACGCCACCGGCAGAGCGCGAGCGGAAGGAGATGTCTTCCACCGGGCATCGGATCGACTGACCCGTCGAGGTGGCGAGCATGATCTGATCGCTCATCTCGACCGGGAAGGAGGCCACCAGCGGGCCGCCCCGCATCGCCTTGTCGATCGCCGTCACGCCCTGACCGCCACGACCGCGGGTCGGGTAGTCGTGCGACGACGAGATCTTGCCGGAGCCCTTGGACGTGATCGTCAGGATCAGATCCTCGGCGGCGGACATCTCGGCGTAGCGTTCGGTCGAAAGCTGACCTTCGGCCACGGCTTCCTCGTCCTCGTCCGGCTCGATCTCTTCCTCGGTGACGCCCGCCATCAGGCGACGCTGCTTGAGATAGGCCACGCGCTCTTCCGAAGTGGCCTCGAAGTGGCGGATGACCGACATCGAGACGACCTCGTCATCGCCTTTCAGCTTGATGCCGCGCACACCGACAGAGTTGCGCGAGTTGAACACGCGCACTTCCGGCACGGGGAAGCGGATCGCGCGACCGCTGGCGGTGACCAGCATCACGTCGTCGTCCTCGGAACAGATGCGCGCATTGATCAGGCGCATGCCTTCGTTCTCGTCCTCGAATTTCATCGCGATCTTGCCGTTGCGCATGACGTTGGTGAAATCCGACAGGCGGTTGCGGCGCACGGTGCCCTTGGAGGTCGCGAAGACCATCTGCAGGTCGTCCCATTCCGCCTCGTCGCGATCGACCGGCGTGATCGCCGCGATCGAGACACCGGTGGGGATCGGCAGGATGTTGACGATCGCCTTGCCCTTGGACTGGCGCGAGCCGAGCGGCAGCTGCCAGCACTTCATCTTGTAGACCATGCCGCCGGTCGTGAAGAACAGAAGCTGCGTATGGGTGTTGGCGACGAACAGCGTGGTGACCGTGTCGTCATCCTTCAGCGCGCCCCCGGAAAGCCCCTTGCCGCCGCGCTTTTGCGAGCGGAAATCGGCGAGCGGCGTGCGCTTGATGTAGCCGCCCTGGGTGACCGTCACGACCATGTCTTCGCGCTCGATCAGGTCTTCGTCGGCCATGTCGCCGGCCCAGTCGATGATCTCGGTGCGGCGCGGCACGGCAAACAGCTCGCGCACTTCGCGCAGCTCGTCGGCGATGATGGCCATGATCCGCTCGCGCGAGGCGAGGATGGCGAGGTATTCGCGGATCTTCTCGGCCAGTTGGGCGAGTTCGTCCGTGACTTCCTTCACGCCGATCTGGGTCAGGCGCTGCAGGCGCAGATCGAGGATCGCGCGGGCCTGCGTCTCGGACAGGTTGTAGGTGCCGTCATCGTTGACCGGATGCAGCGGATCGTCGATCAGCTTGAGATATTCGACGATGTCATGCGCGGGCCAGCGGCGCTCCATCAAGCGGGCGCGGGCCTCTGCCGCATCGGCCGAGGAGCGGATGGTGGCGACGACCTCGTCCACGTTCGACACTGCCACGGCCAGACCGCACAGCACATGGCTGCGCTCGCGCGCTTTGCGCAGTTCGAACGCGGTGCGGCGCGCCACAACTTCCTCGCGGAAGCTGATGAAATAGCTGAGGAATTGGCGCAGCGTCAGCTGCTCGGGGCGGCCGCCGTTCAGCGCCAGCATGTTGCAGCCGAAGGAGGTCTGCATCTGCGTGAAGCGGAAAAGCTGGTTGAGCACCACATCCGGGGTCGCGTCGCGCTTCAGCTCGATCACGACGCGCACGCCGACGCGGTCGGATTCGTCGGCGATGTTCGAGATGCCTTCGAGCTTCTTCTCGCGCACGAGATCGGCGATCTTTTCGATCATCGCCGCCTTGTTCACCTGATAGGGAATCTCGTCCAACACGATCGCGAAGCGGTCCTTGCGGATCTCTTCCACGCGGGTCTTCGCCCGGATGATGACCGAGCCACGACCTTCAAGGTAAGCCTTGCGCGCGCCGCCACGGCCCATGATCAGGCCGCCGGTGGGGAAGTCGGGGGCGGGGACGATCTCCATGATCGCCTCGTCCGACATGTCGGGGTTGTCGATCAGCGCCAGCGTCGCGTCGCAGACCTCGCCGAGGTTATGCGGCGGAATGTTGGTCGCCATGCCGACAGCGATACCGCCCGCGCCGTTGACCAGCATGTTCGGGAAGCGCGCCGGAAGCACCGTCGGTTCTTCCTGCTTGCCGTCGTAGTTGTCCTGGAAATCGACCGTGTCTTTCTCGATATCGGCGAGAATGTAATTGGCCGGTTTCGCCATGCGCACTTCGGTGTAGCGCATCGCCGCCGCGTTATCGCCGTCCATCGAGCCGAAGTTGCCCTGACCGTCGAGCAGAGGCAGCGACATCGAGAAGGGCTGCGCCATGCGCACCAACGCGTCGTAGATCGCGGCGTCGCCATGCGGGTGATACTGACCCATCACGTCGCCGACCGGACGTGCCGATTTGCGATAGGGCTTGTCGAAGGTGTTCCCGGTCTCGTGCATCGCAAACAGGATGCGCCGGTGAACGGGCTTCAGACCATCGCGCAGATCGGGGATCGCGCGGCTCACGATCACGCTCATCGCGTAATCGAGATAGGCGGTTTTCATCTCGTCCGCGATGGACACAGTGGGGCCGAGATAAGCGGGCCGCCCGGGGCCTTCTTCTTCGGTTTCCGGCGGTTCAGGAGTGTCGGTCACGCGCGCCTCGATATTCTAGATATTGTTGTGGAACCTTATAAAGGCCGCAAGCGGCGGGTGCAATCATGGAGAAGGCCCCGGCGGGTGCGCGGGGCCTTCTTCGTGACGTCAGCTTGCGGTGTTCCGGTGCGGCGCGGGCCGCAACCGATCACGCTTCGCGCGCGGCGCGCTTACGCTCGTGCGGATCGAGGTGCAGTTTGCGCAGTCGGATCGACTTCGGCGTGACCTCGACGAGTTCGTCATCGTTGATATAGGCGATGGCTTCTTCGAGCGACATCCGCGTCGGGGGCGTCAGGCGGACCGCTTCATCCGTGCCGGAGGCGCGGACGTTGGTCAGCTTCTTGCCCTTGAGCGGATTCACTTCGAGATCGTTTTCGCGCGAATGCTCGCCGATGATCATGCCGATGTAGACCTGCTCCTGCGCGCCGATGAACAGCTTACCGCGTTCTTCGAGGTTCCACAGCGCGTAGGCGACCGATACGCCATTCTCCATCGAGATCAGCACGCCCTGACGGCGGCCGTCGATCGGGCCCTTGTAAGGGGTCCAGCCGTGGAACAGGCGGTTGAGCACGCCCGAGCCGCGGGTATCGGTCAGGAACTCGCCCTGATAGCCGATCATGCCGCGCGAGGGAACATGGGCCACGATGCGGGTCTTGCCACCCTCGGCCGGGCGCATCTCGGCCAGCTCGCCCTTGCGGTAGCCGGTCAGTTTCTCGATCACGACGCCGGAATATTCCTCATCCACGTCGATGATGACTTCCTCGATCGGCTCCATGCGCTGGCCGTCTTCCTCGCGGAAGATCACCTTCGGGCGCGAGATCGACAGCTCGAACCCTTCGCGGCGCATGTTCTCGATAAGAACGCCCATCTGAAGTTCGCCGCGGCCCGAGACCACGAAGGCGTCGCCGCCGGGGGTGTCCTCGACGCGGATCGCGACGTTGGTTTCGGCCTCTTTCATCAGGCGGTCGCGAATGATGCGCGACTGGACCTTCGAGCCGTCCTTACCGGCGAGCGGCGAGTCGTTGATGCCGAAGGTCACCGAGATCGTCGGCGGATCGATCGGCTGCGCGTCGATCGGGGTGTCGACTTCGGGCGCACAGAGCGTGTCGGCCACGGTCGCCTTGGTCATGCCCGCGACGGTGACGATGTCGCCTGCGACGGCTTCGTCGATCGGCTGCTGCGACAGGCCACGGAAGGCGAGGATCTTGGTGCAGCGGAAGGCTTCGATGCGGTCGCCCTTGCGCGAGAGCGCCTTGAGCTGATCGCCGACCTTCAGCGTGCCCGCCTCGATGCGGCCCGTGAGGATGCGCCCGATGAACGGGTCGGCCGAGAGCGTGGTGGCCAGCATCTGGAAGGGCTCGTCGGCGCGGAATTCCTGCTTCGGCGGCTCGACATGCTTCAGGATCAGGTCGAACAGCGCGTCGAGGTTCTCGCGCGGGCCGTCCAGCTCTTCGTCGCACCAGCCGCCGATGCCGGAAGCATAAAGGTGCGGGAAGTCGAGCTGCTCTTCATCTGCGTCGAGGTTCGCGAAGAGGTCGAACACCTCGTCGAGCGCGCGATCGGGCTCGGCTGCGGGCTTGTCGACCTTGTTGAGCACCACGATCGGCTTGAGGCCGAGCGCGAGCGCTTTCGAGGTCACGAATTTGGTCTGCGGCATCGGGCCTTCGGCTGCGTCCACCAGCAGCACTACACCGTCTACCATCGACAGGATACGCTCAACCTCGCCGCCGAAATCGGCGTGGCCGGGAGTGTCGACGATGTTGATGCGGGTGCCTTTCCACTCGACCGAGGTGGCCTTGGCGAGAATGGTGATGCCGCGTTCGCGTTCGATGTCGTTGCTGTCCATCGCGCGTTCGGCGACGGCTTGGTTTTCACGGAAAGCGCCCGATTGGCGCAGAAGCTGGTCCACGAGCGTCGTCTTGCCGTGGTCCACGTGAGCGATGATCGCAATGTTGCGAAGGTCCATGGGAGGTCGTCCTGTTCTTGAGTTGCCCCGCCCATAAAGGAAAGATCGCCTCTCGGCTAGCCCCCAGCGCGGCAATCGCGCCGCGATGCGGCATCACGTCAGTGGAAATGCGATTTCGAGAACAGGTTGATCACGATGATCCCCGTCAGAATCAGCGCGATCCCGATCAGAGCGGGCAAATCCAGCCGCTGATTGAACATCAGCCAGCCCACGCCCGCGATCAGCACCATGCCGATCCCGGACCACAGCGCATAGGTGATCCCGAGCGGCAGCACCTTCAGCACCAGCGTGAAGAAATAGAGCCCGCCGATGAAGCCCACCGCCACGCCCACCGTCGGCCAGAACCGCGAGAATTGCTGGCTCGCCTGCAGACAGGCCGAGCCGAAGGTCTCGAAGGCGACCGCGATGAGCAGGAAGAGGTAGGTGTTGAACATGCCCGGCAGTCTGCCGGATCACTCGGCGATATACCAGTCGCGACGGTGGTTCATCGCAACGATAAAGTTCAGTACCAGCGCGCCCAGAAGCGAGTAGAGCACCAGCGGCGGCGCGAGGATGAAGCTCGCGATGACAAACAGGCACAGGTCATGGATCAGCTGCGTCCAGCCCGCGCGGAAGCCGAACTTGTCTTGCAGGATCACGGCGACGATGGAGACGCCGCCGAGGCTGCCCTTGTGTCGGAAGAGACCCAGCAGGCCGACGCCTGCCGAGATGCCGAACAGCACGGCGGCCACGGCGGGGTGGATTTCCGCGA
The DNA here is from genome assembly GCF_055666785.1 of Thioclava sp. PTB-PU3-1. Lineage (NCBI taxonomy): Bacteria > Pseudomonadati > Pseudomonadota > Alphaproteobacteria > Rhodobacterales > Paracoccaceae > Thioclava > Thioclava sp. PTB-PU3-1. The sequence goes on along the minus strand of NZ_JBVNVL010000004.1, from coordinate 222,606 downwards.
CATGCAGGACGGGTTTGAGCGCCTCGGCCATCAGCGAGACGAGCGTCACGGTCACGAGGCTCTTCAGCGCAAAGCCTGCGCCGCGCGCGTAATAGGCGAAGGCGTAGAAGGGGATGTTGATCACGAAGAACACGACCCCGAAGCTGAACCCGGTGATATAGGACAGGATCAGCGCGGCTCCTGCGGTGCCCCCGGTCACGAGGCCTGCGGCGCGCAGCAGGTGAATCCCCAGCGCGGCCTGTGCGGCGGCCACGACAAGGCCCTGCAGATCCTCGAGCTTCGAGTAATGCGGACGGGTCGCCTCTTTGGCTGCGATCTGGTCGGCGGTGATATGTGCGTCAGTGGTCATGACCCAATAATAGGGCATAATAGCTGACCTACCAAATCGCTGGGCGCAGGTCGGCTTTGCATCGCGCGAAAGGGTCGGAGCAGGGTGCGCGGACCCGTTGCCCGCAGATCACGCCCGGATCAGGTGGCGATATAGCGATCGCGGCGGTGATTGATCAGGATGATGACGTTGAGAACCATCGCGCCCAGCAGCGACCACAGCACCTTGTCGAGCGGCAGCACGAAGAGCGCGAAGAGGAACACGCCGCAATCGAACAGGATCTGCGTGCGGCCCGCCTTGAAGCCGGTCTTGTCCTGCAGATAAAGCGCCACGATCCCCACGCCGCCAAGGCTCGCACCGTGGCGGAACAGGGCCAGAAGGCCCGCGCCTGCGGTCACGCCTGCCAGCACGGCGGCCGCGCCGGGGTGGAGGATGGCGAAGCTCAGAAGATGCGGAAAAACTTCGGTAAATCCGGACAGGAGCGCAACCGAGAGCACCGTCTTCACCGTGAACCGCGCGCCCATCCGGCGGAAAGCCAGCCAGTAGAAGGGCAGGTTGAGCGTGAAGAAGATCGCGCCGAAGCTCCAGCCGGTGACGTAAGACAGCACCAGCGACAGGCCTGCGATCTGACCGGTGAACAGCCCCGCGCCATGCAGCAGCGACACCGACAGCGCCACCAGCAAGGTGCCGGTGAGAAGCCCTTGGGTGTCCTCGGGCAGGGTGTGGCGGTGCGGGTCTTGGATACGGGTCTCGCTCATGGCGCTCAGATGCCACGCGGCAACGCCAAGCGCAAGAACTGAGGCGCATCGGCAACAGAGGTGCTCCAATACCTGCGGATCACAGTCGCGTGAGTTGCCGCCGCTTTCTGGATCGGGCCAATTGGCGCCATTCGCAATGCCCAAGACAAGAGGAGGGCCGCCATGATGTCATATCGCCAAGCCCTCGCATCGCAGTGCGAAACCCGTATCGGTTTTTCGGGCACCACTCGCGTCGCACGACGCCAGGACTGACCCTCCCGATACGCCCCGGAGCCTAGGCTCCACTCCCGCAAACTGACCCGATTTCCGCGTCCCGATCCTGTCGTGACGCATCCTGGCCGCGCTCTCGCGGTCCCCGTCGGGTCTTCTTTCACATCAGTAGACGAAAGGCCGGTTGCGGGGATGGTCCCGCGCCGGGACATGACATGATCCAGACTCTCGAGCGTCCGAGCGACGCATTCACCATCGAAGCCGCCATCGCCAAGTTCGGCGCAGGCAAAGTTCTCCGTGCGGCGCTGTTTGCGCTGATCGCGCGTGGCGGCAAACCGCGCCCGCTCGATGCGGAGCAACTCAGCGACCACTTGCGCAGAGATATCGGGCTCGGGCCCGCCGAGCCTCCGCCAGAGCCGTGGAGCATGATGCGGTAAGCGAAAGGGCCGGGCGTGTGATGCGCCCGGCCCGACTAAGGATTGAGGGACGCGCCCGACCTCGGGTGGGCGCTGTTCCTTTTTTGTGGTTTGTCTTTTTATCGTACAAGCCCGAATGACGTGCGTGTTTGCGGAGACACCGCCAATGCGCCCTCCCGGGGGGAGGTCGGGCGCGGCCCGGGGCTGGTCGCCCCGTGCCAGTCAGGAGCCAACCGCCTCGCTAAATGAAAAAGGCGGGGATAACCCCGCCTTCCTCAACCCGTTTCGCGCGCTTTACAGCGACAGCGACTTGTTCAGGTATTCGTCGATCTTCTCGAGGAAGCCCATCGTGGTCAGCCATTTCTGATCAGGGCCGACGAGCAGCGCGAGGTCCTTGGTCATGTGACCGTCTTCGACCGCCTGCACGCAGACCTTCTCGAGCGTTTCCGCAAAGGTCTGGAGCTGCGCGTTACCATCGAGCTTGGCGCGGTGCTTCAGGCCACCGGTCCAGGCGAAGATCGAGGCGATGGAGTTCGTCGAGGTCTCTTTGCCCTGCTGGTGCTGGCGGTAGTGACGCGTGACCGTGCCGTGGGCGGCCTCGGCTTCCACCGTCTTGCCATCGGGCGTCATCAGGATCGAGGTCATCAGGCCCAGCGAGCCAAAGCCCTGCGCGACCGTATCCGACTGCACGTCGCCGTCGTAGTTCTTGCAGGCCCAGACATAGCCGCCCGACCATTTCAGCGAGGAGGCCACCATGTCGTCGATCAGGCGGTGCTCGTACCAGATGCCCGCTTCCTTGAACTTCTCGGCGAATTCTTCCTCGAAGACCTGCTGGAACAGATCCTTGAAGCGCCCGTCATAGGCTTTGAGGATCGTGTTCTTGGTCGAGAGATACACCGGCCAGCCCTTCAGCAGGCCGTAGTTCAGCGAGGCCCGCGCGAAGTCGATGATCGACTTGTCGAGGTTGTACATGCCCATCACGACGCCTGCGTCGGGGGCCTTGAACACTTCCTTCTCGATCACCTCACCGTCGTCGCCCACGAATTTCAGCGTGATCGTGCCCTTGCCGGGGAAACGGAAATCGGTGGCCTTGTACTGGTCGCCATAGGCGTGACGGCCCACAACGATCGGCTTGGTCCAGCCCGGAACGAGGCGCGGGACGTTCTTGCAGATGATCGGCTCGCGGAAGATGACGCCGCCGAGGATGTTGCGGATCGTGCCGTTGGGCGAACGATACATGCGCTTGAGGTTGAATTCCTCCATGCGCGCCTCGTCGGGGGTGATCGTCGCGCATTTGACGCCGACGCCGTATTGCTTGATCGCCTCGGCCGCGTCGACGGTGATCTGGTCGTCGGTCGCGTCGCGGCTCTCGATGCCGAGGTCGTAATATTTCAGGTCGATATCGAGATAGGGCAGGATCAGCTTCTGCTTGATGAAGTCCCAGATGATGCGGGTCATCTCGTCGCCGTCGAGTTCGACGACGGGGTTGTCTACCTTGATCTTGGTCATGCGCGTTCCTTCCAAAATTCACGGGTTTGTGTTCCGGGGAGGCCGGGAATCGAAAGGGGCGGCCCGCGCCGCCCCTTCTGTCTCAGTGCTCTCAGCCGATGATGGCGTTGAGCGTTTCGCTCGGGCGCATCACCGCTGCGAGCTTTTTCGGATCGGCGTGGTAGTAGCCGCCGATATCGGCGGGCTTGCCCTGAACCTCTGCCAGTTCGGCCACGATCTTCGCTTCGCCATCGGCCAGCGCCTTGGCGATCGGGGCGAATTCGGCGGCCAGCTCGGCGTCGCTCGATTGTGCCGCCAGCGCGTCGGCCCAGTAGCGGGCGAACCAGTAGTGGCTGGCGCGGTTGTCGGGCTCGCCGACCTTGCGCGAGGGCGAGCGGTCATTGTCGAGAATGCCCTGCGTCGCGGTCTCGACAGTTTCACCCAGCACGCGCGCTTTGGCGTTGTCGGTCTGGTCGGCGAAGAACTTGAAGCTCTCGCCCAAGGCGCAGAATTCGCCGAGGCTGTCCCAACGCAGGTGGTTTTCCTCCACCAGCTGCTGGACGTGCTTGGGTGCCGAGCCGCCCGCGCCAGTCTCGAACAGACCGCCGCCCTGCATCAGCTTCACGATCGAGAGCATCTTGGCCGAGGTGGCGAGCTCCAGGATCGGGAACAGGTCGGTCAGGTAGTCGCGCAGCACGTTGCCGGTGATCGCGATCGTGTTCTCGCCCTTGGTGATGGTCTCGAGCGAGGCGATGGTAGCTTCACGCGGGGCCATGATCTCGAACTTGTCGGCGACGCCTTTGGCTTCGAGGATCGGCTTCACGAAGGAGATCAGCTCCGCATCGTGGGCGCGGGTCTCGTCGAGCCAGAAGATCGCGCGGTAGCCGGTCGCCTTCTGACGATCGATCGCGAGGTTCACCCAGTCTTCGATCGGCGCCTTGCGGGCCGAAGCCGAACGCCAGATATCGCCCTTCTTCACGTCATGCGAATGCAGCACCGTGCCGTCGTCGAGCACCATCTTCACGGTGCCGTCGGTCGGGATCTCGAAGGTGGTCGGGTGCGAGCCGTATTCCTCGGCTTTCTGGGCCATCAGGCCGATGTTCTGAACGGTGCCCGCGGTGGCGGGGTTCAGTTTGCCGTTGGCTTTGAAATACTCGATCGTCGCATCGTAGACCGGGGCGTAGGAGCTGTCGGGGATCACGCAGACGCAGTCGTGCTCCTTGTTGTCCGGGCCCCAGCCTTTGCCGCCGGCGCGGATCAGCGCGGGCATCGAGGCGTCGATGATGACGTCGGAGGGCACGTGCAGGTTGGTGATGCCCTTGTCCGAGTTCACCATATACATCGGCGGGCGCTGGTCCCGGACCTCTTCGATCGCGGCGAGGATTTCCGGCTCGCCTTTGACGCGCTCCAGCAGGTCGCCCATGCCCGAAGCCGGATCGACGCCGAGCGACTTCATCTTGTCGCCGTATTTCTCGAAGACCGGCTTGAGCCATTCCTTCACCGCATGACCGAAGATGATCGGGTCGGAGACCTTCATCATCGTCGCTTTCATATGCAGCGAGAACAGGACGCCTTCGTCCTTGGTCTTCTTGATTTCCTCGGCGAGGAACGCGTCGAGCTTGTCAGCGGACATGTAGGTCGCATCGACCACGGTGCCTTCGGGATAGCTCACGCCGTCCTTCAGAACGGTCTCGCCATCTGCGCCTTCCAGAACGATCTTCGCGGTGGACGCTTTCGGCAGGGTGGCCGAGAGTTCGTTCGAGAAGAAATCGCCCTCCGACATGGTCGCCACGCGGGTCTTGCTGTCGGCGGTCCACTCGCCCATGCGGTGCGGGTTGTTCTGCGCGAATTTCTTCACGGCAGCGGCGGCGCGGCGGTCCGAGTTACCCTCGCGCAGCACCGGGTTCACGGCCGAGCCCTTGATCGAGTCGTATTTCGCGCGGACGGCTTTTTCCTCATCCGTCTTCGGCTCTTCCGGGTAGTCGGGCAGGGCGTAGCCCTGACCCTGCAGTTCGCGCACGGCGGCGACGAGCTGCGGCACCGAGGCCGAGATGTTCGGCAGCTTGATGACGTTGGCCTGCGGCGTCTTTACGTAATCGCCGAGCCATGCCAGATCGTCCGACTGGCGCTGCTCTTCGGTAAGCGCTTCGGGGAAGGTGGCGAGGATACGGCCCGCGAGCGAGATATCCTTGGTGCCGACCGAAATCCCGGCCGCTTGCGCGAATTTGCGCACGATCGGCAGCAGCGATGCGCTCGCCAGTTCCGGGGCCTCGTCGACCTTGGTGTAAATGATGTCAGGAGTGTTCTTGTCGCTCATGGCACAGCCCTCTTCGGTTGAAGCCTCGGTTTGCTGCCTCTTACCCGATTCAGATGCGCTTGGCTAGACGGTATGCGATTGTATACGGAGGTTCCGCGAAATCCCGGAGGAACGCCTCGGAATAGGGGGCAAGGGCCGAGTGTGGCTTAGCTGCGTGCGGCGAACCAGCCTTCGACCCGATCCCGTACCCAGTCCCACACCGCAGGCGCGCCGCGGGCGATCTTGGTGCCGATGCGCTCTTCGAGTTGGGTGAAGCTGACATCGTAATCGATCCACGAGCCACCGCCCGACTGGTGGTTGAGCAGCACAGGCTGCACCCGGTCGAGCGATTTCGCGAAGATCGCGTCGGGGGTCTCGTTGGCCTCGAATTCCTGCCAGAGCGCCAGCATCTGCGCTCCCTGATCCCCGGGCAACAACCCGAAGATACGTTCGGCGGCGGCGGCTTCTGCTTTCAGGATGTCTTCCGCGCCATGCGCCGTGCCGCCCTTGGAATGGATCGGCACATCGCCCACGTCGATCTCGACCAGATCGTGCAGCAGGAGCATGCGGATCACCCGGTCGATCGAGACGCCTTCGGGTGCCTGTTCGGCCAGCGTCAGCGCATAGAGCGCGAGCGACCAGCTATGCTCGCCCGAGTTTTCGGGGCGCGAGGCGTCGTGGATCGGCGTCGCACGGGTCACCGATTTCAGTTTCTCGGCCTCGGCGAGGAAGGTGAATTGCTGATCGAGCCGGGTCATGTACGTCTCCAGAGCCGGGGCAGAAGCAGAAGCAGCGCCACGAAGGCGAAGAGACCGCCGGCGCGCCAGCTCATCGCGCGGTCGGTGTAGCCGGAACAGTCGAGGTTCGGCGCCGCGAAGGCGTAGAACAGGACCGTGGCGAGGATCGAAAAGACGACGATGCCCATCCCCAGAACCGGCGGGATCGCGCGGTTTGCGGCCGCGAGCAGCAACCCGGTCCAGCCCAGCCAGAGCGGGGCCACAACGAGGATCAGATGCATCGGGTTTGCGAGGAGTTCGCCGAGGCCCATGACCAGCGCCGCGCCGCGCGACGACGCGCCGCTCCACTCTCCGTCGCAAATCATGTGGCTTGCATGAAAGGCTGTCGCGATGATCAGCGACAGGGCGAGGGAGAGGGCTGCCGCGAAAACGACGCGCGCGGCCCCCGGGCTCATGATCCGGTCCCGGAATCCGGTGTCTTCGCCGCTGCCTGCGCCCGCTTTTCCAGTTCCACCAGCTTGCGCTCGAAGAATTCGCGGCCACGTTGCTCGGCCATATGCAGGCGACAGGCCGTGATATAGGCCTCCTGCAGCGAGGGCGACGACGTGCCGATATAGTTGCTCACCTCCATGAAGAGGCGTTCGTCGTCGTATTTGCGCATCGCCTCCATCGTGTCGGTGGCGAGCTTTTCGGCGAGTTCGTCGATCAGCGCCATTAGCGCGTGCCCTCCGTCAGGCGGCGGCGGACATAGGTTTGAACCGTGTCGATCATCGGCTGCATATGGGCTTCTTCGTTCTTGAAGAAGTGATCCGCGCCTTCGATGACCTCATGGGTGATCGTGATGCCCTTCTGCTCCTGCAGCTTGGAGACCAGTTGCTCGGTCTCCTTGGGCTGCGCAATCCGGTCGTTCGTGCCGTTGATGATCAGACCCGAGGACGGGCAGGGCGCGAGGAAGGAATAGTCGTAATTGCCGGGGCCGGGCGACGAGGGGCCGGGCGGGGCAACGGAGATGAAGCCGGTGATCTCGGGACGGCGCATCAGAAGCTGCATGCCGATCCACGCGCCGAAGGAATGGCCCGCGACCCAGCAATGCTTCGAGTTGGGGTTCATCGTCTGCAGGTAGTCCAGCGCCGAGGCGGCATCGGACAATTCGCCCACGCCCTGATCGTATTCGCCTTGGCTGCGGCCCACGCCCCGGAAGTTGAAGCGCAGAACGGTGAAGCCCATTTTGAAGAAGGCGTAATGCAGGTTGTAGACGACGCGGTTGTTCATCGTGCCGCCGAATTGCGGGTCGGGGTGCAGAATGATCGCGATCGGCGCGTCGGGTGCGGGCTGCGGGTGGTAGCGCCCCTCGAGGCGACCTTCGGGACCGGGAAAAATGACTTCGGGCATCGTCTCTCGTTTTTATTGCGCCAGCTCTGGGTTCCTTGGGCGCCTGCGCTCCTGCCTTTCTTGACGGGTCGGCGCGGCTGGCCTAGGAGAAAGCCTCCCCCGGCGCCATGCCGGGAGATCGGGCATTGGTGGAGGTAATCGGCCCTCGCGCTTGCGTCAATGCTTTAGCAATGATTCACTCCTGCGCGGGCGGTGTTTTCGAGCCGATTTTCGGCTAAATACGGGTTCGGATGGGTCTCGGGCCGAGGAGGGTGCATGAAACTGTCGACGAAAGGCCGTTACGCGATGGTCGCGCTGGTCGATCTGGCGCTGGCGGGCGAAGGCAGCCGGACCTCTCTGGCGGCGCTGTCCGAGCGTCAGGATATCTCGCTGCCCTATCTGGAGCAGCTCTTTGTACGGCTGCGCCGGGCGGGGCTGGTGAATTCGGTGCGCGGTCCGGGCGGCGGCTACCGGCTGGCGCGTTGCCCGTCGGAGATCCGCATCTCGGAGATTTTCGAGGCCGTGGACGAGACCGTCTCGGCGATGCATGTCGGCGCCGGCGCCTCGGGGGCGATTTCGGGCTCGCGGGCGCAGTCGATGGCGAACCGTTTGTGGGAGAGCCTGTCGGCACAGGTCTTCGTCTTCCTGCACCAGACGACGCTGGATGATGTGGTGAAGAACCGCATGAAACCCTGTCCGGCCGTGCCGAGCCTGTTTTCGGTCGTCGACGAGTAACTCCGACCGCCGGGGCGTGATGGCTTCTCGCGGACGCTCCGCGGGGGATATTTTTGCCAAGCCGAAGGCACGCCCTTTCTTCTGGGGCGCGGCTGCCCTATCCCCGCCGCAGCTATCCGACACCCAACTAAGCGGAGCGTATCATGGCGCGCAGCTATCTCGATTGGAACGCGACAACGCCGCTGAGGGCAGAGGCCCGTCAGGCGATGATCGAAGCGATGGATGTGGTGGGCAACCCGTCATCGGTGCATTCCGAGGGCCGCGCGGCGAAAGCGCTGATGGAGCGCGCGCGCTCTCAGGTCGCGGCAGCCTTGGGGGCCGAGGGGCAGGATGTGATCTTCACCTCCGGCGCGACCGAGGCCGCGGCGCTGGCGCTTGGCGGGCGCGAGGTGCATTGCGCGGGCGTCGAGCATGATGCGATCCGCAGCTGGTGCGTCGAGGATCTTCCCGTCGATCGGGCAGGGCGGATCACCGTCACCGATCCGGCGAATTCGGCCCTGCAGCTGGCCAATTCCGAGACCGGCGTGGTGCAGGAACTGCCCGAGGGGCTGTATCTGAGCGATCTCACCCAAGGCTTCGGCAAGATCCCGTTTGCGTTCAACTGGCTCGGCACCACCTGCGGCATCGTCTCGGCGCATAAGCTGGGCGGGCCGAAGGGCGTGGGCGCGCTGATCGTGAAGCGCGGCACTGATATCGCCGCGCAGCTCAAAGGCGGTGGTCAGGAGATGGGTCGGCGGGCCGGCACGGAGAACCTGATCGGCATCGCGGGATTCGGTGCGGCAGCCGAAGCAGCCTCGCGCGATCTTGAGGGCGGAATCTGGCGCGAGATCGAAAAACTTAGAAACATTCTAGAAAACGCCATTGCGGATCGGGCAAGCGAGACTATTTTTGTCGGGAATGAATCGCACAGGCTTCCGAACACCTCCTGCTTCATCACGCCCGGCTGGAAGGGCGAGACGCAGGTGATGCAGATGGACCTGGGCGGGTTCGCGGTTTCCGCAGGCTCCGCCTGTTCGAGCGGGAAGGTCAAAAGCTCTGCTGCGCTGGTCGCAATGGGCTTTTCGGAAACCGAGGCGGGATCGGCCTTGCGGGTCTCGCTGGGGCCGCAGAGCCGCGAAGAAGATGTCATGCGTTTCGCCGAACACTGGCTGAAATGCGAAGCGAAACACCGCGCACGGCGCGGGTAAGAGATGGGAGAGCCGGATATGGCGGGCGTTGATCAGGTGGAAGTACGTGAAGGCGTCGATCGCGAGACGGTCGAGACCGTCCAGAATATGGGCACCTACAAATACGGCTGGAACACCGATATCGAGATGGAATACGCGCCCAAAGGCGTGAACACGGATATCGTCCGCCTCATCTCGGACAAGAACAAAGAGCCCGAGTGGATGACCGAATGGCGTCTGCAGGCGTTCTCGCGCTGGGAAGATATGCCCAAGCCGAACTGGGCGCTGCTGAAGGTTCCGGAAATCGATTTTCAGGACCAGTATTACTACGCGCGCCCGAAAAGCATGGTCGAGAAGCCCAAGTCGCTCGACGAGGTCGATCCCAAGCTGCTCGCGACCTATGAGAAGCTCGGCATTCCGCTGAAGGAACAGATGATCCTCGCGGGCGTCGAAGGCGCGGAAGACATCAACCTCGACGATCGCCAGATCGCGGTCGACGCGGTGTTCGACTCCGTCTCCGTCGGGACCACCTTCAAGGACAAGCTGGCCGAGGCGGGCGTGATCTTCTGCTCGATCTCGGAAGCGATCCAGGAACACCCGGAGCTGGTGAAGAAATATCTCGGCTCGGTCGTGCCGCAGGCGGATAACTTCTACGCCGCGCTGAACTCGGCCGTGTTTTCGGACGGCTCCTTCGTCTACGTCCCGCCGGGCGTGCGCTGCCCGATGGAACTGTCGACCTATTTCCGCATCAACGCGGAAAACACGGGGCAGTTCGAGCGCACCCTGATCATCGCCGACAAGGGCTCGTATGTGTCCTATCTCGAAGGCTGCACCGCGCCCAAGCGCGACACTGCGCAGCTGCACGCGGCCGTGGTCGAGATCATCGTCGAGGAAGATGCCGAGGTGAAATATTCCACGGTGCAGAACTGGTTCCCGGGCGATGAAGACGGCAAGGGCGGTATCTACAACTTCGTCACCAAACGTGCCGATTGCCGCGGCGACCGCGCCAAGGTGATGTGGACGCAGGTCGAGACCGGCTCCGCGATCACGTGGAAATACCCGTCCTGCATCCTGCGCGGCAACGAGAGCCAGGGCGAGTTCTACTCGATCGCCATCGCGAATAACTGGCAGCAGGCCGATACCGGCACCAAGATGATCCACCTCGGCAAAGACACCCGTTCGCGGATCGTGTCCAAGGGCATTTCGGCCGGTCAGGCGCAGAACACCTATCGCGGTCTCGTCTCGATGCACCCGAAAGCGACCGACTCGCGCAACTACACGCAATGTGACTCGCTGCTGATCGGCGACAAATGCGGCGCGCACACGGTTCCCTATATCGAGGTGAAGAACAACTCGAGCCGGGTCGAGCACGAGGCCACCACCTCGAAGGTGGATGACGATCAGCTGTTCTACTGCCGCGCCCGCGGGATGGACGAGGAAGAGGCCGTGGCGCTTGTCGTCAACGGGTTCTGCCGCGAAGTCCTTCAGGCGCTGCCGATGGAATTCGCGATGGAAGCTCAAAGCCTTGTGGCGATCTCGCTGGAGGGGAGCGTCGGGTGATCTTCACGCGCGCAAATATCGAAATTGCCGAGGATCTGCCGCATTTCGGGCATAATTCTTATGCATGTCTTAACCTGTCCAAATGGATAGGTGAGGGCCATGACGGTATCGAGCGCCAGCTTCAACGATCGCCTCGCGCGGATCGAGAAAACGCGGAAATCGGCGAAGGGCCGGATTCAGCTGCATATCGGGGATCAGGAAGCCTGGGTGGCCAACGATTCAGCGATGCTGCGTCAGGTCATCGCCAAGCCGCGTCACTCGCGGCTGGCCGTGTTCAAGGTCCTGCCCGCGCTGATGGTCGGCGCGATCGGAATGATGGTCGTCACCGCGCTCAAGATGCGCTTTCTGACACCGGAACTGGCCGAGAAAGTCGGCTCCAATCCGGATCTGGTCCTCGTGGTTGCGGCAGTGCTGACCGCCTTCGGGCTGGGTATGATGCTGCGGCTCGCCTCGGTGAAACTGATGGCGGTGCAGCTGCTGGGCGTCGCGCTGGCCTTCGTGGGGCTGCACAATATCGCCTTCTGGCAACCGGACATGGCGGCGCTCGCCTTCACGCCCGACTGGGTGGAGCAGCAGACCGCGCAATTCGAGCCGCGCACCCTGCGCTACGCCGAGACCACCATCCGCTTCTGACCCTTCGCGCGCCCGCCGCGGCCCGCATGGGTCGCCAAACGGGAGGGCGCGCATGATCGTCACCACCACCCCCACCATCGAGGGTCGCCCGATCGCGACCTATCATGGCATCGTCGTGGGCGAAGCCATCATGGGCGCCAATGTCGTCCGCGATATCTTCGCGCAGGTCACCGATATTATCGGCGGCCGCTCCGGCGCGTACGAATCCAAATTGCAAGACGCGCGCGCCACGGCGCTCGGCGAGCTTGAAGACCGCGCCCGCGAGCTGGGCGCGAATGCCGTTGTCGGCGTAGATCTCGACTACGAGGTCGTCGGCCAATCCATGCTTATGGTGTCGGCCTCCGGCACCGCTGTAACCGTATCTTGAGGAAGAACCATGCTTGATATCAAGAACCTGCACGTCAAACTGGAAGAAGAGGACAAGCAGATCCTCAAGGGCGTCAACCTGAGCGTCGAGTCCGGGAAGGTCCATGCGATCATGGGGCCGAACGGCTCGGGCAAGTCGACGTTGTCCTATGTGCTCTCGGGCCGCGATGGCTACGAGGTCACCGAAGGCGAGGCGCATCTCAACGACACCGACCTGCTGGATTCCGAGCCCGAAGAGCGCGCGGCCGCAGGCCTGTTCCTCGCGTTCCAATACCCGGTGGAAATCCCCGGCGTTGGCAACATGACCTTCCTGCGCACCGCGCTCAACGCTCAGCGCAAGGCGCGCGGCGAGGAGGAAATCTCGGCTGGCGACTTCCTGAAACTGGTGCGCGGCAAGGCGAAATCGCTCAAGATCGACGCGGATATGCTGAAGCGTCCGGTCAATGTTGGCTTCTCGGGCGGTGAGAAAAAGCGTAACGAAATCCTGCAGATGGCAATCCTCGAGCCGAAGATGTGCATCCTCGACGAGACCGACTCCGGCCTCGATGTCGACGCGATGCGTCTGGTCGCCGAAGGCGTGAACGCGCTGCGTGACGAAGGCCGGTCCTTCCTCGTGATCACCCACTACCAGCGCCTGCTCGACCACATCAAACCCGATGTCGTCCACATCATGGCGGATGGCCGCATCATCGAGACCGGCGGGCCGGAACTGGCCCTCGAAGTCGAGAAGAACGGCTATGCCGACCTGCTCGCGAAACACGGGATCTCGGAGGTGATGGCGTAATGTCGGCAGTCGAGAAAATGACCCCCGCTGAGACGCGGCTGGCGCGCGTTTCTCTGCCCGACGGGTTCGGGCCGCAACGCCGCGCCGCGCTGGACCGTCTGAACGCGATGGGCCTGCCGGGCCGTCGCGACGAATACTGGCGCTGGACCAACCCGACCGATTTCATCGCGCCCGATCCGGTGCCCGCGGCGCCGTTCAGCGATGACGAGCCGGAGATCTTCGGCGAGATCGATCGTCTGAAGATCGTTTTCCGCGATGGCGTGTTCGATCCTGAGGCCTCCGACGATCTGTCGATGTCCGGCGTCGAGATCCTGCGTCTGGCCGATGCGCCCGACGTGAGCTGGGCCAGCAGCCTTTATGGCACGCTGGAAGCCAACGGTCAGGACCCGGTGAAACGTCCCTTCGCGGCGCTCAACACGGCGTCCGCCACCGATGGTGTGCTGATCCGCGTGACCGGTGCCGCCGAGAAACCCGTGAGCCTGATTTACACCCATGAATCAGAGACTTCCGACCCGATCCTGCATCACCTCGTGAAGCTGGAAGAGGGCGCGGAGATCACGGTTTTGGAGAACGGCCCGGCAGGTGCGCGCTTCAACAAGCTGATGGAAGTGGACGTCGCCAAAGGCGCGAAATTCCACCACATCCGCGTACAGGGCCGCGACCATGAGCGTCGGGCGATCACCTCGATCTTCACCCGCGTCGCGGAAGAAGGTCTGTTCAAGAGCTTCACGCTGACCTCGAACGGGGTGCTGACGCGCAATGAATGCGTGATCGACATCGTGGGCGACGACGCGAACGCACACGTTGCGGGCGCGGCTCTTGGCGATGGCAAAACCGGCAAGTTCCACCACGACGACACCGTCTTCATCACCCACGGGGCCGAGCGCGGCGAGAGCCGTCAGGTCTTCAAGAAAGTGCTGAAGAACGGCGCCGAGGGCATCTTTCAGGGCAAAATCCTCGTGAAGCCGGGCGCGCAGAAGACCGATGGCTACCAGATCAGCCAGTCGCTGCTGCTCGACGAGAACAGCCAGTTCCTCGCCAAGCCGGAGCTAGAGATCTACGCCGATGACGTGCAGTGTTCGCACGGCTCGACCACCGGCGCGATCGACGAGACCGCGCTTTTCTACCTGCGTTCGCGCGGCGTGCCGGAAGAGGAAGCCACCGCGCTTCTGGTTCTGAGCTTCGTGGCCGATGCCATTGAAGAGATTGAGGAAGAGCGGTTCCGCGATGCGATCCTGACCCGGTTGGAAGGGTGGCTTGCACGCCATCGCGGCTGAGGCGCTGCGATGTCCGCGACAGACGATATCCGGCGCAGCTATCGGCGTCCGCGCGTGGTGATGCGCGAGCATCTCGCGCGCCCGGCCTCCGAGCCGCGCGCGCTGGTCTTCCTGCTTGCGGCGCTGACCGTGATCTTCATCGCGCAGTGGCCCCGGCTGTCGCGGATTGCCCATGAGATGCCCGACCAGCCGATGGTCGGGCTGATGATGGGCACGGTGCTGGCGCTGCTCGCGACCGTGCCCGTCTTCTACGCGATTGCGGCACTGAGCCACCTTGTGCTGAGGCTCCTCGGCGGGCAGGGAAGCTGGTATGGTGCGCGCGTCGCGCTGTTCTGGTCGCTTCTGGCGGTCTCGCCGCTGATGCTGCTGCAAGGGCTCGTGGCGGGGTTCATCGGGCGCGGCGCGGAACTTTCGCTCGTTTCCGCGCTTGTGACCGTAGCCTTCGTCCTGCTATGGGGCGCAGCGTTGCGCGTGGTAGAATTCGAAGGAAAAACAAACTGATGCAGCCCGATCTTAAAGAATGGCTTATCCGTAGCTTCACCGATCCGAAGTCGGTTGCGCGCGATTTGATCGGGCTGAATCTGAACGCCAATGCGCGGTTCATGGCGATGGTTCTGGTGGTCGTGATGACCGCGATCCTCGGCACGCTCGCGCAGCTGGTGTTCAGCTTCATCACCAAGGTCGATATCGGCACGGTGACGCCGCCGCTTACCGTTGTGGGGCTGCAGGGCGCGCTTCTGGTCTATGGCGCTTTCGCCATGTCTTTCGTCGGCCAACGCTTTGGCGGGCATGGGAAATTCCCGGATGCGCTGCTACTTCTGACCTGGATCGAATTCGTTCTGATGATCGGTCAGATGATCCAGGTCGTGCTGATGGTCTTCTTCCCGATCTCGGCCACGCTGATGTCGGTGCTGCTGGTGGCGCTGATGTTCTACTTGCTGGTGCAGTTCACTATGGTTCTGCACGGGTTCGAAAACCCCGTGGCGACCGGCTTCGGGGTTATCCTGACCTTTCTGGGCTCGGCGATGATCGCGGGGATCGTGCTGGTGTCGACCGGCCTCGTGCAAATGCCCGCAGACCCCGCGTCACTCTGAGGTGCTCCATGTATGATATCGAAAAAATCCGCGCGGATTTCCCGATCCTGACTCGAGAAGTGAACGGCAAGCCATTGGTTTACCTCGATAACGGGGCCTCGGCGCAAAAGCCGCGCGTCGTGATCGACGCGATGACCCGGATGTATGAGCACGACTATTCCAACGTGCATCGCGGGTTGCATACGCTTTCCAATATCGCGACCGAGAAATACGAGAGCGTGCGCGGGATCGTGGCGCGCTTCCTGCATGTCGCCGATGAAGAGCAGATCGTGTTCACCACCGGCTCGACCGAGGGGATCAACCTCGTGAGCTACGCCTGGGGCGCGCCGAACCTCGAGCCGGGCGACGAGATCATCCTGTCGGTGATGGAGCACCACGCCAATATCGTGCCGTGGCATTTCCTGCGCGAGCGGCAGGGCGTGAAGCTGGTCTGGGTGGAGCCCGAGGCGGACGGTTCGCTGCCGCCCGAGAAGGTGCTGGAGGCGATCACGCCGCGCACCAAGCTGATCGCGATCACCCATATGTCGAACGTGCTGGGCACCCGGGTCGATGTGAAACCGATCGCACAGGCTGCACGGACTCGTGGAATCGCGACGCTGGTGGATGGCTCGCAGGCGGCGGTGCATGGCCCCGTCGATGTCGACGATCTGGGCTGCGATTTCTACGTCATCACTGGACATAAGCTATACGGACCAAGTGGTTCCGGGGCACTCTTCATCCGTCGCGATCGGATGCTCGAGATGCGTCCCTTCCTCGGCGGTGGCGATATGATCGACACCGTCACCCGCAATACGGTGATCTACAACACGCCGCCGATGAAGTTCGAGGCGGGCACGCCCGGCATCGTACAGCAGATCGGCATGGGGGTCGCGCTCGATTACCTGATGGGAATCGGGATGGAGAACATCGCCGAGCACGAGCGCGACCTGCGCGACTACACCACCGAGAAACTGAACGGGCTGAACTGGCTCAACCAGCAGGGCACCGCGGCGGATAAGGGCGCGATCTTCTCGCTCACGCTGAATGGTCCGGCCCATCCGCATGACATCTCGACCATCCTCGACAAGCGGGGCGTGGCGGTGCGCGCGGGGCAGCATTGCACCGGTCCGCTGATGGAATGGCTTGGGGTCACGGCGACGGCGCGCGCGTCTTTCGGGATGTACAACACCCGTGAAGAGGCCGATGCGCTGATTTCCGCGCTCGAATTGTGCCACGATCTGCTAGGCTAAGGGCGCCGCTCGGCGAGGGGACTTGCTTTTGCTGCGATGCAGCATAACTCTGCGGCAGGGAGGCAGGCAGCGAAAGGGCCGAGCCGATGAACCGCAAGAGCATTAACCTCGCGTTGCAAGGTGGGGGCGCGCATGGCGCGTTCACCTGGGGCGTTCTCGACCGTTTTCTGGATGAAGACTGGCTGGACTACGCGGCGATCTCGGGCACCTCGGCCGGGGCACTGAACGGAGCTGCGTTCAAGGCAGGCTATGCCCGTGCCGGTCGTCAGGGCGCACGCGCGTCTCTGGATGAGCTTTGGAGCCAGGTCGCCGAAAGCGTCGATCTGCGGCTCGAGCGGCTGATGCCCGCGCAATTGCCCGGCACCGAGGCGTTGACGCGCTGGTTCGACGCCTTCACGCCCGCGGCTTTCATCGACGGCATGTCGCGGGTCTTCTCGCCCTATGATGCGGGGCCGTTCTACGTGAATCCGCTGGCCTCGGTGGTGGAGCGGTTTCACTATCGCGATGTCTGCGCCGAAGAGGGGCCGCGGCTGCACGTCTCGGCCACAAATGTGCGGACCGGAAAAATCCGCGTCTTCACCGGTGAAGAGATTACGGCGGATGCGATCCTCGCCTCCGCCTGTCTGCCGGAGATTTTTCAGGCGGTCGAGATCGAGGACCCGAAAACCGGCCGCACCGAGGCCTATTGGGATGGCGGCTATACCGGCAATCCGCCGCTTTTCCCGCTGTTCGAACCGGCCTATCCGCGCGACGTGGTGGTGATTTCGATCAACCCGCTCTGGCGCGACGAGATCCCGAAAACGCCCGCGCAGATCGACGAGCGGGTCAACGAGATCAGCTTCAACTCCTCGCTGTTGCGCGAATTGCGAGCGATCAATTTCGTACATCGGCTGATCCGGGAGGACCGGCTCCCCGAAGGGGCGATGAAGGATGTGCTGATCCATATGATCGCCGATGACGACGTCATGGGCGAGCTGAGCGCAAAGTCGAAGATCCTGCCCGAATGGGGGATGCTCGCGAAGCTGAAACTGGCGGGCCGGGCGGCGGCGGATCGTTGGCTCGACGCCCATGCCGACAAGATCGGCAAGGAGGCGTCGACCGATCTTCAGGCCTTGTTCGACTGAAGTTTCACCTTGGTTTTCTTCGCGGGCTTCGCCTCTTTCGGCTGCGGATAGACGAGCCCCGCCGAGATGATCAGCTTCGCCGCATCCTCGACCGACATGTCGAGATAGGTCACCTGCGATTGCGGGACAAACAGCAGGAAGCCCGAGGTCGGGTTCGGCGTCGTCGGCAGGAAGACCGAGATCAGCGGGTCGTCGTCTTCGGCCTTCGCCGCGATCTCGCCTTTCGCGGTCGAGGAGACGAAGGCGACCGCTTTTAGCCCCTCGCGCGGATATTCGATCATGCAGGCGCGGTCGAACTTGCCTTCGGACTGGCTGAGCACCGTTTCCGCGATCTGCTTGAGCCCGCTATAGACCGTGCGCACGAAGGGCAGGCGGTCGACGATGCTCTCGCCGAAGCGCAGCATCGTGCGCCCGAAGAAGCCCTTGGCGAGCCAGCCGACGATCACGGTGAAGACAAGGAAGATGATGACGCCGAGCCCGCGCACATTGATGCCGATATAGCGCTCGGGGCGCAGTTCGGGCGGGACAAGCGGCAGCACCCAGCCATCGACCCAGCCGGCCATCGTCCACATGAGCCATATCGTCAGACCGATCGGCGCGACGACGATCAACCCGGTGAAGAAGGAGGCACGCAGCGCGGCAAAGCGCGAGCGGCGGCGCGGATGGGGGTCGTCTTTTGTCATGATCTGGATGCGCCCTCTCGTGGCGATGCGTTGCCTGCTATCTAGGCAGCGCCGCCACGATGGGCAATGGGCCGCGTATCAGGCGGCCCGCGCTGTGATGATTTCGCCCGCGATTGCGGCAGCCAGACGGGCGTTGTTCAGAACGAGGGCGATATTGGCCTCGAGCGAGCGGCCTTCGGTCAGCTCGAAAATGCGCGACAGCAGGAAGGGCGTGACCGCCTTGGCGGCGATGCCCTGCGCCTCGGCCTCTTGCAGCGCCTGTTCGATGACCGGAACGATTTCCTCGCGGGCGATCTCGGCCTCTGCGGGGATCGGGTTCGCGATCAGCTGGCCGCCCGGCAGGCCGAGGGCTGCGCGTGCGAGCTGCGACTTGGCGATCTCGGCTGCGCTGTCTGCGCGCAGCGGCGCGGGCAGGCCGGAATTGCGCGACCAGAAGGCGGGGAAGGCGTCTTGCCCAAAGGCGATGACCGGCACGCCGTGAGTCTCCAGCACTTCGAGCGTCTTCGGGAGGTCGAGGATTGCCTTGGCGCCCGCCGCGACCACGCTGACCGGGGTCTGCGCCAGTTCCAGAAGGTCGGCGGAGATGTCGAAGCTGTCTTCCGCGCCGCGATGCACGCCGCCGATCCCGCCGGTGGCGAAGACGTCGATGCCCGCGAGGTGCGCGCAGATCATGGTCGCCGCGACCGTCGTGGCGCCCGTCGCGCCCTTCGCAAGGCAGACGGCCAGATCGGCCCGGCTGACCTTCATCGCGTCCTTGGTCTGCGCGAGCGCCTCCAGCTCCTCGGGCTCGAGCCCGATATGGATCTTCCCGCCCATCACCGCGATCGTGGCCGGCACTGCGCCCGCCTTGCGGATCTCGGCCTCGACCGCCTGCGCGGTCTCGAGGTTCTGCGGATAGGGCATCCCGTGCGTGATGATCGTCGATTCCAGTGCGACGATGGGACGGTTTTCGGCTTTCGCGTCAGCGACTTCGGTGGCGAAGGTGAGGGGGGCGCTCATGTGGCGAGTTCTCCGGAAACATAGCGCGCGGCGGCGGTCAGGGCGCTCTCGAGCGCCTCCATGCGGTCCGCGCCGCGCTGTTCGGCCACGAGATGCGCGGCCATGAAAGTATCGCCCGCGCCAGTCACGCGGGTCACGAGGACGGGGGGCGGGGCCGAGGCGATGACATTGCCTGCGGCCGCACTGCCGTCGGCGGCAGCCTTGCCGCCATCGGTCACCAGCACGCGTTGAGCTCCGCGTTCCAGCAGGGTCTCGGCTGCATGTTCAGCGCTGTCGAAACTGCCCTGACACAGGATGCCCGCCTCTTCGAGATTGACGTAAAGCGTCGCCGCCGGATGGGCCAGAAGCGGCGTCAGCCGTTCCGCCTTGCCGGGGCTGGCGGGGGCCACGCGCAGATCGGCCTTGGCGAAAAGCGGCGAATGCGCGATCTGGCTCAGAAGCGCCTCGGTGAGATTGCCGTCGAGCGCGATGGCGCCGGTCCACGGCTCGTTTTCCGTGCCGAGCCGCCCATCCGCGAGCGGCGCGAGGATTTTCTCGCCCGCAGCCTCGAGCGAATGCGCATCCGCGATCGCCGCAATCAGCCCGTTCGCGCCCTCGATCGCCATATAGCGGTCGGTCGGCAGATCGTCGGAGCGATACAGATAGTTGCAATCGACGCCCAGCACTTCGGCGGACTGGATCAGGTCGTTGCCCTGACTGTCGCGCCCCAGCGCGGTCAGCACCGCAGGCTTAAGCCCGTAGCGGCGCAACGTCATCGCGATATTCATCGCAACGCCACCGGGCAGCCGTTCGATCCGCCCCGGCACGTCGGAGCCTTCATGCATATGCACCGAGGCGCGGCCGATGATGTCCCACAGGACCGAACCGATGCACAGAATATCAGGTCTGGATTCGCTCATGCGCGGTTCTTGGCGCGGTTTCCCGGGCGGAGCAAGGGGCTTTGCCCCCGCTCAGGCGCGGCGCGATTTCAGGAAAGCCCAGAGCCAGATGCCTGCCAGCACGAGCGAGCCGACCGCATTGAGGTTCGCCATGGTGATGCCGAAGATGTCCCACGGAATCTCGTCGCAGCGCACCAGCGGGGCGTCGTTGATTTGCTTGAGCAGATCGGCGGCGGAGACGGTCGTGTCGACGGCGCTCGAGGTGCAATCGGTGGGCCCTTCGAAAATCTTCCGCTCGACGCCCGAGTGATAGAAGCCGATGACCGAGGTTGTCAGCGCCGCCAACATCCCCAGAAGGGCAGTCCAGCCGGGCAGGCGGAAGGTGAGGATCACGATCCCGATGATCGCGGCGGCCAGATGTGGCCAGCGTTGCAGCAGGCACAGATGGCAGGGCGCGTAGCCGAACGCCTGAAAGACGAAGGCCCCGGCGAGCACGAAGGCGGAGCCCGCGGCGGCGAAGCCAACGAGGCTGCGGAAGGAGGTCAGGGTTTGCATGCGGTCTTGCATCGGGGGCCTCAGAGATATTTCAGAAGATAGAACCCGCCGATCAGCAGGATGACGAAGATGGTGAAGAGCGGGCCGAGCCAGCGCTCGATGAAGGTTTTGATCGGTTCGCCGAATTTCCACAAGAGCCCCGCGACCACGAAGAAGCGTAGCGCACGGGCGACAAAGGAGACGCCGAGGAAGAGCACCGGGCTCAGGTTCGTGGCGCCGGCGAAGATCGTGATCACCTTATAGGGGAAGGGCGTGACGCCCGCGATCAGCACAGCCCATCCGCCCATCTCGTTGAACCGGGCGGCGAGCGAGTTGAAGTCGTCGGCTTTGCCGTAGAAATCCAGCACCGGCTTGCCGATCGCATCCATGAAACCATAGCCGATCAGATAGCCCAGACAGCCACCCGCGACCGACGACAGCGTCGCCACCAGCGCGATGCGCCATGCCGCCCAAGGCCGCGCGAGGATCATCGGGATCATCAGCACGTCAGGCGGGATCGGAAAGACCGAAGCTTCGATGAAGGCGACAGCGGCGAGATACCACATCGCATGCGGGTGGCTCGCGCGGGCCATCGTCCAGTCGTAGATGCGGCGGATCATGGCGGCATCCTTTTCCTTGCTGCTCGGTTCGCTTCATCTCCCGCGCGGGCCGCAAGGTCAAGTCACGCGCGTCGCACCTTTGCTTTTCCCGGCCTCACGCTAGACTTCACATAAAAGCGAGGGAGGCATTCGCGAATGCAATGGCGAGGACGGCGCGGCAGCCGCAATATCGAAGACCGGCGCGGCCAGCGCAGGGCAGGGGGCGGCGCGATCCGTCTGGGTGGCGGTGGCCTGGGCGTCGTCGCGATCGTCGTCGTGGCCTATTTCCTCGGGATCGATCTGACGCCGCTGCTTGACGGCGGGTCGGGCGGCTCGGGGCAGGTGGTCACGCAATCGGGTGAGCTGAGCGATCGCGAGAAGGCGATGGGCGATTTCGTCTCGGTGACGCTGGCCGATACCGAGGAGGTTTGGCAGGGCGTGTTCCAATCCGATCTGGGGCGGCAATACGATCCGGCGGTGCTGGTCCTCTATAGTGGCATCACGCAATCGCCCTGTGGCAATGCGAGCGGCGCGACGGGGCCGTTCTACTGCCCGGGCGATCAGAAGGTCTATCTCGACACTGCGTTTTTCGACACGCTGAGCCAGCAGCTCGGTGCGCGGGGCGATTTCGCGGCGGCTTATGTTGTCGCGCATGAGGTGGCCCATCACGTGCAGGACGAGCTGGGGATTCTCGGTAAGGTTAATGAAGTGCGCGCGCAAAGCTCCGAGGCGCAGTCCAACGCGCTCTCGGTTCGGATCGAGTTGCAGGCCGACTGCTTCTCGGGGATCTGGGCGCGCCGGGCCGAGGATCAGATCGGCGCGATCGAGCCCGGCGACATCTCCGAGGCGATGAACGCCGCCGCGCAAATCGGCGACGATACGCTGCAGCGTGAGGCGGGCCGGGTGCCGATGCCCGACAGCTTCACCCATGGCAGTTCCGCCCAGCGGCAGCGCTGGTTCGAGCGGGGCTATCAGAGCGGCGATCTCAAGCAATGCGACACGTTTTCAACGCGTAACCTCTAAGCGTACTTGCCTCGGGCGCGGCTGCGCGCTAGAGGACTCGAACTGGGCCCGAGTGGCGGAATGGTAGACGCAGCGGATTCAAAATCCGCCGCAGCAATGCGTGTCGGTTCGAATCCGACCTCGGGCACCATCTCAGTTTGATTTCATTGAGAAAATTTAGCTTTTGGGCTTCTGGTCCACCAATTGGTCCACCAAGCTGTTGCTGACCTCGGGCACCAGACCTTCCGAAAATGACAGTTCCATGCGCCGACCGTGATCCGACCGGCGCGTTTTGCGCATGTCCTGCGCGGGTGTTTTCCGTGTCCGGGGACCCTTTGTCCAAATCAGGCGAAATTGGGGCAGAACCCGGCATCGTGAAACGTGGTTATCAAAAGATGATTCGGAGAAATCTCGTTTCGTTCTCAGAACAAACGGGCATCAGATGCCGGATTGCGGCGATGTTGAGGACAATTGGGACATATTCGCGGCAGAAATATGGTCGCGATTTAGGCCGCTCCGGGAAACAAATCGATCAAGGTATTGTCGCTAAATTGAAGACAGTTTTTCGCCTTTTAAGGCAGGCCATACAATCGCCACACAACCCTTAGTTTAAATGTGGCAAAACTTTGGCAAGTTTTCCGACAAAAAGATAGGTCGATCTTTTGCAAAATAGAAACGTCGTTTGAAAACAGGCACTTCGCGATTCGGATTATTGGTGCTCGTTTTTCAAGCAATCCCCCGAAATGAGGCAAGAAAGCGGCAAATTCCCCTTTTCTTTGTGGCGATCAGAAGGGCAAATTGAGGCCAAGCCCTGCTGGGGGGCTTTTGGCCATGGGGGTGGCCGAAGAGAAGAGTTGTCGAAAGAGAGCTCGCCCGGCGCTGCCAAGGGGACCGATCCATAACGGCCTCGACCTTTAGGGCAAAGGAGACGCGGAGCGATCTGCGGCGACTTTGCTGGCAGCGCCCGCGCGCGCTGACGCTGGCCAATTCTTCTCGACATTCACGTTCGGACTTCGGGTCCGGCCACGTCATGGCGCTGCCGCTTTGCGCCAAAGGGAAGACACGGCGCGGGGCCACGGAGCCAAGCGGACGGTAAAGGAGAGTTGGGGATGACTTATTATTACTATCATCACGACGACGATGATTGCGACAAGAACTCCGATCCGAACGCTGTCAACGACAGCGCGAACGTGAAGTACAACACCGCGCAGACGATTGCCGTGCTCTCGAATGACAGCGATCCCGACAGCGATCCGCTCAAGGTGACCTGGGCGAGCGATCCGGCGCATGGCTCGGTCACGGTGAATGCCGATGGCACGATCACCTACACGCCCGATCCGAACTATTCCGGCACCGACAGCTTTACCTACCAGATTTATGACGGGCAGGGCGGCTACGACACCGCGACCGTCACGATCGACGTGAGCGCGCCCGACGGCATCGTCGAAGGCACCTCCGGCGGCGATCTGATCGACGACGACTATACCGGCGATCCCGAAGGCGACATGGTCGACAATAACGACGCGATCCTGCCGGGGGCCGCGCCGAATGACGACTACATCATCGCGGGCGACGGCAATGACACGGTCTATGCCGGTCAGGGCGACGACTCCGTCGAGGGCGGCAATGGCAACGACCTGATCTTTGGCGAGGGCGGCAACGACACGCTCGAAGGCGATGCTGGCAACGACACGATCTATGGCGACAACGATCCCGCGGGCGGCCCGGCCTGCGATCCGGTCTCGGAGACCGTGGATTGGAGCCATTTCCAGACCGATTGCGGCGAGGTGAAGGACCAGACCGTCGATCTGGGCGAGACCAAGGTCCATTTCGATTTCCAGTCGCAGGACTACGGGGCGAAGGCGACGCTGACGACCGCCGCGCAATATACCGAAGCGGGTGAGAACTTCGACAGCTGCTCGGCGCTGCAACTCTACGGTGCGGGCGGCGATTGCGGGGATGGCGTCTCGCCGACCTCGACGACCGTTCTGACTTTCTCGTCGGACAATAGCGACTATACCGGTGAAGTTCAGGGGCTGAGCTTCCGGATCAACGATCTCGACCGCTCGGACAGCTATGACGATCACGTTGATATCGTGACGCTTTCCGCGGTCGATGCCGATGGCAATCCGGTCGACATCACGATCGACCCCGAGGGCAACCAGACCGTCACCGACAATGGCGACGGCACCTATACGATCACCGGCGGCGATCAGGATACCGGCTATCTGAATCAGGACGACAAGATCGGCTCGGTCAAGGTTACGATCAACGATCCGACCGCGAAGCTGACCATCGCCTACTCGAACGGTGGCGATACGGATCAGGCGATCTCGATCACCGACATGACCTATGACACCTGCCCGGTGGAAGACGACCCGGGCGAGCCCGGCGATGACAGCATCATGGGCGGTCTGGGCGATGACGTGCTCTACGGTCAGCAGGGCGAGGATACGCTGGAAGGCGGCGAAGGGTCCGACAGCCTCGACGGCGGCGAGGGCAACGATACGCTCGATGGTGGCGCGGATGCCGACACCGTCTATGGCGGCGACGATCGCGACCTGTTCATCGTCGGCTCGTCCGAGGACGGCATCGGCGACACGCTGGACGGTGGCGAGGGCGGCGACGATTACGACACGCTCGACCTGCAGGGCGCAGGCCCGCTGCGCGTCCACTCGACGGTCACCGATTACGACCCGGTCTCGGGTGTCAGCACCTATGCCGGGACGGTCGACTTCCTCGATGGCAGCGGCAATGTCACCGGCACGCTCGAATTCTCCAACATGGAGGATGTCATTCCCTGCTTCACGCCGGGCACGCTGATCGCGACGCCGCGTGGCGAAGTTCCGGCCGAGACGCTGCGCGAAGGCGACAAGGTTCTGACCCGCGATAACGGCATTCAGGTCGTTCGCTGGGCGGGCCGCGCCGAGATGAGCCGCGAGCGTCTGATGCACGCGCCGCATCTCAAGCCGGTGCTGATCCGCAAAGGCTCGCTGGGCAACGATCTGCCCGAGCGCGACATGATGGTCTCGCCGAACCACCGGATGCTCGTCGCAAACGACAAGACCGCACTCTATTTCGAAGAGCATGAGGTTCTCGTCGCGGCCAAGCATCTCGTCGCCAATCAGGGCGTGGATACGGTGGAGACGCTGGGCACCAGCTACCTGCACTTCATGTTCGATCGTCACGAAGTGCTGCTCGCCAACGGTTCCTGGACCGAAAGCTTCCAGCCCGGCGATCAGACGCTGGGCGGCATGGGCAACTCGCAGCGTCAGGAAATCTTCGAGATCTTCCCCGACCTGCAGACCGCAAAGGGCCGCGATGCCTATCATGCGGCGCGCAAGACGCTGAAGAAGCACGAAGCGAACGTGCTGCTGATGAGCTAAGTCGCGCGCCCTATCGGGGCCGCGCCAAAGCGAAAATTGCGACCGCGTCCGGGGTGTCTCCGGGCGCGGCGCTTTTTGTGTTGTTTCCGCGACTTGAACACTTCGTTTCCGCTACTCCACACGTAGAAGTGGTAAAACACGTTTTCGCCTTAGAGTTTTGTCGCTATCGTGTCATTCTGGATCTCGACTGTTGGGAGGCAGGAGGATCGGATGACGCGGAGCATGCGCGCAACGGATATCGCGGAGATTTTGGCGCAATCGCCGGCTCAGGGCCTGCGCTGCACCGCGATGGCGCGCACCGAGGCGCTGCGTCTAGAATTCGACAGCCATGACGAAACGGATGGCCATATCAGCGGCTATGGCGCGGCGGGCGAGACGGTGTTTTCCGGCTCCATCGCGGCGTTTCGCGCGGCCATTCCCTGCGTAACCCCCGAGACGCGTGTGGCGACCGAGGCCGGTGGCGTCGCGGCGGGCGATCTGCGCCCCGGCGCGCGGCTCGTGACCCGGGACTCCGGCGTTCAGGTGCTGCGCTGGATCGGATCGCGGGTCTTCACCGCCTCCGATCTCGCGCTAAATCCGCTGCTGCGCCCGGTGTGCATTCGCGCGGGCGCGCTTGGCGAGGGGCATCCCGCGCAGGATCTGCGCGTTTCACCCAATCACCGGTTGCTTGCGCCGCTGCGCGGAAATGTCGTTATGGCACAGGAGCTTGTCGGGTTGGGCGGGGTCGAGGTCGATCACGCGGAAGGCGGCGTGCGCTATCTGCAGCTGCTGCTCGACGCGCCGGAGATGCTGCTTTGCGAAGGCGTGTGGGTCGAGAGTTTCCGACCCGAGACCGCCATGCTGGCAGGTTTCGATGCGGCGCAGCGGGCGGAGCTCCTGTCGCTACGTCCCGATCTGTCACGGCGCGATGCGGGTGCCGCACCGGCTGAGATGCAGTCCAGCGACTGAGCTTTCATTAAACGGAAAAAAAAGAGCCGGGCGCTGAGGCCCGGCCAAAAGACGATTCCGGTCAGGGGAATTGCCCGGATCGTTCGCGTCACAGGAAGCGGCGCCCTTCTTGCCGGGCAATCTCCCGGCTGATTCCGATATCTTCGAGCAGGTGGTCATCGAGTTTCCCCAGCGCCATCCGCGAACGGCGCGCTTCGAGGACGCGCGCAACGCGCGCGATCAGGCTCAGACGGCCATGACGGGCGGGAACGGGACGGGTCCGCGACAGGGTAAACATTGCGATGCCTTTCTGTATTGATACAATGTGATCTTTGTTGCTATAGAAGGGATACAATGACTCCTTTTAGGCAACCAGAGAAATATTGTGACTGATACAAGCTGGTCTCCCGAGCTCGCCCATATCTCCGGCCCGAAATATCTCGCGCTGGTCCGCGCGCTGCGCGAAGGCATCCGCCGCGGTGATCTCAAGCCGGGCACAAAACTGCCTACAGTCAGGGACTTGGCGTGGTCTTTGGGAGTGACGCCGGGCACCGTGGCGCGGGGGTATCAGATCGCCACGCAGGAGGGGTTGCTGGAGGCCAAGGTGGGGCGCGGCACCTTTGTATCGACACAAACGCAGAGACTCGGTCCTCGAGAGCCGCTTTATCGCCATACGGGAGAGGATATCGACGCCACCCCGGACGATCTGGTCAATCTCAGATCGCCACAATTGCCCGATGTCGGCCAGACAAAAGCGCTACAATGGGCGATGACCGAAGCCGCCCGCGACATCGGCAAGACCTATCTGCAATATCCCGGCCTGCGCCGCGACGCGTATTGCCGCGAGGCGGTGATGGACTGGTTCCCGAAAGATTGCTCGCTCGCGTCGGAGCTCAATGCCGACGACCTCGTGCTGACCCATGGCGGGCAGAACGGGATCAACCTCGTGATGCAGACCTGCCTGCGGGGCGACCGCCCCGGCGTCTATATCGAGGAGCTGGCCTATCCCGGTTTCCGGCACGCGGCGCGGCTGAACCGCGCCGAGGTCCATCCGGTCGCGATCGACGCGCAGGGTATGATCCCCGATGCACTCGACGCGGCGTGCCGCAAACATGGCGGCCAGATCGTCTGCATCACGCCCGATGCGCAGAACCCCACGGCGGGACGGATGGACGCCGCGCGCCGCGAAGCGCTGGCCGAGGTCGCGCGCCGCCACGATCTGCAGATCATCGAGGACGATTGCTATACCGCGCCGGTCACCGGCCTGCCGAGCTTCCGCGTCATCGCACCCGAGCGCAGCTGGCATGTCACCTCGCTGTCGAAGACTATCTCGGCGGGGATGCGTTTCGGCATTGTGGCCGCGCCCGAGGGCATGGGCGAGGTGGGGCGGCTGGCGGCCCAGCACAGTTTCTTCGGTCTCGCGCGTCCGATCACCGACATGGTGGCGCTGCTGTTCGAGAGCGGCGAGGCGATGCGCCTGCGTTACGCCGCGCAGGAGGAGATGGGGCGGCGGCTGCAGATGACGGTGCAATCGCTGGCGGGCCAGGATTTCAACTGGCTGCCGGGGCTGAGCTTCCTCTGGCTGAAACTCCCGATGGGCTGGCGCGGCTCCACCTTCGCGCGCATGGCGGAAATGGAAGGCGTGCTGCTGCGCTCGGCCGACGAATATGTGGTGCAGGACGGGCAGGCCCCCAATGCGGTGCGCATCGCGATGGCGGGCTCGGTGCCGGAGGAGCGCTTCCGCACGGCTTTGCGCACGCTGACGGGGTTGCTGGAGCGGATGCCCGACGATCTGCCGGTCTGAGGGTCGAAGCGTCACGCGGCGTCGCTAAGGCGCGCTGCACAAAATTACGGCATCTGCCTTGCCCTTACGCGAGTAGGGGCGCTTGCCCTCTTTTCACGCCCGCGCCCTTGTGCTTTCGTGACATCCAACGACGCCCGAGACGGGTGCAAATCGGGAGAGATGGATGGCGGGTAAAGGGGAGAGCTGGCTGCGCAGCGAGTCCGCGCAGGGCTATGCGTTGATCTCGCCGCCCTTCCTCTATGCCGTTCTTTTGCTGGCCGCGCCGCTGGTCACGATCCTTGCCTATTCCTTCTTCCAGGACGGCTATCTGACGGTGGTGCATGAATTCACCCTGCAGAATTACATCGCCACATGGACCGATCCGATCTTTCGCGTGATTCTGGTCCGCTCGCTTTTCGTGGCGGGGCTGGTGACACTGATCACGGTCGCGCTGGCCTTCCCGATTGCCTATTATCTGAGCTTCGGTCTGGCACCGAACCAGAAGGCCCGGTGGATCTTCCTGATCACGATTCCCTTCTGGACCTCCTATCTGATCCGCGTGTTCCTGTGGAAGGTGATCCTTGGCTATAACGGCGTCATCAACTCGGCGCTGGAAAGTATCGGGATCATCGGGCCGAACGGGCTGATCGCGGACCCGCTGCAGATGCTGAACTCAGTGGGCGCGATCGCGCTGACGCTGGCTCATGCCTATGCGCCTTTCGCGATCCTGCCGATCTTCGTGAGCCTCGAGAAGATCGACCGGTCGCTGCTGGAGGCGGGGCAGGATCTGGGCGAGAGCCGCTGGCGCACCTTCCTGCGTGTGACGCTGCCCTTGGCGATGCCGGGCGTGGTGGCCGCGACCCTGATCGTGTTCATCCCGACGGTCGGCGATTACGTTACGCCCGAGCTGATCGGGGGCGGCAAGATGCCGATGGTGGCGAACCTCATTCAGGCGCAGATGCTGCCGCTGGACAACCGGCCCATGGGTTCGGCCATCGCGGTCAGCTCGCTTCTGGTGGTCGCTGCGCTGTCGCTGGTGTTCCTGTGGCTCAACCGCCGCTTCCTGAAGGTCGGAAAGTGAGCCGCGCATGAAAATCCCGTCCCTCAAGATCTACGCGATCGCTTACCTGATCTTCCTCTACGCGCCGATTTTTCTGCTGCCGCTGTTTGCTTTCAACGATGGCACGATCATCGCCTTTCCGCTGAAGGGCTTCACGACCGACTGGTTCGCGAAGATGGCCGAGAATGACACGCTGCGCCACGCGCTGTCGAATTCGCTGATCATCGCGCTGACCTCTTCCGCCGGCGCCACGATCCTTGCGATTTTCGCCGCCCGCGCCTCGACGCGCTATCGCTTCAAGGGCAAGGGCGGGATCATGGGGCTGATCCTGCTGCCGATGGTCCTGCCCGATATCCTGATGGGGATGTCGCTTCTGCTGGTGATGCTCGAAGTGTTGAAGGTGAACCTGTCGATCGCGACGGTGATCTTGGGCCATGTCATTATCTCGCTGCCCTATGCGATCGCGGTGCTGCAAACGGCCTTCGCGACGCTCGATCAGTCGCTGGAAGAGGCGGCAGTCGATCTGGGCGAGACGCGGATGTCGACCTTCCGGCTGATCGTTCTGCCGCTGGTGATGCCCGGTATCATCTCGGCCTTCCTGATCTCCTTCACGATCTCGCTCGACGAGTTCATCGTGGCCTTCTTCCTCGCGGGCAACCAGCCCACGCTGCCCACCTACATCTTTTCCCAGCTGCGTTTCCCGTCGGCGATCCCGGTCATCATGGCGCTTGGCACCTGCCTCGTCGCGGCCTCGATCCTGCTTCTGAGCGTGGCCGAATTCTTCCGTCGGCGCGGGGTCAAACGGACCGGCGCCAAGGATACCGGAGGTTTCCTGTGACCGATAAACCGATGATCGCCTTTCAGGACGTTCATAAATATTACGGCGATTATCACGCGCTGCGCGGCATCACCGCCGAAATCCGCGCGGGCGAGTTCTTCTCGCTCCTCGGGCCTTCGGGCTGTGGCAAGACCACGCTGCTACGCACCATCGCGGGTTTCGAGGAGATCTCGGAAGGCGCGGTGCTGATCGACGGCAAGACGATGGTGGGCGTGCCGCCGAACAAGCGGCCCACCAACATGGTGTTCCAGTCCTATGCGATCTTCCCGCATCTGAGCGTGGCCGAGAATGTGGGCTTCGGTCTGCGCCGCGACCCGCGCTCGAAATCGGAGAAAGCCAAGCTGGTCGAGGAATCGCTCGAGATGGTCGGGCTTTCCGGCTATGGCGCCCGCGCAGCCCATGCGCTGTCGGGCGGGC
The DNA here is from genome assembly GCF_055666785.1 of Thioclava sp. PTB-PU3-1. Lineage (NCBI taxonomy): Bacteria > Pseudomonadati > Pseudomonadota > Alphaproteobacteria > Rhodobacterales > Paracoccaceae > Thioclava > Thioclava sp. PTB-PU3-1. The sequence goes on along the minus strand of NZ_JBVNVL010000004.1, from coordinate 191,928 downwards.
AGCGCCAGCGCGTGGCGCTAGCCCGTGCGCTGATCCTTAAGCCTAAGGTTTTGTTGCTCGATGAGCCGCTTTCCGCGCTCGACCGCAAGATCCGCGAGCAGATGCAGGTCGAGTTGATCAAGCTGCAGCGCGAGGTCGGCATCACCTTCGTGCTGGTGACCCACGATCAGGAAGAGGCGCTGGTCATGTCGGACCGGATCGCGGTGATGTTCGAGGGCGAGATCGCCCAGCTTGCCGACCCCGAAGTGCTCTATGGCCGCCCCAATTCGCGGCGCGTCGCCGATTTCATCGGGGTGATGAATTTCCTGCCCGCCTCGGTGACGGATGGGCCGGGCGACGCGGTCACGGCCGAGGTCGCAGGACTCGGTCGGCTCGAAGTCGCGCCGGGCCAGATTTCGAGCGCGCCTGCTGGTGATGGTGCGGCGGTGGGCTTCCGGCCGGAAACCCTAACGCTTCTTTACGAAGGTCAACAGGCCTCGGATCGCGAAGCACCCGGCACGATCGACGAGGTCGTCTATTACGGCGACATGACCTATTACGATGTGCGGCTCGACGGTACCGAAAAGCCGGTCCGCATTTCGATGCGCAACGTCTTCGGACGGCCCGTGCTGGAGGTCGGCACACGCACCCGCGTCGCATGGTCGCCCGGGGCGCTGGTGCTGTTCCGGTGAACCGGACAGGGGGCGCTGCCCCCGTTGCCGTAGGGCGACAGTCGATCAACAAAGAGGGGGCGCTGCCCCCGCTCCCTGTGGGAGCCCCCCGGGATATTTTCATCAAGGAGAAGGGGCTTAGGTTTCTGGGCACGACGTGCGCCTTGCACGTTTGCCATTTGACCACCCCCGGCAACGCGGCCTAGATAGGGGCCAAGTGAGGCGCGGAGGCATTTGCCATGAAGGTCATCATCTGCGGTGCGGGTCAGGTCGGTTGGCAGATCGCGCGCCATCTGGCGGGCGAACGCAACGACGTCACGGTGGTCGATTCCAATCCCGAATTGGTGCGGCGCGCGGCCGATACGCTCGACGTCCAGGGTGTGGTGGGCTTCGCCTCGCATCCCGATATTCTCGAGCAGGCCGGGGCGCGCGACTGCGATCTGATGATCGCCGCGACCCATTCGGACGAGGTCAACATGGTGACCTGTCAGGTCGCGATGTCGGTCTTCGGGATCACGCGCAAGATCGCCCGCATCCGGGCGCAAAGCTATCTGCAGCCGCAATATTCCGATCTTTACCGTCGCGACCACCTGCCGATCGACGTGATCATCTCGCCGGAGCGCGAGGTGGCCGAGGCCGCGCTGCGACGTCTGGCGGCGCCCTCGACCTTCGACACGGAAAGCTTCCTCGACGAGCAGCTGCAGCTTCTGGGGATCGAGCTCGATGCGGATTGCCCGGTGCTCGACACGCCGCTGCGGCAGCTCACCGATCTGTTCTCGACGCTGCGCGCGGTCGTGGTCGGCATTCGCCGTGAGGGGCGGCTGTTTGCGCCCGAGCCGGGCGATCAGCTTTTCGCGGGCGATCAGATCTATGTCTTCGCCCATGTCGAGGACGTGAACCGGACGCTCGATATCTTCGGCAAGTCGACGCAAAAGCAGGAACGCATCGTCATCATCGGCGGCGGGAATGTGGGTCTCAGCGTGGCCAAGGCGCTCGAAGCGCGGACGGAGCGGGTGCGCGCCAAGATCATCGAACGCTCGCGCGCGCAGGCCGAGAAGGCCGCCGATGCACTGGACCGGACCATCGTGCTCAATGGCGACGGGATGAGCTCGGAGCTGCTGGAGGAGGCGAATATCGCCACCGCCGATGCGGTCCTGGCGATCACCGATGACGACAAGACCAACATCCTCGTCTCGGTGCGCGCCAAGCAGGCGGGCTGCCGCATGGCGATCTGTCTGATCAACGACCCTACGCTCGCGCCCTTGCTGAGTGCGCTCGATATCGACGCCTATATCAACCCGCGCGCGACCACCGTGTCGTCGATCCTGCGCCATATCCGGCATGGCCGGGTGCGCGCGATCTACTCGATCGGGGATGCCGAGGGCGAGGCGATCGAGGCGCAGGTCATGGGCACCTCGCCGATGTCGGGCAAGGCGGTGCGCGATGTCGATTTCCCCGAAGGCGTGCTGATCGGTGCGATCCGCAAGGGCGACAAGATCGTCAAGCCGACCGGCAATACCCGCATTGAAGAAGGCGATATCGTGGTCCTGTTCGCGCTGACCTCCGATGTGCCCGAAGTGGAGCGCCTGTTGCAGGTCTCCATCGACTTCTTCTAAGGGCCGCTCCGCATGGAACGCATGATCAAGGCCTTGCCGCTGCCGATCCTCCTGATGGGAGTCTCCGCGCTGGCGATGTATGTGCCCGCGATCCATGCGCTTTTGACCCACCATCACCACACGGCGCGGGCGTTTTTCTATTCCGCCACGCTGTTCCTCTTCGCGACGGCCCTGATCGGTCTGGCCAACGGGTCGAACCCGCGGCCTGCGCGCGCGGGGCGGGCGAGCCTTTTGATCATGCTCGCCGCCTTCACCGTGCTGCCGCTGATGCTGGCGGTGCCCTTCTATGTCGCGGTGCGCGACACCTCATTCTTCAACAGCTGGTGGGAGATGGTTTCGGCCTTCACGACCACGGGCGGCACGCTCTACGAGCCCACCCGGCTCGTCGGGTCGGTCCATCTGTGGCGCGGGCTGGTCGCGTGGATGGGTGGGTTCTTCATCCTCGTGATGGCGATCGCGGTGCTGGCGCCGATGCGGCTGGGCGGGTTCGAGGTGTTTTTCTCGGGCGGTCCCTCGGGCGCGCCGGCCGCGGCGGCCCCGGCGGCCGATGGCGGGGCGGAGATGTCAGAGCGCATCGCCCATTACGCGGTGTCGCTCGCGCCGATCTATACCGGGCTGACGGTGCTCTTGTGGGTCTGTCTGCTGATGGCGGGGGATCGGTCGCTGACGGCGCTGATCCATGCGATGTCCACGCTGTCTACCTCGGGGATCTCACCGGTGGGCGGGATGGCCAATGCGCGCTCCGGCATGGCGGGCGAGATGGTGATCTTCGTGTTCTTTCTGCCCGCGCTGTCGCGCAGGCTCTGGCCGGGCAGGGGCGAGCTGCGCGCCTCGCCGAAGCTGATCGACGATCCCGAGCTGCGTCTGGCTGCAGCGCTGGTGATCCTCGTGCCGCTGTTTCTCTTCATCCGTCACTGGATCGCGGCGCTGGAAGTGCGCACGCCGGGCGATTTCGGCGCGATCTTCAAATCGATCTGGGGCTCGCTGTTCACCTCGCTGTCCTTCCTGACCACGACCGGCTTCGAATCGTCGGCGTGGCATGACGCGCGCGACTGGTCGGGGCTGGGCACGCCGGGCTTGATCCTCGCGGGGCTTGCGATCATCGGCGGCGGGGTCGCGACGACGGCGGGCGGCGTGCGGCTGCTGCGGGTCTATGCACTGCTGCGCCACGGCGAGCGTGAACTCGACAAGCTGATCTACCCGAACTCCATCGCGGGCGGCGGCATGATGGCGCGCAGGTTGCGCCGCGAGGGCGCCTATATCAGCTGGATCGTGTTCATGCTGTTCGCGATTTCGATCGGCGGGGTGATGATGGCGGTCTCGCTGTTCGGCCTGTCTTTCGAACCGGCGACGATTCTGACGATCGCGGCGCTGTCGAATACCGGTCCGCTGGCGGGGATCGCGGCGGATGTGCCTCTGAGCTGGGCCCATCTGAGCGAGCCCATCAAGGCCATATTCGCCTTCGCCATGGTGCTTGGGCGGCTCGAGACGCTGGCCATCATCGCGCTCTTCAACCCCGAGTTCTGGCGCTCCTGAATCCCGGATTTGATACGCAAATTCTGGCTCAGGGCCTAACAAACTGTTTTTTGGGCTGGAATCTCCCGCTCTGCACTGCATACTTGAATCAAATGGGTGTCTTTGACGCAGGCGCCCGGACGCGAGACACGAACAAGGGCAAGAACAATATGGCTGGCGATAGACAGAACCTGCAGGACGCATTCCTCAATCACGTTCGCAAAACGAAGGTTCCGGTCACGATATTCCTGATCAACGGGGTGAAGCTGCAAGGCGTCATCACCTGGTTTGACAACTTCTGCGTGCTTCTGCGCCGCGATGGGCAATCTCAGCTTGTCTACAAGCATGCGATCTCGACGATCATGCCGGGACAGCCTATTTCGCTTTACGAAGGCGACGACTAAGCGTCGCGGCACGCGGCTTTAGCGATACATATCTTGAGCGAAACGACCTCTACCGAGACGCCCGACACGCGGGCCTACGTGATCCATCCCGACATTCCGTCGCGAGAGGGCCAACGCCACTTGCCCCAATTCGCGCTGGCCGAAGCGGTCTCGCTCGCTGCCGCCCTGCCGCATCTGCAGGTCATCGGCGAGGAGATCGTCAAGCTGCGCAAGCCCGAGCCGGGCAAGCTGTTCGGCCAGGGCAAGCTCGCCGAGATCAAGGAGCGGCTGGAAGCGAACGAGATCGATCTCGTCTTCATCGACGGGCCGGTGACGCCCGTGCAGCAGCGCAACCTCGAGAAGGAATGGGGGGTGAAGCTCCTCGACCGGACCGGGTTGATCCTCGAGATCTTCGCCGACCGTGCGCGCACCCGTGAAGGTGTGCTGCAGGTGGAGCTGGCCGCGCTCAGCTATCAGCGCACGCGGCTGGTGCGGGCTTGGACCCACCTCGAGCGTCAGCGGGGCGGGCTCGGCTTCGTCGGCGGCCCCGGCGAGACCCAGATCGAGGCCGACCGTCGCGCCATCGACGAGCAGATCGTGCGCCTGCGCCGCCAGCTTGCGAAGGTCGTGAAGACCCGCGAGCTGCACCGCGCCGCGCGCCGCAAGGTGCCGTTCCCGATCGTGGCGCTGGTGGGCTACACCAATGCCGGGAAATCCACGCTGTTCAACCGCGTGACCGGGGCGGAAGTGCTGGCGAAGGATATGCTCTTCGCCACGCTCGACCCGACGATGCGCGGGCTGGAGCTGCCGACCGGGCGCAAGGTGATCCTGTCGGACACGGTGGGGTTCATCTCGGACCTGCCGACCCAGCTTGTCGCGGCTTTCCGCGCGACGCTGGAGGAGGTGCTCGAAGCCGATCTGATCTTGCATGTGCGTGACATCTCGCATCCCGAGACCGAGGAACAGGCGGAGGATGTGAACGACATTCTTGCCAAGCTGGGCGTCGCCAAGGAAGTGCCGCTGATCGAGGTCTGGAACAAGATGGACGCCGTCCCGCCCGATCAGCGCCGCGCGCTGACGGTGCAGGAAGCCCGCGAGCCCGATCTGCAGGCGATCTCTGCGCTGACCGGGGACGGGCTCGACGCCCTTCTGACGGCGATCGACGAGAAGCTCTCCGAAGAACGCTACCACGAGGAAATCACGCTCCGCTTTGCGGATGGGCGCAAGCGCGCCTGGCTGCACGAGCAGAACGTGATCCGCGGCGAGACCCAGACCGAAGAGGGCTGGACCTTCGAGGTCGAATGGACCGGCAGCCAGCGCAACCGGTTCCGGGCGCTGTAGGCTGGGTCGACCGGGGCAGGGGCGCTGCCCCTCTTCGCTGACTTCGCCGGCCCTCCGCTTACGCTTCGGGCGTTCGGCGGGCGTCCTTCCACAGGAAGGCCGCTGAGCCCGCCTCACCCCCGGGATTTTTTTGCCAAGCCGAAGCAGGCGCGCGCGCCTTGGTTTTCCCGCGGACGCCCATGACCGGTAGGGGTTGCCAAGCCCGCGCGATGGGTCTATATCGCGCGCACTTCACAGGCGGAGGCGGGCCAATGAGGGAGACATCCTCAAAGGTCCACCGGTTGGGGCATCTGCCCTGAGACCCTCCGCTCAGGCGCAAACCGGAAAAGGAATTGGACATGGCGCTTCCTGAATTCTCCCTGCGTCAGCTCTTGGAAGCTGGCGTTCACTTTGGCCACCAGACGCAGCGTTGGAACCCCCGTATGGGTCAGTACATCTATGGCGAGCGTAACGGCATCCACATCATCGATCTGACCCAGACCGTTCCGATGCTGGACCAGGCTCTGCAGGTCATCCGCGACACCGTTGCGAAAAACGGCCGCGTTCTCTTCGTCGGCACCAAGCGTCAGGCAGCTCGCCCGATCGCTGAAGCGGCTGAGAAATGCGCACAGTATTACATGAACCACCGCTGGCTCGGCGGCACGCTGACCAACTGGAAGACCGTCTCCCAGTCGATCAAGCGTCTCAACGAGATCGACGAGAAGCTCGCGGAAGGCGCTGAAGGCCTGACCAAGAAAGAGCGTCTCGGCATGGAGCGTGACCAGGCGAAGCTTCAGGCGTCGCTCGGTGGTATCCGCGAAATGGGCGGTCTGCCGGACCTCCTGTTCGTGATCGACGTGAACAAGGAAGACCTCGCCATCGCGGAAGCCAAGAAGCTTGGCATCCCGGTCGTGGCCGTGGTCGACACCAACTGCCCGCCGAACGGCGTGGACTACGTGATCCCGGGCAATGATGACGCGGCGCGCGCCATCGCCCTCTATTGCGACCTCGCTTCGCGCGCAGCTCTCGACGGCATGTCGGCCCAGATGGGCGCGGCGGGCGTCGATGTCGGTGCCCTCACCGAGACCCCGGTCGAAGAGGCGCTGGCCGAGGCCGAGGCCGAGTAAGCCACGACCGTCACCCAGATGACATGAGGGCGGGGTATCCCGCCCTCGCAGAGTTCTTGAAGGAGATCCGACCATGGCGATTACCGCCGCTCAGGTGAAGGAACTGCGCGAAGCAACCGGCGCAGGCATGATGGACGCGAAAAAAGCGCTGACCGAGACCGATGGCGACATGGACGCCGCCGTTGACTGGCTGCGCACCAAGGGCCTCGCGAAAGCCGCGAAGAAATCCGGCCGCGTCGCGGCTGAAGGTCTCGTCGCTGTCGCCGTGAACAACGGCAAGGGCGTCGCGATCGAGATGAACTCGGAAACCGACTTCGTCGCGAAGAACGCCGATTTCCAGAAGCTCGTCTCGGACATCGCGGAAGTCGCGCTGGAAACCGGTGAAGATGTCGAGGTCGTCAAGGCTGCGCATCTCAACGGCAAGAAGGTCGAAGACGTGATCACCGACGCCATCGCGCGTATCGGCGAGAACATGAACCTGCGCCGCATGCACATCCTCGAAGGCGACACGCTGGTGCATTACGTGCACAACGCTGCTGCCGACGGTATGGGCAAGATCGGTGTGCTCGTCGCGCTGAACGGCGCCGACAACGGCATCGGCAAGCAGATCGCGATGCATATCGCCGCGACCAACCCGGCCGCGCTGTCCGAAGCCGATCTCGACCCCTCGGTCCTCGAGAAGGAAAAGCAAGTTCAGATCGACATCGCACGTGAATCGGGCAAGCCCGAGCAGGTGATCGAGAAGATGATCGAAGGCCGCATGAAGAAATTCACCGCGGAAGTCACGCTGCTGAACCAGCAATTCGTCGTCAACCCCGACCTCACCGTCGGTCAGGCTGCGAAAGAAGCTGGCGTCGAAATCACCGGCTTCGTCCGGATGGAAGTCGGCGAAGGCATCGAGAAGAAAGAAGAAGATTTCGCCGCCGAAGTTGCGAAGACCGCAGCTGGCAACTAAGCCCGCGCCTCTTCTTTGAAATCGGAAAACGCCGCCCGGATCGGGGCGGCGTTTTTCGTATTATAGCAGAGTGTTGCGCGGCGAACTTAACGTGCGGCGGCCGTATGCGAAGTGTTGAGGAAGATCTGTTTTTGCACCGACGCTTTCATCACCGCCTGCGCAGTGGTGTCGACATCGAGCGCTTCTCGCGCAAGCCGCAGATGCTTTTCCACCGTAGACGGCGTCAGCCCCATGATGATCGCGATATCGGCGGTCGTTTTCCCCTCGGCCACCCATTCGAGCACTTCACGTTGCCGATCCGTCAGCGGGCGGCGGCCCGTGGAATAGGGCATGGTGGAGATGCGCAGATGTACGAGGCTGTTCATCACCATCAATTCGCGCTCGTTGTCGCGCCAGATCCGGTCGATCTCGTCCTGGCTCAACCCCGGCCGCCCCACGAGGCCGATCGCACCGCGCGCATAGGAGAGCGGATCGGAAAAGCCGATCGAGTAGCCCGTACGGATTCCGAAGCGGTGGTTGATTTCGATGACTTCGATTTCGCCCGGAGTGAGCTCGCCCCGCATCGCACGGTCTGCCACCACGCGCCACGAGCAGGGTCCGTCGTTCTGCGCCGCCCACTGGACCATCGGGGCGTTGCGGTATTTTCCCTCCCCGACAAAAATATCGAGATATTCCTTCGGGTGGTTCGATAGGATCAACAAATCGTCTTCGTGGCCGAAATTGTTGCCCTTTCGGAAGCTTGTGAAGCCATAGATCAAACGATGGAACCCGTAGCGTTCCATTTCCTGGCAATGACGCGTCCAGATCTCTTGCACGGATTTCGCGCGTAAGACTGCCTCGCAAAAGGATAACATCGCGTTTCACCTCACATTTCGGTAGGTCGCGTAGATCGTTACTACTATTCCGGCGCGCGATTTTCTCCGCTCCGGATGATCTATCCGAATGTCTTATTTTTCGGGCGTTATGGCAACCCGCATGGGCGCCGATCTAGGTGGTGAAACGCTTTAGCGATGGGTCTCGATGCGGCTCTCGTGCGCGCAACCTTGGGTGGTCTCGGGGGCAAGGGTCGCGAGCGCATCGTAATGGGTGAGGTAGATCTGCCCGGTCAGATGCGTGATCAGGTCCGAACGCGTGAGCCGGTCCATCACCGGACCCTTCACTTCGGACAGGTGCAGCCGCACGCCCGCATCGTTGAGCTGGTCGTTCACCTCTTCCAGCGCCTCGAGCGCGGACATGTCGATATGGTTGATCGCAGGGCAGTTCAGCACGACATGCTTGATCGTCTCGTCACTGGCGATGCGGTCGTAGATCATCTCCTCGACGAAGCGGGCATTCGGGAACCACAGGCTCTCGTCGATGCGCAGGCTGAGGATGCCCGGCGCGCAGCTTACGCGGTGGCGTTGAACATTGCGGAAATGCTCGGTGCCGGGAACCTGACCCAGCTCAGCCACATGAGGGCGCGAACTGGCCCACAGCCGAAGCGCGATCGAGAGGATGACGCCGAAGGCGATGCCGTCCTCGACGCCCCAGATCAGCGTGACCAGCACGGTCAGCGCCATGCCGATGCCTTCGCGCGGTGCGTATTTGAACGTGCGCTTAAGCGCTTTGGTGTCGACCAGCGTCAGCACCGAGACGAAGATCGTGGCCGCGAGCGTCGCTTGTGGCAGGTAATAGAGGGCAGGGGTCAGGGTGAAGGTCGCGAGCGCCACACCGATTGCGGTGAAGGCCCCGGCGGCGGGCGTTGTGGCGCCGGCCTCGAAGCTGACGACGGAGCGCGCAAACCCGCCCGTGATCGGGAAGGACCCTGAGATCGCGGAGCCGATGGAGGCGCCGCCCAATGCGATGAATTCCTGATCGGGGTCGATGCGCTGACGCTTTTTCGCGGCCAGTGTCTGGGCGACGGAGATCGTCTCGACATAGCCGATGATCGCGATCAGCAGCGCGGGGACGAAGAGTTCCTTCCAGAGCGCGAGATCGGCGGGCGGAAGGCTCGGCGTCGGGAAGCCCAGCGGCACGGTGCCCACCACGCGAACGCCACGCCCCTCCAGCCCGAAAAGCCAGGTGATCAGAATGGTCGCGGCCACGGCATAGACGGGGGCCGCGCGGGTCAGGATCGCCGCGAGCCGCTCGGACAGCCCCGCCTTCAGCAGGCGCGGCTTCAACCCGCGCCGCGCCCAGAACAGGAAGACCAGCGACAGGATCGAAATGACGACCGTGTAGCCGTTGGTCTGGCCGAGATGCGCCCAGAGCCCGCCGAGAATGTCGAAAATGCCGCCGCTTTCGCCCTGAATGCCGAAGAAATGCTTCATCTGACCCGCAGCGATCAGGATGCCCACGGCGGAGGTGAAGCCCGACAGAACCGGATGGCTGAGAAAGGCCGTGATGAAGCCCATCCGCAGGAAACCCATGATCACCAGCATCACGCCCGACAGGAAGGCCAGCGCCACGGCGGCGGCGATATATTCGGGCGTGCCCTGTGCCGCAACCTTGCCCACCGCGGCAGCCGTCATCAACGAGATCACCGCGACAGGCCCCACGGCCAGAGGCCGCGAGGTGCCGAAGACCGCGTAGATCAAGAGTGGCAGCACCGAGGCATAAAGCCCGTATTCCGGCGGCATGCCAGCCAGCAGCGAATAGGCCAGCGATTGCGGGATCAGCATGATCGTCACAATCACAGCCGCGATCAGGTCGGCCTCGAAGGTCGGGCGATCGTAATCGCGCCCCCAGCTGAGGATCGGCAGGTAGCGTTTGAGCATCTCGGTCTTCGGATTAGGCGCGGATCAGGCCTGATCGCGGCGGCTGGCGTAATACTGCATCACCGGCACCAGCGAGGAATGGTCATAGCCCGCCTCGGCCGCCGTGGCGACGATCTTGTCGATCTCCATTTCGCCCGCTTGGCTCACCCCCCACAGATGCGACGAGCGCGTGCCCGAGCGGCAATAGCCCAAGGCGGGCTTCTCCGCGGCATCCATGATCGTCGCGAAATCGTCGACCAGTTCCAGGCTCAGTTCGCCGGGATAATAGGGAAGGTAATAGGGGGTGAGGCCATGCGACTGGCACAGCGCCGCGATTGCGTCCGAGCGTTGATCCGCATCCTCGATCTCTTCGTCGGGGCGATTGATGATCAGCGTGCGAAAGCCCATTTCCGCGAGCTTCGGCACGTCCTCGGGCTCGATCTGCGGGGCGACGGAAAACTCGTCGGTAAGTTTGCGCAGTTCCATAATCTGTCCTGTTATCCTGCCTTTAGATGGAGACGGGCGGGTCATGCCCGCCCGCTCGCTTATGGTCTCAGAGGCCGTTCACCGGAACCTTGAGATAGGTCTTGCCCTCGTCATCGGCGGGCGGCATCTGGCCCGCGCGCATGTTCACCTGCAGCGAGGGGATGATCAGCTTCGGCATCGCGAGCGTCGCGTCGCGCTCGGTCCGCATCTTGACGAACTCGGCCTCGGACTTGCCGCCGCCGATATGGATGTTGCGGGCCTTTTCCTCGGCGACGTTGGTTTCCCACGCGTATTCGTCGCGGCCCGGCGCTTTGTAGTCGTGGCCCACGAAGATGCGGGTTTCGTCGGGTAGCGTGAGGATCTTCTGGATCGAGGAATAGAGCGTTTCTGCCGACCCCCCGGGGAAGTCGCAGCGCGCGGTGCCGAAATCGGGCATGAAGAGCGTATCGCCCACGAAGGCCGCATCGCCGACTACGTAGGTGAGGCAGGCGGGCGTGTGGCCCGGCGTGTGCAGAACGCGGCCTTCCAGCGCGCCCACGGTGAACGTGTCGCCTTCCTTGAAGAGCTTGTCGAACTGCGAGCCGTCGCGCTGGAATTCGGTGCCTTCGTTGAAGATCTTGCCGAACGTGTCCTGCACGACCTGAATGCGGTCGCCGATACCGATCTTGCCGCCGACGCGCTCCTGGATATAGGGCGCGGCGGAGAGGTGGTCGGCATGGACGTGGCTCTCGAGGATCCATTCCACCTCAAGACCGTTTTCCTGCACATAGGCGATGACCTCGTCGGCGGATTTGGTATCCGTCCGGCCCGAGGAGTAGTCGAAATCGAGCACGCTATCGACGACGGCGCAGGATTTGCTGCCCGGATCTTTCACCACGTAAGAGACGGTGAAAGTCGCGGTGTCGAAAAACGCTTTGACGTCAGGTTTGATCATGGCGGCCTCCGTTAACCTGCCCAGCAGATAGTGCCGGGGATAATCTTATGAAATTGCGGCACTCTGTCCCAGCCCTTCCGTGATCTCGGGCGGTAAGGGATGCGAGAGGTCGGGAAGAACCCACTCCGCGGTCGAAAAATCGCCCCCGTCGGTATAGGCCGAAGGAGTTATCAGTACGCGCAGCCCGGCTCCTTGCGCCGATTGTAGACCCATTTCGCTATCCTCGAAAGCGATGCAGGCCTCGGGCGGCAGATGCAACCGGTTCAGCGCCAGCTCGAACACGTCCGGCGCGGGTTTCTTGGTCTCCACCTCGTCTCCGGCGGCAATCGCGTCGAACAGGTGATCGGGATCGGCGCCCAGCGTCGCGCGGATCAGCGCGTCGACATTGGGCCGGTTGGTGGTCGTGGCGATGGCGAGCTTCATCCCGGCGGCACGGGCATTGGCGATCAGCCGCGCGACACCGGGGCGCAGCGGCACCTCGCCGCCGGTGATGATCTCGACATAACGCCGGGTCTTGATCTTGTGCAGATCGGCGATCTCTTCATCAGAGGGGCCGAAACCCATGACCTCGCGGTGGCGCGCCATGCGCTCCTTGCCGCCGGTGGTCTTCAGAAGTTCGCGGTACGTTTCCTGCGACCAGTTCCAGTCGACACCGCGTGCCGCGAAGGTCTCGTTGAAGGCGCGGCGATGCGCTTCTTCGGTCTCGGCCAAAGTGCCGTCGACGTCGAAGATCAGCGCGCTCACCATTTCCAGCCCTCCACCAGACCGGGCAGCATCGCCCAATCCGAGAAGGCCACGTCATGGGGCACTTCGGTCAGCGGCGTCTTGCGATAGCCCTCGGAATAGATCGCGAAGGGCGCCTGCGCGTTCACTGCCGTCTCCGCATCGACCTCGCTATCGCCGACATAGATCATCGCGCCGCCGCCAAGCGCCTGATGGCAATGGTGCAGCATCTGCGGCTCGGGTTTGCGGGTGGGCATGGAATCCCCGCCGAGCGTCAACTCGAAATACTCCCAGAGACCGACATGGCGCAAAGCGGCCTCTGCGGGCGCGAAGGGCTTGTTGGTGCACACCGCCATCCGGCAGCCCATCTCCTTGAGCGTGTCGAGCGCGGCGATCACGTTGGGATAGGGCACGTTGCCCTCCACGTCCGTCTCGTAGCGCGCGATCAGGGCATGCTCCACCCGGGCGAAAAGCGGCCCGTCCGGATCTTCGCCCGAAGTGATCAGCAACTGGCGCACGAGGTTGGGCACGCCCTTGCCGACGAAGCTGCGGATCATCGGTAGCGAGAGCGGTTCGAAGCCCATCTCGGTCAGCACGGCATTCGAGACGGCATGGATCGCGGGCACGGAATCGATCAGCGTCCCGTCGAGGTCGAAGATGACGGAGGGGGCGTCGCTCATGCGGCTTTCCACTTGATCGAGCAGCCCATCGATGGGATCTGGTCGCGCGGGCCTTCGCCGGTTTCCACGACCATCATCATGCCCTCGTACAGCTCGCGCTTGGCATCTGCCGAAGCGGCCTGCTTGGTCGAGGCATCGAGACGCCCGCGGTATTGCAGTTCGTCCTCGGCGTTGAAGCCGAAGAAATCGGGGGTGCAGGCGGCGCCGTAAGCCTTCGCGACCGCCTGGCTTTCGTCATAGAGATAGGGGAAGGGGAAGCCCTTCTCCTCGGCCAGTTTGGCCATGTTCTCGAAACTGTCCTCAGGGTAGTCGTCGACATCGTTGGCCGAGATCGCCACGACCCCGATCCCCGCTTTCTGCAACTGCGCCGCATCGCGCAGGATGCGGTCGAGGATCGACTGGACATAGGGGCAATGGTTGCAGATGAACATCACGAGCGTCCCCTTGGGGCCACGGATGTCATCGAAGCTGTATTGCTTGCCATCGGTGCCGGGCAGGGTGAAGCCCGGAGCCTTCCAGCCGAAATCGCAGACGGGGGGTGTGACAGCCATGAGGCCTCCTATTCGAATTCCATTTCCTCGTAGACGACGCCCGCGTTCTTCGTCGCCAGCTCCTCGAACGTGTCGAGGTTTTTGTAGGGGCTTTGATCCACGTAGTAGGCCTCGGCCAGATCGCCACCATTGTCGATATGCTCACCGATCTTGCCGCGCAGGTATTTCAGATAACCCGTCGTGCCGCGCGTGACCTTGTCGAGATTGGTCGGGTGGCCGTGGCCGGGGATGATGAAGGCGGGCTCCAGCGGTGCGAATTTGGTCTCGAAGGTCTCGATCCAGCAGCTCGTGCAGGTGCCCGAGAAGATCGGCGGCATTCGTTCAGAGAAGGCGATATCGCCCGCGATCATGAACTTCTGTTCGGGCAGCCAGACCTGCGTGTCGCCGGGGCTATGCGCGGGGCCGAGATGCATCACTTCGATGGTCATGTCGCCCATCTCGATGACGCGTTTGTCCTCAAAGGTCTCGGTGGGCAGCTTCGGATCGGTGCCCTCGGCGGTCTCCTTGCCGTAGCTCTTCAGCGCCTCGAAAGCGCCGCCTGCGTCATGCTCGAACTCGGCCGCCGCATCGACATGGGCGAGCACCGGCACACCCTGTTCGATCCAGTAATTATTGCCGAGCATCGCATGGCCCTGACCGTTCTCGTTGATCACCAGTTTCACCGGCTGATCGGTCACCGCCTTGATCTCGTCATGCAGTGCCTTGGCGAGTTGATAGGACGCGCCGGAATTCACCACGACTACGCCATCGCCGGTGACGATGAAGCTGAGATTGTTGTTATGGCCCGAATTCTCATAGGTCGGCGGCGCGGTGGCCCCGATCGAAGTCCAGACGCCGGGGATCACTTCATAGGGCTTCGAATAGAGCACGGAGCCGGGATACATGTCCGGCACGTCCTCCGAGGCGAGCGCGGGGCTCACATGAAGAAGTGCCGCCAAGGCGCTGGTCAGGATAATTTTTTTCACGTTCACACCTCCGCGACGTAGCGATAGGCGTCGCCGTCGCGCTCGACCCGACCCAGACCGCCTTCGGGCAGGTGATAGCCGATGATCGGCAGCTTATCGGTCGCAAGCTGATCGAGCAGCGCCATGCGCGTCTTTGCGCCCAGCTCCGGGTTCTGATCCGAGCCCGCCTCCATGCCCGGCGCCGCGAAGGCGAGGTAGTGGTTCACGATCGCATCGCCGATGATGAAGGCCTGCGTGTTGCCGTTCTTGATGTGGAAGGACATGTGACCGGGCGTATGGCCGGGGGTCATCTGCGCCATGATGCCGGGCAGGATTTCCTCGCCATCGCCGAAAGTGTCGATCTGATCTTCAAGGATTTCGAGGCGGCGCAGCGCGCCTGCCGCGAAGGTCTTGCGACCGTCGTCGATCGTGTCGAGCGTCTCGGGATTCAGCCAATATTCGAACTCGTCCTTGCCCATCATGTGCTGGGCGTTGGCGAAGAACGGCTCGTCGAAATCGTCGAGCACACCCCAGAGGTGATCCGGGTGGCCATGGGTGAAGACGACATGGGTCACGTCATCGGGCGCGACTTCGAGCGCAACCATCGCTTCCATCAGCTTGCCGGCCGAGGGCATGAAGTCATTGCCCGAGCCCACGTCGAACAGCACCGTGTTGGTCCCGTCGCGATAGAGCGTGACGTTGCAGGGCGGTTCGACCGAGTCTCCGGTGATGCCGTAGCTCTCGAGGATCGGCTTGGCGTCGGGATTGTCGCTCACGAAGCCGATCGGCAGGACGAGATTGCCATCGGACAGCGTGTCGAGCCGGGCCGACCCCATTTCGAGGGTCTGAGCGGCGAAGCTGAGCCGGGGAAGGGCGGTCATGGCGCCCATCGCCAGCCCTCCGCGCAGAATGGTGCGTCGCGTGAAAGTCATGCCAGTCCTCCCTTACTGGTATTCAATTCCACGAATATGAACGAGAGGTGGCGGCAGGGCAAGCGATCAGATCACAAGAATGCGACCGCGCCGCCCTGCGCCGATCCGGCCGTCATTGCGCCGCTTTGAGAGCGCCCTGAGCCGCTTCGCGGATCGCGCGCATATTCGCGCCATAGACCTCGGGTTTGTCGACCGAACCGCCCTTGAAGACGGCCGAGCCCGCGACGAAGCAATCCGCACCGGCCTCGACCAGCGGGCCGACCGTGGTCGGATCGACCCCGCCATCCACCTGAATGTGGATGTCCCGATCGCCAATCATTTCGCGCACTTGGCGGACCTTGTTGACGCTACCGGGGATGAATTTCTGACCGCCGAAGCCGGGGTTCACGCTCATCACGAGAACCATATCGACGAGGTCGAGCAGTTCCGAGATCACGTTGGCTGGCGTGCCGGGGTTCAGCGAGATGCCGCATTTCACGCCCTGCGCCTTGATCGCCTGCAGCGTGCGGTGCGGGTGCGGACCGGCCTCCCAATGCGCGACGATCATATCGGCGCCCGCTTCGGCATAGGCCTCGATGTAAGGGTCGACCGGCGCGATCATCAGGTGGACGTCCATGAAGGTTTTCACATGCGGGCGGAACGCTTTCACGGCGGGCGGGCCGAAGGTGAGGTTCGGCACGAAATGCCCGTCCATCACGTCGATATGGACCCAATCGGCCCCCTGATCTTCGATGGCGCGGATCTCGGCGCCGAAATTGGCGAAATCGGCCGACAGGATCGAGGGCGCGATCTTGATGGAACGGTCAAAGCTCATGGGGTCCTCCGGGGATCATTTCGTCAGTTGCGCGAACAGGGTCGGCAGTTTCTCGGGCAGGCGCTCGACCTGATCGATCACGGTGAAGTTGTTGGCTCCGAAGATGCGCGACACATAGGCGTCGGCCTCGGGGTCCAGCGTCAGACAATAGCTGTTAATGCCGATCTGCTGGAGTTCCGCAACCGCCTTCTTGGCATCCATGCGCAGATATTGCGGGTCGCGCTCGTCGATATCGGCGGGTTCGCCATCGGTGACTATCAGCAACAGCTTATGCGCCTCGGGACGCAGGCTCAGGTGATGGGCGGCATGGCGCATCGCGGCGCCCATCCGGGTCGAGAGCCCGCCGTTCATGCCCGCGAGGCGGCCTTTGACCTCGGAATCGAGCTTCTGCTCGAAATCCTTGAAACGCTGATATTGCACGTCGTGGCGACCGTCCGAGGAAAAGCCGTGGATCGCGAACGGGTCGCCGATCCCTTCGATCGCCGAGGCCACCAGCGCCGAGGCCTCGCGCGTCAGCTCCAGCACGGTCTTGTCCGAGCCGCGCACGGTCTCGTTCGTGCTTTCCGACAGGTCGAGCAGGATGCAGACCGCCAGATCGCGCCGGTTGATGACGTTGCGCATGGTGATCCGCATGTCGGGCTGCATTCCGATCCGCTGCATCACCATCGCATCGACGGCGGCATTGATATCCAGCTCGTCGCCATCCTCCAGCCGCCGCTGGCGCGAGATGCCTTGCGGGCGCAGCCGGTCCACGATCTGCTTGATCCGGTGCCGGATGCCGCGATGTGCGGTCAGGATCGTGTCGATCTCGTCCGGGTCGCCCATCGGCGGGCGGTGTTCGTACACGGTGGACCAGGAGGGGCGCATCAGCTGCACCTTGTAATCCCACTCGCCGTAATGGAACGGGTCGGAGATCGGGGCCTTGCCCTCCATCTCGTTATAGCTGACGCCCTCATCCTCGTAGGGGAACAGCTCTGACGACAGCACCCAGACCTCCTGCGCATCGTCACCTGCGGTCTCGACATCGACCTCGTTGACGAATTCCATCAGGCCCACGCGCTTACGCACCTGACCTTGCGCGGGCTGGTAGGCGTTCTGGTTCGACCAGTCGTAATCCGAGAGCGACCAGATGAAGCGGTTGTCGTCGCGATACGGAATTTTCAGGGATTCGAGAATGCGCAGGGACGGCACCGCGCGGCGCTGCGCGAGCAGGTTGAACAGCTCGACCCCCAGCGACCACGAGAACATCGTCTCGCGCGCATTGCCCGCGATCTCGCCGTGGAAGGTCTCGACGAGATTGTCGATCTCCAGATCGCCAGTGCGGGTGCCGGGCGTGTTGAGCGCGCGGGCGACTTTTTCCAGCAGATACATCGTCTCGTGTTCGTACTGCCCTTGCGGCGTGTCCGGCATCAGCCGGTCGAACATCGCGCGCAGCCCCGGAAAGGCCTGCGTCGCGCAATATTCGACGCGGGCATCCTCGATCATCCCGATCAGGAAAATCTGCGCGGGGTTCAGCGCTTCCTGCCCCAGCCCGTGATCGGAATAGACGATATGGGCCGCCATATGGGCGCACATCGCGCGGTAGAGATCGAGGCCGGAGGCGCCGTTGATCCCGTCCACCGCATCGGGCAGATGCAGCGCGCCGTCCTCAATGAAGGGGCGGAACCCCTCGAAGTCGGCGGCAGAGGGACGCAGGAAGAAATCGCGGGCCCAGAAGGCGCGGAGGTAGAAGTTCAACCGGCGCTGGCTATCGATGAAGAGCGTGCCGCGGCGTTCCTGTTTGAGCACCGCGCGGCTGTCCTCGCTCACCAGCCCGAAGTAATCCGCCTGCTTGGGCAGGTCGCGGCGATAGGCCTCGGCGCCGAAATCCACCCAGCGGCGCAGGCCCGAGAGGGTGAGTTTGCTCAGGAGTTCCTCGAGCACGCCGAACATCGGACGCAGGCCCCGCGGCGCTCGGGCCGCCAGCCGGTGCAACAGCGCCAGATAGCCGCGCAGTAGTTCCGGGTCACCGAAGCGGTTGGCGGCGCCGGGCAGCGTGTCGAGCATCAACACCAAAATCTCGCCCGAGACCATCGACGCCAGCTTCAGCACCGCGCCCACGACATCGCGGATCACGTCCTCGCCGCATTCCTTGGCGACCTGCGGCATCTCGTCGAGATAGGAGGTCAGCAGGCGCGGCCCCTTGCCGAGCGAGGTCATCGCCTTTGCGCCGTCCATGTAATCTTTCAGGCCGGCGGGCGACATCATCCGCGCCGCCTCGTGGAAGAGCCCGTCGAGGGTCTCCTCCAGCTCCGGCGCGGATTTGATCAGATCGGCGGCGTAATCGTCGAGATCGACCTTCATCGGACGCGCTCCTTACGCCACCTTCGAACTGTCGGTGATCTCGGGGAAGAAGGTCTGGACGGCCGCCTGCAACGTGTCGCGCATATCCGCGTCGTCGGTCAGCGGCTCCACCAGCGCCATCTGGCAGGCGGCGGGCGCGGGAATGTTTTGCGAGATCAGCTGGCCTGCATAGACCAGGAGGCGCGTCGACATGCCCTCATCGAGCCCGTGGCCCTTGAGGTTGCGCGAGCGTTCGGCCACCTGCACGAGTTTCTCGGCGGTCTTCAGGTCGATCCCGGCCTCGTGGCTGACGATCTCGGCCTCCGTCGCGGCCTGCGGGTAGTCGAAAGACATCGCGCCGAAGCGCTGCTTGGTCGATTGCTTGAGATCCTTCATCATCGACTGGTAGCCGGGGTTATACGAGATCACGACCTGAAAATCGGGATGGGCGTCGACCAGCTCGCCCTTCTTTTCCAGCGGGAGCTGGCGGCGGTGGTCGGTCAGCGGGTGGATCACGACGGTGGTGTCCTGACGGGCCTCGACGACCTCGTCGAGATAGCAGATCGCGCCGATCCGCGCGGCCACGGTCAGCGGGCCGTCTTGCCACTTGGTGCCGTTGATATCCAAGAGGAACCGCCCGATCAGGTCGGAGGCGGTCATGTCCTCGTTGCAGGCCACGGTGATCAGCGGGCGCTGCAGCTTCCACGCCATATATTCGACGAAACGCGACTTGCCGCAGCCCGTGGGGCCCTTGAGCATCACCGGCATCCGCACGTCATACGCGGCGGCATATTGCTCGATCTCGTTGCCGACGGGCCGGTAATAAGGCTCGGTCTTCACACGGAACTGGTCTGGGTCGATATCGCTCATGGGTGGCTCTCCGTCGCGCTGGAAAATCCGGAAAAATGGGGCAGGGCGGGCCGCCGCGATCGGCAGCCCGCCCCTCGTGTCAGATCAGGCAGAGGCCGACATGTCGGCGCGGTGCACCACCATCGAGGTGCCCTGCGTCTGCTTGAAGTTGTCGTAGCCGACGAGGCGGACGTGGTTGCCCGGGTTCGCCTTCTTGCACATCTCGATCTCGCGGAAGATCGCGTCGACATCGGTTTCCCCGAACATCGGCAGCTTCCACATATACCAGAAGTTCGACCGCATATTCTCGGGCTCGGTATGCTCGATGGCCGGGTTCCAGCCCTTCGAGACGATGTACTCCACCTGCTTGCGCAGCTCGTCGTCGTTGAGCTGGGGCAGATAGGAGAAGGTGCCCATCTTGCGGCTGTTCGGGTCCGAGATACGCGAGCCGTAATCTTGCATTTCACTCATGGTGTCAGTCCTTTCTCAGGCGTTGGTGGGAGGGGCGCGCCTTAGCGGTGCGCCACGTCCAGCTTGTCCACGGTGTCGAACTCGAACTTGATCTCTTTCCACGTCTCCATGGCGATCTTGAGTTCGGGCGAGTGCTTGGCGGCCGAGGTCATGATGTCTTTCGACTCCTTTTCGAGATCGCGGCCCTCGTTGCGTGCCTTGACGCAGGCCTCGACCGCGACGCGGTTTGCCGCTGCGCCGGCTGCGTTGCCCCAGGGGTGGCCCAGCGTGCCGCCGCCGAACTGAAGGCAGCTGTCATCGCCGAAGATGTTGACCAGCGCGGGCATGTGCCACACGTGGATGCCGCCCGAGGCCACCGGGAGCACGCCCGGCATCTGGCCCCAGTCCTGATCGAAGAAGATGCCGCGCGAGCGGTCTTCCTTGACGTATTTGTCGCGCATCAGGTCGATCCAGCCGAGCGTCGCTTCGCGGTCGCCTTCGAGCTTGCCGACGACGGTGCCCGAGTGCAGGTGGTCGCCGCCAAGAAGGCGCAGCATCTTCGCGAGAACGCGGAAGTTGATGCCGTGCTTGGGGTGACGGTCGATCACGCCATGCATCGCACGGTGCACGTGCAGCAGCATGCCGTTATCGCGGCACCAGCGGCTCAGCGAGGCCTGCGCCGCCCAGCCCATCGTCAGGTAGTCCGACATGATGATCGGCGAGCCGATCTCCTTGGCGAACTCGGCGCGCTTATACATTTCTTCGATGTTCGGCGCGGTGACGTTCAGGTAGTGGCCCTTGCGCTCGCCGGTCTCGCGCTCGGCTTTCTCGATCGCTTCCTGACAGAACTCGAAACGGTCGCGCCAGCGCATGAAGGGCTGCGAGTTGATGTTCTCGTCATCCTTGGTGAAGTCGAGACCGCCCCGCAGCGCCTCATAGACCGCCCGGCCGTAGTTCTTCGCCGAGAGACCCAGCTTCGGCTTGATCGTGCAGCCGAGGAAGGGGCGACCGTATTTGTCGAGCTTGTCGCGCTCGACCTGAATGCCGTGGGGCGGGCCGTCGCAGGTGGTCACGAACCACAGCGGGAAGCGCACATCTTCCAGACGCAGCGCACGGACGGCCTTGAAGCCGAACACGTTGCCCACGAGCGAGGTGAAGACGTTGACGACCGAGCCCTCTTCGAACAGGCCCATCGGGTAGGCGATGAAAGCGTAGTAGCTCTCGTCGTCGCCCGGTACGTCCTCGATCGCATAGGCGCGACCCTTGTAGTAGTCGAGATCGGTCAGCAGGTCGGTCCAGACGGTGGTCCAGGTGCCGGTCGAGGATTCCGCGGCGACAGCGGCTGCGGCTTCCTCACGCGGGACGCCGGCCTGCGGCGTGATCTTGAAGACGGCGAGCACGTCGCTGTCCTTCGGCGTGTAGTTCGGCTCCCAGTAGGTTTCACGGTACTCTTTGACGCCGGCGCTGTATTTACCGGGATTTGCGTGCTGGTTCATCGGGGTCTCCTTGTCTCCCTAAATCCGATATCTGCGGCCCCGGGCGCTCGACTGCCGGGATCGCGGTTGTGTCAGGCGGCTTTTGCAGCCGAAATCACCGGGTCGAGCGATCCGTCGGCATAGCGCTTGGCCATGTCGTCGAGGTCGATCACCTTGATCTTGCTGGCATTCCCGGCAGTGCCGAAGCGCTGGAAGCGGTCGAGGCAGAGCTTCTCCATCTCTTCCATCGCGGGGATCATGAATTTGCGCGGGTCGAACTCGGTCGGCTTGTCTTGCGCGACCTTGCGGAACTGAGCCGTCAGCGCCATCCGGTTGTCGGTGTCGATGTTCACCTTGCGCACGCCCGACTTGATGCCGCGCTCGATCTCTTCGACCGGGACGCCGTAGGTCTGGGGCATCTCGCCGCCGGACTCGTTGATCAGGTCCTGCAGATATTGCGGCACGCTGGACGAGCCGTGCATCACGAGGTGAACATTCGGAATCTTCGCGTGGATCTTCTCGATCTGGCTGATCGCGAGGATGTCGCCCGTGGGCTTGCGCGAGAACTTGTAGGCGCCGTGGCTGGTGCCGCAGGCGATCGCCAGCGCATCGACCTTGGTCAGCTTGACGAAATCGAGCGCCTCGTCGGGATCGGTCAGCAGCTGGTCATGGCTGAGTTTGCCAACCGCGCCCGAGCCGTCTTCCTCCGCCGCTTCGCCTGTCTCGAGGTTGCCGAGCACGCCCAGCTCGCCCTCGACCGAAGCGCCGACCCAATGAGCCATGTCGGCCACGCGCTTGGTGATCGCGACATTGTAGTCCCAATCGGCGGGGGTCTTCATGTCTTCCTTCAGCGAACCGTCCATCATGACGGAGGTGAAGCCGTGGCGGATCGCGGTGAGGCAGGTGGCCTCGTTATTGCCGTGGTCCTGATGCATGCACAGCGGGATATCGGGATACATCTCCGACAGCGCCTGGATCATGTGGCGCAGCATGATGTCGCCGGCATAACTCCGCGCGCCGCGCGAGGCCTGCATGATGACGGGGGCGTCGCATTTCGCCGCCGCCTTCATGATGGCGATACCCTGTTCCATGTTGTTGATGTTGAACGCCGGCACGCCGTAGCCGTATTCCGCGGCGTGATCGAGCAGTTGTCTGAGCGTAATCAATGCCATATCAGGTGTTCCTTACGTTGTGGGCCAAACGGTTCGAACCGCGGTTAGAGGAGCTTTCCCATCGCGACGGCGGTGTCGGCCATGCGGTTGGAGAAGCCCCATTCGTTGTCGTACCAGCTGAGGATGCGCACCATCCGGCCGTCCATCACCTTGGTCTGGTCCATGTGGAAGACCGATGAATGAGGGTCGTGGTTGAAGTCACTGGAAACATTGGGTTTGTCGGTGTAGCCGAGGATGCCCTTCATCGGGCCGTCAGCGGCCGCGCGGATAGCTGCATTCACTTCCTCGACGGTGGTATCTTTCGCGGCCTCGAAGACCAGATCGACCACGGAGACATTCGGCGTCGGCACCCGGATCGCGACACCGTCCAGCTTTCCATTGAGCTCCGGCAGAACCAGACCCACGGCCTTCGCAGCGCCGGTCGAGGTCGGGATCATCGACAGCGCGGCGGCGCGGGCGCGATACATGTCGGAATGCATCGTATCGAGCGTCGGCTGGTCGCCGGTATAGCTGTGGATCGTCGTCATGAAGCCTTTCGAGATGCCGATCGCGTCGTTGAGCGCCTTGGCGACCGGCGAGAGGCAGTTCGTGGTGCAGGACGCGTTCGAGACGACCAGATCGTCCTTGGTCAGCGCACCGTCATTGACGCCGAAGACGATGGTCTTGTCGGCACCGGCTGCCGGGGCGGAGACCAGCACGCGCTTCGAGCCGTTCTCGAGGTGGAAGGCCGCTTTCTCCCGCGCGGTGAAGATGCCCGTGCATTCCATCGCGATGTCCACGTCGCCCCAGGGCAGTTCCTTGGGGTCGCGGATCGCGGTGACCTTGATCTTGCCGCGGCCCGCGTCGATCCAGTCCTCGCCGGTCGTGACCTCTTGCGGGAAGCGGCCGTGGACGCTGTCGAATTGCAGAAGATGGGCGTTGGTTTCGACCGGGCCCAGATCGTTGATCGCGATCACCTCGATATCGGTGCGACCCGATTCAATGATCCCGCGCAGCACGTTGCGGCCGATACGTCCAAACCCGTTGATGGCAACTTTAACCGTCATTCTCGTTAGTCCCTCAGATCAGTTCTTTTGCATCCGAAACAATCGCTTCGGACGTGATGTTGAAGTGTTTGTAGAGCGCCGGGGCAGGGGCCGAGGCCCCGAAACCGGTCATGCCCACGAAGCGGTCCTCGGGGCGCAGGAAGAGATCCCAGCCCTGGCGGATCGCCGCTTCGCAGCCGACGCGCGGGGCATCGCCCAGAACCTCGGCGCGATACGCCGCGTCCTGTTTCTCGAAGAGTTCGAAACACGGCGCGGTGACCACCGCCGCCTTGATCCCTTGCTCGGCCAGCTGGTCGGCTGCCGCCATCGCGATTTCGACTTCGGACCCGGTCGCGATCAGCGTCACGTCGCGGGCCTCGGGGGCGCGCAGCAGATAGGCGCCGCGGGCGGTGAGGTTCTCGTCCGTGTGTTCGGTGCGAACCGTCGGCAGACCCTGACGCGAGGCCACGATCATCGTCGGCGTGGCCGTCGAGGTCATGGCGATTTCCCAGGCCTCGGCGGTCTCCACCGCATCAGCCGGCCGGAGGATGAGCAAGTTTGGAATGGCTCGGAGCGAGGCCAAATGCTCTACCGGCTGATGGGTGGGACCGTCCTCGCCGAGGCCGATCGAGTCATGGGTCATGACATAGCAGGTCGGCACGCCCATCAGCGCCGACAAACGAATTGCGGGGCGGCAGTAATCGGCGAAGGCCATGAAGGTGCCGCCATAGGGCCGCAGCCCGCCATGGAGCACGATGCCGTTCATCGCGGCGGCCATGCCGTGCTCGCGAATGCCGTAATGGATGTAATCACCGGTGAAATCGGTGGGCGTGATCGATTTCATGCCCGAGGATTTCGTGAGGTTCGAGCCGGTCAGATCGGCCGAGCCGCCAACGGTGAAGGGCAGGGTGGCGTTGACCACTTCCAGCGCCATCTGGCTCGCCTTGCGGGTCGCGACCTTGGGCTTGTCTTCCGAGAGCTTGCGCTTGTAGGCGGCGATCGCGGCGGTCAGAGGGCTGGTGTCGGCCTCTTCGGCGGCGAGGAATTCGGCGCGGGCGGTTGCGGTGTTCAACCGCTGTTCCCACTCCGCCCGCGCCCGCGCGCCTCGCGACGCGATCCGGCCCCATTCGTCGTAAATCGCCGCAGGGATGTCGAAGGGCGGGTGATCCCAATGCAGTTGCTTGCGCGCGGCGGCGATTTCCGCGTCACCCAGCGGTGCGCCGTGGACATCGTGACCGCCTTGCTTGTTCGGTGCGCCGAAGCCGATGATGGTGCGGCAGGCGATCATCGAGGGGCGCGGATCCTGACGCGCGGCCTCGATCGCATCGGCGATCTCGGTCGGCGTATGACCGTCGCATTCGAGCACGTGCCAGCCAGCCGCCGCGAAACGCGCCTTCTGGTCCATCGAGGTGGACAGATCCGTGTCACCGTCGATGGTGATCGAATTGTCGTCCCACATCACGATCAGCTTGCCGAGCTCGAGATGCCCCGCGAGGTCGATCGCCTCGTGGCTGATCCCTTCCATGAGGCAGCCGTCGCCTGCAATGACATAGGTGAAATGATCCACCAGATCAGTGCCATAGCGCGCGTTCTTCATCTTTTCGGCAATCGCCATCCCCACCGCCGTGGCGATACCCTGACCGAGCGGCCCGGTGGTCACTTCGATCCCCTCGGCATGGCCGTATTCCGGGTGGCCAGCGGTGCGCGAACCCAGCTGGCGGAACGCCTTGATCTGGTCCATGCCCATATCTTCATAGCCCAGCAGATGGTTGATCGCGTAGATCAGCATCGAGCCGTGACCCGCCGACAGAACGAAGCGATCGCGGTCGGGCCATTTCGGCGCGGTGGGATCGATATTCATGAAGCGGTTGAACAGAACGGTTGCCACATCGGCCATGCCCATCGGCATCCCGGGATGGCCCGAATTGGCCTTTTGCACCGCATCCATCGTAAGCGCACGGATCGCATTCGCCATGCGCGTTTCTTGCGTGATTTGAATGTCTTTCATCACCTTGTTCATCCTTCTCAAGCCCGCTTCGATTCACGCACGAGGCGTTCGATGAGGGGGGTGAGGATCAGCTGCATGGCCAGATCCTGACGGTTGCCGGGAATGACGATCGAGTTCGCGCGGCTCATCCAGGAGCCGTTGATCATCGAGGTGAGATAAGGGAAATCGATCCCGCGCGGGTTCTTGAAGCGGATCACCACGAGGCTTTCGTCCGCCGTCGGGATCCAGCGCGCGATGAACGGGTTCGAGGTGTCGACGACCGGCACGCGCTGGAAATTGATATCCGTTTCGGTGAATTGCGGCGTGATGCAGTTCACGTAGGAATGCATGCGGCGCAGGATCACGTCGGTGACCGCTTCCGTCGTGTAGCCCCGCGAGGCGCGGTCGCGGTGGATTTTCTGGATCCATTCGAGGTTGATCACCGGAACCACGCCGATCTTCAGATCGGCCAGCGCCGAGAGGTTCACCTCGTCATTGACCACGCAGCCGTGCAGGCCTTCGTAGAAAAGCAGGTCGGACTCGTCCTCGAAATCGCTCCACTCGGTGAAGTGGCCGGGCGGCGTGCCCCATTTCTCGGCCTCGGCGTCGTCATGGACGTAATGGCGGGTCTTGCCCTTGCCGGTCTCGCCATATTCGCGAAAGACGCGCTCCAACTCTCTGAGTTCATTGGCTTCATAGGAGAAATGCGAAAAGCCTTGATCGCCCGCGTCATAACGCTTTTGCAGCTCTTCCTTCATGTCGGCGCGATTGTAGCGGTGGAAGGCGTCCCCCTCGATCGAGACCGCGGAAATCCCTTCGCGACGGAAGATCTGATCGAAGGTCGATTTCACCGTCGAGGTGCCTGCACCGGAAGAACCGACGACGGAAATGATGGGGTGTTTCTTGGACATGGATTAGCTCCGGAAGAGGCCGCGGGTGTTGAAGAGCGCGTGGGCTTCATCCTGCGGCAGGTCGTGATAGGCGGCGACGCGGGCGACCTTGCTGGCCGAGCCGAAGACGAAGGGCGTGCGGGCATGCAGCCGGTCGGGCGTCGCGGACATGATGGGATCGGCGCCGTCGGTGGCCTCGCCGCCGAGCTGCTCGATCAGCATCGCGATCGGTGCGCATTCATAGACGTGGCGCAGACGGCCGCGCTCGTAGCCGTCGCGGTCGTCGCCCGGATAGAGGAAGACGCCGCCGCGCGAGATGATGCGATGGGTTTCGGCCACCAGAGAGGCGATCCAGCGCATGTTGAAATTGCGTCCGCGCGGACCTTCGGCACCGGCGACGAGATCGTCGATGAAGGCGCGGATCGGCTGCGGCCAGTGGCGATAGTTCGACGCGTTGATCGCGTATTCCGAGGTCTCGGAGGGCAGGGGCTTCGGATCGGCCACGCGGCGCCAGATGTCGCTGCCGGGCTCGAGAACCCATTGCTGCACACCCTTGCCGAAGGTCACGACCAGCGCGGTCTGCGGCCCGAAGATGATGTAGCCGCCTGCGATCTGCTCATTGGCCGGGCGCAGGAAGCTGGCATCCATGTCGTCGGCGGCCTCGAAGATCGAGAAGATCGTGCCGATCGAGACATTCACGTCGATATTCGAGGATCCGTCGAGCGGATCGATGGCAAGCGCGAGCGTGCCCTCGCCGAAATCGACCACCTCGTCTTGTTCTTCCGAAGCGTAATGACGAACCGCACCACCGCGCAGCGCATCCATGAAGGCCTCATCCGCGATCACGTCGAGCGCTTTCTGCCCGTCGCCACCGGCGTTGGTGCCTGCGGCTTCCGCCAGATTTCCCTCAAGCCCGTTGCGCGCAATCATGCGGGCAAGCTGGGCGCCGACGCTGGTCAGGCGGGTCATGGTGTCGGCAAGATCGGCAGAAATACCGAGGCCGTCGAAACTCACGGACATCTTCTCCTCCTCCAAAGTCGATGTTCTTGTGAGCCAGACCATTGCCCGGATCGTATTTTTATGAAATTTAAATAAAGGGAATATGCGTTAAGGGAAATTGAAACTACATGCGGATGAACGCTGTAACGCTGAAGCAATTGCGCGCGCTTGATGCGGTGGCGCGGGGTGGGTCTCTGACGGCAGCCGGGGAAAGCCTGAACCTCACAACTCCCGCAATTCATACGCAAATTCGGGGTTTGGAAGATGCGGTCGGGATGAAGTTGATCCAGCGCGCCGTCGACGGTGCGGGATCCGAGCTGACCGAGGCCGGCAAGGCGTTGCGCGAAACCGCGCTGCGGATCGAGGACAACTTGTCGCAGGCCGAGGCGACGCTGAGCGCCATCGCGCGCGGGCAAGTGGGCCGGATCACGCTCGGTGTCGTCTCGACCGGCAAATATTTCGCGCCGCGGCTGGTGAAGATGCTGCAAGACGCCCATCCCGAGATCGAGGTCGCGCTGCGCGTGGGCAACCGCTCGGCCATCATCGAGGGGATCGAGCGCGGCAGTTTCGACATCGCCGTGATGGGCCGTCCGCCGCGCCATCCGCCGGTTGTGGCCGAGCCGATCGGCCAGCATCCGCATGCGCTGGTCGCACCGCCGGACCATCCGCTGATCGCCAAGGCCGACGATCTGGAGCAGCTTTTCGGCGAGACTTTCATCTCACGCGAAGAAGGGTCGGGGACGCGCATCCTGATGTCGCGCTGGCTCGACCGGGTCGGCGACGGGCGGCTCTACGACACGCTGGAGATGGACAGCAACGAGACGATCAAGCAAGCGGTGATGGCGGGTCTCGGCATCGCGTTTCTCAGCCTGCACACGGTGACGGACGAGCTGGAGACCGGGCGCCTGGCGCTGATCCCGGCGCCGGGATTGCCACTGATGCGCCATTGGTTCCTCGTGCGCCGCGAGAGCGAACGCCCGCGCGAACTGGCGCTGCGCGTCTGGGATGAGATCGTCGAGATGAACGGCGCCTTCCTGCCGCATCCGATCCCGGATTGACGCCGGGGCCGCGCGCAGTACCTTTGCGCGGCAACAGGGAGGATAACATGGCTTATGCGATGGCAATCTCGCGCCCCGGCGGGCGCGACCAGTTCCACAAGATCGAGATCGAGGTCCCCAAACCGGGGCCCGGCGAAGTCACTTTAAAACATACCGCTATCGGATTGAATTTCATCGATGTTTACTTCCGCACCGGGCTTTATCCGTGGCCGGTCGAGAGCAATCTGATCACCGGCGGCGAAGCGGCGGGTGTGATCGAGGCGGTCGGCGACGGCGTCGATCTGCAGGTCGGACAGCGCGTGGCGTATACGCAGCCCAATGGCGCATATGCGAGCCACCGGGTGATGGCTGCGAAAAACGTTGTGCCGATCCCGGACGAGATTTCCGATGAGGTCGCGGCAGCGGTGATGCTCAAAGGTCTGACCGTGCATTACCTGATCCATCACTCATATCCCGTAAAGTCTGGTGACACCGTGCTTTTCCACGCAGCGGCCGGTGGCGTTGGCTCAATCGCGGGCCAATGGCTGAAGGCCAAGGGCGTGCGCGCGATCGGCACGGCTGGCGGACCTGAGAAATGCGCGCGTGCGCTCGAGCACGGCTATGACGCGGTGATCGATTACCGGTCCGAGGATTTCGGCGCGGAGGTCAAACGGCTTACCGATGGCGCGGGCGTCGCCGCGGTCTATGACTCGGTGGGCGCGGATACGGTGATGACGTCGCTCGATGTGCTCAAACGGTTCGGCACGCTGGTGTGCTTCGGTCAAAGCTCGGGTCCGGCGGATCAGTTCAAGATCGGCGATCTGGCGCGCAACTCGCTGTTCCTGACGCGTCCGACCTTGTTCCAGCACACGGATCAGCCGGGCTGGTTGCGTAACTCCGCCTCAGAACTCTTTGAGATGATTGGGAAAGGCGAGATCAAGATCGACGTGCCACAGAGCTTTTCTCTGGAGGATGTTGCCGCAGCCCATGAGGCGCTGGAGGGCCGGAAAACGGTCGGGAGCACGGTTTTGACCCCATAATGGGCGTCAAATCGCACTTATAATTTACATAATACCGATTATCGGTATAACGCTGGTATGAAAACGGGGGGCGATTTCGGCCCCCCGGCTTTGTTTTCCGGCTGGATTTGCCGCCTGACCGGATCAGGTGATGACGTCGGGTTTCTCGCGCCCCGTACGTTCACGGATGCCCACTAGCGCCTCTGTCGCCCGGATGATCGGTGCGAGCGCATCTTGCGGATCATGGTCCAGCCCATCCGGACCCGGCGCATAGCGCTCGAGATACACGCGCAGCGTCGCGCCCTCGGTGCCCGTGCCCGACAGACGCAGCACGACGCGTGAGCCGCCTTCAAACAGAATGCGGAAACCCTGACCTTCCGCGACCGAGCCATCGATCGGATCGGTATAGGAAAACTCGTCTGAGCTTTCGACCGTAAGCTCTTCGACTTGCGTCCCTTTCAGCTCTCCAAGGCGGCTGCGCAGATCGTCCAGCATCGCCTCTGCCTGCTCGGTCGGCAGCGCCTCGTAATCGTGGCGCGAATAGTAGTTGCGACCGTAGCGCGCGAAATGATCGGCCATGATCTCGGCCACCGACATCTTGCGAACGGCTAGGATGTTGAGCCACATCAGCACCGCCCAGAGCCCGTCCTTCTCGCGCACATGGTCGGAGCCCGTTCCGAAACTTTCCTCGCCACAGAGCGACACGCGCCCCGCATCCATCAGGTTGCCGAAGAACTTCCAACCCGTCGGCGTCTCGTAGCAATCGAGGCCAAGCGCCTCGGCCACCCGATCCGCCGCCGCAGAGGTCGGCATCGAGCGCGCGACACCCTTCAGCCCGTCCTTGTAGCCCGGCACGAGATGCGCGTTCGCGGCCAGCACCGCGAGACTGTCCGACGGCGAGACATAGGTGCCCGCGCCGAGGATCATGTTCCGGTCGCCATCGCCATCCGAGGCCGCGCCGAAATCCGGGGCACTTTCGCCCATCATCTCATCCATCAGCTCATGCGCCCAGGTCGGGTTCGGATCGGGATGCATGCCGCCGAAATCCGGCAGCGGCGTGCCATGCGTGACGGTCCCGGCCGGTGCGCCGAGGCGGTTCTCGAAAATCTCCACTGCGTAAGGTCCGGTGATGGCGCACATCGAGTCCATCCGCATCCGGAAGCCCGCTTTAAAGACGTCCCGCAACGCATTGAAATCGAATATCGTTTCCATCAGGTCGGCATAGGCGCTCACCGGATCGACGACTTCGACCGTCATCTCTCCCAGCGGCGTCTCGCCAAGGCGGTCCAGATCGGGATCTGCCGCATCGAGCAGATGATACTCACGGATTTCTTGCGTGCGCTTGTGGATCGCCGAGGTGATCGACTCCGGCGCAGGCCCGCCATTGGCGCTGTTGTATTTGACGCCGAAATCTTCCTCCGGGCCGCCCGGATTGTGGCTGGCCGAGAGGATGATCCCGCCATCCGCCTGGCGCTGCCGGATCAGGTTCGACGCGGCGGGCGTGGACAGCCACGCACCCTGCCCCACGATCACCCGCGCAGCCCCGTTGGCGGCCGCCATTTTCAGGATCGTGCCTGCCGCTTCCCGTCCGAAATAACGCCCGTCACCGCCAAGAACCAAGGTCTTGCCGCGCACACCGCCGATCGCGTCGAAGGTCGATTGCACGAAATTCTCGAGGTAGCTTGGCTGCATGAAAACGCGGGTTTTCTTGCGCAGCCCCGAGGTGCCGGGTTTCTGGCCGTCGATGGGCTGGGTCGCGTGGCGGGTCATGATTTCTCCTGCACTGTGGCGCGGGTAAAGACTTGAACGGATTGTGCGGCAAGGCAAGCCTCGGGGCCGTCGATTTGTTCCGCTTTCTGTCCGGGCAAGGCGGAATCGAGCGCGCGAGTCCAGCGGCCCGGCGGCAATTTCACTTCGCGCGCGGGGCCTGCGTTGAGGATCACGTAGACCGCCTCGCTGCCGGCCTCGCCGGCCGGACCTTCGGCAGCGCCGCGAATCTCGACGCCGATGCAACGCAGCTCGGGATCGTTCCAATCATGCGGTTCGGGTTCCTCACCAGAGGCAAGCCGCCAGATCAGATCGCGCATCCCGTCCTGCTTGCGGATCAGCGAGTGCAGATAGCGGTTTTGCCGCAGGACGCGGTGATCTTTTCGTATCTGGATCAGATGCTTGACGAATGTTTTTAAAGTGTCGTCGGGCACGGTCCAGTCGATCCAGCCGATCTCGTTATCCTGCGCATATGCGTTGTTATTGCCGCCCTGCGAATTGCCGATTTCGTCACCGGCCAGCAGCATCGGCACGCCTTGGCTCATCAGCAGTGTCGCAAGCAGCGCGCGTTTGCGCAGGGCCTGCGCTTCGACGCTCTCCAGCGCTTCCGAGAAATTCGCGTCATGGCCGTCGCGGTTTTCCTCGCCATTCGCGAGGTTCTGCTTTTCGCCATAGGAAACAAGGTCTTGTAGCGTGAAGCCGTCATGGGCGGTGATGAAATTCACCGAGGCCGTAGCGGGCCGCCCGTTCTGGTCGAAGATTTCCGCTGATCCCGCCACGCGCCGCGCCAAATCGCCCGCCATGCCCCGGTCGCCGCGCCAGAACCGGCGCGCATCGTCGCGGAAGCGGTCGTTCCATTCGGTGAAAGGATGCGGGAAGCCACCCAGGTAATAGCCGCCCGGCCCGATATCCCAGGGCTCCGCGATCAATTTCACCCCTCGCAGCACCGGATCCTGCTCGATCGCGGTGAGAAATTGCGCATGCGCCTCAACCGCTCCCGAGGTGCCGCGTGCCAGCGTCGCCGCCAGATCGAAGCGGAAGCCATCCACGCCCATCTCCTCAACCCAATGGCGCAGGCAATCCATCACCAGCCGCAGACAGAGCGGGTTCGACAGGTCCAGCGTATTGCCGGTCCCGGTCTCGTCGATATAGGCGCCGTCGGGCGTCAGGCGGTAATAGCTCGCATTGTCGATCCCACGCAGGCTGAGCATCGGCCCGATCGCATTGCCCTCGCCCGTGTGGTTGTAGACGACGTCGAGGATCACCTCGATCCCGGCGCCATGGAAGCGCCGCACCATCTCGCGAAATTCGCCGCGCGGATCGGCACCGGAATAGCGCGGCTCCGGCGCGAAATTGGCGATGGGCTGGTAGCCCCAGTAATTGCTCAAGCCCTTCTCGACGAGGAAACGATCGTCGAGATAGGCGCAGCTCGGCAGCAGCTCGATCGCGGTGATCCCGAGATCGGTGAGATGCGACAGGATCGGATCGGAGGCGAGCCCCACCCAGGTGCCGCGCAAGGCTTCGGGCACGTCCGGATGGGTCATCGTCAGCCCCTTGGGATGGGCCTCGTAGATCACCGTCTCGGACCAGCTATGCTGCGGCCGATCCCATTCGGGCCGCGCGATCTCGGCCACGACGGATTTCGGCGTGACGCTTGCGCTATTGCGCCGGTCGGGTTTGGATTTCCCATATTGCATAGGGGCTTGCCAGCTGATCTTCGAGTCGATCTCGCGCGCATAGGGGTCGATCAGAAGCTTCGCCGGGTTGAACCGATGCCCCGCCTCGGGCGCCCAGGGCCCATGCACCCGGTAGCCATAACGCGCCCCCGGCTTGAGCCCCGCGACAAAGCCATGCCAAGTCGGACCGGTGCGCCCGGGCAGGTCGATCCGCTGCTCGCCAGATTTGGTGAACAGGCACAGCTCCACGCGCTCGGCATGGGCCGAGGCCAGCGCGAAGTTCACGCCGCCCTCGCAGGGCGTTGCGCCCAGCGGGTCCGCTCTGCCGGGGCTTATCTTCATCGCGCGAGAAGCGCGTCATAAAGCGCGGCGTAGCGTGCGGCCGATCCGTCCCAGCCCCAGTCGGTCTTCATTGCCCGGCGCTGCATCGCGGCCCAGCCCTTGCGATCGGCATAGAGCGCGATCAGCTTCATCAGCGCCTGCCGCAACGCGAGATCGTCGACGGGATGGAAGACGATCCCGGTCGATGCGCCTGCGGCCTCGGTCGCGGGCGTCGCGCCCACCACCGTATCGGCGAGGCCGCCCACGGCGGAGACCACCGGCAGGCAGCCATAGCGCAGCCCGTAGAGCTGGGTCAGCCCGCAGGGTTCGAAGCGCGAGGGCACCAGCACCGCGTCGCCGCCCGCATACATCCGGTGGCTCAGCGCCTCGTCATAGCCGATCTTCACGCCGACCCGGCCGGGGTGGCGCGCGGCAAGGTCGCGCATCGCGTCTTCCGCCCAGCCATCGCCCGATCCCAGCACCGCAAGACCGCCGCCCGCCTCCAGATAGGGCCCAAGCGCCGGAGCGAGCAAATCGATGCCCTTCTGCGGCGTCAGGCGCGAGATCAGGATCGCCAGCGGTCCCGGCACATCGAGATCAAATTCGGCCTCCAAAGCTTTGCGGTTCTTCGATTTTCCGCCGGGTTTAGCCGCCGAGAAAGACGTCACTTCCGGATCGGTCTCGGGGTTCCAGACATCCAGATCGATCCCGTTGAGAATACCGTGCAGGTCACCCGCGCGCGCCTGAATGACACCTTCCAGCCCCATGCCGAACTCGCCGCGCATCAACTCGTCTGCATAGCGCGGGCTGACCGTGGTGATCGCGCTCGCCGCGACCAGCCCGGCTTTCAGCGTCGAGATATCGCCCCAGAATTCCACGCCTTCGCGGGTGAAATCCCAGGTCTGCAGCCCGAGCGCCGCCAGCTTGTCGCGGCCGAACCGGCCCTGAAACGCGATGTTGTGGATCGTCATCACCGTCGGAATGCCGGTGCCGCGCAGATACCACGGCACGAGCCCGGTCTGCCAATCGTGGCAATGCACCAGATCGGGCTGCCATTTGCCTGCACCCTCGCGCGCAATCTCGGCGGCGACGAAGCTGAGGGCGGCGAAGCGTTCCGCATTGTCGGGATAGTCGCGCCCGTCTTGCGAATACGGGCCCCCGTCCCGGTCGAACAGATGGTCGGCCTGCAGCGCCAGCACCTCCATGCCGCCCGCCTTGCCCAGCACCAGACGCGCCGGGCCGCCATAGAGGCTCTCGCTTTCCCATACGGGTTTCGGTGATTTCAGCTTTTTCAGAATCCCGCGATAGGCCGGGATCATCACCCGCATCTCCCAGCCCTGCCCTTTGAGCGCGGCGGGCAAGGCGCCTGCCACATCGGCCAGACCGCCCGTCTTGATTAGCGGAACCGCTTCTGACGCAACCGAGAGCACGCGTTTCATATCTTCGCTCTTTCCAAATATCCCGGGGCGCGGGGCAGCGCCCCGCTCTCTGACCCCGTTAGTCCAATGCCGCCGCGCGTTTGTCGAGCATCGTCTGCGTGATCAGCACGACGCCGCCTTCCGACCGGCGGAACCACTTCTCGTCCTCCTCCGGGTCTTCGCCCACGACGAGCCCTTCGGGAATATGCACGCCGCGGTCGATCACGCATTGGCTCAGCCGCGCATGCCGCCCGATATCGACGTAAGGCAGCACCACAGCCTCCTCAAGGCTCGCGAAACTATGCGCGCGCACGCCGGTATAGAGCAGCGAATTGCGCACCTCCGCGCCCGAGACGATGCAGTCGCCCGAGACCAGCGAGGAGATTGCCGAGCCGCGTCTGCCATCCTCGTCATGGATGAATTTCGCGGGCGGCACGATCTCGGCATAGGTCCAGATCGGCCATTCGGTGTCGTAGAGGTCCAGCTTTGGCGTGAAATCGGTCAGGTCGATATTGGCCTGCCAGAAGGCATCCACCGTGCCCACATCGCGCCAGTAAGGTTCGGTCTCGAGCCCCGTCGTCACGCAGCTATCCGAGAACTTATGCGCCATCGCCTTGCCGTGCTTGACGATCTGCGGGATCAGGTCATGCCCGAAATCATGGGACGAATTCGGGTCTTCCATGTCGCGGATCAGCAATTCGCGCAGGAATTGCCAGTCAAAGACATAAATCCCCATCGAGGCCAGCGCATGATCGGGATCGCCGGGCATTCCGGGCGGGTCTGCGGGCTTTTCGAGGAAATCGGTGATCTGTCCGGTCTTGTCGATGGCCATCACGCCAAAGGCGGTCGCCTCCATCCGCGGCACGGTTAGACAGCCGATCGTGACATCGGCCTTGGTGTCGACATGCTGGCGCAGCATCACCTCGTAATCCATCTTGTAGATGTGGTCTCCGGCGAGGATGATGACGTATTTCACGCCGTAATCTTCAATGATATCAATATTCTGCGCCACCGCGTCGGCGGTGCCTGCATACCAGCGGCTATCGGCCACGCGTTGGCTCGCGGGCAGGATGTCGAGATATTCGTTCCGCTCAGCGCGGAAGAAATCCCATCCGCGCTGGATGTGGCGGATCAGCGAATGGGCCTTGTATTGCGTGGCGATCGCCATCTTGCGGATGCCGGAATTGAGCGCGTTCGACAGGGCGAAGTCGATGATCCGGGTCTTGCCACCGAAATAGACGGCGGGTTTCGCGCGCCGGTCGGTCAATTCCTTCAGGCGGCTGCCGCGGCCGCCTGCCAGCACGAAGGCCATGGCCTGCGCGCTCAGGCGCGTGTTGGGCTGTGGTTTCATATTCCTCCCCCTCCTCTGGGCACCGCTTACGCGGGCGTGAACATCACGACTGACAGCGGCGGCAGATACACCTCCGCGCTCTGGGCGCAGCGGCCCTGCGCGTGGTCTTCGGCGCGGATCGCACCGAGATTGCCGCGGTTCTCGCCGCCGTAGAAACCGGAATCCGTGTTGAGTATCTCGCACCACTCGCCGTCCAGCGGCAGGCCGATGCGGTAGCTGTGCTCGACCGGGGTCAGGTTCGCGACCACCACGACCGGATCGGAGCCGGGCGCGCGGCGCTCGAAGATGAAGACCGAGGCCTCGGAGTCGTCGGCGGCGATCCATTCGAAGCCTTCCGGCTCGCAATCGCCCCAATGCAGCGCGGGCGTCTCGCGGTAGAGCCGGTTAAGATCGCGTACCAGCGCGCGCAGTCCCTCGTGGCGCGGATCGTCGAGCAGATACCAGTCCAGCTCGCGCTCATGGCTCCATTCCGACCACTGGCCGAATTCCTGCCCCATGAACAAAAGCTTCTTGCCCGGATGCGCCCATTGGAACGCGTAGAAGGCGCGCAGATTGGCGTATTTCTCGGGGTCGTTGCCGGGCATCTTGCCCAGCATTGAGCCCTTGCCGTGCACGACCTCGTCATGGCTGATCGGCAGGATGAAATTCTCGCTGTAAATGTACGAGCTCGCGAAGGTCAGCTCGGTATGGTGGAACTTGCGATAGAGCGGATCGCGCGCAAAATAGCGCAAGGAATCGTTCATCCAGCCCATGTTCCACTTGTAGCCGAAACCCAAGCCATCCTCATGCACGGGGCGCGTGACACCGGGATAGGCGGTGCTTTCCTCCGCCACCGTCATGATGCCTTCCGCGCCGCCATAGGAGGCCGCGTTCATGTTCTGCAGGAATTCGATCGCCTCGAGGTTCTCGCGCCCGCCATATTTGTTGGGCACCCATTCGCCAGCGGCCCGCGAATAGTCGCGGTAGAGCATCGAGGCCACGGCGTCCACGCGCAGCCCGTCGAGGTGATATTCCTCCAGCCAGAACAGCGCATTGGCCAGCAGATAGTTCGACACCTCGCGCCGCCCGTAATTGTAGATCAGCGTGTTCCAGTCCTGATGGAAGCCCTCTTTCGGGTCGGCATGCTCATAAAGCGCTGTGCCGTCGAAATGTCTCAGCCCGTGATCGTCGGTCGGGAAATGCCCCGGCACCCAGTCGAGGATCACACCGAGGCCCCGCCGATGCGCCGCATCCACGAATTCCGCGAATTCCTCGGGGCGACCGTGGCGGATCGTCGGCGCGTAGAGCCCGATCGGCTGGTAGCCCCAGGAGCCGTCGAACGGGTGTTCGGTAATGGGAAGCAGTTCGATATGGGTGAAGCCCATATCGCAGACGTAATCGACCAGCTTCTCGGCCAGTTCGTGATAGGAAAGCGGCCTGCCCCCCTCGTCCCAGATCCGCATCCAACTCCCGAGATGCACCTCGTAGACCGATATCGGCGCGTGGCGTTCCTGCGCCTCGGCGCGGGTCTGACACCATGCGCTGTCGCCGAAGCGATGCCGCCCAAGCTTGCGCACGACCGAGGCCTGCGCGGGCGGATGCTCTGCACCGAAGCCGACCGGGTCGGCCTTGAGCGGCAGCACCGTCCCCTCCGCGTCGAGCAGCTCGTACTTGTAAAGCGCGCCTGCATGGATGCCGGGGACGAAAATCTCCCAGACGCCGGACGCGCCGATCCGGCGCATCTGGTGGCGGCGGCCGTCCCAGAAATTGAAATCGCCCACGACCGAGACGCGGCGCGCATTGGGCGCCCAGACCGCGAAATGGACGCCTTCGACGTCCTGATGCGTGATCACATGGGCGCCGAGCTTCTCCCAGAGCCGCGTATGCGTCCCCTCCCCGATCAGATATTCGTCGATCGCGCCCAACACCGGCGCGAAGCCGTAAGGGTCGTCGAAATCCCATGTCGTCTGATCGTGCCGCGCGCGCAGACGGTAGGTTTCCTCGCCCCATTTGCCGATGAAGATCCCCGGCACGACGGGCTCCAGCGCGACCTCTGTCTTGCCAAGCGCCCAGACCTCTTCTGCGCCGGGCACAAGCGCCACGATTTCCCCGTCATGCAGACCCAGCACGGAAAACGGATCGGGATGTTGCGCGTGGATAAGCGCTTCGGCCTCGTCGCGGGAAAGTGTCATAGCGCTCCTTGGTTCACAGGGCCGATTGAGTGGTCCAGATCTCGTCCATGTAGCCCTTGATCGCCCGGTCGGAGGAGAAGAACCCCATCCGCGCGGTGTTCAAAACAGCCATCTTCGCCCAGCCTGCGCGATCGGCGAAGGCCGTGTCCACCTCTTTCTGGGCCGCCGCGTAGGCCTCGAAATCGGAAGCGACGAGGAAATAATCGCTATGCCACATATTATGAACAAGATCGTGATAGCGTTCTGGTTCCTCAGGAGAAAACCGTCCCTCGGCGATCATCTGCAGCACGTCCTGCAAAGGCTGGCTTGCGAGGATGGCGTGGCGCGCATGTTCGGGATCGCGGCGGCGCTCCATCACCTCGTCGGCGGTCATACCGAAGAGGAAGAAGTTCTCCGCGCCGACCTGTTCACGAATTTCCACATTCGCGCCATCGAGCGTGCCGATGGTCAGTGCGCCGTTCAATGCGAATTTCATGTTGCCGGTGCCGGAGGCTTCCTTGCCCGCGGTCGATATCTGTTCTGACAGGTCCGCCGCCGGGATCAGCCGCTCGGCCATGGAGACGTTGTAGTTCGGCGGATAGACGATCTTGAGGCGCCCATCGACATAAGGGTCGTTATTGACCACCTCGGCCACGTCATTGATCAGCCGGATGATCTGTTTCGCGGTGTGATAGCCCGGTGCCGCCTTGCCGCCGAAGATCTTCACGCGCGGCTGGAAGTCGGCCTGCGGGTTCTCGCGGATCGCGTGCCATTCGGCGATGGTCTGCAGGATGTTGAGCAGCTGGCGCTTGTATTCGTGGATGCGCTTGACCTGAATGTCGAAGATCGCATCGGGGTCGAGGGTGATCCCTTGCGTGTCGCGCACCCAATCCGCCAGATGCACCTTGTTGCGCCGTTTCGCGGCCATGAAAGCGTCGCGGAAGCTCGCATCCTCGGCATAGGGCTCCAGTGCGCGCAGCTTGTCGAGATCGGCCTCCCAGCCATCGCCGATCGTGTCGATGATCAGATGCGACAGCTCACCATTGGCCATGCGAAGCCAGCGGCGCGGCGTGATCCCGTTGGTCTGATTGATGATGCGCCCGGGATGCAGTCGGTCCAACTCGGGAAACAGGTTGCGCTTGATCAGCTCGGTATGGAGCGCCGAGACCCCGTTCACCTTATGCGAGGTGATGAAGGCCAGTTCGCCCATCCGCACCTCCTGATGCTTCAC
The DNA here is from genome assembly GCF_055666785.1 of Thioclava sp. PTB-PU3-1. Taxonomy (NCBI): domain Bacteria; kingdom Pseudomonadati; phylum Pseudomonadota; class Alphaproteobacteria; order Rhodobacterales; family Paracoccaceae; genus Thioclava; species Thioclava sp. PTB-PU3-1. Next base: position 152,424 of record NZ_JBVNVL010000004.1, on the reverse strand, counting down.
GATGCCGACGTAATGCGCGCGTTTGGGAAATTTGCGCCGGTGCCAGCTGTCGATCTTCTCGATGATCTGCATATGGCGCGGCAGCACGGTGCCCATCAGATAGGTCGCCCAACGTTCGAGCGCCTCGGGGAGCAGTGTGTGGTTCGTGTAGCCCAGACATTGCATCGTGATCTCGAGCGCGGCGTCGAACTCCATGTCATGCAGATCGGTGAGGATGCGGATCAACTCCGGCCCCGCGATCGCCGGATGCGTATCGTTCATCTGGATCGCGACGAAGTCGGGCAACGCCTCGATGCTGTGCCCGGCGGCCAGATGGCGGCGCATGATGTCCTGCAGCGCGGCGGAAGTCAGGAAATACTCCTGCTTGAGGCGAAGCTCCTTGCCCGCATAGGTCGTGTCATCGGGATAAAGGACGCGGGATAGCGTGCGCGCCAGCGCCTCGGGTTCGGCTGCGGCGGCGTAATCGCCGTGATTGAAGCGTGCGAGGTCGAACTGCTCGGTGGGCTTGGCCGACCACAGACGCAGCGTGTTCGCCCATTTGCCCTCCCAGCCGATGATCGGCATGTCATAGGCTTCGGCCAGCACCGTCTCGCCTGGCACCCAATGCGGCTTGCCGTCCAGCGTTTCGACATGGCCCTTGAAGCCGATCTCATAGGCCGCCTCGGGCCGTTCGAATTCCCACGGGTGGCGCTGCTTGAGCCAATCCTCCGGCGTCTCGACCTGACGCCCGCCCTCGAAGCGCTGCTTGAAGAGGCCGTGTTCATAGCGGATGCCGTAGCCATATCCGGGGCAGCCCAGCGTCGCCATGCTCTCCATGTAGCAGGCGGCCAACCGCCCTAGCCCACCATTGCCGAGCGCCGCGTCGGGCTCGTTCTCGACCACGGCTTCCCAGTCCTGACCAAGCGCTTCCATCGCCTCGCGGCAGGTGGCGCGCAGACCGAGGTTGATCGCGGCATCCTCGAGCATCCGCCCGATCAGGAACTCCATCGAGAGGTAGTAGACCCGCTTGCGTCCCTCTTCCCATGTCCGCCGGGTCGCTGCGAACCACGGCGCCACGACCCGGTCGCGGATCGCGAGAGACAGCGCCATGCGCCAGTCATAGACCGAGGCGTGATCGGGATCCTTGCCCATCGAAAAAGTGATGTGGTGCAGAATTTCTTCGCGAACTGTCTCGGCACTGGGCAATTGGGTGTCTTTCAAGGGGGAGGTCTCCGGAACGCGTCAGATAGCAATTGATTGATGTGCCGCCCCCTGCTCAAGGTCAAGCGAAGGCGCAGAAACGGCCTGAGCGGCGGTTGCCGTTTGCGCTAACAAGTCTACCCTTGCCGCGATAACGGGCAACAGGAAACTGAAAGAGGAGCGATTCATGGCGAAGGATTGGTGGCGCGGGGCGGTTATCTACCAGATTTATCCGCGTAGCTTTCAAGACGACTCGGGCGACGGTATCGGCGATCTGAAGGGGATCACGCGCAGGCTCGATCATGTCGCCTCGCTGGGCGTCGATGCGATCTGGCTGTCGCCGATCTTCACCTCGCCGATGGCGGATATGGGCTATGACGTCTCCGATTATCGCGACATCGATCCGCAATTCGGCACGCTCGAGGATTTCGACGCGCTGGTGGCGCGGGCGCATGAACTGGGCCTGAAGGTCGTGATCGATCAGGTGATCTCGCACAGTTCCGATCAGCATCCGTGGTTCAAGGACGCCAAGAAAGGCGGCGCGAAGAAGGACTGGTATGTCTGGGCCGATCCCAAGCCCGATGGCAGCCCGCCGAACAACTGGCAATCGGTGTTTGGCGGCTCGTCCTGGGAATACGCCCCCGAGCGCGGCCAGTATTACCTGCATAACTTCCTGATCGAGCAGCCCGACCTGAACCTGCACAATCCCGAGGTGCAGGACGAATTGCTCGACGTGTTCCGCTTCTGGCTGGATCGCGGCGTCGACGGCTTCCGCCTCGATACGGTGAACTACTACTTCCACGACCCGAAACTGCGCGACAATCCGGCGATGGACCCCGATCCCGAACGCTGGCCGCCGGTCTCGACCTACGACATGCAGGATCACGAGTTCGACAAGAACCGTCCCGAAAACGTCCCCTTCCTCAAGAAGATGCGCGCGGTGATGGACGACTACGAGGCGCGCACGCTGATCGGTGAAGTCGGCGAAGCGCCCCATCGCGCGCTCGGCATCATGGAAGAATACACCCGCGGCGATGACCGTCTGCACATGGCCTACAGCTTCGACATGCTGGGCCCGAAATTCACGCCCGCGCATTTCCGCGGCAAGATCGAGGGCTTCTTCAAGGGCGCGCCGGATGGCTGGCCGAGCTGGTCCTTCTCGAACCACGACGTGCAGCGCCATGTCACCCGCTGGGCGAAATACGGCACCGAGGACAGTATCGCACGGTTGGCCATCGCGATGCTCGCGTCCTTCCAGGGCACGATCGGGATCTATCAGGGCGAGGAACTCGGCCAGACCGAGACCGAGATGGAATATCACGAGCTGACCGACCCGCCCGGCCTGCGTTTCTGGCCCGAGAACAAGGGGCGCGACGGTTGCCGCACGCCGATGGTCTGGGACGAGAGCACGAATGCGGGCTTCTCCAAAGCCAAGCCGTGGCTGCCGGTGAAGCCGCCGCAAGCGGCCCGCGCCGTTGCAATCGAAGAAGCCGATGAGGGTTCGGTCCTCGCCTATTACCGCCGCGTTCTGGCCTTCCGGAAGGAAAACCCGGTGCTGCGCGAGGGCGCGTCGAAATTCCTCGACCTGCCCGACCCGGTGCTCGGCTTCATTCGCGACGATGGCGCGATGAAATTCGCCTGCTACTTCAACCTCGGCCCCGATCCGGTAACGCTCGACGCCGACGGGGAGCTTGTCGGCCCCTGCCTTGCCGCGACGCTGGAGGGCGGCACGCTGTCGCTCGGCCCGAATGGCGCGGCTTGGGTGAAGCTCTAAGAGCCCATGACGCGGCGGCCGGGTCCGGATTTAAACCTGCCGCCGCGTAACGGACCCGCGACGGCGTCGGGAGCGTTTGCTCTCGGCGCCGCGTGTGTTTCTGTTTTCTTTCTCTAGTAAGTCGCGCGGTCTCAGCCAATAAGGTGCGTTCGGGACGATTTCTTACGGAATTTTAAGAAGGCCATAAATTCCTTCTGCGATTGTCCCGCCAGAGATAGGAAAAAACGTGGAAATATAAGATGGCTCTCGCTGATCCGGCGCAACCTGCCCCACCCCAGTCGCGTGTGAAGATTCTCTGGCCGATTGCGCTCGGGCTCGTGCTGTTCCTGATGGGGCTGTGGGCGCTGCATCATCTTCTCGCGAGCATCGACGTCCATCAGGTCATCGCGCAGATCAAGGCGACGCCGTGGCCCACGCTCGGTGCGGCTGTGGGCGCGACCGCTTTGGGCTATCTGGCGCTGGTCGGCTATGATTTCTGGGCGCTGCATTACCTCGGCAAGCAGCTGCCGCTGCGGACCGTCGCGCTTGGCGGGTTTCTGGGCTACGCCTTCGGCAATACGGTCGGGATCAGCGTGATCTCGGGCGGGGCCGTGCGCTACCGCATCTATTCCGCCGCTGGTCTGAACGCCTTCGAGGTCGCGGCGCTGTCGTCCTATATCGCGCTGGCGATGGGGCTCGGGCTGACGATGGTGGGCGCTCTGGCGCTCTGCGTGCATCCGGCAGCGCTCGCAGGCGTCATCTCCGCGCCGGAGGTCCTGATCCGCATGGGTGCGCTTGCGGCGACGGCACTGCTTCTGGGCGGGGCCTTCTGGCTCTCTTATACCGGGCGCGCCCTTCGTATCCGCGACCGCGAGATCGCGATGCCCGCGCCGCGCATCCTGATCGGCCAGCTCGGCGTGGCGCTGTTCGACTCGACCATGGCCGCGGGCGCGCTTTGGGTGCTGATGCCCGCAGGCACCCCGCCATTTGCGAGTTTCGTCGCGATCTACGCCGCGGCCAGCATGGTCGGCATCCTGAGCCACGTGCCCGGCGGCGTCGGCGTGTTCGAGACGGTGGTGATCGCCGCCCTGCCCGCGGGCGTTCCCCTGGGCGAGGCTGCTGCGGGCCTTCTGGCCTTCCGCATGATCTATTTCCTGCTGCCCTTCGTGATCGCCTTCGTCGTGGTCTCGCTGAATGAGGCGCGGCTCGCAGGTGGCTGGGCCACCCGCGTCTTCGGCGAAATCTCCGAGCCGATGCGCCCGGTGATCAGCGGCATCGAGGGGCTCGCCCCCAGGATTGCCGGGGTGGCGGTGCTGGGTCTCGGCTTCTGGATGGTGATCGTCGCGCTGATGCCGGTGCTTGGCCGACAGGGCGGAGAGCCGGGGCTGATCACGGCGGTTCTCGCAGAAGGCGGCACGCAGCTTTGTGCCCTCGCGGGTGTGCTGTTGATCGTGCTGTCGCATGGCTTGGTGCGCCGGGTGAGACTTGCCTATTGGCTGGTACTTGCGGGGCTGGTGCTTGGCGTGATCTCGGTTTTGGCGGCCGATCTCGACATCGACAACGCGGTCGTCCTGTCGCTCGCCGCGGTGGTGTTGCTGCCGTTCCGCGGGGCCTTTCACCGTCGGGTCGCGCTGACCGAGGGCGGCTACGGCCCCCTGTGGTTCGCGGTCATCCTTGGAATGGTGGCCTCGGCGGCGGTGTTTTTCTTCCTCGCCTATGCGGCGCATCCCTATTCCAACGCGCTCTGGCTCGATTTCACCGCGAGTTCACCCACACCACGGGCGCTCAGGGCCGGGCTCCTGATCAGCGCGCTGCTGCTCGGGTTTCTTCTGTGGCTCACGCTGCGCCCGATGCGCCGCTTCACCTTCTCCGTCGATCCCGAACAGGACATCGCGGTCGCTGAAATCCTCACCGCCCAAGACGTGCCGCAGGGCTGGTTCGCGCTGACGGGCGACAAATGCGTGATGTTCTCGCCCGACCGCTCGGCCTTCCTGATGTATGCGCAACGCGGCGGGATGCGGGTCGTGCTCGGCGATCCCGTCGGCCCGCCCGAGGCGGCGCGGCAACTGGCGTGGGAGTTTCACGAACGCGCGGTGAGCGAGGGGCTCACCCCTGTCTTCTACGAGGTCTCGACGAAGAACCTGCCGCTCTGGATCGAGATGGGCTATGCGCTGCACAAGATCGGCGAAGAGGCCGTGGTCGACCTGCAGAAATTCTCGCTCACGGGGTCGAAATTCAAGACGATGCGGGCCGAGCAGAACCGCGCCCTGCGCGAGGGTTTCACGCTTGAGATCGCGTCCCCGCCGCATGCGCCGGAGCTGATAGCGACGCTGCGCGATGTGTCCGACGCGTGGCTCGCAGGCCAGAAAGGTCGCGAGAAAGGCTTCTCCATCGGCCGCTTCGATCCGCGCTACCTCAACCATTGCGAGATTGCGCTGATCCGGCGCGACGGCGAAATCCTCGGCTTCGCGAACCTTCTGGGCGGGCCGGATGCACGGCGTTTCGCGATCGACCTGATGCGGTATCGCCCGGAGGCGGCCGACGGCGTCATGCAATTCCTGTTCATCGGCCTGATTGAGGCGCTGCGCGACCGCGGCGCGACGGAACTCAGCCTCGGCCTCGCGCCACTTGCGGGCCTGCCCGATCGCGCCTCTGCGCGGCTGACCAGCCGCCTTGGCAATCTGATCTATCGTCACGGCGGAAGTTTTTATAACTTCGAAGGGTTACGTCGTTTCAAACAGAAATTCCGGCCCGAATGGCGGCCCCATTATGTCGCACTTCCGCCCGGCACCTCCCCCTATCTCGCGCTCACCGAAATTACCCTGCTGATCTCCGGCGGCGCGCGCAATCTGCTGACAAAGGACTGAAATGCTCGACGCCATCCACCAAGTGCTCCCGAATCTCGCCGCCCTGGGGATCTTCGGCTACTGGGTGATCGGGGCGGCGGCGGGGCTGGAGGCCTTCCTGCCGACCGGGATTTTCCTGCCCGGCACCCTGCTTGTCGATGCCGGCGGGGTGATGGTGCAGCAGGGGATGCTCGACCCGCTCGACCTTCTGTGGTTCGTGGCGATCGGCTCGGTCCTCGGCGGAGAGGCCACGTTCTGGCTTGGTCGCCACGCGCGACGCGGTATGCTCGGGCGCTGGAATGTCGAAGGCATGGCCGCCTATCGCCGCGCGGAGAAGCTATTTGCGCGCCATGGCGGCTTCGCGATCGTCATGGGGCGGTTTCTCGGCCCCGTGGCGGGCTTCGTGCCCTTTGCTGCCGCCCTCGCCGGGATGGAGACGCGACGCTTCCGGATCTGGAACCTGCTGAGCGGCTTTCCCTACGCGATCTTCCATGTCGGCTTCGGCTATGCGCTTGGTGCGGGGTTCACCAAGCTCGGCCCGATGATGACGCGCAACACCTTGTTCCTGCTGGGGCTCGTCGTGATCGCGGCATTGCTCTTCTGGGTCCTGAGACGGCTCGACCGGGCGGTGCCCTATCTCCTCGCGATGGCAGGCGGGCTGATGGACGAGATCGCCCGCCACCCCCGCGTCGATAGCTGGGGCGGGCGCCACCCGAAAACGGCGGCCTGGATCGCGCGCAGGCTTGACCGCAGCAAGTTCTCCGGCCTCCCGCTGAGCCTTCTGGCACTCGCCTTCCTCTACCTCGCCTCGGTGCTGATCGGCCTGTCGCTCGACTTCCTGCAAAGCGACCCGATCGTGCAGATCGACGCGCGTCTGGCGGCGCTGATGCGGCTGTTCTGGACGCCGGGCCTCATCCAGATCTTCACCTGGATCACCGCGCTCGGCGATACCCAGCTCGTGGCGGCGCTGCTCGTGCTCGCGCTCGTCTGGCTCGCGTGGCTGCGTCGGTTCGATCTGGCTGCGGGGCTCGTGGTCTCGCTCGGGCTGGACCTGATCTCGGTGATCATCCTGAAAGCGGGCTTCGGGCGGCCGCGCTCGATCCTCGGTTATTTCCATGAAACCTCGGGCAGTTTCCCCTCGGGCCACGCGACGCTCTCGGTCGCCTTTTACGGGATGCTCGTCTTCCTCCTCTGGCGGCTGACGCGGCTCGGGGCGCTGAGCGCGAGCTTTCTGGCGGCCTTGGTCGCCGGTCTGATCGGGTTGAGCCGCCTCTATCTCGTCGAGCATTACCTGAGCGATGTGCTGGGCGGCTGGCTTCTCGGCGCGATGTGCCTGCTGGTGGGTATCGCGGTGGCCGAGTGGTTGTATCCGCGATGGGCTGGGGCGCCGCGCGCTCGGCCGCGCTGGCAGATGGGCGTGATCGGCGTCGTGACACTGGCGCTGCTGGGCTTCACGATGGTTCGCGTGCGCGATTATTCCAAGGCGCTGAACCCGCCCCCCGTGGCGCAGCCGTTGATCGTGATATCCGAAGGGGCCGAGCCGCAGGCGCTGCGTGATGCGCCGCTGATGGCGCAGACACTCGACGCGGATCAACAGTTCCCGCTCTCGATCGGGCTCTGGGCGACGAACCCCGATCAGATTACCGCGGCGCTGAGCGCGATTGGCTGGCAACGCGCCGATGCGGTGACGCTCAAGACGCTGGCGGGCGCGGCCTTCGGGGCTGTGCGCGATACGATGCGCCCCGGCGCTGCGCTTGCGCCGTTGTTCTGGAAGAACGAGCCGAGCGGGCTTGGCTTCACCCGCATGCCGGATGGCGACGCGACCGACAAGCTGCCGCGGCTTCGGCTGTGGCAGACGCGCTATACCGATGCATCCGGTGCGCGGCTCTGGATGGGGGCGATTACTCGCGATGACGGGCTGGTGCCGAGCGACGGGTCGACGGCGGGGCCGCTGGCATCCGATCTTGCGAAGGCATTGACCCAGAACGGCGGGGCTAAACCGGTGGGCCAGATCTCCGGTACGACCGCGTCGGACATCCCGGTTCTGGCGCTGCGGTAGCGGCGCGCCTCAGTCCGCGCGCAAATCTTCGAGGTAAATGTGAACCGCTTCCTGCACATGGCGGAAGCGGTCGCCGCCCAGATGCTTGCCGCCAAACCAGCGGGTGACGACGATGATGTGGTCGTAGAGCTCTTCGCGCTCGAGCATCCGCAGGATCACCATGCCCGCGCCTGCCTCGCCATCGTCGTTCTTCACCGGGGCCTCCGCCGTTAGAAGCGCCCAGGTGTTATGCGTGGCCTTGGCATATTTCTTCTTCCGGCACAGCTCCTTGACGAAGGCCTTGGCCTCCTCTTCCGAGGCGCAAGGTCCGCCCGAGACCGCGTATTTCGAGCCGCGGTCGCTGATGATGTTCTCGAGGATGCGCATGGCGCAGGTTGAGGGGCCAAGTGCGCAAGCGGCAAGGGTGGGCGGCAAGGGCGGGCAGCGGACCCAATGGCCCGCCGCCCTGCCCGCTCAGCCCAGTTTGCGCAGGCGCGCGATAAGCGAAGAGGTATCCCAGCGGTTGCCGCCCATTGCTTGGACGTCCTTGTAGAACTGATCGACCAGCGCGGTGACGGGCAGCGAGGCCCCGATCTCATCGCCGGTTTTCAGGCAAATCCCCAGATCCTTGCGCATCCAGTCCACCGCGAAGCCGAAGTCGAATTCGTCCTTCGCCATGGTCTCGTAGCGGTTCGCCATCTGCCACGAGCCGGCGGCACCTTGCGAGATCACCTCGACCACGGCAGCGATATCCAGGTCGGCCTTCTCGGCGAAGTTCAGGCTCTCGGCGAGGCCCTGCACCAGACCCGCAATCGCGATCTGGTTGCACATCTTGGTCACCTGCCCCGCGCCGCTTTCGCCCAGACGGCGGCAGATCTTGGCATAGGCGTCGATCACCGGCTCGGCCTTGTCATAAGCCGCCGCGTCGCCGCCGCACATGACCGACAGCTGACCGTTCTCGGCCCCGGCCTGCCCGCCCGAGATCGGCGCGTCTATGAAGGCCACGCCGTGGCCCGCCGCTTCGCCCGCCAATTCGCGCGTGACGGCTGCCGAAACCGTGGTGTGATCGACGAAGACCGCGCCGGTTTTCATGCCCTTGAACGCGCCATCCTTGCCGAGGCAGACCTCGCGCAGATCGTCGTCATTGCCGACACAGGACATCACGAAATCCGCGCCTTTCGCGGCTTCGCGCGGGGCCGCTTCGGCCGACCCGCCATGTTCGGAGACCCATTTCTCGGCCTTGGCGGCCGTGCGGTTATAGACCGTGACCTCATGGCCCGCCGATGCGAGATGCCCCGCCATCGGATAGCCCATCACTCCAAGCCCCAGAAATGCAACTTTCGCCATCGACCTCTCCCTTGCGTGAATACGAAACCGCGCCCCGTGTAGCGCGAGCGCGTTGATTGTAGCGTCGGGCTCAACTACTAACGCGCCAACCGGGCGCGTCAACTCATGCGCCGGGAGGCGGGATTTCGGGTGAGGCGCGCAGAGGGCTCGATGTATAAGGCATTTCGATGGGGCGTTCGGCTGATCATGGCCGCGATCGTGGGTGTGGTTCTCGTCGGGGGGCTGATCTATTTCTTCGCCTCGCGCTCGCTTCCCGATTACGACGCGACCTATAAAGTCACCGGGCTCACCGCCCCGGTGGAGATCGTACGCTCGACCGAGGACGTGCCGCATATTTTCGGCAAGGACGACCCGGACGCGTTCTTCGCACTGGGGCTCGCCCATGCACAGGACCGGCTGTGGCAGATGACGCTGATGCGCCGCACGGTGCAGGGGCGGCTGTCGGAAGTGTTCGGGCAGGAGACGCTGAAAACCGACGAGCTGATGCGCCGGATGGGCCTGTATCAGGCGGCAGTCGACTCGGTGTCCGCGCAGGACGATTACACCAAGGCCGCGCTTGAGGCCTATGCGCGGGGCGTCAACCAGTGGATCGAGATCGTCAACGAGGGCGCAATGGGGCGCGGCGCGCCGGAATTCTTCCTCTTCGACAGCAAGATCTCCTATTGGACGCCCGCGGATTCGCTCGCGATCATGAAGCTGATGGCGGTGCAGCTGTCGAACCAGCTGCAAGACGAGGTGCTGCGCGCCCGTGTGTCGCTCGTCGGCAAAGACTTCGTGCGCGACATCATGCCCGACGATCCGCAACAGGCGACCGCTGCCCTGCCCGATTACGCGAGCCTGTTCCCGACCATGCAAAAGGGCATTCAGACGGCGGAGAACGGGGCGCCGGGGGCGTTCTCTCCCTTCCCCGCACGCGGTTCTGCCGGGGCGTCGAACGCATGGGCTGCGGGGCCTGACCGCTCGGCTGCGGGGGGCGCGCTTCTGGCCAATGACCCGCATCTGGGACTGACGGCGCCCTCGATCTGGTATCTGGCGCGGCTGCAGCTGCAATCGGGCGGCGTGATCGGCGGCACGATCCCGGGGATGCCGCTGGTGCTGTCGGGGCGCAACAAGGATCTGGGCTGGGGGCTGACCACGGCCTATGTCGACGATCAGGACCTGCATATCGAAGAGATCGATCCCGACGACCCCACGAAATACCGCACGCCCGACGGCTGGAAGCGTTTCAAGACCAAGCGCGTAATCGTCGAGGTGAAGGATGCCAAGCCGGTCACGCTGACCCTGCGCTGGACCGATAACGGCCCGGTGCTGCCCGGCAGCCATTTCGATCTGGCGACCGTCACGCCGCCGCATTCGGTGATGTCGCTCAGCTGGACCGCCTTCGATCCGCAGGACACGACGATGACCGGCGCGATGGACCTGATGCGGGCGCATTCGATCCCGCAGGCAATGGATGCGGCGAAGAAGATCGTAGCACCCGCGCAGAATATCACACTGGCCGACAAGGACGGGGTGGCTTTGGTCACTGCCGGGAAAATCCCGCTGCGCGACCGGGCGAATGACACGCAGGGCCGGATGCCGAACGCGGGCTGGAAGCCCGAGAACCGCTGGAAAGGTTTCCTGCCCTTCAAGGACAACCCGCAATTCGTCGAGCCGAAGAGCGGTATCGTCGTGAACACCAACAACAAGACGGTGGACCGGCCCTTTCCCTATAACGTCTCGTTCCACTGGGGCGACACGCAGCGCATTCAGCGCCTGTCGAAGCTGATGGGCGAGCGTGAGGTGCATTCGCGCGACAGCTTCATCTCGGCGCAGCTCGACACCGTGTCGCCTGCCGCGCGCGGTCTGCTGCCGCTGGTCGGTGCGAACCTGTGGTATACCGGTGATCCTGCGCCCGCCGGCACGCCCGAGCGGATGCGCCAGCGCGCGCTCGAGATGCTGGCGAGCTGGGATGGCGAGATGTCAGAGCATCTGCCGGAGCCGCTGATCTACGCCGCCTGGATGCGCGAATTGCAAAACCGGCTGATCCGCGACGAGCTGGGTCCTCTGGCGAAGAAATTCGACCATCTGGAGCCCCTGTTCATCGAGCGGGTCTTCCGCGACACCCAAGGCGCGAGCCATTGGTGCGACATCATCCAGTCGGCCCCGAAAGAGACCTGCAGCGACATCGCGCGGCAATCGCTTGACGCGGCGCTGTTGGATCTGTCGAAGAAATACGGGCCGAATATCGAAAGTTGGCGCTGGGGCGACGCGCATATCGCCGAGCAGGACAATCAGGTGCTGGGCAAGGTGCCGGGACTGAAATGGTTCGTGAATATCCGGCAGTCGACCTCGGGCGGCGATTTCACCCTGATGCGCGGGCGCACAAAGGGCGGCGATGGCCCCGACCGCTTCGCCAACGTCCATGCGGCGGGCTATCGCGAAGTGCTCGATTTCGCCGATCCGGACAGTTCGGTCTTCATCATCTCGACCGGGCAATCGGGCCATCCGCTGAGCCGCCACTACGACGACCTGTCGGAACTGTGGCGCTCGGGCGAATATATTCCGATGTCGCTCGATCCTGCGCTAGCACGCGCGGCGGCGGCGGGGATCACCCATCTGGTGCCGAAAGGAGGGTCGAAGCCGGGCAATTGAACTGATTTGAAACGCGGGGCGGACGCAGGCCCGCCACAGTCTGTTCCTCAATCCTCGCGCATCGTGCGCTGCACCTGATCGGCGACCGGCTTGAGCAGATAGGAGATCGCGGTGCGCTCTCCGGTCTGGAAGAACACCTCCACCGGCATCCCCGGACGCAGGCCGCGCCCATCGGGCAGCACCGGCGCCTCGGTCAGCGCGACGGCGCAGAGGTAATAGCTTCCGCCGCTTTCGTCCTTCGTCGCCGAGGCTGCGACCACGCGCACCTCTCCCGCCACTTCCGGCGTCGTGCGTTGGTTGAAGGCGGTGAAGCGCAACCGCACCGATTGGCCCGGCATGACCTGATCGATATCGGTGGTGCGCAGCCGCGCCTCCACGATCAGCTCGCCATCGGGCACGATCGCCATCACTCGCTCGCCGGGTGCGATCACACCGTTCACCGTATGCACGCCCAGCTCGTTCACCACGCCCGCGATCGGCGCACGGATTTCGGTGCGCGAGAGCCGGTCGCGCGCGGCCACGGCGCGTTCGTGAAGCTCGGCCAGTTGGGCGTCGATGTCGCGCAGTTCCTTTTGCGCAGCGGTGCGGGCCTGATGGTCGAGCTCGAGGATACGCAGGTTCGACTCGCTGATCTGGCCCTTCACCCGCGCGATATTGGCCTCTATCTCGCCCGAGACCCCGTCGAGCCGCGCCATGTCGCGCTCGACCTCGGTGATCGCGCCCTTCTCGGTCAGGCCTTTCTTCAGCAGCTTTTGCAGCCGGTCATAATCTTCGCCGCGCAGACGGCGTTCGATCTCGTTCGACTGGCGCTGCGCTTCGAGGGCACGGATCTCCTCGTCGAACTGGTCGACTTGGGACAAAAGCTGGTCGTGACGCAAATCCTGCATCGCGCGGTCATGCGCCAGAAGCTGACGTTCGCCATCGGCAATCGCGGCCGTCTCCTCGGCGGTCTCAAATCCGTCCGGGAACACGATCTCGGCCGCGCTGTCGCGCACCGCGATCAGCCGCGCGCGGCGGCCGGTGAATTCGCGGATCTGGGTCTCGACGATCCCCAATTCGGAGCGGAGCTGCGTATCGTCCAGCAGCACCACCACGTCGCCCGCCTGCACCAGATCGCCGTTCTCCACGCGGATATCGCGGATCACGCCGCCATCCGGGTGCTGCACGACCTTCAGTTGCGATTTCACCGCAACCTGCCCCTGCGCGATCACCGCGCCGGAGAGTTTCGCCTGCGCCGCCCATCCGCCGAAGACGAGGATCAGCGCGCCCAGAAACGCCGTCGCGAACAGGATGCGCGCACGGATCGAGAACAGGGCCGGATCGTTGTGAGTCTTGGTCATTTTCGGTTCCCCCCACCAAAAAATCGCGCGCAGCCCGTCAGGCGGGCACGTCGCAATCAAACAGGAAATTGGTTTCTTCGAGCGTGAGATGGCCGTCGAGTTCGATCTCGAAATCGTAATCCTCGATGCTGCCATCCTCGTGCTGCGCGCTCAGCTTGGCTTTCACGACGGTGAATTCATGCGCGTCTTCTCCGTCTTCGATCTCGTAGGCTATGAAAACGCCGCCGCGTGCCTCGGGGACCTCGCCGGTCGCGCCTGCAAAGAACAGGCGCATTTCGCCATAGCCTTCCCCCATAGGGTCGATCTGCGAGAGGTCGATCCGGTCACCGGGTTCGAAATCGGTGATGCGGTCATGGCCTTGGCCCGCGTTCTGGATAGATGCGAGCGAGGTGAAGACGAAGACGTCCTCTCCCGCGCCACCGGCGAAGAGGTTGCAGGCATCGCTTGCGACCAGCTGATCATCGCCCGCGCCGGAGGTGACGTTCTCGATGCTGACGAGCGTCGCCTCGCCCGCAGCGCTCGTCATCGTCCCGGCAGACAGGTTGACGGTGACCGATTCCGCGATGCGGCTGAGGTCGAGCGTGTCGGAGCCTTCGCCGCCATCATAGCTGTCGCCCGAGGCCTCCGATATCTCTGCGACCACGATGCGGTCCTCGCCCGCGCCACCGGAGACGAGGTCTTCGCCTGCGCCCCCGTCGAGCAGATCGCAGCCTTCACCGCCCATCAGCGTGTCGTTGCCCGCGCCGCCATCGAGGCTGTCCGCGCCCATGCCGCCGTCGAGATAGTCGTTGCCGTCTTCGCCATGCAGCGCATCCGCGCCCGCCTCGCCGAAGACGATATCGTCGCCCGCGCCTGCGAAGACCGTGTCATTGCCGGCACCGCCATAGATGACATCCGCGCCCGCGCCGCCGATCAGCACGTCGCAGCCATCGCCGCCGTCGAGCATGTCGTCGCCTTCGCGGCCATAGAGGATATCGTCGCCCCGCTCGCCCCGGATCGCGTCGCGGTCGGGCGTGCCGGTCAGCAGATCGGCCTCGGCGGTGCCGATCACGTCATGATAGTCGGGCGGCAGGATCAGTGCCGTCGCAGTCTGGCCGATTGCCAGCTCGCCATCGCTGAGATCGTAGGTGATCATCAATTCGCCCTCGAACCCCTGATCGGGTTTGATGAGCCATTCGCCCTCGCCATGGGCGATCACCTCGCCCCCTTGGGCTTGCATCGACAGGATCGAGAGCGGATCGCCGTCGGGATCGCTCGCCCCGCTTAGCAGCACCGCCGCGACGATGAAAAAGCTCTCGTCGCGTCGACCGGGTGAGAGGCGCACCGGGCCATTCGTCTCCGGCGCGCGGTTGCGCGGGGCTTCGGGCGTCGGCCCGGGCGGACGCGGCTCATCAGGGGCGCGGTCCCCGCTCTCGCGCGCCTTGCGCGCCGCGGCACGGGTCGAGGAGAAGACCGGAACTTTCGGAAAATCGAACTCCTTCACCTCGATCGACTCGGGGAAGAACAGCGTATCGTTCTGCGCATCCACCGTCGCCTTGTGCTTGGCGTGCCAGCGTTGCGGAGAGAGCGCGAAAGGTGCCGGATTTGCGCCCGGGAACAGGATCACGTTCTCGGGCAAGGGATCGGGCTGCTCCTCCTCTTGCGCCAGTGCCGCGCTCGACCCCATTTCGGGGATGTGATGCGCGTTCGGCGTCTGCGGGCCGGCGGGGGCGTCGGGATCTGCCGGGGGGTGGGCCGGGCCGTCCTGAACACCTTCCGCCTGCGCCGCATCCGTGCCGAAGAGCTTGCGCGCGAGCGCCGCCCAGGCAAGAGCTACCAGCCCCGCCGCCACGCGGCCGGGCCAGACCGAGCGCCGCTCCGGCGCACGGTATTTCTGTATCGGCGCGAGCGCCGCTTCGTCATCCGGGATACCGAGCTTGAGCTTGTCCTGTTCCATGGCTCAGCCCACCGCCTGTTCGATGCTGTCCCCCAGCTCCGCCGCTGCTGCGGGGCGTTTGCCCTTGGGCAGCGGTTTGAGCCCGACGGATCGATTGACGATCTCGTCTTTCGGACCGAAGGCCACCAGCTTGCCGCCCTGGACGAAGCCCACGAGATTGACGGATTCCAGCGCCTTGGGGCGATGCGCGATCACCACGACGATGCCGCCACGCGCCCGGACCGAAGCGATAGCCGCGCTGAGCGCCGCTTCGCCATCGGCGTCGAGGTTCGAGTTCGGCTCGTCCAGCACCACGAGGAACGGCGCCCCATAGAGCGCGCGCGCCAGACCGACGCGCTGACGCTGGCCCGCCGACAACGACGTGCCGAAGGGTCCGAGCTGCGTCTGGTAGCCATCGGGCAGATGGATGATCGTCTGATGCGCGCCCGCGGCCTTCGCCGCCGCCACGACATCCGCATCGGTCGCATCGGGCGCAAAGCGCGCGATATTCTCGGCGACCGTGCCCTCCATCAGCGAAACCTCCTGCGGCAAGTAGCCGATATGATCGCCCAGAAGGTCCACCCGCCATTGATCAAGCGCGGCCCCGTCGAAACGGACATGGCCCCGCAGCAGTGGCCAGATGCCGACGATCCCCTTGGCGAGCGTGGTCTTGCCCGAGCCCGACGGCCCGATCAGACCGAGCGCATCGCCCGATTTCAGATCGAAGCTGACATCGCCCAGCAGCACCGCACCGGAGCCCGGCGCGACGACCGTCATTCCCTCGACGGTGAAGCTCTCAGTCGGCGCGGGCAAGGCGACCATGGTGTCATCATCCTCGAGCGTCGCGAGCGTGTCGCGCAGCCGCGCATGGCTGCGGCGGGCCGCGACGAAGCCCTTCCAGTTGCCGATCGCCATCTCCACCGGCGCGAGCGCGCGCGACGCGGCCACCGAACAGGCGATGATCGCACCGGGCGACAGCTCGCCCACGATGGTCAGGTAAGCGCCAAGCCCAAGTAGCGCCGATTGCAGCATCATCCGGGTGACCTTCGACAACCCGCTGAGCGTGCCGGTGATGTCGCTGGTGCGCGCATGCAGGCGCAGATGCTCGGCATTGGCGGTGTCGAACCGCTCGACCGCGCGGCGACCGAAGCCCATCGCGTGCAACACATCGGCGTTACGCGTGTTGGTGTCAGCGATCATCGCACGGGCGATGGAGGCCTTCTGCAGCTCCCGACCCGAGCGGCGCGACATCATCTCGGTGATGACGGTGAGCGTGATCAGCACGCAGGCGCCACCGATGGTCATCAGCCCCAGCAGCGGGTGCAGCAGATAGACGAAGCCGAGAAACAGCGGCATCCACGGCAGGTCCAGAAGCGCGATGGCCCCGGCCCCCGAGATGAAGCTGCGGATCGTGTCGACGTCGCGGCCCCGCTCCAGTGCCTCGGAGGTGGAATAGCCGAAACGCGGCATCTCGATCGCGACGCGATGCGTGAGCGGCGCGAGGCGGTTGTCGATCCGCGCGCCGACGCGCACGAGGATCTGGTTGCGCAGCACATCGAACAGCCCCTGAAACAGGTAGAGCGCGATGGCGAGAACCGAGAGCGCCAGCAGCGTCGGCACAGAGCCGCTGGTCAGCGCCCGGTCGTAGATCTGCAGCATGTAGAACGACCCTGTCAGTGCGAGCAGGCTGATCACGAAAGACAGGCCGAGAAGAAAGACGATCAGCCCGCGATAGCGGCCGAGACGCTCGGAAACGAGCTCTTCGCTGGCTTGGAAACGGCGACGTGCATTGCTCATTTGATCCTCCCACCAAGATCTTGAGACTTTGAAAAATCACGCCCGGCGGACCCCTCCGCCGGGCGCTACCCCCTTAATTCACCCCGTTGAAATCGGAGGCGTCGAGCATGTGACGGCCCGCGATGTCGATCTCGAAATCGGCATCCAGATCGTCGTCGACATTGCCCGCGACAATCGTGTGCTCGCCGTCGTCGCGCATCTCGTAGGAGACGCGCAGCTCGCCCGCGGCGCTGAAATCGCCCGCCGCGAACAGGACGAAGGATTGCGCCCCCGCCGCGCCCTGATCGGCGTCGATCCCGCTCAGGTCGATCTTGTCGCCCGGTGCGAAACCGTTGATCCGGTCGCCATCGGCATCGGCGGCCGAGGTAAACACGAAAGTATCGTGACCGCCCCCGCCATCCATCACGTTGACCGCGCTGTTGGCGATGATCGTGTCGTCGCCGCTGCCGGTGATGACATTCTCGAAGCTGTAGATCTGGTCTGCGGTCTCGCCGATCATCACCTGACCGTGGCCGTTCGTGCCGTGGCCCAGATCGACCTCGACCGAGGCCTGGATCGCGGCGTAGTCGAGCGTATCCGAGCCCTCCCCGCCCCAGTAGCTGTCGGCCCCGTCGTTTTCGGTCGCGATGACCGTGTCGTCGCCGTCATCGGCAAAGACCAAGTCGCGGCCTTTGCCAGCCTCGATCACGTCGTCGCCTTCGCCGCCGAAGAGACGATCCGCGCCGCCGTCGCCGAAGATCATGTCGTCGCCTTCGTTGCCGAGCGCATTATCCGCGCCGCCGCCTGCGAAGATGACGTCATTGCCCTCCATGCCGATGAAGGTCTCGGCGGTGTCGTCGCCGACCAGCACCAGCCCGTCGGGCATCGCGCTGTCGGAGCCGTCATCGCTGCCGCTGCCGCTATCCGAGCCGTCCGGGTTCGTATTGTCCGGACGCGCGCCGTGGCGTGCATCGACAAGCACGTCCTGCGACCGCGTCCCGCCGACCAGAACGTTATCGCCGCCGCCACCGTGGAAGACGATGCGGTGATCAGATTCGAGTTGCGAGATGTCCACGACATCGTCGCCATCATCGCCGTTCACCGTAATCGTCGAGTAGTTCAGGCTGGTGCCGGTGAAGTCGCCTACGATTTCGACATTGTCGCCGCGCCGCCCGCCGGTATTGCCGCCGTCAAGCCCGCCGTTGCCGTTATCGGCGGTCACGTCGAGCGTGTTGATCGTGATCTCCTCGATGTTGGCGAGCTCTGCGATCACCTCGCCATCGCGGGTGATGACGATTTCTGCGGCCGCGTTCTGCACCGTGATGTTGGCCGCCATCGCAGCCGCGACAGTGTAGATCACGAAGTTCTCGCGGGTGTTGTTGCCGGTGACAACGAAGCGGTCCCCCGCGGTGCCATTGGCTCCACCATCCACGAAATCGCGCCCGTCGGGCCGTTCCGGCTGGTTGCGACGCGGATTGGTCACGTTCCAGATGATGGTGTCGTTGCCATCCCCGCCGATAATCGTGTCATTGCCTTCGCGACCGTAGATCGTGGTGTCATTCGTCGCGCCGGTCAGGTCGATCACCTCGTCCGTCGCGTCGCCGGTGACGATATCGAAGGTCTCGGTGACCTGCGTACCCGACGCGTCGGTCGCGCGGATCGTGGCGGTGAGTGCCTCGTTGTCGCCAAGCCCGCCCTGAATGCGGATCTGATCGTCGTTGGTCCCGGTGAGCAACACACCCGGCGAGCCGGAAAGTAGCTCGTAGGTCGCCTGACCGCCGAAGGGCACATCCGCGCTCAGCCGGGCGATGGTGCCGCCGCCACTGCTGCCGGTCGCGTTCCACATGATGTCCGACATCGGATCGGGATTGAGCGAAATCGTCTCGCCATTCGCGAACTCGGCCCATTCGACGCCGACGAGGATATCCACCCCATCGGTCGCGACCGGGTTGCCCTGATTGTCGGTGCCGTTGCGCAGATCGGTGATCTTCACCGCCTGCTGGCCGTTCATCGAGATCAGCTCGATCCGGTAGTCGTCGCGATTGCCGGTGTAGAGCGCGGTGTCGGTGCCCTCCGTCCCGGTATCGCCGAGGATGTGACCCAGCGAGCCGTCCGAGAACTGAACGCGGGTGTCGCCCGTGCCGTACCAATCCTCGATGAAGCCGGTCACGGTCACCGACTGATCGTGACGGTTGTCGCCGATCCAGTAGAGGTTCGAGTCCACGATCACGCTGTCGCCGAAGATGAAATCGGCCTGCCCCGTGGTCTCGTCGCCGCCATCGCCCAAGCCGGTCAGCCGGTCGTCTCCGCCGCCGCCTACGAGGTAGTTGTTCATCCCGTTCGAGCCGATGCCGTTCTCATCCGCGCCGGTCAGATCGTCATTGTATTGCGACCCGACAAGCCCTTCGAGGAAGGCATACTGGTCCATCAGGACCGAGCCGGTGCCTGCGTTGTTCGAAGTCTGCAGGTTCGCGACCACGTTGATATAGGCGTCCTCGTAGGAGCCGATATCCATGTCGCCCTCGGTGCCGTCTCCGTTGAACTCGATCACCGGGTTGAGCTGCGCGGGGCTGTCGCCATTGAGACGGTCGCCATCGTTCGCGGTCGGGCCGAGGCCCCCTTCGAGCAGGTCGTTGCCCGAGCCGCCATTGATGTTGTCGTCGCCCACGCCGCCGACCATCCAGTCCGCGCCGTTGCCGCCGAACATCTCGTCGACGCTGTCGCCTCCATCCATGTAGTCGTTGCCGTCACCGCCCATCATCAGGTCGGTGTCGCCCTCGCCATAGAGACGGTCATCGCCATCGTCGCCGAAGACCTCGTCGATGCCGTCGCCGCCATGGACCTCGTCATCACCCGCGTTGCCGTGGGAGGTGTCGAGCACGCCGGGGCCCGCAAAGATCGTGTCATTGCCGTTCCCGCCGAGGATGAAGTCGTCATTCTCGTAATCGGTGATGTAGTCGTCGCCGTCGCCGCCATAGATGTGGTCGTTGCCCTGCGCGCCTTCGATGCGGTCGTTACCCTCGTCGCCATAGAGCACGTCATCGCCCAGAGCCCCGACGATGAAGTCATCGCCCGAGAGGCCGATCACGGTGATATGGCCGTCATTGGCCGGACCGCCGGGGATGCTCTCGGTCAGTTGGACGTTGTCGAAGAGCGTGTACTGGCCGGTGCCGTCGGTCTCGACCACGATGCTCAGGCCCAGGCCCGCGAGATCCGCAGGCACAGCACCGGTGCTCAGGGTTACCATGTCCCAGGCATCGTCCGTCGTGACGTCGTCGTCATCGAGCGGCGGCGCGAAAACGACGCTGGCCAACACGGTGCCATCCGAGGCCACCAGTTTGACCGTGCCGCCGGTCGCGACATAGCCGATCTTGTCGCCAACCTTGAGCGTCAGAGTGTAGACATTTCCCTCGACGAGGTCCGTGCCGGTGTCGGCTTTCATCGATGCATTGCGGCCAAGTTGTGCGACCTGCGTGCCTTCGGGCAGGAAGGGCACCGCAGCTTCGGTGGGCGCCCAGGTGCCGCCTGTGCCGTTGAGGGTCCAGCCCTCGATCGCCCCATTGAGATAGGTGCCGCGCGCATTGGTCGGGGCTCCCGCCGCGACGAGATCCTGCGCCTCGAAGCCACCATTTGCGAGCGCGACGTCGCGCACCTCGTCGGGCAGTCGCTCCAGCGTCGCGTTGAAATAGTCGTTATCGCCATAGGCGTCATCGACACCCAGCAGACCGTCGCGCGCATTGTCGTGGTAGTCGCCGCTCGAGGTCGTCCCGTCGAGCACATAGGTCGCCGAGGGCGTGGCAAAGGCGTCCGGGATATGCTCCAGCCCGGTGGTGCGCATGATCAGATGGGCGAATTGCTCGCCGATGATCTGGTCGCCCAGATGGTGGCCGACCGGCATCCGGTAGAGGTAGTAGAAGCGGTCGCCATCCTGCAGGCGCTGGGTGAAGTCCAGCATGATGAAGCTGAAGGTGGTGCCCAGCGGGCCGTCGAACATCGCCTGTTCGGCCAAACCGCCGACCCAGAGGTCGATATCCCAGAAGCCCTGATCGCCCTGCCCGCCCGAGAGCGACCAGCCCACACCCGGCGTGTAGGTCGGCTCTCCCGAACCGCGCATGAACATCAGCGCTTCGTCATGCAGCGGATCGGACGCATCGGCTGCGGCATCGAGGATCGCCTGCGCCGCCGCGCGGATTTCATAAAGCTCGCCCGTGCCCGCCTGATAGGCGTCGCGCGCGGCTTGCAGCCCGAAGGTGCCGTCCTCATCCCGCCCATAAGCGGCGATGAAGTTCACCAGCGATTCCGGCGTGCGCAGATGCGCCCCGAAATCTTCCCAGCTGTGATAGGGCGCGATGCCCGAGCCATTGGTATTGTTCGAGGTGTTCTGGGTCAGCCCGTCGAAGACTTCCATGCGCAGTTCGTTCAGCGTCGGCAGGCCGACATCGCGACCGCGAGCGATATTCAGCGCGGGCAGATCGAGCGGCACACCCACCAACGACTGCTGCAGCGCGGCGGTAACGAATTCGTCCATCTCGTTGCCCTGCTGGGTCAGCAGACCCGCCGCGATCCCGGACGCGCCATAGACGTCGAACTGATCGGGATTGAGGAAGACGTCGAAGAGGCCCTTCTCGACATAGGTCGGCACGTAGCCCGGCTCGCCCGGATTGACGCCCGCCTCGTCGGTCACTGCGATCTGGACGGTCTCGCGCAGCTGCGAGTGCCCCAGACGGAACACGGCCTGCGCGAATTCGAGGCTGATGTTGAGGTTGATATCGGCCGAGTAGGACACGAACTCCGGCAGCGCCGGGTAAAGCGTGCCCATGTATTGGTCGACCGCGATATGGTTGTATTCGCTCTCGGTGATAATGCGCGCTGCCTGATAGACGCGCTCGCCATCCCAGGTGAGGCTGTCGACGATGGCCTGCACAGCCGCGTCGTCGGTCAGATCGGTGCCAGCCCAGCTGTCGAAGGTGATCTGGTCGATATCCACCGCCAGCCAACCTTCATTCGCCGCATCCGTGCCGTTCAGCCCGTCGATATCACCGCTTGCGATCGCATCGCGAACCGCCGACATCATGACGTTTTGCGCCTGGATGTTGTGCTCTTCGTGGAAGACGTGGTGCACCGAGGTCAGCGTGATGTTCTCGTTCACGCGGCCATCGCCCGAGACCTTGTGACGGGCCAGAAGCGCGTCATCGTAGGTGAAGGCGCCCGCATTCGGGTCCGAGGCCGGGTCGAGCTCATTGCCCTGGAAATCGGCGCCCGGCGCGGCGCCATGCGCGATATCCAGAAGGATCGCCTGATTGGTGGTGCGCACCTCGCCGATATCGGCCGCGGCGCATTTGCCCTCCATCGCGTCCTGCAGGGTCCAGCGCACGAAGGGGTCATAGCCCGCAGCTGCCACATCGGCAAAGGAGGTGTAGGTCATGCCCCCGATCTCGATCCCGGTCGTGGTGGCGATCGCTTTGAGGTCGGCGATGCTCTGATCAGAGCGGAAGAGGAAATCGCTCTGCGGCGTGAAGTTCATCCGCCCGATCGCATCTGCGTTGATCCACGGGCAATCGAGCACATCCGTGTCGACCAGTTCGATCCCGATCCGAGCCGCATTGACCTTCATGTCGGCCCAGGTCGCCAGCTCGTCCTTGCCCGTGACCTCCGTGCCATCGGGGGCGACTGCCGCCCCCGTCGAGACGTCGAGTTCCACCAGATTGCCATTCGCATCCGGGCGGTGGACGATCCCGTCCTCGGCTCCGGTGATCAGCTTGCCGGTGAGGACGCCATCGGCATCGTATTGGCGCAGCAGCACGTTGACCGCCTCATGCGAGCCGTAGGTCTGGCTCTGGTCGATCATCAGGCCGGTATTGTTGTTGTAGAGCGGCGTGACACCCGGCAGCAGGTTGCCTTGATCGTCGAAATCCGTATCGGGGTTCGACAGCTTCGCCCGGCTCAGCATCATCATGTTCGAGACGCCCGGGATATAGGCCGGGTTCGTCGCGATCATCTCGGGAACGTTCGGCGTGGTCGCCGCATCAACGTAATCCGGGTTCGGCGCATACATCGGATCAATGTAAAGCGGATCGTTCGGGCTCAGCGGGATCATCACCACGCCGCCGGTCTTCTGGATGAAGTCCAGACCGTGATCGAAGAACTGACCGAAGGCCACGAACCATTCGTTATAGGTGACACCGCCGAGGATGCCGGGGTTCGGCATGAAGGCGGTGGTGATGTCGCCCACGACGGAGTTCGACACGTCCACGGCCGAGCCGCCCAGATTGTTCATCGCGGCCACGGCGGCCGGGTTGTAGTTCGGATCGGTCATGTCGACATTCGAGCTGGTGATCAGCTGCGAGATCAGGCGCGGCGTGGAATCCACCACGACCGAGCTGTTGAGAATGTCGAGCGTCGAACCATCGGTGCCGAACTGGTATTCGGCCTGCGCATCCGACATCGCCACCATCATCGACATCGCGTCGACAGTGGGCGTGTAATCGGGATCGCCGGGCATATTCCCTGCCCCATCCGCCACGAACATCGAGGGCGACATCGACATCGGGTTGTCGACCAGCACCTGCTTGGAGGTTGCGACATAATCGGGATCGTCGGGAAGACGGCCCTCGCTGTCGGGCAGCACCAGCGTCACCCACATCTTCTGCACGGTGGCGTAAGAGGTGCCGTATTCCGGCTCGGTCGGGTGATTGGTGGTGAACATGCGCAGGAACTCGGTATCGGCCTGCCCCCAATCGGGATGCACATTGCCGCCGGTCCAGACGATCGTGCCATCCGCGCCGACGGTATAGCCGCCCGCGAGGTTGTTGTTATAGCCCGACACCTCGCGCACCCCGTTCGGGTCGAGCGCGCTCGTCAGTCGGGAATAATCGTTCAGGATATTTGCTTGTTGCAGCAGATAGTCGAGATCGGCTCCGGCCAGTTTGATCGTCATGTCAGCCCCCTAAGACCAAATCGGGCCGCATTGCGGTCCCGTGTCACACCCATCGCCGGTGCTTGGCTCATCAGGAGGCTAGGCGAGACGGCACTTACCCCTGTGCCACGTCTCGCGCCGTCACCCCCCACAAGCACGGCGCTTTTTCCTGCCTTCCATCAGGCCAGCAAATCGAGGGGGCGAAAATTGTCTTAGGTCCAACGAGATTCTCCCCTATGGTCGGGAACGCTCCTCGCCAAAGGACGCAAGGGACTATGGGACAAAGGTCTAAGAGCGATGCGACCAAGGTCGGGGGTTTGGGGGCCCCGGACCCGGTGCAGACGGTGCGAAACCCGTTGCGCTGGTTTCTGGGGTTTTCGCTGTCGCTGCAGTTTCTCGTGGGGCTTGGGCTGGTGCTGAGCCTCGTGCTCGCCTCCCTCGCGTACTGGATCAACAACCGTGCGACGACGCGGCTGCTCGATGCCTCTGCCGACACGGCCGCCTTCTACATGCAGAACCTGTTGCAGCCGCATGTGCAGGCTCTGGGCCAATCGGAGGCCCTGCTCCCCGAGGATTTCGCAGCCCTGGATGCGCTCGCGGAGGGGTTTCGCAAACAGGGCAATTTCCTCGCCATCAAGATCTGGAGCCGCGAAGGCAAGCTGGTCTTCGCGCCCGAGACCGGGCATGGCCACGTCCTGCCCGACGACGAGATTTTCGAGGCGCTCGAGGGGAAGGTCTTCGGGCGCTTTCCCGATCTGGAGGACGCCGCCCATGATGCCGAACGCGCGCTGGGCGTGCAGCTGTACGAGATTTACGCGCCGTTGCGCGATCTGGAGACGGGCACCGTCCTTGCCGTGGGCGAATTCTACCAGAATGCCGACGTGGTCCGGGGCGCGCTGCTGACCTCTGCCAAGACGACCTGGCTCTTCGTCGGCCCGCTCGCGATGATCGTCTTCACCATGCTTTTCCTGATCGTGCGCCGCGGCAGCCTGACGATCGAGCGCCAGACCGTCGAGCTCCGCCGTCAGTTCGCCGAGCGCGAGCGTCTGCTGCTGGGCAATTCGCAATTGCACCGCTCGATCGCCGAGGCCGCGCAGAATGCGTCGAATATCGACGAGCGCGCGAAACGCCGCATCGGGGCGGACCTTCATGATGGGGCGTGCCAGCTTCTGTCCTATCTGGTGCTGGAGATCGACCGGCTGGAGCATATGATTCGTTCCCCCGGCGCGACCGATGAGCCGAAAGCGGCCGGGATTGTCGCGGAAATCAAGAAAGTCGCGCGCAAGACGATGGAGGAAATCCGTGCCATCTCGGGCGGATTGGTCGCGCCGCAATTCGACGCCGCGCCGACGCTTTCCGCGCTGATCGAAACGCTCGCCACGGACCATAGCCGACGCAGCGGGGCACAGGTCACGCTCGCGCTTGCGCCGGGCGCGCCGGAGCTGACCGAGACGACGCGGCGCACCTTGGGGCGGATCGTGCAGGAAGCCCTCGCAAACGCCGCGCGTCACGCGCCCGGCTCGAGCCAGAAAATTGAAACCTATCAAGAAGATGGCTCATTCGTCCTGCGCATCTCCGACAGCGGCCCGGCCCCCGGCTACACCATCGAGCAAGAGCGCGAATACCGCGAGGGTGGGCTTGGCCTGCCGGGTATGCAATTCCGGGCGCAATCGCTTGGCGGAACGCTCGAATTTAACCGTCTCGAGCCGCAGGGCGCGGAGGTGGTTTGCCGCATTCCGCTCGATCCAGACGCCCCCTAACGGTGACGCGAACGTAATCCTAACGGTCTATAGCGATAGCCAGATCGGACTATTCTGTAAGCGTCTTTCTTTATTGTGTTTATTCAGGACACCTTCATTCTGTTGGTCAGGGGGAAGAAGGATTTCGCGGCATTCCGGACGGCATGGCCGTCGCGCGTTGGGGAACGCGGTCGCGGGATCGTTTAAGGGGTATTTCCATGTCCGATTTCGTGCCGACGACGGCTTGTATTATCGATGATCATCCAATTTTCCGGCAGGGGCTGTGTGCCGTTCTGCAAGACGCGCTCGGGATCGACGTGATCGATCAGGGCAGTTCTGCCATCGACGCGATCGAGCTTGCCCGAACGCGCAGGCCGGACGTGATGATCCTCGATCTCAGCATGCCCGGCGGCGGGCTGAACGCGCTGCGCAAGATCATCGATCATGATCCGTCCATGCAATGCATCCTGCTGACGGCCTGCGACGAGCCTGCAACCGCGATCGAAGCGATGAGCGCGGGGGCAAAGGGCTACATTCTCAAGGGCGTGGGCGTCTCGGAACTGCAGGCCGCGATCGACGCGATCCTGCACGGCGGCACCTTCGTCTCGCCCAGCTTTGCGGCGGCGCTGCTGCAGGCCGCGCTTTCGGGGCAGGAGAAATCCGAGAGCGAGAACCTCACCCATCGCGAAATGCAGGTTCTGCGGGAGCTGGAACGCGGCAAGACCAACCGCGAAATCGCCACGCGCCTCGCAATCAGCGAAAAGACGGTGAAGTTCTACATGACGAATATCATGCAGAAATACGGGGTGAAGAACCGCCTGGAGGCTGTGATCGCCCATCGACAGGCGCATGAGCGCGCGCTCTCGTCGCGCCCCTATTGATCCGGCGGAGCGTACCCGCTCCGCCAGAGTGTTTTCCGATTACAGCGCGGTCCAGCCACCATCGACCGAAATCGTGGTCCCGGTGATCTGCGCCGCCGCATCCGAGCACAGGAACACGGCTGTGCCGCCGATCTGCTCCACCGTCGCGAATTCCTTCGAGGGCTGACGCGCGAGGATGACCTTCTCGATCACCTCTTCCTCGGTCATATTGTATTCCTTCGCCGTGTCGGGGATCTGCGCCTCCACCAGCGGGGTCTTCACATAACCCGGGCAGATCGCGTTGACGGTGATGTCTTCCTTCGCGGTCTCGAGTGCTGTGACCTTGGTCAGGCCCACAACGCCATGCTTGGCGGAGACATAGGCCGATTTATAGGGCGAGGCGGTCAGGCCATGCGCGGAGGCGATGTTGACCACCCGGCCCCACCCCGCTTTGCGCATCATCGGAAGCGCGACGGCCGTGGTGTGGAAGGCCGAGGTCAGCATGATCGCGATGATCGCGTCCCATTTCTCGACCGGGAACTCCTCGATCGGCGAGACGTGCTGGATGCCCGCATTGTTCACGAGGATATCGCATTTGCCCGCCTGCTCGATCAGCGCGCGCGCCTCGGCGCCTTTCGACAGGTCGGCCTTGATGTAGCGTGCGGTGACGCCGAATTCCTTCGCGATATCGGCGGCGAGCTGGTGGTCCTGATCGCGATCGGTGAAGGAGTTGATGACGACATCGGCGCCGGCCCGCGCCAGTTCGCGCGCGACCCCGAGACCGATCCCGGAATTCGACCCGGTAATGACGGCGGTTTTTCCCTGAAGCGACATGTTCTCTCCTTCGGTGGCGATAAGTTACGGATTCGCCGGGATCATGCCGTGCCGCGCCTGCGAACGCCATGCTGCAAGCGCAATACCGTGTGATATCGCGGTGAGGACCTTGTTTTCATGGGGAATGACGTAAAAAAAGACGCCCGCGCTAGGGCGGGCGTCAAGTCATGAGGCAGGTTTCATACAGGCAAGAAACCTATCGAGCAGTGCATCCCTTATAAGCAATCCTGCGCCGCTCTCCAAGGGAAAAGTTTGCGCAGTTTCAAACCTCTCGCTAGCTTGGCGCCAATAAATGCAGGCAAGGCAGGGATTGTTAACATGACGAGATCGGTGTTTTTCTATTTACTCGGCGGGGCGCTTTTCGGGCTCGCCCCTGTATTTACAGGGATCGCTGCCGCGGAGCCACAACCTGCGATTGCAATGTATGGAGAGCCTGCACTTCCGGCCGGCTTTACCCACCTGCCCTATGCCAATCCCGACGCGCCCAAGGGCGGCGAGATCAGATTTGGCGTGGCTGGCATGTTCGATTCGCTTAACCCGTGGATTCTGAACGGGCGTCCGGCGGAAGGAATCAGCCGCTATGTCGCCGAATCGCTCATGGGCCGCTCGATGGACGAGCCTTTCACGCTTTACGGGCTGCTCGCCGAATCGGTCGAGACCGACCCCGACCGCACCTGGGTGGAATTCACCCTGCGCCCCGAGGCCAAATTCTCCGACGGCAATCCGGTGACGGTCGCAGATGTCATCTGGTCCTATGAAACACTCGGCACCGAAGGTCATCCGCGCTACCAGAACGCCTGGTCGAAGGTCGAGAAGATCGAGAAGACCGGCGAGCGTAAGGTCCGCATCACCTTCAAACCCGAGGTGAAGGACCGCGAAATGGCGTTGATCATGGGGATGCGCCCGGTTCTGGAGAAAGCGCAATGGGAGGGGCACAACTTCGCCTCCACCACCAATATGGCACCTATCGGGTCCGGGCCTTATGTCGTGGGCCGCGTCGATCCCGGCAAATTCATCGAGCTCAAGCGCAACCCCGATTACTGGGGCAAGGATCTGGGCTTCAACAAGGGTCGAAACAATTTCGACACGATCCGCTACGACTACTTCGGCGATGGCGGGGTCGTGTTCGAGGCCTTCAAGGGCGGCGAGACCGACAGCTATACCGAATGGAACGCCGCCGACTGGGGCCGCAATTACAACTTCCCCGCCGTGCAATCGGGCGACGTGGTGAAATCCGAGATCCCGAACGGGCGCCCCTCGGGCATCAAGGGGCTGGTGATGAACACCCGCAACCCGGTCTTCGCCGACTGGCGGGTGCGTCAGGCGATGATCGACGCGTTCAATTTCGAATTCATCAACAAGACCATCAATGGCGGCGCGGAGCCGCGGATTTCCTCCTACTTCTCGAATTCCGAGCTTGGGATGGAACACGGCCCCGCAGCGGACAAGGTCAAAGCCCTGCTGGAGCCTTTCGCCGATCAACTGCCGCCCGGTACGATCGACGGCTACACGCTGCCGACCTCGGATGGCGGCGTGCGCAACCGCAAGAACATGCGCGCTGCGGCGAAGCTGCTGGAAGACGCGGGCTGGCAGGTCGATAGCGATGGCGTTCTGAAGAAGGACGGCAAGCCTTTCACCTTCGAGATCGTGCTGCAGCAAGGCGCGGCAGAGACCCAGAGCATCGTCGATATTTACATCGAGGCGCTCAAGAAGCTGGGGATCTTCCCGAAAGTGACCGTGATCGATGACGCGCAATATACGCAGCGCACCAACGCCTATGATTTCGACATGGCATGGTACTGGCGCGCGCTGTCGTTGTCGCCCGGTAACGAGCAGAACCTTTATTGGGGCTCGAAAGGCGTGAAAGAGCCCGGCTCGCGCAACTGGATGGGCATGAACTCCCCCGCTGCCGAGGCGATGGTCAAGGCCATGCTCGACGCCAAGAGCCACGAGGATTTCGTCGCCGCGACCCATGCGCTCGACCGGGTGTTGACTGCAGGTCGCTATGTCATCCCGATCTGGTATGCCCCGGTTGACCGCATCGCCCATATCAAGCAGCTTCACTACCCTGAGAAGACCCCGCTATACGGGGCATGGCCGGGTTTCCAACCCGATGTCTGGTGGTATCAAGAGGCAGGACAATGAAAAAACTCATCCTTCTGGCAGCAGTCGCTGCGGCATTGGCAGGCTGCAACACGGTGGCCGGTGTGGGCGACGACATCTCTGGCGGTGCGCGCTCGGTGCAGGGCTGGTTCAGGTAACCTCGCGGATCTGATCACGATATGGAACCACGCGAGGTATCTTTGCCTTGTGCCTTGCAAAGCCCCCCGGGCGTCCCTTTCTCAGAATTAGGGCCGCCCGTGAGACGAGCCGCGAAGAAAAGGATCAAAAGCGATGAAATGGCACCATATCGAGGAAAACTGGGCGGCATTTTACGAGGCGATCGTGGACAAATGGCCCGAAGCCGACGAGGCCGAGCTTGACGAGATCGACGGCGATCAGAAAGCCTTCATCCGGTATATCGCCGAGCTGACCGAACAGGAACCCGCCGACGCGCGCGACGAAATCCGCGACTGGATGCGGGGCGAATTGCCCTCCGACGTTGTCATGGACCCGACCCATGACGGTCATTCGATTGCGCTGTCGGCGAAATATGTCGGCGAGGGCGAAGACGAGTATGACGACGACGCCCGCTTCGGCGATGACGACGAAGAGTGAGCGTCGCGCGCATGACCTAGGTTGAACGGGGGCTCTGCCCCGCGGCTCCGCCGCTCCCCGGGATATTTTCGCCAAGGCGAAGCGAAAGTGATGTCGGCGCGTTCGGGCTTGCTCGGGCGCGCGCTGCGTCCTAGCTAGGCTGCATGGATTCCGTTTACCGCACAGACCCGATCCCCGACCCGCCAAACGCCTTCAACATGGCCGCACATGTTTTGGCGGCAGGGGCCGCGACGCCCGACAAGCTGGCGATGCAGATCGTGAAGCCCTCGGGCGCGCAGCGTTGGTCCTATGGGCGGCTGATCGCGGCGGTGCGCGGTGCGGGGACGCTTTTACTCGAAGCGGGGCTGACGCCCGGCGACCGCGTGATGCTGCGGCTGGGCAACGGGCCGGAATTTCCCATCGCTTTCCTTGGGGCCATTGCCGCCGGGCTCGTGTCCGTGCCGACATCGGCGCAGCTGACCGAGGTCGAGATCACCAAGCTCGCGGCCGATCTCGATCCGGCGGCGGTTGTGGCGGGCGACGGGATCGCCCTGCCCGATCATCCGGCGCGCGTGATCCCTGCCGAAATTCTGCGCAAGGCCGAGGACGCCGCGCCCTGCGAGTTCGCGATGGGCGATCCGAACCGCCTCGCCTATATGATCTTCACCTCAGGCACGGGCGGTTCGGCGCGGGCGGTGATGCACGCGCATCGTGCGATCTGGGCGCGGCAGATGATGTATCGCGGCTGGTATGGCATGGGGCCGGACGACCGTCTAATGCATGCCGGCGCCTTCAACTGGACATACACGCTCGGGACCGGGCTGATGGACCCGTGGACCTTGGGCGCGACCGCGCTGATCCCGGCGGACGGGGTCGAGCCGCGCAGCCTGCCCCTGCTGCTCAAGCGGTTCGACGCGACGATCTTCGCCGCCGCCCCCGGGGTCTATCGCCAGATCCTGAAACATCACGAGACGCTGTCGCTGCCGAAGCTGCGCCATGGGTTGAGCGCGGGCGAAGCGCTGCCCGAACCCACACGCGCGGCCTGGAACGCGGCGACGGGCACCAAGGTCTACGAGGCGCTCGGCATGTCGGAATGCTCGACCTTCATCTCGGGCAGTCCGGACCATCCCGCGCCGCCCGGCACCTGCGGCTATCCGCAGGCGGGCCGCCATGTCGCCGTGCTGGGCGAGGATGGGCAACCGGTGCCGCGCGGCGAGCCGGGTCAGCTTGCGATCCATGAGAGCGATCCGGGGCTTTATCTGGGCTATTGGAACGCCCCCGAGGAGACGGCGGCGCGCCGGATCGGCCCGTGGTTCGTGACCGGCGACACGGTTGCGATGGGCGAAGACGGTGCGATCACCTATCTCGGGCGCGGCTATGATATGATGAATGCGGGCGGCTTCCGGGTCTCGCCGATCGAGGTCGAAGAGGTCATGCATGACTGCCCCGGCGCGGGCGATGTGGCCGCGGTCGAGGTCGCGGTGAAGGCCGATGCCAGCATCATCGCGCTGGCCTATACCGGCGAGGCCGCGGAAGACACGCT
This sequence comes from Thioclava sp. PTB-PU3-1, assembly GCF_055666785.1. Classification (NCBI taxonomy): domain Bacteria; kingdom Pseudomonadati; phylum Pseudomonadota; class Alphaproteobacteria; order Rhodobacterales; family Paracoccaceae; genus Thioclava; species Thioclava sp. PTB-PU3-1. The sequence goes on along the minus strand of NZ_JBVNVL010000004.1, from coordinate 121,007 downwards.
GCGCGCCCATGCCGAGGCCCGGCTTGCACGTTACAAGCAGCCCCGCCTTTACGCCCATATCGCCGCCCTGCCCCGCAACCGTAACGGCAAGGTGCTGCGCTCGGAGATCCGCGCCATGCTGCAACAGGAGGTCACCTCATGATCACGCTCGATATTTTCGCCGATCCCGTTTGCCCGTGGTGCTTCATCGGCAAGGCCCGGCTGGACCGAGCCTTGGCGCAACGCCCGAACCATCCGTTCCAGCGTGCCTGGCAGCCGTTCGAGCTGAACCCGACGATGCCGCCCGAGGGGATGGCGCGCGCGGATTACCTGCAGGCGAAATTCGGTCAGGACGGGGCCGCGAAGATGCATGTGCAACTGCTCGAGATCGCCGAGGCCGAGGGCTACGATTTCCACCCCGAGCGCGTGACCCATCAGCCCAATACCCGCAACGCGCATCGCCTGCTCCATTGGGCGGGTCTGGAAGAGCGTCAGGAGGATGCGATGGAAGGGCTGCTGGCCGCGCATTGGCGCGACGGGCGCAATATCGGCGACGCGACCGTGCTGTGTGAAGTGGCGGAGGCCGCGAAGATGGATCCGCGACTGGTGGAGCGGCTGCTGGCCTCGGATGCCGATATCGACACGATCGTCGCCAAGGAGGCGCATGCGCGCGAGCGCGGGATCAACGCGGTGCCCTCGGTCGTTGTCGCCAATGCGCATCTGGTGAGCGGCGCGCAACCGACCGATTTGTGGCTGAAGGTGATCGACGAGCTGTCCGGCGCACCCTCCGACGCGACCCAGCACTGACCGCTTTGTCCGGCGTCGCAACCGCCGTCACTATCGCGTGAGCGCACAGGGGGCTGCGCGCCCGGCCCTCTGGCCAAATCGGCGCAGCTCCCTATGCTCGCGCTTCGAATAAATCCGACTTTCGGAAAGTCCCCCAGAATGTCCCAGATCTCTGACGCGCCCCGGGCGCGCACGCCTCTTTCGCTGCCCGAACTGACGGTCATGCTCGCCTCGCTGATCGCGACGGTCGCCTTCTCGATCGACGGGATGCTGCCGGCCCTGCCGCAGATCGCGGAGGAACTGAGCCCCGATGCGGTCAACCGCGCGCAGTTGGTGCTGACCTCCTTCGTGCTGGGTATGGGCGTCGGCACGCTGTTTGCCGGGCCGATCTCGGATGCGCTCGGGCGTCGCAAGACCATCGCAGGCGGCATCGCGATCTACATGGTCGGGGCGTTCGTCGCCGCCCACGCACAAAGCTTAGAGGCGCTGCTGGCCGCGCGGGTGCTGCAAGGGATCGGCGCCTCGGGCCCGCGGATCACCGTGATGGCGCTGGTGCGCGACCTGTTCGCCGGGCGCGAGATGGCGAAGATCACCTCCTTCATCATGATGATCTTCATCCTCGTACCCGCCGTGGCGCCGTCGATCGGCCAACTCGTGATCGCGTTTGCGGGCTGGCGTGGCGTGTTCTGGGCTTTCATGGTCTTTGGCTGCGTCGGCGTGAGTTGGCTGATGATCCGGCAACCCGAAACGCTCGCCCCCGAGGATCGCCGCCCGTTGAACGTGTCGAAGCTGCGCGCTGCGGCGCTGGAAGTGATCACCCATTCCGATGTGCGGCTTTATATCGTGACGATGACGCTGGGTTTCGGGCAGATGTTCGCGCTGCTGTCGACCGCGCAACAGCTTTACGCGGCGCATGGCGTGACCGACACTTTCCCGATGTGGTTCGCCATTGGCGCGCTGATGGCGGGCACCGCCACGATCTTCAATGCGCGCTACGTGATGCGGCTGGGAATGCGCAAGATCGTCAAGGGGACCTATATATCTCAGGTGGCGATCTCGGCGGTGATGCTGGTGTTGGTGCTTAGCGGGCTGACCGACGGCGCGTCGGGCTTCCCGTTCATCTTCGTCTATTCGGTCTCGGTCTTCGCGATGGCGGGCCTGACCTTCGGGAACCTGAACGCGCTGGCGCTGGAGCATATGGGCCATATCGCGGGCATGGCGGCCTCGATCGTCGCCGCGATCTCGACGGTCGGCGCGGTGGTGATCGCAGCCCCCGTGGGGCTGTCCTTCAACGGCACGGCGCTGCCGATGGTGATCGCGACGCTGATCTGTTCGAGCCTCGCCTGGTGGCTGATCCGCAAGACGCAGGAGACCGACTGACGGGGCTTTACGCACGGGGGCAAAGGGCGCATACCCGCGCATCTTTCCCCGGTCCTGAGTCGCTCCCGATGTCCTCGCCCTATGCCCGCCCCGGGTTCTACGATGAGGCGCTCGCCAAGGGGCGCCACCGCGACATCGTGGGCGGTCGCTGGGACGAGACGGGCCGCGCGCAGATGGCGGCGCTGCTGCATCACGGATTGCGGCCCGATCACGTGCTTCTCGATATCGGCGCGGGCGCGTTGCGGCTTGGCTGCAAGGCGGTGCCCTATCTGGAGCCGGGCCATTACTGGGGCACGGATGCCTCGCGCGCGCTGATGCTCGCGGGCTATGCGGCGGAGCTTGATGCCCGCGAGCGGCTCGATCCTGTGCAACTGGTGGAGGATGCGGATTTCGGTTTTGATGGGGTGTCCGACACGATCACCCATGCCATCGCCTTCGGCGTCTTTCCGCATCTGGAGAGCGACGCAATTGCACTTTGCCTCAGGGGGTTGCAGCGCTTTCCTCAACTGGAATGCGTGCTGCTGACGGTGTTCCTCGCGCCCAAGGCTGCGACCAGCCACCGCCAGAAAGACGGCGTCGTCACTCACGCGACCCGCGCGCCCTATCACCTCTCGGAAACCGCGCTCTACGCGATGGCGGACGCGGCAGGCTGGAGCCTCACCCGCGATGACCGGATGCTGCCGCGCGGACAGGTGATGTTCCGCGCGGAGCCGCTCAGGCCTTCGCCTTCTTCGCCTCGATAACCTTCTCGGCGAGATCGCGGGCAATCGCGAAGGCGCCCTTGATCTTGTCTTTGTCGTTCTTCCAGTCGCGGCGAATGACCAGCTTGTTGTCCTTCACCTTGGCCAGATCGCGCTGCGCGGTGAGGAATTCCACGAGCCCTTGCGGGTTCGGGAATTTGTCGTTGTGGAACTGGACCGTGGCCCCTTTCGGACCGGCGTCGAGCTTGGCGATCATCGCGCGTTTGCACATCGCCTTGATACGGACCACCAGCAGCAGCGTGTTGACCTCTTTCGGAAGCTCGCCAAAGCGATCGATCAGCTCGGCCGCGAAGCCTTCCAGCTCGACCTTGGTGGTCAGGCTCGACAGGCGACGATATAGGCCGAGGCGCACGTCGAGATCGGGGATGTAGCTGTCGGGGATCATCACCGGCACGCCGAGATTGATCTGCGGCGACCAGTCGCCATCCGCCGTCTCGGTCAGCTCGCCCGATTTCAGCTTCGAGATCGTCTCTTCCAGCATCGACTGATACAGCTCATACCCAACCTCGCGGATATGGCCCGACTGTTCCTCGCCCAGAAGGTTGCCCGCGCCGCGCAGGTCGAGGTCCTGGCTTGCAAGGTTGAACCCGGCTCCGAGGCTGTCGAGCGAGCCTAGCAGACGCAGACGTTTCTGCGCCTGCGGCGTCAGCGGCATTCGCGGCTTCGTCGTTAGGTAGCAATAAGCGCGCGTCTTTGCGCGGCCCACCCGGCCCCGGATTTGGTACAGTTGGCTGAGGCCGAACATATCGGCGCGGTGGATCACCATTGTGTTCGCGGTCGGAATGTCGAGGCCGCTTTCGACAATCGTGGTCGCCAGCAGAACGTCGTATTTACCATCGTAAAACGCGTTCATCCGGTCGTCCAACTCGCCCGCCGCCATCTGCCCATGCGCCACGAGATATTTCACCTCGGGCACGTGGGTTTGCAGGAATTCCTCAATTTCGGGAAGATCGGAAATCCGCGGCACGACATAGAAGCTCTGCCCGCCCCGGTAATGCTCGCGCAGCAGCGCCTCGCGCACGGTGACGGTGTCAAATTCGCTGACATAGGTGCGGATCGCGAGCCGGTCGACGGGTGGCGTGCCGATGATCGACAAGTCGCGCACCCCGGTCAGCGAGAGTTGCAGCGTGCGCGGGATCGGCGTCGCGGTCAGCGTGAGCACATGGATTTCCGAGCGCATCTCTTTCAGGCGCTCTTTGTGCTGCACGCCGAAATGCTGCTCCTCGTCGATGACCAGCAGGCCGAGATTGGCGAATTTCACCGATTTCGCCAAGACCGCATGGGTGCCGATCACGATATCGACCGTGCCATCGCGCAGCCCCTCGCGGGTCTTTGTCGCCTCCTTGGCGGAGACGAAACGCGACAGCGGCTTCACGTTCAGCGCGGTGCCCCGGAAGCGTTCGGCAAAGGTCTTGTAGTGCTGGCGCGCGAGCAGCGTCGTCGGCGCGATCACCGCGACCTGCATGCCCGATTGCGCAGCCACGAAAGCCGCGCGCATCGCGACCTCGGTCTTGCCGAAGCCCACATCTCCCACGACCAGACGATCCATCGGCGTGCCCGATTTCAGATCGTCCACGACATCCTCGATCGCGCTCATCTGGTCGTCGGTCTCGGTATAAGGGAAGCGCGCGGCGAAGCTTTCCCACTCGTGATGCGGCGCTTCCAGAATGGGCGCATTGCGCAGGTGACGCTCGGCCGCGATGCGCATCAGCTTGTCGGCGATCTGGCGGATGCGCTCTTTCAGCTTGGCCTTCTTGGCCTGCCACGCGCCCCCGCCGAGCTTGTCGAGCAAGCCTTCCTCATGGCCATAACGGCTGAGCAGTTCGATATTCTCGACCGGCAGATAGAGGCGATCTCCGCCCGCATATTCCAGCAGCACGCATTCATGCGGCGCGCCAAGAGCCGTGACCGTCTCCAGACCCTTGTAGCGGCCGACCCCGTGATCGACATGGACGACCAGATCGCCGGGCGACAGCGTCGTGTGTTCGGTCAGGAAATTCTCGGCCTTGCGCTTGCGTCGCGGCTTCGAGACGAGCCGTTCGCCCAGCACGTCCTGCTCGGAAATCACGGTCATCTCGACGCCGTCGCGCGGGGCTTCGAACCCCTCGTCGAGCGGCCAGACGGTGAGGTTCACTCCCGGCCCGATCTCGCGCGCAGAGCCGATCAGCTTGGCGCCGATCAGCCCTTCGTCTTCCATCAACCCGCGCAGACGCTCACGTGCCCCCTCGGACCAAGAAGCGATCACTACGGGCCCATCGGCCAGACGCGCTTGAACATGATCCTTCAAGGCGCTGAACAGGCTAACATTTTCGACCTTGCGCTCGGGCGCGAAATTGCGTCCCACGCGCCCGCCCGCATTCAAGATGCCGGGTCCGGGCGGTGCCGGGATCACCTGCAGACGCAGAACGCGAAGCGGTTTCAACACCGCCTCCCAACCCTCTGGGTTCAAATACAAAAGCTGCGGCGGGGCGGGTTTGTAGACCGAGTCCAGCCGGTCGCGCCGGGTCATCGCCTCGCGCCGCGTGTCGTACTGATCCGCGATCCCTTCCCAGCGGCTTTCCTGCTGCGCGGCGATCTGGTCGTCGAGCATCACCGACGCGTCGGGCAGATAATCGAAGATGGTCTCGAGCTTTTCATGGAAGAAGCCCAGCCAATGCTCCATCCCCGCCTGTTTGCGCCCTGCCGAGACGGCCTCATAAAGGGGATCTTCCGCACCGCCCGAGCCGAATTCGATCCGGTAGTTCTGCCGGAAGCGCGTGATCGCTGCCTCGTCGAGGATGACCTCGGAGACCGGCGCCAGTTCCACGCCTTTCAGCTTCTCGGTCGTGCGCTGGGTCACCGGGTCGAAGCCGCGCGCGTCGTCGAGCACATCGCCGAACAGGTCGAGCCGCACCGGGCCACCCTCGCCGGGCGGGAAGATGTCGATGATGCCGCCGCGGATCGCGTAATCGCCGGGCTCGGACACGGTCGAGGCCTGCGAGAAGCCCATCCGCACGAGGAATTCGCGCAACGCCTGCTCGTTGATCCGCTTGCCGACCTGCGCGGTGAAGCTCGCACCCGCCAGCACCTCGCGCGCGGGCACGCGCTGCATGGCAGCTGAGAGCGTCGTCAGAAGAACGAACGGCCCGGGCATCCCCGAGGCGAGCGCTGCCAGCGTCGCCATCCGCGTGGCCGAGATATCGGCATTCGGCGAGACCCGGTCATAGGGCAGACAATCCCAAGCCGGGAAGTCCAGCACCGTCGCCTCGGGCGCGAAGAACGCAAGTGCCCCGCGCATGGCCGCCAGACGGCGATCGTCGCGCGCGACATGGATGACCGATTTGCCCTTCGCGAGCTCTTTGGCCAGCAAGGCGGCGTCGAACCCTTCCGGGGCGCCCGAGAGAAGAAAATGCTCCATAGCCAAGCGAGGTATCGGCCCTGCCGCCGGTGTCAAGTTGCTTCGCGCGTCAAACCAGCATCGAAGCGAGAAGGTTCTGATACATTCCCCAAAGCGCGCTCACGATGATCGCCACGACGCCGATCGCCTGCACGTTCACCCGGTGACGCGAGAGCGCCTTGATCGCAAGCGTCGGATCATGCGCCAGCGCTGGGTCCGCGTCGAGTTTATGCGCCAGACGCAGGCTCAACCCGAACACCCCCATCATCGGAACCAGCAGCAGCGCGAATGCCTGCGCCGTCTCCGAGCCATAGATGAAACCGGTGATCAGCAGGAAGCTCAGCATGAACGGAATGGAGATCGACATCGAAAACCCCGCATCGCGCCGGATCCGGTTCAGCCTGCGCGCGTTCAGTGCCGTCATCGCGGCGAGATCCTCGGCCGCCTCGCCGCCCTTGCGGCGCGCGCGGATCACCATGTCCCACGGCACGCCCAGCACCCAATGCGAGGCGGAGGACCAGACTGCGGCGAGCGCGATCCAGTACCACAAGTTGGAAAAGCTGCGCAGGTCGATCAGCCGCGCGATCGTGTCGAAAACTTCCAAGCCCCTCGCCCTCGTTCTTCCGGGTCGTCGTGTCGCGGCCCCTCAAGTCGATGCATAGACCAGCCTCGGCCCGAGCGGAACCCCGCGCGGATCGGCCGCGCTTGCCTGTGGCACCGATCCATGGCACCCATTTGGCCGAGCCAGAGGAGCCTGCCGATGAACCCGATCCTTCCGCCCTTCCCCCACACCCGCCTGCGCCGGATGCGCCGTACTGCCGCGCTGCGTGATCTCGCGCAGGAACACCGGTTGAGTGTGAAGGACATGATCTGGCCGATCTTCATCACCGACGTGCCGGGCGCGGATGTCGAGGTGCCGTCGATGCCGGGCGTTGTCCGCCGCACGCTGGAGGGTGCGGTGCGCGCCGCTGAAGAGGCCGCAAAGCTTGGTATCCCGGCGATCTGCCTTTTTCCCTATACCGATCCGGCGGTGAAGACCGAGGCCTGCGAAGAGGCCTGGAACCCCGAGAACATCACCAACCGAGTGATCCGCGCGATCAAGGCGGAGGTGCCCGAGATCGCGATTATGACCGATATCGCGCTCGATCCCTACAATGCGAACGGCCATGACGGGCTGGTGCGCGACGGGATCATCCTCAACGACGAAACCGTTGAATGCCTTGTGAAAATGGGGATTGCGCAGGCCGAGGCCGGGGCGGATATCCTCGGGCCCTCGGACATGATGGACGGGCGGATCACGGCGCTGCGCTCGGCGCTCGAGGCCGCGGGCCATGCCGATGTGACGATCCTCAGCTACGCCGCGAAATATGCCTCCGGCTTCTACGGGCCGTTCCGCGATGCGGTGGGCGCGACGGGTGCGCTCAAGGGCGACAAGAAGACCTATCAGATGAACCCCGGCAATTCCGACGAGGCTATCCGGCTGGTCGCGCGCGATCTCTCCGAAGGCGCGGATATGGTGATGGTGAAGCCGGGGATGCCCTATCTCGACATCTGCCACCGCGTGAAAGAGCAGTTCGGCGTGCCGACCTACGCCTATCAGGTGTCGGGTGAATACGCGATGATCATGGCGGCGGTGAAGAACGGCTGGCTCGACCATGAAAAGGTCATGCTCGAAAGCCTGATGAGCTTCCGCCGCGCGGGCTGCGATGGTGTGCTCACCTATTTCGCGCCGGAGGCTGCGAAGCTGCTCGGTAACGGCTAAGCAGGGTCTTGCCACTTCGCTGTGAATGGGCTCAAGAAGAAGTGACAAAACGGGTTCCCTCGTCTATTAATTGTGCCAAGCGGTCGTAATAAGACCATTCAGCCCGGCGCGAGATCGGGCATATCGAGCGGAGCGACAGACATGACGAAACTTTCCAGACGGACCCTTCTGGCGATGGGCGGTGCGGGGCTTGGCCTTGCAGCCTGCGGCAACGGCGTGGGCAGTGCAGGCAGCGCCAAGTTGGACGCGCGGGTCGATGCGACCCGGAACTACCTTCTGACGAAATACCCCGGCACCCGCGATCTCGAGAACAAGTCGGTCGGCGTGCTCTGGATGCCTCTGATGACCGAAGCGGGTTTCGGCATCGGTGGCGCATTCGGGCGCGGCGCGCTGCGGATCAACAACGTGACCGTGGATTACTACTCGGCAGCGGCGGCGAGCTTCGGTCTGCAGATCGGCGCGCAGCAATATGCCCATGCCCTGTTCTTCATGACGCCCGAGGCGCTTGCCGGCTTCCGCCGCGGCGATGGCTGGCAGCTCGGCGCGGATGCGCGCTATGCGGTGCCGGATCAGGGCGGCGCGATTTCGGCCTCCACCCTGACCTCGACCGCGCCGATCATTGCGCTGGTCTTCGGCCAGGCCGGTCTGATGGCGGGCGCGACGCTCGCGGGCACGAAATACACCCGTATTATACCGTAAGATCAGCCGCTTCGGCGGCTCTCTTCACCCAAGACATAAAGAAAGCCCCGCAGATCGCTGATCTTGCGGGGCTTTTCTCTATTTGTGAGTTGCGAAGGATCAACCGCCGAGGATGATCCGCACATAATTCCGGGTCTCGCGATAAGGCGGAATGCCGTTATGTTTCGCGACGGCCTCCGGCCCCGCATTGTAGGCGGCAAGCGCCAGCCGCCAGCTTCCGAACCGATTATACATCATCTTCAGGTAGCGCGCGCCGCCTTCGAGGTTCTGCGCCGGATCGCGCGGGTTCACGCCGAGTTTGCGTGCGGTAGCGGGCATTAGCTGCGCCAGCCCCATCGCGCCCTTGTGCGAGCGCGCCTGCGGGTTCCAACCGCTCTCCTGCTGCACGAGGCGCAGGAACAGATCGGTCGGGATGCCATGGCGCGAGGCCACCGATTTCGCGGTATTCATGTATTGGCCGCGATACTTGCCGTTGTAGCGCGGCACGTTTTCGACGCTGGCGGTCTGGGTCAGCTTGCCCTTGGGCGTCAGCCGCGAGGAATGCTCGTATTGCTGCGCGGCGCGGGTATCGAGAATGTTGGTCTGGTTTCGGAACAGCATCGCGCGGGATTTCGAAGAACTCCCCTGAAGCCGCAGCCCCTCTGCCTGGGCGCTCATTGGGCCCGCCATCACCGCTGCCGCGGCAATCGCCGCCAGCCCGAGAATTCCGATCGTTCTACGCATCGGCCCCCACCACTCACTGTCCACGTATTCTGGGGCAAACTATAGAGAAATCAGCGAAAAGTTAAAGCAAAACGCCAATCGCCTCGGCAACCTCCCGCCGATAAGCTGCCGTTGCGTCAGATTGCGTGCGCCTGTTGCTTTTTCGCATCGGCCTTGATCGGGCCGTGAAACAGCTCCTCCACGAAGATCGAAACGAGCTGAGAGCGGCCGGACACGCCCGCCTTGCGATAGACCGAATTGAGATGGGATTTCACCGTGGCCTCGCTGGAGCCGCGGAAAGAGGCGGTCTCCGAGACCGAGAAGCCCTTGATGGTAAACGCGGCGACATCGGCCTCTGCGGGGGTCAGCCCCCATTGGTCGAACTGTGCGCTCATCATCTCGGCCATTGCGCCTTGTGCAGCCCCGATCGTGCGGTCGGCATGCGCCTGACGCCGCAGCAGCGCCCAAAGCACGGCCGCCTCGACGACGATCCCCGCGATCAGGCCGAGATTGGCGAAAAGCTCCATGTTGAGATGCAGGGAGAGACGCCCGGCCTCGCGGAAGTCGTCGAACACGTCGGCCACGAAGAGCGATGTGCAGGCGGCTTGGAATATGATGAGGGCGACCAATGCGCCCTCTTTCGTCCAGATTGAGACTCGCTCTCGCGAAACCGCCATCGGCGCTTACCCTCTGTTGCCGCGGAACACCTTCTTACCGGTGATCATCGCGCGCGCAAGGTTCACGCGCAACCGGCGGCTTTCGAAGACGACGGCAGCGATATGGGCGGCGATCGAGACTTCGGCCCAGTTGACGGCGAGTTCATGCACTTCCTGAGGCCATTTCACGCCCCAATAGGCATCAGTGGTCATCAACCACCCCGATCCCGCAATGACGAGAAGCGTGATCAAAAGGTTGTAAATCATCAGCGCGCCGAGCGGCGAGTGGCCCAGATGCGCGTGCCGCCGTCCCGTCGCCATATCGCGCAGCTGCGTCAGGGCGCCGGTGGGCGATGGCGGGAAATCCTTGAAGCGCGCGTGGCGGGTGCCGAACAGCCCCCAGAGGATGCGCGCGGTCACGAGCCCCGCGACCGTGTAGCCGATCCAGTGGTGCAGATCGTGCTTCGGCGAGGTGAAAAACGCATTGGCGGTGAAGAGGCCCGCAATGGACCAGTGGAACACCCGGATGAACGGGTCCCATACGCTATGCGCGCCGACGGGCGGCGGTTCTGCGTGAGTCGTCTCCTGCGACGGAAGATCGGTAAAGCTCGCGTCTTCGATGGCCATGATCGGGCCCTCCTGCTGCTTCTGGAAAGACTGGCGTGAGGAAGACGGGCCGGATCATACCGGCCCGTCGAAAAGGCGCTGACGATTAGTTGTCGCCCGAGCGCTTCACCTGCTTGAGGTTGGAATCGAAGTAGAGTTGGGCGCGCTTGCCGTCCTTCATCGCGTAGACTTCGATATAGCCGTCTTCCATTTCCATCCGGCGCACGTCGTAGCCCTGATTTTTCAGCTCGGCGGAAAGCTTCTGCTCTTTCGCCGGGGCCACGGCGCCTTCGCCACCTTCTGCGAGAGCGGGGAGAGTGGAGGCAGCGGCAATCGTGGCGCTCGCGGCGATCAGCATCAGGTATTTCATGGGGTATCTCCTCATGGGATGTAGGGTTGCTCGACCGGATCGGGTGGGGTTCGTCCCCGTGTGCCGTCCGGCTCGTCCAGACCTGTGGCAAACCCACGGCGCCATCTATCGGCACAAGGTTGGAAATCCGGGGCCGAAATCGCTCTCAAACCAAAGATGCACGCGGGATTTCGCCGCTTTCCGTCACGGTTGAGCGAAGCTTCGCCCCTAGGCTCCAGCGGGGCTCTGCTCTATACCCTTTGGGACCAATTCTAGAATCGCGAGGCGGAGGCAATATGGCAGGCAGCGTCAACAAGGTCATTCTGGTCGGCAATCTGGGCCGAGACCCGGAGGTGCGGACCTTCTCGAACGGCGGCAAGGTGTGCAACCTGCGCATCGCCACCTCCGAGACGTGGCGCGACCGCAATACCGGCGAGCGCAAGGAGCGCACCGAATGGCATTCGGTCGCGATCTTCTCGGAGCCGCTGGCGAAAGTGGCAGAGCAATATCTGCGCAAAGGCTCGAAGGTCTATATCGAGGGCCAGCTCGAAACCCGCAAATGGCAGGACCAGAACGGTCAGGACCGCTACTCGACCGAAGTCGTGCTGCGCCCCTATCGCTCGGAACTGACCATGCTCGACGGGCCTGGCGGCTCGGGCGGCGGTCAAGGCGGCGGTGGCGGTGGCTACGGCGGCCCGTCCTCGGGTGGCGGCGGCTACGATGATGGCGGCGGCTATGGCGGCCCGTCTTCGGGCGGCTCCGGTGGCGGTGGCGGCGGTGGCCGCTCGGATTTCGACGACGAGATCCCGTTCTAAGTTCCAAACAAGAAAGGCCCCCGGTTCGGGGGCCTTTGCTTTTGTAGCTATCGGGATCGGGGCCAGTGGCGCGCTTGCGCCCTGCCGTTTACTTCTCGGCCGTCTCGCCGTTCAGGAGCGGTCGCAGATCCGAGGCGATCACGCGCTCGGTCAGCGGACCGGCAAAGCGATAGAGCACTTTCCCCGTGCCATCGATCACGAAGGTCTCTGGCACGCCGTAGACACCCCAGTTCAGCGCCATCTTGCCGTTCGGATCGGCGCCGAGCTCGGCGAACGGGTTGCCCATCTCGCTCAGGAAGCCCTGCGCCTTGACGGGCTTGTCCTTGTAATTGACCCCGTAGATCGGGATACCCTCTTCGGCGAGCGCTTCGAGATTGGGATGCTCCACCCGGCACGGCGCGCACCACGAGGCCCAGAAATTCACCAGCTTGACCTTACCGTCCTTCAGGTCGGCATCGGTGAAGGGTTTGAAATCGCCCAGCGGTTCAAGCTGTACCGGCGGCGCGGGCTTGCCTGCGAAAGCGGTCGGCAGCTGCGTCGGGTCCTCGCGCGTCATCCCCCAGATGAACACGCCCGCAAGCCCCGCGAAGATCAGCGGCGGCAACAGCATCAGCGGCTTAACCATGTGCGCCCCCTTTCCGGCGGGCCTCGGCCTCGGCCAATTGACGTTTCACCTTCGCGCCACGCATCAGCGAGACGACGACGATCAGCACCAGAAGCACGACCGTCGAGGCCCAGGCGATGTTCACGGTTTCGGTATAGGATTTGGTGGACGGGTCCACGAGGACGACGCCGCCCTCGGTGACGGTGCCGCCTTGCTCGGTCGTATCACTCATGCCATGCGCTCACGTTGCTGGATGGCGCCCAGTCGGCGCGCGCGGACCTCGGTGCGGGTGCGGATCAGCACCAGCGCGAGGAAGAAGAAGATGAACCCGGCCATGCACAGAAGCAGCGGGAACCAGTAGACATCGGCGATGTGCTGCTCGGAATCCATCGAGAGCGTCGCGCCCTGATGCAGCCCCTGGTTCCAGAAATTCGCCGCATAGCGCGAGAGCACGGCAAACACCCCGCCGACGAGGCTGAGAACGCCGGTGAGATCGGCAGCCGTGTCGGGGTTCTCGACCGCAGCCCAGAGCGCGATATAGCCGAGGTAGAACAGGAACAGGATCAGGAACGAGGTCAGTCGCGGATCCCATTCCCACCAAGTGCCCCACATCGGCTGGCCCCAGACCGCGCCCGTGATCAGCGCGATCAGCGTCATCACTGCGCCGATGGGCGCTGCGGCCTTGGCGGCCAGCGCCGAGACATGGTGGCGACGGATAAGCCAGATCAGCGAGGTCACGACCATCATCACCCAGATGTTGATCGCCATCATCGCGGCAGGGACATGGACATAGATCACCTTCACCGAGCCGCCGAAATTCTCGGCGGCCGGGACGAAGAAATAGCCCCAGACCAGCCCGACGATCAGCGTGATCGCGGCAATTCCCACCGTCCAGGGCAGGATCTTGTCCGTGGTCTTCATGAATTTGACGGGGTTGGCGTATTCCCAGATCGACATCTTGTTGTTCTGCTCACCTTCTGGCCAGGTTGGCTCTGTGTATCACGGCTCTTCCTATCACGGCGCGGGCGCGCGTTGCGCTAGCGCAGATTGACGCGGATCGCGGCGGCCGAGGCGAAGGGCACCAGCGCGACCGTCGCCGCCGTGATCCCGGCCAGCATCAGAAGCGGTGTCTCAGTGTTCATCCCCTCGGCGCCACGGCGCACGAGCTCCGCCCCGAAGATGAGGGTCGGCACATAGAATGGCAAGACCAGCAGCGACAACAAAAGACCGCCGCGCTTCAGCCCGACCGTCAGCGCGGCCCCGAATGTGCCCAGAACCGACAGCGCAGGCGTGCCCAGAAGAAGCGAGATCACCATCCAGACATGCGCGCCTTGCGGCAGATGCAGCAAGATCCCGAACACGGGCGCTGCGACGACCAGCGGCAGCCCGGTCGTGATCCAATGCGCGAGCGCCTTGATCGAGACGACCCCTTCAAGCGGCACCGGCGCGGTGACCAGCAGATCGAGCGAGCCATCCTCGTAATCGAGCGCGAAGATCCGGTCGAGCGACAGCAGGCACGCCAGAAGCGCGCCCACCCACAGAATACCCGGAGCGATCCGCGCGAGGATTTTCCCCTCGGGGCCGACCCCGAACGGAACCAGCGTCACCACAATCAGGAAGAAGGCCAACCCGAGGCCGAAGCCACCGCCGGCGCGCACGGCGAGGCGCAGGTCTCGCATGAGAAGTGCGATCATGCCCGGCCTCCTTCTGACGCCAAGGGGGCGCTGCCCCCTTCGCGGCTGCGCCGCTCATCCCCCGGGATATTTCTGCCAATCCGAAACAGCGCGTAGCTGCTTTCGGCTTGGTCCAAATATCCCCGCCGGAGGCTCCCGACCGCGCCGATAGCGCGCCGCGCGATCATAGGAAGGCCTCGTCGAAAGCGCCCTGCATCCCGCCCTCTTCCGGCGTCTTGGCCTTGAAGGGCGTCAGGTCGAGAACCTTGGCCTCGTTTAGCCCGAGATCGATATGGGTCGCGATCAGCGCGGCCCCGCCGCTCGCCAGATGGCCGCGAACGGCCTCGGCGAAAAGCGCGACGGAGGCGGTGTCGAGCGACACGGTCGGCTCGTCCAGCACCCAGATCGGGCGGCCGGTCACGAGAAGCCGCGCAAGGCCAAGGCGGCGCTTCTGCCCGGCAGACAGGCTATGGGCGGGCCGCGTCTCGAGGCTTTGCAGGTTCATCCGCTCCAGCGCCGGTTCGATATCGTTCGTCGCATAGATCGACGCCCAGAAGCCGAGATTCTCGCGCACCGTCAGCGTCGATTTCAGCCCGTCGGAATGGGCGGCATAGGCCATGCTCTCAGGCGGCATCGAGACGCTACCCGCCAACGCCGGTTGCAGCCCGGCCAAGGTGCGCAGAAGCGTCGTCTTGCCGACCCCGTTGGGGCCGCGGAGCACCAGGGCATGGCCTGCGTCGAGCGAAAAGCTCAGGTCTTCCAGAACCGGGAGACCACCGCGCGACACCGCGAGCCCTTCGACCGACAACATGCTCATTCAGGCGTCTCGGGGTTTTCCGGCATCGCGATCAGCGCGCAGCCGACCCGGCGGCCTTCTGACAGCAGCACGTTGTAGGTGCGGGCCGCCGAAGGCGTCGCCATGCCCTCGCACATCAGCCCCTCGGCCTCCAGCTCGGCCACGAGGTCCTTCGGCAGATGGGCGATCTCTTCGCCGGTGCCGATGAACAACACGTCGAGCTTGTCTGCCAGCGCACGCAGCGGCGCGCGGTCGTCCAGACCGCCCCAGCTGCCCATCTCCTGGCCCGCGACCCAGATCGAGCCTAGCGTGACTTCACCAGCCACGCGGAAGAAACCCGGCCCGTAGCCGTCGATCGGCAGCGAGGCCCCGAAATTGGCTTCAGTCAGTAGCGACATCCGTTTTGTCGAAGAACTTCTCCGAGGGGTCCTTCTTCTCCTTGTTGCGGTCGAGCCCGATGAACAGGACGATGTTCTTGGCGACATAGACCGAGGAATAGGTGCCCACGATCACGCCCCAGGTCATCGCGAAGACGAAGTTGCGGATCACGTCGCCGCCGAGTACGAGCAGCGAGATCAGAGCGAGCAGCGTGGTGCCCGAGGTCATCACGGTACGCGACAGCGTCTCGTTGACCGAGAGGTTCATCACTTCGCGGAGCGGCATCTTTTTGTATTTCACGAGGTTCTCGCGAAGACGGTCGAAGACGACGACGGTATCGTTGATCGAATAGCCGAGGATCGTCAGCAGCGCCGCGATGATCGACAGGTCGAACTTGATCTGGAACAGCGCGAAGATCCCGACCGTGACGGTCACGTCATGGATCAGCGCGGCGACCGCGCCCACCGAGAACTGCCACTCGAACCGAAGCCAGATATAGACGAGGATTGCGGCCACGGCGGCCAGAACGGACCAGATCGCGGTCCAGATCAGCTCGCCCGAGACTTTCGGGCCGATCGACTCGGTGGCGACGATCTTGATGTCCTTGTTCACCGATTTGAGCGATTCCAGCACTTTGGCCTGGGTGTCGGGGCTGATCGCCTCCTGCCCGTCCTGCGCCTGAATGCGGATCGTGACGACCTTCTGATCGGCGCGGAAATTCGGGTCATAAACCTGCGTGATCAGCACGTCGCCCAGATCGAGCGGCGCGATGGCCGAACGGTAGGCGCCGATGTCGACCGGCTCGGTCTGATCGGCCTCGGTCCGGATCGTGGTGCCGCCCCGGAAGTCGATGCCGAGGTTCAGCCCCATCACGAGCACCAGTACGATCGAGGCCAGCACCATGAAGACGGAGAAGCCGAAGGTCGCGACCTGATGTTTGAAGAAGTCGAAGTTGGTCTTCTCGGGGACCAGTTTCAGACGGAATGCCATGTCTTGATCTCCCTTACAGTACCAGTTCGCGGGGACGACGGCGCGCGAACCAGATGCTCACGAACAGCCGCGTCACCCAGATCGCGGTGAAGACCGAGGTGATGATCCCGATCAGGAAGGTGACGGCGAAGCCCCGCACCGGGCCTGCGCCCAGCACGAAGAGGATCACCGCAGTGAGGAAGGTGGTCACGTTGGCGTCGACGATGGCGGACATCGCGCGCTCGTAGCCGAGCTCGATCGCGCGGGCGGCTTTCGCCTTTTGCTGATTGCGCAACTCCTCGCGGATACGCTCGAACACGAGCACGTTGGCGTCAACCGCCGTGCCCATCGTCAGCACGATCCCTGCGATACCGGGCAGCGTCAGCGTGCCGCCGATCACCGAGAGGATCGCGAAGATCAGCGCGATGTTAATCCCAAGTGCCAGCGAAGCGAAGACGCCGAAGGTGCCGTAAGACGCGATCATGAAGACCACCACGAGCACCGCGCCCACGGCCGCGGCCATTTTGCCGGCCGCGATCGAATCCGCGCCAAGCTCCGGGCCGATGGTCCGTTCTTCGAGGAAGGTCATCGAGGCGGGCAGCGCACCGGCGCGCAGCAGCAGCGCCAGATCTGTCGCCTCTTTCACCGTGAACCGACCGGTGATGATGCCCGAGCCGCCCGCGATATGCGATTGGATCGTGGGCGCCGAGATCACCTTGTTGTCGAGCACGATGGCGAAGGGCTTGCCGATATTGTTCTGCGTGTAGTCGCCGAAGGTGCGGGCCGCGCTCGCATTGAAGCGGAAAGCCACCGCCGGATAGCCGTTCTGATCGGTATCGGGGCGCGCATCCGTCAGGTCTTCACCGGTCACGACCGGCAGGCTGTCGAGGATGTAGTAGAGCCCCTTCTGATCGGCCGAGGGCAGGATTTCCTGATCCGAGCCCACCGCCTCGTTCGGGTTCGAGCTGGTGCCGATCACCGAGTTGAAGGTCAGTTTCGCCGTGGTGCCGATCAGCTGCTTGATCTCTTGTGCGGAGCTTGCGCCCGGCACCTGGATCAGGATGCGGTCGGAGCCTTCGCGCACGATCGTGGGTTCACGGGTGCCCGCAGCGTCGATCCGGCGGCGCACGATCTCCAGCGATTGCTGCATCGTGCGGTCGTCGGTCGCGGCCTTCTCGGCATCCGAGAGCTGGATGATCAGCTGGTTGCCTTCGGTGGTGATCGCGAGCGTCTTCTGCCCCACACCGGTCAGCGACGAGACCGGGTTGTTCAGCGTCTCGGCGATCTTCTGGGCTTCCGCGATCTGATCGGTATTGCCGATCTGGATCCGCAGGACGCCCGGGTCAGCGTTCAGGCGACGGATCGAGCCGAGCGTACCGCGTTCGGCGGCGAGCGCCTTGCGGAACTCGGGCCAGAGCGCATCGACGCGCGCCTTGTAGACCTCATCGACATTGACCTCGGCCAGAAGCTGCGCGCCACCGCGCAGATCGAGGCCGAGATTGACGATGTCGGAGGGCAGCCAATCGGGCCAGCCCGCCTGCGCGGCCTGCTGCTCGGGCGTCAGAGACTCGCCCTTCGCGGCGGCGGCAACGGCATCGTTATGCCCCTCCACCCGGTTGTAAAAGATGTTCGGCGCGGCAAAGACGACCCCGATCACGACGATGATCAGGATCAGCACGCGCTTCCACAGCGAGATGTGCAACATGGGGGACGGGCCTTTTATGGCTTATTCGGAGGTCTTGGCGGGTTCGGTGCGCGAAACAACCTGCACGATGGTCGATTTCACCACGCGGACTTTGACGCCCTGCGCGATCTCGACCTCGACCTCGCCGTCTTCCTTGATATGGGTGACTTTGCCGAGAATGCCGCCCTGGGTCACGACCTGATCACCGCGGCGCAGAGCCTCGAGCATCGCCTTGTGCTCCTTGGCTTTTTTCTGCTGCGGACGGATCAGCAGGAAATACATGATCACGAAGATCAGGATCAGGGGAAGGAACTGGCCGAACGCGGCGGCGGGGTTACTGGCGCCACCGGCGGCCTGCGCGAAAGCGGGGGTCACGAACATGATCTATGGTCCTTTGTCATGGGCCTTGGGGGCAGCAAGCCCCGGTTGTCGGCGCGCACCCTAGCCGTGGCCCTGAGGCTTGGCAAGGCGAAGCGGCCCCTGTGAACGCGTCCTCACGTCGCGGTGACGGGGCGAAAGGAAACGGGGCGCAGGCCCCCTGTCGCCAGAGGGCTGTGATCGGCAAGGAAAAAGGGGCTCTGCCCCCGCTCCTGCGGAGCGTCCCCGGGATATTTTTCCCAAGAGGAAGAGAGACGGCTCAGCCCAGGGGCAAGGCGCGCTCGGCCAGACGCGCGAGGTAGGAGGCCCCCACGGGCGCGGCCTCGTCGTTGAAATCGAAGCGCGGATGGTGGAGCCCCGCGCCCTCGCCCGTGCCCATGAAAAGATAGGCGCCAGGCCGGGCCGCCAACATATAGGCGAAATCCTCGGCACCCATCTCACGCGGAGCGTCGGTCACGACACGCTCGGGCCCTGCGATCTCGCCTGCGACTTCGGCGGCGAATCCGGTCTCGTCGGGATCGTTTACGGTGGGCGGGTAGCCACGCTCGTATTCAATTTCGACGCTGACGCCATGGGCCGCCGCTATGCCTTCGCAGATCTCGCGCAGCCGTTTTTCCGCCAGATCACGGACTTCCGGCTCGAAGCAACGAATCGTCGCGGTGAGGAAGCCGCTTTCGGGAATGATGTTGAGCGCGGTGCCCGCATGGATCTGCGTGACCGAGACGACGAGAGCATCGCCCGCGCCGACATTGCGCGACACCACCGTCTGCAGCGAGGTCACCATCGCCGAGAGCGCCGGGATCGGATCGATGCAGCCCTGCGGGGTCGCCGCATGGCCGCCGCGCCCCGTCACCGTCACGCGCGCCTCGTCGACCGAGGCGAGATAGGGCCCGGGCGTCGTGTAGAAATGCCCGAAGGGCAGCCCCGGCGCGTTGTGGATCGCGAAGACGCGCGAGATGCCGAAGTGCTCCATCACGCCCGCATCGACCATCACCTCGGCCCCGCCGCCGTCTTCCTCGGCGGGCTGGAAGATCAGCGCCACGGTGCCTGCGAATTTCCGGGTCTCGGCCAAATAGGCCGCAGCCCCCAGAAGCATCGCCGTATGCCCGTCATGGCCGCAGGCATGCATCTTGCCGGGCGTCTCGGAGGCGTACTCCGCATGGGTTTCTTCCGTGATCGGAAGCGCGTCCATATCGGCGCGCAGGCCGATTGTGGCCCCCTCGCCCTGCCCTTTGATCAGCGCCACGATCCCGGTCTGCGCGATCCCTTCATGGATCTCATCCACCCCGATTTCACGCAGCCTTGCTGCGACAAACTCCGAGGTCTGGTGCAGATCGAAGCGCAGCTCGGGATGGCGATGCAGCCAGTGCCGCCATTCGGTCATTTGCGGGCCGAGATCGGCGATACGGTTGAGAACGGGCATAGTGGACTTCCCCTTGCGGGCTGGTTAGGCCAGAGGCATTCGCATGGCAGGAGGCAAGCTGCAATGGCCAAACCCGACGACGCACTCATCTTCGACGATACGGGCGATGCCGCGCATCAGTTCACTCGGCTGACCGCGATCATGGAATGCCTGCGGGATCCGGAGAGCGGTTGCCCGTGGGATCTGGAGCAGGATTTCGCCTCCATCGCGCCCTACACGATCGAGGAAGCCCATGAGGTGGCCGATGCGATCGCGCGGCAGGCTTGGTCGGAATTGCCGGGCGAGCTGGGCGATCTGGCGCTGCAGGTGGTCTATCACGCGCAGATGGCCTCCGAAGACGGGCGGTTCGATATCTCCGACGTGCTGCGTGCGATCAACGCGAAGATGGTGGCCCGCCATCCGCATGTCTTCGGCGACGAGAGCCGCGAGAAATCAGCCGAACAGCAGACCGCCGATTGGGAAGCGATCAAGGCGGCAGAGCGCAAGGCTGCGGGTAAATCCGAGCGTGTCGGTGTGTTGGAAGGGGTGGCTCTGGGCCTGCCCGCGCTGACCCGTGCGATCAAGCTGCAGAACCGCGCGGCGCGAGTGGGGTTCGACTGGCCCTCGACCGATGAGGTGCTCGACAAGATCGTCGAGGAAGCGCGCGAGCTGGAAGAAGCGCGCGACGAGTTGGGCCCCGAAGAGCTGGCCGAGGAATATGGCGACCTGCTTTTCGTGATGGTCAATCTCGGGCGGCATCTGGGGCTGGACCCGGAGGCGTCCCTGCGCGCGGCCAATCTGAAATTCACCAACCGGTTCAATCATATCGAGCGCGAACTTGAGGCGCGCGGCAAGGCGCCGAAGGACAGCGATCTGGCCGAGATGGATGCGCTTTGGAACGAGGCGAAGGCGCGCAAGATCAAGTGATGGAGGGGGCTCTGCCCCCGCGCTAGCGCGCCCCCCGGGATATTTTCGCCAAGAGTAAGTTCAGAGAAACGCTTTGCGCAGCATGTTGAGTGCGACGAGCATCAGAAAGCCCGCGAAGACGCGTTTGAGCTTCTTGGGGTCGAGCTTGTGGGCCAGTGCCGCGCCCAGGGGGGCGGTGATCGTCGTCATCGCGATGACGATCAGGAAGGCGGGGATGTTGACCGCGCCGATCGAGTAAGGTGGCGCGTCGGCCACCGGCGTCAGCAGGAAGCCGATCGCCGAGGGCAGCGCGATGGTCACGCCGAAGCCTGCCGAGGTCGCAACCGCACGGTGGATCGGGATACCGTGGAGCGTCTGCATCGGCGTGCCGATCGAGCCGCCACCGATGCCCAGCAGCACCGACAGGAACCCCATCAGCGGGCCGAACCACGCGCGGAAGATGCCGCCCGGCAACCCGTCCGAGATCCGCCAGCTCGATTTGCCGAACATCATGTAGGAGGCGATCACCAGCACCATCACCGCGAAGATGATCTGCATGGTCGAAGAGCGCAGTTGATGGACGACCAGCACCCCGATGATCGCGCCGATGGCGATGGGCGCGATCCATTGCTTGAGGATGTCCCAATCGACCGCGCCCTTGCGGTTATGGGCCATGACCGAGCGGATCGAGGTCACGATGATCGTCGCCAGAGAGGTCGCGACGCAGACCTGCATCAGATCGTTTGACTCGTAGCCCAAGCCGCTGAAAAGATAGAAGAAGGCCGGCACGAGGACGATCCCGCCGCCGACCCCCAGAAGCCCCGCCAAGACGCCTGCGAACGCCCCCACTGCCATCAGGATCAAGACGAGCGGCGCGAGCGTGGCGAAATCGGGCATGTCGGGAAATCTCCTTGGGTTCCGCTCAGTTAACCCGTTCACGTACGGCTGACAACGCACTCTCGAAAAGTTCAACCCCGGCGCCGTCGCGGGTCGCGCCTTCCGACAGGATCTGCCGGAAGCGGCGCGCGCCGGGCTTGCCGTGGAACAGGCCGAGCATGTGGCGGGTGACCTGGTGCAGCCTGCCGCCACGCTCGATATGACGCGCGATATAGGGGATCATCGCCTGCGCCACGTCGAAGGGATCGCGGGCCTCGCCCTGCCCCCAGATGCGCTGATCGGCGGCGCCCAGCACCTCCATCGGCTGGTGATAGGCGGCGCGGCCCACCATCACCCCGTCGAGCCCTTGCGCGAGTTCCACCTCGGCTGCGGCGAGATCTTTGATGCCGCCATTGATCGACAGATGCAGCTGCGGATAGGCCGCCTTCATCGCGTGGACGAGCGGGTAATCGAGCGGCGGGATTTCGCGGTTGTCCTTGGGCGAGAGGCCTTGCAGCCAAGCCTTGCGGGCATGGATCGTGATGCGGGTCACGCCTGCGGCGGCGACCTTCTCGATGAACTCGGGCAGTACCTCCTGCGGGTCCTGATCGTCCACGCCGATGCGGCATTTCACCGTGACTTCTATCGGTTGCGCGGCGATCATCGCGGCACAGCACTCGGCCACCAGATCGGGCGACTTCATCAAAACCGCGCCGAAGGCCCCGGATTGCACGCGATCGGACGGGCAGCCGCAATTGAGGTTGATCTCGTCATAGCCGAAATCCGCTCCGACCTTCGCCGCCTCGGCCAGTTTCTTGGCGTCCGAGCCGCCGAGTTGCAGCGCCACCGGATGTTCGGCCTCATCGAACCCCAGCAAGCGGTCGCGATCGCCGTGAATCACCGCGGGCGCGGTCACCATCTCGGTATACAGCAGCGCGTTGCGGCTGATCTGGCGGTGGAAATAGCGGCAATGGCGGTCGGTCCAGTCCATCATCGGCGCGACCGAGAGCTTCGCTGCGCGGATCAGGGCGTCATCTGTCGTCATCGCGTCTCTCATCGGGTCTGTCTCGGGGCCGTCTCGATAGCGTCTGTGTCGCCCCCAAGGCGCTGAATTTCCGGAGATTGGGGGAAGTGGCGCACCCAGAAGGATTCGAACCTTCGGCCTCTGCCTTCGGAGGGCAGCGCTCTATCCAGCTGAGCTATGGGTGCCTGAAGCGGCGTATAAAGAAGGAGCGCGCGGCTCGCAACTGGGAAATCGGCTTACCGCGCGGCGAGCGCGTCGTCGAGCACGCCTGCCAGCACATCGCGCGGCACATCCGAGGTCACGAAAGCCTCGCCGATGCCGCGCGCGAGGATGAAGCGCAGCTTGCCGTCGAGCACTTTCTTGTCCTGCGCCATCAGGTCGATCAGCGCGTCGCGGCCCGGCAGATCGCCTTCGATATCGGCGAGATCGGTCTTCATCCCCATGTCGCGCAGGTGCGCGCGAACGCGGCTCGGGGCTTCTTGCGAGCACATGCCGAGGCGCTGGCTCAGCTCGAACGCCATCGCACAACCGATCGCCACGCCCTCGCCATGCAGGAGCCGGTCGGAATAGCCGGTCGCGGCCTCCAGCGCGTGGCAGAAGGTGTGACCGAGGTTGAGAAGCGCGCGGTCGCCCTCCTCCGTCTCGTCGCGGGCCACGATCTCGGCTTTCATCTCGACCGAGCGTTTGACCGCATGCAGACGCTTTTCCATATCGCCAGCGGCCATCGCAGGCGCGTTAGCCTCGAGCCAGTCGAAGAAATTCGCATCGCCCAGAAGCCCGTATTTCACCACCTCGCCATAGCCCGCGAGGAAGTCGCGCGGCTCGAGCGTGCCCAGCACGTCGAGATCGGCCAGCACAAGCGAGGGCTGATGGAAGGCGCCGATCAGGTTCTTGCCCTGCGGCGCGTTGATCCCGGTTTTGCCGCCCACCGAACTGTCGACCTGCGCGAGAAGCGAGGTCGGGATCTGCACGAAACGTACGCCCCGGCGCAGCACGGCGGCCGCAAAGCCAACCAGATCGCCGATCACGCCGCCGCCCAAGGCGATGACGATGTCCTTGCGCTCGACCTTCTGCTCCAGCAGCCATTCGACGGTGCGGGTAAACTGCGGCCAGCTTTTCGTGCCCTCGCCCGGCGGCAGGGTCAGCGAGACCATCTCGATATCGCCAAGGCCGCGGCGCAGGGTCGCGAGATGCAGATCGGCCACCGTCTGATCGGCGACGACAGCCACGCGCGGACGGCGCAGCAAAGGCGCGATCTCGGTGCCTGCGTTTTCCAAAAGCCCGGTGCCGATGCGCACCTCGTAGGAACGCTCGCCCAGCTCGACCGGCACGATCTCACGCATCTTTCACCTCTTCGATCAATCCATCCACCTCGCGCAGATGCGAAACCACCTTGCGCGCCATGCCCTGCACCGAGAGGCCCGGTTCGGCCTCGACCACGATCTGAGCCTTTTGATAATGCGGAATGCGTGCGGCCAGCAGATCGCTCAGCGTCCGTTTGGGGTCGGCCGTGCGCAGCAAGGGCCGCGTATTCTTGTGGCGCACCCTGTTCCACAGGATCTCCAGATCCGCCTTCAGCCAGACCGAGACGCCGAGCCGGTTGATCAGCTCGCGGTTCTTCTCGGAAAGGAAGGCCCCGCCCCCGGTGGAGATCACGCCGGGCGGGCCCATCAAGAGCCGCTCCAGCACTTCCGATTCGCGGGCGCGAAAGAACGGCTCGCCATCGCGGGCGAAAATCTCGGCCACGGTCATCTGGGCGGCGCGTTCGATTTCATGGTCGCTGTCGAGGAATGCCGAATCGAGCACCTTGGACAGGGCGGTGCCGACCGCCGTCTTGCCCGAGCCCATCATGCCGACGAGCACGACGGAGCGCGTCAGATGCCCCTCGATCCCGGTTTCGCCTTCCACCTAGCGCCCCCTGCCTCGCGTCGCCTGCGGTATTCCTGCCCTGTCAATCCCGGCGGGACGGACAAGGCTTGCCATCGGCGGAGCCTTGCACAATCGTGACGCAGGACCCCTTGAATGGCGTGAACTTCCCTGAAATGCCATATATGATCAACGCGAAACCGCAACCAAGAACGGCCCGCCCGCCGAGAGACACGTTATGGGACGGGCCGCGACAGACGGCAGAAAAGAGAGATTATGGGGCGCATCTTCAAGCTTATCGTCATCCTTCTGGTGCTTGGCGCGATCGGCGTGATCGGCTTTGCTTACTTGGGCGACATGAGCCCCGACAGTCAGGAACAGCGGATCGAAGTCACCCTGCCCGACGGCTCGGGCATGGCGGGCACGAGTAATTCCGATGCAGGAACTGCGACAGGCACTGACAGCGAGGCTGCGAGTGGCAACTGATCGCCGTGCGGCGACCCTTGGCCTGATCTGGCTGAGCGGTTTCGCGCTTGGCGGTCTGGTGGCGGGTCCCGCCGCCGCGCAATCGAATGCCGCGGCGGACGCCTCCGCTACGGCCAGCAGCCCTATGTCGGCGATCGACTGGCTGTCGCATTCCCTGAAGTCGGCACCGCGCGATGGCCCGGCGGGCTCGACTGCCCCGGTCACCGGGGCGGGCGGAATCGAAGATATCGCGGTACTCTCGCTCGACGCGCCCTCCGCCGATACGTTGGGGCTGTTGACGCCGGATCGCACCGGGTTGCCGCGCGATCTTTGGGGCAAGACCCCCGAACCGGAACTGGCGCAGGCGCTGCGGGCAATGCCGCTCGATCAGTTGCCCGCGCTGCGGGGGCTGAGCCTGACATTGCTGCTGGCCGAGCTGAACCCGCCGCAGATCGAGACGCCGTCGCAGCGCAACCAGCTATTCCTTGCCCGGATCGACCGGCTTCTGGATATGGGCGCGCTGGAACAGGCCAATGCGCTTCTGGGACAGGCGGGCACCGCCAGCCCCGAGATTTTCCGCCGCAGCTTCGACGTGGCGCTGCTGCTGGGGCAGGAAAACCGCGCCTGCAAGATCATCGAGCGCACGCCCGGCATCGCGCCCTCTTATGCCGCGCGGGTGTTCTGCCTTGCGCGCAATGGGCAATGGGACACGGCCGAGCTGACCTATGGCACGGGTGCCGCGCTGGGGCAGATCCCGCAGGAGGATCGCTCTCTGCTGGAGCAATTCCTCGACCCGGCCCTGGCCGAAGAGGCCGGGGATGCACCGCCCCCCGATCACGTCACGCCGCTCGCGTTCAAGATGATGGAGGCGATCGGTCAGCCGCTACCCACCGCGACGCTGCCTTTGGCCTTCGCGCAGGCCGATCTGACCGAGAATAACGGCTGGAAATCCCAATTGGAGGCCGCAGAGCGTCTGGCCCGTGCGGGCGTGCTCGACCCGAACCGGCTGCTGGGCCTCTATACCGAGCGCAAGGCGGCGGCGTCCGGCGCGCTCTGGGATCGCGTGTCAGCAGTGAGCGCGCTCGATGAGGCGCTCGAGGCGAGCGATACCGAGAGGGTCGCGACCGCCCTGCCCGCCGCTTATGACGTGATGGCCTCGGAAGATCTCGCCCCGGTTCTGGGCGCGCTGTTCGGCGACCAGCTCGCGGGGATGGACCTGCCGGGCCGCGCGGGCCGCCTTGCCTACGAGCTGAGCCTGCTGACCCCGAATTACGAGGAAAACGCCCGGAAAGGCACGCAGAGTTCGGCGCAGGCCGCGCTGTTCAAGGGACTGGCCGCGGGCGATACCAGCGCAACCCCCGCAAGCGGCGCGCGCGATCAGGCGCTGAAGGAGGTCTTCGATGCGCCGCCCGGCGCCGCGCCCGACCGCTACAAGGGATTGCTGCCCGATCAGCTGGGCCTCGCACTGATCGAGGCAATCGGGGATGTGGGCGACGGCGCGAAGGGCGATTATCCGCGGCTGCAGGACGGTCTGAGTCTCTTGCGTCTGGCGGGACTGGAAACGGTCGCGCGGCGCGCCGCGATCGAACTGATCGTGCTGGGAGATCGCGGATGACCGGACCCGGTTCAGACGCGCCGCCCGATCCGCAATGGTTGCCGAGTTTTCTTGATGCGCAATCCGCCGAAGCCGGTGCCGCGCGCAACACGATCCTGAGTTACGGGCGCGATCTCAATGACTTCGCGGGCTTTCGTCAGGCGAAGGGCCTGAGCTACGCGACGCTCACCCGCGCCGATATCGAGACCTATCTGATCCGCTGCGAGGCCGAAGGCTTGGCGAAATCGACCCGCGCGCGCAGGCTCTCGGCGATCCGGCAACTCTATCGCTTTGCCTATGAGGAGGGTTGGCGCGCCGACAATCCGGCGATCCGCATCGCAGGCCCCGGGCGCGCGCAACGCTTGCCGAAGACACTGAGTCTCGAAGAGGTCGAGGCGCTGCTGGAGGCCGCCCGCGATCAAGGGCGCTCGCAGAAGGATCAGATCCGCAATCGCTGCCTGATGGAGCTACTTTACGCGACGGGGATGCGGGTCTCGGAGCTGGTCTCGCTGCCGGTGTCCTCCGCGCGCGGCGATCCGCGGATGCTTCTGGTGCGCGGCAAGGGCGACAAGGAGCGGATGGTGCCGCTCTCGCCACCGGCGCGCGAGGCGCTGGCCGCGTGGCTGACCGCGCGCGACGAGGCTGAAGAGCAGGCCCGCATCGAGCATCGCGCGCCGCCCTCGCGTTTCCTCTTTCCCTCGGGCGGCAAGGAAGGTCACCTGACGCGTCAGGGCTTTCACAAGCTGCTGAAGGACATCGCGGTGAAGGCCGGGGTAAGCCCCGCCAAGGTCACGCCCCACGTCTTGCGCCACGCCTTCGCCACCCATCTACTGCAAGGCGGCGCGGATCTGCGCGCCATCCAGATGCTTCTGGGGCACGCGGACCTGTCGACCACGGAAATCTACACTCATGTCCTCGACGAACGGCTCAAGGAGCTGGTGCTGACGCATCACCCGCTGGCGAAACCGCGCGGCAAAAGTGACGGCACCGCTTGAATGCGCCCTGCCCGCGCCCCATAACCTGACACCATGGAAAACACTCTCGATTTTGCCTTCTGGATCACCGCCGGTTCGATCATCCTACTGCTGGCGCTCTCGGCCTTCTTCTCCGGCTCCGAAACGGCGCTGACGGCGGCCAGTCGCGCCAAGCTGCGCGCGCAGGCCGATAAGGGCGAAAGCGGCGCGCAGACCGCGCTGGAAGTCACCGAGGACAGCGAGCGGCTGATCGGCGCGATCCTTCTGGGCAACAACGTCGTCAACATCCTGTCCGCCTCGCTGGCGACGGCTTTGATGACGCGGGTCTTCGGGCAATCGGGGGTGGCGCTGGCGACGCTGGTGATGACGGTGCTGGTGCTGGTCTTCTCGGAAGTGCTGCCCAAGACCTATGCGATCACCCTGCCCGAGAAAGTCGCCTCGAAGGTCGCGGGGCCGATCCGCGTGGTCACGCTCGTCCTCGCCCCGATCGTCGCCATCGTGCGGATGATCGTGCGCGGCATCCTCTATGC
Organism: Thioclava sp. PTB-PU3-1; assembly: GCF_055666785.1. NCBI lineage: Bacteria > Pseudomonadati > Pseudomonadota > Alphaproteobacteria > Rhodobacterales > Paracoccaceae > Thioclava > Thioclava sp. PTB-PU3-1. The sequence goes on along the minus strand of NZ_JBVNVL010000004.1, from coordinate 93,017 downwards.
CTTCGGGATGCGGACCGACAAGGACACCCATATGTTCTCGATCCACGAGGAGATCGCAGGCGCGCTGGCGCTGGGGCAATCCGAGGGCACGGTCGACAAGGAAGACCGTGACCGGTTGCTGGGCGCGCTCGATCTGGGCAATCGCACGGTCGAAGAGATCATGCTCCACCGGAGCCAGATCGAGATGATCGATATCGAGGAAGATCCCGACACGATCCTGACGGCGGTGCTGTCCTCGCCGCACACTCGCCTGCCGCTCTATCGCGGCGAGCGCGAGAACGTGGTGGGCGTCATCCACTCGAAAGACCTGCTGCGCGCGGTCGAGAAGGTCGTGCGTGGGGGCGACGGGACGTTGGAAAGCGTCGCCGATCTCGACATCGCCAAGGTGATGATGAAGCCCTATTTCGTCCCCGAGACGACGCCGCTCGACGAGCAGATGCAGGAGTTCCTGAAGCGTCGCACCCATTTCGCGCTGGTGGTGGATGAATATGGCGACCTGCGGGGTCTGCTGACACTGGAGGACATCCTCGAAGAGATCGTCGGCGAGATCACCGACGAGTTCGACCCCAAGGCCGAGAAGCGTCTGAAGCCCACCGAGAGTGGCGATTACATCGTCGACGGCGCGATGACGATCCGCGACCTGAACCGTGAGACCGACTGGACGCTGCCCGACGAAGAGGCCAATACCGTGGCCGGTCTGGTGATCCACGAGGCGCAGACGATCCCGACCGAGGGGCAGGTGTTTTCCTTCCACGGCTTCCGCTTCGAGGTCGCAGGCCGCAAGGACAACCGGATCACGCGGCTGAAGATCCGGCCGCTGATCCCGGGCGGTTATCCGGAGAGCTGAGAGGCGATGTCAGAGGGGGCGCTGCCCCCGCGGCTGCGCCGCTCCCCGGGATATTTTTGCCAAGAGGAAGGGGTCAGCCGCGCGATAAATTACCGTCGCGCAAGCTGCCCTCTTGCCAAGCGCGAAAACGCGTCCTAATGCCAACGGCATGACAGACCATCAGCGCCTCCTCATCATCGACTTCGGCTCTCAAGTCACGCAGCTGATTGCGCGGCGGCTTCGCGAGCTGAATGTTTACTGCGAAATCCATCCCTATCAGAACGTCACCGACGCCTTCCTGAAAGAGTTCGCCCCGAAAGCGATCATCTTCTCCGGCGGGCCGGATTCGGTTACGCGCGAGGGCTCTCCACGGCCGCCGAAATCGGCCTATGAACTGGGCGTACCGATCCTCGGCATCTGCTACGGCCAGCAGGTGATGATGCAGGATCTGGGCGGTCTGGTGGAGGCCAAGCACGGCTCCGCCGAATTCGGGCGCGCCTATGTGACGCCGACCGAGACGCGGATCGATCTGCTCAATGGCTGGTTCATGGATGGCGCGGGCCGCGAGCAGGTCTGGATGAGCCATGGCGACCATGTCAGCCGCATCGCACCGGGCTTCGAGGTCTATGGCACCTCGCCGGGCGCCCCTTACGCGATCACCGCCGATCTGAGCCGTCGCTTCTACGCGGTGCAGTTCCACCCGGAAGTGCATCACACGCCCAACGGCAAGACGCTCTACGAGAACTTCGTGCGCGACGCGGGCTTCACCGGCGACTGGACGATGGACGCCTATCGCGACGAGGCGATCCGCCAGATCCGCGAGCAGGTGGGCGACAGCCATGTGATCTGCGGTCTGTCCGGCGGCGTCGACAGCTCGGTCACCGCGATCCTGCTGCACGAGGCGATCGGCGATCAGCTGACCTGTGTCTTCGTGGATCATGGCCTGCTGCGGATGAACGAGGCCGAGGAAGTGGTCACGATGTTCCGCGACCATTACAACATCAAGCTGATCCATGCCGATGAGAGCGAGCTGTTCCTCGGCGAGCTGGAAGGCGTCACCGACCCTGAGGTCAAGCGCAAGACGATCGGGCGCCTCTTCATCGACGTGTTCCAGAAATATGCGGGTGAGATCGAGGATGCGAGCTTCCTCGCGCAGGGCACGCTTTATCCCGATGTCATTGAATCGGTGAGCTTCTCGGGCGGTCCCTCGGTTACCATCAAGTCGCACCACAATGTGGGCGGTCTCCCCGAGAAGATGGGCCTCAAGCTGGTCGAGCCGCTGCGCGAGCTGTTCAAGGACGAGGTCCGCGCGCTCGGTCACGAGCTGGGTCTGCCGGCGTCGTTCATCGGCCGTCACCCCTTCCCCGGCCCCGGCCTCGCAATCCGCTGCCCCGGCGAGATCACCCGCGACAAGCTGGAAATCCTGCGCAAAGCCGACGCGGTCTATATCGACCAGATCCGCAAGCACGGGCTTTATGATGAGATCTGGCAGGCCTTCGTCGCGATCCTGCCGGTGCGCACCGTCGGCGTGATGGGCGACGGGCGGACCTATGATTACGCCTGCGCCCTGCGCGCGGTGACGAGCGTCGACGGGATGACCGCCGATTACTACCCGTTCAGCCATGAATTCCTCGGCGAGACCGCGACGCGGATCATCAACGAGGTGAAGGGCATCAACCGGGTGACCTACGACATCACCTCGAAGCCCCCCGGCACGATCGAGTGGGAGTGAGTTTCAGGCCCGCGTCCGAAAGGCGCGGGCCTTTTCTTTTGGGGAGACAAAGATGGCCGTCAAACTGACTGGGCGCCTGATCTGCGCCGATGCCGCCGAGGTGGGGATTGTCCGCGTTCACCTGCCCGAGCATATCGCGCTCACCCATGCCGAGCCGGGATGCGAGATGTTCGAAGTCAGGCAAGGAGCCGATCCGCTGGTCTTCACCGTCACGGAACGCTTCACCGACCGGGCCGCGTTCGAGGCGCATCAGGCGCGAACGAAGGCCTCGGAATGGGGCCGCGCGACCCAGGGGATCGCGCGGGACTATCAGATCGAGGAAGACTGAGCGGTTACAGGAAGGCGTCGGGCACTTCGGCCTTCTTGCGCGCGACATAAGCCGCCAGCGCCTCGGCGACGCTCGGATCCATCGCGGGCTGCTGATACTCGCCGAGCATCTTCTCGACCCGCTTCGTCGCCAGCGCCATAGTGTCGGGCGCGCCCTGTTCTTCCCAGGTCTCGAAGGGGCGGTAATCGAGCAGTTTCGTGCGCCAGAACGCATCCTTGAAGTTCGCCTGCGTATGGGCGCAGCCGAGATAGTGACCGCCCGGGCCGACCTCGCGGATCGCATCCATCGCCTGACCGTTCTCCGAGATGTCGACACCCTTGGCGAGGCTGTGCAGAATGCCCAGCTGGTCGGCATCCATCACGAATTTCTCGTAGGACGAGACCAGACCGCCCTCCAGCCAGCCGCAACCATGCAGCATGAAGTTCACACCCGCATAGAGCCCGTTATTGAGCGTATTCGCAGTCTCGTAAGCGGCCTGCGCATCGGGCAGCTTGGACCCGGTGAAACCGCCCGCCGAGCGATACGGCAGGTTCAGACGCCGCGCGAGCTGCCCCGCGCCCAGCGTGATCAGCGAGGCTTCGGGCGTGCCGAAAGTGGGTGCGCCCGAGTTCATGTCGATCGAGGTGACAAACGCCCCGAAGATCACCGGCGCGCCGGGACGGATCAGCTGGGAATAAGCCACGCCTGCCAGCACTTCGGCCAGCACCTGCGTCAGCGTGCCCGCGACCGAGACCGGCGCCATCGCGCCACCGACGATGAAGGGCGAGATGATACAGGCCTGATTGGCCTTCGCATAGACCTCGAGCGCCCCCATCATCGTGGAGTCGAAGGTCAGCGGCGAGTTGATGTTGATGAGCGAGGTCATCACGGTGTTCTGGTCGACGAACTCGTCACCGAAGAGGATCTTCGACATCTCGACGCTGTCGGCGGCGCGCGAGGGTTCGGTGACCGAGCCCATATAGGGCTTGTCGCTAAGCGTCATATGCGCGTGGAGCATGTCGAAATGGCGTTTGTTCACCGCCACATCGGTCGGCTCGCAGACGGTGCCGCCCGAATGGTGGACCCATTTCGACATGTAGCCGAGTTTCACGAAGTTCCGGAAATCCTCGATCGTTGCGTAGCGGCGGCCACCCTGGCTGTCGCGCACGAAGGGCGGGCCATAGACCGGCGCGATGACGAGGTTGCGCCCGCCGATCTCGACATTGCGTTCGGGGTTGCGGGCGTGCTGGGTGAATTGCGACGGCGCGGTCGCGCAGAGCTTGCGGGCAAGGCCGCGCGGGATGCGCACGCGTTCGCCTTCGATCGAGGCCCCGGCCTCGCGCCAGCGTTCCAGCGCTTCGGGGTTCTCGACGAAATTGACGCCGATCTCTTCGAGCACGGTTTCCGCGTTATGCTCGATGATCTCGAGGGCTTCCTCGTTCAGGATTTCCATGTCGGGAATGTTGCGCGTGATGAAGCGCGAGAACTCCACCTTCACGGCCGTGCGTTCGGCCCGACGGGCTGCCCCGCCACCGCCGCGCGCGCGACGCCCCACACGTTCACCCAGTTCCGAATCGGCCATGATTGCCTCCGCCCGTTTATCTCGCCTCAAACTAACGGGCAGAGGGATGCGCGATGGCCTGTTTGCGTCCGTCAGCGGTAGAGAAGCGACTGACCGTCCGCGAAGAGATGCACTTTGGACGGATCGGCGCCGAGAGAAATCTCGGTATAGCGGCGGTCGTGATGGATGCCGGGCAGTTTGGCGATGATCGGGTCGTGACCGCCTTCGGCCTCGAAATAGAGAAGCGTCACCTCGCCCAGAGCTTCGACGATATCGACGCGACCGGTGTAGATCGCCGCATCCTCGGTGGGCACGAAATCCTCCGGGCGCACCCCGATTTTCACGCGGCGCGACAGGTCCTCGGGACGCGTCGGGATGGTGGAGCGTGCGATGCCGCCGCCATCGAGTTTCACCGTGGTCATCTCGCCCGTCTCGGAGATCTCGCCCGACAAAAGATTCATCGCCGGAGACCCGATGAACTGCGCGACGAATTCGTTGCGCGGCTGCTCATAGAGTTCCAGCGGCGTGCCGACCTGCGCGATCCCCTTATTCGCCAGCACCACGATCCGCGTCGCGAGCGTCATCGCCTCGACCTGATCGTGAGTGACGTAGATCATCGTGCGATCGGGCATCGCTTCTTTGAGCTGGGCGATCTCGATCCGGGTGGCGACGCGCAGCGCCGCATCGAGGTTCGAGAGCGGTTCGTCGAAGAGATAGACCTTCGGGTCGCGCACGATGGCGCGCCCGATGGCGACACGCTGCCGCTGACCGCCCGAGAGCGCCTTGGGCAAACGGTCGAGATAGTCGGTCAGTTGCAGCATATCCGCCGCCTTCTCGACGGCGGCATCGATCTCGTCCTTGCTCATCTTCGCGATCTTCAAGGCGAAGGCCATGTTGTCGCGCACCGTCATGTGCGGATAGAGCGCGTAGGACTGGAAGACCATCGCGATGCCGCGGTTCGACGGCGGCACGTCATTCATCCGCACCCCGTCGATCTCGAGCGTGCCGCCCGTGATTTTCTCGAGCCCCGCGATCATCCGCAAAAGCGTCGATTTCCCGCAGCCCGAGGGCCCCACGAAGACGATCAGCTCACCCGCTTTGATGTCAAGGTTGATGTTCTCGAGAACCGACACCTCGCCATAGCTCTTCGCGACGTTTTCCAGTTTGAGTTCGGCCATAGTCTCCCCCTCAGGCCTCGTGTTCGTCGAGGCGCAGAATGCTCGGCTGCCATGGGCCGAGATGCAAAGTGTGATCGGGCATCGGTCGGATCGAGCCCAGCTCGCCCCCCACCGTCACCCAGTTGCCCGGCGGAACGGTGGCGTTCACCGGATGATCGGACAGGTTGAAATAGCACAGGATCGTCTCCTCCTCGTTCCTGCGCGTGAAGACCAGAAGGTCGCCGGAGCAATACATATCCTCCATCGCGCCGGTCCGAAGCACGTCGTGATTGCGACGGAAGCCGATGGCGCGGCGGTAATGGTGCAGCAGCGAGGCGGGATCGTGCTCGGCCACATCGGTCGCGATGTTCTGGTGCGTGGTGGGCACCGGAAGCCACGGGCGCGCCTGCGAGAAGCCCGCATAGGCGGCGTCGCGTTCCCAGACCATCGGTGTACGGCAGCCATCGCGGCCCTTGAATTCGGGCCAGAACTCCTTGCCGTAAGGATCCTGCAGGTCTTCGTAGGACAGCTCCGCCTCGGGCAGCCCCAGTTCCTCGCCCTGATACAGGCAAAGCGAGCCGCGCAGGCACATCATCAGCGAGGTATAGAGACGTGCCGAGGCCGGCGTCAGCTGCCAGCGCGAGATATGGCGCTCCACATCGTGGTTCGAATAGGCCCAGCAGACCCAGCCGTCCTTGGCGACCGCATCGACCTTGTCGAAGACGGATTTGAAATAGCTCGCCTTGAGCGGTTCATGCCCGGAGAGCAGCTCGAAGGCGTAGGACATCTGCATCTTGTCCGCGCCGGAGGTGTATTCGCCCAGAATCTCCAGCCCGCGCTGGCTGTCGCCCACCTCGCCCACGGCCGCCGCGTTGTAGTTGTTCATCAGCGTCCGGAGCTTGCGCAGGAAGCGCAGGTTCTCGGGGTTGTTCTTGTCGTAGATATGGCGCTGGTGATTGTAGGGGTTCACCTTGGGCGCGGTCTGGTCGTTACGCTCTTCCGGCGGCAGCGGCGGGTTATCGCGCAGCTCGTCGTCATGCATATAGAAGTTGATCGTATCGAGGCGGAAGCCATCGACACCGCGCTCCAGCCAGAACTGCGCGACATTGAGCAATTCCTGCGTCACTTCCGGGTTGTGGAAGTTCAGATCGGGCTGCTCCACGAGGAAGTTGTGCATGTAATACTGCTCGCGCCGGCTGTCCCAGTGCCAGCCCGGCCCCCCGAAGATCGACAGCCAGTTATTGGGCGGCGTGCCGTCGGGCTTGGGATCGGCCCAGACATACCAGTCGGCCTTCGGGTTGTCCCGGCTCGACCGGCTTTCCTGGAACCATGGGTGCTGATCGGAGGTATGGCTCAGCACCAGATCGATCATCACCTTCAGACCCAGCGCGTGGGCCGTCGCGATCACCTGGTCGAAATCGGCGAGGCTGCCGAACATCGGATCGACATCGGTGTAATCGCTGACGTCATACCCGAAATCCTTCATCGGCGAGGTGAAGAAGGGGGAGATCCAGACCGCATCTGCCCCGAGGCTCGCGACATGCGGCAGGCGGCGGACGATCCCGAGAAGATCGCCGATGCCATCGCCATTGCTGTCTTGAAAGCTGCGCGGATAGATCTGGTAGATCACGGCCCCGCGCCACCAGTCTTCTTTCTTAGTAAGGGTTTTCATCAACCACCTTTAACCGAACCCGCCAGCAGACCGCGGACGAGATATTTCTGCATAGCGAAGAACACCAGAAGCGGCACGGCGATGGAGATGAAGGCGGCGGACGCCAGAATGCCCCAGTCGCCGCCGCGCGACCCCAGAAGGTCGTCGGCGATCTTCACAGTCATCACCTTCGAGGCGTCGTTCGCCGGAAGGAAGACCTTCGCGACAAGTAGGTCATTCCAGACCCAGAGGAATTGGAAGATTGCAAAAGAAGCAAGCGCCGGGAATGACAAAGGCAGCACGATTTTCATGAAGATCTGGAAATCGGTCGCCCCGTCGACCTTCGCGCTCTCGATGATGTCGCGCGGAAGACCGACCATGTAGTTGCGCAACAGGTAGATCGCGAGCGGCAAGCCGAACCCGGTATGGGCCAGCCATATCCCGAGGAAGCTCTGCCCGATACCGATCTCCTGATGGAGCCGCAGGAGCGGCACCAGCGCGAGCTGCAGCGGCACGACCAGAAGGCCCACGACCGCCGCGATCAAGAGGCCCCGGCCCGGAAACTCCATCCAGGCCAGCGCATAGGCCGCGAAGGCCGCCACGAGGATCGGGATGATCGTCGCCGGGATCGTCACCGTCAGCGTGTTCATGAAGGCCTGCCCCATGCCGTCCGAGAACAGCACGTTGCGATAATTGGCCAGCGTGAAGGCGGGCGGCATCTCGGCCACGAAATAGACCCGCGGGCCCGAACCGTCGAAGCTCGTCTTCGACGTGGCCTTGTAGGTGCCGTCCTTGGCGACGCTTAGCGTGCCGCCGTCGCCGGTATCGACCGTCTCCCCCGCCTTGTAGGCGCCCGGCTTGATGCCCGAGGTGCCGAAGGCGGTGATCGTCGTGCCCGCTTTCAGGTCATTCGCGTTCTGCCCACTATTGAGCAGATCGCCCTCGAGCACGTAGAGCCCGTCGACCTGTTTCTCACCGTCGGCCGGGATGCGGTCGCGGAAGGCTTTCTCCACCGAGAAGGCCGCGTCCCACCAACCCGACTGGCTGATCTGGTCGGTCGTGCGGAAGGAGCTGACCAGAAGCCCCACCGTCGGCACGAGCCAGAGCACCACCATGAAGACGACCGAGAGTTGCACCGCCCATGTCAGGCGCGATTTCTGTCCTGCGATAGCGGCCATCAGCGCGTCTCCCTACGGGCTTGAATGATGTTCCAGATCATCACCGGCAGCACGATGATCATGATGACGAAGGCCACAGCCGTCGCGCGCCCGTCATCGCGGAACATGTATTGCATCATGTAGCTGGGCAGGATCTGCGTGCCGAAATTCCCGCCGGTCGTTGCGTAGACGATGTCGAAGACCTTCAGCACGAGGATCGTGATCGTGGTCCAGACCACGACGATCGTCGGCATAATCTGCGGCACCTTGATCTTGAAGAACAGCTGGAACGGGTTGGCGCCGTCGAGCACCGCGGCCTCGATCGTCTCCTCGGGGATGCCACGCAGCGCGGCCGAGAGGATCACCATCGCGAAGCCGGTCTGGATCCAGATCAGGATCACCATCAGGAAGAAGTTGTTCCAGAACGGCACCTGAAGCGGGTCGAGCGGCTGCATGTGGAAGGCCACGCGGATCGCGTTGATCATCCCGATATCGGGGTTCACCGCGTAGACGAATTTCCAGATCAGCGAGGCGCCCACGAAGGAGATCGCCATCGGCATGAAAATCAACGATTTCGCGATGTTGCCCCATTTGATCCGGTCGGTGAGCTGCGCTGCAAGCAGACCGAGGAAGGTCGCGAGCGCGGGTACCACCAGCACCCAGAGGAAGTTGTTGAACACGGCCTGACGGAAACTCGGATCCATCGCGAGCCGTTCGTAATTCCCAAGGCCCACGAAAGTGCCGCCGTCGCGGTTGAACAGCGAGCGCCAGAACGAGCCGACCACCGGATAGGCCAGATAGAGGCCGAGCGCGAAGATCGCCGGGAACAGGAACAGCCAAGGGCGGACCATGTTCGCGCGGTTGATGTTGCGCCCCGGGTCTTTGCCGCTCGGCGGGAAGATGACTTTGTCGAGGACGATATTCGCGGCGTAGAAATAGGCGACACAGCCGCCCACCCCAAGCGCGATCGTAATCAGACCCTGCAAGATCGGTGACATCTGGCCCCTCCCCGAACCGGCGTGAAAAGATGCGAACGCCCCCGGAGAACGGCTCCGGGGGCGCAGGCGTTACTTACTTCTGGATGCTGTCCCAGCGCTTCTGAACCGCGTCTGCGGCCTCTTGCGCGGTCTCGTCGCCGGTGGTGTAGGCGACCATCGCTTTCCAGAACGCATCCGTGCCGATCTCGCCCGGCATCTGGTCCGACCCGTCGAAGCGGAAGGTCGTCGCGTCCAGCAGGATCGAATTCATGTGACGCTGCACGTCATTGGCGAAGGCCGCCGGATTGACGTTCTTGTTCGGCGTCAGGAAGCCCGATTGCGCCATCCAGATTTCCGAGGCGATCGGCGTCTCGAGGAACTTCACGAAGGCTTCGGCGGCCTTGGAGTCCTTGGTGATGCCGAACATCGTGCCCGCGCCGAGAACCGGCTTGCCCAGATCCTTGCTGGCATAGGACGGGAAGTAGAAGAAGTTCACGTCCTGACCCACCTTGGTCCCGTCGGGGAAGAAGGTCGGGATGAAGCTCGCCTGCTTGTGCATGTAGCATTTCGGCGGGAAGTCGAAGAGACCTTTCGGGCTGTCGCGGAAGTCGGTGGTGGCCACCGCCTGCTCGCCGCCTTCCGCGAAGCCGGGGGTCTTGGCGAACCAGCCGTAATCCTTGATCGCCTCGACGACCTTGGGATCGTTGAACTTCAGCTTGTTGGTGACCCAGTCGTCATAGGTTTCGGGCGACTGCGTGCGCAGCATGAAATCCTCGACCCAGTCGGTCGCGGGCCAGCCGGTCGCAGCCCCGGAGCCCAGACCGATACACCACGGCGTGCCGCCATCGGCCTTGATCTGCTCGGTCAGCGCCTTGAGGTCCTCCATCGTCTCGGGAACCTTGTAGCCCGCTTCCTTGAAGTTCTCCGGCACATACCAGACGAGCGATTTCAGGTCCGCCTTGAACGGGAAGGTGAAGGTGTGGTTCTCGCCGTCCTTACCCTTGTAGGTGGACAGGTCCTCCCAGGACTTCCCGGCGGCGTAATTGTTCTTGATCCAGTCACCCGTGCCATCGGGCATCGCCGTCAGGTAGCCCTGCTTGGCCATGTCGGAGGCGAGGCCCGGCTGCGGGAAGACCGCGATGTTCGGCGGCGTGCCAGCCTTCGCGGCGATCACGATATCCTGCTCGAAGCTTTCCGAACCGGAGTAGTTCACCTTGGCGCCGGTCGCGGCCGAGAAATAGGCCAGAACGCTCTCGAAAAGCGCCTTGTCGTTGCCCGTCCACGGGCCGGTGATCGTGAGCGTCTCGCCGCTCAGATCGGTGTCGTTCTTGAATTGATCATAGCTCGCCCAGTCAAACTTGTCGGCATCGCTGCCCGGCGCGAATTTGAGATCCTGCGCGTGAGCGAGCCCCGCCGACAGCGCGAGCGCCGCGATCCCAAGCATCAGATGTTTGGTCATGAAATCCTCCCGGTGTGTCGCGCTTTTTGGCCCAAGGCGACTCGCCCGCCCAAAGCGCTTTGGACAGTTCCGACCGTTTCAGAGCCTCGCGAAGAAGTCAATTGTGCCTGCTCACGCTAAAATCAATTCCGCTTTATATACTCATGACTTACCCAGAAGTTTATGCCGCATCGCAGCATATGCCGCGCCGCACGCGCATCATTGACGCCGTTAGATGCGCACCCTACCCTCTCGATAATCCAAAGCGGTTTGGCTCATGAATCTCAAGACATTGGCACTCGAATTGGGGCTATCGCCCACCACTGTGAGTCGCGCGCTCAACGGCTACCCGGAAGTCTCCGAGGCCACGCGGCGTCGGGTGCGCGAAGCGGCAGAGGCCGCCAATTATCATCCCAACACGCAGGCCAAGCGCCTCGCGACGGGCCGTGCGATGGCCATCGGCCACATCATTCCGATCTCGGACCGCCACGAGATCGTGAATCCGGTTTTCGCGGATTTCATCGCGGGCGCCGGTGAAGTCTATGCGCGTGCGGGCTACGATATGGTCATGACCATCGTGCCCGACGATTCCGAGGCCCGCGCCTATGCTGAGCTGCGCTCGAAAGGGAATGTGGACGGCGTGCTGATTCACGCACCCAAGGTCGAGGATCACCGCATCGCCATGCTCGACGCGCTGGGGCTGCCCTACGTTCTGCACGGGCGCGTCAGCGGATCGGATTCCGCCTTCAGTTGGGTCGATGTGAACAACAAGCGCGCTTTCGAGCGGGCCACGAATTTCCTGCTCGATCTGGGGCATCGCCGGATCGCGCTGATCAACGGCATCGGTGAGATGGATTTCGCCCGCAGGCGCCGGCGCGGCTATGAGGCGGCGCTCAGGGCGCGCGATCTGCCGATCGACCCGGCTCTGATCGTCGAGGGCGAGATGACCGAAGCGCAGGGCCATGATGCGGCGCGCGAGATGCTGCAATGGCCCGACCCGCCGACGGCTTTCCTGACCGCCTCGCTGCTCTCCGCGATGGGCGCGCGGCGCGGCATAGAAGAGGCCGGGTTGGTGATGGGGCGCGACGTCTCGATTGTGACCCATGACGACGAGCTGGGCTATCTGAGAAACGGCACGGCGGAAGAGCCGATCTTCACCGCAACGCGTTCCTCGGTGCGCGAGGCGGGACGACGCTGCGCGGCGCTTCTGATCGAACAGATCGAGAGCGGCGACCGCAGCCCGCGCCATGAATTGATGGAGGCGGTTCTGGTCGTCGGCCAGTCCACCGGGCCGGTCCCCACCCAATGAGGCGCGCTGCGCCCGCAGTTGAAACCAATTTTATATACAGGATGAAGATGCTCCCGAAACGCTCTGATTTTCCTGCCGATTTCCAATTCGGCGTCGCCACCTCCTCTTATCAGATCGAGGGTCATTCCTTCGGCGGTGCGGGCCCGACCCATTGGGACACGTTCGCCGCCACGCCGGGCAATGTCGTGCGCGCCGAGAACGGTGCGGTCGCCTGCGACCACTATCACCGCTGGGAGGAAGACCTCGACCTGATCGCGAATGCGGGGTTCGACATCTACCGCTTCTCGACGTCGTGGGCGCGGGTGATGCCGGAAGGCCGCGGCCCGGTGAACCGCGAGGGGCTGGATTTCTACGACCGGCTGGTCGACGGAATGCTGGAGCGCGGGCTCAAACCGGCCCTCACGCTCTATCACTGGGAACTGCCCGCAGCGCTCGCCGACAAGGGCGGCTGGCGCAATCGCGACATAGCCTCGTGGTTCGCCGATTTCACGCAAGTCATCGCGGATCGGCTCGGCGACCGTATCTGGTCCGCCGCCCCCATCAACGAGCCGTGGTGCGTCGGTTGGCTCAGCCATTTCCTCGGCCATCACGCACCGGGCCTGCGCGACATCCGCGCCACGGCCCATGCGATGCATCACGTGCTGCTCGCCCATGGCAAGTCGATCCGCGTGATGCGCGCGCATGGGATGAAAAACCTCGGCGCGGTGTGCAATCTCGAATACCCGATCCCCGCCGACGAGACGCCCGAGGCCGCGGCGGCCGCCAATCTTTATGACGCCTATTACAACCGCTTCTTCGTGGAGGGCATCTTCAAGGGCCGCTATCCGCAGGAGGTGATGGAGGCCTTCGCCCCACATATGCCGCACAATTGGGAAGACGATTTCGCTCTGATCGGCGAGAAGCTCGACTGGCTAGGCCTAAATTACTACACCTGCAAACGCATCGCGCCCACCGAAGGCCCGTGGCCCGCGCATCACGAGGTCGACGGCCCGCTGCCCAAGACCGCGATGGGCTGGGAGATCTATCCCGAGGGGCTCTATCGGTTCCTGACCCGGCTCTCGCGCGACTACACCGGTGATCTGCCGCTCTACGTCACCGAGAACGGCATGGCCGCGCCCGATGTGGTCGAGGATGGCAAGGTCGAAGACCCGCATCGCATCGCCTATTACCGCGATCACCTCGCCGCCGTCCAGCGCGCGATTGCCGAGGGCGTGCCGGTAAAGGGCTATATCGGCTGGTCGCTGATGGACAATTACGAATGGGCCCTGGGCTATGAGAAGCGCTTCGGGCTCGTCCATGTGGACTTCGACAGCTTGCAGCGCACCCCGAAAGCGTCCTATCTGGCATGGAAAGACGCATTGGGGACCCGCGGATGAGCGAACAGATCACCCTGCTGGCCGATATCGGCGGCACCAATACACGCGTGGCGATGGCCCGCGACGGTAAGCTGATCCATTCCACGATCCGCCGCTTCTCGAACAAGGGGCGCGGGGCGCTGGAGGACATCCTCGAGGAGTATATCCGCGACGAGGATTGCGGCGAGATCGCGGGCGCCTGCGTGGCCGCCGCCGGTCCGGTGCGCGACGACGTGGCCGAGATGACCAATCTCGCCTGGGTGATCCGCGCCGATAATATCGCGCGGCTGACCGGGACCGATCATGTCTTCGTGCTCAACGATCTGCAGGCGCAGGGCCATGCGCTGGGAAGCCTCGCCGAGGATGCCGTGCACTCGATCCTGCCGGGCCTGCCTGCGAAAGAGGGCTCTGCGCGGCTGGTGGTCGGGATCGGCACCGGGTTCAACGCAGCTCCGGTGCATGAGGGGCCCGGCGGGCGCGTCGTGCCGCCCTCTGAGGCAGGCCACACCACCTTGCCGATCGAGACCGAGGAGGATTTCGCGCTCAAGACCTATCTCGATGCGAAACACGATTTCGCCAGTGTCGAGCATGTCGTGTCGGGGCGCGGTCTGGAACGGCTCTACGCCTATCTCAGAGGCGAGGATGACGCGACCACTTCGGGGCAGGAGATCCTCGAAGCGATCACCCGTGGCGAGGAAACCGCCGTCGCGGCAGGCCAGCTTTTCGTTCAGATGCTGGGCCGGGTCGTGGGCGATCTGGCGCTGACCCACCTGCCCTTCGGCGGCATCTACCTGATCGGCGGGGCTGCGCGCGGCGTGGTCCCGTGGCTCGACGAGTTCGGTTTCGCCGAGGCGATGCAGGCCAAGGGGCGCTTCTCGGAATTCCTGCGTGCCTTCCCGGTCAGCGTGGTCGAAGACGACTATGCAGCGCTTCAGGGCTGCGCCTCCTATCTTTCTTCGCGCATGGTGCGATAGGCGCGTTTCCGTCAAGGCTATTTTAACGGCTTGGTCTTAGACCTCTTTCACGGATGTGTTTGAAAGAGGTTGCCGATGCGTACGCTCTGCCTTCGTGACTTTGTGGTGGCGCCATGACCGCGCTTGCCCTGCCCGACCGGATCGACCTTGCGACCGTGCGCCCCCTGCAGGCGTCGCTGCAATGCGTGGCGACGGAAGATGTCGCCCTAGATGCCTCCAGCGTGACCCATTTCGGCGCGCTGGGGCTGCAATTGCTGCTCTCTGCGGCGAAGACCGCCCGCAACGCAGGTCACCGCCTCGAGATCGCCGAAAGTTCGGAGGCGTTCGACAGCGCCCTGACCCGGTTCGGCGTCTCGCATGAGGATCTCCAGCACCTGCCGGATGCGGAGGCCCCATGTCACTGAAAGTTCTCGCGGTCGATGACAGTCGCACCATTCGCGACATGCTCAAGCTCACCCTCGAACATGCCGGGATGGAGCTCTACCTCGCCGAAGACGGCGTGCACGGGCTAGAGGTGCTCGACGGGCTGGAGCCTGACGCGATCATCTCTGACATCAACATGCCGCGCCTCGACGGGTTCGGCTTCATCGAGGCCGTGCGCGGGCAGGACCGCCACCGCGCGACCCCGATCCTCGTCCTCACCACCGAATCCGCGGCCGAGCTGAAAGCCCGCGCCCGCGCCGCCGGGGCGACCGGCTGGATCGTGAAGCCCTTCGACCCGACCAAACTGGTCAAGGCGCTCAACATGGTTGCCGGATAAGGAGTGCGACATGTCCGACCCGATGGCAGAAATCAAAGCATCGTTCTTCATCGAATGTGAAGAGCTGCTCGAAAGCCTGCAAGATGCGCTCTCCGATCTCGACGAGGACGCTGACGATGGGGAGACGATCAATGTCGTCTTCCGGGCGGTCCATTCGATCAAGGGCGGCGCAGGCGCGTTCGGGCTCGATGCGCTTGTCGCTTTTGCGCATCGGTTCGAAACCGTTTTGGACGAGCTACGCGCCGGGAGGCTCGACCTGACACCTGAGGCGGTGAAACTCTTTTTTCAGGCGGCCGATCTGCTTGCAGACGAAATCCACGCCGCGCGCGAAGGGGCTTCCGAACCCGAGGACGCCGAGGAATGCCTTCAGGCACTTGAGGCGCTTTTGGGGGATCGCGGAGCTGCACATACGGCTGATGCGGAAGACGAGACCGAGGCCGCGGACTTTCAGCCGATGGGCCTCGCGCTAGACCTCGACTTCGATTTAACGCCAGAGGATGCGTCCCCGACCGGCTTCACCTTGCAGTTCCGCCCGGACGGCGCGCTCTATGCCTCGGGCAACGAGCCGCTGCAGCTCCTCCGCGCCCTCGCCGAGATTGCGGAGGTCTCGATCATGACCGACGCATCGGCGGTCCCGCCACTCGATGCGCTCGACCCTGAGGAGAACCATCTGAGCTGGACCGTCCAGATCACGGGGGATTTAACGGAAGACGAAATCCGGGAAGTGTTCGAATTCGTCGAAGACGTCTGCCAGATCGAAATTTCATCGATGCCAAAGTCATCTGAAACGCCCCTCCCGGAGCTGCCCGAAATAGATGGCGAACCGTCCGTCGACACTGACGAAGATGAGAAATTTGAACCCGAGGCGGAAGTGAATGGCCCCGTTAGCGTCAATCCCGCGCCGCCTCCAACCGATGACATAGCAAAGATCGCAACCGAAGCTCCCGCGCTCACGCCTGACCCGGGTCCGGCCGAGCAACAGGCAGAGGCCGCGAAGCCCTCCGCCGCTCAGCCTGCGGCAGCCAACACCGCTCCCGCTACAGAGCCCGGCGCCACCGTGCGCGTCGATATCGAGCGCATCGACCGCTTGGTGAACCTCGTCGGCGAGTTGGTGATCAACCAAGCCATGCTTGCCCAATCCGTCGCCGAAGCCGGTCTGCCGCCAAACTCCGCCGTGAATACCGGGCTCGAAGCCTTCATGATGCTAACCCGTGACATTCAGGACAGCGTGATGATGATCCGCGCTCAGCCGGTCAAGCCGCTGTTCCAGCGGATGGCCCGGATCGTGCGCGAAGCCTCTTCAGCGATCGGCAAGGATGTCCGTCTCAAAACCGAAGGTGAAACAACCGAGGTCGACAAGACTGTCATCGAGCGCCTCGCCGATCCGCTCACCCATATGATCCGAAACGCCGTAGATCATGGCCTCGAATCTCCCGACATGCGCGAAGCCGCTGGCAAACCGCGCGAAGGCATCGTCACCCTCTCCGCTCACCACCGATCCGGCCGCGTCGTGATCGAAGTCAGTGATGATGGTGGTGGCATCGACCGCAAGAAGGTCTTCGAAAAAGCCATCGAAAAGGGGCTTGTCACCCCGGATGCCCAGCTTTCCGACAGCGAAATTGACAACCTTCTCTTCCTGCCCGGTTTCTCTACCGCGGACCAGGTTTCCGCGCTCTCTGGCCGCGGCGTCGGCATGGATGTCGTGAAAAGCTCGATCCAATCGCTAGGGGGTCGGATTTCGATCACCTCTGAACCCGGAAAGGGCAGCTGTTTCTCAATTTCCTTACCACTGACCCTAGCCGTGCTCGACGGAATGGTCGTCAATGTCGCGGGCGAAACCCTCGTGGTGCCGCTCTCCTCGATCCTCGAAACCGCGACGCTCACAAGCGAAGACATCCGCGCGCTCGGTCCATCGACGAACGTCATCCATCTGCGGGGCGCCTTCGTCCCCCTTTTCGATCTCGGTGCAGAACTCGGATACCGCGCACCGAAGCGCTCGTATAGCGGCGACGTCGTTCTGCTCACCGCTCAGGAAGATGGCGCCCGTTCCGCCCTCGTCGTCGATTCAATCCTCGAGCAGCGCCAGGTTGTGATCAAGGGGCTGCAGCAGTCCTACGGTCACATCCCGGGCGTCGCTGCCGCCACGATTCTCGGCGACGGTCAAATCGCGCTCATTCTTGATCCCGCCGATCTCGTCCAATCCGCATCGGGCAATACCCGCGCCATTGATCTCTCACTCGCAGGATAAGCCATGACCGAAGATACCATACCGAAAACCGAAGGCTTAGAGGTTGAGCTTCTCTCCTTCCGCCTCGGTGAAGAAGAATACAGCGTCGACATAATGTCCGTGCGCGAAATTCGAGGCTGGACCCGCGCAACGCCGCTCCCTCACGCCCCGGCATTTGTTCGCGGCGTGATCAATCTGCGCGGTACAGTTCTGCCCGTCGTTGACCTTTCCATCCGTCTCGGCATGGAACCGGTCGCCGGCGATGCACGCAACGTTATCATTGTCGTCCAGGTCGCCGGCCAAACTGCAGGACTTCTCGTCGATGCGGTCTCGGACATCCTGGCGCTGCCCCGCTCGGAAATGCAATCTCCGCCCGACCTTAATGCCGACATCTCGCAACGATATATCTCTGCGCTCACGATCGTGGAAGGCCGGATGATCAGGATTCTCGATCTCACTTCGGTGTTGCCACAAGAGGCGATTGAAGCAGCATGAACGTGCCCCTGTCCACATTGGGGCAGGTCGCACCGACCGAGTCCGAATTCAGAGCTATCGCTCAGCTCCTGCACGACACGACGGGCATTGTGCTTGCGCCCGGAAAATCTTCGATGGTGCAAAGCCGTCTTGCAAAGAGACTTCGGACCTTGGGGCTCGCGCAATACAAAGACTATATCGCTCTCGTGACCTCCGAATCTGGTCGCGAAGAGCGTCGACAAATGGTGTCCGCACTCACCACAAACGTGACCCATTTCTTCCGCGAGAACCATCATTTCGAATCTTTGCGCCGTATCGTTCTTCCCACCCTCTTGGAAACTGCAAGGAATGGTGGTCGCGTTCGGCTCTGGTCTGCGGGATCGTCGAACGGACAAGAAGCCTATTCGATAGCCATGACGATTGCCGAATGCGCGCCTGATTTTGCGAAGCTAGACCTTCGGATACTCGCAACCGACATCGACCCTCTTATGATCGCAGCAGGGTCGAAGGGTTTCTATCCCGCGACCGCAGTTGCGGCTGTGCCCGAGACTTTGCGAAAGAAATATTTCCGACCGGAGGGTGAAGACTTTCAGATCATCTCAGAGCTCCGCGATATCGTGAAGTTTCGCGAACTCAATCTTCACAATCCTTGGCCAATGCGCGGAAAATTTGACGTGATCTTCTGCCGCAACGTCGTCATCTATTTCGCGCCCGAGGCACAAGTCAGTCTTTGGGAACGGTTTGAGGAACAGCTAGCGCCAGGCGGATACTTGTTTGTTGGCCATTCGGAAAGGGTGACAGATGGCGATCAGTCTAAACTCAGAACAGCTGGTGTCACCTCTTATAAACTGACTTAACCTAACTGGACAGGATCGCATTTTATGGCATTACGAGACCAATTACGCATCCTCGTGGTCGATGACATGTCGACAAGCCGCGGGCTCATCATGCAGGCGCTTGACGCGATGGGAATCCGGCAGGTCGGATACGCAACCGACGGCAAAAGCGCGCTCCAGATCCTCGAAGCCAAGCCTGTCCATCTTGTGATTTCTGACTATAACATGCCGGGAATGGACGGACTGCAATTCCTTCAGGCGATGCGAAAGGATGCTCGCACAAAGGGGTTAGGCTTCATCCTGATCACCGGGCGGGCCGATCGTGAAGTCATCGATACGGGTCGACGGTTCGGGATGAATAACTTCATCAAGAAACCATTCACTCCGCCCGAACTAAAAGCGTGTATTGAAGCAGTTGTAGGACGTTTGTAATGCAACAGCAGGCACGCCGAGTTCCGCTTGCTGATCTAATTGCGCGCGTCGGGCGTGAACTGGAAGCGCTCGCTCGCATGTCGATTTCACTCCAGCGTGCCCTTTCGGCGAGCGGGATCGACAGCAGCCTTGCTCCGCAGATCATTCGCGAGTTACAAAGCATTGATCGCATCAGCCAATCGCTCGAAGATCTCGGGGTGTTCGTCAGCACACTAGCTGAACAGATTTCACCCGACTTAGCCTGTGATGCGGACCCAATTTTCGCCTCGCTTCGACTTCAAGATCTCGCTGATGCACTCGATCCGCAGCACTTCACGGAAATTGAAACGCGCGCCTCAGAAGGTGACGTCAGTTGGCTTTGATTGAATAGCCCCGTGTATCGTGGACGCCTTCTTTGCTAATTTTGAGGCAAGGAGGCCATGATGAGCGGCGACCCACGTTCAGCGACGATTTCAAGCGAGATGCCGTCGCGCAGCTCTCGGAGAGGAGTTACCCGGTCAGGGAGGTAGCCGAGCGCTTGGGCGTGAGCCAATACTCCCTCTACTTCTGAAAGAAGAAGTTCTCGAAAGCCTCGACTGGCGACTCGGAGAAGGATGCCGAGATCCGTCGGCTCAAGCGTGACCTCCTGAGAGTGATGGCGGAGCGGGACATTAAAAAAAAGTGCGAGCCATTGTCCGCCATTGGTCCGAGGACGATGGCGAGCGCCTATTTCGCCAGGGATGCCAAGTGAGATACGCGTTCGTGGCCGAGCATCGCGGGCAGTTCTCTATTCGGGCGATGTGGCGTTGCTTACGTATCCAGCCGAGTGGCTTCTACGCGTGGCTGAAGGCCCCACTGAGCAAGCGAGCTCGAGAAGACGAGCGGCAGATTGCGCTGCTGAAGGAGGCATGGGTGGAAAACGGCAAGGTCTGTGGTCACCGCAAGCTACATGACGACCTTCTCGAGCCGGGCGAAAGCATCTGCCTGAACCGGGTCGCCCTTTTGGCCAGGCTGGCGGGCATCAAGGCGCAGATCGACAACACTCTAGACCGACAGTTCAGCGTGGCGACACCGGATAAGGCCTGGGTGACCGAGATTTCCTATCCGCAAACAGGAAGGTTTCGCCTATCTCGCCGTGGTCATTGATGGTCGTCAGGAAAACGATCCCCCGGATCGTTTTCTCATCCTCATCTTTCTCGCGTCGTGTCGTCGGCTGGGCAATGCAGAGCCGCCAGACGACAGACGTTGTCCTGCAAGCGCTACTCATGGCGCCATGCCGGAGGAAACCCCGCGCAAAGGTTTTGTGACCTGCCACAGTTTTTTTCCTCCACCATCGATTAGATTCCGACCCAACTTAAGGATGGACAATGAGGCGAACGAGATTCACGGACGAGCAGATCATCGGCGTCCTAGCCGAACACGAGGCAGGCGTGAAGTGCGCGGACCTGTGCCGCAAGCACGGCATGTCGGAAGGGAACTTCTATAACTGGAAGGTGAAGTTCGGCGGCATGACGGTGCCGAAGGCAAAGCGGCTGAAGACGCTCGAAGACGAGAACGCCAAACTGAAGAAGCTGCTGGCCGAGCAGATGCCGGACTTGGCGCCGATGAAGGAACTGGTTTCAAAAAAGTGGTGACGATGAGCCATGTCATGCCATTGGTCCGAGGACAATGGCGAGGGGCACGGAACTGACCTCCAACGCCATCCTGCGGTGGTGTGCCGAGCACCGGATCGAATGGCACTACATCGCGCCGGGCAAGCCGATGCGAGACACGGCTTCGTGGAGAGTTTCAACGGCCGGATTCGCGATGAGCTGCTCAACGAGACCATGTTCCGTAACTTGGCTCATGCGCGCGTCATGATCGCCGCTTGGGCTGCCGACTTCAACACCGAGCGTCCGCATTCGGCCTTGGATTACGAGACCCCGGCTGACTACGCGCGGGTACTGACCACCGCAATCGCCCGCGCCGCTACGCGAGATGACAACTCCGCGCGTCAGGCGATTGCTCAACCTACGCCGATCGGCGTAAATACCAACCGGGCTCCGGTCGCTGCTGAATGAAAGACCCGTGGCGGGTCAGCTGATCCACTCGGACCAGGGAAGCCATTTCACCAGCATGGACTGGGCGGCGTTCCTGCGAGCCCACAACCTGGAGCACTCGATGAACCGCCGTGGGAACTGCCATGATAACGCGGTAGCTGAGAGCTTCTTTAACTTGCTCAAGCGTGAGCGGATCAGACGACGGACCTACCGAACACGCGAAGAAGCCAGACAGGATGTGTTCGACTACATCGAGATGTTCTACAATCAAAAGCGCACGCACGCCCGGAACGGAATGCTATCGCCCGTCGACTTTTAGCGGCAGCAGAAACTGAAACACGAAGGCGCCTGAGAAATGCGGGGCTATTCATTTGACATGTATTGCTGCCATCCAACACGTCAGAACAGTTCGATTTCGCGAGTCGGCGCGGGCGTAACATCGCGCTCAAAGACTTCTGCATTACCAAGCATTTTCTGGCGCGCGCGGCCAGTATCGGGCCAGAACTCTACCCTACGCGCTTGAGAACCGCCCAAACTCTGGCTGACACATGTGATACGCTCCTTAGCTAGGAACGCGATTGAGAACTCGCTATTCTTAAAGCCGATGTCCGAGAGGCCGTTGACCATGCGCGCACCACCAAATAGCTTCGCACGTAGATCACTGCGCTGCGCCCCGTGTTTAATAAGTTCATTGATCAAAAGCTCCATTGCATTCACGCCGAAGCTTGCCGCTTGAAAGGTTGAACCAGTCGTATTCGGCAATAGAAAGTGGTTCATACCACCGACCTGCGCATTTTCATCGTAGAGACAACAGGCGACACAAGAGCCGAGGATCGTTGTAATAGATTGCGCGCCCTTGCCGGCGACGAGAAACTCGCCTTGCGAAATATGGATCGGTCTGTCTGTGGAAACTGCATTCATGTTTCACCTACTCGCCTGACCTTTGCCGGGCTCTGAGCACATCTCCTGAGAATTTCTGGGGCGATTTTTTCTAGGGCCACCGAATAGGACGCCGCGCCAATTTCGAGCGCTGCCCTCGGCATTCCAAAAACAGTCGACGTCTCCTTGTCTTGGGCAAAACAATGTGCACCGGCTCGGCGCAAGAGCATCATCCCCTCTGCGCCATCTCGGCCCATACCGGTGAGTAAAACGACGACGGCATTCGTAGCCATATCCAGTGCGGATTCGAACAGAATATCCACCGACGGTCGATGTCCGTTTCGCTTCTCGCTTTCAAGCAATGACAGGTAAGGTGTTCTGTCATTTTGAACCGTGAGATGCGTCGGGCCACCAGGCGCAAGATAGACTTGCCCTTGTGCGAGAGGGAGGCCCGTTTGGCCAAGCCGCACACTTGGCGCGATGATACGATCGAGCCGTTCGGCGAAGCTCGCGAGGAAGCTCTCTGGCATGTGCTGCGCTATGAGCGTGGGCGGGCAATTTTCAGGAAATCCCTTCAAGATCGTCTCGAGGGCGTCAACGCCGCCGGTCGAGGACCCGATCAGCACGATTTGACCGGCCCAGTGAAAGTTTCGTGCGGGCCTCACCGCAGCTCGCTCGACCCCACTCTGAGGCAGGCGCGCGTTTGCTGCCGCAAGAAGAATATCTGGAAGCGTCTCAAAACTCTTTTCGAGGTGACCGGACCTCGGCTTTCCCACGCAATCGATCGCACCGAGGGCGAGCGCTTCGATTGCGGCGCGCGATCCGCTATGGGTTTCCGTCGACACCATGACGACAGGCATCGGTCTCAAACGCATGAGACGTTCAAGAAAATCGAGGCCGTTCATCCGCGGCATCTCGACATCGAGCGTGATCACATCCGGCGAAAGCGCTTTAATTTTTTCACGCGCCTCAAACGCGTCCGCCGCTTCGCCGACGACGACTAGGCGCGCGTCGTTTGCCAGACGCGCTCGAATAAGTTGACGCATCGTAGCCGAGTCATCGACGATGAGAACTTTCTTGGCGAGCGGCAATTCGTTTGGCATCGCGTGTCTTTCGTGCGAATTCAAAACTCTTCCCAGTCTTCAGGTGAAAAGGTGGTACCGCGCGGAGCGGTTTCGCCCACCGCTTGCGGAAGTTCACGGCCTCCTTCGCTTGCCTGAACCCCATGTTGATTTTGCGCCAACAGAGTGCTCTCGCCTTCGTTTGACGTCGTCCGCATACTGACTTTGAACTGGGCAGTGATGTCGCGCAGGGATGTCGCATTTGTCATCAGAGCGTGACTGGCCGCGGTCGTTTCTTCGAACATTGCTGCGTTTTGTTGCGTCACCTGATCCAGCTGATTCACCGCGGTATTTATCTCTTTCAGCCCCTCTGCCTGCTCATGGGCACCGCCCGCTATTTCAGAGACACGCGCCGAAATATCGACGACAGCGTTAAGAATTTCCGTGAGCGCACGGCCGGTTTCGCCGACGAGGCCCACGCCTCGGGTCACCTGTTCGCTCGACGCGGTGATCAGGGTGTCGATTTCGCGTGCGGCTTCGGAAGACCGTTGCGCGAGGGCGCGTACTTCTGAAGCGACAACGGCGAAACCGCGACCCGCTTCACCGGCGCGCGCGGCTTCGACGCCAGCGTTGAGCGCAAGTAGGTTGGTCTGGAAGGCAATCTCGTCGATCACGCCGATGATCTTGGAAATCTGCTGTGAGCTGGTTTCGATTTCGCTCATCGCCTGTATGGCCTGCTTGACCACTTCACCAGAGATTTCCGCGCTGCTGCGGGCTTCTGACACCACCCGATCCGCTTCAGCCACGCCTTGCGCCGAGGTCGTGACAGACGATGAGAGCTGATCGAGTGCGGCTGCGGTCTCTTCGAGCGTCGCGGCCTGCTGTTCCGTTCTGCGGCTGAGGTCATCAGAGGCAGAGGCGATCTCACTGGCCTCAGTATCGATCGCCGCAGCGTTGTCGATGACTGAAACGATCGCTGCCGCAAGGTTTTGCGCCGCAGCGTTGAAGTCGTTGCGCAACGCCTCGTATTCATCGGAAAACTCCGTGTCGAGCGTCAGGCTCAGATCGCCGCGCGACAGGGCCGCGAGACCGAGCTGAAGCGTCTCGACGACATATTTCTGAGCCTCGAGCAATTTGAGATTTCGCTGTTGTGCGGAGGCAAGCGCGGCTTCCGCGACGGTCACATCACTGGCCATGAGCACGATCTTCATCAAGCGCCCTGCTTTATCCGAGATCGGATTGAGTGAGCCGTCGAGCAGAAAGGTATTGCCCTGAGGGTCACGTATCGAAAAGCGGGCAGTGACGGGCTCACCGGCGGCAATCGAAGGCCAAGGATCACTGCCATCAACCGTGCTTAGCCAGTCCTTCAGTGGCTCTCCCATGAGGTTTGGTGCCTGCCCCCCGAGGAGCGATTGCAGGTTTGCGTTCATTCGAACAACCTTCCCGGCAGGATTGGCCTCGCAAACGAGCTGGCCACGCTCGATGGCCGCGATAAGGGCATCCTTCATCCGTCGTTCGGTCACGTCACGCCACTCGACCACGAACCCCGCCTGATTGCCCTGCCCATCGACGAATTCGGTGACGTCGACGCCAAAACGACCCTCGCCAACCTTGATATCGACATGAAGGGGCAATTGAGTTGGATCCCCAAGCAACGCACGAGCATGTCCCCGATTGGCGTGAAAATCATCCATCGAGCGGCCCACAAGATTCTTGGGGTCAAGGTCAGGACTGACAACGAGAAACTCGTCGATCCGCGACTCGACCAGATCGACGAGCGCGCGATTGACATGGGTGATACGGAAGTCGCGATCGACGATCATCAGGGCGGCGGAGGCGTTGGCATAGGCTGCGCCCTGGCGCGTGGCCTCTCGTTTGATCCCTTCAGACTGATCAAGCTCGTCGCGCAGGTTGCTCAGCGCGGAGGCGATTGCGCCGACTTCGTCGCCACGGCGAGTCTGTGCGATCTCGCTCGCGTAATCGCCTCCGCTGATCTTGCGAATGGATCTTTCGAGGTACTTGAGAGGGCTGGAGACGGATCGTGCCATCCAGGCAGAAAGGGTCGCCAATAGAAGGATGAGCCAGGAGGCGTTGAATAGCATCGCACGGGCAAGTGACGTGGCAGGAGCGAACAGCTCTGCACGGTCTTGCTCGACGACCGCCCAATAGGGCTGATCGAATAGAGTGACCTTTTGGGTTCTCTCGATCGATGGGTGCCCCTGCAAAGAGATCACCTCTTCCTGCGCCTGTTCCACAGCACTCACGGTAGCCGCGGGCAAAACCTCCCCCGGTTTTGGAGCGTTGGCCGGAAAGCGCAGATCGCTCATCAGCCTCCCTTTCCCGTCAATCAGGAAACCTTCACCGGTCTCGCCGATGCCGCGCGGGTTGGCCATGATCCCCCCAAGTTCGGTCATTGGCTTTCGCAAGACCACAGCACCGAGCTTGAGACCATTTCCGCTTCGCACGGGGCGTGCGGCGAAGAACCGACCCTTGGCAAACTCGAAATGCGGGGGGGAAACGGCGACGGTATCGGCCGCCACCATGCCCGTCGGCGCGCTCAACCAATCCAGCGCAGCGGTCGCGGCCTCGATCAGCCCCGCCGGTTCATCCGCAAGCGCGTGACCCATGGCGCTGCGATCGCGCGCGGCAAATACAATGCGACCGTCGCGATCGATAAGATAGAAATCGTTCAGGCCATTCTCTGCCAGAATTTGATCGATGGCGGGACCATAGCGATCCAGTAGCAGGTGGTAGTCTCGGAGCGGACCGCTCACCTCGCCCTCGGATGCACCGGCCTCTGCGGCCCCGGTCCGCAGGCTTTCGATGGCGGGAGGATCGAGCCGGTTGAGGCTCTTGGTGAAATCGTAAAGCGCCCGCGCCGTGTCGGGATTGGCGGCAATCGTGCGGGTATTGGAGGCCAGTGTCTGCGCCCAGTCCTCCGCGAGGGCGACGCGTGCGGCTAGCGTTCGCGTGAGGCGCTGCGTCCCTTCGCTTTCCAGCAGTCCGTAGGCGGTACGATAGGCTGAAATTCCCATGATGGTCAGCGCGACCATGGCAATCGTCACCAGCATCAGCGGCAATTTCAATCCAAGTTTCAGATTGTCGAGAAAGCGCATCAACGTCCTCCGGCGAACTGCGGCAGCGACCCGACCTATCGGGGCAATCGCGATCACCATCAGGAGAAGAGTTGAAGATTCCTCTAATTTCCGAAAATTTCCCGCACGCTGGCCTCAAAAGGGCTCAGACGCCAAGCAGCGCGGCGCGCAAAAGTCCCGATCTGCGGCGGAATTCCGACAGCGCCAGCGCACCCGGCGCAAGCGGGTCTTCTATATCGCGCGCGCGCGCGAGGAGCGCCGGTGCCTGCCATCCCGGTAAGAGTGCCGCCTTTGCCGATCCCAGACGCAGTTTACGCGCGGGCTCGAGTCGCGCTTGGCCCTCCGCCGCGAGCTGATGCAGCGTTGCGCTGTCTGGCGCGGCAAGCGGTGGGCGCCCCCGCGCGGCGAGATCGGACCATGCCTGCATGAGCGCCGCGAGCCCGGCACCTGCACCGAAACTGCGCACGGTAATTTCCGTCTCTTCGGGCGCGCCGAGCGCCTCGGCCGCGGCCCAGTAAAGCGCGCCGGAAGTCTGATCGAGATAGGCCCAAAGGCTTGAAATATCGTCGAAAGGATCGGGCCAGCAATCGGCACGACGGGCTTCGGCCGCGGCAATCAAATGGCGCGCGGGTTGTGCCACCGAGACAAGCGCCGGGCCGATCTCATGCGGCGGTTCGCGGCCCTCGGACAGAGCCTCCAGCGCATCGACCCACCATTGCAGGCGCATCTCGGCGACCATCGGCTCTGACGACGCCCAGGGCGCACGCGCGATTTCCAGATTGGCGGCGTAGAGCGGCCAGAGGCGGTCACGCAGCTCCGCAGGCGCAGCCATCGTGGCGGCGAACCGGTCGGGATCGCCCTGACGCACGGCCTCGGCTGCCGCTTGAAGAGACGCGGCCAGATCGCTCATGCCGGTTTCGCCCCGTCGCGCATCAGCTTCCAGATCATCGCGTCGAGCAGCGCCTCGAAACTCGCGTCCACTATGTTCGGCGACACGCCCACGGTCGACCAGCGCTGGCCCGCATCGTCTTCGCTGTCGATGATGACGCGGGTGACGGCCTCGGTGCCGCCTTGCGTGATACGGACGCGGAAATCGACCAGTTTCATGTCGTCGATCAGGCTCTGATAGGGGCCGAGATCCTTCGACAGCGCTTTCGAGAGCGCGTTCACCGGGCCGCGGTCATGACCCTGCTCGTCCATGCTTTCCGAGACCGAGAGCATCTTCTTCCCGCCGACTTTTACCACCACGACCGCCTCGGAAATCGAGACCATCTTGTCGTAGCGGTTCTTGCGGCGCTCCACCGTGACCTTGTAGCGCTTCACCTCGAAGAACTTCGGCAATTGCCCCAGCTCGGCCCGCGCGAGCAGCTCGAAACTCGCCTGCGCCCCGTCATAGGCATAGCCCTGATCCTCGCGCTCCTTGATCAGATCGAGGATGCGGGCGAGGCGCGGATCGTCCTTCGCGACCTCGATCCCCATGCCTTTCAGCCGCGCACGCAGGTTCGACTGGCCCGCCTGATTGGACATCGGGATGAGGCGCGTATTCCCCACCACGGCGGGGTCGATATGCTCGTAAGTGTCTGGATTCTTTAGGATCGCCGAGGCGTGTAGCCCCGCCTTATGGGTAAAGGCCGAGGCGCCGACATAGGGCGCGGAGCGCAGCGGCACACGGTTCAGGATATCGTCGAGCTTGCGCGAAAGCTTGGTGATGTCGCGCAGGCTTTCGGGCGCGATCCCGGTGTCGAGCGTCGAGGCGTAGGGCTCTTTCAGCAGAAGCGTCGGGATCAGCGTGATCAGGTTTGCGTTGCCGCAGCGCTCTCCCAGCCCATTCAGTGTGCCTTGGATCTGGCGCGCACCGGCCTCGATGGCCGCGAGGCTGCCAGCCACGGCGTTGCCGGTGTCGTCATGGCAATGGATGCCGAGACGGTCGCCGGGAATGCCCGCCGCGATCACCGCTTCAACGATCTTGCCGATCTCGCCCGGCAGCGTGCCGCCATTGGTGTCGCACAGAACGATCCAGCGCGCGCCGGCCTCATAGGCCGCGCGGCAGCACTCCAGCGCATAGTCGGGGTTCGCCTTGTAGCCGTCGAAGAAATGCTCGGCGTCGAACAGCGCCTCGCGACCTTGCGCCACCATATGCGCAACCGAGGCGCGGATATTCTCGAGGTTTTCCTCCAGCGTGATCCCGAGCGCGGTGGTGACGTGGTAGTCATGCGTCTTGCCGACGAGGCAGACGGCGGGCGTATTCGCGTTCATGACGCCCGCGAGCACGTCGTCATTCGCGGCCGAGCGCCCTGCCCGCTTGGTCATCCCGAAGGCGGTGAAGGTCGCGCGCGTCTCGGGCCGCGCTTCGAAGAAATCGCTGTCGGTCGGATTCGCACCGGGCCAGCCGCCTTCGATATAGTCGATGCCGATCGCGTCGAGCGCCTTGGCGATCTCGATCTTCTCCGGCACCGAGAATTGGACGCCCGCCGATTGCTGCCCGTCACGCAGGGTCGTGTCGTAGAGATAGAGGCGTTGTTTGGTCATTGGTTGCCTCCGTCGAGGTTACGTTCCGCCCGGCGGCACGCCGGGCCGCGCCCGACCCGCCCCCCAGGGCGGGCGCGATTGCGCCCCCCCTCGGGTCCGGCGCGTCCCTTATCGCTGTAGCTGCGCGCCATCACAGCGCCTCCAGCTTGGCGGGGTCGAAATCGGGTCCGGGCAGCAACTCCACCCCGGCCTTCGACATGCGCACCTCCACGCCTGCGGCGACGAGCGCCTGTTTCATTGCATCGACCGGCGCGAAATCTTTGGTTGCCATGGCATTCGCACGCAAAGCCGCGAGCTTGGCGGCAAGTTCTTTCAAGTCGTCAGTCTTCGAACGAAGTTGGTGCACCCGGCTCTCCATCTCCTCAAGCGATATCAACCCGAGAAAATCCAAACCAATAGCCATATCGGTCACAAGATCAGCCTGCCCCGCGAACTTGTCGATGGCGACCAATGCCCCATGCGTATTTAGATCGTCACCGAGCGCGTCGAGAATGGCTTCGTGCGGCGCACGGTTCGCCGCTTGTTCGAAATCGCAATAGCGATCTGCCATGCGCACGAAATCATCGAGCTTCGCGGCAGCCCCCGCGGCCTTCTCCGCCGTCCAATCCATCGGCTTCGTATAATGCGTCTGCAGGAACACGAAGCGGATCACCTCGCCCGGAATACCCTTCTCGCCGTCATGGCCGTCCAGCAGATCGCGCACGGTGAAGAAATTGCCCAAGCTCTTGGACATCTTCTTGCCCTCGACCTGCAGCATCTCATTATGCAGCCAGTAGTTCGCGAACGACCCCTCGGGGTGGGCGCAGCAGCTTTGCGCGATCTCATTCTCGTGGTGCGGAAATTGCAGGTCGATGCCGCCGCCATGGATGTCGAACGACGCGCCGAGCAATTCGTAACTCATGGCCGAGCACTCGATATGCCAGCCCGGTCGGCCCCGGCCCCACGGGCTCTCCCAACCCGGCAGCCCCTCGTCGGAGGGCTTCCACAGCACGAAATCCATCGGGTCTTCCTTGAACGGCGCGACCTCGACCCGGGCGCCCGCCATCATGTCGTCGACCGTCCGCCCCGACAGCGCGCCGTAATCCTTGTAGCTACGCACCCGGAACAGCACATGGCCCTCGGCGGCATAGGCGTGACCGTCTTCGATCAGCGTCTCGATCATCGCGATCATCGCGCCGATGTAGTCGGTCGCGCGCGGTTCCTGATTGGGACGCAAGGCGCCGAGCGCATCCATGTCGGCATGATACCAGCCGATGGTCTCCTCGGTCCGCGCGCGGATCAGATCTTCAAGCGAGCCTTCGGCTCCGGCCTCTTTTCGCGCCAGCGCCGTCGCGTTGATCTTGTCATCCACATCCGTGAAATTGCGCACATAGGTGACGTGCTCCGGCCCATAGACGTGGCGCAGCAGCCGGTAGAGCACGTCGAACACCACCACCGGACGGGCGTTGCCGAGATGCGCCCGGTCGTAAACAGTCGGGCCGCAGAGATACATCCGCACGTTGTCGGCATCGATGGGTTGGAAATCCTCGACTTTCCGGGTCAGGGAATTGCGCAAACGGATCTGGGTCATGTGTCCTCGCAAAGGGTCGGCGGCACCTGCCGGCGGGCTTACAAGGTCATGAGAAATTTGGAAAGAGAAGACCGGCCCGCGTGACGTATGTCAGCGGATAATGCAGCAGATGATGATGGTCTTCGTGGTCATGGCGGCAGCATAGGACGCAGCGCGCCCGAAGGTCCAGAGCAAAAACGACCGGGTGCAGCGTCATAGAAAAAGGCGGCCGTAGCCGCCTTCTAAAAGTTTTCCGATCAGTGTCTTAGAGGTCGATCTTCACTTGATTTCGACGTCGTCCATCGCCTCGACGATCATCAGGTCGCGCTCGGATGCGCCTTTGGCGTGGGCGAGCGCCGCCTGATAGTCGTCGGAGTAGTAGCAAGTCTCGGCCGCTTCCAGCGACGGGAACCATGCGACGACGTTGCGCGCGCGGTCATTGCCTTCGAGCTGCACATAGCGCGCGCCACGGGCGAGGAAGCGCCCGCCATGTTTCGCGATCGCGGGGCCCGCGCCCTCCGCGTATTTGCCATAGGCCTCGTCGTCGAGCACCTTCACATGGGCGATCCAGAATGCGCCTGCCATTACAATCCCTCCAGAACAATTTTCACGGCCGCGATGGCCTCATCGGCTTTCGACGGATCGGCCCCACCGGCTTGCGCCATATCGGGACGGCCGCCGCCGCCTTTGCCGCCAAGCGCCTGCGCCGCGGCTTTCACCAGATCGACGGCGCTGACGCGCTCGGTCAGGTCCTTGGTGACGCCAGCCGCCACGGCAGCTTTGCCGCCCGCATCGGCCACCACGAGGATCACGCCGGAGCCGACATTCTCTTTCAGCTCGTCCACGATCCCCGGAAGGTCCTTGCCGGTCACACCGGAAACAACCTGAGGAACGAACTTCAAGCCGTTGATTTCGCTGATATCCGGACCACCGGAGGCACCGCCGCCCATCGCAAGCTCACGACGAAGCTGCGCGATCTCATTGGCCTGCGCCTTGCGCTCGTCGAGGATCGCCTGCAGACGTCCGAGCAGATCGGCCTCGGAGGTTTTCACCAGCCCTTCGATCTCGCCCAGCAGCTTGTCGCGGCGGCGCAGCTCGGCCATCGCGATATCACCGGTCAGCGCCTCGATCCGACGCACGCCCGACGAGGACGCGCTTTCGCCGGTCAGGACGAAGGTGCCGATATCGCCGGTCCGCTTCACATGGGTGCCGCCGCAAAGTTCGAGCGAATAGACATTCCCGTTCGTGCCTTTGCCGGAATTGGCCAGCTCGCCCATCGAGACGACACGGACCTCATCGCCGTATTTCTCGCCGAACAGCGCCTGCGCGCCCAGATCGCGCGCGTCATCCGGCGTCATGATCCGAGTATCGACCTGCGTGTTTTGGCGAATGAATTCATTCACTTCGCGTTCGATCTTCGCGACTTCCTCAGCCGAGAGCGCCTTGTTATGCGAGAAATCGAAGCGCAGACGGTCCTCGGCATTGAGCGAGCCGCGTTGCGCCACGTGATCGCCCAGCGTGCGACGCAGCGCCTCGTGCAGCAGGTGCGTGGCGGAGTGGTTCGCGCGGATCGCGCTGCGGCGTGCGTGATCGACTTCCAGTTTCGCGCCCTGCCCCTTGGCGATCTCGCCCTCGGTGACACGCGCGAAATGGATGAAGACGCCTGCGACTTTCTTGGTGTCGGTAACCTCGGCTTTACCCGTCTCGGTCACAATCCAACCGCGATCGCCGACCTGACCGCCGCTTTCGGCGTAGAACGGGGTCTGGTTGACCACGATCTGCACCTCGCCGGTCGCTTTGCCGATCTCGGCCCCGTCGGTCACGAGCGCGGTGATCTGACCTTCGGCGGTCTCGGTGTCGTAGCCCAGGAATTCGGTCGCACCGAGCTTCTCGGACAGATCGAACCAGATCGCGGCATTGGCCGCCTCGCCGGTCCCGGACCAGCTGGCGCGCGCCTTCGCCTTCTGCTCTTCCATCGCGGCGTCGAACCCTTCGGTATCGACCTCGCGCTCACGTTCGCGCAGCGCATCCTGCGTCAGATCGAGCGGGAAGCCGAACGTGTCATAGAGTTTGAACGCAGTCTCGCCCGGCAGTCTTTCCCCTTCGGGCAGGTCCACAAGCGCCTCGTCGAGCAGCTTGAGCCCGCGATCGAGCGTGGTTTTGAAACGGGTTTCCTCGCCCAGAAGCGTCTCTTCAATCAGCGCCTGCGCCCGGCCCAGCTCGGGGTAAGCCGCACCCATCTCGCGGATCAGCGACGGCACGAGACGGTGCATCACCGGATCCTTCGCGCCCAACAGGTGCGCGTGACGCATCGCGCGGCGCATGATCCGGCGCAGGACGTAGCCACGCCCATCCGCCGAGGGCATCACGCCATCCGCGATCAGGAACGAGGTCGACCGCAAGTGATCCGCGATCACACGGTGATGCACGTTGCCCGGCCCGTCCGGCGCGCCATCGGTCGCGTTGGCCGAAGCCTCGATCAGGTGGCGCATCAGGTCGGTGTCGTAATTGTCGTGCTTGCCCTGCAGCAGAGCGCCGATCCGCTCGAGCCCCATGCCCGTGTCGATCGACTGCATGTCGAGCGCGCGCATCGAGCCGTCCTCGAACTGCTCGTTCTGCATGAAGACGAGGTTCCAGATCTCGATGAACCGGTCGCCATCTTCCTCGGGCGAACCGGGCGGGCCGCCCCAGATATGATCGCCGTGATCGAAGAAAATCTCGGTGCAGGGGCCGCAGGGACCGGTCGGGCCCATTTGCCAGAAGTTGTCCGAGGTCGGGATACGGATAATCTTCTCGTCGGGCAGACCTGCGACCTTCTTCCAGATATTCGCCGCCTCGTCATCGGTGTGGTAAACCGTGACCAGCAGCTTGTCCTTCGGAATGTCAAAATCCTTGGTCAGCAATTCCCAGGCGAACGGGATCGCGTCTTCCTTGAAATAATCCCCGAAGGAGAAATTCCCCAGCATCTCGAAGAACGTATGGTGGCGCGCGGTGTAGCCGACATTGTCGAGGTCGTTGTGTTTGCCGCCGGCGCGCACGCATTTCTGCGCGGTCGTTGCGCGGTTGTATTCGCGCTTTTCCACCCCGGTGAAGCAGTTCTTGAACTGCACCATGCCGGAATTGGTGAACATCAGCGTCGGGTCGTTGCGCGGAACGAGGGGCGAGCTGTCAACGACCCGGTGGTCGTTACGCTCGAAGTAATTAAGGAAAGTGGAGCGGATTTCGTTAAGGCTGGGCATATCGTCCTGTCTCGCCTGATCGGGCATGTTCGGTCCCGTTTAACGCCGCCCTTTCCCCCTGTCCAGCAATCGCAAAAAGGCCGGGAGACGACGCTCCCGGCCTTTGCATGAATTTGCGGTGACGATCAGTCTTCGGTCAGCGCGTCATCTTCGGACAATTTGTCGAATTCGAGCCCGTGGCTGGCGCGAATCTTGTCCTCGATCTCATAGGCGACATCGGGGTGTTCGCGCAGGAACGTCTTCGCGTTTTCACGGCCTTGGCCGATGCGTTCGTCCCCGTAGGAATACCAGGCGCCAGCCTTGTCGACGACCCCGGCCTTGACGCCGAGATCGACCAGTTCGCCCATCTTCGAGATGCCCTCGCCATACATGATGTCGAACTCGACCTGCTTGAACGGCGGGGCCACCTTGTTCTTCACCACTTTCACGCGGGTCTGGTTGCCCACCACCTCGTCGCGATCCTTGATCGACCCGATGCGGCGGATGTCGAGACGCACGGAGGCGTAGAATTTCAGCGCGTTGCCGCCCGACGTCGTCTCCGGCGAGCCGAACATCACGCCGATCTTCATCCGGATCTGGTTAATGAAGATGACCATGCAATTCGAACGCCCGATTGAGGCGGTCAGTTTGCGCATTGCCTGGCTCATCAGACGGGCCTGCGCACCCACGGTGTGATCGCCCATATCGCCTTCGATTTCGGCCTTCGGCGTCAGCGCCGCGACCGAGTCGACCACGACGAGGCTGACCGCGCCGGAACGCACCAGCGTGTCGACGATTTCCAGCGCCTGCTCGCCTGCGTCGGGCTGCGAGATCAGCAACTCGTCGAGATCGACGCCAAGCTTGCGCGCATATTGCGGATCGAGCGCGTGTTCAGCGTCGACGAAGGCGCAGACGCCGCCCTTCTTCTGCTCTTCCGCAATCGCGTGCAGCGTCAACGTCGTCTTGCCCGAGCTTTCCGGCCCATAGATCTCGACGATCCGGCCTTTCGGCAGCCCGCCGATCCCGAGCGCGATATCGAGACCCAGCGAACCGGTCGAGGTCGCTTCGATTTCCCGCGCGGGCGTGTCGCCGCCGAGCTTCATGATCGAGCCTTTGCCGAATTGCCGCTCGATCTGCGCCAGCGCCGAGTCGAGCGCCTTTTGCTTGTCTGCCTTGGGAGATTTATCCATATCGAAAAGCTTCGCTACTGCCATTTGTCCGCTTCCTTATTTCACAGCGACGGCTGGTCGGCAATGCGACGCCCTCGCGCGGATGTTCACCTCATGTTCTGATCGCACTATGCGCACAGAACATGAACATTACAACAAAATTTTCCACAACTCACTGAACCGCCAATTCGGTTAAGAAACGGTTTACCCGCGTCGGCGGAATGATTATCACCGGCTCAGTTAGGAGCTGACCCGCCAAGATGCTGATTTTCTGGACACAAAAACTCGTCTTCCTCGCCACGCCGAAGGCAGGTTCCTCTGCGGTCGAGACCGCGCTGGAGTCTTTGGCCGACGTCGCACTGACCCGTCCGGCTGTTCTCAAACATGCCTCGGCCCGCGATTTCCGAGATCATCTTGCGCCGTTGCTGTCGTCGAAGACCGAGGCCAGCTTCACCACGGTCGCGTTGATGCGCGAGCCGCTCGACTGGTTGCGGTCGCTCTATCGTTTTCGACTGCGCGATTTGATCGAGGAAAGCGACATTTCAGCCGGCTATTCCTTCGAACAGTTCGCGCGCGATTACATCGAGGACCCGCGCGCAGGGTTCAGCGATGTGCCCAGTCAGGCCGCGTTCCTCTGTGATGATGAGGGCACGCCGTTGGTGGACCGGATTTTTCCGTATGAGCGGATCGAGGATTTCGTTCATTTTCTTGAAGATCAGCTCGGCTTCGCCATCACCCTGCCCCGCGTAAACGTCCCCCCGGCAGTCGAGACCGGGCTCGCCCCCGAGACCGAGGCCGCGCTGCGGGTTGCGATGCAAGACGATCTTGCGCTCTATGATCGGGTCACCCGCGCCTTAGCGTGAGAGCAAGTCCTGCACCGTCGCGGTCAACTCGCTCAGAGAGAAAGGTTTCGGCAGGAAGATCGAATCCGGTACGGGGGACGTTCCGTTTTGGAACGCTTCCTCTGCATAGCCCGACATGAAGACCGTGCGCGTGCCCGGCCGCGCCTCGAGCGCGCGGCTGACCCAGCTTGGCCCGTCGAGCCCGGGCATGATCACGTCGGTGACGAAGATATCGACCTGCAAATCGGTATCTTCGAGCAGCTCCAGCGCCTCTTCCGCGCTCTCGGCTTCCAGCACGGTGTAGCCGCACAGCTTGAGCGCGCGCGCGGCGAAGGCGCGCACCGGCGGCTCGTCCTCGACCAGAAGCACGGTCGCCTCGCCGACAATCACCGGGGTCGACTTAGTCGCGAGCGGCGCAGCTTCCGCTTTGGGCACGACGGAAGGCGTTGCGCGGATGCGCGGGGCAGTTCGCGCCTCCGCCGTTGCGTTTTCGGCACTCGACACGTCCGCCTCTTCGACGGCGTCATAGGCGGGCAAAAGGATCGTGAAACTCGTTCCTGTCCCGATGACGGAATCGCAAAAGATATAACCGCCGGTTTGCTTCACGATGCCATAGGCCGTCGAAAGACCCAGCCCCGTGCCCTCGCCGGTGCGTTTGGTGGTGAAGAAAGGCTCGAAAATCTTGCTTAATTTATCGGCCGCGATACCGGTACCGGTATCGGTGACCTTGATCGCGACATAGTCGCCTTTGGGCACCGCCACGCGGTCGCGGGTGCGGTTTTCGGCAAGGTGCACCGCGTCGGTCTCGATCCGGATCTCGCCCCCGCCGGGCATCGCGTCGCGCGCGTTCACCACGAGGTTCATGATGACCTGTTCGAGCTGCCGCTTGTCCGCGCGCACCCGTCCGGGATCGCTTTCATGCTTGACGCTCAGGACGACCTTCTCGCCAACCAACCGATTGAGCAGATGGGTCAGATCGGAAAGCGTGTCGTGCAGATCGAGGATCTCAGGCTTCAGCGTCTGCTTGCGCGAGAAGGCTAGCAATTGCCCCACCAGTGCGGCCGCACGATTGGCGTTCTGGCTGATCTGGTCGAGATCGGCATAGTCGCCATCGCCCTTGTCGTGGCGCAGCATCAGCAGGTCGCAATGACCCGAAATCGCGGTGAGCAGGTTATTGAAATCATGCGCAACACCGCCTGCCAGCTGACCGATCGCTTGCATCTTCTGACTTTGCACGAATTGCGCTTCGAGCGTCTTGAGTTGCGTCGCGTCGGACAGCACGGCGAGCAGCCCCGCACGCCCGTTTTCCACGATCCGCGAGAGTGTGACCTGAAGAAAGACCTCCTTGTCGCCACGGCGCGCCCGTAGCACCTCGGGTCGGCCATCGGCACGGCCTGCGAGCGCGTCGTTCACCCAGTCCGAGACCGGGCGCCCGAGCCCTTCGAGGAGGTCGGCAAGGCGGGTCTGAGGCTCGATCCCGCCAAGGAGGCCGCGCGCCGCGCGATTGGCTGCGCGCACCCGACCATGGGCCGACAGGCGCAGCATAGCGACGGGCAGCGCCTCGAAATTCGCGCCTTCCTCGGCGGAGCGCGCACCCCCGATCGGGAGCAGATAAACCTCGGATCGACCGCCCACGCCTTCAAGCTGGGCCACGACCGCGGTGACGGGGCCATCCTCTCCCTTGATCTCGTGCTCCTCGCCCGAGCGCAGCGGCAGATCGGTGAAGATGCGATCGAGGGAGCGCACCCGCTCCCCCACGAGCCGCCGCAGCGCCTCGTTCATGAACAGGATCGTGCCGCCCTTGGAGACGGTAAGCATCGGCAGGCTGATCGTTTCTGCGCCGCGCCCGCCAATCGCCCGCTCGGCCATATCTTCGAGCCGCCAGAGAAAATCGCCAGAGCCGATACGGTGAACAGAGAGCCGCAGATGGCCTCGCCGGGTCACGAGATCCTCGCGCGCGGCCCCCGTCGCCTCTGCCTTGCTTTGCAGGCGGCGCAACACCGCGCCCGGATCCGCGAAAAGCTCCGCCAGGGTTCGCGCCAAGCCCTGCCCGCCGCGCGAGCCGAACCGCTCCACGGCGGCGCGGTTCTGATAGCCGATCTCGCCCTCGGGATCCGTGGTAAAACTCGGCGCGGCGTCATGGGCGATGAAATTCGCGAGCGTTTCCTGCTGTCGTGCGCGCCGCCTTCGGTCCTGCGCCAAGGCCAGACGCAGCCAAGCGGCGGTGATCACGAGCGTCCCCGCGACGGAGAACATGGCCCAGGTCACCACCTCATCGGGCATCACGAAAGCAATCGCCGCCGCAATTCCCGCTGCAAGCAGCAAATAGACCGCACCCGGCGCCAGCGCCGCCATCGTCTTCGAGAGTGGCTGCAGCATCAATTCGTTCCGCCCCACGCTCGCCTCCCTGCCTGACAGATCGGCCCCATAGCGCGGTAAAATAATTAAAACCCAATTAACGCGACTAGACTTTCAACTGTCGATTGAGTCAATCACGGAGCCGTGAACCGGCCGACAAAAGTGGCAGAAAAATCAGAGCTGGAGCTGGGCGACGAAAAACCCGTCGCCACCGGAGAGCGGCGTGAATTGCCGCTGAGACAGGACTTTGTAGCCGTGACGCGTCACGAAATCGGCGATCTGTGCGCCATTCTCGACCGAGAGAAGCGAGCACGTCATGTAGACCAGACGTCCGCCGGGGGCGACGAGGTCGCGGGCGGCGTCGAGGATTTCGCTCTGCAGGGTCACGAGTTCGGTCAGACGCGCAGCGCTCAGACGCCATTTCGCATCCGGCGTCCGGCGCCAGGTCCCCGAGCCCGAACAGGGCGCATCGACCAAGACGAGGTCATAGCCCGTCCCCGGATCGCCCGGCGCGCGCAGGGTCACTTTCGCCCCAGCCCGTTTCGCACGGACGGGCAGATCGCGCATCCGCCCCGCATCAATGTCGTGCGCGGCGATCTGCGCCTCGGGACAGGCTGCGGCCAGCGCCAGCGCCTTGCCTCCGCCGCCCGCGCAATAATCGAGCACGCGTTGACCCGCCGCGATCGGGACAGAGGCGATGGCCGCTTGCGACGCCGCATCCTGCAACTCCACCAGACCGTTCGTGTAAGCCTCAGCCTGCTGAATGCGCCGCGCGTCCTCGCCAAGCTCCAGCGCGGTCCCTGCGAGCGGATGCGGGAACGCCTCGATCCCGTCCTTCGCGAGCGCCGCGATCGCCTCGGCGCGGTCTGCTTTTGCGAGATTGACGCGCAGGAAGACCGGCGCCCGGGCGCGCATCGCCTCGGAAATGGTGTCGAAGTCGGACCCGAGATCGGCGGCAAGCTGGTCGCGCAGCCAGTCGGGCCAGTCCAATTGCGCAATAGCGTCGGGCAAAGGCTCGGACAGGGCCGCGCGCTCCTCGTCGGAGAGAGGATCAGGCGCAAAGCCCTCGCCTGTGAAGACCGTTGCGGGATCGACGCCTTGCAGCCGCAGCAGCCCGGCGACCAAGGCGCGTCCCTGCGCCCCGCCCCCGGCAAGCGCGGCACTCGCCTTGCAGCGCAACACATCGAAGACGTGATCGCGGATCGCCGCGCGGTCCTTGGAGCCCGCGAACCGGTGGCCGCGCGCCCAGTTGGTCAGCGCGCGCTCGGCCACCTCGCCCGTCTGGATGCGGTCGAGAATATCGATGGCGGCGGCATAGCGCGCGGCGGGCGTCATGGGCGAGCTCCGAATTAAGCTGTGGTCTGGGGGCGTTGTAGGCGGCGCCGGGGACCGGCGCAACGTCGCGCTGCAAAGACCGCAGCCCGAAGCATCGCGCGCCCAAATGTGTCGATTCCGATCAATTTCAGCCCCATTTTCGCAATTTCGCCATATTTACGCCGCGGTAGTTTCGCTTTTTGCAACTGGAGATAGTTAATCAACCGTTTTCAACCATGGGGCGTCCTGTCTTGAAGCGTTTAAAGAGTTTCTTCTCCGCCGAAGACGGCGCCACAACGATCGAAGCATTGCTCTGGCTGCCGTTGTTTATCGGGATGCTCGCCGCGACCGTCGACGTTTCCCTCATCTTCAACGCACAGTCACGGATCCTCGGTATCGTGCAGGATGTCGATCGCGCCTACTCGGTCGGGCGGTTCGAGAATGACGAGGACACGATGGCGCGTCTGCGCGCCCTGCTGCCCTATGACGAAAATACATACACGGTCGACACGCAAGTCACCGACGGGATCATCGAGACCCGCGTCACGATCCCGATGTCCGAACTCGTCGCTACAGGTCTTTTCACCAGAGTTCTCAACATGGACCTCACGGTCCACGACTACCGCTACATGGAGTCCTGACATGAACCGCGTAACGATTACCGATTTTACCGCTGAAGAAGATGGCATGATCACCCAGCTTTCGCTGTTCTGGACGATCCTGTTCCTCGCTGTCGGCAGCCTCGCGCTCGACGTCTCGAACGGCTATCGCAATCGGGTGGTGATGCAGGACGCGGCCGATGCAGCGGCGCTCGGTGCGATGTACCTCTCATCCGACCCGCTGATCACCAAAGACGAGGCGAAGACCCGTGCGGCCGAGCTGGCCCATTCCAACCTCGCCTCCGATGACGGGACTTCGGTGATCACCAAAGACGACGTGACCTTCGGCTATTACGACGCGACCAATCACCGCTTCGTCACGGATTACGCCGAAGACCTCGATCTGAGCCCGGCCGTCCGCGTGATGGCCCATCGCACGACCGAGCGCGCGAACGCCGCACCCACCTTCTTCGGCAAGGTGATCGGTCAGGACGGTTGGCAAATCAACACCGGCGCCGTGGCCGAAGCCTATCAGCCCGCCTGCCTCACCGAAGGTCTGGCCGCGAAAGGCGTTATCGACCTGCAATCGGGCAACAGCTTCGCTTCGGGCTTCTGCCTCTATGCGGCGCAATATGTTTCGCTCAATCAGAACAACCTCTTCGAGAGCGGCGCGATCGTGTCGATGCCCGACACCAGCAAGCTCGACATTCCCGCCTCGGGCTTCACGAAGAATGACGGGCTGCAAGAGGCGCTGCGCACCTCGTTCTACAAGCTGCGCGTCATCGATCGCATTCCAAAGATCATCGAGTCGATGCGGGACGGCACCGGCTATCTGCCCGCCTACATCACCAACAAGAGCCCGACCGTGCTGACCGGCACCAAGCTCGACACCACCGATTTCGAACCCGGCAATCTTTATGTGCTCAACTGTAATTCGAGCGTGACGATCTCGGTCCCGAATAAAGTCGACGACACCGTGACGACCGATCCCGCCGTGATCTCGGAAGTCGCTGTGATCGCGGATTGCCCGGTGAAATTCGGCAATGGCGTTGCACTCGAAAACGCGATTTTCGCGAACACCTCGACCGATGATCGCAGCTTCTCTGCTCCGCAGGGGTTGCGCATTGGGCGCGATGACAATTGTGCACCTGACGGCGGCGCGAAGCTGATCACCATGGGCGGTGTCTCCTCGGCAGCGAAAATCTCGTTCTTCGGCGGCCAGATCCTCGCGGTGAAGGATGTGAGCTTCTCGGCGCAGGCCGACGGGATCGAAGGCGTCGCGATTGTCTCCGGCGGCAAGATCGACGGCACCTCCAATTCGCGTTTCGGTCATTGCGATACTGGAATGGAAGGCAATATCGAGATGAGCTACTTCCGGCTGCGGATGTAACCGGCTTGCGGCGGGTCGCCAGACGCGCAAAGCGCGATTGAAACGGTCCGCCCAAGATGGGATAGGAGAGGCTAGGCTATCGCCGCTCCTGTCTCACCCGCTCCGAGGTCGCCATGCAAGATCGCGCCGCTTCCGCGCAACCGCACGCCCTGCCGCGCGTCGTCGCAATCGGTTTCAACAAATGCGGCACGCGCTCGCTGGCAGAGTTGTTCCGCGCAGCAGACCATCCCACCGTTCACCACAAGATCCGCGAAGGCCGCCCCGTGCCGCGCCGCATCGGCCGGATGATGCGCGAGAACCTCGCCGCGGGGCGAAAGGTCTTTGCCAGCGCCGAGGATTTCACCTTCTATTGCGACCTGATCTACAGCGACGGCACCGTCAGCTGGGAAGGCGCGACAGCCTTCCGTGAGATCTTGCGCGACTATCCCGACACGATCCTGCTGCTGAACTTCCGAGACCGCGAAGGCTGGATCGCTTCGCGCCTCAAGCATGGCCATGGCGAGTTTGCCAAGCGCGAACTGGCGGCACGGGGGCTGACCGATCTCGAAGTACTGAAGGATCAATGGCGCGCGGAATGGGATGCGCATCTGGCCGATGTGCGCGCCTATATGGCCGACAAGCCGGATCAATACGTGGAATTCGATCTCGACAATGACAGCGCCGACGACCTTGCGGCCCGCCTGCCCGCCTATGGGCTCGATGCGGCCGATTTGCAGGATATCGGGCGCACGCGCGGCAAGAAGATGCATCCGCTCAAGCGCTTGGCGAAAAAGCTCAACGCCCATCTGCGGCCGCGCTTCTTCCGCTGACCGCTCCGATCCGCGATTGCACGGCCCCGCCCGCTGGGGCTATTGAGGGCGCGTAACTCAAAAAGGTGTCGCATGAAGAAACAGATCATCTGTATCCGCTGGGGCGAGAAATACGGCGTCGATTACGTCAACCGCCTCTACGGAATGGTAGCGCGCCATGTGACGCCGCCCTTCGATTTCTACTGCTTCACCGACACGTTCGAGGGGCTCGATCCCGGCATCACCGCGATGCCCCTGCCCGAGCTTGATTGCGACATGCCCAATGTGCGTCAGGGCATCTGGGGCAAGTCGCGGCTGTGGCGCTCGGACCTCGGCGGGCTATCCGGGCCGGTGCTGTTTCTCGACCTCGACGTGGTCGTGACCGGCAATCTCGATGCGATGTTCGAATATGGCGACCCCGATGACGTCATCCTGACCCGCAATCCGAACACCCCGTTCGAGCGGCTGGGCCAGACCTCGCTCTACCGTTTCCCGATTGGCAAGCTGGCACCGCTGCGCGAGGAATTCCTCGCCGATCCGCAGGGCACGGCGGAAAAATACGTCTTCGAGCAGCGTTTCGTGACGCGGCGCACGCCGGGCGGCGTGAAGTTCTGGCCGAAGGGCTGGGTTGCGACCTTCAAGTGGCATTGCATCCGGCAATTCCCGATGAACTTCTTCGCGCCGCCGAAACTGCCGAAAGATGCGAAGGTCGTGATCTTCCCTGGCGGGCTGAACCCGATCGACGCGATCGAGGGGCGCTGGAACAGCCGCTCGACCCACATGACACCGATGGAGCATGTGAAGGCGGGCCTGCGCGGCGAACGGGACGGCTCGATGCTGCGCCACCTGCGCCACTTCCTCTGGCCCACGAAATGGGTCGAGGAGAACTGGCGCAAGGATCCTTAACCGGTGATCCCGAGCCGCGCGGCCAGATCGCGGGCGCGCGTATCCTCGACCGTGTCGGCCTCGACGCTGTTCACGGTACGCATCACCTTACGGCGATAGGCCTCACGCTTGGCCACAAGGTTCGGCCCGCGCGCGATCTTGGCCTCCAGATCGGCTTTCGAGCGCGTGTAATAGTGGTTCAGCTGCACGGCGGCGGTGGAGTAGAACTCCGGCTTGTCGCGCGCGCTCATGTCGGATTTCACCCCCGCGTCGTTCCACGTCGCCTGCCCGTCCTCGGTCTCCATCGAATGGACGCGCAGCGCCGTCAGGCGGCACGGATCGACGAGCATCTTGAACGCCCGCAGCCCCGGCGCGTCGCCCATCGGATCGCGCGCACGGGTGGTGAAATTGGCGAGCATCCCACCCTCAGGCGTCGTGTCATGGCCAGAGAAGCCGAACATGTGCCACGGCAGCGAGACATTCGGGATATCGCCCAGAGGCGCAAGTGCGGCGTTCAGATCGTCGCCCGCGGTCGGGATCAGGAATTCGTCCACGTCGATGAAGGCCATCCAGCGGTGATCGCCGCCGAAATTCCCCGCCGCATGCGCGTAGGCGAGCACCTGATTGTGGATTTCGCGCCCGAGACGGATATCGCTGAGCCGCTGCGCCCAGGGAATGATCGTGAGCGCCTCGGGCGGCAGTGTGTCCTGCAACACCGCGCGGGTCTCGTCCGTGCTTGCGTCATCATAGATCACGAAATGCCGCACGCCTGCCGCATGGTGGAACCGAGCCCATTCGCCGATGAACCGCGCCTCGTTGCGCACGATCGCGGCGATGGCGATGCCGTGACGGTCCGGACGCGGCTCGGGCGTGGTGATCCCGAGCTTCGAGATTTTCGCCCGGCCCAGCAGTTTTCGCAGCATTCGCGCCTCCCGTCCGAGTCACGAACGGGACGCCCCCGCTCAATCGTCGGATTTGTAGCTGTAGCGGTAGTT
The DNA here is from genome assembly GCF_055666785.1 of Thioclava sp. PTB-PU3-1. Lineage (NCBI taxonomy): Bacteria > Pseudomonadati > Pseudomonadota > Alphaproteobacteria > Rhodobacterales > Paracoccaceae > Thioclava > Thioclava sp. PTB-PU3-1. The sequence goes on along the minus strand of NZ_JBVNVL010000004.1, from coordinate 49,155 downwards.
ATAATGATATTGGTAATGGCCGCCATAGCGCTCACTCGCCTCGGCCTTGAAGCCGTTGAGGACCGCACCGGTAATCGACGTGCCCGCCGCTTCGAAGCTCGCCTGCACCGCGCGCACCGCGCCTTGCATCGTCTCGAGATGGCGCGCGATCGCGATGCTTGCGCCCACGGAGCGTCCGATCACGACCGGATCGGTTACGGCCAGCGCGGGCGGCGCATCGATGATGATCAGGTCGAATTCGCCGTCGAGCTGTTTCAGCATGGTGCCGAACTCGGCCCGCATCAGCAGTTCAGACGGGTTCGGCGGGTAACGACCCGAGGTGATGACCTTCAGCCCCTCGACAGGCCCGTCGCGCATTACCTCCGCCAGCGATTTTTCATGGCCGAGATAGTCGGAGAGGCCTTCAACCGTTTTCGGCAGATGCAGGAAGCGCGCGAGGTAGCCTTTGCGCATATCCGCATCGATCACGCAGACCCGCTGCCCCGCCTGCGCCGCGACCACGGCGAGGTTGATCGACATGAAGGTCTTGCCGACACCCGGCGCGGCGGAGGTGATCTGGATCGAGTTGGTCTGCGCATCCAGCAGCCCGAAATGCAGCGAAGTGCGCAACGAACGCAGCGCCTCGGTCGCGACCGCCTCGGGGTGCTCCAATGCGAAAATCGGCAGGTCGCCCTTGCGGTTGCGCAGATCGGCGGCTTCCTGTGCGAAGGGGACGGTTGCGAAGACCGGAAGGCCGAGCGCCTCGATCTCTTCGGCACCCTTGATCCCCCGGCGCAGCGCGCGACGGATCAGCACGATGGCCGCGCCGATGATCAGGCCGAGGATGGCTGCGAGGGCCACGATCCGCGATTTGCGCGGCGCGACCGGAATCGTGCTCGCATAGGCTTTGTCGATCACGCGCACCGAACCCACCGTGGAGGCGCGCACGACCTTCAGTTCCTGCGAACGGTTCAGCAGCTGGGTGTAGACCTGCTGCGCCACTTCGAGATTGCGCTGCAGGTTGAAGATGTCCTTCTGCGTCTCAGGCAGACCTTGGGTCGCCTTCTTCGCCTGATCGAGCTGCGCCTGCAGCTCTTTGCGGTTCTGCAGCAGCGCCTGATAGGCCGGGTGATTGACCGTGTACTGGTTCTTCAGCTCCGCCTCTTTCAGATCGAGCGCGGACAGCTCCCCCTCGATCTTGGTGACGCGTTCCAGCAGGGCCTGGGTCTCGTATTTCACGTCGACCGATTTCTGCTTCTGACGATAGGCATTCAGCGCCTGCTCCGCGTCGGACACGTTCTGGCGGGCGTCGGGAAGCTGCTTCTCGATGAAATCGAGGCTGTTCTCGGCGGAAGCCGAATTGCGCTCGATATTCTGTTCCACGAAGGAGGTCGCGATCGCATTCAGGATCGCTTCGGCCCGCTGCCGATCGGTGTCCTGATACGAGGTCTGAAGGATGTTCGAGCCGCGCGGGCTTTCGGAGACCGAGAAATTCTCCTTCATCGTCTTGATCGCGGCGTTGAGAGACTGCCGCCCGACGTAGAATTCCCGTCCGGTCGGGGCATCCATCGACGCCACGGCCAAGGTGAAATCGCCATCACGCGCCGTGATCTCATGGCCCACCGTGCCAGCGAGATCGGTCCCGTCCGGCAGCGTGACTTCGTAGCTATCCGCACCGGTGACGCGCAGGTCGATCATCTCGCCCAGCCATTGCTCCGGCACCTTCATGCGCCCGATCTGAAGGCTCTCATTGCCCCATTGATACTGATCGAGCAGTCCCGGATCGGGCAGATGCAGATTGGTCGGCAGCAGACCAATCACCGGCAAGCGCTGCGGGATCACGAAGTTCTGCAGATTGAGCTTGTTGGCCGCCTCCCCCAGAACAAGCCGCGACGACATGATCGCGATCTGGGTTTCCGCCTCCGATTTGCCGCCACCGTCGCTGCCGAGAATGTCCTGCATCGAGGTCGGGAGTGCCGCCAACGCGTTTTGCGATTGCTCGAGCTGCAGGAGACCGGTGGCCTGATAGATCACCGGTTTGCGCAGCGCGATGAAGGCACCGAGAACGACAGCGACGACGAAAGCCAGCGCGATCCATTTCCAGCCCGCCAGAAGCGCGCCAGCCAGCGCCATCAGGTCGATCTCGTCATCCTCGACTTCGGGCTGCGCGGCGTGTTTCTGCGTCATTTCGGAAATTTGCTTCATCTGTCCCGTTCAAACTCTCAAATGCTTATTCAAAACCGCGCCTATGCCGCCGTGACGCGGATCACCGTTTCGGTGCGAGCCGCGAGACCCATGCCTCGCTCGCGGCGGAAATCTCGGTGAAGGCCTTGCGATGGGCGTCGATCGGCTCCCGGTACGGGTCGGCGATCCCTTTGCTCCCCATCCACTGATCGAACAGCATCACCCGCCCGCCCAGTTGCGGCGCCCGACGCGAGATCTCGCGCTTGTGGCCCGCCTCCATTGCGAGGATCAATTCATGCTCGGCGCCGATCTCGGCGGTGAACTGGCGCGCGACGTGACCCTCAAGGCTCAGCCCGTGTTCCGCCGCGACTTCGCTCATGGTCCTGTCCGCGCTCGCGCCAACAACCGCGCCGATGCCCGCCGAGCTGACCTTGCAGTCCGGCAGGGCCGCGGCCAGAAGCCGTTCGCCCACCGGGGAGCGGCAGATATTGCCGACGCAGACGACGAGGATGGATCCGACTTTCGCCATGGATCAGTTCGCGAGCGCGGAGGCCGCGCGCGCCGTGCTCAGCGTCGGAAGGATGTTGGAGACCACGCGGTTCCATTTCGCGACTGGTGCGGTCGTGACATAGACGACGTCCTGCGGGTGTAGGAAGAATTTCGTGCCGACCACGTAGGCCGCCGCGCTCGACGTATCGAGCTGGAACACGATCACCCCGCTCGGGCTGTCGCGGAACACGAAGACACCGCGCGCATCGGCCTGATTGGTGTTCAGCCCGCCGACGAAGGTGACGGCTTCGGTGAGGCTCACATCGTCCTTGGTCAGATCGATCGGGCCGGGTTTCACCAACTGACCCAGCAGATAGGCTTCGAGCTTCGTCGCGCGCTGCACCGAGACGACATCGCCATTGCGCAGCACGGGGTTGTTCGAGGCGATGCCCTGATTGAGGAAAGCCTGCAGATCGACCGCGTAGCTTCGCCCGCCGCGGCGAACGAGCACTTGGCGCGCATCGGCCGTCTCATTCAGGCCGCCCGCCTCGTTGATCGCATCAAGCAGCGTCAGCGACTTGGAGGTCAGCGGGATCCGCGCAGGCTTGCCCACCTCGCCGGTGACGGAGACGGTCTGCGAATTGTAGCCCACGACGCGCACCGACACCTGCGGCGAGGGAATGAATTCCTTCAGCTGGCGCGAGAGATCGGCGCGCACCTGCTCCGGCGTGCGGCCCGCGGCGCGCACATTGCCGACATAGGGATAGTAGAAGGTGCCGTCCGAATTGACGCGCAGACCACCCTCGGCGGGCGTCCGGGTCGAACCCGCGGGCGAGGTCAGCTCGGGATGCTCGTAAACCACGATATCAAGCAGGTCGCCCGGCCCGATCCGGTAGTTCCAGTAGTCGCTCGAGGGCAGCGTCGTGCGTCCGCCGCTCAGATCGGACGGTGCGCCGAAGGTGGCAACATTGGCGAGGCTGAGCCGAACGATCGCGACATCGCCCGCCGCCGGATCCTCGACGGAACTGACATTGCGGGTGTTGACCGGAAAATTTGTGGCCGAGGTGTCGCAGGAGGCCAAAAAGAGCAACGCGCAAAGCGCCGCGAAAATCCTCGTCATTGCCCCCATCGTGCCCTCCTGAGCCTCGTTACCTATGCCTGCCACCCATTCCTCGGCCAAGGGACCTGAGACGGGCTTCATCTAGCGCCTCTGAATAGAGAAGCTGTCGCTGTTTTCAACCGCCCATTCATACTTCGGCATGAATCGCCCGCCAAGCCTTTCAACCTTGTGGCGAGCAGCGCACAGCGTGAAACCGGATTGATTTCATCGCGTTCGTGACACCGTTCAGGCGACGCAACGTCACCCCGGGTCTCACGAAGAGGTGATGAGGCGTTGTCGCGAATACTCGCCTAAGGCGTGTGAAAGGACGTTGACCCCCGGGAACAAAGTTAAGTATCTCTCTATCGACGGTATTCGTACGATTTTCAGTATTTTTCACTCTATCGCGTTAGCAAAATATTAAGATTTGCCACCGCGATAATGATTTTTATTGCCGGGGGGCAGTGTATGATTGGTCTTGAGTATGTTGTGACAGCTTTTGTTGCGTCGCTGTTAATGGCGGTGCTGATCGTTGCGACCAAGAGCTTTCATGGCAAACTCACGCTCGACGGCGATCATGGTGTCCAGAAAATCCACGCAGCTCCAACTCCGCGCATCGGGGGCTTTGCGCTCCTCGCAGGCGCGTTGGCTGCCGGCCTGACGCTCGATGCGCAGACGCAGGCGCTCTGGTGGACGATCTGCCTTTGCGCCATTCCCGCCTTCGGCTCCGGCGCGATCGAGGACATTACCAAGAAAGTCTCTGCTAAATGGCGCCTGATCGCCACCGTGTGCGCCGGGCTGATCTTCTGCCTCGTATCCGGCTATCATATTCATCGCTCGGATATTCCCGGCCTCGACTACGTGCTGCTCCACTACCCGGCCTTCGGCATCGCGCTCAGCGCCATCGCGATCGGCGGGATCGCCAATTCGCTCAACATCATCGATGGCGTGAACGGGCTCGCATCCGGCTCCGCGATCATTGTTTTCTCCGCCTTCGCGGTGATCGCCGGACAGACCAATGACGGACCGATCCTCGCGATTTGTCTGCTGATGATCGGCTCGATTGCGGGGTTCTTTGTGATGAATTTCCCCTCCGGCAAGCTGTTTTACGGCGATGCCGGGGCCTATGCGACGGGGTTCGTGCTCGCGGTGATCGGAATTGTCCTTCCCGCCCGAAATCATGAGATTTCCCCGCTGATCGCCGTACTCGCACTCGCCTATCCGTGGATCGAAACCGTGGTCTCGATCCGGCGTCGCGTGAAGCGGGACGGCACGCATCCTGGGGCGGCGGACCGCCTGCATCTCCACAGCCTCGTCTATCGCAGCCGCGCGAAACGAATCGCCGAGTCGCTCGGACGCCCGGAGATGCGCAATCCGATCACCTCGGTTGTGCTCTGGTCGCTCAGCTTGATCGCATGTTCCATCACTGTGCTCAGCGCGACCTCCCCCGCAGCCCTCGGTGCAGGCGTGGGCGTGGTCTTCGTCTGCTACATGCTGATCTACCGCCGCGTCGCGCTTGGCAGCAAATTGCGTCGCGCGATGGCGACTTCCCGCCGTGAACGGGTAAAAATCTAACGCAAATAGGCCCTTATCAACTCGGCCCGCAAAGTTGCGCAGCATGTCTGCGTGTATCTTTTCAGGTGGCGCCGAGCGCTGATTGGCGCATTGAGTCTTACCTATCCTGCGCGGATCGGCGCTCGTCACCACCTCGCCGGGGCCGTAACCGGCCCAAGCGGTCCCTACTTAGCCACCTCGCGATACGGCGCTTCGTCCTGCATAGGTGCAACACTCTCGCAGAGCATCATCCACACCAGAGCCGCGAGAGGAAAAATTGCGAGTCCCGTAAGCATCGCGTGAATCCCCATTCACCTCATACCCGTCACAAATATGTCATATCACAGGATGCGCGAATCGGCATGAAATAAAGTTGCTGGAGCCGCTGTCCATTTGGACAGTTTCTCTGGCCTGACTTAGGTTTAGCCCGAATCAAAAAGGCCCCGCAGATGCGGGGCCCTTCTTATTCTCGGCTCGAACGGATCAGTTCGTGCCGTTGGTCCCGTTGGTCCCATTGGTACCGCCGCCGCTGCCCATCGCAGCCGCTGCAAGACCGACACCAATGATCACCGCTGCCACCGGGGTGGCGCCGCTAAGAGTGCTCTTCGTCGCCTTGGGCGTGCAAGTCACAGCGACGTTCCCGTCGGCGTTGTAAACGGCATCGGAAACGGCCGTTTCACAAACGTTATTGGCTTTTGCCCAAGCGACGAGCGCGTCATGGCTGAGATTGGCCGGCGCTTGCAGATCCTGGGCCGCACCCGGAAGGGCGCCGGCGAGAGTAGCTGCCACTGCAATGGCACCGGTAAAGAACTTCGTCATCGAAACCTCCGATTAGGTTGGGATAGGTAAGACATGATAATCTTATATTAATCTTTTGGTGAACCATAGGGTTAATTAATCCCGAACGGTTCAACCGGCTTAGTTGAGCACACCAATCGCGATCTGCCCGACAGTAGGGGAAACCCATTGCCGCCCGGCTTGGACCCGTCCCTTTTTATTGGTCCAATAAATATTGGTGACGGTCATTTTCGGATTGCTGCATTTTTCTTCGTGACGCAGCAAATTCTGCCCCGCGAGGGTTTCGTTTCCGGCTGTCGTCATTTCGCAGCCAAGCAGGACATAATCGGAATGGTTGTCCGCCGTGAGGAAGCGGTAGGTCCGGCGATAGGCGCCGATCTTCGTCCCGCGAAGGGCGGCGAGCGTCGGTCCGGAGTCCGCGGCCATCAGATCATCGCCTAAACCTCTGGTTGCAACAACCACGCCACGATCCACGGACACCGTGATGTCGTCATCCGTGCGCCAGGTTTCGACCGTGCCGTTACGCCCGGCCAGAGACAGGGTCGCATTGGCGTCGCGCGACGGGATGACCACTTCGAGCCCGCGCGCGGGAGCGGTCTGCGTCACAACCTTCACGCCGATGCCCTCGCCTTGAGCTGGAGCAGTCGGCGCAGTCGCGCCCTGCCCCGCGGAACGGCTGCCCGAGAGCGTCACGGTATTGCTCAGATTTTCGAGCTGCGCACAGCCCCCCAGCGCAAGCAGCGCCGCACCGAAAACGAGTGATCTCATCGCCAGAACCGCTCCCAATTGCCGTCAAAGGAGGCGGGCTGATCCTCGCGCACCATCCCGTAAAGCCGGTTCGACACCCCCAGCCGCGCCCCGCCATCGCGCACGATCGGCTGAATCACGGTCGAATAACGTTGCTTCGTCGTTTGACCCGTCGCCCAGTGCAGCGGGATCGTGATCATGAAGCCCTTGTCGAAGGAGCCCTCGCCGAAATCTGCCGAGGACACATCGGTCTTCGTCGCATAGACGCCGACTTTCCAGCCATTGTCGAAAACGCGCGAGAAGCTCAGCGTCGCCCCCCAGTCGCCCGCGAGATACCGGCCCACATCGAGCTGCGTATAGAACTGGTCGGTGAACTGGTAATAGGCCGACAGATGGCCCGTCGTGACCTCGTAATCGCGCAGATCAAAACGCTGGTCATAGCCGCGCTGGCGCACCCGGTTGAGCTCGGCCCCGAGCGCGAGGCGGCTGTGTTCGGGCGCCCAGAGCAGCTCGGTCGAGACGCCCGCGAACATCGGCTCCAGATAGCCTGCCGTCACTCGCCCGAAGAGATCGCGACCGGGACGGAAGAAATAGGCCCCCGTCAGTTCGGGAACCGTAGGGCCGGATCCTTTGTAATAGAGCCAAGCATCCGAGCGCACATGTGGCAGCACCGAGTCCGAGGGCCGGTTCGCCTGATTGAGATTGCCGATCACCTTCTGGTTCACGCGCCCGGACAGCAGCAGACCCGGTTCGATCTCGTATTGCGCATTGACGCTGACACCCAGATCGGCGCGCATCGGATCGTCGGGATCGAACAGGCCCGGGCGCAGATACGGGCCGACATTCCACGAAAAGCGGGGATAGGTCCCGGGCGCATCCGGAAGGTGAGCGGGCGCGCCATCGATCTGCGCATGGGCTCGCATCAGCTCGCCGCCGACCGGGTGAAATTCATAGGCCTCGAGATCGTCACGGCGGATCGTCGTGGTCGAGACGGGCTGCGAATTTTCCGACAGAGTGATCGCGAACCGGTCGACGCTCGCCGGGGCCTGCGCACTCAGCACGCGGGCGGCGCGCCCAATCGCCTCGGGCGGCGCGTTGTAGCGATCGTTGCGGATCTGGATCGCGAGGGTGGAACCGCTGAGCTTCGCGCCTTCCAGCACGAGGCCTTGCTGCGCCAAGCCCGGACGGAGCTTCGCCGCGAGATAGGCCGGATCGTTCGTCCAGCTTTGCGCCGCCTCGACGCCAGCTCGCGGTACGACCGGCGGCGGCGCGTCATTGAGCCCGCTCGGATGCGCGTTGTGTTTGGGGTTCAGCGCATAGCTCAACTGTACGCTCAGATCGGTGCCGTAGAGATAACCCGCCGTGATCGAGGCGTTGTCGCTGAGCTTGTACTGCGCGGCGATATTGATCGGGGATTTGCGATCGAAGGTCGGGCCGTCCTCGCGCGTATAGGCGTCGGAGGAATATTCCGCCATCAGCCGCAGCCGGTCGGTCGCCTGCCATTCGACACCAGCGAACAGCGCCGCATCTCCGGTAAACCATTGCTGCGGCTGGAATGTCCCACCCTGCGCCCCGGTGCGTTCGCCGCGTGTCTTGAAGTGATCTCCCAGCACGCCCAGCGGATTGTCGAAGCCGTTATTCGACCCGAGCCGCCCCCAGCCGATCCCCGCCGTCGCGCGCAGTTTCGGCGTGACCGACTTGGTCGCGACGACATATTCGCCGGAATAGACACCGGTGCCGGTCATGTCGTTGATACCGATGGCCATCGCGGGCCGAAGGCGGCCCTCGTCGAGGAAACGATACTGGATCGAGAAGCTGCGGTCGTAGAGCGTATCGCCGCCCATGTAGTTCTTGATCGTCGAATACCGGAAGCCTGCCGACAGGCGCGGCGTGATCTGGAACGCGGCCGAGACGCGGGTTTGTCCTGCGAAGGTGAAGACGTTGAAGCCGAGCTCCGCATCCTCGCGGCTGCCCGCGACAGGCATGTCGATCAGGCCGGGGATGCCATAGCTGTTATAGCCCCACGCGCGATCGGCGGATTGCGCGCAGGCGGGACCAAACCCGACCCCTGCGAGCGCGCTGCTCGCCATCGCGAGGAAGAGGAAACGGGAGCGGTAGGGGCGCACCAACATGTCTGCAAAAATCCGGCTCGGTCACAATCAATCGGAGACCTAGCAGAGAGTCGCACTCCTCCGAAACGCGAATTCACGCTTTCTTAAGGAGCTGTCGCAGATTTGCACGGACGGGTGGCGGTGCACCGCCGAGTTGGCCGCTATTCGCCGGCCAAGCGCATGTAGACGTCTTCGTAGCGGATGATGTCATCCTCGCCCAGATATGCGCCGGTCTGCACCTCGATCAGCACCATCGGCAGCTTCCCGGGGTTTTCGAGCCGATGCGTCTCGCCGATCGGGATGTAGACGGATTCGTTTTCCGTCACGAGGCGGGTCTCGGGGCCCAGCGTCACCAGCGCGGTGCCTTGCACAACGATCCAATGCTCCGCCCGGTGGTGATGGCTTTGCAGGCTGAGCGCAGCGCCGGGCTTGACCGTGATCCGCTTCACCTGAAAACGATCACTGAGCACAAGGCGTTCGAACCAGCCCCAGGGCCGGTGATCGCGTGGAAAATCCGTGGCTTGCGCGGCGTTTCGCGCCTTTAGCGCGCTGACCGCCGCTTTCACATCCTGCGCCCGCGAGCGATGCGCGACAAGCACCGCATCGGGCATCGCCACCGCGATCACGTCCTCAAGCCCGATCCCGACCATCTCGATACGCGGATCTTCGGAGCGCAGCAGGCTGTCGCGACAGTCAATCGCCGTCGCGGGCCCCGAGAGCGTCACCCCATCCGGGCGTGTCCCCGGATTCGCACGGCGCACCGCTTCCCAGTCGCCAAGATCGGACCAGCCCGCCTGCACCGGCATGACGGAGACAGTCTCTGCCCGCTCCATGATCGCGTAATCGATGGAGATGTCGGGGGCGTCGCTCCATGCCTCCGGATCGAGGCGCAGAAATCCCAGATCGGCGCGCGCCGCGGCAAAGGCTTGTTCAACCGGAGCGAGAACCGTCGGCGCATGGGTTCGGGCTGCGTCGAGGATTGCCCCTGCCGAAAAAAGGAACACCCCGGCATTCCACAGGTAATCCCCGCTCTCATACATCGCGCGGGCCTGCGCGATGTCGGGTTTCTCGATGAACCGGAGCAAAGGCACGACGCCCTGCGCATCTGCCTCGCGACCGGGTTCGAGATAGCCATACCCCGTTTCCGCACGGTCGGGCGTGATGCCGAAAGTTACCAGCCGCCCTGCCCGCGCCGCTGGCTCCGCCGCCGCGATCGCATGCCGAAACGCGTCTGGATCCGCGATGACATGATCCGACGGAGCGACCAGCATCAGCGCCTGCTCCCCGGCCTTTTGCGCGACCCAAAGCGCGGCCGCGAGTATGGCGGGCGCGGTGTTGCGGCCCTCGGGCTCGAGCATCACCGCGCCCGGGTCGATCCCGGTATCGGCGAGCTGCTCGGTCACTATGAACCGAAAATCGGACTGTGTCAGGACCACGGGGGGCGCGAAACCCTCGCCCGACAGCCGTTCGGCCGTGGCCTGAAACAGCGTCTTGGGGCCAGTCAGTTCTGCGAATTGCTTCGGGTAGCTGCGCCGGGACAGTGGCCATAGGCGAGTGCCCGATCCGCCCGCGAGAAGAACCGGAGTGATCATGCGTATCCTCCCAAAACAGCGGCAGATTTTCTGCCTGCCACGAGCCTGGCACAGGCATCCCTAACGCAAGGTTAACTTCGGATCGGACAACCTAAGCGCGCACGTTTTCGCGCAGGTTCGCCTTGCCTGATTGACTTTCCGCGCCCGATCCCTCAGCCAATACGGGCGTAATCCGATTGAACAGAAAGCCCTTTCATGACCGATCAAAGCCCGGCCCGCGCGTGGCATGTGGCCCAGTTCAAGCCCAACAGCGCCGCGATCGCCCGGCGTAATCTGGAGCGGCAGCGGTTCGACATTTTCCTGCCGATGGTAGAGACGACGCGTCGCCAGTCGGGCAAATTCGTGACCCGCAGTGCGCCGCTCTTTCCGGGCTATCTTTTCGTGCGCGAACAAGAGAAATCGGCGCGTCTGGGCGCGGTGAACGGCACGCAGGGGATCACGCGGCTCGTGGCGCTTGCGGGGCGCCCGACGCCAGTCCCCGACGCGATGATCAAGGCGCTGCAGGCGCGCTGCGACGCGGAGGACCAGCTGCAGCCGCTGCCGGAATACGCGCCGGGAGACGAGGTCACGCTGGCGACCGGCCCCTTCGCGGATTTCGTGGCCACAGTCGAAAAGGTCGATGCCGAGAAACGGGTCTGGCTGCTGCTGGATTTCATGGGCCGCGAGACCCGGATCAAGGCGACATCCGACGCCTTGATCTAAGACTCTCAATTACCGCGGCAACCTAGCCTTTGTGCTGCTCATACGCGGCCAAGGCGCGCTCTCGGCCTTTCTTGAGATCGATCAGGCGCTCGGGGTATTTTTGGTTTAACGACAACTCCCAACTCTCTGGGATCGCTTCAAAATAATCCGTCGCCGTCTCGGGCGGGTTGGCCTGTCCCTCGGCGATGAAATCCTTCCGGTAACGCCCGTCCTTGTCGAATTTTTCGAGCTGCGTCTCGGGATTGAACACGCGGAAATAAGGCGTCGCGTCCGGCCCCGGCCCGGCCACCCATTGCCAGCCCATCGCGTTGCTCGCCGGATCCCAATCGATCAGGCAATCCTCGAACCAGCGCAGCCCCACCCGCCAATCGGTCATCAGGTGCTTGCTGAGATAGGAGGCCACGATCATGCGCGCGCGGTTATGCATCGTGCCGGTGACATACATCTCGCGCATCGCCGCATCGACGAAGGGCTCGCCGGTCATGCCGCGCCGCCATGCCTCGGCGTCACTATTATCGCGCCGCCAGTCGAAACCGTTCCACTCCTCGCGCCAATTGCGCTCGGCCATGTCGGGCCAGTGGAAGAACAGATGCCACGCGAATTCGCGCCAGACGAGCTCCTTCAGGAAGGTCTCGGCGCCCTGATTGTCCTCGCTCATGTAGCGATACCCGGCGTGCCAGATCGTACGCGGAGAAATCTCGCCATAGGTCAGGTTTTCCGACAGGCCCGAGGTGCCGCCCGAGGCGGGCACGTCGCGCTGCGTCTTGTAGTCCGAAAGGCGATCACGCAGGAAACTCGACAGCCGCGACTGGGCGGCGCGCTCGCCGACATTCACATGTTTCGCGACGATTGCCGCACCGCGCCGCATCGCCGCGCCCATCTTCCAGTCGTCCAGCTTTTCGCTTTTCGGCCAGTTATTTGGAGCACGAAGCTCAGACACTGTCTTAACTTCCGGCGGGATGTCCGTGCCCTTCACCGCGTTCCAATAGGGCGAATAGACCTTGTAGGGCCCGCCCGTTTTCGTCTCTACGGTCCACGGCTCGAACAACAAATGTCCGGTGAAGCTCTTCGCCTCGACCCCGTCCTCGGAGAGCGTGGATTTGACCTCCGTATCGGTGTCGCGGCCCGGCTTGTCGTAGCGGCGCGACCAGTAAACCGCGCCTGCTCCTGTCTCCTCGATCAGTGCTTGCAGAACCTTCAGCGGATCGCCTTTGCGCAGGATCAGCCTCGAGCCTTTCTCCGCGAGGCTGCCCGCGAAGGCCTCGACGGCGAGGCCGAGCCGCCATTTCGCCGCCGCCCCCAAGGCTTCGACCTGGTCGTCATGGATGAAAACCGGGATCACCGGCGCACCGGTCTTCGCAGCCGCCGCCATCGCCTCGTGATCGTGGAATCGAAAGTCGCGCCGCAGCCATAATAGGACGGGGGTGTCACTCATGCTCGTCTCCTTTGCCTCCCTTTCCCTACGCGCCGCGCCCGATCCGGTTCAGTCGCGCCCAAATTTTCCGCAACGCCCCTCCGCGTCGAGGCTTTTCCACACTTTGCCGCAGGGCTCCTGCCTATCTGCCGTGCAAATGCCTCTTGCGAGGGCGAAAAAGCCGCTCTAGCGTTTTCACAAAACGAACACAAAACAGGGAATATGCAATGAAGACTTCTGCTCTCCTACTGGCGGGGATTGCCGTGGCCGCGCTGAGCGCCCCGGCCCGTGCCGCCGATCCGGACCTGACCATCTTCGATTGGGCCGGTTTCGAAATCCCCGGCCTCTTCCAGCCTTACATCGACAAATACGGCGACAGCCCGACCTACGCTTTCTTCGGCGATGACGACGAGGCCTATCAGAAACTCGCCTCGGGTTTCAAAGCAGACGCGGCGCATCCCTGTTCGCAGATGATCTCGAAATACAAGGATGCCGGGCTGATCGAACCCTGGGACGTCTCGAAGATTCCGGAATTCAAGAACATCGACCCCAAGTATCTGAATTCGAAGATTTTCGTCGATGACGACAAGAACGTCTGGTATCTGCCGACCGACTGGGGCGCGACCGCGATCGCTTACAACCCCGACAAGGTCCCGGCCGAAGACGTGGCGAGCCTCAATGTCTTCATCAATCCGAAATATGCGGGCCGCACCTCGCTGCCCGACAGCTCGGATGACGTCTGGGCGCTGGCCTATCTCGCGACCGGCGTGACCGACTGGACCAATGTCACCGACGAACAGTTCCAGGCCGCCGCCGACTGGCTGCGCGAGGCCAACAAGAACGTCCAAAGCTACTGGACCGACCCCTCGCAGCAGGCACAGCTGATGGCATCGGGCGAGGTGCTGGTCGCGTGGTCGTGGAATGACGGCGTCGCCTATCTGCAGGACGACAACTACCCGGTCGCCTTCCAGCGCGAAGCGAAAGAGGGCTCGTCGACCTGGTTCTGCGGTTTCGTGAACCTCAAGGACGGTCCCGGCTCGGAAGAGAAGCTTTACGATTTCATGAACGCATGGCTGCGCCCCGAGGCGGGCCCGGTTCTCGTCGACGAGATCGGCTACGGTCACACGAACACCGAAGCGATGAAGCTGATCCCGCCGGAGCAGCTGGAAACGGCGGGCCTGACCGAGATCAACGCGCCGATCCTCGCCCAGACGCCGAACTCGCCGGAACTGCGCGAAAAGCAGCTCGCCGAGTTCGAGAAAATCAAGGCTGGCTTCTGATCACTGCGCCGAATAGATCACAGCGAAGGGCCGCGTCTGACGCGGCCCTTTTTTAATGCCCCCCTCGCCCTAGCTGCGTCCAACCGACCATTTGAGACAGACCATGATACTCGACGCCGCCATTATCCTTCTCGCCCTGATCGTCCTTGCGGCGATGTTCCTGCCCCAGCTACGCGATCGCCCGAAATGGCGCGCGATGGTGACCCCGCTGGCCTCGATCATCGGCTCTGGCTTTCTGGTACTTGGCCCGATTTTGGAGGTCCGCTACGGCAGCTTCGCCCCGCTCGCGATGGCGGCTTTGTGCGGTCTGGGATGGTTTTTCGGCGCGGCCGTGCGCGCCAACATCCGCGCCGAGGAGGTGCCCGACACCGCCGTGATCAAGCGCATCGAAGAGGTGGCGCAGCTCGCGCTCGCCTTCGCCTATGTCATCTCGGTCGCCTATTACCTCAACCTGTTCGGGGCCTTCGCCGTCTCGCTCACGCCGTGGAACACGGATTTCGCGGCCCGCGCGGTAACCACGGCAATGCTTGCGATCGTGGCAATCGCCGGGTTCTCCGGCGGGTTCAAACGGCTCGAGCAGATGGAATATGCCTCGGTCGCGCTCAAACTCGCGATCATCGCCGGGCTGATCCTCGGGCTGGCGGTCTATTTCGGCAAGGTGGCCGTCGCCGGCGATCTTGTGGTCGATGCGCCGACGCTGGGGCCGTGGGACTCGCTGCGGCTGCTCTTCGGCCTGATCGTGACCGTGCAGGGGTTCGAGACCGCGCGGTATCTGGGCAAGAGCTACGATGCCGACACCCGGGTCGCGGCGATGAAATGGGCGCAGATGCTCGCGACGGCGATCTACATGGTCTATATTGCGCTGCTGGCCTATATCTTCACGCCCAACGCCCATAACCTGACCGAGACCGCGATCATCGACATGATGCGCGTCGTCGCTCCGATCCTGCCCGCGATGCTGGTGGCCGCAGCGCTGGCGGCGCAATTCTCCGCAGCCGTGGCCGATACCGGGGGCGCGGGCGGACTGATCGCGGAATTCTCGCGCGGGAAAATCCCGCAAAAAGCGGCCTATCCGGTGTTGATCGGCGCCGGGATCGCGCTGACCTGGACGACCGATCTATTCCAGATCATCTCCTATGCGTCGCGCGCCTTCGCCGGCTACTACACGCTGCAAGCGGTGCTCGCCGCACTGCAGACCGAG
Source organism: Thioclava sp. PTB-PU3-1 (assembly GCF_055666785.1). NCBI lineage: Bacteria > Pseudomonadati > Pseudomonadota > Alphaproteobacteria > Rhodobacterales > Paracoccaceae > Thioclava > Thioclava sp. PTB-PU3-1. The sequence goes on along the minus strand of NZ_JBVNVL010000004.1, from coordinate 34,005 downwards.
GGCACGAAGCGCTACGCGTTCTGGGTGCTCGCTGCATTGGGGGTGGCGATCACGCTTCTTGGCATTCCGGCCGAAGGCGACTGAGACGCGAGGTCGCCGCGGCTCAACTCTCGGAAAGCGCCTGCGCATGCAGCCGTGCATCCAGCGCGTAGTAATCGCCGATGAAGCCGCGAATATCGTCCGTCAGGAACGCCTCATAGGGCGGCGTCCGCGCGCCCATCCACTCCCCCGGAAGCGCATCGGAGAGATTATGGGACGGCCGCCCGCGCGCCTTTTGCGCGGCATTGGTCAGCCCCAACCGAATGTCCCGATGCTCCTCCGGCAGGCGATCGCGCATGAAACTCTCGAAACTCTCGATCTTCTCCAGCGCGAACAGCCGATCCCAGCGCCGATTTTGCAGGTAGCTCCATTGCGCGGCCCAATGGCTGTCCTGCACCTCGCGCGCGGTGGCGTTGATGTAGAAACAGAACTGGCGAAAGCTCAAACCGCGTTCGATCATCTCCCGGTCTGAATCGCCCCCGCGCGCGAAAAACGCATAGACCGGGCGCGTGTGATGCAGCACCGAGTCCTGCATTCGATTGCGTCCGAACTTGTCGCAATAACAGCTGACCAGCCGGTCGACGGGATCGCGCAGCAGCGCGACCGAGACCCAGTCCGGCGCATGATCGACGCGGTCGCGCGCGGCGAAAGCCCAATGGCGCGCCTGCATCTGGCTTTGTCCGGAATCGAGCCAGTAATGCGACATGCCGGGTTCGGGCCGCCCGTCGCCGACCAGCCGCAGCGCCCAGTCCTTGACCGATGTATTGGCGACCTTTGCAATCGGGCAGAAAACGGCGCGCGCAGGTGCGATATACAGCATCGCGCCGTCGTATTGGCTGCGATCGTGATCGCGCAGCAGCCGCGCCTTGCGGCGATATTCCTCCGATCCCCGCAACTCACGCTCGACATCGGCGACGGACGCGCGCCGCTCCTTCAACGCGCTCTGCGCCGCCTCTTTCGCGGGCCGTCCGAGATAGGTCTGGAACAAGGTGTCAATCGCGCCGGGTGTGGCCTGCGTCTGCGCGGCGAGATCGGGATCAGCAAAGCCGACAGGGTGCGGAGGTAAATCTTTCATGCGGCAAGACTTTCATAGCGGGAGATCAACGGCGCAAGCTGCGCGGGCCAGCCATATTGCGCGACCTCGTCCGGACGGCGCTGCGAGCCTATCGCGCCGGTCATGGCATCGCGCAGCAAGCGGCGAAACTGCTCCGGGTCGTCTGCGACATGCACGCCGCTGAGGCGTTCCGCCTCTTCGAACCCGCGCATCGCGGGGCGCATCGCGACGACCGGCTTGCACGACAAAAGCGCCTCGGCGGTCTTGAGATTGGTGCCGCCGCCCTCGGTGATCGGCAGGCATATGGCGCGGGCATGATGCAGAAGACCGCTCAAGGTTTCTTCCCCCACCACACCAAGGGGCTCGACGAATTCCGCGTTCATTTGCGCGTACCGCCGAAAGCGGTCGTCGGCGGTGATCAGATGGGTCATTCCGCCTGCAACGGCGAGGCGGCTGCGCGGTGGCAGAAAGCCGGGAATTTCACCGAAGGACGCCCAATAGCCACGCGCGTTCGGCGGATGGGCTGAGCCCGCGACAAGCGCGTAGGGTCCGTCTAGCGGCGCGGACGGGACCGTTTCGGGATCTGGCGCCCAGCAGCCGTTTGGCGCGACGGCCACCTCTGTCGCGCCCGGAAGACCGGCAAAATGATGCGCGTCGGCCTCACAGACAGCGACAGTGAGATCGGCCCTCGCGACGAGCGCGGACTCGAGCGCCTCAGCCTCCGCTCGCCAATGCGGATCGATCAGGGCGGCCTCGACATTATGCGCGGAATAGATCAGCCGAGCGCGGCGCAGGACCGGATCGCGGTCCAACGCCTCGGCGAATAGCGGATATAGCCACGGATGTTCGAACTGCACCGCATCGGGGGCGAAATCGCGCAGCTCCCTGATCAACCCTTCGATCAGCGGATGGTCTTTGAGCGTGTCGGAGAAATGAAGATCCTCACGGCGCTGCGGATCGTGGAGACGCGGCAGCAGCGCCTCCGGCACCGCCGTGCGGCGCTCATCGGGGGAGCCATCGGGATAGCCGCGCGTCGAGTAGATCGGGACGTAGCGGAAGATGTTGCCCGCCGCGCGCGCCTGCCGGGCGATGGCTGCAACCCGGCGCTGGCCGCCATGCAGAGGGCGGTGGATCGGGTAATGACCGAAAGCTGCGATCTTCATGCGGCATCCTCGCTATAGGGGATCGGCTGGCCCGGCTGTTGTGTCCATGCAGGGTTGCGCGTTGAGGCTGTATTGTCGGTCGCGTCGAACCCGTCGGTGAGCGCCTTTCGGAAATCGGCCCAGCGATGCGGCGTGAACCGCTCCGCTTGCGCACAGGCCGCGCGATAGGCCGCCTCGTCGTCCATCAGCGCCTCGGCCCGGGCCAGCCACCGCTCACCCTCGAACAACCCGATCGCCTCCGCGCAACCCTCCGCCGCCTCGAGCAAGGCGGGCGCATCCGATGTCAGACAGGGTTTGCCATGCAAAAGCGACTCGACAACCGGTAGCCCCCAACCCTCGTAATGGGACGGGTAGATCGTGTAGCGGCAATGGGCATAGAGCGCCTGCAACTCGGCATCGTCGACATCATCGAGGATGCGGATCGCGCCATGCGGCAGGCCGGGATCCGCGCGCACCATTTCCAGAAGCGGGCCGATCGACCAGCCGGGCTGTCCGACCCAGACCAGCGGCATGATATCGTCGCGGTGCGCAGCGAGTTCGCGCCAGAGCCGATAGGCAAAATCATGGTTCTTGCGCGGCTCCTGCGTGCCGACCATCAAAACGTAGCCCCCAGGCTCCAGATCGCGATGTGCGAAGAGGCCCGCGAGATCGGTGGCGGGCGCGGTCTCGCTCAGCGCATCCGCGCCAAGCGTCACGACGCGCACTTTCTCCGATTGCAACTCGGGATAGCCGCAGCGGGCGGCATGGGCGACCAGATCGCGCCGCGTCACCTCTGAATTCGTCCAGATCCGATCCACGCCCCAGAGCATCCAATGCAGCGCGGGCGGAAAGGTCTTGCGCGTCGTGGGCTCGGCGACATGCCCCCAAAGGATCGGGATCAGGTCATGGATGTAATAGCTCAGCCGCCACCCATGAGCGGTCCGCATCTCATAGGCGGCCCGGTAGCGCGCATCGCCCCAGAACCCACCGGCAGAGACATACTCGCCAACTTCTTCCGGCGCGATCCGATTTCGATCCGCGCAGATCTGGTCGTGGACCGTATGCACCAGCCCGTAATGAGCCCGGTGATTGAGCGCATCGAGCGCCCGGATGCGCGGCGCGATCCCCGGCGCGAACCGTTCCAGAGCCACGAGCCCACGGCGCATCAGGGCATATTCGTCACCGCTCAACCGCAGCAATTCCTCCGCCACGGCGCTCTCGCGGCGCACGCGGGTCTCGGCCTCGTTGTATCGCCCGCCCTGCCCGACCGCCCGCACCCTGCGCCGGGCGCGCCAGAAAAACCGTCCGATCCGCGCCCAGGAGCGCCAGCGCCTCGGCGCAGTCAAAGCGCGCACAGGCGCCTCCGGTTGACAGCCGTTGCGGAAGATGACCTCCTCGAAGATCGCCTGCGGAATGCGATAGAACCCGCCGCGCGCCCCATCATAGATCGCCGGTACCGCGCGCGCCCCGAACCGGGCGGCAAACGCTCGCCAGACCTCATGCTCCACCCGCAGGATGCCCATCGGCCGCCAATGGCGGAACTGATAGCTGGTGCTGAGATCGATCAAGATCGTCTTGTCGCGCATCGCGCCCCTCCGTGGCCAGTTCTTGACCCGACTCGAGCTATAGCGCACGGCAAGTTCACGTCCGGTTAATGCGCATCCATCCCATCCGACGCCTTGAAGCGCCCCGATCTTCCCCCTATATTCCAAGACGTTCCCGGCAACGGGAACTATGGGCATAAACGCGCATGTAATAAGCGGATCGGACCCGGGGGCGGTACCCGGCGGCTCCACCAATCGACCCTCGTTGGGGGAGAATGGGGCCGAAATAGGATCGACGAACGTGTAAAGATGTTTGCTTTGTCCCGGTGAGCTACCACCGTTATCGGTGCGATTTGTACAGTTGCCAACGACAACCGTGCTCCGGTCGCTCTGGCTGCGTAAGCAGCTCGGGTAACCGAAACTTAACTCCTTGCGCTTAGCCGCGTAAGGCGGGGCCCGCAGGAGCCTTGCAACAGAATCCTGCACTTTCTCCCTCTTTTTGCGATGCGACCGGCGTTAACCGGTTTGAAATCCGTGCCTGCCATGGTGGCCCCCAGGACCGACGGGAAACGGAGGGGTGCGATGTCCCGGCTTGCGAGGATCGAAACGTGGCTCCATGCCGTATGGGGCGAAGGTCGGCTGGACGAGGTCGACGGGCTGTTCGACGCCGAGGCGCAGACCAATGGGCTGATGCCGGGGCTCGAATTGCGACCGCAGGAGTTTCGCGAGCTGGTTCCGGCCCTGCGCGCCCATCTGCAGGACATCAAGATCACCGTGCTGCGCCATGTCGAGACGGAGGACTGGCTTTGGACGCTTCTGAAAATCGCGGGGAAATCGGCACAATCGGCGCGCGCGGTGGAATTCACCGGGCAACTGACGATGCGGTTTCGCGGCGACAGGATCGTGGAGGCGTATAATAATTACGATGTGATCGCGCTTTTCGAGGCGTTGGAGATGATGCCGCGCGACACCGTCGCGCTCTGCCTGTCGGGCGAAGTGCTGGGATAGGCGCGGCCCCCGTGAGGTTCTCCCCAAGGTTGCGCAAGATCGGATGCCGCCACGCCCGGCACATGCCCTCGACGTCAGCCTTCGCGCGGCTCTGCCCGCCTTGCGGCCCGCCACGAATCCCCTATGCTGAGCCCGAGAAGAAAGGGACCCGGCCATGACGCAATCCATTGATTACGGCAACCTGATGCATCACGCGATGCGCGGGCTGATCCAGACAGTGCTGAGCGACATCGCAGCCAATGGTCTGCCCGGCGAGCACCACTTCTTCATCACCTTCGACACCCGTCACCCCGATGCCGAGCTGGCCGATTGGCTGCGCGAGCGCTATCCCGAGGAAATGACCATCGTCATCCAGAACTGGTATGACAATTTCGAAGTGGGCGAGGACGGGTTCTCGATCACGCTGAATTTCGGAAATTCTCCCGAGCCGCTTTATGTGCCGCTCGACGCGATCACCACCTTTGTCGACCCCTCCGTCGAATTCGGCCTGCGTTTCGAGACGCAGGAATATGACGAAGAAGACGAGATCGAAGAGGATGAGGTGACCGAGGAGGAAGAGGCCGCCCCTGCCGAGCGTGGCGAGGCCGAGGTCGTCAGCCTCGATCAATTCCGCAAGTAATCCGGTGCCTTCGGAGCCTCTGGACCGCGAAGCACTCCTGTCGCTTTATCGCGGCTATCTTGATTGTTTGAACGCCCAAGATTGGGCGCAGCTCGGCGATTTCGTGCATCCAGAAGTTACGCACAACGCGCGCCCGCTCGGCCTCGCGGGCTACCGGCAGATGCTCGAGGGTGACCATCGCGCGATCCCCGACCTGCACTTCCGCGCAGAAACGCTCGTGGCCGATCCGCCGGTGATCGCCGCCCGGCTGCGTTTCGACTGCACGCCCGTGGGAATGCTCTTCGATCTGCCGGTGAACGGCCGCCGCGTGACCTTCGACGAACATGTCTTCTATCGCGTCACCGATGGCCGCATCCGCGAGGTGCATTCCCTGATCGACCGCGACGCAATCGCCGCACAGATCTGAGAGCCACACCAAGTATACCTCCGTATACCGTTGCAAAATCCCTCCGCGCGCCCTATCAGTGCGAGCGAAAGATTGCGCGCAATCATGGAGGCCCAGATGACCGCGACCCGCACCGAGACCGACAGCTTCGGCCCGCTTGAAGTTCCCGCCGACAAATATTGGGGCGCGCAGACGCAGCGCTCGATCATGAACTTCCCGATCGGCTGGGAGCGCCAGCCCGTCCCGATCATCCGCGCGCTTGGCGTGATCAAGAAAGCCTGTGCGATGGCCAACAAGGCGCAGGGCAAGATGGACGCGAAGATCGCCGATGCGATCATCGAGGCTGCGGGCGAAGTGATCGAAGGCAAGTTCGACGACAACTTCCCGCTGGTCGTCTGGCAGACCGGCTCGGGCACGCAGTCGAACATGAACGCGAACGAGGTGATCTCGAACCGCGCGATCGAAATTCTCGGCGGCGAGATGGGCTCGAAAGACCCGGTCCACCCGAACGATCACTGCAACATGGGGCAGTCCTCGAACGACACCTTCCCGACCGCGATGCATGTCGGGATCGCGATGCAGGCGCGCGACGTGCTGCTGCCGGGACTGCGCAAGCTGCACGCGGCGCTGGAAGCCAAGTCCGAGGATTTCAAGGACATCATCAAGATCGGCCGCACCCACACGCAGGACGCGACGCCGCTGACGCTTGGTCAGGAATTCTCCGGCTACGCCCATCAGGTGAAGAAGGGGATCGAGCGCGTCGAAGCCTCGCTCGGCGACATCTACGAACTGGCCCAAGGCGGCACCGCCGTCGGTACCGGCCTGAACACGCAAGTTGGCTGGGCCGAGACGGTCGCGGCGAACATGGCCGAGATCACCGACCTGCCCTTCGTCACTGCGCCTAACAAGTTCGAAGCGCTCGCCGCGCATGACGCGATGGTGATGTTCTCGGGCGCGCTGAAGACCGTGGCCGCCTCGCTCTTCAAGATCGCCAATGACATCCGCCTGCTGGGCTCGGGCCCGCGCTGCGGTCTGGGCGAACTGATCCTGCCGGAAAACGAGCCGGGCTCCTCGATCATGCCGGGCAAGGTGAACCCGACGCAGGCCGAAGCGCTGACCATGGTCTGCGCGCATGTCATGGGCAACGACGCCGCCGTCGGCATCGCCGGCTCGCAGGGTCATTTCGAGCTCAACGTCTACAACCCGATGATGAGCTACAACGTGCTGCAATCCATGCAGCTTCTGGGCGACAGCGCCTCGGCCTTCACCGACAACATGGTGGCGGGCATCGAGGCCAACGAGCCGCGCATCGAGAAGCTGCTGCACGAGTCGCTGATGCTGGTCACCGCGCTCGCGCCGACCATCGGCTACGACAACGCGACCAAGGTCGCGAAGACCGCGCATAAGAACGGGACCACGCTGAAGGAAGAAGCGATCAAGCTTGGCTTCGTCGACGAGGAAACCTTCGACAAGGTCGTGCGCCCCGAGCAGATGATCGGCCCGAAAGCCTGATCCAAGCTCTCCTGAATGACGAAGGGCGGCCCCGGTGGCCGCCCTTTTGCATTGCGGGGCACGCCCCTTCGCTTTTGCTCAAATATCCCAGGGTGAATGCCGCAGGCAGAGGGGCAGCGCCCCTGCCCGGCCCGCAGCTCTCAGGCCAGGTGAAGATGAACGCGGCGGTTCATCTTGCCCTTCTTCTCGATCTTGCCGATCCTGAGGCCACCGATCTCGCCGGTCGAGGCGACATGCGTGCCGCCGCAGGGCTGCAGGTCGATCCGGTCCGCCTCGTCGCCGATCGCGACCAGCCGCACCCAGCCCTGACCTTTGGGCGGCGCGACCGAGAGCGTCTTGACCAGATCGGGCTGCGCCTCGAGTTCGGCATCGGTAATCCAATGCTCGACCACCTTGAGGTCCTGCGCGATCCAGTCGTTCAACTGACGCTCGATTGCCTCCAGATCCTCGGGCCGCTCCGGCATATCGAAATCAAGCCGTCCCTTTTCAGAGCCGATCTGCCCACCCGTCACCGGCAGCGGGATCGCGACCGACAGCAGGTGCAGCGCGGTATGCACGCGCATGTGACGGTGACGCCGCTCCCAGTCGAGATGTTGCTGGACCTGCGCGCCGACGGGCGGCAGCGGCTGCGGCTCCGCAGGCACCAGGATCACCGCGCCGGGCGCACCGGGCTCGGCCTTCACCGCCGTCGCGATCTCGATCTCGCCGCCGTCCCAGACCAGCTTGCCACTGTCGCCGGGCTGGCCGCCGCCGGTCGGGTAGAAGATCGAATCCGCGCAATAGATGCCGCCCTCATCGGTCAGCCCGGTCACCCGGACCTCGAGATCTCGGGCATAGGGGTGAATGCGGTAGCTCTGCTGCTGCGGCTGTTTAGCGGTCTCCGGCATCGGCCTCTCCGTCTGAAGTGTCGTGGCGCTGCTCCTCCATCCCCTCGGGCCCTTCCCCGGGCTGAGGCTTGCCGTAATCGGCGCGGGTGACGGGGTGCTTGGTGTCGCTGTCGTCTTCGCCCTCGTCCGCGGAGGTCTCCTCCGCGTCCGCGTCCTCTTCGGTCTGCTCGTCCTTGGGACGCAGAACCTCGGGGTTGCGCAGCCACACGTCGCGCTGTGCGAAGGGAATCTCGATCCCGGCCTCGGCGAAGCGTTGATTGATCTCGTGGTTCATCTCGCTCTGGACGCGCAGGATGAAGTTCACGTCCGAGAGGATCACGCGGACCTCGAAATCGAGGCTGTCCGCGCCGAAGCCTTTGAACATCACCACCGGCTCGGGGTTCATCATCACCAGCGACTGGTTCTCGGCGACTTCGTGCAGGATCTTCTCGACCTTGCGCGTGTCAGTGCCATAGGCCACGCCCACCGGGACAATCAGGCGGCCCGTGACATTGCCGCGCGTCCAGTTCGTCACCTGCCCGGAGATCAGGTCCGCATTGGGCACGATGACTTCGGTGCGGTCGAAGGTCTCGATCCGGGTGGAGCGCACGGAGATCGCCTTCACGATCCCCATCTGGCCGTTCACCTCGATCCAGTCGCCCTCGGAGATCGGGCGCTCGATCAGCAGGATGATGCCCGAGACGAAGTTCTGAACGATGGTCTGCAGACCGAAACCGACACCGACCGAGAGCGCACCGGCGACGATGGCGAGCGAACTGAGGTCGATCCCCGCAGAAGAGATCGCGATGATCGCGGCGAGGAAGATCCCGAGATAGCCAAGGCCCGAGACGATGGCGTTCTGGCCGCCCTTGTCGATCTTGGTCTTGGGCAGCAGCGAGGTCTTCAGCGCCCCTTGCAGGAGCCGCGTGACCATCAGGCCGATCACGAAGACGATCGCGAAGGTCAGGAAAATGCCGGGCGAGATCGTGACGCCGCTGACCGAGATGCCGTTCTGGAACCGCGTCCACATCTCGGCCAGATCGGCCGGGCGCGCACCCCAGATCAGCGCCGCGGGCGGCATGGCTAGCAGGCCCAGCAGGAAGCCGATCAGTGCCGGGATCAGGGAGTCGCGGCCGTCATCCTCGCGCCGGGTGACCAGCACGTAGACATCGGTGAAGAACTGGTTGAGCACGAGAACCAGCGCGATCAGCCCCAGCGTCAGGATGGTCGGGAAGATCAGCGCATTGGCGGCGTTGATATAGCCGATCCCGCCCAGAACCGGCGCGACCACCGCGACGCCAATCAGCGCATTGCCGAGCGCGCCGACAAGACGGTCGCGAAACGCGCCTTCCTCGCTCCCGTTGGTCTCGTTGCGCAGGTGACGGCGCAGTAGCTGGCCGAAGCGGAACAGCGCAATCGCTGCAAGAACCTGCAACGGGAAGACCAGAACGCCGAAACCGGCATCGAGCGTGTGCCCCGCCGCGTCGATCTCCTTGGCGGTTTTCGCGCTGCCCTCGAATACGTCCTGCCCGCGGGCCACAAGCCAGTCACCGAACGGGCCCTGGATCGCGGCGAACACGGCCAGCGAGATCGTCAGCACCCGGCCTTCGCGGCGCCGTTCGCTTTGCAGCGTGAAGGGCGCAGCCTGCCGGTCATTGCGCGGGAAGATACGGCCCGAGAGCCAGAAGGCGACGAAGGCTGCGCTCAGAACCACGCCGATCGCGAGCAACAATTCCAACCAGCGCGCGCCGAACAGCTCCGTCTGCACCAGCGCCGCTTCAAGCAGCGCGATCCCGGCGATCGGCAGCAGGAGCTGACCCAGCGAGACGATGAAATCGATCACCCGTTGCGCATTGCGCGCCAGACGCGCCTCCAGCACATCGGCCAGTTTGTCGATCCATGTCCGCCCGCGCAGCACCAGCATAAGCGCCACCAACAAAAGGCCCACGATCGCGGGGGCGTTGTTGCGCGCATTGGCGTAGGGGTCCGGCTGATCGAGTTGCTGACCCATCTCGGAGGCAAGCTCGGAGGTCAGCCCGGTGAGGACTTTCAACCCTTCGGGCCAGTTTATCGGGTTCAGCGGCGACGGTGTCAGCCGCAGGAGTTTGTCGGTCTGCCGTGCGCGCAAAAGCTGGTCGATATTGGCGACGATGGAATCCGCGCGGCTGGCGGCCTCGGTCGCGCGCAACCCCGGGGACTGCAGCTGCGCCAACTCGTCATTGAGCTTCTTACGCCGGTCGGCAATCGCCTGATCCTCGCTCTGACCCTCCTTTGGCGGAGGCCCGAGCGCGTCGATCTGCGCTTTCACGGTCGAAATCTGGCTGGCGTTGATATCCTCCGCCGCCTTGAATTTCTCTCGCCAGTCGACGACCTCCTGCCGGATCTTGTCGAAGGCTGGACGCTGAGCCTTGTCGGCCTGCACCATCTGTTCGGCTTCGGTCGCGGTCTGTTCCCACGCCTTGTAATCGGGCGTGTCGGGGCTTTGCGTGAAACCAATCCCGGGGAGCGCCAGCGCGACGGCCAGCAAGAGCAGACGCGCCAGACGCAGGATCATCCCTCAAAAACCTCCGGCATCTCACGCGGAGCCCGGTCGAGCCATTCCGGCACAGGCAGCCCCTTGCCCTTGAGGAAGTCGGGGTTGAACAGTTTCGACTGGTAGCGGTTGCCGTAATCGCACAGCACCGTCACGATCGTGTGGCCGGGCCCCATCTCGCGCGCCATATGCATCGCGCCCGCGATATTGATCCCCGAGGAGCCACCCAAGCAGAGGCCTTCTTCCTGCAGCAGGTCGAAGACCACCGGCAGCGCCTCGCTATCGGGGATGTTGAAGCTCATATCCGGGGTGAAGCCCTCGAGATTGGCGGTGATCCGCCCCTGCCCGATGCCTTCGGTAATCGAGGAGCCCTCGGATTTGAACTCGCCGGTCGTGTAATAGCTGTGCAGCGCCGCGCCGTCGGGGTCGGCGAGGCCGATCTTCACGCCCTTGGGCTGCAGCGCCATGCCGGTGCCCGCGAGCGTGCCGCCAGAGCCCACCGCGCAGATGAAGCCATCGACCTTGCCGCCGGTCTGATCCCAGATTTCGGGGCCGGTCGTTTCGATATGGGCCTGCCGGTTCGCGGTATTGTCGAACTGGTTCGCCCAGATCGCGCCATGCGGATCGGTCTTGGCGAGTTCCTTCGCGAGCCGCTCGGAATAGCGCACGTAGTTGTTCGGATTGCGATAGGGCGCGGCCGGAACCTGCACCAGTTCGGCCCCCGCCAGCCGCAGCATGTCCTTCTTTTCCTGGCTCTGCGTCTCGGGGATCACGATCACCGCGCGGAAGCCCATCGAAGCGCCGACGAGCGCGAGACCGATGCCGGTATTGCCCGCCGTGCCTTCGACGATCGTCCCGCCGGGCGCAAGCTCGCCGCGCTGGATCGCGTCACGGATGATGAACAGCGCCGCGCGGTCCTTCACCGATTGGCCGGGATTGAGGAATTCCGCCTTGCCGAGGATCGTGCAGCCGGTCTCTTCCGATGCCTTCCTGAGCTTGATGAGCGGGGTATTTCCCACCGCCGACGCCAGATCGCTGCAGATACGCATCGCGCATTCCTCCCGTATCGAGTAACCCCCAACGGGGCCGTTGAAATCAGACTTAGGACGCGGCGCGCGCCACCTCAACCCCGCGATTACGCGACGCCAGCCATCCGCTGCAGTGCAGCGCGCTGCCCGGCGAGCCAGAGCGCGAGCACGACCAGCGGCGCATTGCCCGCCTCGCCGGTCGCAACCAGCGTCATCAAGCGCTCGAACGGCACCAGATGCGCGCGGATATCTTCGTGCTCATCGGCCTTGCCGCCAAGCTGTGCGGCCTCATCGGGCAGATCGGTGATCCCGATATAGGAATAGACGAATTCGCTTTTCGCGCCGGGCGACGGGTAATAGCGCGGGGCCTCGATCAGGCGCGCAATCGTGATCCCGGCCTCCTCGCCCGCCTCACGCAGCGCCGCCTCTTCCGGTGTCTCTCCGGGATCGACCCGGCCCGCGATCGCCTCGATCATCCACGGGTTCGGCTCGCCGCGCGCCAGTGGCCCGGTGCGGATTTGTTCGATCAGCATCACCCGGTCGCGCACCGGATCGTAGGGTAGAACGACGCTCGCATCGCCCGAGACGAAGGCCGCCCGGTCGAGCTTGGCGCTCATCCCGCCCGCGAACAGCCGATGTTCGAGCTTGTAATCCTCGACGGCGAAAAACTTCGCGTAAGCAGTCTGTTGCGCGTCGATCTTGATGTCACCTTCATGCAGATCCCGGCGCAAATGCTGCGCCATCGGGGTTGCGCGGGCGCGCAAGGTAGACGCCGCGCGCACGAGGATCGCGTGATAGCGCGCATTTGCAGCGTCGGGCCCCACGGCCTGCGCCTCGGCGATGAAGAGCCGCGCGGCCTCGGTCTTCAGCGCGGCCCATTTCGGCGCCCAGTCTCCGAGGGCCCACGCGTCGCCCACATCCCAGCGCCCCGCTTTCGGCAGCCAAAGCTTCGCCTCGCGCGGCCCCGATCCGGTCTCGAGATCGCGGATCTCGGCATCGTAGCCATCCTCGTACCACGCGATACGCTCCGCCTCGGTCTCGGTCAGATCCGCCACGACGCCGCGCGTCACGGCCCCCTGTGTCGCGATCAGGATCGGAAAGCCCAAGCCCTGCCCCTCGCGACAGGCCTCATGCGGGGCGAAGCCCTCCAACCGCGCCGGAACGAGCTGCGGCACACGTCCGATGACCGCCTCCAGCAGAGGCGGATGACACAGCGTGCCGTAAAAGAAATGTGGTTGCATGACCGTCCCCGCAGCTTGGCACATCATGCGCCACAACCTGCAAGGCAGGCGCGCGATGTCAAGCGGAGGGTGTGGTGGGTTTCGTGCTCAGCGCCCGTAGCGGCGATGCGCGAGTTCCGACAGGAGCCCTGCGCCCATCGCGCCCAAGCCCAGCGTGATGACCGGCATTAACCCAAGCGAGGCCAACCCGATCGCGGTGCCCTGCCCGATGACGTCGGTCACGGCGGAGAGCACATCGTCATAGCGCATGCGCAGCGCCAGTTTCAGCATCTGCATCACACCGAGGAAGGCGAAGGTCCACAGCAGAACGTAAAGCCCGCCGCGAAGACCGTCATTGATCGCATCGACCCAGCGGCGCCCGGCGGAAACCCCGACCACGCGCCAGCCGAACAGCAGCCCGAACGAGCCCATGATCAGCCATAATTCCTTCGCCCCGTCGGTCCCGGCGGGAATCGCGGGCATGATCTGCTGCGCGGCGAAGAACCCGGTCGCCCCAAGCGCCAGCGCCGCGAAAAGTTTCGCGATCGTAGGGATTTGCGCCTGAGAGTTGCGCACGGCAATTCGGTGCATCATGTCGGGCCTCCATCTCGAAACCAAGGAACGGTTTGAGGGTGATCCCCTCTGGTTAACGGGCGATTACGGCGAAACTATGAAAAGTTTACGCAGCGTAATATGCCGTAAAAAAGGCCCGGACCATCGCTGGCCGGGCCTTTCGTGTCTATCGCAATGCGGCGCAGCGCGCCTTAGCCGATCCGGTAGTTCGGGCTCTCGCGGGTGATAGCGACGTCGTGGACGTGGCTTTCCTTGAGGCCCGCGCCGGTGATGCGGACGAAATTGCAGTTCGTGCGCATCTCGGCGACCGTAGCGGAGCCGGTATAGCCCATCGCCGCGCGCAGACCGCCCACGAGCTGGTGGATCACCGCGCCTGCGGGACCTTTGTAGGGCACCTGCCCCTCGATGCCTTCCGGCACGAGCTTGTCGTTCGCCGCATCCTTCTGGAAGTAGCGATCCGCCGAGCCGCGCGCCATTGCGCCGAGCGAGCCCATGCCGCGATAGGATTTGAACGAGCGGCCCTGATAGAGGATCACCTCGCCGGGGCTTTCATCGGTGCCCGCGATCATCGAGCCGACCATGGCGCAGCTTGCGCCTGCCGCGATGGCTTTCGCGAAATCGCCTGAGAACTTGATGCCGCCATCGGCGATGATCGGCACGTCGCCCGCCGCACTTACGCAATCCATGATCGCGGTCAGCTGCGGCACGCCCACGCCCGCGACCATACGCGTCGTGCAGATCGAGCCCGGGCCGATGCCGCATTTCACCGCATCCGCGCCCACGTCGATCAGCGCCTTCGTGGCGTCGGCGGTGGCCACGTTGCCCGCGATCACCTGCACGTCGCTCGACAGTTGCTTGATGCGTTTCACCGCGTCGATCACGCCCTGGCTGTGGCCGTGTGCCGTGTCGACCACCACGATATCACAGCCCGCGTCGATCAGCGCCTCGGAGCGCTCAAATCCCGCATCGCCCACGGAAGTCGCAGCGGCCACGCGCAGGCGGCCCAGATCGTCCTTGCAGGCGGTGGGGTTGAGGACGGCCTGCTCGGTGTCGCGCAGCGTCAGGAGGCCCGTCAGCTTGCCTTCGTCATCGGTCACCAGCAGCTTCTCGATCCGGCGCTCGCGCATCATCGCGATGGCTTGGGCGCGGTCGGCAGGCTCTTGCAGGATCGCGAGACGGTCGGTGGTCATCATCACCGAGACCGGGGTTTCGTCCTTCTGGGCAAACCGCATATCGCGGTTCGTCACGATGCCAACGACGCGGCGGTTTTCATCGACGACCGGGAAGCCGGAGAAGCCGTAGCGTTCGGTCAGCGCCTTCGCATCGGCGAGCGTCTGATCGGCGCGCAGCGTGATCGGGTTGTAGACGATGCCGCTCTCGAAACGCTTCACGCGGCGGACCTCATCGGCCTGCTGCTCGACGGTGAGATTCTTGTGGATCACGCCCACGCCGCCCGCCTGCGCCATCGCGATCGCCATGCGCGCCTCGGTGACGGTGTCCATTGCGGAGGACAGAAGCGGGATGTTGAGCCGGATTTTCTTCGTCACCTGGGTCGAGACATCTGCGGTCGCAGGAAGCACCGAAGAGGCTGCGGGAAGAAGAAGAACGTCGTCGAAGGTGAGCGCCTCGCGAATCTGCATGGGGGGTCTCCAGTGTCCAGATGCGTTTGGCAGTTTGCTGTTTCACGCAATGGACGCGAAGGCAACCCCTCGCGGACGCGGTGCGCAGGGGGTGTGCGCGAACGAGGGGTATGGCGCCATCGTGTCAGCCTCCTACGGTGGCGCGGGGCGACCAGCCCCGGGCCGCGCCCGACCCTCCCCACGGGAGGGCGCATTGGCGCTATCATCGCGGGAACGACCGACTTACGGGCTTGCGGGATAAACCGCCCAGCACGTGCGGAGCAAAGCGCCCACTCGAGGCTCGGGCGCCGCCCTCCGCGCTCAGGCAATCGCGGCGTTGGTCTTCATCGCAAGCTGCCCCTTCGCCCAAAGCTGCAACACTTTCAGCGCAATCGGCATCACGATCAGCGTCGCCGCCGTCAGCATCAGTGCGCCGGGTAGCGCCCAGACCCCGCCAAGCGCGAGCCAGCACCCCGCCGTCGCAGCCGCCGGAAATGTGAACGCCCCCCAGAGCGGCGAGAAGCCTCCTGCGAGCAGCCAGCGTATCGACACGACCAGCGCCAGAAGAAAGGCCGCCACGAGGATCGCCATCGCCTGCGCGATCCCCATCGCGCCGAACGCGCTCGCCACGGTGCCGATCAGCGCCGCAGGCGCGAGGTGAATGGCCAGCAGCGGGCGCAGCGGTGCCGGCACGCGCTCGCGGGAGAATTGCTGCAGCGAGATCATCCAGATCACGACCGCCGACAGCATCGCGACCCAGAACATCACCAGCGCCACCGTATCGAGCCCGAGGATCACGCCCGCCACCGCGCCGACGATCCAGCCCGAGAAGGTCAGCTGCCATGTTGGATTGACGCGGCGCTGCTCGGCCGGGCCGGTGGCGAGCGTGTAGATCACCGCCGCGATCAGCCCCAGATGCAAGATGACGCCCAGCCAGAAGATGACGGTGGCGAGCCCGCCATAGGGCGCGAGCGAGGCCGCGATCAGGTAGATCGTCAGCGTTCCCGCGGCGAGCCCCGCACGCCCCGGAAGTACGCGCAGATCCTCGAACACTACGCCCGGACGCCGCACCACCTTCGCGCCATAGGCCAGCAGCGTGAACAGCGCGAGCAGCGTCACCGCGCCCAGAAACAGCTCCGCCAGATCGGGCGGCAGCGCGAATTGCCCGACGCCGCGCCGCCACGCGATCCCGAGGCCCATCAGCCCCAGCACGGGCGGGAACATCGCGGGAGGCGTGCGGCGAAACAGGCCCTTGGGCGTCATCTTGGGCGGGGCGAAGGACATGTGCTTACCTCGGGCAATCGGCAAATCATTTCGGTCGCGCAGAAGCTTGCAATATTTCGCGCGCGGCGGAAAGCTGTCCGAGGTGCGACAGGGTGTCTGGAGGCAAGATGGCGGGACATGGGTATGAATCGGGGCGGCTGAACCTGCCCTTCGTGGGGATTTCCACTTTCGGCAAGCGGCAATATGTCTCCGACTGGGACGCGATCGAGGCGGATGTGGCGGTGATGGGCGCGCCGTTCGATTTCGGCACGCAATTCCGCCCCGGCGCGCGGTTCGGGCCGCGGGCGGTGCGCGAGGCCTCGACCCTATTCTCCTTCGGCCATGCCGGGGCTTACGATCACGAGGATGACGCGACCTATCTCGGGCCGGAGGTCACGATCGTCGATATCGGCGATGCGGATATCGTCCATACCGACACGGTGAAGAGCCATGCCAATATCGAGACCGGCGTGCGGGCGATGCTGAAGGCGGGCGCGCTGCCGGTGGTGATCGGCGGCGACCACTCGATCAATATCCCCTGCATCCGCGCCTTCGAGGGCGATTGCGCCGAGAAGGGCCCGATCCATATCCTGCAGATCGACGCTCATCTCGATTTCGTGGACGAGCGTCACGGCGTGACCGAGGGCCACGGCAACCCGATGCGCCGCGCCGCCGAGAAGGGGTACGTCTCGGGGATCACCGCACTCGGCATTCGCAACGTCTCCTCGACCTCGAAGGAGGGCTATGACGCCGCCCGCGCGATGGGCGACGATTTCCTGAGTGTGCGGCAGGTGCGCAAGCTGGGGGCCGAGGGCGTGCTGGCCCGCATCCCCGACGGCGCGCGGATCTATGTCACGATCGATATCGACGGGTTCGACCCCTCGATCGCGCCCGGCACCGGCACGCCGAGCCATGGCGGGTTTCTCTATTACGAGGTGCTGGAGGTCCTGCAGGGCGTGGCGAAGCGGCACGAGGTCGTGGGCATCGATCTGGTCGAGGTCGCCCCCGATTACGACCCCACCGGCTCCACCCCGATCCTTGCCGCGCAAGTGCTGCTGAATTTCCTCGGCTTCATCTTTCATGCACGACAGTCCGGCGGTGCGCCCGCAGCAGGTTGAGGGAGCCTCCGGCGGGGATATTTTCCTCAAGGGGAAGGGTTACCCCGGCAGCACCCACAGGGTCGGCCCGAGGCTATGCGGCTGCGCGCCGGTACCCAGTTTGAAGCGCATCCGCCCTGCCCCGTCCTCGCTATCCACCGCGCCGAGATCGAGCTGCCGGATCCCACGCGCCTTCAGCCGCAGCGCCGCGTGCCAGAGCATCAGGTTGTGCGCGCCCGACGCGCGCCCCTCCGGCCCGGTCCAGCCGATATGATAGCTCGCCCCGTCGCCATGGAGCAGAAAGATACCGCCCGCGAGGCGCTGTCCCTTGGTATCCTCGATGTGCAGCGCGAGAAGATCCGCCGGGTTGTGATCCGCCCAAGCGCGCGTGAAGCCGGGCGGCAGGGCACGGTAGCCACGCGCCCGTTGCTGGGCCGCATCGGCGGCGAGAAGCCAGTCGATCTTGGGCGCTAACTTCACCCGCAGCCCCGCGCGCTCCGCCGCCACCAAGCGATTGCGCCATTTACCGGCCAGCCCGGCGCGTAGCGCCTCCGGATTGGGCTGCAAGGACCAAAGCGCATGGTGGCGGGGCGTGATCAGCGGGACCAGCCCGCCCCCCGCCAGCGGCGCGTCCGGCGTTGCGAGAATGATCCCCCATCGGCGCGCGATCCGGCGGAGCACGGCGACCCGGAGAGAGTGATCCAGACCGGGACCGAAGACCGGTCCGCGCGACAAGAGCCACAGCCCGCCGCGCCCGATCATCTGGGCCAATGCGATCCGCCTGCCCTCATGCATGATCTCGAGCCGCAGAACGCGCCGCCCCCTCGCGGCGACGAGCGTCCCATAGAGCGCCGCCTGCTGAAAGGCCGGCGCCTGCCCCGGTGCGAGCGCGCGCAACGCCCGATCCCAGCCCGCATCGGGGCCTGACAGTTGCGTGAGACGGACAGGTTTCATCGCCGCCATTAAGGCTTGCTTTACCTAAGCTGGGGTTAATGACGGCGTGAAACATGACAACCCTGAGGCGAAATGGCCCGCGCTCCTGAAAATCCATCGCGCGCAAAGCGCAGACAGCCCCCGCCTGCCGGGACATCGTTGCAGGCGCGCAAGACCGACGGGCCGCCACACCTGCCAGCTCCGCGCGCCACGCTTTGGAGTGCGCTTCTGGTCGCGCTTTTCGGCGCGGCTCTCTGGCTCGGCCTTCTTGCGATTCTCAAGTTTTCCAACGGCTTCTAAACGCTTCAGTTCAGAACTTGACGCAAACGTCACCTTCGAGTGGCCGCAAAGACACATTTTTCCGTGCATGCCGGCAACAGAACGTGACGTCATCGTGAAGCGCAGATTGATTTACACCTTCCGGCTGATAGCGTCACCGAAAGGAATTCCTTCGAGACGTTAGGATCTCCTTCGGGACACGTTAGGGAAGAGGAACATTATGAAACGTGTGATGACTTCGATGGCCGCACTTGCGATTGGCGCAGGCGCGGCCCATGCGGGCGGGGTGGAGCGCTCGACGCAATCGGTCGGCATCCTGTTCGAACAGGGCAATTACGGCGAAGTGAGCTTCGGCGCGTTCAATCCGGACGTGTCGGGTTCGGTGAGCTACGGACCCTTTGGCAACCCCTCTTCGGGCGACATGGCGCCCGGCTATGGCACGGTGAGCCTTGGTTACAAGCAGCATCTGAGCGATCAATGGGACCTCGCGGTTATCTTCGATCAGCCGATCGGTGCAAAAGTGAACTATCCCGCTCAGCCCGCTCCGCCGGCAGGCTATCCGCTCGGTGGTTCTCAGGCATCGATCAAGTCCGCGGCTATTACGGCACTGCTGCGCTACAAGATGCCGAACAACGTATCGTTCTACGGCGGTGTTCGTAGCGAGAGCGCGTCGGGCAAGGTTTCGCTTCCGTTCCTGAACTACAAGATGAAGACTTCGGACGAGACCGATTTCGGTTATGTCGTCGGGGTGGCTTGGGAAAAGCCGGAAATCGCGGCCCGCGTGGCTCTGACCTACAACTCCAAGATCACGCATGATTTCAGCGCAACCGAAGAAACCGTCGCCGGTACCTTCAATTCGAACTTCGAAACCACCGTACCGGAATCGGTCAACCTCGAATTCCAGACTGGGATCATGAAGGATACTCTGCTGATGGGCTCGGTTCGCTGGGTGCACTGGACCCAGTTCGATATCTCGCCCAACGCATACACGCAGAGCCCTCTGAATGGCGGCGTCTATGGTCAAGGTGCGCTCGTCGAATACACGGACAACACGATCACCTATAACCTCGGCGTTGGCCGTCGCTTCAACGACCAGTGGTCGGGTGCGATCATGTTCGGCTACGAGAAGCACACCGGCAAACCGACCGGGAACCTCGGCCCGACCGATGGCTTCAAGTCGGTCTCGCTGGCTGCAAGCTACCAGGCGACCCAGAACATCAAGGTGACCGGCGGCGTTCGCTACGTCGATATCGGCGACGCGACCACCAATGGCATCAACGGCGACTTCACCGGCAATGACGGTTGGGGCGCGGGCCTGCGCGTCGGGATCAACTTCTGATCGCAAGTCACTGAAAAATTAGGAATAGCCCCGCCTCGTGCGGGGCTATTTCTTTGTTCCTCGGCAATGCCGCAAGTTCCGGGTGGTGCGCATCGCCGTCGCCCGCTAGATCGAAGCGATGAAACACGCACCCGCCCCTTTATCCCTCACCCCGCTTGCCTGGGCGCTGCTCGCAGCGTTGGCGCTGATCTGGGGGTCGTCCTTCCTGTCGAACCGCGCGGCGCTGGCAGGTGCGGGCGTCTTTACCGTGGTCTTCCTGCGGGTCGCCTCGGGGGCGGTTCTGATCTGGGCCTATGTCGCGCTGCGCCGCCTGACGGTGCCGCGGCACCCGATCTATCTCGGGCATTTCCTGATCATGGGGCTGCTGAACAACGCCATTCCCTTCTCGCTCATCGTCTGGGGTCAGAAGCATATCGATAGCGGGCTGGCCTCGATCCTGAACGCATCGACCGCGATTTTCGGGGCGCTCGTCGCGGCTGTTGTCTTCACCGACGAGCGGCTGAGCGCGCGTAAGGCCACCGGCATCGCGGTGGGCTTCGCGGGAGTCGTGGTGGCGATCGGACCGGATGCGCTGAAAGGGTTCGATCTGACCTCGGCGGGCCAGCTTGCCGTGCTGGGCGCGGCGCTGAGCTACGGCTTCGCCGGAGCCTATGCGCGCTTTGCGATCAAGGGGTTACGACCCGAAGTTGCCGCGGCCGGCATGCTGACTGGCGGCGCGATCTGGACCCTGCCGATCCTGCTGTTCACCGAAGGCGTGCCGAGCTTCGACTACGCGCCTTCGGTCTGGATCGCGATGCTCTGGCTCGGCTTTGGCTGTTCGGCGCTGGCCTACCTGCTCTATTACCGCATTCTCGCGATTGCAGGCGCTGCCAACCTCGCCCTCGTCACGCTCCTGATCCCGCCCGTCGCGATCCTCGCGGGCTGGGCGGTCTATGGCGAACGTCTGGGCTGGGCGGAGGCCTTGGGCTTCGCGATCCTCGCGCTTGGCCTGATGATCCTCAACCGCCGCCCCAAAACCCCGTGACGCGCGCGCCTTGCCGGGCTACACCGGGGCGAAAGACCAATGGGGACGACATGATCTATTCCAATCGCGCCGAGTGGCTGGCCGCCAAATCGAGGAAGGTTGCGCTGTTCGGCATGTCCGGCCTCGGCAAGACCTGGGCTGCGAACCTGCTGCGCGACGAGGGCTGGTTCCACTACTCCGTCGATTACCGGATCGGCACGCGCTACATGGGCGAATATATCGCTGACAACTTCAAGCGCGAGGCGATGAAGAACCCGTTTCTGGCGGAGCTTCTGCTGTCGGACTCGGTCTATATCGCGTCGAACATCACGTTTGAGAACCTCGCGCCGCTTTCGACCTATCTCGGCAAGCCGGGCGATCCGGCGAAGGGCGGGCTGCCCTTCGAGGAATATCTGGAACGGCAGAGCCAGCACCGCACGGCGGAGATGGCGGCGCTTCTGGATACGGCGCATTTCATCGACCGCGCGAAGCAAATCTACGGGATCGAGAATTTCCTGTGCGATTCCGGCGGCTCGATCTGCGAGGTGGTGGACCCCGACGATCCCGCGGACCCGATCCTCACCTCGCTGTCGCAGAACCTGCTGATGGTCTGGATCGAAGGGTCGGAGGCGCATACCGAGGAGCTGATCAACCGCTTCTCGCGTGCGCCGAAGCCGATGTATTATCAGCCCGAATTTCTGGCCGCGAAATGGGCCGAATATCGCGATCTGAAAGGCGTGGCGGAGACGGAGGTCGACCCAGACGATTTCGTGCGCTGGACCTATGCGCAGGCGCTGGCGCACCGTCAGCCGCGCTACGCGGCGATGGCGAAATACTGGGGCGTGACGATCCGTGCCGAAGATCTCTACCTTGTCCGCGATGCAAAAGATTTTACATCGCTGATCGCTGATGCTTTGCCCGCGTGAACCAAGACACTTCACGCATCACTTTAACTTCACCCTGCAAGAGACTGAGAAACAATGCCGATCAAGTTGCCTGAAAACCTCCCCGCCTTCGACATCCTGTCGCGGGAAGGCGTGATGGTGATGTCGCCCGAACGGGCATCCCGGCAGGAAATCCGCCCCATCCGGATCGGTCTTCTCAATCTCATGCCGAAGAAAATCCAGACCGAGAACCAGTTCGCCCGGCTGATCGGTGCGACGCCGCTGCAGATCGACTTCCAGCTGATCCGCATGAGCGAGCACCAGACCAAGAACACCGCCGCCGCGCATATGGAAGAGTTCTACCGTCCGTTCGAGGAGGTCGAAGCCACTGGCGAGAAGTTCGACGGGCTGATCATCACCGGCGCCCCGATCGAACATTTGCCCTTCGGAGAGGTGACTTACTGGGAAGAGCTCAAGAGGATCTTCGACTGGACCCAGACCCATGTCTTCTCGACTTTCGGCGTGTGCTGGGGCGGCATGGCGATGGCCTATTACTTCCACGGCGTGAACAAGCATATGCTCGATCACAAGGCCTTCGGCTGCTTCCGGCACCGCAATTGCGCGCCTGCCTCGCCCTATCTGCGGGGCTTCTCGGACGATCTGCTGATCCCGGTCAGCCGCTGGACCGAGATGCGGCGCGACGAGCTGGAAGCGGCGGGGCTGGTCACGCTGATTCATTCCGACGAAACCGGGCCCTGTCTGGTCGAAGATCGCGCCCATCGTGCGCTCTATATCTTCAACCATCTCGAATATGACAGCGGCACGCTGAAGGAAGAATACGATCGTGACGTCGCGTCGGGGAAACCAATCAACGTCCCCGCGAATTACTATCCTGAGAACGACCCGAGCCGGGTGCCAACCAACAGGTGGAAAAGTCACGCCCACCTGCTTTACGGCAACTGGATAAACGAGATTTATCAGGAAACGCCGTATGATCTGGCCGAGATTGGTAACTAGCCTTGTCGTGCTGCTGCTCATCCTGAGCGGCGCGACTTGGGGGTTGGAGAGCTGGCGGGCCCGAATGGCGGAGCAGCGCTACCCGCCCAACGGCACATTTGTCGATGTCGGCGATCAGCGCGTTCATATGGTGATCAAAGGCGATCACGGCCCGGCGGTGGTATTGATCCACGGCGCGTCGGGCTCGGCCCGCGATCTGACCTTCGATCTCGCCCCGGAACTGGCGAAACGCTATCGCGTCTTCGTTCCCGACCGTCCGGGCTTCGGCTATTCCGACCCGTTGCCCGCGGATCAGGACACGATCGAGAACCAGGCCAAGCTGCTGCAGAAAGCGACCAAGATGGCGGGCGCGGACGATCCCATCGTTCTCGGCCATTCCTATGGTGGCGCGGTGGCGATTGCCTGGGCGGTGTATCAGCCCGACACGCTCTCGGGTCTGGTGCCGGTCTCCGCGCCTTCGCATAGCTGGGATACCGGACTGCCGCTGCTCTATGAGATCACCTCGCCGCCGCTGGGTCAGGCGGTTGTGGTGCCGCTGATCTCGGCCTGGACACCGCCTGCGATCATCCGCTCGGAAGTCGAGAGCGTTTTCACGCCGCAGGAGATGCCCATCGGCTATCTGCACTGGTTCGGCCCCGGCATGACGCTGCGGGTGCAGACGATGCGGGTGAATGCCCGTCAGCGCGCCAGCCTGAAGTCGGAAATTCAGGCGATGATCCCGCATTACCCCGATCTCGATCTGCCGGTGGTCTCGGTTCATGGCACGGCCGACACCATCGTGGGCGAGCAGATCCATGCGGTGCCGTTCACGAAGGAGGTGCCGGGAGCGGAGCTGATCTCGCTCGACGGGATCGGCCATATGGTTCCGCATGTCGCGTTGCAGCAGACGGTCGCCGCGGTGGATCGTGTGGCCGAGCGCGCGGGCTATTCGATCCCGATGCGCCCGGCGGCGGAATGAGGGCCGCCTGAGCGCCCGGCCCCCGGCTTTGCACGCACGTCACAGACATATGGCGCCGCTTTCTCCGGATGCGGCGCCGCTTGCACCGCCTCGGCCCGCGCAGCATACTGCCGTGAAACGACAAAAGGCAGATCATGGCCAAGGACAAGAGCGAACCGCCGTTCGACATCCCCTTCGTGGGCGACATCACCCGCTACCTTGAAGACGAAGCGCCCGATGCCGTGCGCGAGGCGATCGAGGAGGCGGGCAAGGATGACATGCTCTCGCCCTCCTATCCCTATGACGAAGAGATGAAGCGCAAGAAATACGACCGCCAGATGGAGGCGCTTCAGGTCGAACTGGTCAAGATGTTCTGGGACGCCAAGGAAACCGGCAAACGCATCGCGGTGATCTTCGAGGGGCGCGACGCGGCGGGCAAAGGCGGCACGATCGGGCGGATGCGGCAGAACCTGAACCCGCGTTCGGCCTATGTCGTGGCGCTGCCCAAACCCACCGAGACCGAAGCCACGCAATGGTATTTCCAGCGCTATATCGACTGGCTGCCCGCGGCGGGCCAGATCGCGATGTTCGACCGAAGCTGGTACAACCGGGGCGTGGTCGAGCATGTCTTCGATTTCTGCACGCCCCAGCAGCGCGAGCATTTCTTCTACCAGCTCCCCGATTTCGAGAAAATGCTGGTCGATGACGGGGTCATCCTCGTGAAGCTCTGGCTGAACGTGGATCGTGCAGAGCAGCTGCGCCGCTTCCTCAAGCGCGAGAAGGATCCGCTCAAGCAGTGGAAACTGAGCTGGATCGACGTCGAGGGGCTCAAGCGCTGGGATGCCTATTCCGAGGCGATCCAAGAGACGCTCGAGCGCTCCGACACCGACCATGCACCCTGGACCGTGATCCGTTCGGACGACAAGAAACGCGCCCGGATCGCCGCGATCCAGACGGTGCTGAACGCGGTCGATTACGCGCATAAGGACCCTGAGGCGATTGGCGAGATCGACGAAAAAATCTGCGGCGGCATCGACGTTCTGAATGTCTAAGCAAGGCTATCATCACGGCAATCTGCGTCAGGCGCTCGTAGCCTCCGCGCTAGAGCTGATCGAGGAGAAGGGCCCGACCGGGTTCACGCTCTCGGAGGCGGCCAAACGCGCGGGCGTGACTCCGGCTGCGGTCTATCGCCATTTCGAGGGGCGCGAGGACCTGATCGCGGAATGCGCGCGTCAGGGCTATATGATTTTCGGCGATCTTCTGGATCATGCGTGGAACGGTGGGAAGCCTTCGGCGCTGGCGGCGTTTTCTGCCGTGGGCCGCGCCTATCTGGCTTTCGCCCGGAAATATCCGGGTCACTACATGGCGATGTTCGAAAGCGGCATCTCGCCCAACCGCTCGCCCGATCTGGCGGCGGTGGCGAGTAAATCGAGCACCGCGATGGAACGCGCAACGCGGGCCCTGATGGAACATGTGCCGCCGGCTAAACGCCCACCCGTCGCGATGGTCGCAGCCCATGTCTGGGCGATGAGCCACGGCGTGGTGGAGCTTTACGCGCGCGAGGGAAATCGCTCGCCCTATGCGCCCGAAGATTTGCTGGAAAGCGGCATCGGCGTCTATCTGCGGGGCCTCGGCCTGATCGCCCCGGATTGAGCCACCCTGCCCCGATCTTGCCGCGCCGCGGCATCACCCGCGCATAGAAAACGGGCGGAGGTTTCCCCCCGCCCGCGTAGATCAGACGATCCGCCTGAGATCAGAACTTGTAGGACGCGGTGAGGTTCAGCGTCGTGGTGTTCAGATCGTTGGTGGTGCCGTCGAAGTTGTTGCCGTCACGATAGTCGAGCTCGGTCCCGACGGTCCACTTCGGGTTGATGGCATATTTCATGCCGATACCAACCAGCGGAACGGTGTCGGAATAGCCGTTGCCCGCACCGTCTTCGGCGTCGACATAGGACGCACCGAGCGTGCCGTAGAACAGCATGTTGTTGTAGGGCGCACCGGCGATCATCTTGAGGTCGGTCATCGATTTGACCTTCGCACCGGAGTTGCTGTCGTCGATGTTCGCAGCGTTATAGGCCAGTTCGCCACCGAGGACATAGTTGCCGAAGTCATAGAGGTAGCCAGCGTGGGCACCGCCGACGACGCCGTCGCCGTCGATCGACTCGTTGGCTTTGCCGTAGCCGAGTTGAACACCGGCGTAGAAGCCGTCCCAGCTGAACTGTGCGGGCGCCACTGCGACCGGAGCCGGGGTGACCTCGGGGGCCGGTGCCGGGGTGGTGTAACCGCCCGCCATTGCGGCGGAGCCAGCGAGTGCCAGAATGCTCGACGTAACGATGATACGTTTCATGTTTCTCTCTCTCCTGTCTTGGGGGTTCATCCCCCGTTGAGACGTTTTGGATCAGATCCGTTGCCCGGACCTATGCCCCCTGAATGCGAAATCAATCCGGTTGGTTCCAAGCATGAGCGGCGCTTTGCCGAACGTGTCACAAGACGTGATCGAAGTGACGAATGCTGCAGGCGCAAAATGCATTGGCAAGACTGGACAAAGCGGGGGTTCCTTTGGTTAATGAACACACGTTCATTTCCAGGGAGGATCACATGGAGTTGAGTGAAATTCGTGCCGTCATCACCGGCGGAGCCTCGGGTCTCGGGGCTGCGACCGCCCGGCACTTCGCTGAGTCGGGGGCGCAGGTGACGCTCTTCGACCGCGACCGCGCCGGCGGCGAGGCCTTTGCCGCCGAGATCGGCGCGACCTTCGCCGAGGTCGACGTGACCTCCGAGGACAGCGTCGCCGCCGGGATCGCCGCCGCTGTGAGGGCGATGGGTGGCATCGACGTCGCCGTCAATTGCGCGGGCATCGCCACCGGAGAGCGCGTCGTGGGCCGCGAGGGTCCGCACCGGCTCGAGAGCTTCGCGCGCACGATCGACATCAACCTCGTGGGCAGCTTCAACGTCGCCCGCCTCGCCGCAGCCGAGATGGCCCGCAACCCCGGCCCCGAGCGCGGCGTGATCGTCAACACAGCCTCCATCGCCGCCTTCGACGGGCAAAAGGGTCAGGCAGCATATGCGGCCTCAAAGGGCGGTATCGTCGCGATGACCCTACCGCTGGCCCGTGATCTCGCCAGCCAGGGCGTGCGCTGCTGTGCCATCGCGCCGGGCATTTTCGCCACCCCGATGATGAAGGGCCTACCGCAGGAGGTGCAAGACAGCCTCGCCGAGGAAGTGACCTTCCCGAAACGGCTCGGCGATCCGTCGGAATACGCGAAACTCGCCGGTTTCATCGTCCAGAGCGGCTATCTGAACGGCGAAGTCATCCGCCTCGACGGGGCGCTGCGGATGCGTTGACCTCACGTTTATGACGGCTTTGCGAAGTATCTGAAAATTTCGTCGAAAAACGGGTTGCAAGGGCGCGCGAGGGCGGCTAAATCCCGCCCTACAAGACGACCCCTGATGCGGAGAGGTGGCAGAGTGGTCGAATGCGGCGGTCTCGAAAACCGTTGTCGGTGAGAGCCGACCCAGGGTTCGAATCCCTGTCTCTCCGCCATCCATTTTCACGACATCAATAAAATAAGGCCATAACGGCCTTTCCGTGTTGCGAAATGTGCAGCAATTTGTGCAGCAAAGTTGGACTAATTCAGAGATTCTAGTTGGCCATGAATTGAGCGATCGCTGCAAGCTAAGAGTTGGCTCTGAGCAACGGCGCGCCTTGTCGCAATCATGGCAGGAAGATAGATATATGCTGGGTCGCCCTTGGCGCAGCGAGTCATGTCATGCTTTGATCGCCCGCGTTCGCCCTGAAAGCGCAAGCCCCCCACCGGCCCAAATGGATAGCAACGCAAATTCCGCGGCAAACATCACGACATGCTGTCCTTCAACGAGGAGCTGATAGCTTCCGTTCTTATGAACCGCCTTTGGATCATATTCCGCGACACACCAACTCCCAAGAACTTCAAAGCCCCGGGCGACGATGTCGCCGCCGACCAGATCGAATGCCTATCCACTTCTCAACCACCCGCCGTAGTCGACGACGTTCAATGGTCAAATTAGAATCTACGCGATGCAGGACAAATAAACCTAGTGGCTGCGCAAGCTTCTCCTGCCTCTCAAGACAACAGGTTTCGGCCCAGTGCCGACCTTCGCAGGGGTGGTCATCGCTGCGGCGCAGCTTACGCAAACCGGCCATTGGTGGAGTCACCTAGCATAGGTCGACAGTGCAAGGTCCGCAGTGTGTGACGCTGCCGTTCGATCAAAGGTGGCTCTTGGAAAACCGATAATTCAGTTGTCGGCGACGCGCATCGCCTGAAAGGCGCGGAACTGGTCGAGCGGGTGCAGCGGCGCGCGCTGGACTTTCTCGACGAGGCTGTCCGCTTGGGCGAGCCCGTCGGTGCGCACGATGCAAGGCACCAGCGCGGTCTTGTTCATGCGCTTCTGCTTGACGAGCAGTTCGAGCGCCCGGGACCACCGTCCATCGGCGGGAATCGTATACATTACGGTCTCGGCGCCGCTGTCGTCCGGCACGGGCCGCACGGTGATGGAGCTGAGCAGCGTCCGCCGGGCGATGTCCTCGGACAGTTCCTCGATCGACACGCCCGCCTTCACGTGGCGCACGTTCGACTGGCTGAGCATCAGCTTGTTGAAGGGGATGTCGCGCGAGGCGCTGAGGGTGATTTTCTGTTGCTTGGTCATCGGGATATCTCCCGACGGGCTATCTCCGGACGGGCCAGCCGGAAGCCTCTCCCCCCAACCTCCAAACCCGTCACGGAAAACCCGGCACCCCTCTCACTCTCTTGGGAGATAGA
The DNA here is from genome assembly GCF_055666785.1 of Thioclava sp. PTB-PU3-1. Classification (NCBI taxonomy): domain Bacteria; kingdom Pseudomonadati; phylum Pseudomonadota; class Alphaproteobacteria; order Rhodobacterales; family Paracoccaceae; genus Thioclava; species Thioclava sp. PTB-PU3-1. Next base: position 5,312 of record NZ_JBVNVL010000004.1, on the reverse strand, counting down.
CACGCCCCCAATCGCCAAGAAAACCGTTTGATTGGCTACTACTGGCTTTGCGACAAGGTCTGCCTTCGCTTATGCTTTGCCTGCTGCGGGACGGAGCCGTCCTGCGGAGTCGGCGAAGGCTGTAAGCTATTTTGGGGAGTGCCATGACGACAAATGCAATTGGAATATCTGATTTAATCAAGAGTTTGTCTGATGGAATCAGGGATGCAAGCGCTGAAACACAAAGCCATCAGCCCGTGATTCAGCTTGAAGATTGTGAGATTGAACTTGCTGTAACGGCTTCGGTGTCCGGTGGTGGGGCGCTTAAATTCTCAATTATTTCAGTTGGCGCAGATGCCTCATCGTCAACCGTGAGTAAAATTAAACTCCGGTTCAAATCTCTGCCGGGGAAAGCTAGCCAGTTTGCGCAAACTGATAGCAACGGCGATGCGCCGCCAATTCCAGATCGAGTGTGAGCCATGGCAGAAAGTGAAGACGCACATTGGCTGCGTAATCGAGTAATGGAGAACCAAGATTTCATCTTACAGTATGATGGGCAATGGATTGCGATATTCCGATCTGAAGTGGTTGCGGCCGGTCGAGATGTGGCGGAGATGATTGAGCGGTTCTCTGGTCAAATCAAGGAAGGACAATCCCCACTCTTCTTCTTCTGCTACAGCGGGGCGTTTCAATAATGTCGCGTACTGTCACTTTTAGCGGTGACTACCCATGGCATTCCCAGCCGGGAAATATGCCTGCAAATCGGCCATACTGCGAGGTCATTCTCTATGGTCCTTACGGCCCCGCTAGTTACCGGCAGTTCTGCATTGTGGACAGTGGTGCAGACTATTTACAGGTTCCTGAGCACGCGCTCAACGCGATCGGAATTTCTTGGGATCCTGCTTGGGGAACGGTGAACGTTATGGATGCTTCCTTCTGCAACTTTGCATTCAAGCGTTATAAGGACGTCGAAATCGAAATCGAAGGCAAACGGTTTATCCTGCCTTGGTTGATCTCGAACCACAATGTTCCTCCGTTGCTGGGTAGGTCTGCATTCCTAGCCGCTATGGATGTCGGTTTTGACAGGTGTGGCTGGCTATTTCGAACCTAGTGGAGTTTGCCAATCCATTCGAAAAAGATCATTGAGGCAAGAGCCGACTTTTCTACATCTAATTTGACCGCTTCGCGGCAAATGACGGCTTTCAGGCCAAGTTGAACCTTAGTTAGCTCGCAGCGAGTATCCTCTCTTTAGTGGTTTCTCAATGCTCGATGAGCTTCGTGACAAGCATCTAGGATACGCGAATTCAGAGCCTCATCATCACTGTATTCAGTTCCGTCTGGATAGGTCTGAACAGAGACTGTCTCCTTTTGAGCTTTTGCATGACGGTTGAAACCACAAACATCCTGAATAAAGGACTTTAGAAGACGCTCATCTTGGTTCAATTCCGTAAACAGGGCATGGGTCAAACGGTTCTCAGGCAGTCCATATTGATCAAAAGCATTCCTCATTCGTCGCTGCTCTTATCAGGCGACTTCTGATCTGACTGTCTTAGGAGCCAAGGAACGCGATCTGGATAAATCAGAGACGCAAGAAGCGCCAAAGCAATGGCCTTCTGGTCCAGCCCTGCAGCGGCGCTTTCAACGGCAGGAGCCAAATGCAGAGCAAGGAAGTCTTCGAATTCTTTTGCGGTGAAGAGATCAAAGCCAATGTGAAAGTGAATATTTGCACCGTCGTAGATCATCTGATCTGAGAAATGGTCATATTTCGCAGGAACAAAGGTGCTAACGATCGTATGATCAAGTTCTTCAAAGTCATACCTAATTACTTCCATCATGCCGCGCGCCGAATAGTGGTAAAGCAGCACGAATAGCAGCTCAGTAGGCTTCGCGGTGAACTGTGAGCCATCAATTTTGTCGTCTCCACAGCGCCAGCGCAGAAAGGAAAAGACTTTGTCGGGCGGCAGGTATGTTTTTGCGATGCGTCGTTTGACTGTGAAGTAGTTGAAGTAAAGCGTAGATAGATATTCCTCACTCCAGTCGCTCAGCCCATAACGTTGAGCCAATTCAGAAATTACGAACAAAAATGCTGCTTGCTCCTCGGACATAAGCGAGAAGGAGTCAGCGTATTGCTCTTTCAGCCTATCCAACACACTGGAGGCAGCCGCCTGCCTACTCGTCGCCTCTGCCTCCATGTCTCCCGCAAGGAAGACAGAAGTTAGCGACCACGCCGCAACTTGGGAAATACGAATAGGAAGGGAAAAGAACTCCGCATACGCCCCGCCCTTTGCAATGAGTCCAAAACCCTCGTCTAACGCAGCGGAGATTTCTTCCAGAGCATTGAAAAGGCTACGATCAACCTGGGCTAGAAGATAAGTGATCACATCGCTGCGTATTGCTTGATCATCAATAGCTTGAGCTGCAAAAAGGAAAGCACACAAGGACTGCGTGGATGCAAAACTGTCGTCTGAAGTTGCTGCTCTCGCTGAGAAGCTTTCAGATAATCCAACCAACATCCCTGCCTGATCCGCGCTGTCTTCAAGTTCAGAGATGACTGTTTCAAGCCGCACTTGCAGTCCGCGAACATCAACTTCATTTGTTACGTCCATATAAAGCCGCCAGAGGCTTTCCATGGACTCTGCATTTAGGCTGGGAAGGCCTGCTGCGCCAAACTCAGGCAGGCTGACAAACGACCCATCACTTACCGCGACAGCCTTGGGGTTTTTTGTGAACTTGGAAGCGCCAGAAAGGTTGAAAGACCATATGCTTGGTGACTGCTCGCCAAACTCAGAGTCGATGGCAGCGTAAGCGCTTTGCCGCCCCCCTCCTGCCGCTCTGGGATCATCTGTGGGAGTCCTGTGCCGAGATGAGGCATAGGAGAGGACGGCAAAATGGACGGCTCTTTAGGCAGCTCAGCGGATGGCTACGCGGGCAGGATCGAGATTTACGAGGGCCGGTCGGGCCGGCGAATGCGGAGCGAGGCGGAACGGGCTCGGATCGCGGCGGAAAGCATGGCGCCCGGAGCGAAGGTGGCGGATGTCGCACGGCGACATGACGTGACCCGCTGGCAGGTCTACGATTGGCGCAAGAAGTTGATGGCCGGGGCGCTGGCTCTGCCCGCTGGGGCAACTGACGAACCGATGTTCGCGGCGCTTGTCGTGGAGCCGAAGCCGGCTCGGCCTGCATCCATCCCGAAAGGGTGCGGCAGTGCGATCAAACCCGGCAGGATCGAGATGGTGGTCGACGGTGTGACCCTGCATGTGCCGCCGGATATCGACGACGCGCAATTAACCCGGATAATCCGCGCGATCCGGGCGGCATCGCAATGATCTCGCCGGCTGGTGGGCTGCGCGTCTATGTGGCCACGCGTCCGACCGATTTCCGAAAGGGCATGGATGGTCTGGCGCTGTTGGTTCAGGAGGCGATGGATCTCGATCCGTTCAGCGGCGCGGCCTTTGTATTCCGCGCCAAGCGCGCGGACCGCATCAAGGTGCTGGTCTGGGACCAGACCGGCATCGTGCTGATCCACAAGCGCCTGGAAGGTGCGAAATTCGTCTGGCCCAAGGCGCAGGAGGGTGTGATCAAGATATCGCCAGCACAGTTCTCGGCATTGTTCGAAGGGCTCGACTGGCGGCTTGTTCGCCCCGAGCGTGTGCGGCGACCAGACTTGGCGGGGTAGGAGCTGCGGCAGAATGACTCGGGGATGATTTGTCGGTGGCAGGGCGCCGCCCCGTGTGCTTGATCGCAGTCATGACCGACACCGCTCTGGCCGAAGAAAACGCACTTCTGAAAGCCCGCCTCGCCGAGACCGAGGCGGCGCTTGTCGATGCGGTCGAGTCGCAGCGACGACTGGAAAGCATCGTCAGCGAACTGCGGCGGGAGAAGTTCGGGCGGAGATCCGAGAAGCTCGATCCGGAGCAGTTCAATTTGCCGCTCGAAGATGTTGAACTGGCGCAGGGTGTGCTGGAGGCGGCGCAGGAGAAGGCGCGACGCGCCCTGAAGGGACAAGGCGCTGCCGAGAGCGGCAGGCCGAACCGAAACCGGGGTCACCTTCCAAAACATCTGCCCCGGATCGAACGGATCATCGAACCCGAAAGCACCCTCTGCCCCTGCGGTTGCGGCGAGATGGCCAGGATCGGCGAGGACGTTTCCGAGCGGCTCGACGTGGTTCCGGCCCAGCTCCGCGTGCTTGTCACCCGCCGGCCCAAATATGCCTGCCGGCGCTGCTCCGGCACGGTAGCGCAGGCCCACGCCCCGGAACATGTCGTGCCCGGCGGGTTGCCCACAGAGGCCCTGATCGCGCAGGTCATGGTGGCCAAGTTCGGCGATCATCTTCCCTTCTACAGGCAGGCCGAAATCTATACCCGGCAGGGGATCACCCTGGACCGGGCCACGCTCGGCAACTGGGTGGGACGCGCCTGTTTCCACCTGCGTCCGATCGCCGATCACCTGAAGGAGCGGCTGAAAGGTGCGGACCGGATCTTCATGGACGAAACAAGAGCACCGGTGCTCGACCCCGGGCGACGGAAGACGAAGACCGGTTACTTCTGGGCCATCGTTGCCGATGATCGGGGGCACGGTGGCGCAGACCCTCCCGTGGTGATGTTCCACTACGCGCCCGGCCGCGGTGCCGTGCATGCACTTCGATTCCTTGAGGGCTATCGCGGGCGGTTCGTGCAATGCGACGGCTATGAAGCCTATGACAAGCTCACCAAGGTCGACCGGCCTGAAGGCCCATGGACGCTCGTCCATTGCTGGACGCATGCGCGTCGGCGGTTCGTGAAGCGTCTGGAAAAAGATGGGTCGCCGATTGCCGAGGAAGCTCTGCGCCAGATCGCCGAGCTCTATGCCGTCGAAAAATCCGTGCGCGGCTTTGCTCCAGACGCCCGACTTGCTGCCCGGCGCGACCTCTCGGCACCGGTCATCGCCGCTTTCCGTCCCTGGCTCGAGGCACAGCTCTCGCGCATCCCGCGTTCATCCAAGTTGGCCGAGGACATCCGTTACACTCTGGCGCGCTGGCCCAGCCTCACGCGTTTCCTTGAAGACGGCCGTCTGGAGCTGGATACCAACCCGGTCGAGAACCAGATCAGGAAGATCGCTCTGACACGGAAAAACGCGCTCTTCGCGGGGCACGAGGTCGGAGCAGAGAACTGGGCATTGCTCGCGAGCCTGATCGCAAACTGCAAGATGTGCGACGTCGATCCGGTCAGCTACCTCTCCGACACCTTGCGCGCCTTGCTCGATGGGCATCCCAAAAGCCGCATCGACGCACTCATGCCCTGGAACTACCAGATCCCGTCAAGCATCGCCGCGTAGGGGATCGGCAAAACGCTTAC
>NZ_JBVNVL010000003.1:0-443592 GCF_055666785.1 Thioclava sp. PTB-PU3-1 | reverse complement strand
GCCAAACAGTGAAGCTGACACTCTCATCATCGCCCGAAAGCTAGAGAGCCGATATGCTCCGGTCCGCATCGATCATCGACCAAACCGCCCGCATATCTCTTCAGATATCTATCAATGTCAAAGAGCGCGGAGACAAAATCAACCGGCCTCGCCTCAATCCCTTGGGGCGCGCCTGCCAACCGTATCTCCAAAATTTCCTTCGCCTTCAGTCTCTTGCGATCCCTTCCGGCGCCCCGTTGCGGTGTGTGCCGCTTCGGTGAGGCGGTATTTACGGATCACTCCCGGGAGTCGCAAGTGCCTTTTTCGAAAAACTGTCACTTTTCTCGAAAGAACTCACCAAACCACTGAAATCGCTACGCTTTCAACACCACCGCAAATGCACCCAATTCACCCCGAACCACCGCAGGGAAGAATCTTGCGCAAATCACCCACCCCCGCGAAACCTCCTGAGGACCATGCCCCAAGGGCAGCAAACCAAACCAACCGAGTCACCAGCGAAACGTACGGAATCGAATAGCCATCAGCGCAACGAAGACACCAAGCCAGAGCCAACCCTCGCTGGAAATCACCTTCATCTGCCAGAGGTAGTGAATCACGCCGAGCGCCACCGCCGGGTAAACCAGCATGTGAACCCGCCGCCAGTTTTTCCCCAACTTGCGGATCGAGGCGTTGTTCGACGTCACCGCCAAGGGGATCAGCAGCACAAAAGCCGTGATGCCGAAGAAGAGGTAGGGGCGCTTGATGAGATCCGCCGCGGCTTGTGCCCAGAGCATCCCCATATCCAGCACCACCCAGGCGATCAGGTGCAGCGCCACATAGAAGAAGGCCAGCAAGCCAATCGCGCGGCGATACTTGATCAGGTTAATACCGAGGAATCGGCGGGCGGGCGTGATGGCCAGCCCGCCGATCAGGAACCACAGGGCGATCTTGCCCAGCCGATGCTCGATCGCTTTCACGGGATCGACGCCGATGCCGCCGGTCAGTGTCAGCCAGACCACCCATGCCAGCGGGATCAGCCCCGCCAGATAGACGGCCCAGCTGGGCACACGACGCAGCGCGGTGTTGATCGGGGCGGAGAGGGTTGCGCTGATCATCAGTAATACTTCGCGAGGTCCATGCCCTTGTAGAGCTGCGCGACCTCGTCGCCGTAGCCGTTGAACATCAGCGTCTCCTGACGGCCTGCAAAGAGGCCCGCGCCCACGCGACGTTCGGTGGCCTGCGACCAGCGCGGGTGATCCACTTTCGGGTTCACATTGGCATAGAAGCCGTATTCGCGCGGCTGCAGTTGGTTCCACGTCGTCGGCGGCTGCTTATCGGTCAGCGAGATTTTCACGATGCTCTTGATCGATTTGAAGCCGTATTTCCACGGCACGATCAGGCGGACCGGTGCGCCGTTCTGGTTCGGCATCTCTTCGTCATAGAGACCGGTCGCCAGAATGGTCAGCGGGTTCATCGCCTCGTCGATGCGCAGCCCCTCGACATAGGGCCAGTCGATACCGCCCTGCTTCTGACCCGGCATCTGCTCGGGACGGTAGAGCGTCTGGAAGGCCACGTATTTCGCGGACGGCTGCACGCCCACGCGGTTCAGAAGGCTGGACAACTCGAACCCGATCCACGGCACGACCATCGACCATGCCTCCACGCAGCGGAAGCGATAGATACGCTGCTCGAGCGTCACGGGTTTGAGGATATCGTCGAGCGGATAGGAGCCGGGCTTGTCGACCATCCCGTCGATCTCGATCGACCACGGGTCGGTGACCAGTTGGCCCGCATATTGCGCGGGGTCCGACTTGTCCCAGCCGAATTCGTAGAAGTTGTTGTAGGAGGTAATCTCCTTGAGGGTGTTCGGCTTGGCGTCGGTCGAGAATTTCGAGGGCTTGGCGTCGATGCTGGCAAAGCTGGGCCCGGCAATCGAGCCAAGCGCCATGGCCCCCGCGCCTGCCATGATTTGGCGGCGGTTCAGGAAGTCGGCCTTCGGCGTCACATCGGCCCAGCTCGGATCGTTCGGTCTTATCTTGCGCATGGAAATCTCCTCTCTGCCCCTACATATGGGGCGGTGCCCGTCGCTTACACTTCGGAGCTTACAGCGACATTGTTACCTCTAGGCACGTATAAAAATACGCGCCAGTATCGAGACTGGATCAACGGACGGCGCAAAGTCGTCCGATCGGGAGACAAGGGAGAGAGAGATGAAACGCTTCATCGGCGCCGCACTCGCGGCGGTCATCACAGTGGGGGCGAGCGCGGCAACGGCCGGGGACGCCCATACCTGGACCACCGAAGACACCTTCGACAACGTCACCTTCGCAGTGCAGAACGCAATCATCGGCGCGGGGCTCGTGGTGGATCACGTCAGCCATACCGGTGACATGCTGGAGCGCACGAAAGACGCGGTCGGCAGCACCAAGACGCTGTTCACCGGCGCGGACGTATTCTCCTTCTGCTCGGCGCAGACGTCGCGCGAGGTGATGGAGGCGGATATCACCAACTTCCAGTACTGCCCCTACACGATCTTCGTCTACCAGACGCCCGAGGACACGGATCACGTGACGGTGGGCTTCCGCTCCTATGACGAAGAGTCGATGCAGCCGGTCACCGATATGCTGACCGGGATCGTCAAAGACGCACTGATGCTCGACTGACGGATATATAGCTCGCGTGCGCACCCGCGCGCGCGAGCACAGCAGCTCAGCTCGCGCCGCGCTCGGCCCGGGCCTCCAGCTGGCTCTTGCGCACATGCCGGATCACCTCGACCAGCAGCGCGGTCAGAAGCCCCACATTCAGCAGCCCGTTCGCCGCCGCCATCCCGCCAAGAATGCGCCATTGATGCGAAAGCAGGATGTCGCCGTATCCCAGCGTGGTGAAGCTCACGAGCGAGAAATAGACCGACTGCTCCATCGTGTTGAACACGCCCAGGATGCGGAAGCAGAAGGCCCAGAGCCAGACGCCCGCCGTGACCATCGCCAAGGCCCAAAGAGCGGCGACGACGACCATCAGCATCAGCTTCGGGCGGTGCGGCTCACGCAGCATCCACCAGTGCAGCCGCGAGAACGTCGCCTCGATCGCCCAGGCGCTGAGCGCGGCGATGCAAACGGTCAGAAGCATCATCACCGAACCGATGGCGATCTGGATGATCATGGGCGTTTCCTCCTGCCCTAGCTATTTCGCGCCGCTGCACGGGCGTCAAGCGTAGCGGTGCCGCACTAGACAGAGCCGCTTGCCTGCCCTATCTCGATGCGACTATGGCAAAGCATTCAGACCCCAATTCCAAGCTGATCGCCGAGAACCGGCAGGCACGTTATCACTACGCCGTCGAGGACACCCTCGAGGCGGGCATCGTGCTGCAAGGCTCCGAGGTGAAATCGATGCGCGTCGGTCAGACGAACATCGCCGAGAGCTACGCCTCGGTCGAGGATGCCGAATTGTGGCTGATCAACTCCTATATCGCGAGCCTCAACCAGGCCACGCATTTCGGCCATGAGGAGCGGCGCAAGCGTAAGCTGCTCGTCTCCAAGCGCGAATTGGCGCGCCTGTGGAACGCGACCCAGCGCGAGGGCATGACCATCGTGCCGCTGAAGATGTACTTCAACGAGAAGGGCATCGCGAAGGTCCTGATCGGGATCGCGAAGGGCAAGAAGCAGGCCGATAAGCGCGAAACCGAGGCGAAACGCGACTGGAACCGCCAGAAACAGCGCCTTCTGAAGCAGAATTACTAGGGACACGGGGCGGATTTACCCGCCCTGCCCTTGCGTCTTGCGCGCCGCTGAGTCTAAGCAATCCCGACCGGCAAAAGAGGCGCATGACGATGGATGACCCGAAAACGCTCGTATCGACGGATTGGCTTGCTGCCCATCTGAAGGACCCCGACCTGCGCATTCTGGACGCTTCGTGGTTCCTGCCGCAGATGGAGCGGGATGCGAAGGCGACCTATGACGCCAAGCACATCCCCGGTGCGCGCTTCTTCGACATCGACGATATCGCCGATAACCGCTCGGACCTGCCGCATATGGCGCCGCCGCCCGAGAAGTTCATCAGCCGCATGCGCGCGATGGGCGTCGGCGACGGCCATCAGGTCGTGATCTACGATCAGCACTCGATCTTCTCCGCGCCGCGCGTGTGGTGGACCTTCCGCCTGATGGGCAAGACGGATGTGGCGGTGCTCGACGGCGGTTTGCCGAAATGGGAAGCCGAAGGCCGCCCGCTCGAAGACATGCCGCCGATGGTGCGCGACCGTCACATGACGGTGCAACGCCACCCCGGTCTGGTGAAGGACGTCACGCAGGTCGCCCATGCCAGCAAGCTCGGCGATCACGAAATCATCGACGCGCGCCCGAATGAACGCTTCCTCGGCAACGGCACGGAGCCGCGCCCGGGGCTGCGTTCGGGTCATATCCCCGGCTCGCGCAACCTGCCCTTCGGCGAGTTGCTGACCCCCGAGGGCACCTTCAAATCCCCAGAAGAGATCAAGGCCCTGTTCGAGGCCGCCGGCGTCGACCTGTCGAAGCCCGCGATCACGACCTGCGGCTCCGGTGTCAGCGCCGCGATCCTGTCGCTCGCGCTCGAACTGATCGGCAAGTCCGACTGGTCACTCTATGACGGGTCCTGGTCGGAATGGGGCATGTATAACGACCTCAAGGTCGCAACGGGAGAAGCATAATGCTGAACAATCTCAAGCCGCAGGCGCCGGACAAGATCCTCGCGCTGATGGAAGAATACCGCGCCGATGAGCGCGACCAGAAGGTCGATCTCGGCGTCGGCGTCTACAAGAACGCCGAAGGCGAAACCCCGATCATGCGCGCCATCCACAAGGCGGAAAAGCAGGTCTGGGACAATGAGACCACGAAGAAATACGCGGGCCTCGCCGGCCAGCCGGAATTCCACGCGGCGATGGCCGAGATGGTTCTGGGCAAGGGCTACCCGGCCGATCGTCTGGCGTGCCTCTCGACCGTGGGCGGCACCGGCGCCTGCCGCATGGGCTTCGAGCTTGCCCGCATCGCGAACCCCGGCACCAAGATCTGGGTCTCCGATCCGACCTGGCCGAACCACCTCTCGATCCTGAAATTCATAAATCAGGACTTCACAACCTATCGCTATTTCGATGCCGAGACCCGCTCGGTCGATTTCGACGCGATGATGGAAGACCTGAAGGGTGCCAAGGAAGGCGACATCGTGTTGCTGCACGGCTGCTGCCACAATCCGACCGGCGCGAACCTGACGCTCGAGCAATGGGGCAAGGTCGCCGATCTGCTGGCTGAGACCGGCGCCGTGCCGATGATCGACCTCGCCTATCAGGGCTTCGGGGACGGTCTTGAAGCGGATGCGGCAGGCACCCGCCTGATCGCCGAGCGTCTGCCGGAAGTGCTGATCGCGGCGTCGTGCTCGAAGAACTTCGGCATCTATCGCGAGCGCACCGGCTGCCTGATGGTTCTAGGCTCGGAAGAGACCAAGAAAACCGTTCAGGGCAACCTCGCCTATCTCAACCGTCAGACCTACTCTTTCCCGCCCTATCACGGGCAGGCGCTGGTCACCCGCGTGCTCACCGATCCCGAGCTGCGCGCCGATTGGGAAGCCGAGCTGGAAGAGGTTCGCACCGGCATGCTGGAGCTGCGCCAGCAACTCGCCGACGAGCTGCGCAAGCTGTCCAACTCCGACCGCTTCGACTTCGTGGCAGAGCACCGCGGCATGTTCTCGCGCCTTGGTGCGACGCCCGAGCAGGTCGCTGCGATGAAGGAAGGCAACGCGATCTACATGGTCGGCGACTCGCGTATCAACATCGCGGGCCTGAACAAAAACAGCGTGCCGCTTCTGGCCCGCGCGCTGATCGACGCAGGCGTCTAACCGCTTCCGACAACACGAAAATTCGAAACGGCGGTCCACTCGGGCCGCCGTTTTTCTTGGCGGATTTTTCCGCATTGCGCACTTGAAATAATAAGCAGGCTCATAATATAGAGGCTTACTTTAATTTCAACGGAGCCCCGGATGCCCGATCAGAGCCTAGGTTTTCTCCTGCACGACGCGACGCGGTTGATCCGCCGTCGCTTCGAGGCACGCGCCAACGAGTTCGGCCTGACGACCGCGCAATGGCGACTGCTCGTCTACCTCAAGAAGGAGGGCGCGCTGGCGCAGGCCCGGCTGGCCGAGCTGCTCGAAATCGAACCGATTTCGGTCTCGCGCCTCGTCGACCGCATGGAAGAAGCCGACTGGGTCTGCCGCAAACCTGATCCGAATGATCGACGCGTCAAGCTCGTGCATCCCTCGGCCAAGGCGCGCAACGCGTTCGAGAATGCGCGCTCCATCGCGGATGACATCTACGAGCAGGCACTGGCCGGGCTGAGCGATGACGAAGTCGCGACCGCACTGAACACCCTGCGGGCGATCATCCGTAACCTCTCCGAAGACACCTCCTCCACGTCAGAGACAAATCATGAGTGACCAGAACCCGACCGCGGACAGCGCGGCAAACCAACCGAAACAGAAGAAGGGGCCGAAATTCTGGCTCCTTATTCTCGTGCCTGCCCTCATCGTACTGGGCGGCGCGTGGTACTGGCTGAGCGCCGGTGGCTCGCAAAGCACCGAGAACGCCAACTATCAGATGGCGCGGATTCCCGTGGCCTCGCAAATCTCGGGCCGCGTGACCAAGGTGTTCGTGCATGACAACGAGCATGTGAAAAAAGGCACGCCGCTCTTCGAGCTCGACAAGAAACCCTACGAGCTGGCGCTGGCCAAGGCAGAGGCCGCACTGTCGCAGGCCCGCCTTCAGGTCGAACAGCTTCGCGCCTCCTACAAGGCTGCGCTCGCCGACGAGAAACAGGCGGCGGATAACGCCGAGTATGAGAAAAAACAGCTCGACCGTCAGGAAAAGCTGATCAAATCCGGCACCACGACGCAGCAGGCGCTCGACCAGCAGCGCACGGCGACGCAAGCCGCGCAGAACACGCTGGCCGCGGCCAAGCAGAAAGTGGCGTCGGCCAAGGTTGCGCTCAACGGCAATCCCGAGATTCAGGTGGACGAGCACCCTTCGGTGAAATCGGCGATCGCGGCGGTCAATGACGCCAAGTACAACCTCTCGCAGACCGAGGTCGATGCGCCCACCGATGGCATCATCTACCAGGCCTCCTCGTTCAAAGCGGGCGAGATGGTCGGTGCAGGCGCCAGCCTCTTCACGCTGGTCGATACCAGCGACGTCTGGGTGATCGCGAACTTCAAGGAAACCGCGCTGACCCATATGCAAGAGGGCCAGTCGGCCACAGTCGAATTCGACGCCTTCCCCGACCGCGAATATCACGCGACGGTCGATGCGGTCGGCGCGGGCACGGGGGCCGAGTTCTCGATCCTTCCGGCACAGAACGCGACCGGTAACTGGGTGAAAGTGACCCAGCGCGTGCCTGTGCGCCTGCGTCTCGACGAAGGCGCGAACCTCGAAGGTCTGCGCGCAGGCCTGTCGGCCAGCGTCACCGTCGATACCGCCTCGGAGCCGCGTTACAAGCGCATCCTCGACAAGGCGAACAGCTCGGCCGCAGTCGCTGGCACGACCGATCAGGGGCAGTAAGTCATGGCCGAGGCCGCAGACAAACAACCCAAGGGGATCGACCCGCATAACGTGCCGCATCGCGCGCTGATCATGGCGTCGCTGATGCTGGCCGTGATCATGCAGGTGCTCGATACTACCATCGCGAACGTGGCCCTGCCCGACATGCGCGCCGACCTCGGCGCGTCGCGCGATACGATCAACTGGGTGCTGACCTCCTATATCGTGGCCGCAGCCATCGTGACGCCGCTGTCGGGTTGGCTTGCCAACCGCTTCGGGCGGCGGGAGATCTTCATGGTCGCGGTGATCGGCTTCGTCGTCTTCTCGATGCTTTGCGGGATCGCGTGGTCGCTCGACGTGATGGTGATCTTCCGCCTCATGCAGGGCGTGTTCGGTGCGGCCATCGTGCCACTCGCGCAGAACTTCATGCTCGACATCAATCCGCGCGAGAAGCACGGGCAGGCGATGGCGATGTTCGGTGCGGGCATCATGCTCGGCCCGATCATCGGCCCGACGCTGGGCGGCTATCTGACCGAGGTGATCAACTGGCGCTGGGTGTTCTACATCAACGTGCCGCTCGGGATGATCGCCATCGCGGGCTCCGCCTTCTTCCTGCCCGAGACCCCCAAGAAGAAGATCGGTTTCGACTTCTTCGGCTTCGCGGCGCTGGCCGTGGCGATCGGGTCGCTGCAGATGATGCTCGACCGTGGGTCCGATCTCGACTGGTTCGCCTCGCGCGAGATTTGGATCGAGGCCGCGCTCGCGATCAGCGGGTTCTGGGTCTTCCTCGTGTGGATTCTCAGCGCGAAGAAGCCCTTCCTCGAGCCGAAGATGTTCCTCGACCGCAACCTCTCGATGGGGCTGCTGTTCATCTTCGTGATCGGGATCATCCTGCTCGCCTCGCTGGCGCTGCTGCCGCCGATGCTGTCGAACATCTTCAGCTATCCGACGCTGACGACGGGCCTCGTGATGTCGCCACGCGGCGTGGGGGCGATGATCATGATGCTGCTGATCGGGCGGTTGGTGAAGGTCATCGACCTGCGCATCCTCGTGGTGGTCGGGCTGTCCTTAACCGCCTATTCGCTGCACATCATGTCGACCTTCTCGCCGCAGATGGGGCCAAAATGGATCATCATCTCGGGCGTGATTCAGGGCTTCGGACTGGGTTCGGTCTTCGTGCCGATCTCGACGCTGGCCTTCGCAACGCTCGCCCCGGAATATCGCGGCGACGGCACGGCGCTGTTCTCGCTTCTGCGCAATATCGGCTCGTCCATCGGGATCTCGATCGTGACCGCGCTGCTCACCCACAATATCGCGGTGAACCACTCCGAGATCGTCTCTGCGATCAATCCGCAGAACCTCTCGGGCGTGATGAACGGCGCGAGCGGCATGTCGCGGGAAGCGGCCCTGACGGTGCTCAACAACCTTGCGACGCAGCAGGCGGCGATGATCTCTTACGTGGACGACTTCAAGTTCATGATGTGGGTCACGCTGGCGGCCATCCCGCTGGTCTTCTTCCTGCGCAAGCCGGATTACCAGAACAGCGGCGGCGGCCAAAAGCCGCAAGGCGCTCCGGTCACCGAGTAAGCGGACACCAGACGCAATGAAAAAGGCCCGGGATCGCTCCCGGGCCTTTCGCTTTGTCTTGGATGCGGCGTCTTAGTTGACGAACTCCGGATAGGCTTCCATGCCGAGTTCCGCCTTGTCGAGACCCATCATCTCGTCCTCGGCCGGGGCGCGGATGCCCATGACGGCTTTGAGGATGAACCAGATGATTGCCGAGACCACGAAGACGAAGATGCCGACGATGATGATCGAAACGATCTGGCCGTAGAAGGTGCCGTCCGGGTTGGTGATCGGAACAGCCAGCGTGCCCCAGATACCAGCGCCGAGGTGGACCGGGATAGCGCCCACGACGTCGTCGATCTTCAGCTTGTCGAGCATCGGAACCAGCAGGACCACGATGATACCGCCGATCGCGCCGATGATGGTCGCTGCACCGAGGCTCGGGGTCAGCGGCTCAGCCGTGATCGACACGAGGCCAGCCAGAGCGCCGTTGAGAACCATGGTCAGATCCGGCTTCTTGTAGAGGATCTGGGTCAGGATCAGCGCTGCGATCGCGCCACCGGCAGCTGCCGTGTTCGTGTTGGCGAAGATGCGCGAGATATCGGCGACGTTGCCCACGGTGTTCATGTAGAGCTGCGAACCGCCGTTGAAGCCGAACCAACCGAGCCACAGGATGAAGGTACCGAGCGTGGCGAGCGTCAGGTTCGAACCGGGCATAGCCTGGACCTTGCCGTCCTTATACTTGCCGATACGCGGGCCGAGGATCAGAGCGCCTGCGAGAGCTGCCCAGCCACCGACCGAGTGCACGACGGTCGAGCCAGCGAAGTCGAGGAAGCCGAAATCGGCATCCAGGAAGCCACCGCCCCATTTCCACGAAGCCTGGATCGGGTAGATGAAGCCCGTCAGGATCACGGTGAAGATCAGGAACGGCCACAGCTTGATGCGCTCGGCCAGGGTGCCCGAAACGATCGACGCGGTGGTGGCGCAGAACATCAGCTGGAAGAAGAAGTCCGAACCGACCGAAGCGTAGGTCAGGTCGACCGAATCCGCGCCGACGCCAACGGGCTCGAGCGAGGTGGTCGAGAAGGCACCGAGCACGCCGTTGATCGACCAGCCGTCGCCCGGATACATCAGGTTGTAGCCGATCAGGTAGTACATGATCGCCGCGATCGCGAAGAGCGCGATGTTCTTCAGCGACTGCATGGTCACGTTCTTCGAACGCACGAGGCCAGCCTCGAGCATCGAGAAGCCCGCGCCCATCCACATCACCAGGAAGCCGGTGACGAGGAACATGAAGGTGTTCAGGATGAAGCCGATCTCATTGGCCGGCGGATCGACCGGGGCGGCGTCTTGCGCCAGCGCCGGCAGGGCCACCGCGGTCATCGCAACCGCAAGGCCAGTGATTTTCGAAAGCTTGTTCATTTTCCTACTTTCCCCCTGTCGCGCCTTAAAGCGCGTCGTCATTGGATTCGCCGGTGCGCACGCGAACCGCCTGCCCGACATCGAGAACGAAGATTTTGCCGTCGCCGATCTTGTCGGTTTTCGCGGCTTTCATGATCGTGTCGACAACCTCGTCGGCGAGGCCGTCCGCGACGACGATCTCCAGCTTGACCTTCGGCACGAAGTTCACGGCGTATTCGGCGCCACGATAGATTTCCGTGTGACCCGACTGGGCACCGAAGCCTTTGATCTCGGTCACCATCATTCCGCGCACGCCGATGGTGGTGAGCGCCTCGCGCACCTCCTCCAGCTTGAACGGCTTGATTGCTGCAATGATGAGTTTCACCTGACATCCCTTCCTTGTTCAGCCCTTTCGATGCCCGCTTGGTGACATCGCACGGTGTTAAAAGGCCCGCTGTGCCCCTTTCACACAAGGAAACGAGGTTCCGTCCGAGTAGCAGCCTCAGCGGATTCTGGCTCAAATTTGCACAATTTGTGCGCTTTGCCGCTTTTTTAATCACATTGCAAATCTGAAACGTGATTTTTCGCGGGTGCACATCTCGGGTCGGCCCGTGTAGATTGCGCGCAATTAAAACGCAGGCAGCGGAACAGGCAGATGACTCAGAAAGGCGGAGGGCGCGGGCGCCTCGTGGCCGACAAGCGCTATTCCTCGTCGAAGCAGCCTCCCAAGGCATCGAAACCCACCAAGCCGCGCAAGAATGCGCGCCGGGGTGGAGGTAACGGCGGTGGCGGCAGTGGCGGCCGAGGCAAGCCGCCGCGGCGCAACGGGCCGATCACCGGTCTGATCATCGGCCTCGCTCGGTTGATCTGGCGGGTTGTCTGGGGCGTCGGCTGGCGGCTCGCGATGATCGTCGCCCTCGTGGTGGGCGCAGCGACGCTGTATTTCTACTCGACCCTGCCCGACTACACGAAGCTGCTCGACGGCCGCACCCGCGGCTCGGTCACGATGCTCGACGATCAGGGCAAGGTCTTCGCCTGGCGCGGCGAGACCTTCGGCGGCCAGATCGACGCGAAAAACGTCTCGCCCTATCTGCGCGACGCCGTGGTCGCGACCGAGGACCGCCGCTTCTACCATCACTTCGGCATCTCGCCGCGCGGCATCGCCTCGGCAATGGCGATCAACATGCGCGAAGGGCGCGGGCCTTTCGATGGCAACGGCGGTTCGACCATCACTCAGCAGACCGCGAAGCTCCTGTGCCTCGGCGTGAAGTTCGACCCGAAGAAGTGGAAGAACGAAGCCGCCTATGAGAATGACTGCCGTTCGGGCGGTCTGCGCCGCAAGATCAAGGAA
Organism: Thioclava sp. PTB-PU3-1; assembly: GCF_055666785.1. NCBI lineage: Bacteria > Pseudomonadati > Pseudomonadota > Alphaproteobacteria > Rhodobacterales > Paracoccaceae > Thioclava > Thioclava sp. PTB-PU3-1. Next base: position 431,746 of record NZ_JBVNVL010000003.1, on the reverse strand, counting down.
GTCCCCTACGCCTTCGCGCTGGAACTGAAATACTCGAAAGATGAAATCCTTTCGATCTACCTCAACCGCGCCTATCTCGGTGCGGGTGCGCGCGGCTTCGAGGCCGCGTCGGAGCGCTATTTCGGCATCTCGGCCGCCAATGTCGATCCGCAGCAGGCCGCGATGCTAGCGGGCCTTCTGAAAGCCCCGAGCTACTACGCCCCGACCTCGAGCCTCAAACGCTCGCAGGAGCGGGCGGAGACCGTGCTCAGCCTCATGCATGAGCAAAACTACCTGACGGACCGGCAATATCTCGACGCGAAGAACAACCCCGCCACCCTGAGCCAGGCGGCCCAGAAGCGCGCGGGCGGCTATTTTGCGGATTGGGTGATGGACACGATCCCCGACTTCCTGTCGCGCGACACGACCGAGGATGTGGTCATCAACACCACCCTCGATCAGCGCATCCAGTCGGCGGCCGAAGACGCGATGAAGTCGGTCTATGACAACAAGGTCTCCAAAGGCTCGAAGGCCGAATCCGCGATCGTCGTGATGAGCGCCGATGGTGCCGTGCGCGGCATGGTTGGCGGTCGGGCCACGAAGGTCTCGGGTGCGTTCAACCACGCGACCATGGCGCAGCGGCAGACCGGCTCGACCTTCAAGCCCTTCGTCTACGCGACCGCGCTCGATCTGGGCTACACCCCGGATTCGATGGTGGATGACGCGCCGGTCACGGTGAAGATGCCCGGCTCGCCCGATTGGAGCCCGCGCAACTACGAACGCAGCTACATGGGGCCGATCACGCTGACCACGGCGCTGGAGCATTCGGTGAACGTGGCGACCGTGCGCGTCTCCGAAGCGGTGGGGCGCGAGAATGTCATCAAGGTCGCGGAAGGGTTCGGCTTCGCGCAGGACCTTCCGAACCTCCCCTCGGTGGCGCTTGGCGTGGGGGAATCGGACCTGCTCGACATGACGGGGGCCTATGCGGGTATCCTCAATGGCGGCTCTTCGGTGCAGCCCTATGGCCTGACCTCGCTGACGCTGAAAGGCGACGACCAGCCGCTCTTCGGTAAGCCCGGCGGGATCGGCGAGCGCGTGATCTCGAAGAAAGCGGCGCAGGAACTGACCTACATGATGCGTCAGGTGGTGCTGCACGGGACCGGTCGCCGCGCCAACATCGACGGCTACGAGATCGCGGGCAAGACCGGCACCACGCAGAGCGCGCGCGATGCCTGGTTCGTCGGCTTCACCTCGGATTACGTGGTCGGCGTCTGGATGGGCAATGACGACAACACGCCGCTGAAAGGGACGACTGGGGGTGGCCTGCCCGCCGAGATCTTCCACGAGACGATGAAGCGTGTGCTCAACGGCGAAGACCCCAAGCCGCTGCCCATGGCCCATCCGGGCGACTGGCAGGTGCCGGCACAGCAGTCTCAGGGTCAAAGCCAGAGCGCGGGGCAAGCCCCCGCTCAGCAGCAGCCCCAAAGACAGCGGCGCGACCCGTCGCAGTCGATCCTCAACGAGTTGCTGAACATCTTCGGCAGCAACTGAGCGACCCGACCCACAAAATGAAAACGCCCGGACCGATGGTCCGGGCGTTTTTCATTTGGTGTGGTGCCCTGCAGGGCCGAAGCCCGCGCCGGTTATCCCGCCCGTTTCAGATCCTCGATCATCGCGTTGATATTGCCGCGACGCCGATCGAGCATCGCGCCGATCTCGGCCCGTTCGGAGGCGAGCATATTCACGCCCTCGACGATCAGGTTGAAGAACTTGTCGCTGCCAGAGCGATCCGAGACCTGCCACAGCACCTCAAACGGCGCCTGCCCCGGCAGGGTCGCGAGTGTCTTCACCTCGTAGAAGGTCTTGATCGGGCGTGCGCCCTGAATCTGGAACTTCGCGCCTTGGAACTCACGGAACCGCTTGCCGTATTTGCGCGAGAGGTAGCCCTGGAACGCCTTGGTGAAGGCCGCAAGCTGCGCCGGGCTCGCCTGCCGCGCCGCCACGCCCAGCGCCGAGCGCGCGATGACGTTCACATCCGCATATCGCGCGAAAATCCGTTCAAACATCGCATAGAGCGCGGGCCCGGTGCGCCCCGAGGCGATGGCCGCGTTGACCTCGTTCACCGCTTTCTGGATCAGCGCGCGCGCCTGCGCATCGGTCAGCGCATATGCCGAACTCGGCACCATCGCCGCCGCCAGACCCGCCGCGCCGAGGCCCAGAACCTGCCGCCTATTGCAGCAGAAGGTCTTCGTAGGGATCGTAGGCATTCGCATCGGTGGCCTCCTCGCCATTGAGTTCGTAGCGTCGGTTCTGCAGATACAGAAGCCGGCTTTGAGCATAGCTGTCGGCACTGTCGTACAGGATCGAATCGACAGTGGTGCCATACATGTTGCGCTTCGCGACATTGCCGCCGAAGCGTAGCGCCCCTGCGGCGATGCGCTCCTTGTCGGGCAGCGCGCCCAGCGGGTCGATCACAAAATCGACGACCATCCCGACTGTATCACGCGTCGTGGACGGCCCGAAGACCGGCAATTCCTGATAATTACCTTCGCCCACGCCCCAGACATGTAGCGTCTCACCGAAATCGGTATCCGTCTCGGGCAACGAGAAATCCGTCCCCGCCGGATCGAAGATACCCCCCAGCCCGATCGTCGAGTTGATGAAGAATCGGAAAGTGTTCTTCACCGCCGGTTCGGGCCGTCCTTGCAGCAGAGAGTTGAGCACTTTGCCCGGCAGGCTGAGATTGCTGCCGACATTATAGAGCGTTTTCGTCACCGGCCCGGGGCCACTGCCATCGGTCGAATCGGAGCGGAAGAAGGCCGAGTCGAGCTTCTTGTTGAACTCATGCGTCTTGCGATTTGCCGCCTCGTAAGGATCCTGAATGCCGGTCGCGGGCGGCGCAGGTGCGCAGGCGGCCAACCCCAGCGCAAGCGCCGTCATCGTAGCCACCGCCGACCACCGCATGCCGATGCGCGCCGAGGCCCTCTTTTCTAATTCCTGCGCCAAAGTCGCTCCCCCCTGCGTTGCGGCTTAGGTCCTGAAATAGATAGGGCGCATCCGGTCTTGCCGCAACGCGAGTCGCTCAGAACTCCGGAGTTCCGGAAGAAATGGATCGAATTGACGCGAAAAGGCGCGGCGAAATTAACGCCCCGTTCAGCGCCTTCGCATCACCCTTGCCAAGCGCGGCGCTCCGATCAGTGCCCGTCATCGCGGGGAGAGCACGATGCCATATTCCAACACCGATCAAGCCATCATCAAACGCAACATCGTCAAAGGACGAGGGGAGATGGCCCGGCTGCTAGGCCGGGTACGAAGGCAATTCGTGCTGGTCGCAATATTCGCGGCCTTCATCAATCTGCTCGTTCTCGCGGGGCCGCTGTTCATGCTGCAGGTCTATGACCGCGTGCTGCCCGCGCGGTCCTTGCCGACGCTGATCAACCTGTTCCTGCTGGTGGCCTTTCTCTTCACGATGATGGGCGTCATTGATTGGGCGCGAGGTCGCCTGCTCGCCCGAATCGGGGCGGATCATCAGCGCGGCCTCGAGCGGCGCGTCTTCGACGCCGCCATCATCGACGCCACCATCAACACGCAGGAGCGATCCTCCAACAACGCCCTGCGTGATCTGGAAATCGTCCAGCGCTATTATGCCTCCCCGGTCGCGGCGGCGGTGTTCGATCTGCCCTGGACGCCGCTCTATCTCGGAGTGCTGTTTGTGTTCCACCCGTGGCTCGGCGCTCTGGCCTTCGCCGGAGGGGCCACGTTGATCCTGCTGTCTCTCGCTACGCAATTCGTCACGCGCGGGCGAATGGAAGAGACCACGCAGCTCGAAAACAAAGCCCGGTATCTCGGAAACGATTTTCTCCGCCAGATCGAAACGGTCGTTTCGCTCGGAATGCGCGAAAGCGGCTTCAAACGTTGGCAGGCAGCGCGGCATGAATCGATGGACAACGCGATTCGAGCCACCGATCTCAGCGGCAGCTTCCATGCCTCGATGCGCGCACTGCGGATGCTGCTGCAAACCTCGATGCTGGCGCTTGGCGCCTATCTGGTCCTGCAAGGCGAGTTGAGCCCGGGGGCGATGATCGCCGCCTCGATCCTGATGGGGCGATCACTCGCGCCGGTCGAGCTTGCCGTCGGCGGGTGGACGCAATGGCAGCGCGCCATCGTCGCCCGCGACCGGCTGGCGGCCCTGCTCGGCGCTCACCCGGCCGCGCAAAAGGGCACTGAGTGGGTGAGCCCGAAGGCGCGCCTTGCCGTCGAAGACATCACCGTCCGGCCCGCCAATTCCGACCGAGCGGCAATCGAGATGATCAGCTTCTCGCTCGAACCCGGCGAGGCGCTCGGGGTGATCGGCCCGCTCGGCGCAGGCAAATCCGTTCTCGCGCGCAGCCTGTGCAACTTCGCCCATCCAAGCTCAGGCACGATCCGCCTCAACGAGGTGCCGCTGGATCAATACGACCGCGACAATTTGGGGCGGCTGATCGGCTACCTTCCGCAATCGGTCACCTTTTTCCCCGGCACCGTGGCCGAGAATATCGCCCGGCTCGACCTCGCGCCCGACATGGACCGGGTCATCGCCGCAGCCGAACGCGCCGGCGCGCATCAGATGATTCTCAAAATGCCCGCGGGCTACGACACACCGATCGAATTCGAGGGGGCTTCGCTCTCCGATCGCCAGCGCCAGCTCGTCGCGCTTTCGCGGGCGCTCTATCACGACCCGATCCTGCTTATTCTCGATGAGCCGAACCTTCTGCTCAGTGGAGATGGCGGGGCCTGTCTGCACACGATGCTGAGCGATCTGAAGGCGCGCGGCGGCGCGGCGATCGTGATGACCAACAGCCCCGGCGCGCTCGCCGAATGCGAACGCATCCTCGTACTCGATCACGGGGCGCAGCGCGCCCTCGGCGCGCGTGACGACGTTCTCAAGCGCATGATCGCCTCGGCCACGAAGGCCCGCGTGGTTCCACGCGCGGACAGCGCCGCGTGAGCGACGCCTGCATCCATTCTGGGCAAGGGGGCACCTGCTGCACCCCTTCGCAACATGGCGTCCCGATCGGCTTCGGCCTCGCGGCGATCGTCGCCCTCTTCATCGGATCCGCCCTTTGGCTCACCGTCACGCGGCTCGCCGGATCGATCCAGGCCTCCGGACGGATCGAAGTCGACAGCTCCCGCCATGTGATCGAGCATCCGACCGGCGGGACCATCGAACAGATTTATGTCAAAAGCGGCGATCACGTCACCCGTGGCCAAGTGCTGATGCGCCTTGCCTCGGACGACATCCGGACCGAGCTGGCCATCGTCGAAGCCTCGGATTTCGCCCTGCAGGCCCAGCGCGCGCGGCTGCAAGCCGAACGGGACGGCGCGAACACGGTCCCTTACCCGAGGCAGCTTTTGGAGGCGGCCAAGCTCCGCGCGGATGTCACCGATCTGCTCGAGGGGCAGAATTCCCTGTTCGAAGCCCGCAAGCAGTCCTTCGCTCAGCAACGCGCCGAAATGGCGCGGCAGCTGCAGCAAATCCGTGCGCAGCGCGACGGGCTCGATGCGCAGGTCACGGCGCTGGAACGCGAAGAGCGGTTGATCGAAAAAGAACTCGCCCTCCGCGAACGGCTGAAGGATCGCGGCCTCGCCACATCGGCGCAAATCCTCGCCCTCACCCGCGAGCAGGTCTCGCTGGAGCGACAACTCGGCGCGTTGAGCGCCCAGAAAACGCAGCTCACGGTGCAAAGCGGCGGCGTGGTGCTCACCGCGTCGCGGCTGCAATGGCAACGCCGGGAGGAAATCGAGTCGCAACTCGAATCCAGCAATGCCCGCGCCAACGAGCTCTCTGCCCGCACCACACATCTGCGCCACGAATTGGCGCGGCGCACCCTACGCGCGCCAGTCAGCGGCACGGTGCACGATGTGCGCTTGCGCGGCGCACACGCGGTGCTGCGCCCGGCGGAGATGGCGATGGCAATCGTAGAGACCGGGCGGCCGCTCATCATCAATGCGCAGGTCGATCCGACCAATATCGACGGCGTGGCGGCAGGCCAAACTGCGATCCTCCGCTTTCCGGGACTGTCACGGCGAATCTCGAGCGACGTGACAGGCACGATCACGCGTATCTCCCCGGACACGCTGACCGATCCGGCGACCGGCGCAAGCTATTACAAAGTGCGGATCACCTTCGATATGGGCGAGCTCGACGCGGAGGAACGCAGGCTTCTCGTGCCCGGTATGCCCGCCGAGGTTTTCCTGCAGACCGCGCCGGTCTCTCCGATCCGCTACCTGCTCAGCCCGTTTCTCGATTTCTTCGCACTTGGCGGCGCAGCGGGGTGACCGCCCGCCCCGACGCGGTCACAACCGATCGAGCAAGGCGCGCGTCGGCCAACCATCCGCGGACAGTCCGAACCTCTCTTGCGCGCTCTGGACAGCGTTGCGGGTGTTGGCGCCGAGGATGCCATCGACCGCACCCACGTCATAGCCCTTCGCGACCAGCTTATCCTGCAACCGCTTCATCTGCGACACGCTCAGCCCCGGTTCGGGCGCGCCGGGATCGAGGCGCGGCGCCCCTTCGAGGCGCGTGGCGAAATAGGCCGCGCTGGTGACGTAGACGAAGCTCTTGTTCCATTCGAACAGCACACGGAAATTCGGATAGACGATAAAGGCGGGCCCCTTGCGCCCCATCGGCAAAAGGAGCGATCCGCGCAGATTGCGCGCAAGCTGCCCCTGCCGCGCACGCACGCCGCGCGCCGCCCATTCGGAGACCGGCAATTCGGTGGTGAGCCCGGTCTGGGACCAATCGAGATTGTTGGGCACAGTCACTTCCTGCATCCACGGCTCGTTCGGGCGCCACCCCATATCGCGCAGCATGTTGGCCCCCGACATCAGCGCATCGGGCGCCGAGGTCTTCAGGCGAACATGCCCGTCGCCATCGCCATCGACCCCGTTGTGCAGAATGTCCTCGGGCAGCATCTGCACCTGCCCGATCTCTCCCGCCCAGGCACCGGTGGTTCGCTTGGGATCGAAATCGCCGCGCCGGAACAGCTCCCCGGCGGCAATCACTTGCGGGCGGAACAGCTCGGGCCGGCGGCAATCATGGGCCAGCGTCAGCAGCGCATCGCGCGTGTTGAAATCGCCCTGCACTGCGCCGTAATCGGTCTCGAGCGCCCAGAAGGCCAGCAGCACCCCGCGCGAGACGCCGTAGGTCTGCTCCATCCGGTCGAAGGTTTTCGCATAACGCTTGGCGTTCTTCGCCCCGTTCACCATCCGGTTCTTGCTGATCACCGCGCTCGCGAATTCGAGAAAGGTTTTGCGAAACACCCCCTGCGCCCGGTCCGCCCGCAACACCGCCTGATTCTGCTGCGCACCGGCGAGGAACGCATTGGCCTGCTGCGCGTTCAATCCAGCCGCCTGCAGATCGCTGCGAATCCCGGACACGAAACCGGACCAGCTACCGCCGCACTCGGCATGGGCAATACCGACGTTGAACATGGGCGAGAGAGCGAGGGTCAGGGTGAGCAGAGCTTTACGCATGAGAGCCTCCGGGTTGCGCGGTCACCCTCGACGCTATCTCGCGCGGCCCAGCGCGACAACCCGATGCGGCGGCCATGCAAGCCGTTGCAATTTCAGCACTCTTTGCAGCCGCAGAATCGGATCGTCTGAATGGTTAACTTGCTTTTTACATTGAGGTGATCAGCATGGATCACGGGGAAGCTGTTGGAGGATGTCATGGAATTCCTGCCTAAGGAGGTCCTTGAAGGACTGCGCGCCGCGCAGAAACGCGATGCGGCGAAAAAGGCACGCCTGCGTGTTCTCGCAGGCGGTCAGATCTGGCCGGTGCTGCGCCGGGTGCCGGGTGGCTTCGCGTTGGATGCCGACGAGGTCTCGCATCTACGCGGCCATGTCGATCTCTATGACGGACCCAAGCACGTCGCGACCTGCCTGATCGTGGCCTCGGAAATTCAGGGGAACGAACTGATCTGCACGGTGAAGCGCGAAACGCCCGTCAGCGATCGCGCGGCGCTCGATTTCGCGCAGGAAGGGCCGACGCTGTCGGGCTACCTGACGAAGATCTGAGCGAGACCGAGATTTCAAAGGAAAGGGCCGGAAAACCGGCCCTTTTTTCATTGCAGATCAGAGAAGGCGGCTTGCAAGCGCTCCACCGCTTCGCTCACCCGCGCCCGCGGCGTGGCGAGGTTGAAGCGCAGGAATTTTTCTCCCCCCGCACCGAAAGTCGCCCCGAAATTCACCGCGATCTTCGCGTCCTTCAGAACACGCGACTTGTATTCCTCGGGCTCCATTCCGGTGCCGGAGAAATCGACCCAAGCGAGATAGGTCGCTTCGAGCGGCATCGAATGCAGCCCCGGGATCTCGGCGATCCCCTGATCGAAAATCCGGCGGTTCTCATCGAGATAGGCGTTCAACTCATCGACCCACGCCGCCCCCTCGGGGCTGTAGGCCGCCGTCGCCATCGCGATGCCGAAACTGTTGGGCGAGATCCCCAATGCTGCCATCCGCGTCGCGAATCGGGCGCGCAGATCCGGGTCCGAGATGATGACGTTGCCCGTATGCGTGCCCGCGATGTTGAAGGTCTTCGTGGTGGCCGTCATCATCACCAGCGGCAGATCGGGCGCGGCATTCGCCATCGGGATATGGGTTTCGCCCGGCATCACGATGTCATGGTGAATCTCGTCCGAGACCAACACCAGCCCGTGGCGCTTCGCGAACGCCGCCGTGGCTTCCAGCTCCGCGCGGGTCCAGACGCGCCCGCCGGGATTATGCGGCGAGCAGAGGACGAGCATTTTCTCCGCCCCCGTCATCAGCCCGTCCCAGGCGTCTAAATCCATCTCGTAGCGGCCATCGACCAGTTTCAGCGGGCATTCGCGCACCTCGCGCCCGGCCGCACGGATGACCCGCGCGAAGGCATGGTAGACCGGCGTCATCAGAACGACCGCATCACCCGGGTCGGTATAGGCATCGACGCAGAGCGCCGTGCCGTTGACCAGACCGTGAGTCGTGAAGATCCAGTCCGGCTCGATCTCCCAGCCGTGGCGCTCGCGCATCCACCACTGGATTGCGGCGCGGTACTCGTCCTCGCCGCCCCAGTACCCATAGATACCCTGCGCGACCATATCCTCGAGCGCGCGCTGCACGCAGGTGGGCGGGCGGAAATCCATGTCCGCGACCCACATCGCGATCCCGTCTTCCGGCGAAACCCCGTAATACTTTTCCATCCCGTCCCATTTCTGCGAATGGGTGCCTACGCGGTCGATGATTTCGTCGAAGTCGGGTTTGCTCATCTAGGCCTCTCTCTGGTCGGATTGGGCGCATCTGAGCAAAAGCAAAGCCGGGTTACAAACGGCGTTTTGTCACTGGCACAATCACCGCCGCCATTGCACAGACGCATTGCTTCGCCTAAATCCCTGCCCATGACGCTACGACCGATCCTGATCCATCCCGATCCGCGCCTGAAAAAGGTCTGCGAGCCGGTACCCGAAGTTAACGACGAGATCCGCAAGCTCGCCGATGACATGCTCGCGACCATGTATGACGCGCCCGGCATCGGCTTGGCCGGGCCGCAGGTCGGCGTGATGAAGCGGATCTTCGTGATGGATTGCGTGAAGGACAAGGAAGCGGCCCCCGAGCCGATGGTTCTGATCAATCCCGAGATCAGCTGGACCTCGGAAGAGACCAATGTCTACGAGGAAGGCTGCCTGTCGATCCCGGATCAATATGCCGAGGTGACGCGCCCCTCCGAAGTGCGGATGAAGTGGCTCGGCCTCGACGGGCAAAGTCATGAGGAACAGTTCGACGCGCTCTGGGCGACCTGCGCGCAGCACGAGTTCGACCACCTCAACGGCAAGCTGTTCATCGACTATCTCGGTCCGATGAAGCGCAAGATGATCACCCGCAAGATGGAGAAGCTCAAGCGCGAGCGGGCCCGTGCGGGCGCCGCCAAGGATCCGATCCTCTGATGGCTTCGCGCGCCTTCATCCCCTATGACGACCGCCGCCTGCATCGCCCCGCCGAGCCGGTCGAGACGATCACCGAGACCGTTCGGATGATCTGGGACGACATGGTCGAGACGATGGATGCGATGCCCGGCGTCGGGCTTGCAGCACCCCAGATCGGCATCATGATGCGGCTCGCCGTGGTCGACGCATCCGACAAGCGCGGTCAGGCTGTGCGGATGGCGAATCCGGAAGTGCTTCATGCGTCGGTGCAGATGCGCAAGCATGAAGAGGCCTCGCCCAACCTGCCGGGTATTTCCGCCCCGATCGAGCGGCCTCGCGCGGTGACGGTGCGCTTCCTCAATGAGGACGGCGAAATGGAGGACCGCGATTTCGTGGGCCTCTGGGCGACGAGCGTGCAGCACCAGATCGACCACCTCAACGGCAAGATGTATGTCGATCATCTCTCGCCCTTGCGCCGCAAGATGCTGGTGCAGAAGTCGAAGAAACTCGCGAAAGGCTAAGCGATGCGCGTCATCTTCATGGGAACGCCGGAGTTCTCCGTCCCCGTTCTGGAGGCGCTGGCCGGCGCGCATGAGGTTGTCGCCGTCTATAGCCAGCCGCCCCGTCCCGCCGGGCGCGGCAAGAAAGAGCGCCCCTCTCCGGTTCATGCCAAGGCTGAGGAACTGGGGATTGAAGTGCGCACCCCGCGGAATTTCAAAGCCCCCGATGATCGCGAGGCCTTCGCCGCGCTGAACGCCGATATCGCAGTCGTGGTGGCTTACGGGCTGATCCTGCCGCAGGCCATTCTGGATGCGCCCGCGAAGGGCTGCCTGAATATCCACGCCTCGCTTTTGCCGCGCTGGCGCGGGGCGGCCCCGATCCACCGGGCGATCATGGCCGGCGACAGCCAGACGGGCATCTGCATCATGCAGATGGAGGCCGGGCTCGATACCGGGCCGGTTCTGCTGCGCGAAGCGACCGAGATCGGCGCGACCGAGACCACCGGCGAGCTGCATGACCGGCTGAGCGCGATGGGCGCGCGGCTGATCCTCGACGCGCTGTCCGAGATCGACTCGCTGATCCTGCAGCCGCAGCCCGAGGATGGCGTCACCTATGCCGCGAAGATCGACAAGGCGGAGGCGCAGGTCGATTGGACGCGTCCCTCCGATGAAGTGATCCGGCATATCAACGGGCTCTCGCCCTTCCCGGGCGCCTGGACCGAAATCGCAGGTGAACGGATCAAGCTGCTGCGCGCGGCCCCGGCGGAGGGAAGCGGCGCACCGGGCGAGATCCTCGACGGGTTTACCATCGCCTGCGGCACCGGCGCGCTGGAAATTCTCGAAGCCCAACGCCCGGGCAAGCGTCCGATGTCCGGCGCCGACGTATTGCGCGGCCTGCGCCTGCCTGCACGCCTAGGCTGAGCGCAACAGCCTTCCCAAATCGCGGAAGTTGCGGCAAACTTGTGGAAAAACCACAAGGAGCAGTCGATGACCCCCAATTTGATGGAATTCGCCTGATGGGCGTGCTGTTCGGCTTTCTCGCGACCGCGAGCAGTCGTATCCTCGGGATCGGCTTCGCGCTCGCGGTCTGGCTCATCTCACGGCCCGGGGGCTGGGCCGTGCTCGTGGTGCTGACGCTGCTCGCCTTGCGCGTCTTTCCCGGTAATCAAGTGTGAGTTCAGAAGGTCGAGGCCCAGATGTATTTCATTAATTCCCTAACCGGCAGCGATATCGTGATGATCGCCGTCGCGGTTCTGTTGATCCTGTCGGTCTTCCTCGGCGTGCGGATCGTGCCGCAATCCGAGAAGCATGTCGTGGAGCGCTTCGGGCGGCTGCGCGCGGTGCTCGGTCCCGGCATCAACTTCATCGTGCCCTTCCTTGACCGGGTGCCGCACAAGATCTCGATCCTCGAGCGCCAGCTGCCCAACGCGATGCAGGACGCGATCACCGCTGACAACGTGCTGGTGAAGGTCGAAACCTCGGTCTTCTACCGGATCACCGAACCCGAAAAGACCGTCTACCGCATCCGCGATGTCGACGCCGCGATCGCAACGACAGTGGCGGGGATCGTGCGCTCCGAGATCGGGGTGATCGAGCTCGACGAGGTGCAATCGAACCGCGCCCGCCTGATCGAGAAGGTCCGCGAACAGGTCGCCGTGATGGTCGATGATTGGGGGATCGAGGTGACGCGCGCCGAGATTCTCGACGTCAATCTCGACGAGGCGACCCGCGCCGCGATGCTGCAACAGCTCAATGCCGAGCGCGCGCGCCGGGCGCAGGTGACCGAGGCCGAGGGCAAGAAGCGCGCGGTCGAACTCGCCGCCGAAGCGCAGCTGTTCCAGGCACAGAAAGAGGCCGAAGCCCGCCGCATCTCTGCCGATGCCGAAGCCTATGCCACGGAAGTCGTCGCGCTGGCGATTGCGAAGAACGGCCTGGAAGCCGCGCAATATCAGGTCGCGCTGAAACAGGTCGACGCGTTGGCTCAAGTTGCCAAGGGCGAAGGCAAGCAGACCGTGATCCTGCCTGCCGCAGCCCTCGAGGCCTTCACCGACGCCTTCCAGCTTCTGAGGAAAGCGTGATGGACCTCTGGCAACTTCCGTGGGTCTGGGTTCTGGCCGGTCTGGTTCTGGGCGGAGCCGAGATGATCATTCCCGGCTTCATCTTCCTCGGCTTCTCGATCGGGGCGGTGATCACCGGCGGGCTGATCTGGATCGGTATCGTCGGAAACTCGGTGCCGATCACGCTGATCACCTTCGCGGTTCTGTCGATCATTGCATGGCTCGCGCTACGCAAACTGATGGGCGTGCGGCGCGGTCAGGTGAAGCAATGGCATGACGACATCAACGAGAACTGAAGACCTGTGACGAAACCGCTGCCGGCGACTTCCCGCGCATCGCGGGAACTGGAAGCGGCCTATCGATGTTCTCTCGCCAATACAGAGAGATGAAAATCGACAGGAGATCATCATGTCTGACACGCATAATCACGAACGCTCGGGTCTGGGTGGCATCTATTTTGTTCTGGGCGCGGTCGTCGTCGCCCTCGGCATCGTTCTTTGGCTCATGATGTCGCCCGGGGACGAAAGCGCCAGCACTGCGCCCACCGAGAGCGATGCGAGCGCAACCTCGGTGACGATCGAGAACAACGACAACGCAGCCCCGGCGGATTCGTCGAGCGCCGACGCCTCGGGCGATGCGGCAGCCAGCGACAGCGGCAGCACCGACACGAGCGGCGCGTCGGCTGAGGCCACCACGCAAAGCGGCGGCTCGAACTGATCCCGCTTCCGCAGATCACGTGCAAGTGAAGCGGCGTCCTGCGGGGCGCCGTTTCATTTTGCGCCATGCTCCGCCTATCTGATGACGGGAGGAGGAACGCAGGTCAGAGCCTCGCGTTTCCTTTACCGAGGGATCAAAGCGAAGAGGCGAGCAAGAATGGCCAAGGATTCGAACCGACAGAGCAGTATCGGCGGCCTGATACTCACCCTGGTTGCGCTGGTCGCGGCACTGGGTGTCGTGGTCTGGCTCGTTGCCGATACGCCGATCGACGGGGGTGACGACGCCGCCACCGATCCGCCGAGCGAGCAGCAGATGTCCGACCCGAACGCCGCGAAGGTCGACGTGGCGCCCGACTCGAAGACGAGCGGCCCGGCGACAGGCGGCGACGGTCAGTAAGAGACGCTAATCAGCCCTGCAGTTCTTTGAGGATCGCTTCCGCCGCAGCCCGCGGATCGGGCGCGCGGTGGATCGGACGGCCGACGACGATATGGTCAGCACCTGCGCCCACCGCCGCTGCCGGAGTCGCGATCCGCTTCTGATCGCCGAGATCGGCCCCGGTGGGACGCACGCCCGGCGTCACGATCAGACGGCCCTCCGCCTCGGGCAGCGCGCGGATCATCGCGGCTTCCTGCGGCGAGGCGATCACGCCATCCGCACCGGCCTCGAAGGCTCGGCCTGCACGTTCCGCAACGAGGTCGCTGATCGCGCCATCCTTGATCAGCGCACCGTTCAGGTCCTCGCGGTCGAGCGAGGTCAGGATCGTCACGGCGAGGATTTTCAGATCGGTGCCAGCGGCGCCTTCCTTGGCGGCCTTCACCACATAGGGGTCGCCATGCACGGTCAGGAAGTCGAGATCGAACTGCGCCAGCCCGCGCACTGCGTTCTCGACCGTCGCGCCGATATCGAACAGCTTCATATCGAGGAAGATGCGCTTGCCCTGATCCTGCTTCAGCTCGCTGGCCAGCGCGAGGCCGCCGCCGGTGAGCATTCCCAGACCGATCTTGTAGAAGGACACCGAGTCGCCCAGCTGGTTCGCCAGCACGAGGCCTTCATAGGCGCTCGGCACGTCGAGGGCGACGATGAGACGGTCGTCGGCGGGCAGGGTCATGTCGGTCATCGCGGGACGCTCCTTTTCAAGATCGCCCCCTGATGCGGATCAATCACCGCTACGTCAAGCCGTTCGCGGGATCACAGCCCGCCGATGCCACGACGTTGCGCTTCGCGGGTCAGCGCGCGGGCAAGCTGGCGATGCGAAATATTCGGGCTGGCTTCGACCCGAACGGGCACCCGCAGCGGCTGCGCGATCCCGGGGGTGAAGAATTCAACGACCGCCTCGAAACGGCGCTGCGCGGCGTTGTAAATCAGGCGCGCGATGCGCGTGGCGCTGGCATGATGCATCCTCGGAGCCTCCTGCATGGGTGTCCTTGCGTAAACGCTAAACCTTGCGTTTTGGTTTCCACCTGCGGCGAAATGGTCGCCATAAAGCTCTTGAAGCGGGATGCGCCACATCCCATTTTTCAAAACGAGACCCGGTCAGGACGGCGCCTATTCAGGGCCAGACACATCCCGGGGGCTTTAAAAAAGGAGAATGCCGATGAACATGGAGAAGTTCACGGAGCGGTCTCGCGGTTTCCTTCAGGCCGCGCAGACGATCGCGATGCGCGAGGGTCATCAACGTGTGGTGCCCGAGCATCTTCTGAAGGCTTTGATGGATGACGATCAGGGGCTGTCGGCCAATCTGATCAAGCGCGCCGGCGGCGAGCCTGCCCGCGTGCTCGAAGCCGTCGATCTGGCGGTGTCGAAACTGCCGAAAGTGTCGGGCGGCGACGGGCAGGTCTATGTCGAGCAGAGCCTCGTGCGCGTGCTCGACGAGGCCGAGAAGATCGCCAAGAAAGCGGGCGACAGCTTCGTCCCGGTGGAGCGTGTGCTGATGGCTCTGGCCATGGTGAACACGCGGGCCAAGGATGCGCTCGATGCGGGCGCGGTGACGGCGCAGAAGCTCAACGCCGCGATCAACGATCTGCGCAAAGGCCGCACGGCGGATTCGGCCTCGGCCGAAGAGGGTTATGAGGCGCTCAAGAAATACGCGCGCGATCTGACCGAAGCTGCCGAGCAAGGCAAGATCGACCCGATCATCGGTCGTGATGACGAGATTCGGCGCACCATGCAGGTGCTGAGCCGTCGGACCAAGAACAACCCGGTTCTGATCGGTGAGCCTGGCGTGGGTAAGACCGCGATCGCGGAAGGCCTCGCGCTGCGTATCATCGACGGGGACGTCCCGGAATCGCTGCGCGACAAGCGGCTGCTCGCACTCGACATGGGTGCGCTGATCGCCGGTGCGAAATATCGCGGTGAATTCGAAGAGCGTCTGAAAGCGATCCTCAAGGAAATCGAGGCCGCTGCGGGCGAGATCATCCTCTTCATCGACGAGATGCACACGCTCGTGGGTGCCGGGAAATCCGATGGCGCGATGGATGCGGCGAACCTGATCAAACCGGCGCTGGCCCGTGGTGAGCTGCACTGCGTGGGCGCCACAACGCTCGATGAATACCGCAAATATGTCGAGAAGGACGCGGCTCTGGCCCGGCGTTTCCAGCCTGTGATGGTGGAGGAGCCGACGGTCGAGGACACGATCTCGATTCTGCGCGGTATCAAGGAGAAATACGAACTCCACCACGGGGTGAAGATCTCCGACTCGGCGCTGGTCTCGGCTGCGACGCTCTCGCATCGCTACATCACCGACCGCTTCCTGCCCGACAAGGCAATCGACCTCGTGGACGAGGCCGCCTCGCGTCTGCGCATGGAAGTGGACAGCAAGCCTGAGGAACTCGACGCGCTCGACCGTCAGATCCTGCAGATGCAGATCGAAGCGGAAGCGCTGAAGAAAGAGGACGACACCGCGTCGAAGGACCGTCTCGAGAAGCTCGAGAAGGAACTGGCCGATCTGCAGGATCGCGCTTCGGAAATGACTGCCAAATGGCAGGCCGAGCGGGACAAGCTGGAATCGGGTCGCAACCTCAAAGAGCAGCTCGACAAGGCCCGGGCCGAGCTCGATCAAGCCAAGCGCGAAGGCAACCTCGCCCGCGCGGGCGAGCTGAGCTACGGCATCATCCCGAGCCTCGAGAAGCAACTCGCGGCAGCCGACGAGGCCGAAGGCGAGGAGCTGATGGTCGAGGAATCGGTGCGCCCCGAGCAGATCGCCGAAGTGGTCGAACGCTGGACTGGCATTCCGACCTCGAAGATGCTGGAGGGCGAGCGCGAGAAGCTGCTGAAGATGGAAGACGAGCTGCACAAGCGCGTCGTCGGTCAGGATGCGGCGATCACCGCCGTGTCGAACGCCGTGCGCCGTGCGCGTGCGGGGCTGAACGACGAGAACCGCCCGCTGGGCTCGTTCCTCTTCCTCGGCCCGACCGGTGTGGGTAAGACCGAGCTGACCAAGGCCGTCGCGAATTACCTGTTCGACGACGATCAGGCGATGGTGCGGATCGACATGTCCGAGTTCATGGAGAAACACTCCGTGGCGCGGCTGATCGGTGCCCCTCCGGGCTATGTCGGCTATGACGAGGGTGGCGTTCTGACCGAAGCGGTCCGGCGGCGTCCCTATCAGGTCGTGCTGTTCGACGAGGTCGAGAAGGCGCACCCGGACGTGTTCAACGTGCTGCTGCAGGTGCTCGACGATGGCGTGCTGACCGATGGTCAGGGCCGCACGGTCGACTTCAAGCAGACGCTGATCGTGCTGACCTCGAACCTAGGCTCTCAGGCGCTCAGTCAGCTGCCGGAAGGCACGGATGCGGGCGAGGCCAAGCGTCAGGTGATGGATGCGGTGCGGGCGCATTTCCGCCCCGAATTCCTGAACCGTCTCGACGAGATGGTGATCTTCGATCGCCTGAACCGCGAGAACATGGACGGGATCGTGGAGATCCAGCTCAAGCGGCTGGAGAAACGTCTGGCACAGCGCAAGATCACGCTGGAGCTGGACGAGTCGGCCCACAAGTGGCTCGCCGATGCGGGCTACGACCCGGTCTATGGCGCACGTCCGCTGAAGCGGGTGATCCAGCGTTCGCTGCAGGACCCGCTGGCCGAGGCGATCCTTGGCGGCGAGATCATGGACGGTGCGACGGTCGAGGTGACGGCGGGCCCGAACGGCCTGATCGTCGGCGGCCACAGCGCGCCTTTGGGGGGCACGAAGCCTGCCGATGGCGTGCCGCTGCACTAAACCTAGCTGAAAACCGATTGAGAGGGGCGGAGCGATCCGCCCCTTTTTCGTCAGCGTCAGGGGCGCTGCCCCTCTTGGCTACGCCAATTCACCCCGGGATATTTCCGCCAAGAGGAAGAAGGAGTATCTAGGGGATATTCCCCGGATCGAGTCCCCATGCCCGCCCTTTGCCGCCATTGCCTGAAGAGTTTTGACGAGGCGCCGAAGCGTTGCCCCGCCTGCGGCAAGGCGCGGATCGTGGCGCATCCGGAGCTGTTCGACCTGCCCATCGCACATATCGACTGCGACAGTTTCTACGCCTCGGTCGAGAAGCGCGACAATCCCGAACTGTCTTCGCAGGCGGTCATCGTGGGCGGCGGCACGCGTGGGGTGGTGACGACCTGCTGCTATATCGCGCGAATCTCCGGCGTGCGCTCGGCCATGCCGATGTATCAGGCGCGCAAGCTTTGCCCCGATGCGGTGATCATCAAACCGCGGATGGAGCATTACGCCAGCGTCTCGCGCGAGATCCGGGCGAAGATGGTCGAGCTGACGCCGCTGATCGAGCCGCTCTCGCTCGACGAGGCGTTTCTCGATCTGGGCGGGACGGAGCGGCTACATCATGCGCCGCCCGCGCTCCTGATGGCGCGGCTTGCGCGCGAGATCGAGACGGAGATCGGGGTCACGGCCTCGGTCGGTCTTTCGCATAACAAGTTTCTCGCCAAGATCGCCTCGGATCTCGACAAGCCGCGCGGGTTTTCGGTGATCGGGCGCGGCGATACGGAAGAGTTTCTCCGCGACAAGCCGGTGTCGATCCTTTGGGGCGTGGGGGCGGCGACGCGCTCGGCCTTGGGGCGCGCGGGCATCCGCACGCTCGCCGATATCCGCCGCGCGGGGCTGTCGCGGATGGAGGACCGCTTCGGCGCGTCGGGGCGGCGGCTCTTTGAGTTGGCCAGCGGTCTCGATGCGCGGCGCGTCTCTCCCGACTCGCCGATGAAATCGGTGTCGAACGAGACCACCTTCAACACCGACATCGCCGATCGCGAGGCGCTGATGGGCAAGCTGTGGCATCTGGCCGAGAAGGTCTCGGCCCGGATGAAGGCGCGCGATCTGGCGGGGCGGACCGTGACGCTGAAGCTCAAAAAGGCCGATTTCGCGACCGTGACCCGGCAGACCCGGCTGGAGGAGCCCAGCCAATTGGCCGACACGCTCTATCGCGCGGGCGAGACGCTGTTCGACAAGCTGCCGAAGGGGCAGGCCTACCGTCTGATCGGGATCGGGTTTTCCGACCTCACGGCAGCCGATGGGCGCGATCCGGCGGGCGACCTGCTCGATCCTTACGCGGGCAAACGCGCAACCGCGGAGCGGGCGAAAGATGCGATCCGGGCGCGATTCGGGGCGGATGCGATCCGCAACGGGCGCGGCTGGGACGGGGAGTGACTTACTCCGCTGCGTGACGCAGCGGATGTGCCCCGAGATCGGCGATCTGACGCGCCGCCCGGCTCATCAGCGCTGCGAACGCATTGAAATTCTCGTTCGGCGCGATGCGGTGCTGATCCATGTAGAGCGCGCGGTCGATCTCGATCTGGATCGCGTGATACCCCTCGCGCGGATGCCCGTAGCGCTGGGTGATATAGGCCCCGGCAAAGGGGCTGTTGCGCGCCACGTTCAGCCCTTCGCCTTCGAAGATCAGTTCGATCTCGCGCACGATCTCCCGGTCGGCGCTGGTGCCGTAGCGATCGCCAAGCACGATCTCCGCGCGGCGCGGCCCGGTCGCGGCCAGAGCCTCGGAGGGCATCGAATGCATATCGAGCAGAATCGCCTGCCCGAAAGCCCCATGCGCCTCGGCCATCAGCGCCTCGAGCTGCGCGTGATAGGGCCGCCAGACATGGTTGATCCGCGCCTCGGCCTCGATCATCGGGATCTTGCCGCGATAGATCGCCCGCGCACCGGACACCACACGTGGAATCACCCCAAGACCGGCAGCGACGCGCGGCCCCGGATGCGCCCGGTCTAGCCCGGCGATCAGCGCCGAATCAAGTTCGTCCTCCGCCCGGTTGAGATCGACCCAGGCCCTCGGATACTGCGCGCAGAGAAGCGGCGCGCCGAATCGCGGAACGTCCGCCAGCAGCTCATCGACGAAAGCATCTTCGGAAGACCGCAGGCGCAGCATGTCCAGAACGGCCCGTTCCTGCAGGCTATGCGGGTATTGCGCACCGGAATGGGGCGAGGCGAAGACTGCAGCCGTCCGCAACGCCTTGGGGCGAACCAGCCGGAACGGCGGCAAAAGGGCTGGGCTGTCGGACATGAAACCTCTTATGATCGCCTAATATCTTACACTGGAACGCTTTCACGCCAAAACCCTCTTGAAAGCCGTTTCGACTCTTTATATAGACCCCCAGACCGACGCGACACCGCGCCTTTCGGTTCCCTTCGCGGCCTAGCCGCAAGCGCGAATCAAAGGCATCAAACGGGATCGCACGGGTGTGGGCGGTTAGCTCAGCGGTAGAGCACTACGTTGACATCGTAGTGGCCACTGGTTCGATCCCAGTACCGCCCACCATCTATTCACCGCCCCCGGCTTGCAAGCCCGGGGCATTCGTTTTTCAAGGCGCACCGCGCGCCGCGATACAGGAGAAGGCCGATGAAGGTCCGCAACTCGCTCCGCTCGCTCAAGCAGCGTCATCGCGATTGCCAGGTCGTGCGCCGCAAAGGCCGCGTCTACGTGATCAACAAGACGCAGAAGCGCTTCAAAGCCCGCCAGGGCTGAGGCAGCCGAGCCGAAACGAATAAAGGCCGCGCCAGGGATTTCCCGGCGCGGCCTTTTCCTTTGTTCAGCGATCTGAGGCTGAGAGGGATCGGCGCTTAGCGCGCGCCGATCGCCCCGGCCAGAAGCTGCGCCACGGTGGCCTGATCGAGATAGCCGGTGGCTTCCAGCCCGCCCGCGGTCTGATAGCGGCGAATCGCGCGGCGCGTATCCTTGTCGAACACACCGTCGACCTTGCCGGGCTTGAGACCCATCTGAGCAAGGCGTTGCTCCACCAGCGATTTCGCGACGCCGGGCAGGTTGAGGGCGGCCTCTTTCGCGGCGGCCGCGTCCATCGCGTCGCTTTGCTGATTCTGTTGCTGCAGCTCGGCGATGCGTGCCTCGGCCTCGGCTTTGAAGGCCGGGTCGGAGCGGCTTGCCAGATAATCGCGGTAGCTAGCGATGGTGTCGGCCTTGCGTGCGACGTCCCAATCGGCGCGATCGGCCGACTGCGCTTCATCGCGGCGATCCGCTTCGATCTTGTCGAGCCGCTCCTGCGCGAGTTCCGCAAACAGCCCGTCGGGATATTTCTTGAGGTAGGCGCGCAGCCCGGCCTCGTCACCCGCCTTGCCGGTCTGCTCCCAGTAGGCGCGGTCCTGCTGATCGATCTTGGCCTGACGGGCCTCGGCCTCGGCCTTCAGCTCGGCGGCGCGTTTCTCACCCTGCGCCGAGAGCGCAGTCAGCTGGGCGCGGGTCAGATAGCTGGTGTCGTCGAAGCCGTTGGCCTTCTGCCAGCGCGCGATCGCCCCGCGCGAGCCGGGCCCGAAGATACCATCGACGCCTTTCGGGTCGAATTTTAAGATCGTCAGGTTCTGCTGCACCTCGCGACGCTGATCGCGGCTGAGGTTCAGCGCCTCTTCCGCAGCCTTCGCTTGCCGCTGAGGCTCGTCACGCAGTTGCTGGATACGCTGCTTCGCCTGAGCGGCATTGGTGCCATTCGGATAGCGGTCGAGATAGAGCTGATAGGCGGTGATCGTGTCCTCGGATCGCGCCATGTCCCAATACGGGGCCGACGGGTCAGCCTCGGGGGTTTTCACCGGGCTGGGCTTCTTGCCCGTCGGCTCGGTGACAAGTACGAAATCCCGCGGCATGTAGCCACTCGCGCGCAGGTCTTCGGACTGCGCCGACTGCATCAGCGAAGCGCCGGGCTCGGTCAGGTTGCCCGACATGAGGCTGGCGACATCCTTAGGGCTGCCGCGCAGCACGGTCACGCCCTGCGGAATGTCGAGCGTCCCGATCCCCGGCTGGGTCAGGCCCTGGCCGTTGCCCTCATCGTCCGCAGCGCCGAGAAGCAGCACAGCGCGCCCCGGATGGGCGGCGAGCACGGTCATCACCGCAGACAGCGGCAGCGCCTCGCTCACCGCTTCGGGCAGCGAGGTGTCGCGGGCGTCGACTGGCAGATACCACGTCTCGCCGTCGGAATGGACAAAACGACCCGACAGCGCCACGACCAGCCGCTCGACCTCGGGCGCGCGGGTCACGAAGTCGCGGAAGCGGGACCGGATTTCGGCCGCGTCGGCATCATCTTCGATCAGCACCGAGAAGCCCGCCGTCTGCAGCTTTGCCTCGCTATCGGTCAGGGCAGTGCCCGAGCGAAGATCGTCGATCCGCTGATAATCGGAATTGCCCAGCACCAGCGCCAGATCGGCGGCATGGGCGGGAAGGCCAAGCGCCGCGATCGCGGCGCCTGTCAGAAGAAGTTTACGCATGGGGTCCTCCACTCTCTTTCCGGAGAAACCCCTCGAGTGCGCGCGCGGTTCCTCAGTCGTATTTGCGCTGGTCGTCGATGACCTTCCCATCATTGGGCAAAGAGCCGGGCGACACCAGTTCGATCACGCCCTTCATCTTCAGCGCCTCGCGGATACCACCGTCGAAGCGGGCGGGATCGTCGGCCTCGGTTTCGATCTGCACGGTCATCACGTCCATCTCGCCGTCACGGGTGGCGATGACACGGGCCTTTTGCACCTCTGCATGGGCCGAGACGAAGCTGGCGACCTGCTCAGGACGGACGAACATGCCCTTGATCTTGGTGGTTTGATCGGCGCGGCCCATCCAGCCTTTGATGCGCATATTGGTGCGTCCGCAGGGGCTGACGCCTTCCATCACCGCCGAGAGGTCGCCGGTGGCGAAACGGATCAGCGGGTAGTCGGGATTGAGCGTGGTCACGACGACTTCTCCAACCTCGCCGGGGGCCACCGGATCGCCGGTGCCGGGGCGGACGATCTCGACGATCACGCCCTCGTCGACGATCATCCCCTCCATCGCGGAACTCTCATAGGCGATATTGCCCAGATCGGCGGTGGCGTAGCATTGCAGGCAGGCGATGCCGCGATCCGCATAATCCTGACGCAGGCTCGGGAAGAGCGCGCCGCCCGACACGGTGGCCTTGGTGATTTTCAGCGCCTCGCCCATCTCTTCGGCCTTCTCGAGAATGATGCGCAGGTAATCGGGCGTGCCCGCGTAAGTGGTGGTGCCGATATCGACGGCGGCGCGCACCTGCAGTTCGGTCTGGCCGGTGCCTGCGGGCAGAACGGCGGCGCCGACCGTGCGCGCGGCATTCTCGAACATCATGCCCGCGGGGGTGAGGTGATAGCCGAAGCAGTTCTGCACGATATCGCCGGGACCGACGCCTGCGGCATGGACGAAACGCCCCAGCCGCCACCAGTTGTGGCTGGTATCGCCGGGCTCGTAGATCGGGCCGGGCGACTGGAAGATATGCGCGAAGGCATGGGCGGGTTTCGTGACCAGCCCCCCGAAGGGCGGCGCGCCTTTCTGCGCGGCCCCGAGGTCGGACTTGCGCAGCACCGGCAGCTTCGCGAGCGCCTCCCGCGAGGTGATCGCGCTCGGGTCTACGCCTTGCAGATGCGCCGCGATCCCGGGAGCCTTCATCGCCGCGTCAATCAGCGCCGGCAGGCACTCCGCCAGAGAGGCCTCACGCGCGTCGGCGCTGCGGGTTTCCAATTCGTCGAAATGTTCGCGCATCTCTCGACCCTTTCCATTCAGCGGACAAACCGCTCCTATTCCGCGCCCAAAATGCTGCGCAGCAATTCAATTGAATCAGTAAGTTACCGTTACGCCAGCCAGCGCTTGCGGCGGCGATAGCTGCGCACGTCGCGGAAGCTCTTGCGGCCTTCGTCGGACATGCCGAGGTAGAATTCCTTCACGTCCGGGTTCTCGCGCAGCTCGGCTGCGGGACCGTCCATCACGATGCGGCCGCTCTCGAGGATGTAGCCGTAATGGGCGTAGCGCAGCGCGACATTGGTGTTCTGCTCGGCCAGAAGGAAGGTCACGCCCTCGTTCTCGTTGACCGATTTCACGATCTCGAAGATCTGCTCCACCAGCTGCGGCGCGAGACCCATCGAAGGCTCGTCCAGCAGGATCGTCTCGGGGCGGCTCATCAGCGCGCGGCCCATCGCGACCATCTGCTGCTCCCCGCCCGAGGTATAGCCCGCCTGCGATTTGCGGCGCTCCTTGAGGCGCGGGAAGTAGTCGTAGACCATCTCGAGATCGGCCTGGATCGCGGCGCGCCCGTCCTTGCGGGTATAGGCGCCGGTCAGCAGGTTTTCCTCGACGGTCAGGTGTTCGAAGCAATGGCGCCCCTCCATCACCTGGATCACGCCCTTGCGGACCAGATCGGCGGGGGAGCCGTCCTGCACCCGTTCGCCGCGATAGGTGATCGAGCCTTTCGTCACCTCGCCGCGCTCGGATTTGAGCAGGTTGGAGATCGCCTTGAGCGTCGTCGTCTTGCCCGCGCCGTTGCCGCCCAGAAGCGCGGTGATCCCGCCCTTGGGCACGCTCAGGCTCACCCCTTTCAGCACGAGGATGACGTGATTGTAGATCACCTCGATATTGTTGACCTCTAGAAGGGTGTTATCGGTTTTCGAAGCGTCGAGCATGGTTCTCTCCGGGACGTTGGGGTGGCCCCCGGCGGCGCGCGCCGGAGGCCGTTTTCGATCAGTTACACTGGTCGGTGATGTTGTTTTCCGAAGCGAAGGCTGCGGAATCTTCTTCGATCAGCGGGTTCAGCACGTCCTTGTCGGATTCGATCCAGTCAGAGGCTTCGTTCCACTTCTTCGCACCGGCATCCCACTGGAAGACCTTGGCGGAGCCGGGGCCCCCGTGGTTCTCGCAGCTTGCCTTGATCGGCTGGGCGAAGTTCGGCAGGCCGAGCTCTTCCAGACGGGCTTCGGTGAGGTCGAGGTTCTCGAAACCGTCGCGCACTTCAGCGGCGTTGACGTTCGACTTGCCGGCCATCTCCTGCGCCTTGCGGATCGCTTCCGAGATGATCATCGCCGCGTACATGCCGCGCGAATAGAGCATCGTGCCGACCTGATCGCCTGCGCCCGACGCCTTGCCGGCATCGACGACATATTGCTTGAGGTCCGCATAGACCGGGTAGTCCATGCCGGTGCCGTGGAACGAGAGCGCCTTGTAGCCCGAGGCCTTGTCGCCTGCCGGAGCCACGTCGTTCTCCGAACCCGACCACCAGACGCCGATGAAGTGATCCATCGGGAAGCGGATGTTCACGGCTTCCTGGATGGCGACCTGGTTCATGACGCCCCAGCCCCACATCAGGACATAGTCGGGCTTGTCACGACGGATCTGCAGCCATTGCGACTTCTGCTCCTGACCGGGGTGGTCGACGGGCAGGGTCGACAGCTCGAAACCGTGCTTCTTGGCCAGCTCTTCGAGCGTGCGGATCGGCTCCTTGCCATAGGCGGAGTTGTGATAGACCAGCGCGATTTTTTTACCGCTGATGTCGCCACCTTCCTGATCAATGATGTGTTTGATCGCGACCGAGGCGCCATCCCAGTAGTTGGCCGGGAAGTTGAAGACCCACTTGAACACCTTGCCGTTCGCAGCCGAGGTGCGGCCGTAGCCCGGGGTGTAGAGCGTGATGCCGTCAGCGGTGACCTTCGGGATCAGCTGATAGGTGATGCCGGTCGAGAGCGGGTTATAGGCCAGCGCGCCTTCGCCCTTGGTCGACTCGTAGCATTCCACGCCCTTCTCGGTGTTATAGGCGGTTTCGCATTCGGGAGTGGCAACCATCTCGCCGCCGATGCCGCCGTCACGCTCGTTGAGCAGGGTGAAATAGTCGTTGAAGCCATCGGCATAGGGAATGCCGTTCGCGGCATAGGGCCCGGTACGATAGCTGAGGTTCGGCACCACCAGTTCGGCGAAAGCCGGGGCCGTGGTCAGCGTCATCGCCGCCGCGACCAGTGCGGTTAGGGTCTTCTTCATTCGGTTCTCCTCCCAGAATGTTCGAGTGTTGCGCCGGGCGTGTCCCGGTTCTTTGTGTTGGGCGGCCCGGCCGTCAGTGCGGGAAGGGCCAAAGCCGGAGTTTCTCTTTCGCGACGCGCCAGAGCTGCGCGAGGCCATGCGGTTCCGCGATCAGGAAGGCCACGATCAGCCCGCCCACGATCATCAGTTCGATATGCGCGGCGAGGTCCGTGGGCCAACCGAGCGTGCCGACGAGCACGTTCTTCAGGAAGACCGGCAGCAGCACGAGGAACGCCGCCCCCGCAAACGAGCCGAAGATCGAGCCCAGACCGCCGATGATCACCATGAAGAGGATCAGGAACGATTTCTGGATGCCGAAGGCTTCGCCCACTTCTGCCGCGCCCAGATAGACCGCGAAGAACAGCGCGCCGGCGATGCCGATGAAGAAGGAGCTGACCGCGAAGGCCGACAGTTTCGTCGTCAGCGGATTCACCCCGATGATCTCGGCGGCGATATCCATGTCGCGGATCGCCATCCATTTGCGCCCCACCGTGCCGCGCGTCAGGTTCCGCGCGACCAGCGCCACCAGCGTCAGCATCACCAGGCAGAACATGTATTTCGCCATCGCCGAGGTCTGCGCGCCGGTCACGAAGACGCCGAAGACGGTGCGCTCGGGCGCGTTGATCTGACCCGAGGCCGAGTAGTTGTAGAACCACGGCACCTTGTTGAAGAGCCAGACGAGGAAGAACTGCGCCGCCAGCGTCGCCACCGCGAGGTAGAAGCCTTTGATGCGCAGGCTCGGCAGGCCGAAGATCACGCCGACGGCGGCGGTGATGAACCCCGCGATGATGACGTGGAAGAAGATGTTGATGTCGGGGAAGGCCGTCATCAGCTTGTAGACGGCATAGGCGCCCACTGCCATGAAGCCCCCGGTGCCAAGGCTCACCTGCCCGGCATAGCCCACGAGGATATTCAGCCCGATCGCCGCGATGGCGTAGATCAGGAAGGGTACCGCGACCGCGTTCGCCCAGTAGTCGTTGATGAACAGCGGAACGATCCCGAAGGCGACCACCAGCACTGCATAATAGCGCAGCCGGTCGAACTTGATCGGAAAGGTCTGACTGTCCTCCCGGTAGGATGTCTTGAAATCACCTGCTTCGCGGTAAAACATCAGCCTCTCCCTTTCGTCAGGGAGAGCGCGTCGTCTCCCGTCAGCAGTTGCCGCGCCGGATCCTCACCCAGGCCCAGAGCCCGGCTCCCGCCCCCAAGGCGGCCAGCACGATATTCAGTGTTTGCAAGGTGGTCGGTTCTTCCGGCGGCGCGGCCAGCGCGATCCATCCGAATGCCAGCGCGGCTCCCCAGCCAATCGTGAACACGGTTGCACAGGTCTTCATCGGTAACGGTCCTCCCAATGATCGTCACATCAGCGCGACGACACTGGGCTCCCCTCCCCTTGACGCCACGACATGTGGCAGCTTGTCGCACCCCTGCGGCTCGATCAAGGAATTTTTCACCGTGGCGTGAAAGCGTCGTGATCATCGGTCAGACCCTCTCGATGATCTTCTCGCCGAACAGGCCCTGCGGCCGGAACACGAGGAAGACGAGCGCGAGGACATAGGCGAACCAGTTCTCGGTCGCGCCACCCAGGAAGGGGGCCCCGATCAGCAGTTCAAACAGTTTCTCGCCCACACCGATGATCAGACCGCCGACAATGGCGCCCGGGATCGAGGTGAAGCCGCCCAGCATCAGCACCGGCAGCGCCTTGAGCGCGATCAGCGACAGCGAGAACTGCACGCCCGATTTAGAGCCCCACATGATGCCCGCGACCAGCGCCACGAAGCCCGCGATGGACCAGACGAGGATCCAGATGAAGCGCAGTGAGATCCCGACCGACAGCGCGGCCTGGTGATCGTCGGCCACCGCGCGCAGCGCCCGGCCCTGCTTGGAGTATTGCGAGAACACGGTCAGCGCCGACACCAGCAGCACCGCGACGATCGCCGCCACGATATCGAGATTGTCGATGAAGAAGCCGTAGCCGAACATGTTGAAGGTGACGGTGTCGATGGTCTCGTTGATGCCCTGCGGCAGGCCCACGTCGAGCGTCTTGATGTCAGAGCCCCACATCACGTCCCCGAAACCTTCGAGGAAATAGGCCATCCCGATCGTCGCCATGAAGAGGATGATCGGCGCCTGGTTCACCAGATGCTTGAGCACCACTTTCTCGATGATGATCGCGAGCACGACCATCACGGCCGCCGCCAGCAGGATCGCGACGATTGCCGGAACCTCCCACGGGAAATTCGTGTAGTGATTGCCCGTCATCGCGTTGATGAGATGGGCAAAGGGCACTTGCCCTTTCTGGATGCCGACCAGCGTCAGCGCGGCAAAGAGCGCGAGCACGCCCTGCGCATAGTTGAAGATGCCAGAGGCTTTGAAGATCAGCACGAAG
This sequence comes from Thioclava sp. PTB-PU3-1, assembly GCF_055666785.1. NCBI lineage: Bacteria > Pseudomonadati > Pseudomonadota > Alphaproteobacteria > Rhodobacterales > Paracoccaceae > Thioclava > Thioclava sp. PTB-PU3-1. The sequence continues at coordinate 403,888 of NZ_JBVNVL010000003.1, read as the reverse complement.
CCCAGCGCCACGAGCGCATAGAGCACCCCTGCCATCAGGCCGTTCAGCGTCACCTCGGCGGCATAGAGAACGATATCAGGCATGACGCGCCTCCGATGTCTGAGTTGCGATGCGGATGGTCTCAGTCATGGGCCACCCCCAGATAGGCGTCGATCACGTCTTGATTGCTGCGCACCTCGTCGGGCGTGCCGTCACCGATCTTCTTGCCGTAATCCATCACGACGACCCGGTCGGAGAGGTCCATCACGACGCCCATATCGTGTTCGATAAGGACGATGGTGGTGCCGAACTCGTCGTTCACGTCGAGGATGAAGCGGCTCATGTCCTCTTTCTCTTCGACGTTCATCCCGGCCATCGGCTCGTCGAGCAGAAGGATCTTCGGCTCGGCGGCGAGCGCACGCGCCAGCTCGACCCGCTTCTTCAGGCCGTAAGGCAGACGCCCCACCGGCGTTTTCCGGATATTCTGGATCTCGAGAAAGTCGATGATCTTTTCGACCTTCTCGCGGTTCTCGTGCTCTTCAGCGGCGGCACCCGTCCACCACCAGCCCGCCTGCGACATGAGACCCTTCTTCATATGGGTCAGCCGTCCGGTCATGATGTTGTCGAGCACCGACATGCCGTCGAACAACGCGATGTTCTGGAAGGTGCGCGCGATGCCGAGACGCGCGACCTGATAAGGCTTCATCGGCCCGCGCTTGATGCCCTTGTAGAACACCTCGCCCTCGGTCGGGATATAGAAGCCCGAGATGACGTTCAGCATCGAGGATTTCCCCGCGCCGTTCGGCCCGATGATCGCGCGGATCTCGCCCTCGCGGATGTCGAAGGAGATATCCTTGATCGCCACCACACCGCCGAAGCGCAGCGTGATGTTCTTCATCTCCATGATGACCCCGCCGATCTGGCGGCCGTCGGCGGTGACGTAACCTTCGTTCATGTCTTTCATTCCGCCGCCTCCGCCATCTGTTTCGGGGCCACGACCTTCGCGTCGGCGATCTTCAGCGTCGCCTTGATCGAGCCTTTGCGCCCGTCCTCGTAGGTCACTTCCGTTTCGGTGTAGATCTCGTCGCGCCCGTCGTAGAGCGCCTCGATCAGGTCGTTGAACTTCTCGGCGATCACGTTGCGACGCACCTTGCGAGTGCGGGTCATCTCGCCGTCATCGGCGTCGAGTTCCTTGTGCAGGATCAGGAAGCGATGAACCTGACAGCCCGAGAGCATCGGGTCTTCGGCGATGCTTTCATTCACCTCTTCGACATGCTCGCGGATCATCTCATAGACGCGCGGATGGCCCGCAAGCTCCTGGTAGGAGGCGTAGGAGATGTTGTTGCGCTCGGCCCAGTTGCCGACCGCAGTGAGGTCGATATTGATGAAGGCCGTGCAACGGTCCTTGCCTGCGCCGAACACCACCGCCTCGAGGATCGAGGGGTAGAACTTCAGCTTGTTCTCGACATATTTCGGCGCGAACAGGCGACCGTCGGCCATCTTGCCCACGTCCTTCGCGCGGTCGATGATCCGCAGATGCCCGGTGTCTTCCTCGAAGAAGCCCGCATCGCCGGTGGCGACCCAGCCTTCCGGGTCCTTGGTCGACGCCGTGCTCTCAGCGTTCTTGTAATACTCCACAAAGGTGCCGGGGCTGCGATAGAAGACTTCGCCATTGTCGGCGATCTTCACCTCGACGCCCGGGGACGGCACGCCCACCGTATCGGCGCGCACTTCGCCATCGGGCTGCTGGGTGATGAAAACCGAAGCCTCGGTCTGACCGTAGAGCTGCTTCAGGTTGATCCCGAGCGAACGGTAGAAGGAGAAGATCTCCGGCCCGATCGCCTCGCCCGCCGTGTAGCCGACGCGAATGCGCGAGAAACCCAGCGTGTTCTTGAGAGGGCCATAGACGAAGAAATTGCCCAGCGCATAGGACATCCGCTTGCCGAAGCTGACGGGCTTGCCGTCGAGAATGTCGGGACCGACTTCGCGCGCGACCTTCATGTAGTGGTCGAACAGCTTCTTCTTCAGCTTGCCCGCATCTTCCATGCGGATCATCACCGAGGTCAGCTGGTTCTCGAAGACCCGCGGCGGCGCGAAGAAATAGGTCGGCCCGATCTCGCGCAGGTCGATCATCATCGTCTCGGGGCTTTCCGGGCAGTTCACGGTGAAGCCCGACCAATAGGCCTGCCCGATCGAGAAGATGAAATCGCCCACCCATGCCATCGGCAGGTAGGCCAGAACCTCGTCATTATGATTCAGGTGATCGAATTCCGAGGACGCCTTGGCGGTCTCGATGATGTTGCGGTTCGACAGGACCACGCCCTTCGGCTTGCCCGTCGTGCCCGAGGTGTAGAGCATCACGCAGGTGCTGTCATAGGTCAGCTCGGCAATGCGCTTGTCCAGCTCGGCCTCGTAGCGCGAATGGCCCGCGCGGCCCTCGGCCTGCACGTCCTCAAGCGCGTTCATGCGCGAATGGTCGTATTTCCGCATGCCGCGCTTGTCGGTGTAGGTGACATGGGTGATCGCGTGGATGCGGTCCTCGATCTCGACGATCTTGTCGACCTGCTCCTGATCGCCGCAGACGACGAAGCGCGCACCGCAATGCTCCATCACATAGGCCATCTCGTCGGCCGCCGCGTCCTGATAGAGCGGCACCGGAATCGCGCCGCACATCTGCGCCGCGACCATCGACCAGTAATGCATGGGGCGGTTGCGTCCGATGATGGCGATATAATCGCCCCGTTCCACGCCGAGGCTCAGGAAGCCCAGCGCCATCGCGCGGATTTCCTCGGCCGCTTCGGCCCAGCTCCAGCTCTGCCAGATCCCGAATTCCTTTTCGCGATAGGCGGGGTAGCCACCATATCGGGCCACGTTCCGCGCCAAAAGCGCAGGAATCGATTGGGCAGACTCCTGCCCCTTCGCGACTGCGTCAGCCAAATTTTCCTCCCTCGCGCCGGTATGTCCGGCGTCCCTCGACCGCCCCGGGCGCTCCTCCGCGCACAGTTCGGCATGGCTCGACAGTCCATGTCAAAGTTTTCGTGATCTTTTCGTGATTGTAACGAATTCTTACCGCTTCGCTGCGCAGCGAAACACGCTTTGCCGCGCCGCCTGCCGGTGGTAGCAAAAGCCAAGGAGTGGGAGGGGCGAGGTGAGCGAAACAAGCCGCGAGCGGCTGACACAGGCGGGGCTGAACCTAATCGGACAGGCGCTGTCGATCTTCGACAGCGATCTGCGGCTGGCCGTGTCGAACCGGCAATATCAGCTGATGTTCGACCTGCCCGACACACTGACCCAGCCCGGCACCACCTTCGAGGACACGATTCGCTTCCTCGTGACGCGGGGCGAATATGGCGAGGTCGACGATATCGAGGCCGCCGTCCGCGAACGGGTCGAGACCGCCCGCGCCTTCGAGGCCCATTACATGGAGCGCCAGCGGGCGAACGGGCGCACGATCTCGGTCGAAGGCGCGCCGCTGCCCGAGGGCGGTTGGGTCACGGTCTATACCGATATCACGCCGGTGAAGCGGCAAGAGGCGCTGTTGCGCGCGCGGTCCGAGGAATTGTCAGACCAGCTGCTCGACCATGCCGAGGCGCTGGCGGCGGCGAACCGGGAACTTGCGGCGACGAACATGGCGCTGGAGGAAACCTCGCGCCAGCTGGCGATCACCGAAGCTCGCACGCGGCAGGTGACCGAGATGATGCCCGCCCATATCGCGCGCGTCGATTGCAACCTGATCTACACCTTTTCCAACCGGCGCCTGTCGACCGTGATGCCCGGATCGCTCGCCAATGCGGTCGGCCACCACGCGAGCGAGGCGCTCGGCCCCGAGACCTATCGCAAGATCACCCCCGGCTTTCGGCGCGCACTGGCGGGCGAGGCGAGCGTCGTCGAAATCACGCATGACCCATCGGGCCGGCGCATCCGCGTCGCGCTGACGCCCGATCTTGCCAGCAAGAACGAGGTGAGCGGGGTCTACATCCTCTCCACCGACGTCACGCATGAGGCGCAGGCCCGCGCGGCGCTCGCGCAATCCGCGAAGCGCGAATTGGCCGCGCAGCTGTCGTCGGGGCTCGCGCATGACTTCGCCAATCTGCTGACGATCATCCTCGGCCTGCAGGGGCGGCTCGAACGGATGGAGGGGCTGCCCGCCGACGCGCAGGACGCGATCCGGGCGACCCTGGGAGCGGCGCGGCGCGGCGGCACCCTTCTCGACCGGATCGCCGCGATCTCGGGCCCGCGCGAGCTGCGCCCGCAGGCCGTCGTGCTGGACGATCTCTTCGACGATCTCGCCGCGATGGCGGGGCCAACGCTCCATGGTCCGGTGACGCTCGATTTCGACAATTGCGATCTGAAAGACCCGATCCTGCTCGATCCCGGCCCGTTGCAGGACAGCCTGCTGAACCTGATCCTGAACGCCAATCACGCGATGCGAGGCGAGGGCGGCACGATCCGGATCGAGGCGCGTGCGGTGCGCGATACATGGGTCGAGATCGCCGTGACCGATCAGGGCGGCGGGTTCTCGGATGAGGCGCTCGAACATGCGCTCGATCCGTTCTTCACGACCAAGGGCAATGAGGGCTCCGGGCTCGGCCTGTCGATGGTCTATGACCAGACCAAGCTCGCGGGCGGCACGCTGCGGCTGGCCAATACCGAAGACGGCGCGCGCGTCACGATGCGCCTGCCGCTGAAACCCGCCGCCCGCCAAGCCGAGCCGATGATGGTGCTCTTGGTCGAGGATGACGAGGACATTCGCGCCAGCACCCGCGACATGCTGCGGGCGATGGATCACACGGTCGTCGAGGCGGGCACGATCGCCGAGGCCGAGGCGCTTCTGAACCTGCCCGATATCGCGCTGGTCCTGTCGGATATCCAGCTGCCGGGGCCGCGCAGCGGGGTGGATCTTGCCCGCGAAATCCGCAATCAGGTTCCCATGATCCTGATGACCTCGCTGCCGCCGGGCGATGCGCTGCGCGCGCAGGCCCCCTGCCCGGTCCTTCAGAAACCCTTTACCGCCGCGCAGCTTGCGGCGCTGCTTGCGGGAGTGCCTCGATGAGTGCCGACCATCCCCTTGTCGCGATCCTCGACGACGAGCCCGAAATCCGCCGGATGCTTTCCGACGCGCTCGAAGAGGCCGGGTTCCGCACGACCTGCTACGGCCGCGCGACCGAGTTCGAAGCCGGATTGAAGCGCTCCTCGCCCGATGTCTGCCTCGTCGATCTTGGCCTGCCCGATCGCGACGGTCTGGCGCTGGTGCATCGGCTGGCGCTGGAATCGGGCGCCGCGATCATCATCATTTCGGGCCGCGCGCAGGTGCAGGACCGGGTGACGGGGCTGGAACTTGGCGCGGATGATTACATCATCAAGCCCTTCGATCCGGCCGAGGTCGTGGCCCGCATCCGTGCGCGCCTGCGCAAGGGACGCAGCGAGGGCCCGGCGCAAGCGCAAACCGCCCATTTTGCAGGCTGGACCGCCCATTTCGACCGCTATCTGCTGGTGGCGGAGGATGGGGCCGAGACTTCGTTCTCCCATGCCGAAGGCGAAGTGCTGCGGCTGTTTCTGGAAAGTCCGAACCGGCTGATCACCCGCGCTCAGATGCAGGAAAGCTTGGGCGGTGCGGCAGGCGAAAGCTTCGACCGGGCGATGGATGTGCGGATCTCGCGGCTGCGCACGAAGCTTGGCGAAGACCCGAAAAACCCACGCCTTATCAAGACGATATACGGCGCGGGCTATATCTTTCTGGGCGAGGTCCGCTGGAGCTGACGACACCGCCTTTAGCGCGGACATCAAAGCGTTAACCTCTTTTCGCTGGCCAAAACCGCCCCGCTCTGATTCACTTCACGAAATCGGGATACAGGGGCACTGCCATGCTCAACCTCCTTCTTCACACGCCGACGTCGCGACGGTTCTATCGCGTGGAAGTCTCCGACAACCTGTTCGGAGAATATACCGTGCTGCGCGAATGGGGCCTGCAGGGCCAGACCGGCGCGTCCTGTCTGCGGTGGTTCTCCAACCTGCGCGACGCAGTCCATGCGGCGGAGCGGTTTCGTCGCCGGGCGCAGCGCCGCGGCTATGCGCTGAGCGAAGCGGGCGCAGGCGAAGCGCAGGCCTGAGCCCTACTCAGTCTTCGGAGTTCTCTGCTTTCTCCGCCGCCGCGCGTTCCTCGCGCTTGATCTTCGCCCGCATCTTCTCCAGCCGCGCCTTCAGCTTGCTGCGGCGCCGGTTCTGATAGGCTGTGATTATGGGCAGCGACACGTAGTAGCAGATCGTCGCCGCGATCACGCCGGGTCCGATCCCGCCGATCAGATAGGGCAGCCAGACATCGGTGAAGAACCGCTCCAGCCCGCTCCATTCCGCATGTTCGGGGGTGAACATCGCCCAGAAGTTATGCAGCAGATCGTGGCTCGCGGCCTGAAAGGTCTGCAGCAGGCTTTCCGGTTCCCCGCCATGATCAAGCCGGTCGCCGAGGATCTTGTGCCCCAGTTTCGTCGAGAAGACCGCAATGATCGGGAAGGTGACCGGGTTGCCGAAGAAGGTGGCAAGGATCGCCGCGAGGATATTGCCGCGCATGATCCAGGCCACGGCCGCGGCGCTGACGAAGTGAAATCCGAAAAGCGGCGTGAACGAGACCAGAACCCCGGCCCAGACGCCACGCGCGATCCGGTGCGGTCGGTCGGGAAGCCGGTTGACCCTGTGCTTGACGTATTGGAAAGCGCGGGACCAGCCCGAACGCGGCCAGATCGCCTCGCGCAGGTTGGCCCAAACCCCCCGTTTTTCGCGTCGTCTGAAGACCACGCCGCCGTCCTTTCTCCCCCCTGCGCCGTGTGCGTCAGGGTTTGCGCGACAGGTTTCTGATCCGCTCCACCTGTGCCACGTCGCTCTCCGCCTCCAAGGCGGTAAGCAGGCGATGCATATGTTCTGCATCGCACAGTTCGACCTCGACGAGAACCGAATAGAAGTCCGGCTTGCGCTCCACAAAGTCGAGGTCCGAAATATTTGCCTTCTGCTGGCCGATCAATGTGCAGATATGTCCCAGCACGCCCGCATCGTTCGAGATCGTGACCTTCAGGGTCGCGGTGTAGGCGGGCGGGTGTTGCCCGGTCTTCCAATGCAGATCGACCCAGCGTTCGGGCTGATCCTCGAACTCTTCGAGCGCGGGGCAATCGATCGCGTGGATCACGACGCCCTTGCCGCGATAGGTGATGCCGACGATGCGCTCGCCCGGCAGCGGCTGGCAACAATCGGCGCGGCGGAAGCTCTGATCGGCGCCGAGTCCCAGAACGGCGCGGGTCGGCTCGATCTCGGTGCCTTCGCGGCGTTGGGCGAGCTCGGGATACAGCGCGTCGAGCACATCCGAGGCCGCCAGTTCCGCAGAGCCGAGCCGGGCGAGAACCTCGTCCTGATCGCCGATCCCCAGCGCCTTGCCGGCCGTGCGCAGCGCCTTGTCGGTCACGCGGCGGCCGACATGCTCGAAGGCCACCCGCGCCAGTTCCTGACCCAGCTTGATGAAGCGGTCGCGATCTTCCTCGCGCAGCGATTTGCGGATCGCGGCCTTGGCGCGCCCGGTCGCCACTATATCGAGCCAGGTCAGCTGCGGACGCTGGCCCGAAGCGGTGATCACCTCGACCGACTGGCCGTTCTTCAGTCGGGTCCAGAGCGGCACGCGGATGCCATCGACCTTGGCACCGACGCAGCTATTGCCGATCCGCGTGTGGATCGCATAGGCGAAATCGATCGGGGTCGCGCCTTTCGGCAGCTTCACCACATCGCCTTTCGGGGTGAAGCAGAAGACCTGATCGGAATACATCTCGAGTTTGACGTTCTCGAGAAACTCGTCGTGATCGCCGTCGCCATCGGGGTCCGAGAACCGCTCGCTGAGCGAGGCGAGCCATTTCGCCGGATCGACCGCGAAGGGGTTCTGCGCCCGCTCGCCATCGCGATAGGACCAGTGCGCAGCGACACCCGCCTCGGCCACTTCGTGCATCTGCCGGGTGCGGATCTGCACCTCGACGCGCTTGCCGTCACGCCCCGAAACGGTGGTGTGAATCGAGCGGTAGCCGTTGGTCTTCGGCTGACTGATGTAATCCTTGAACCGGGTCGGCACCGCGCGCCAGCGGTGGTGGATCAGGCCCAGCACCCGGTAGCAATCCATCTCGGTGCGGGTAATGACGCGGAAGCCGTAGATATCCGACAGGCGCGAGAAGGTGAGCTGCTTCTCCTCCATCTTGCGCCAGATCGAATAGGGCCGCTTCGCGCGACCGAAGACGTCGGCGTCGATGTCCTCGTCTTCGAGCAGCGCGCGGATGTCGGCGGTGATCTTCGGGATCACATCGCCGGTTTCCTTCTGCAGGCTGACGAAGCGGCGGATGATCGAGGTGCGCGCCTCGGGGTTGAGCACCTTGAAGGCGAGGTCTTCAAGCTCCTCGCGCATCCATTGCATACCCATCCGGCCTGCGAGCGGCGCGTAGATCTCCATCGTCTCGCGCGCTTTCTGCGCCTGCTTCTCGGCCCGCATCGAACGGATCGTGCGCATGTTGTGCAGACGGTCGGCGAGCTTCACGAGGATCACCCGCAGGTCTTTCGACATCGCCATGAACAGTTTGCGGAAGTTCTCCGCCTGCTTCGAGGCCGCGTTCGAAAGTTGCAGGTTGGTCAGCTTGGTGACGCCATCGACCAGCTCGGCGATCTGCTCGCCGAACATCTCGGACACTTCGCCATAGGTCGAGCGCGTGTCTTCGATCGTGTCGTGCAAAAGGGCGGTGACGATCGTCGCATCGTCCAGACGCTGCTCGGTCAGGATCGCCGCCACCGCGACGGGATGCGAAAAATAGGGCTCGCCCGAATGCCGGAACTGCCCTTCATGCATGCCTTTTCCGTAGGCATAGGCCTTCCGGATCAGATCCGCATCGGTCTTGGGATTATAATTGCGGACGAGCGCGATCAGGTCTTCGACGTCGATCATTCGCGCTCGTTCCAGCCAATCAGTGGATTACTCGCGCCCCTGCGCGTCCATCAGCGCGCGCAGCATACGCTCTTCGCTCATGTCGTCTTCGACGGCACGATCGGGGCTCTCGCCACCCATGAGCATCGCCATCGAGTCCTCTTCGGGCTCGTCGACCTCGATCTGGGTCTGGTTGCTCTCGATGAGACGCTCACGCAGATCCTCGGCCGATTGGGTCTCCTCGGCGATTTCGCGCAGAGCGACGACGGGGTTTTTATCGTTGTCACGCTCGACCGTGAGGGGAGCGCCAGCAGCGATTTCGCGGGCACGATGCGAAGCGAGCATTACCAGCTCGAAGCGGTTCGGAACCTTGTCAACGCAATCTTCAACCGTCACGCGGGCCATGAATCTCTCCAGAAGAACTCGGATTGAGGGCCCTACTTAGGCTTTGCAGTGCAGAAACACAAGCGCCCATCCGGCCCGTCCGCAGGGTTTTGGCCACGTTACAGAGGGGAAATCGGGGTTTTTTCCGCCTCGGGAAGGGCGGCGAGCATTTCCATCACGCTGTCGCCCGTGATCGGGTGGCGCCAGAGCGGTGCGATTTCGGCAAGGGGAATCAGCACGAAGGCCCTGTCCTGCAAGCGCGGATGCGGCAGGATCAGGTCGGTCGGGGCGTCGCGCTGCTGCGCCTCTGGCGGAAGGTTTTTCCAGCGCAGAAAGCTCTCGCGATCCGGCAGAACCCGATCCTCCGAGGCGATCAGGTCGATATCGACAACACGCGCGCTCCAACGACCTTCCCGCACACGGCCAAATTCTTCTTCGACTCCATGAAGTTGCGCGAGCGCATCGCGCGGTTGCAAACTGCTTCGCATTTTGCAACAAGCGTTCACGAAATCGGGACCGGACCCTTCGGGAACGGCAGGCGTCGACCAGAACCGACTGGCGGCAACCAAGGAAAACCCCAATTGCTCGAGCCGCTCGATCGCGGCGCAGAGCGTAGTGCGAGGAGACCCGAATTGGCTTGGTAGATTCGCCCCGAAAGCGACCAAATAGTTAGTGTCCATAAAGACAGATTCCGTTTCCCTCGCGAAATGCGATATGTCCTAGATAAATCTGGTCGGCCCTCCCCGCCTGTGCAACACAATTGATGCGGCTATACTTTCCGTATCGGCACCTGCGCGAACTGGTCCACCCTACCTGTGCAAGAGGACTGTATGTTCTACAAGGACGAACGGCTCGCCCTGTTCATTGACGGATCTAATCTCTATGCGGCCGCCAAGGCGCTTGGCTTTGATATTGATTACAAGCTGTTGAGACAAGAATTTGAACGTCGCGGCAAACTCGTCCGCGCCTTCTATTACACCGCTCTTCTGGAGAGTGAAGAATATTCGCCGATCCGACCGCTCGTGGATTGGCTGAATTACAACGGCTTCGCGATGGTCACCAAACCGGCCAAGGAATACACGGATTCCATGGGTCGCCGGAAGGTGAAGGGCAACATGGATATCGAGCTGGCCGTCGATGCGATGGAACTCGCACCGCGCCTCGATCATATCGTGCTGTTCTCCGGCGATGGTGATTTCCGCCCGCTGATCGAAAGCCTTCAGCGTCAGGGCTGCCGCGTCTCGGTCGTCTCGACGATCCGCTCGCAGCCGCCGATGATCGCCGACGAGCTGCGCCGTCAGGCCGACAATTTCATCGAACTCGACGCGCTGCGCGAAGTGATCGGTCGCCCGCCGCGTGAGCCGCGCGAGGACGAGAACGGCGACGACAGCTGATCCGGGGCCTGACGCGACCCGTAATTCGTGCTTGAAGGGGCGTGCAGATCACCTGCGCGCCCTTTGTCATTGCGGAAGGCCTGATGCTCGAAAACGTTTCCCTCTTTGGCCTCTTCGTCTCGGCGCTTCTGGCGGCGACGCCGATCCCGTTCCAGTCGGAGCTCGTATTCGTCGCGCTGCAGACGCTTGGCACCCAAAATATCTGGCTGATGATCCTCATCGCCGCCGTGGGAAACACGATCGGCTCGCTCGTCACCTACGTGATCGGACTGGGCGTCACCCACTGGAAAGACCGCAAATGGTTCCCCGCCACTGAGGCACAGCTCGCGCGCGGCCATCGCTGGTTCGAGCGCTGGGGGATCGGGCTGCTGTTGCTGAGCTGGGCGCCCGGCGGCGATCTGATCTGCCTGATTTCCGGCATCCTGCGCATGTCGCTGTGGCTCTTCATTCCGCTGGTCTTCGTGGCCAAGGCCGGGCGCTACGCGGTGCTTGCCTGGCTGACGGCGGAAGCGATCAAACTCGCAAGCTGATCGCCTCTGGACGCGAGGCGGACGGGGCTTTAGGTCTGAACCCGAACAAAGGAGCGCGCGATGAAACCCTCCCTGACCCTTTATCTGGCAGCCCCGCGCGGCTTTTGCGCGGGCGTCGACCGGGCGATCAAGATCGTCGAGATGGCGATCGAGAAATGGGGCGCACCGGTCTATGTGCGCCACGAGATCGTCCATAACAAATACGTCGTCGACAGCCTGCGCGACCAAGGCGCGGTCTTCGTGGAAGAGCTCGACGAATGCCCCGATGACCGGCCGGTGATCTTCTCGGCCCACGGCGTGCCGAAATCGGTGCCTGCCGAGGCGTCGCGGCGCAAGATGATCTATGTCGACGCAACCTGCCCGCTGGTGAGTAAGGTCCACAAGGAAGCCGAGCGGCACTCGAACGAGGGGCTGCAGATGGTCATGATCGGCCATGCGGGCCACCCGGAAGTGCTGGGCACGATGGGGCAGTTGCCCGATGGCGAAGTGCTGCTGGTCGAGACGGTCGAGGACGTGGCCAAGATCACGCCGCGCGATCCCGATCGGCTGGCCTTCATCACCCAGACGACGCTGTCGGTCGACGACACCGCGGCGATAGTGGCCGCGCTGCAGGACCGGTTCCCGAAGATCGTCGGCCCCGCCAAGGAAGACATCTGCTACGCCACCACCAACCGTCAGGCATCGGTGAAGGCGATGGCCGATCAGATAGACGCGCTGCTCGTGATCGGCGCGCCGAACTCGTCCAACTCGCGCCGTCTGGTCGAGGTCGGCAAAGCCTCGGGCTGTGCCTATTCGCAGCTGGTTCAACGCGCCGCGGATATCGACTGGCGCGCGCTCGACGGTGTTCAGACGGTCGGCGTGACCGCGGGCGCGAGCGCGCCGGAAGTGCTGATCGACGAGGTGATCGACGCCTTCCGCCAGCGCTATGACCTGACCGTCGACCAGATCGAAACCGCCCGCGAGGACATCGAATTCAAGGTGCCCCGCGTGCTGAGAGAGGCGTCGTGATGCGCGAAATCGGCCCGAAAATCCCCGGCGGCGCGCTGCTCCTTGGCCTTGCCGGGCTGATCCCGTTCCTTTGGGGCGTGCTGGTCGTGCAAACCGGGCAATTCGCCTTCGTGGCCGATCCGCGCGTGGCGGTGCTCGCCTATGGCCTGATGATCTTCTGCTTCATGGCAGGCAGCCTATGGGGTTTCGCCGCGAGCGCGGAATGGGAGACCGGCTATTTCCTCGCCGTCGCTCCGGTCATCTTCTTCATCGCCTTCGTGGCGCTCGGGATGCCGGTGAATTTCGTGCTGATCCTGGGCTTCCTCGCGCTCTTGCCGCTCGACTGGCTGTTCCAGAAATTCGGCCACACACCACGCTGGTGGCTCAAACTGCGCATCGGCCTGACCGTCGTCGTCGTCGCCTGCCTGATCGCGCTTGTGAGGACGTAACGATATGAAGCTCTATTCGATGCCCTCCTCGGGCAACAGCTACAAGGTGCGTCTGCTTATGGCGCTGCTGGGCCAGAGCTACGACAAGATCGATGTCGAGTATGACACCGGCGCCTTGGCCGAGGCTCATGAAAGCGGCGCGCTGCCCTTCGGTCGGGCGCCGGCGCTGCATCTCGACGACGGGCGCGTCCTAGCGGAATCCAACGCGATCCTGACCTATCTCGGCGAGGGCTCGCGCTTTATCCCCGAGGACCGCTTCGCCCGCGCGCAGATGCTGTCGTGGATGTTCTGGGAGCAGAACCAGCATGAGGGCGTCATCGCCGTGCGCGCTGCGATCCTGTGCTATCTGCATCGTGCCCATGAGCGCACGCAGGAGACGCTCGACGCGCTGGAAGTGCGCGGCCATGTCCTGCTGGGCATCATGGAGCAGCGGCTGGAGCAGGCCGATTGGCTCGCAGGCGACACGATGAGCCTCGCCGACATCTGCCTTTACGCCTACACCCATACCGCCGACACGCGCGGCGGCTATGATCTCGAGCCCTTCCCGGCACTGCGCCGCTGGCTCGACCGGATCGCAGCACTCGACGGCTATGTGGGTCTCGATGCCTGAGCTTTACGCATGGACCGATGGCGCCTGCAGCGGCAATCCCGGCCCCGGCGGCTGGGGCGTCTTGATGCGCGCGATGGACGGCGACAGCGTCGTCAAGGAGCGCGAGCTGAAGGGCGGCGAGGCCGAGACCACCAATAACCGGATGGAGCTTCTGGCCGCGATCAACGCGCTCGAGACCCTGACCCGCGACACCGCGATCACGATCACCACCGACTCCGCTTACGTGAAGAACGGCGTCACCGGCTGGATCCACGGCTGGAAGCGCAACGGCTGGAAAACCGCGGCGAAGAAGCCGGTGAAGAATGTCGATCTCTGGCAGCGGCTCGACGAGGCGCAGCGCCGCCACCACGTGACGTGGGAATGGATCAAGGGCCATGCGGGCCACCCCGAGAACGAGCGCGCCGACGAGTTGGCCCGCGCCGGGATGGAGCCCTTCAAACCGGCCAAGCAAAAATGACCGCCTTGCCCGACTGGCTGGGGGAGTTTCCCTTGGGCGCGGCGCTGGATTACGCCTCGGTGCTGGTGTTCGCGCTGACCGGGGCGCTGGTCGCCTCGCGCCAGCAGCTCGATCTCGTGGGCTTCATCTTCATTGCCGCGCTGACCGCTATCGGCGGCGGCACGCTGCGCGATCTGCTTCTGGGCCGCGACCCGGTCTTCTGGGTCGGCGATCCCACCTATGTGCTGATCGCGGCGGGGGCGGCGGTGGTCGTCTTCTTCACCGCGCATCTTCTGGAAAGCCGCTACCGCGCGCTGCTGTGGCTCGACGCCTGCGCCTTGGCGGTGGCAGTGCCTGCAGGCGTCGCGATCACGATGCGGCTGGAGCATGGGCCGGTGATCGTGCTGATCATGGGCATCGCCACCGGCACGTTCGGCGGCCTGATGCGCGACGTGGTCTGCAACGAGGTGCCGCTGGTTCTCAAACAGGGCGAGCTGTATCTGTCCTGCGCGTTTGCCGGGGCCATGAGCGCGGTGATCGCAACGGCGCTCGGGGCGGACACGCTGATCGCGCTGTTGATCTGCGGCGGCGTGACCTTTGCGCTGCGGGCCGGATCGCTGCGTTTCGGCTGGAAGCTTCCGGTCTACAAGGCGCGCCCGCCGCGCCAATACTGACGGAAGTCGATTAACCGAAGTAGCTCAGCACCACCGGCGCGAGGAAAGCGGTCAGCACCGCGTTCAGCCCCATGCCGATGGACGCAAACGCGCCTGCAGTCTCATGCACCTGAAAGGCGCGCGCCGTGCCGATCCCATGCGCCGCGACACCCACCGCGAAGCCCCGCGCCCGCCAGTCGCGAAAGCCCAGCAGGTTGAGCATTGGCGTCACCGTGATCGCCCCGATCATCCCAGTGAGGATCACCAGCGCCGCCGTCAGCGACGGCTCGCCACCAAGCGATTGCGAAATCCCGATAGCCACCGGGGCCGTCACCGATTTCGGCGCGAGCGAGGCGAGCAGTTCCGGCCCCGCGCCCATCGCCTTCGCAATCGCCAGCACCGAGACGATGGCCGTGACCGACCCCGCGACCAGCCCCGCCGCGATCGGTAGCAGGGCGCGTTTCACTTTCGGCAGGTTCGCATGCAGCGGCACCGCGAGACAGACCGTCGCTGGGCCCAGCATGAAGTGCACGAATTGCGCCCCGTCGAAATAGCGCTGATAGGGCGTGCCGGTCATCAGGAGCACCGCGCCGAGGATCACCACCGCAATCATCACCGGATTGGCGAAGGGGCTGCGGTTCACGCGCCTGAAGATCGTATCCCCGATCCAATAGGCGATTAGCGTCGCCCACAGCCACAAGAGCGGTTCGGAGGAAAGATAGGACCAGAGCTTGAACGGATCAGTCATCGACGTCGCTCCGGGTCAGCTTCGCCACCGCGACGAAGGCCGCCGCCCCGACCACGATCGCCAACATCGTCGACACCACCAGCGCCACCGCCAGCCCCACCCCATGCTCGCGCAATGCGCCGAGGTGGGCGACGATCCCAACGCCCGCAGGCACGAAGAGAAGCGACAGGTGTTGCAACACGAATTGACCCGTGGGGCGCACGATCTGCTGCACCTTCCCTGAGACGCTCATTGCGATCAGCAGGAAGATCATCCCCAGAACCGGGCCGGGAAGCGGCAGTTGCAAGGCGCGGGACAGTATCTCGCCAGCGAGTTGGCAGGCGAGGATCAGGGACAGGGCTGGGATCATCGGTCGGCTCCTTGGGACGCACCTGATGCTAAGCCTCCGCGATCAAAAGGAAAAGACAGCGGAGGTGCATACTCGACTGCGCCAGCGGGCATCTCGCACCCCCGATACCTGCGCAAGAATGCGCCAATATATTGTGGATAACAGTCCCATCATCGCCAGATGCGGTGTCTTTCCATTGACTCGCAGGCCTGCTCTACGGACACTTCTCAGAACTCAGTCAGATTCGGAAAGTTCGGCAATTGCGCTTCTCTCGGCTTCGTCTCAACGGTTTCAAGAGCTTCGTGGACCCCACGGATCTCGTGATCCATGACGGGCTGACCGGCGTCGTCGGACCCAATGGCTGCGGCAAGTCGAACCTCCTGGAAGCGCTGCGCTGGGTGATGGGCGAGAACCGCCCCTCGGCGATGCGCGGCGGCGGGATGGAAGACGTGATCTTCGCGGGCGCTTCGTCGCGGGGCGCGCGCAATTTCGCGGAAGTCGCGCTGCAGATCGATAATACCGAGCGGCTCGCGCCCTCGGGGTTCAACGACAGCGACGGGCTGGAGATCGTGCGCCGGATCACCCGCGATGCAGGCTCGGCCTATAAGGTGAACTCCAAGGACGTGCGCGCCCGCGACGTGCAGATGCTGTTCGCCGACGCCTCGACCGGCGCCCATTCGCCCGCGCTCGTGCGGCAGGGCCAGATTTCCGAACTGATCAACGCCAAACCGAAGAACCGCCGCCGTATCCTCGAGGAAGCGGCCGGGATCTCGGGCCTCTATCAGCGCCGCCACGAAGCGGAGTTGAAGCTGAACGGCGCCGAACAGAACCTGACCCGCGTCGACGACGTGATCGAGCAGCTCGCCTCGCAACTGGCCACCCTCGCCCGGCAGGCGCGCCAGGCCGCGCGCTACCGCACCATCGGCGAAGAGCTGCGCCGCGCCGAGGGGATGCTGCTGTATCGCCGCTGGCGCGAGGCCGACCTGGCCCGCACCACGGCGGAAGAGGCGCATCGCGAGAAGGTCGCCGGGGCCGCGCAGGCCGAGAAAGCCTCCCGCGAGGCGGCAAAGGCCCGGCAGGGCAAGGAAGACGCGCTACCGCCGCTGCGCGAGGAAGAGGCCATCGCGGGCGCGATCCTGCAACGGCTCACCGTGCAGCGCGACGCGCTCTCGGATCAGGAAGATCAGGCGATCGCGCGGATCGAGACGCTGAAAGCCCGGATCGAGCAGCTCGTGCGCGACATGGAGCGCGAAGCGGGTCTC
Organism: Thioclava sp. PTB-PU3-1; assembly: GCF_055666785.1. Taxonomy (NCBI): domain Bacteria; kingdom Pseudomonadati; phylum Pseudomonadota; class Alphaproteobacteria; order Rhodobacterales; family Paracoccaceae; genus Thioclava; species Thioclava sp. PTB-PU3-1. Next base: position 387,190 of record NZ_JBVNVL010000003.1, on the reverse strand, counting down.
AACCGCGATGCGGGCGAGACGATCGGGCGGCTCGAATGGGAGCAGGCGCAGATCGCGAAAGCCTCCGAGGGGCATGAAGACAAGCTGGCCGCCGCGGTCGATGCCGCCCATGAGGCCGCGCAGATTTTGCAGGAGCGCGAGGCGCAACTTTCGGAGCTGACCGAGGATGTCGCGCGGCTCGCTGCCCGCCACCAGTCGTCGCAGCGCCTCGTCACCGACAACCGCGCGACGGCGGAGAAATCCGAAGCCGCCGCGGCGCAGGCGAAGCAAGCCGCCGAAACCGCTGCTGCTGCGCTTGCGAAGGCGAATACGGAATTCGAGGCGGCCGAAGGTGCACAGACACAGGCGCAAGCCGCCGCCGAAGCCGCCGAGGAAGCGCTTGGCCAAGCCGATGACGCGCGCGCCGAGGCGCAGGGCCGCGAAAGCGCGGCCCGGGCGGCGCGCTCGGAAGCCGAGGGCGAAGCGGGGGCGTTGCGGGCCGAGGTGTCGGCGCTCGCGCGTCTGGTCGAGCGCGAAGCCTCCAACGGTCAGCAAATTCTCGACCGCGTCCGGGTGGATCGCGGCTACGAGGCGGCGCTTGGTGCCGCGCTCGCCGATGACCTGCGCGCGCCGGAAGTCGGCGAGGATGACGCGACCGGCTGGCAAGCCCTGCCCGACTATCCCGCGCCGCAGCCCCTGCCCGTCGGTGTCGAGCCGCTCTCGGCCCATGTCGATGTGCCCGATGTGCTGGTCCGCCGGATTTCGCAGATCGGTCTGGTCGAAGATTACGATGAGGGTGTGCGGCTGCAGGATCAACTGGCCCCCGGCCAGCGCCTCGTCTCGACTGAGGGCGACCTGTGGCGCTGGGACGGCTATCGCGCCGGTGCCGAGGATGCGCCGACCGCCGCCGCATTGCGCTTGCAACAGCTCAACCGTCTGGTGGAGTTGAAGCGCGATCTGGAAGAGGCCGAGGCGCGCGCTTCGGGCGCGAAATCCGCCCATGAGGCGCTGACCGCCGCGCTGGCAGAGGCCACCCGCGCCGATGCCGCCGCCCGCGAGGCGCGCCGCGATGCCGATCGCCGTCTGGCCGAAGCGGGCCGCGCTCTCAGCCGCGCCGAGGCTGATCGCTCCATCGCCAGCTCGAAGCTGGAAAGCGCCCAGCTTGCCGTCGCCCGCCACGAGGAAGAGGCTGGCAGCGCGCGGATGGCGCTGCGCGAGGCGGAGAATGCGCAATCCTCCCTGCCCGATCTGGACGCCGCGCGCGGCGACGTCGAGGCGGTGAAGATGACCGTCGAAGCGGCGCGGATGACGATGATGACCAAGCGCTCCGCCCATGACGAAATCCGTCGGGAAGGCGAAGCGCGACTGAAGCGTCGGCAGGAGATCACCAAGGAAATCTCGGGCTGGCGGCACCGCTTGGAGACCGCCGAGAAACGCTCTGCCGAGCTGGAAACCCGCAAGATCGAGAGCGAGGCAGAGCTGAAAGACGCCTCCGCCGCGCCCGAGGAACTGGCCGCGAAACGCGCCGAGCTGTCGGAGGCCATCGCCACCGCCGAAGCGCGTCAGGCCGGGGCGTCGGACAAGCTTTCCAGCGCGGAAAGCGCCCTGCGCGAGGCGCAGCTGGCCGAACGCGAGGCCGAACGTCTGGCTGGTGAGGCGCGCGAAGCCCGCGCCCGCGCCGAAGCCCGCGTCGATGCGGCCCGCGAAACCGTCGCCTATGCCGCCGAACGTATTCTGGAGGAGACCGAGAAGTCGCCGCAGGATCTTCTGAAAAGCCTTGATGCCGATCCCGAGAAGATGCCCGACGCGGAGAAGCTCGACGCGGAAGTGAACCGGCTCAAGCGGCTCCGCGAGAGCCTTGGTGCGGTGAACCTGCGCGCCGAAGAAGACGCCCGCGAGGTGCAGGAAGAGCATGACGCGCTGGTGCAGGAGAAATCCGATCTCGAAGAGGCGATCCGCAAGCTGCGCGCCGGGATTTCGGGCCTGAACCGCGAAGGGCGCGAGCGTCTTCTGACCGCGTTCGAGCAGGTGAACGAGAATTTCCGCACGCTGTTCACCCACCTCTTCGGCGGTGGCTCGGCAAACCTGCAACTGGTCGAAAGCGACGACCCGCTGGAGGCCGGTCTCGAGATCATGTGCCAACCGCCGGGCAAGAAGCTATCGACGCTGTCGCTGCTGTCGGGCGGCGAGCAGACGCTGACCGCGATGGCGCTGATCTTCGCGGTCTTCATGGCCAACCCCGCCCCGATCTGCGTGCTCGATGAGGTCGACGCGCCGCTCGATGACGCCAACGTGACGCGCTTCTGCGACCTGCTCGACGAGATGACGCGGCGCACCGATACGCGCTTCCTGATCATCACCCACCACGCGGTGACGATGGCGCGGATGGACCGTCTGTTCGGGGTGACGATGCAAGAGCAAGGCGTTAGCCAGCTGGTATCGGTCGACCTGAAGAAGGCCGAGGCGCTGGTCGCATAACGGCGAGGGGCGCTGCCCCGCTCTATCGCGCCCCCGGGATATTTCGATCAAGAAGAAGAGACGCGAATCAGCTTGCGGGGAAACAGGCGCGCGCCTAGCCTCGCCGCGAAATTTCATGGAGGGCGCAATGGCCAAGATCGAAGCACGTCTCGAAGAGCTGGGAATTCACCTTCCCGATGCCCCGGCCCCGGCGGCAAACTACGTGCCCTTCGTGCGCACCGGCAATCAACTGTTCGTCTCGGGACAGATCTCGAACGGGCCCGAGGGGCTGATCCGCGGCAAGCTCGGCGACGGGATGGATGTCGAAGAGGGCGCGATGGCGGCGCGGTTCTGCGGGCTGGCGCTGATCGCGCAGGCGAAAGCGGCCATTGGTGATCTCGACAAGCTCCGCGTGGTGAAGCTGGTGGGCTTCGTGAATTCGACGCCTGAGTTCACCGATCAGCCCAAGGTCGTGAACGGCTGTTCGGACCTGATGGTCGAGGTCTTCGGTGATGCGGGGCGTCACGCGCGTTCCGCGGTCTCGGCGGCCTCGCTGCCGATGGGCGTCGCGGTCGAAATCGAGGCGATTTTCGAGGTCGCGTGATGGCATTGCATCCTGATTTTCTCCGGCTTCCGATCGCGCATCGGGCGCTGCACGACTACACGCTCGGCCGTCCCGAAAACAGCCGTGGCGCAATCCGTGCGGCTATCGCGGCGGGCTACGGGATCGAAATCGACGTGCAACTTTCGGCCGATGGCGTGCCGATGGTGTTTCACGACTACGCGCTGGACCGGCTGACCGCAGAGCGCGGCCCGGTACGCCAGCGCACGTCGGCAGAGCTCGGCGCGATCCATCTGAGCGGGACGCAGGAGGGCATTCCGACCCTCGCCGAAGTGCTGGAGATCGTGAACGGTCAGGTGCCGCTTCTGGTCGAGATCAAGGATCAGGACGGTGCGCTCGGTCAGCAGATCGGCCCGCTGGAAGAGGCGACGGCGCTGTTGCTGCGCGACTATGAAGGCCCGGTTGCGGTGATGTCCTTCAATCCGCATGCGGTGGCGGCATTCGGCGAATTGGCCCCGGGCGTTCCGGTCGGGCTGACGACCTCGGCCTATCAGCCCAATGACTGGGCGCTGCTGCCCGCAGCGCGCGGCGACGAGCTGCGCCATATTCCCGATTTCGAGCGTGTCGGCGCGGCCTTCATCTCGCATGAGGCGAAGGACCTGAACGCGCTGCGAGTGACCGAGCTGAAATCGCTCGGCGTGCCGGTTCTGTGCTGGACGATCCGCTCGGTCGACGAGGAGGCACTGGCGCGTCGGGTGGCCGATAACGTGACCTTCGAGGGCTACCTCTCGGCGCTTCCGGCTTGACGCCGCGCGCTCAGGGTACAGATTCAGGCAAAGGATGGCCTAACCACCCGGGATAAAATGGATCAAAGCGTTGAAATCACGCTTTATTCGGATATTTCCGAAATAAGTGAAGAAGACTGGAACGCCTGCGCCTGCCCCGAAATCGGGGATGGGGAGCGGGCGTTCGACCCGTTCACCACGCATCGGTTTCTTGCGGCCTTGGAGGCCTCCGGCTCGGTCGGGCCGGGCACGGGCTGGGACGCACGGCATCTTGTGGCGCGGATGGGCGATCGGGTGATCGGCGTCGCGCCGCTCTACGTGAAATCGCACAGCCAGGGCGAATATGTCTTCGATCACGGCTGGGCCGATGCGTTCGAGCGTGCGGGCGGGCGCTATTACCCCAAGCTGCAATGCGCGGTGCCCTTCACCCCCGTGGCCGGGCGGCGTCTGCTGGTTCTGCCGGGGCTGGAAGAGGCCGGGGGCCGCGCGCTGCTGGCCGGGATGGCTCAGATCGCGGAAGGGGCCGGGGTCTCGTCGGTCCATATGACCTTCTGCACCGAGGACGAGGCGGAGCTTGCCGCCGAGGCGGGCTGGCTGCCGCGGCTCGGGCAGCAATTCCACTGGTTCAACGACGATTACGAGAGCTTCGAGCAGTTCCTTGGCGATCTGAGTTCGCGCAAGCGCAAGACGCTGCGCAAGGAACGCCAGCGGGCGCAGGCTTTCGGTGGCGAGATCGTGCAGCTGACTGGCGACGATATACGACCCGAGCATTGGGATGCGTTCTGGCGGTTCTATCAGGACACCGGCGCGCGGAAATGGGGCCGCCCCTATCTGAGCCGCGCCTTCTTCGACCTTCTGCACGAGATGCGCGAGGACGTGCTTCTTGTGCTGGCGATGAACGGAGACCGCCCGATTGCGGGCGCGCTGAACCTGATCGGGCGCGATGCTCTGTTCGGGCGATACTGGGGCTGCATCGAGGATCACCCCTTCCTGCATTTCGAGCTTTGCTATCATCAGGCGGTCGATTACGCGATCGCGCACAAGCTGAGCCGCGTCGAGGCCGGGGCGCAGGGCGAACACAAGCTGGCGCGCGGCTACCTGCCCGTGGCCACCCATTCGGCGCATTGGATCGGCCATGAAGGTCTGCGCGGGGCGGTCGCGGAGTATCTGGAGGCCGAACGCGCCGCCGTGGACGAAGATATCGAGATACTTACCGAAATGGGGCCGTTCCGGAGCCCCTCGGGTGGCAGCGATGAGCAGGCGTGATAAGTAGCAGTGTTAAAGGACGTATGACGGGAGCGATGAATGAATTTCAATGACCTGACCGATGTCAGCGCATGGCTGACGCAGGATCGGATCGATGCGGCCATCATGGTTGCGGTGAATGTGGTGGCTGCGCTGGTGATCCTGCTGGTCGCGATGGCGATCTCGGCCTGGGCCAAACGACGCATCGTGGCGCTATCGCAGCGCTACAAACGGCTGGACGACACGCTCTTCGGCTTCCTCGGCAATATGGTGAAATACCTGATCCTCGCGATCGGGGTGATCTTCATCCTCAACCGCTTCGGCATTCAGACGACCTCGCTGGCCGCCCTTGTCGGTGCCGCCGGTCTGGCTATCGGTCTCGCGCTGCAAGGCACACTGTCGAACCTCGCGGCGGGCGTGATGATCATCCTGTTCCGCCCGTTCCGCCAAGGCGATTTCATCGCGGCGGGCTCGGAAAGCGGCACGGTGACCGAGATCCAGCTCTTCTACACGGTGCTGACGACCTATGACGGCATCCAGATCATCGTGCCCAACAGCGACATCTGGTCGAGCGCGATCACCAATTTCTCCGCCAACCCGACGAGGATGATGGATCTGACCATCGGCGTCGCCTATGACGCGGACCTGAAGAAAACGCAGGAAGTGCTGGAGAATATCTCGCTCTCCGATCCGCGCGCCCTGCCGGAGCCTGCGCCCGTGATCCGCGTGAAGCAACTGGGCGACAGCTCGGTCGATTTCACCTTCCGCGTCTGGGCCAAGACGGAAGATTTCTGGGGACTTCAGGCGGAATATACCCGCAAGATCAAGGTGGAGTTCGACGCGAACCGCATCGGCATCCCCTTCCCCACCCGCACGCTCGAAGTGGTGCAGGTGCCGAAGATCGAGACCCGCAGCGTGACCCGCGAAAGCGGCGCCGCTTGAACTGGCGGCCCGCTGCTGCAAGGCTGCGGGCCAGCTTAACGCATCAGGGAGTAAGCGATGACATCGAAGCTCGAACCCGAGGAACGCAAAGCGCTGCTGAACGCGCTTGAAGATACCGGATGGCGCGCGGCCGATGGGCAGGATGCCTTGATCAAGCGGCTTCTGTTCAAGGATTTCTCCGCCGCGTGGGGCTTCATGAGCCAAGCCGCGCTCTGCGCCGAGAAGATGGATCACCATCCCGACTGGCGCAACGTCTACAACAAGCTCGAAATCACGCTGACGACCCATGACTGCGGTGGCGTCAGTGTCCTCGACATCGAACTGGCCGGCGCGCTGGATTCGCTGGCCGAGGGCGTGGCCGAGGTCGACCGCGATATCGGACGCCCGGTGATGCGACTGACCGAGCCGGTCGAAAAAGACAAAGACTGAACGAAAAACGCCCGGCTCCTTGGCCGGGCGTTTTCATTTTGTCAGGGCGGCGGATCAGAGTTCCGCGAGAAGCCCCTCGCCTGCCGAGGCTTCGCAGGTGCCGGGGCTTTCCTCGACATTCAGGTGCTTGACCACACCATCCTCGACGAGCATCGCGTAGCGCTTCGAGCGGTTAATGAGACCCGCGGGCGGCGCGGTGAAGTCCATCTCGATCGCCTGGGTGAAGGCGGCTTCCGGGTCGGCCAGCATGGTCAGCCCTGCATCGGTCGCGCCCGTTGCCTCGCCCCAAGCCTGCATGACAAAGGGATCGTTGACCGAGACGCAGATGATCTCGTCCACGCCCTTTTCGGCGAATTGGTCCTTGGTGCGGATGAAGCTGGGCACATGCGCGGTGGTGCAGACGCCGGTATAGGCGCCCGGCACGGCGAAGATCACGATCTTGCGGCCCTTCATCTTGTCGCCGAGGCTCACGGGTTGCGGCCCTTCATCGCCCACGGCGAGGAAAGTCGCGCCGGGAAGTACGTCGCCGGTCGTTAAGGTCATAGAAAGCTCCGATTTGTTCGCGTTGCACTTGTTCCGCCCGTCGATATAGGGTCAGGCGCGAGCCGGGCCAGTGGAGAAAGTTATGAGCGGAATAGTGATCGTCGGCGCGGGACAGGCCGCAGCCTCCATGGCCGCGAAACTGCGGGCGCTGAAATATGACGGTGCGATCACCGTGATCGGCTCGGAGCCCATTCAGCCCTACCAGCGTCCGCCCCTGTCGAAAGCCTATCTGCTGGGCGAGATGGAGCTGGAGCGCCTGACGCTGCGCGCCCCCGACTGGTGGCAGGAGAACGACATCACGCTGCGGCTCGGCACCTCCGTCACCGCGATCGATGCCGAGGCGCAGACGGTCACCCTGTCGGATGGCGAGACGCTCGATTATTCCGAACTCGCGCTCTGCACCGGGGCCACGCCGCGCCGTCTGCCCGCGGCGATCGGCGGCGATCTGGGCAATGTCTTCACCGTGCGCAACCTCGCGGATGTCGACCAGATGCAGCCCCATTTCACAGAAGGCAAACGGCTCGTAGTGGTCGGCGGCGGCTATATCGGGCTGGAAGCAGCGGCGGTCGCGCGCAAACTCGGCCTCGAGGTCACGCTGGTCGAAGCCGCCCCGCGCATCCTCGGCCGGGTCGCCTGCGAAGAAACCGCAGACGCGATCCGCAAGCTGCACAGCGAGCGCGGCGTCGAAATCCTCGAAGGGGTTGGCCTGACGCGACTGACCGGCGAGGAGACCGTCACCGGCGCAATCCTCGAGGACGGACGCGAATTGCCCGCCGATTTCGTGATCGTCGGCATCGGCATCACCCCCGACGAAGAGGTCGCCCGCGAAGCCGGTATCCATTGCGAAAACGGCATCGCCGCCGACGCGCAGGGCCGCACCTCCGCGCCCCATATCTGGGCGGCGGGCGATTGCGCCTCCTTCCCCGGGGCCGAAGGACGTATCCGCCTGGAATCCGTCGGCAACGCGATCGACATGGGCGAGCTGGTGGCCGCGAACATGCTGGGCGCGGAGCGCGCCTACGCGCCCAAACCGTGGTTCTGGTCGGATCAGTTCGACGCGAAGCTGCAGATCGCCGGGCTCAATGCGGGCTACGATCAGGTCGTCAGCCGCCACGATGACGGCAGCAGCTTCTGGTATTTCCGCGCAGGCCGCCTGATCGCGGTGGACGCAATCAACGATGCGCGCGCCTACATGGTCGGCAAGCGCCTCATCGAAGCGGGCAAGCCCGTGACGCCCGAAGCGGTCGAGACCACGGCAGAGCTGAAAGCCCTGATGAAATGAGAATTATCGGTGGGGCGAAACGCGGGCTGAAACTGGCGGATGTGGGTGCAGGCGACGTGGACGCGCATCTGCGCCCCACGACCGATCGCGTGCGCGAGTCGATCTTCAACCTGCTGACGAATGGCGGGCGTGGCAATCCGGTGCCCGAGGCGAGGGTGCTCGATCTCTTCGCAGGCACCGGCGCGCTGGGGCTGGAAGCTCTGTCGCGCGGCGCGGCCCGCGTGGCTTTCGTCGATGACGGCACAGCCGCCCGCGCACTTCTGCGCCGCAATATCGAGGCGATGCGCGCGATGGGCGTCACCGATGTCTGGCGGCGCGATGCAACCAACATGGGCCCCAATCGCGGCCCCGGCTACGATCTGATCTTCCTCGACCCGCCCTATGGGATGGGGCTGGGCGAACGCGCCCTCGCCTCCTGCCTCGAGAATGGATGGATCGCTCCGGGCGCGATGATCGTTTGGGAAGAGAACACCCCGCCGATCCTGCCCGCCGCCCTCGAACAGCTCGACCAGCGCCGTTATGGCGACACGCTCGTAACCCTTGCCCGGATGCCTGAATGACAAACCACCCGAAGATCCCCCATGCCGTCCTGTTCGATTGCGACGGCGTGCTCGTCGACAGCGAGCCTGCGACCTTCGACCTGATTCAGGAAGAATTCGCCCGCTACGGCGTGCATAAGACGATCTCCGAACTGGAAGAGGCCTTCATCGGCTCCACCATCGAGAATGTCTATCAATGGGGCCGCGAGCACGGGGCCGATCTGCCCGAAGGCTGGGTCGACAGCTATTACGAGGGGCTCTACGCCCGGCTGCGCGAGGGCACCGAACTGATACCGGGCATCCCGCGCCTTCTCGCCCGGCTCGATGCGGAGGGAATTCCCTTCGCGGTCGGCTCGAACGGGCGGCAGGCGAAGATGGAGGCGACGCTCGGGCAGCACCCGGATATTCGCACGCGGCTCGAAGGGCTGCTGTTCTCGGGTCAGGACATGGGACTGCCCAAGCCGAAGCCCGATCTCTACATCCATGCCGCGCGCCATCTGGGCGCTGACCCGAAGGCTTGCGTGGTGATCGAGGATAGCGCCACCGGCGCGCGCGCGGCGAAAAACGCAGGCATGCGCTGCCTCGGCTACTCTCCGAAAGGCGACAATCCGAAGCTCGCGGCGGAAGGCGCGGAACTGTTCACCGACATGGCCCAGGTGCCGCGGCTCATCGGCCTCGACCCTTAAATTTCGGCTTGGCGGAAATATCCCGGGGGGCTGGCGCAGCCAGCGGGGGCAGAGCCCCCACTAACGCCTGAACCTTAGCGCCAGGTCGGGTGGAAACGCCCCGCCGGCGAGGTGGTGAAGATCTCGCAGCCATCGGCGGTCACACCCACCGAATGCTCGAACTGCGCCGACAGCGATTTGTCCCGCGTCACGGCGGTCCAATCGTCGGCCAGAACCTTGGTCTCGGGGCGGCCGAGGTTCACCATCGGCTCGATCGTGAAGATCATGCCCTCTTCCAGCATCGCTCCGGATCCTGCGCGCCCGTAATGCAGCACGTTCGGCGGCGCGTGGAACACCTTGCCCACGCCGTGGCCGCAGAAATCGCGCACCACCGACATGCGGTTGCTTTCGACGAATTTCTGGATCGCATGACCGATATCGCCAAAAGTGTTGCCGGGCTTAACCTGCTCGATGCCGACCATGAGCGAGTCATGGGTAACCTGAATCAGACGCTCGGCCTTGCGGCTCAGATTGCCCGCGACATACATGCGCGAGCTGTCCCCGAACCAGCCGTCGAGGATCACGGTCACGTCGATATTGATGATATCGCCGTCCTTCAGCTTCTTGTCGCCCGGGATACCGTGGCAGACGACATGGTTCACCGAGATGCAGCTCGCGTGCTGATAGCCGCGATAGCCGATGGTCGCCGAGGTGGCGCCCAGCTCGCCCACGCGGCGTTCGATGAAGGCGTCGAGTGCTGCGGTCGTGACCCCCGGCTCCACCAGATCGGCGACCTCGTCGAGGATCTGCGCCGTCACCTGCGAGGAGGCGCGCATTCCCGCAAAATCGCTCTGATCGTAGATCCGGATTCCGTCCTTCGTGGTGCGGCCCTGAGTATCGTCCAACGGTCTGCTCCTTAAGGGTTTCGGCCTTTAGATAGTCACAAAAGCGGGGCTTGGCCAGTGCCCGGGCTTTTCGCGCCCCGTTCCGCGCCCTATACCAAGTCGAAAGGAGCCTCACAGATGCCAAATCCCACCGCAGCGATCCTGATCATCGGCGATGAAATCCTCTCGGGGCGCACCCGCGAGGGAAACGCGCATTATCTGGCCGGACAGCTGGTCGAGCGCGGAATCACCTGCCGCGAAATCCGCGTGGTGCCGGACGACAATGACGTGATCGTGGCCGCGGTGCGGGAGCTCTCGGCAGCCCATGATCACCTTTTTACGAGCGGCGGAATCGGCCCGACCCATGACGACATCACCGCCGATGCGGTGGCCGAGGCGATGGGGGCCAAGCTCGACGTGCGCGAGGATGCCAAGGCGATCCTCGCCGCGCATTACGCAGCCCGCGACACCGAGTTCACCGCCGCGCGGCTGCGCATGGCGCGGATCCCCGACGGGGCGGTGTTGATCGAGAACCCGGTCTCTGCCGCGCCGGGCTTCTCGCTGGGCAATGTCCACGTGATGGCGGGGGTGCCGAACATCTTTCAGGCGATGGTCGAGGGGCTTCTGCCGAAGCTCACCGGCGGCGCGCCGATGATCTCGCGCAGCCTGCAGGTGCTGCGCGCGGAATCCTCGGTGGCCGACGATCTGCGCGCGCTGGCGGGTCGCTATCCCGACCTCTCGATCGGCTCCTACCCCTTCGTGCAGGAGGGCCGTTACGGCACCAATCTCGTGCTGCGCGGCACCGATCCCGTTCAGGTCGACGCGGGCTTCGCCGAGCTGAAGACCGCCTTCCCGGAGGGCACATGATCGACGCCTATGCGATCATCGACGCGACCTGGCCCGCAGCCGAATATCGCCGCGCGGGCGGGTTTCTGATCCGCGACGGGCAAGGTGGCGGGTCGCGCGTCAGCTGCGCGACGCTGGAAGTGCCGCTCGAGCAGGCCGACATTCCGGCCGCCGAAGCCGCGCATCGCGCCCTGGGCCAGCGTCCGCGCTTCATGATCCGCGCGGGCGACGAGGCGTTGGATGCGGTTCTGGAGGCGCGCGGCTACGAATCCTATGATCCGGTGCGGATCTGGTCGGCTCCGATCGCCGTGATGCAGGGCGAGGTGCCGCCCGTGACCGCTTTCGCCCATTGGCCGCCGCTGCAGATCGCCCGCGACCTTTGGACCGAGCTCGATGTCGGACCCGAGCGCCAAGCGATCATGGATCGCGCCGAGGTGCCGAAAACCTGCGTTCTCGGCCGCAAGGAAGACCGGGCCGCAGGCGTTGCCTATATCGCTGTTTATGAAGGGGCCGCGATGCTCCATGCGCTCGCGGTCGCGCCGCAATATCGCCGGATGAACCTCGCGCGCGAGATGATCCATGAGGGCGCACGCTGGGCCGCCGAGGCCGGGGCCGAGCGGTTCGAGATGATCACGACATTTGAAAACGATGCCTCGAACGGGCTTGCCAAGAGCTTCGGCATGGAAGTGCGCGCGCAGTATCACTATCGCCGCGCGCCGGAGGCCGCATGACCGGCCGGGCGTCCCTTCTCCTCGCCGGTCTGCTGGCCGCCCCCCTGTCCCACGCGGCGCTGGCCGCATCGGCGGACCTGACACTGCCCGCAGGCGCCACCCAATCCGCGCAGGAAACGAGCCCCGCCACCAGCTACCAGTTGGCGGTCGGGCCGTGGCAGGACGGTCAGCTCGAGACCCGCGATCTGGAAGGCGCGCGCTCCGACACCGCCTATCAGTTGCGGGCCAATCAGAACACGACACTGCAAATCCTCGCCCCGCTGCGCGACCAGCTCGAACAGGCGGGCTACGACATCCTCTATGAATGCGACACGCAGGCCTGCGGCGGCTTTGATTTCCGCTACGCGCTCGACCTGCTGTCAGAGCCCGCGATGCATGTCGATCTGGGCGACTTCCGCTATATCGCGGCGCGCAAAGGGTCGGATTACTTCGGAATCACCGTGTCGCGCTCGTCCGAGTCGGGCTTCATTCAGGTAACCGAGATGCGGGTGCAGGACGTCACGCCTGCTCAGCCCGACGATCCGCTCGCCCCGCCGCAAACCGCGCCGATTCTGCCGCGCGCCGATGCGCCGGCAGTTGCCCCCTCCGCGCTTGCGCAGACGCTCGAGGCGCAGGGCTCGGTCGCGCTCGACGATCTCGACTTTCCGTCCGGGGCCTCCGCGCTAGGTTCTGGCGATTTCGCCTCGCTGCAAGCACTGGCCGAGTTCCTCAAGGCCAATCCCGATTTTCAGGTGATGCTGGTGGGTCATACCGATGCGGTGGGCTCGCTTGCGGCCAATATCGCGCTGTCGAAGAAACGCGCGCAATCGGCACGGCAGAAGCTGGTCGGCGATTACGGGGTCGCGGCGTCGCAGGTCAGCGCCGAGGGGGCGGGCTTCCTCGCCCCGCGCGCAAGCAACCTGACCAAAGAGGGGCGCGAGAAAAACAGACGGGTCGAAGCGGTTCTCACCTCGACCCGGAGTTAGCGCCAGCTGGCGGAATGGCCCGGCGCGGGAGGGAGTTCGCTCTCACCAGTTGTCGGGGCCCTTCTCGGCGAAGGTCTTGGCGAGGAAATCTATGAAGGCGCGCACTTTCGGCTGGGTGAAACGGCCCGGCGGATAGATCGCGTAGATGCCCAGCGTCTCCATCGGCAGATCGGGCATCGCCTCTTCCACCAGCCCTTCGCGCATCGCATCGGCGTAAAGGAAGGACGGCAGGTAAGCGATCCCCAGACCGGCCGTGGCAGCATGCAGCAACGACTGACCGTCATTGACCGTCAGCCAGCCCGCCGAGCGGACCTGGCGCCGCTCGCCCGAAGGCGCGGTCAGCTTCCAGACATTGCCCGCCGACTGGTTGGAATAATGCAGCAGCTTGTGGTCGTTGAGATCGTCGATCCGCTCGGGGCGACCGAATTTCGCGAAGTAGTCCGGCGAGGCGATCATCCGGCGCGAGGTCTCGGTCAGCTTGCGCGCGCGCAGGCTCGAATCCTCCAGTTCGCCGACGCGGATCGCCATGTCGAACCCTTCGGAGATGAGTTCGACGTATCGATTGTTCAGCACCATATTCACGGTGATTTCGGGGAATTCCTGCAGGAATTCGCCCAGAACGGGCGAGAGAAGGTTCACACCGAAATCGGTGGCGACCGAGATGCGCAGCAGCCCAGACGGCGCCGTCTGCATCGACGTGACCAGCGCATCGGCCTCGCCCGCATCGTTGAGAACACGGCGCGCGCGGTCGTAATAGGCCAGCCCGATTTCCGTCGGCGAAACGCGACGGGTGGTGCGATTCAGAAGACGTGCGCCGAGGCGCGCCTCCAACGCCGAGACGTGTTTCGACACAGCCGATTTGGAGATGCCCATCTTCTTGGCCGCATCGGTGAAGCCCCCTTGGTCCACAACGGTGGCAAAGGCTTCCATTTCAGTCAGGCGATCCATCCCAAACACCCTTCGGCTTGTAATTTCTGTTTCTTATTTCCCGCTTATCGGCACGAAATCGGGCGCAATTTAGACTTCGCGGCGACAATACGAGGGTAACAATCGGAGAGAATCCCGCAGGTTGGTGATCCCTGCGAAACGGTGGCGCTTTCGCTCTGACGCCGCGTTTGACGTGACAAGCTTGGCCTCGCGCCGCAGAGTGCGGGCCAAATCAGGGAGGGTTACATGAGCCAATATCCGCATATCTTCACGCCGCTCGATCTGGGCCATGTGACGCTGCCGAACCGCGTACTGATGGGCTCGATGCACACCAATCTCGAAGAGCGCGGCGACTGGAATGCGGTGGCCGAGTTCTATGCCGAGCGCGCGCGCGGCGGTGTCGCGCTGATGGTGACGGGCGGCATGGCCCCCAATAACGAAGGCGGCGTGTTCCCCGGCGCGGCGGGTCTGTTCACCCCCGAGGACATCGCGCATCACAAGATCATCACCGACCGCGTCCACGAAGCCGGTGGCCGGATCGCAATGCAGATTCTCCATGCGGGCCGCTACGCCTATGGCCCCGATTGTGTGGCCCCGTCGGCTATCAAATCGCCAATCTCCCCCTTCCCGCCGAAAGAGCTCGATGAAGCCGGGATCGAGAAGCAGATCGCCGACATTGCCACCGCCGCCGCGCGCGCCCGCGAGGCGGGCTATGACGGCGTCGAGGTGATGGGCTCCGAGGGCTATTTCCTCAACCAGTTCCTCGTGCGCCACACCAATAAGCGCGAAGACGGTTGGGGCGGCTCGTTCGAGAACCGGATGCGCCTGCCCGTCGAAGTGGTCAAGCGCGTGCGCGAAGCGGTCGGCCCCGATTTCATCGTGATCTTCCGGATCTCGCTGATCGACCTGATCCCCGACGGCTCGACCTGGGAAGAGGTCGTCACGCTCGCCAAGGCCGTCGAGGCGGCAGGCGCCACGATGCTCAACACCGGCATCGGCTGGCACGAGGCGCGGGTGCCGACCATCGTGACGTCGGTGCCGCGCGCGGCCTTCACCTGGCTCACCGGTCGGCTCAAGCCCGAGGTCTCGATCCCGGTCATCACCTCGAACCGGATCAACACGCCGGAAATCGGCGAGAGCGTCCTGGCCGAGGGCTGCGCCGACATGGTGTCGATGGCGCGCCCCTTCCTCGCCGATGCGGATTTCGTGGTGAAGGCGAAAG
This sequence comes from Thioclava sp. PTB-PU3-1, assembly GCF_055666785.1. Classification (NCBI taxonomy): domain Bacteria; kingdom Pseudomonadati; phylum Pseudomonadota; class Alphaproteobacteria; order Rhodobacterales; family Paracoccaceae; genus Thioclava; species Thioclava sp. PTB-PU3-1. Next base: position 372,187 of record NZ_JBVNVL010000003.1, on the reverse strand, counting down.
AGGGCCGCGCCGCCGAGATCGCGCCCTGCATCGCCTGCAACCAGGCCTGCCTGGACCACACGTTCCAGGGCAAGGTCTCGAGCTGCCTCGTGAATCCGCGCGCCGCGCATGAGACCGAGATCGTCATCACGAAAACCGAAGCACCAAAATCCATCGCCGTCGTCGGCGCGGGCCCGGCGGGCCTGTCTGCGGCGATCACCGCGGCCGAGCGCGGCCATGCCGTGACCCTGTTCGACCGCGCCTCGGAACTTGGCGGACAGCTCACCATGGCCCGCTCGATCCCCGGCAAGGAAGAGTTCCACGGCCTCACCGACTGGTTCAAGACCATGATCGAGAAGACCGGCGTGACGGTGAAGCTGGAGACCGACGCCACGCCCGAATTGCTCGCGCCCTTCGACGAGATCATCATCGCGACCGGCGTGCAGCCGCGCGACCCGGAAATCCCGACCGAGGGCGGGCAGGTCGTGACTTATATCGACATCCTCAAAGGCCGCGTCACCGCCGGCAAACGCGTCGCGGTAATCGGCGCGGGCGGCATCGGCTTCGATGTGGCCGAATTCCTGACCGTCACCGACAGCCCGACGCTGGATCTGGAAGAATGGAAGCGCGAATGGGGCGTCGGCGATCCGGCGCAGACTCCGGGCGGGTTGACCAAACCCGAGCCCGAAACCCCTGCCCGCGAGGTCACGCTGCTGCAGCGCAAGAAGGAAAAGCTCGGCCGCCGCCTCGGCAAGACCACGGGCTGGGTTCACCGCGCGGCGCTGCATATGAAGGACGTGAAAATGATCGGCGGCGTGAATTACGAGAAGATCACTGCCGAGGGGCTGCATGTCACTTTCGGCGAGGCGCGCGAGAACCCGACGCTGATCGAGGCCGATACGGTCGTGCTCTGTGCGGGCCAACTCTCGGACCGCTCGCTGGCCGATGCGTTGATCGCGGCGGGCCGCACCCCGCATGTGATCGGCGGCGCGGATGTGGCGGCGGAACTCGACGCGAAACGCGCCATCGATCAGGGCACCCGGCTCGCCGCCGCGCTCTGATCACCTCTTCGGCTTGGAAGAAATATCTCGGGGGGCTCCCGGAGGGAGTGGGGGTAGAGCCCCCTCCCCGACCTCAACTCGATCGCCACGCCCCGCCATCCGCGCCGAAGCGCATCGCCAGATCGGCGACCAGTGCCATATCGACCGTATCCAGCGGCCCCTCATGGCGCGGACGGAAGCGCAGGCGGAAAGCGGGCAGGATCGTCGCGAGCGGCGCTTCCGGGTAGCCAAGGCTCGAGGCCAGCGCGAGGAAGCTCTCGGCGTCCACCACGGGTGCAGCAGTGCCACGCTCAGGCCAGATCGCCAGGCCCTGCCGCGCGAGGCGCTGCCAATCGAAACGCGGCCCCGGGTCGATCTTGCGCTCGGGCGCGAAATCCGAATGGCCGATGACGTTTTCCGGCGCGATTGCCCAGCGGCGCATAATCTGCGGCAGCAGCTCTTCCAGTGACGCCATCAGCGGCTCGGGGAACGGACGGTCGCCTTCATTGTCCAGCTCGATCCCAATGGAGCGCGAGTTCACATCGCCCAGACCCTGCCAGCTCCCCAAGCCTGCATGCCAGGCGCGCATCTCTTCGGGCACGAGCTGCTCGACCGAGCCATCGCGACCGATCAGCCAATGCGCGGAGACCTCCGCCTCGGGGAGGCATAGGCGCGTGCGTGCAGATTCGCAGGACCGCATCGCGGTGTAGTGGATGACGATAAGCTCCGGCACCGCCCCATCGCGGCGCGGGCCGTAATTGGGCGAGGGCCAGTCGGCGCTCACTGACGCGCTTGCTGGAACGGCGTCGGATCCCAACCGCAGGCGAAACCGTCGCCATCGGGATCGAGGTTCAGCCGGTCTTTCTGCGGACCGCCCGCCGAGAGGAAGGCGCGCTGCGCCTGATCGGCGGACGTGTATTTTGCGCAAGCCTTGCTCGCGGAGGTCAGCTTGATGCCCGACCGCTTGTAGACGGAATCACCCGGCCGGTTCGACACCGACAGCGCATAGGCGGCGAGGTTCGGGCCCGAGCTGTCCTGATTGCTGATCGTGTTCTGCGTGACCGGCGCAGTGGCGAGGCTGCTCGACGCGGTGGTGTCGAAGCCCGGCGAGCTGGCCGTGGTGCTTGACCCGGCGGTGCTGTTCGACGCGTCGGTCTGCTGCAGTGCGGCCATCGCATCGGCCCCGATCGCAGCGCCGCTATTGTCGCCGCCATTCGAGCTGGAGGCCGAGGTCGACGGGTCGTCGCCAATGGTGCCGCCAGCGTCGATCGTCGGCGCAGAGAGCGCATTGGTCGTGCCGGGCATCGCGGTGCCGGTCGCGTTCAGCGGAGCGCCGGGCGCGTCGGGGTTCGTCGTGCCATTGTCGGTCGGCAGAACGCTCTGCGCCGAAGGCGGCACGATGGGCTGGCCGCGCAGTTCGGCCTCGCGACGGGCCTCGGGGCCACTGTCGGGGATCGAAGAGATACAGCCCGAGAGGGCCAGAACGCCGCCGAGGGTCGCGAGTGCCTGTTTCATGTTACCACCATTTCTCCGGTTTGGCCGAGAAGCCTGCGGCCTGTTCGAGGACATGGGCGTGGTTCAGCAGATCGCCCTCTTCCCAGGGCCGCCCGATGAGTTGCAGCCCCAGCGGAAGCCCCTTGCTGTCCAGCCCGCACGGCACCGAAACGCCGGGAAGGCCCGCAAGGTTCACCGTCACGGTGAACACGTCCTGCATATACATCTCGACCGGATCGGCGCCGTCCATCTCGCCCAGCCCGAAAGCGGCCGACGGGGTGGCGGGCGTCAGGATCGAGTCGATGCCCTGCGCGAAGACCTGCTCGAAGTCGCGCTTGATCAACGCGCGGACCTTGCGGGCGCGGTTGTAATAGGCGTCGTAGAAGCCAGCCGACAGCACATAGGTGCCGATCATCACGCGACGCTGCACCTCGGGGCCGAAGCCTTCGGCGCGGGTCTTCTCGTACATGTCGACGATGCCCTCGCCCGCCGCGAGCTTGGCGCGGTGACCGTAGCGCACGCCATCATAGCGCGCGAGGTTCGACGAGGCTTCCGCCGGGGCCACAACGTAATAGGCGGGCAGCGCGTATTTCGTATGCGGCAGCGAGATATCGACGATCTCGGCGCCTGCATCTTTCATCATCGCGATGCCGTCGTCCCAGAGCTTCTGGATTTCGGCGGGCATGCCCTCGATGCGGTATTCCTTCGGGATACCGATCTTCTTGCCGCGAATGTCGCCGGTCAGCGCCGCCTCGAAATCCGGGACCGGAATATCGGCGGAGGTCGAATCCTTCGGATCGTGCGAGCACATCGTGCCCAGCATGATCGCCGCGTCGCGCACCGATTTGGTCATCGGGCCCGCCTGATCGAGCGAGGAGGCAAAGGCCACCACGCCCCAGCGCGAGACGCGGCCATAGGTTGGCTTGATGCCGACGATGCCGGTGAAGGCGGCGGGCTGGCGGATCGAGCCGCCGGTATCGGTGCCGGTCGCGGCAAGGCACAGATCGGCAGCCACGGCGGCAGCGGAACCGCCCGAGGAGCCGCCCGGCGTCAGTTTCCGGTCGTCGATCTTCCACGGGTTCACGGCGGGACCGTAGCAGGCGGTCTCGTTCGACGAGCCCATCGCGAATTCGTCCATCGACAGCTTGCCGAGCATCACCGCGCCCGCATCCCACAGGTTCTGCGTGACGGTGGATTCGTATTCCGGCTTGAACCCGTCGAGGATGTTCGACGCGGCCTGCGTCGCCACGCCCTTGGTGGCGAAAAGATCCTTGATGCCCAGCGGGATACCGCACATCGCGGGCGCATCGCCCGACTTGATGCGGGCATCGGCGGCCTTGGCCTGCTCCAGCGCGATCTCGGGGGTCTTGTGCACATAGGCGTTCAGCGCGCCAGCACCCTCGATCTCGCTCAGGCAGGACTCGGTCAGTTCGACCGCGGTCACATCGCCCTTTTTCAACGCGTCGCGCGCGTCGGCAATCGTCAGTTTGTTCAGGCTCATTCGACCACCTTCGGCACGGCAAAGAAGCCCTCACGGGCATCGGGTGCGTTCTTGAGGATTTTCTCGGGATAACCGCCATCGGTCACCTCGTCGACGCGGCGCTTGAGGCGCATCGGCGTCACGGAGGTCATCGGCTCGACGCCCTCGACGTCGACCTCGCCCAGCTGCTCCATGAAGGTCAGGATGCTGGAAAGCTCCTGCGCGAGCTCGGGCAGATGGTCTTCGGGCACCCGGATCCGGGCCAGATGCGCCACTTTGCGGGCGGTGTCGATATCAATGGACATGTGCTTCTCCGCTTGTCTTGGAAGGCGGTTTAGCCCGAGCCACTGGGGCTTTCAAGCGCCGCGCCCCGCATCAGCGGGCCCCTGCCCTGTCACACGCGAATTTGCGCGCTAATCTTGGAACCTGCACAGTGCTGATACGTCACCCTGTCACAATCGAAGTGCCTAACGGAGGAAACCCATATGAAAGTCATTTGGCTCGGCCATTCCGGCTTCCGCATCGAAACCGGCGATGCGGTGATCCTGCTCGACCCGTTCCTGACCGGCTCGCCGGTCTTTCCGGACGATAAGCGCAGCGAAGCGATCGAAGGCGCGACGCATCTTCTGCTGACCCATGGCCATGGCGATCACGCCTCCGATGCGGTGCCGATCGCGAAGGAACTGGGCATTCCGATCTACTGCATTCACGAATTGTCGATCATCCTTGGCGCCGAGGGGGTCGAAACCGTCGGCTTCGGCAAAGGCGGCACGGTCGATTTGGGCGGCGCGAAGGTTACGATGGTCAACGCGACCCATTCGGCCTCGATCGATTACAAGGGCGGCGACCCGGTCTATGCAGGCCAGCCCGCGGGCTTCATGATCGAAGCCGAGGGACACACGATCTATGTCACCGGCGACACCGACATCATGGCCGACATGGAATGGATGGGCGAACTGCATAATCCCGATATCGGCATCCTCGCAGCGGGCGGCCATTTCACGATGGACATGAAGCGCGCGGCCTGGGCGTCGAAGAAGTATTTCAACTTCAAGACCGTCATCCCCTGCCACTACAAGACTTTCGATGCGCTGGAGCAATCGGCCCAGCCGCTCATCGACGGCTTGCCGGGGGTGGATGTCATCGAACCCGAGATACTCAAAGCGATCGAGCTCTAAGCTGAAGCGCGCCGGGTCGCGGGCGGCATTGCTTGCAGCTTGCAGCCCGGCGCGCTAGCTTCTCGCCCGGATCGGGAGGCCGAATAGATGTCAGACTTATTGTCCTTCAAGGAGATGTGCGAGCGGTTCGACGTGACCCCGCGCACGCTGCGCTATTACGAGTATATCGAGCTTCTCAATCCCCAGAAGGAAGGCCGCTCACGCTATTACGGCCCGCGCGAGGTCGCGCGGATGACGTTGATCCTGCGCGGGCGTCGATTTGGCTTCTCGCTTGAGGAACTGCGCCAGTGGCTCATGATCTACGATCAGCAAGGCACCGAAGAGCAGAACCGCGTCTGGGTCGAACTTGCCGATCGGCAGCTTGACGTATTGACGCAGCAGCGTGAAGAATTGGACGCGGCTATCGACGACCTCCGACAATTGCGTGATCAGGTTCGGGACACACTTGATTCTTGACCCTGAAATGCATTCCTTAACGTCAGCGAGGTCGTGAGAGCGCCTTGTGAGCTTGACGATTATGGCGAGTTTCGAAGAAAGAAACTTGCTTTACCGTACGGTAAAAATTCCCTGACATTACGTCATTGGATTCGTGACGCCACGTTACGGTGACGCGAACGTAAAGAAGTCTTGTAATGTGGCTGCAGGCAGACGATTTGCCGCGTCGCATTACGCAAAGGAAACGCGAGGCAGAGAGTATGACCGACACAGTAATGACGATCCGCGAGATGTGCGACGCCTTCGAGGTGACCCCGCGCACCCTGCGGTTCTACGAAAGCAAGGAGTTGCTGTTTCCCATTCGCGAGGGACAGAAGCGGCTGTTTACGCGACGCGATCGCGCCCGGCTGAAACTGATCCTGCGCGGCAAACGTTTCGGGTTTTCGCTGGAGGATATCCGCCAGCTGCTGGACCTCTACGAGATGGGCGACAAGCAGAAGACGCAGCTGAACGAGACGATCAAGCTCGCACAGCAACGTCTGGAGGAAATGACGCGCCAACGCGAGGAACTGGGTCAGGCGATCGACGAACTGGCCGGTCAGATCGAGTGGGCGGAGAAGGAACTGGAGAAGGCGCGCCACGACGACGCGGCCTGATCCGCGAAGACGACTAAAGGGAGCGAACCATGTCGAGCTTTATCGCCAACACCAAGGACATGCAGTTTGTGCTGCATGAGCTGCTCAAAGTCTCGAATTCGGATGTGCCGGGTTACGAGGAAATGGACCGCGACTTCACCGAGGCCGTTCTGGATGCGGCCGGGAAGGTCTCGTCCGAGGTGCTGGCCCCGCTGAACGAGGTGGGCGACAAGGAAGGCTGCGTGCTCGAAAACGGCGTGGTCCGCACGCCGAAAGGGTTCGACAAGGCGTTCGAGGCGATGAAAGAGGGCGGCTGGACCGCGCTCGATTGCGATCCCGAGTTCGGCGGTCAGGGCATGCCCTATCTGCTCAACTGCGCGGTGGGCGAGATGTTCGTCTCGGCCAACATGGCCTTCAACATGTATCAGGGCCTGACCCACGGCGCCTATTCGGCGATCCACACCCACGGCACGGACGAGCAGAAGCAGACCTATCTGCCGAAGATGGTCACCTGCGACTGGACCGGCACGATGAACCTGACGGAGCCCCATTGCGGCACCGATCTGGGTCTCATGCGCACCAAGGCCGAGCCGCAGGACGATGGTTCCTACGCGATCACCGGCACGAAGATCTTCATCTCGGCAGGCGACCACGACCTGTCGGATAACGTGATTCACCTCGTGCTGGCGAAAGCGCCGGGCGGTGGCGAAGGCACCAAGGGCGTGTCGCTCTTCATCGTGCCGAAATTCCTCGTCAACGAGGACGGCTCGCTGGGCGAGCGCAACTCGCTCTCGGTCGGCAAGCTCGAAGAGAAGATGGGCATCCACGGCAACGCGACCTGCGTCATGAACTATGACGGCGCGAAGGGCTGGCTGCTGGGCGATCTCCACAAGGGGATGCGCGCGATGTTCACGATGATGAACGAAGCGCGTCTCGGCGTGGGCCTTCAGGGCTACGCCGTGGCCGAGGCTGCCTATCAGGAAGCCGTGGCTTACGCGAAGGACCGCACGCAGGGTCGCGACGTGACCGGCGTCAAAGCACCCGAGAAAGCCGCCGATCCGATCATCGTGCACCCGGACGTGCGCCGGATGCTGATGGATCAGAAGAGCTTCGTCGAGGGCGCCCGCGCCTTCACCTTCTGGGGTGCGCATCTGATCGACCGCTCGCATGCGCTCAACGACGCCGAGGCCGAAGGTCTGATCTCGCTGATGACCCCGGTCATCAAGGGCTTCCTGACCGACAAGGGCTTCGAGACTGCCGTCTCCGCGCAGCAGGTTTTCGGTGGCCACGGCTATACCGAGGATTGGCCGATGTCGCAGCATGTGCGCGACGCGCGCATCGCGATGATCTACGAGGGCGCGAACGGCATTCAGGCGCTCGACCTGGTGGGCCGCAAGCTGGCCGCCGACGGTGGCAAGCACGTCATGGCCTTCTTCGAGATGGTCAAAGCCGAGTGCAAATCGCATGACGATGACGAGCGGATGAAGCCCTTCACCGACGCGCTGAAGAATGCCTCCAAGCAGCTTCAGACGGCGGGCATGTTCTTCATGCAAAACGGCATGAAGAACCCGAACGCGGCGCTCTCGGGCAGCTATGACTTCATGCATCTGATGGGTCATGTCTGCCTCGGCCTGATGTGGACGCGGATGGCGAGAGCCGCCTTCACCGCGCTCGACAACGGGGCGTCGGACACCGCCTTCTACGAGGGCAAGATCGCCACCGGCCGCTACTACATGGCGCGTCAGCTTCCGGCCTGCGCGATGCACCTCGCGCGGATCGAGACCGGCGCGGACCCGGTCATGGCGCTCGCCGACGACCAGTTCTAAGTCGAACGGATCAAACGAGAATGAACGGCGGGCCTCGGCCCGCCGTTTCAATTTTCAATCACCGCCATGTCAGGCGAAGTGTAGCGCCGGACGATTGTTTTGCGGCCGCGCGGGTCTACCCTCGGAATCTCCAACCAGAGACGATTCCCACCGAGTCCCGCCGTCATGTATCTCGATAATGCAGAAACCAACCGCCGTTACGACGCCGCTCTCGCAGAGCTGCGGGCGCGGGGCGTGTTCCGCTCGACCCGGCCGCCAATGGGCGCGCGGGTGCTGCATTGGCTGGGCTTCGAGCCGCGCCCGATTCCCTATCTCGACTGGAAGCAGAACCTGCTGATCTTCGCAGCCGGGTTCGCGGTCGCGCAGCTTCTGGTGGACCACCTGCTGAGCGCGACTGAGGGCATGTCCTTCGCGCCGCATCTGGTGACGCTGGTGATCTCGGCGCTCGCTTTTGGCGCGTTGATGGCGCTGTGGCAGATCCACCGCAAGAACAAGCTCGGGCTGAGCGATTGGGACGACCTCTAGGGGCGATTCCCATGCACGAACCCAAGGCACCGGCGGTCTGGCCAGCGCGCAGGTTTCTTCCTAAGCTGCGCGCAACCTGACGCGCCTTCCCGCGCCACATTGCCCCGGAGCCTGAATGCCCAAACGCCTGCGCCTGACCCGTCGCTTTCCCGTCGCCATGACCAATGACGCCTATCGCAGACTCAACCGCTTCGCGCAGGAGGCGGAAATCACGCCCGACGAGGCGCTGACCTTTCTGTTCGAGCATTTCAACTCCGTCACCCACGAGGAAAATCTCAACCACCGCCTGCGGCTGTTCAAGGCCGAGCTTGGCGAGCGCAAAGCCTGATTTCGAAAGGACATCCATGACCCGCCTGTCTCTCGCTTTCGCTGTCGCGTCCCTTTCCCTCTCGGCTCTGCCTGCGCTCGCGTTCGATGCCGCCGATCGCAACGCGGTGACGCAGGAAGTCGCGGGTTTCACCAAGGCGGTGGATGCGAAGGATTACTCGGTCTTTTTCGACACGGTGCCGCCGAAGATGATGCAGGCGATCGCGGATCAGACGGGCGTGCCGAAAGAGCAGCTCGAAGACATCATGCGCAAGCAGATCAACGACGCGATGGCCTCGGTGACGATCGACGATTTCGAGATGAACATCGCCGCGATGAAGACCGGAGAGACGTCTTCGGGCCGGGCCTATGCGCAGATTCCGACCTCGACGGTGATGGAGGTGCCCGATATGGGCAAGGTGCGCTCGACCAATACCACGCTGGCGCTGCAAGACGGCGAGGAATGGTATCTCGTGCGCATCGACAGCCCGGCGCAGATCGCGGTTCTGCGCAAGGTCTACCCCGATTTCGAAGGCATCGAGTTTCCCAAAGGCACGATGGAAGCGGTGCGCTAACCGCACCTCGACGCTCGCTTTTTCCACGCTTTCCGTTCACGTCCGTTCACCTCTCGCGACGGAACGTCGCCCTCTCCCTCGCGTTGGACGCGACGTCGTGCTGGAATGACGTTGCGGCGAAATGCTCATGAGGGGCTTACGTTCGCGTCACTTAGGGGTCAGATTGGCCCCGTGATCAGGGAGGACCGCAGCGAATGGCGGCACAACTTTATTGCTTCGGAGAGTCTGGCAACGCCTACAAGGCGGCGCTGACGATGGAACTGGCGGGCTACGACTGGGAGCCTGTCTATGTCGATTTCTTCAACGGCGAGGCGCGCAGCGCCGAGTATCAGTCGCTGAACGAAATGGCCGAAGCACCCGTCTTCAAAGAGGGCGACCTGACCCTGTCGCAATCCTGCGTCATCCAGCTTCATATCGCGGAGCAGACCGGCAAATTCCTCGCCGAGGATCGCAACGAGATGCTGCGCTGGATGTTCTGGGATGCGCAAAAGGGCTCGGGCCAGCAAGGCGGCCTGCGCTTCCTGATGAACTTCCTGCCCGAAGAGAAGCGTCCGCAAGAGGCGATCGGCTGGCTCAAGGGCCGCGTGTTGACCGCGATCAAGACGCTGGAAAAGCATATGGACGGCCGCGACTGGGTCGTCGGCGACCAGCCCAGCTTGGCCGATTTCGCCTGCTGCGGTTACCTCTACTACCCCGAGCCCTTCGGGTTCGACCGCAAGGAATTCCCCAATATCGACCGCTGGCTGGATGGCATCGCCGCCCTGCCCGGTTGGAAACACCCCTATGATTTGATGCCCGGCAATCCTTCCGACCGGGCGTGAGGAGGAACCATGACGGAAGCCTATATCTATGACGCAGCCCGCACCCCGCGGGGCAAGGGCCGCAAGGACGGCTCGTTGCACGAGGTCAGCTCGGTCGCGCTGTCGGCGCGGCTGCTGAACGCGGTGGCCGAGCGTAACAACCTCGAAGGCCACGCGGTCGAGGACGTGATCTGGGGCAACGCGACCCAGGTGATGGAGCAGGGCGGCTGCCTTGCGCGCTCGGCGGTGCTTCTGTCGGATCTCGACGAGCGCATTCCCGGCCTGTCGATCAACCGCTTCTGCGCCTCCGGCATGGAAGCCGTGAACCTCGCCGCCAACCAGGTGCGCGGCGGCGCGGGCATGGGCTATATCGCAGGCGGCGTCGAAATGATGGGCCGCGTCGCGATGGGCTCGGACGGCGCAGCAATCGCCGTGGACCCGTCGCTCGCGATGAAGACCTACTTCGTCCCACAGGGCATCTCGGCCGATATCATCGCGACCGAATACGGCTTTAGCCGCGAAGACGTCGACGCGCTCGGCGTGGAATCGCAGCGCCGTGCAGCAGAGGCGATCAAGGACAACCGTTTCGCGAAGTCGATCGTCCCGGTGAAGGACCAGAACGGTCTGACCATCCTCGACCACGACGAATTCCCGCGGGCGGGCACGACGATGGAAAGCCTCGGCGGCCTCAAGCCCTCCTTCAAGGAGATGGGCGAGGTGATGCCGGGCTTCGACAAGGTCGCGATGCTGAAATACCCGCATCTCGATCACATCAACCACGTCCACCACGCCGGCAACTCCTCGGGTATCGTGGACGGTGCCGCCGCCGTGCTGATCGGCAACAAGGAATTCGGTGAAGCGCATGGCCTCAAGCCCCGCGCGCGCATCCGTGCCACCGCGAAGATCGGCACCGATCCGACGATCATGCTGACCGGCCCGGTTCCGGTGACCGAGAAGATCCTCGCCGATTCGGGCATGTCGATCTCGGATATCGACTTGTTCGAGGTGAACGAGGCATTCGCCGCGGTCGTGCTGCGCTTCATGCAGGCCTTCCAGGTCGATGCCGACAAGGTCAACGTCAATGGCGGCGCGATCGCGCTTGGCCACCCGCTCGGCGCCACCGGCGCGATCATCATCGGCACGCTGCTGGACGAGCTGGAACGCCGCGACCTGAACACCGGTCTGGCCACGCTTTGCGTTGCGTCCGGCATGGGCGCCGCGACCATCATCGAGCGCGTGTGAGGGAGGAACAAATGGCTGATTTCAAATACGAACTTGGCAGCGACGGCGTTGCCGTCATCACTTGGGACGTGCCCGAGAAGTCGATGAACGTGATGAGCATGGAGGGCTTCGCGCTCCTCGACAGCTTCATCGACAAGGCGCTGGCGGATGACAAATGCAAAGGCGTCGTCATCACCTCCGGCAAGCCCGATTTCGCGGGCGGCATGGATCTCAACGTCATCGCGGAGATGCGCGAAGGCGGCGCTCAGGCGATCTTCGACGGCGTGATGCAGATGCACCATGTCCTGCGCAAGATCGAGCGCGCCGGCATGGACCCGAAGACCAACAAGGGCGGCAAGCCGATCGCAACCGCGATCCCCGGCACCGCGCTCGGCATCGGTCTGGAGCTGCCGCTGTCGACGCACCGCACCTTCGTCGCGGACAATCCGAAGGCCAAGATCGGCCTGCCCGAGATCATGGTCGGCATCTTCCCCGGCGGCGGCGGCACCACCCGTGTCTCGCGCAAGCTCGGTGCGATGGCGGCGGCGCCCTTCCTGCTGGAAGGCAAGCTCTCGGACCCCAAGAAGGCGAAAGCCGCAGGCCTGATCGACGAGGTCGTCGAGGATCCGCTGGCCGCCGCGAAGGAATGGGTGCTGAACGCCAAAGACGCCGATCTGGTGAAACCGTGGGACGCGAAGGGCTTCAAGATGCCCGGCGGCGCGCCCTATCACCCGGCGGGCTTCATGACCTTCGTGGGGGCCTCCGCGATGGTGCATGGCAAGACCGCAGGCGTCTATCCGGCGGCCAAGGCGCTTCTGTCGGCGGTCTATGAAGGCGCGCTCGTGCCCTTCGATCAGGCGATCAAGATCGAGGCGCGCTGGTTCACCAATGTGCTGCTGAACCCGTCGTCGACCTCGATGATCCGCTCGCTCTTCATCAACAAGGGCGCGCTGGAGAAGGGCGCGAACCGTCCCGACGTGTCGGACCAGAAGGTGAAGAAGGTCGGTATCCTCGGCGCCGGCATGATGGGCGCAGGCATTGCCTATGTCTCGGCCAAGGCCGGTATCGAGGTCGTTCTGATCGACAACAGCCAGGAGGCCGCCGATCGCGGGAAATCCTATTCCGAGGGCATCCTCGACAAGGGCATCTCGCGCAAGAAGGTCACCGAGGAAGGCAAGGCGAAGACGCTGGGCCTGATCAACGCGACCACGGATTACGCCGCGCTTGAGGGCTGCGACCTGATCGTGGAAGCGGTGTTCGAAGATCCGGGCGTCAAAGCCGAGGTCACCAAGAAGGCCGAAGCCGTGATCCCGCAGGGCGCGATCTTCGCGACCAACACCTCGACCCTGCCGATCACCGAACTGGCCAAGGCCAGCGCGCGCCCCGAGCAGTTCATAGGCATCCACTTCTTCTCGCCCGTCGACAAGATGATGCTGGTGGAGATCATCAAGGGCGCCGGGACCGGCCCGGTCGCCGTGGCGAAAGCGCTCGATTTCGTGCGCCAGATCCGCAAGACCCCGATCGTGGTCAACGACGCGCGCTTCTTCTACGCCAACCGCTGCATCATCCCTTACATCAACGAGGGCATCCGCATGGTCGCCGAGGGGGTGAACCCGACGCTGGTCGAACATGCCGCGACGATGGTCGGTATGCCGCTGGGGCCGCTGCAGCTGGTGGACGAGACCTCGATCGACCTCGGCGTGAAGATCGCGAAGGCCACCAAGGCGGCGATGGGCGATGCCTATCCCGATGAGGCGGTCGATGACGTGCTGTTCTGGATGGCCGACGAAGGCCGGATGGGCCGCAAGTCGAACGCGGGCTTCTACGACTATGACGAGAAGGGCAAACGTCAGGGCCTCTGGGAAGGTCTCGACGCCAAGTTCCCGCGCGCCGACGAGCAGCCCGACGTGCATCACGTCCAGCATCGCCTGCTGATGGCGCAGGTGCTGGAAGCGGTCCGTGCCTTCGAGCAGGGCGTGCTGGAAGACATCCGCGAGGGTGACGTGGGCGCGATCCTCGGCTGGGGCTTCGCCCCGTGGTCGGGTGGCCCGTTCAGCTGGCTCGACATCCTCGGCGCAGGCAAGGCCGTCACGATCTGCGAGGCGCTCACCGCACAATACGGCCCGCGCTTCGAGGCCCCGGCTCTGCTGCGCGACATCGCAGCCTCGGGCGAGACCTTCTACGGTCGCTACGGCGAAGGTCAGGCCGCGAAAGCCGCCTGATCCCACAGCGCCAGAGAAACCAGAACGCCGGGACCGAAAGGCCCCGGCGTTTTTCTATGGCCGGGAGGCACTTCAACGCCCGCCTCCCACCTGTCTCCAAGACAAAGGAAAACGCCGCACCCTGGTCATGGGTGCGGCGTTCGGCCTGTCAGTTGATCAGGAGGGAATCAGGCCGGGCTATCACTCTGCCGCGTAAGCGTGCGCGGTCAGATCTTCGTCGATGAGCCCTGCAACGATCGAGCGTGCCATTTCAAGCGACAGCGTCTCGTAGTTCGGGCCTGCATCATCGTCGAAGAGTGCTTCAAGCCGGTGGCTGTTGACCGAACCGCAATGGACCATGCCAGAACCATTTGCGTAGACGATCTCCTCCTCCTCAAACTCCAGCACGATCACGTCGATCGGACGGTGGGGTGTAATCCGATCGATCCCACGATAGCCTTCAAGAGCAGAGGCAGGGATTACGGCGAAGGGGTCACCGTAAATTGCCTCAGCCATGTCGCTTTCCACCATCATGTTCTGTTCAGGCAAAAGCAGCATCGGGGTTTTGTTGCCCAACGCGCCGACCGGCACGGCGAGCGGCTTGCGATGGTCCGGGCAACGCCCGTGACCGAGCCAGAGTTGAGTTCGCTTGACGTCCACGACGGGACGCAGGCCACTGTCGAAGGTCATGACCATGTCGCCAACCGCAATTGCTTCCACCGGGCGCCAGCCCATAGCGGTCGCGATTCGCGTTCCGGCAACGATCCCCGAAGCAGCCCCGTTATCGAGCACTCGCCCGGAGGTTGCGCCCGCCAGAGCGGAATCAAAGGCGCAATCGTCGTTCCAAGTCGTCGTTGCACTGCGGGTCATGTCGGTCTTCCTTCTGAAAGTCGGCGAGGCCATTTCTTCGTCCTACCTAGATCAATTGATTCCTGGGGAGTTTCCGGGGCCGAAAGGTGACCGAAATGTGGCAAACCTATACTTTCGGACAGTAAGTTGCTCACGGACCCGTGATTGACCTATCTTTTTGGATAGGGGTTCGCGCGTTTGACCTATCTTTTTGGATAGGGGTGCGCTCACAGACCCGTGAGAATCGCCCAAATTGCGTCGCAAATTGCAATTGCGCGAAAATTTAGAATCGGTAACCGAACCGCGCGATGTCCTCGGCACAGAGTTTCGAAACCACTTCAGCGTCGAAATCTGAAAAATACCCGCGCCAGTTGCGCTTCCGCTCGGAGATGTTGCATCTCGCGAGGGGAGTCACGGAAAAACCGAGATGTGACGCGAGGGGGGCGGCATCGGCCTCTACATCTTCGAGGCGAATATAGAGGTCACAAATCTCCTCCCCGTCCGGCAACCGCATGTAGCTGCCATAGGGGGCCGCCGCGAGCGAGGCCTGCGTGTGCGGATGGTTAAGGAAGTCCGAAAAGCTGAGCGACTTTGCTAACGCCACGGCGGGATGCGCCATCCGCTGCTCGCGCAACCAATGGTAGTAGCTGACAACCCGGTCCCACGGGTTCCGCACCAGCGTGAAGGTGAAATAGGCGCGCGCCTCGTCTTCGCTATAGAGCCCCAGCCCGTCGCACAGCGTGGAATGCTTCCAAAGCCGCCCCCGGGTCTCGCACCCTTCCAGCCTGCGTTTGCGCCGCCGCGCCTTGGGCGTATCGCCGATCAGCAGATCATCCGCCATCGCGCGGTTCTCCAGCGCGAGCGTCAGCGCCGTGCCGCCCGTCTTCGGGATATGAACGAAGATGTAGCGACGGCCATGCGAAACGATCATGCGCGCGACACTAGCTGTGACGAAAGATGATGCAAATCCTCTTTCCTTTCTCGCGATGCCGCCTGAAGATGCCCGGACAATTTACGTGGAGGATTTCATGGGCTGGCTTGCCGACGAGACGGGTCTGGAGAAATGCGCGGCGAATTACGCACCGCTTACACCTTTGTCGCATCTCAACCGCGCGCTGGAGGTCTTCCCCGAGCGACCGGCGGTGATCTACGGCAGCCGCTCTTATAATTACGTTGATTACCACGCGCGCGTGAGTCAGCTGGCCTCCGCCCTCAAGGCACGCGGCGTGAAGCCCGGCGACGTGGTGGCGACGATCCTGCCCAACACCCTGCCCCAGATCGAGGCGCATTTCGGCGTGCCCGCCTGTGGTGCGGTGCTCAACGCGATCAACACCCGGCTCGATGTCGATACCGTCGCCTATATCTTCGAGCATGGCGGCGCGAAGGTCGTGCTCTGCGACGTGGCCTTCCTGCCGGTGGCCGAAGAAGCCGTGAAGAAAATGAAGGGCTCCGCGCCCCAGATCATCGAGGTCGCCGACCCCGAGCACGGGTTCGAGCCGACCGGGCATTACCTCGAATACGAGGCGCTGGTGGCCGAGGGCGATCCGATGTTCACCTGGATCATGCCCGAGGACGAATGGGAGAGCATCGCGCTCAACTACACCTCCGGCACGACCGGCAAGCCCAAGGGCGTCGTCTATCATCACCGGGGCGCCTATCTCTCGACTCAGGCCAATGCGATCTCGTGGCGCATGCAGCTCTATCCGGTGCTGCTGACCATCGTGCCGCTGTTCCATTGCAACTCGTGGACCCATAGCTGGATGATCCCGATGATGGGCGGCACGGTCGTCGGCTGCCGGGACGTAACTGCGAAGAATATCTACGACGCGATTGCCGATCATGGCGTGACGCATTTCGGCGGCGCCCCGATCGTGCTGAACACCATCATCAACGCCAAGGACGAACATCGCCGCGCTTTCGATCATGTGGTGGAGGTCTTCACCGCCGGTGCGCCCCCGCCCGCCTCGACGCTGGCCGCGATCGAGCCGCTGGGCTTCAACGTCACGCAGGTCTACGGCCTGACCGAAACCTACGGCCCCGCGGTGGAATGCACCTGGAAGCCTTCCTGGGAGGGAACCGAAGGCGAGGCGCGTGCCGACCTGAAGGCGCGCACCGGGGTTTCGATGCCGATGCTCGAGAAAGTCACCGTCTACGATCAGGGCAAGGAGGTCGCGCGCGACGCGCAGCATCTGGGCGAGATCGTCTTCCGCGGCAACATGGTGATGAAGGGCTATTTCAAGAACCCGCAGGCGACGCGCGAGGCCTTCGAGGGCGGCGTGTTCCATTCGGGCGACATCGCCTTCATGCATCCCGACGGCTACATCAAGATCACCGACCGCGCGAAGGACATCATCATCTCGGGCGGCGAGAACGTCTCCTCGGTCGAGGTGGAGGGCGTGATCTGCGCCCATCCGGCGGTGTCGCTCGCCTCGGTCGTGGCCAAGCCGGACGAGACCTGGGGCGAGGTGCCCTGCGCCTTCGTCGAGTTGAAGGAGAGCAAGGAGGCGACCGAAGAAGAACTGATCAAGTTCTGCCGCGCGCGGCTCGCAGGCTTCAAGACGCCCAAGCGCGTGGTGTTCTCGGAACTGCCGAAGACGTCGACCGGCAAGATCCAGAAATTCGAGCTGCGGGCGGTCGCCAAACTGCTCGACGATTAGGTCTTCTTTCTACGCGTGCGCGCGCCCGCGCGCGAGGGGCGCGCGTGAAATGCTCAGCTTTCGCTCTCGGCGCAATGCTGGCGGAAGGCGCGCGACAGCATGTCCAGCTCGGCGCGCAGCAGGTCGATCTCGGCGCGCAGATCACCCGCGAGCGGCGCGCCCGCGACCAGCGAGAAGCGGTCGATCACCTCGCCATCCGATTTGCGGCAGACGAGGAAGGTTAGCACCCCCTCGCTCAGCAACTCCGCCGGGATCGGCTGCGCGATGCGCCAGTCGCCGGGCGCGCCGCTGACCGACAACCCTTCGAGCACCTCGCCCTGATGGCGCACCTCCAGATCGGGCGCCTCTTTCTCATGGCTCACCGCTTCCCAGCGCCCTGCCTTGATCCGCGTGCTGTCCAGCATCCTCGCCTCCGTCACAGTTCGGCGCGCGGGTAGCGCGCGAAGGTGAGATCGCGGATCACCACCTCGTTCATCCGTGGGTTTTCAAAAATCAGATCGACCCACGCCTTCTCCAGCCGCCGTTCGTTCATCCGCGTATAGGCCAAATCGAATTCGACAGAGCGCGCGCCGTCGCCATGGGGCAGTTCGCGCACCAGCTGCTCCGAATTGGGGCCGTGCTTGATGTTGAGGCGGCAGAACACTTCCAGCTCCCGCTCGCACTCCAGTTGCATCTCCAGCCGGATGAGATGGTTGAGCTGCAGCCCGCCAAGCGCCGCGTCGGGCAGGTCGAGCACCAGCGACAGGAACGACCCTTCGAACCGCAGCACATCGAGCCGCAGCCCGAACGGCGCGAGCGTCTCGCCTTTCGTATTGCGGATCTGGCGCAGCGTGATCTCGGAGCGCGGACAGTCATGGAACAGGGTGAGGTCATCGCCGAGCTTGGCGCGGCTTTGCGCCCCCGCGATGCCATGCGGATGCGCCTTCACGCGCCACAGCGTCGGTCGCCACGCCCAATCGCTGCCCGATGGTTTGCGCACAGAGCTATCGCCGGGAAAGGCCGTCAGCCGCTGCTCGGTCGCGCGCAGCACCGTGTCGACTTCGTTGCGCAGGGCACGCGCCCGTGCGCGCAAACCGCGAAGCCCCTCCGGATCCAATGCAGGGACCTTGGACGCCGCATCGCGCCAGCGCCGCAAGCTGCGTCGCTCGGCAATCCGTTGCAACAGCGATCCGCCGTTCCGTCCTGCCATGTGCTGCCCTTCTTTCCCGCCTGCCGGTGCCACTTGCGGCATCACAGCAGTTATTCCTTATCATCGGGTTGCGAGAAAGGGGGAATTTCCGCACGAACTCATCACGTTCCGGGTTTCGACCGGGAAGGTAACTGCGCGTCGTCTGGAGACGTCAATTCGCGGCGCGGATCGCGGCGATGAATGTCTCGAGCAATTGCCGCTGCTGGACATAACTCATTTCGCCTTCCTTCAGCGGCATCACCGACAGCGCCGTGATCCGCCCGCCAAGCGCCGTGACGCCCCGCAGGTAGGTCTTCGCAATCGGCGGTCCGCCCGTGCCGGAGCGATCCTCGACCCGCAGCAGCAATGTACCATTCGAGATATCGGTGCCCTTGATCGTCACGTCAGCGGCTTCGCCGGAGCGCGACAGCGCCGCGCGCCCGATTTCGGAATGGAAGAAATCACCAATCTTCTTGAGCCGGTCCTGCGACAGCTTGCCGGAGCCATCCTCCAAGGCGGGCGGCCCGACCGTGACGCTCAGCAGCGCGGGTTCGGGTGCATGGGCATCCTCGGCATTGCCGGAGATCGCCGCGCAATTGCCAAAGAGCGCAAAGCCCCCCGCGCCGGAATTGCGCAGGCTTTTCGGATCGATGCACCAGCCTTTCGGCGCCGCCACCGTCAACGCGCCATTGGCCAGCGTGGTGCGAGCCTTGGCGACCTGCACCGTGCCGAAGGCCGTCGGCTGGCAGGCGGCCAGCAAACCGGTCATCCCCAGCGCGAGGGCGAGGGGCTTCAAAAGACGTGACGAGCGGTGTCCGACAGCAAAAATCATGCGCTTGGAAATAGCCTCAGCGCCCTCATCGCGCAAGTCTGCCGGGTTTCGCCGCATTGCGGCTGCGCGGGGTTCAGCCCAACGCGATCCGGCGCGCCGCAGCCGCGCCGTCATCCGGATCGTGGCTGACCATGAGGCAGGGGATACGCTCGGCTTGGAGATGCTGCAGCGTGAAGCTGCGGATCTCGGCCCGCAACTCCGCATCGAGCGCGGCGAAGGGTTCGTCGATCAGAACCGCACGGGGCCGCGCCAGCAGCGTGCGCATCAGCGCCGCGCGGGTGCGCTGCCCGCCCGATAGCGTCGCCGGGTCGCGATCCGCCATGCCTGCAAGCCCGGCCTGTTCCAGCGCGGCCTCCACCGCCGCGCGCCGGGCCGCCTTGCCCTTCACCTGCACCGACAGCCCGAAGGTCAGATTGTCGCCCACCGAGAGATGCGGGAAAAGCTGTGCCTGCTGGAAGAGCATCCCGATGCCGCGCTTCTCGGCGGGCAGATGCGTGACGCTTTCGCCATCGAGCCGGACATCGCCCGAAGCCGTGAACTCACGCGGCAGATGGCCGCCGATATGAGCGAGCAGGCTCGACTTGCCGATCCCGGAGGGCCCCATCAGGCAGACGGTCTCTCCGGGCGCCACGACCAGCGACAGCGTCGCGAAGAGCGGGGCGGAGGCGCCGGGCGCGGTCAGGCTCAGATCGATCAACTCAAGGCTCATGCCACTCCTCCGCGCAAGCCGCGCCGGTTGCGATGCCACCATGCCGGGACCGCGAGCGCCAGCGCGAAACCCACCCATGGCAGCGCCGCCTGCATCAGCGCAAGGATCGCGGCCAGCCGTCGATCCGCCCCGGACGCTAGCGCCACGGCC
This sequence comes from Thioclava sp. PTB-PU3-1, assembly GCF_055666785.1. NCBI lineage: Bacteria > Pseudomonadati > Pseudomonadota > Alphaproteobacteria > Rhodobacterales > Paracoccaceae > Thioclava > Thioclava sp. PTB-PU3-1. The sequence goes on along the minus strand of NZ_JBVNVL010000003.1, from coordinate 352,127 downwards.
TCCGTGGCCAGCGCCTGCACGCGCCCCGCGCCGGGCAGCAGAACGGCCAGATATTGCGCGACCGACACCGCGACCCCGATCGCCGCCGCCGCACAGATCGGACCCAGCAGCATCGGCAACTTGATCCGCAGCAGCCGGCGCGTCGGCCCAGCCCCGAGGCTCGCCGCACTGGCGAGATGCGCCCGGTCGAGCGCGCGCCACGGCCCGGAGAGTGCGATCATCACGTAGGGAAAGACGAAGAGCAGCTCGGCCCATGTCACCGCGACCGGCCCCGGCGGCAGGCCAAGCCAGAGAAACCCGGTGGTCAACCCCTGCAGAAACCCGATCTGCGGCAACAGAAGCGGCAGTACGATCAGCGCGCCAAGCGGCAGGCGCTTGCCGGAGCGATCTTCGCTTTCCAGCCAGAGCATCGCGAGGATCAGCGCCAGCGCGGTCGAGACGAGCGCAAGCGTCAGGCTGGTCAGCGCGGGCCCCGCCCAGTCGGCGCTCGCCCAGCGTTTGAAGGTCAGATCAGCGGGCAGCGCATCGGGAAAACGCCAGAAGCTCGCGAGGCTCCACAGGATCAACGCGCCAAGCGATCCAAGCGCCAGCAGCCCTCCCGCCCCGATCAGGCCAGCGCCGCTCCAGTTTCGCCGCGACACGCCGCGATGCCCGTTGCGGATCATTGCCTTGCCCAGCCGTGCCACCGCGCGCTCGCCCCCTATCCAAAGCGCCGCACTCACCCCCATCACTGCCAGCAAGATCACCGCCAGCGCCGAGGCGGGCACCGCCTGCGCGGGATCGGGCGCGCCGTAGAGCCGCAGGATGCGCACCGCCAGCGTCGGCGGGTTCGACGGCCCGAGAATCAGCGCCATGTCGACGACCGACAGCGAGAAGGCCAGCACGATCAGCACCGGCAACCGCAGCGCCGGGTACAGCTGCGGCCAGACGATCCGCGCCCAGACGCGGCCCGGCGCGTAGCCAAGCGCACGCCCTGCCGCCATCTGCTCGACAACCGGGCGCTGCGCCGCGGCCACCAGCGTCATCAAGGTCAGGAACGGCACCTCTTTCAGCATCAGCCCGAGGATCAGCGACAGCCCCCACGGATCGCCCAACGTCACGATCTGCGGCGGCAGATCCCAGCCAGTCGCCCAGGGCGAGATCAACCGCGCGACCCAGCCCGAGGGCGCGATCAGAAAGGCCAGCCCGATCGCCAGCGCCGCATGCGGCACCGCCAGCAGCGGCGTCAGCCATCGCGACGCCGATTGCCGCGTCACCAGCCAACGTGCCAGCGGGATCGAGGCCGCGAGCGACAGCATCGCCGCCCCTAGGCCGGTCACCAATGTCAGCCGCAGCGAGGTGAGGATACCAGGCGCGGCCAGTGCCTCAACAAACCCGCCAAGGCCCAGCGCGACCCGCCCCAGCCCCGGCTGCCAGCCGAAACCGGTCGCCAGCGTCAGCGCCGCGCCGAGCAATACCGGCGCGCCGATCACCAGCGTCAGGATCGCCCCGGCGAGCCGCATCGGAACCTCACTTCGTGTAGCGCTGCGCCCAGTCCTCGGTGAGCTTGGTCATCCAGCTCGGATGCGGCTCGGGGAGCGTCGGGCCCAACTCCTCCAGCGTCGGCAGCGCGGGCGCGGTGGGCAGATCGGCGAAGGCCTGTTTCGCATCGGCATCCAGCTTTGCCGGATCGAGCACCGAAAAACTGCCCAGCACGCGGATATCCTGCATATGCGCCTGCGTGGCCGGATCGAGCAGGAAATTCGCGACCAGTTCCGCCCCCGCCTGATGCGCGGCATTATAGGGAATCGCGACGTAGGAGATATTCCCGATCGTGCCGCCTTCAGGCACCCAGACGCGGACCGAAGGCGGCAGAACGCCCTGCTCGATCATCGCAGCCGGCGCGGCGGGATCGAAGAACATCGCGAAATCGACCTCGCCATCGGCCAGCAGTTGCGCCTGCGCGCTCTCATTCTCGGGGAAGGATTTGCCTTCACGCCACATCAGCGGGCGCAGCGCATCATACCACGCCCAGAGCGGCGCGGTTTCCTTGGCATAAGCCTCATCCGTCACGGGCTGCGACAGCGCCGCCGGGTCGGGCGCCAGCTCGACCAAAGCCTGCTTGAGGAAGCTCGCCCCCATGAAATTCGACGGGTTGGGGTGGGTGAAGCGGCCCGGATGCGCCTTTGCCCAGTCCAGAAGCCCCGCCATATCCTTCGGCGGATCGCTCACCCGCTCCGCATCATAGGCGAAGGCGAATTTCGCAAGCCGCCACGGGCTCTCGTACCCTTCCGTCGGGACGGTGAAATCGGTCGTCGCCGCCGAGCCTTCGGACAGGTCGAGATATTTCGCATTGGGCAGATCGGAAACGAACGGCCCGTGCAGCAACCCCGCATCTTTCATCGCCAGAAAGTTCGGCCCGTTGATCCAGATGAGGTCCACCGCCCCACCCTCATCCTGACCCGCCGCCTTCTCGGCCTGCACGCGCGAGACCGCCTCGGCGGTGTCGGACAGCTTCACCTGCTCGACCGTGACGCCGTATTTCTCCTGCATCTGATCCGAGACCCAATCGATAAACGCGTTGGTGCGCGGATCGCCACCCCAGGCATTGAAATAGACCGTCTGGCCCTTCGCCTCGGCCTTCGTCTGCGCCCAGTCGGCGAAGGCGGGGGATGCGAGCGGCAGCGCGACGGCGAGGGCGACAAACAGGGATTTCATACTTTCTCCAATTTCAGGAAAACGCCCGCCAGCCCATAAGCCAGCGGGTCACGGTGGTCACGAAACAGGCGACGGCGAAGAGGCCCGCGAGGATCGGGAAGGCCTGCGGAAACAGGCAGATCGCCGAGAAGAACAGGATCGTCTCGGCCCCCTCAGTGAGCCCGCCGAGGTAGTAGATGCCTTTGGTCGGATAGGCATCGGTGCTCATCCCGCGCTTGGCGGCGATGGAGGCGAAGGCGAGGAAGCTCGACCCGGTGCCGACGAAGGCCGCGATCAGGATGGTCGCCGCCAGCGCGTTGCGCGCAGGATCGGCCAGCGCGAAGCCCACCGGGATCAGCGCGTAGAACAGAAAATCGAGCGCGATATCGAGGAACGCCCCGCGATCGGTCGGCCCCTTGATCCGCGCGATGGCCCCGTCGAGCCCGTCCGCGATCCGGTTGATAAGGATCAGCGCCAGCGCCAGCCAATAGGCATGGAACGCCAGCGCCGGGATCGCCAGAAGGCCCAGCGCGAAACCCGCCACCGTCACCTGATCGGCGCGGATACCGCGCGCGGCCAGCGCCTCGGCGGGGGGCTGCATCATTGCACGTTGCAGCGGCAGGAGAGCAGCGTCGATCATCCGCGCCTCCATGCCATGAAGCGCTCGGCGATTCGCAGCGTGCGCGGGTTCACATGGGCCTGCCGCCAGCGCCCGGCGGCGTTCTTCGCGGCCTCGGACCAACTCGGGTAGATATGCGGCGTCGAGAGGATCTTGCCCAAGCCCAGCCCGTGCCGCATCGCCAGCGCGAACTCCGCCAGCACCTCCGCCGCATGCGCCCCGCAGACCGTCGCGCCAAGGATCTTGTCGGAGCCCTTCACGGTGACGATCCGCACGAAGCCGTTCCCCGCCCCTTCGGCAAGTGCGCGGTCGAGATCGCCAAGCGGATAGGTCGTGACCTCGTGATGCACGCCCTCGGACTCGGCTTCCGCAGCCGTCATCCCCACCCGTGCCAGTTCGGGCGAGGTGAAGACCGCATGCGGGATCGGCGCGGAATGAGCCTTGAATCGCCAGAAGGGGGAGGCCAGCGAATTCGCCGCCGCGATCCAGCCCTGATGACCTGCGGCATTGGTCAGCTGCAACGGCCCTGCCGCATCGCCTGCGGCGTAGATATTGGGCATGAGGGTTTCGAGGTAGTCGTTCGTCTCGATCACCTTGTTCTCTGGAATGCCCAGTTCCTCCAGCCCGAACCCTTCGAGCCGCGCCTTTCGCCCGACCGCGACCAGAAGCGTGTCGAATTCGATCTTCGAGCCGTCCTCCAGTTCCAGCCACTTGCTATCATCCTGCCCGAAACGGATCGCCTTCGCCCCAAGCTTCAGGTCGACCCCATCGGCGCTCAACGCGGCCGCGATGGCGTCCGAGGCCTCCGTATCTTCACGGATCAACAGCCGCTCCGCCGCCTCGACCACGGTGACGCCCGCGCCAAGCCGTGCCAACGCCTGCGCGATCTCGCAGCCAATCGGGCCACCGCCGAGGATCACCATTCTCTCGGGCGGCGCAGGCATCGCGGCGAGCGTCTCCCAAAGCGTGTCCGAGGTCAGCGGCTCGACCGATCCGATCCCCTCGATCGGCGGGATCACCGGGGCCGCGCCGGTCGCGAGAACCACCCCGCGCGTCGTCAGGTGCTCATCGCCGACACGCACGGTCCACGGGTCTTCCAGCCGCGCATGACCTTCGATCACCTCGACGCCCAAGCCCTCATAGCGCTCCACGGAATCATTCGGCGCGATCTGCGCGATCACCTCGGAGATCCGCTGCGTAACGACCGGCCAATCGACCGAGACATCCGCGCGCACGCCAAGCGCCTCGGAGCCGCGCGCCACGCCCGCGGCCCGAGCCGAGGCGATCAGCGCCTTCGACGGCACGCAGCCGAAATTCAGGCAATCGCCGCCCATCGGGCCTTCCTGCACCAGCGTCACCTTCGCCTTCGCCTGCGCCGCGACATAAGAGGCCACCAGCCCCGCCGCGCCTGCGCCGATCACGATCAGGTTGCGGTCGAACTTGGCCGGGCGTTCATAGCCGCGATAGGCCCGCTTGCGTGCCCAGACCCGCAGCGCCGCGCGCGCGACCCAGGGAAACACCGCCAGCGCCGCGAAGGCACCGAGCAGCCCCGGCGAGACGATCCCCGACAGGCTGTTCAGATCGCCCAGTTGCGCGCCCGCCGCGACATAGACGGCGGTACCCGGCAGCATGCCGAGCTGCGAGACGGCATAGAATTTCCACGCCTTCATCCGGGTCAGCCCGAAGGCGAGGTTGATGACAAAGAACGGCACGACCGGGATCAGGCGCAGCGAGAACAGGTAGAACTCGCCGTCGCGCGCCGCCCCTTTCTCGATCTTCGCGAGCCGCGGGCCAAGCCGCCCGCGCACCCAGTCGCGCATCAGGTAGCGCGCGACCAGAAAGGCCAGCAGCGCCCCGATGGAAGACGCGAAAGAGATCAGCACCAGCCCCTGCCAGAACCCCAAAAGCGCGGCACCCAGCAGCGTCAGCCAGACCGCGAAGGGCAGCGACAGCGCCGTCACCACGACGTAAGTGACGAAGAACCCGATGGGCAACGCCAGCGGATGCGCCTCGCGCCACGCGGCGAGACTGTCGCGCAGGGCGCGCAGCCGCTCGGGGTCGGGATCGGCCACCAGAAAGGCCGCGATCACCGCCAAAGCGATCAGGCCAAGGAATATCAGAGGTTTGCGCATGGTCCTCCCGTGGGTCACGCCCCAGTGATAGAGGCGATGCGATCTTTCCCCAAGTCGTTTCGCGCGCGGATTTCGTTACGCGCTTTCTCTCGGGGCCGCTATTTGGCACTGTTACGCACAAAACGGAGGCGGGGATGCATTTCATTGCAGTCGATGGCGGAGGCAGCGGGTGCCGGGCGGTATTTGCCGACGGTTCTGGCCGCGTCATCGGGCGTGGCGAGTCAGGCCCTGCGAATATCGCCTCGGACTATGACGAGGCGCGCCATCACATCTTCACCGCCATCGAAACCGCGATGGGCACTATCGACGCGCGCGAGATTCGCGCGGTGCTGGGGCTGGCGGGGGCGAACCATGCGCCCGCCGCAGAGGCCTTGGCCGCCGAACTGCCTTTCCCGGCCCGCGTCGTGCAGGACGTGACGACCTCGGTGCGCGGTGCTCTGGGGCCCGAGGACGGGATCGTCGCGGCCATCGGCACCGGCTCGTTCTTCGCGCGGCAGGTGGACGGGCAGCAGCACGCCATCGGCGGCTGGGGCTTGCGGCTGGGCGATGAGGGCTCGGGCGCGTGGATCGGCCGGGCGCTTGGGATGCGGGCGGGGCGTGCGCTCGACGGGTTCTGCCCGGTGACGCCGCTCCTGCGCGAACTGCTCGAAGAGATGGATGGGCGAAACGGGTTGATCGCTTTCAGCCTCGACGCGACCCCCGCCGATTGGGCGCGCTTCGCGCCGCGTATCCTGCAATCGACCGACCCCGCCGCCGTGGCCGTGCGCGATGCGGCGCAGGCCGAGATCCGCGCGGCGATTGCGCTGTTACAGCCCGAGGAGCCGCTTCCGGTGACGTGGCTCGGCGGGCTTGGGCAAGGTCTTGCGCTGAGTGACTGGCCGCAGCGGGCCGCGAAAGGAAACGCGCTCGACGGCGCCTTGGCATTGGCGATGGAGGATGCGTTTTGGACAAGCTGATCCTGACGGGCGCGCGCGTTTTCGACGGCACCGCCTTCCATGAAAACCATGCGATTGTGCTGAAACAGGGTCGAATTTCGGCGCTGTGTCCGATCGCGGAGATGCCCGAGGGCGAGGTTGTCGAGTTTCCGGGCGGCACGCTCGCGCCCGGCCTCGTCGATCTGCAGGTGAATGGCGGGGGCGGCGTGATGCTCGGCGGGCACGCGACGCTCGAGACGATCTCCACCATCTGCGCCGCGCATGCCCATCTCGGCGCGACCACGATCCTTCCGACGCTGATCACCGATACCCGCGCCGCGACCCAGACGGTGCTGGCGGCAGGCATCGCCGCCGTGACGCGCGTTCCGGGATTCGGCGGGCTGCATCTGGAAGGCCCGCATCTCGACCCCAAGCGTCCGGGATGCCATCCGCCCGGTTGCATCCGCCCGCTGGACGAGGAAGACATCGAGACGCTGCTCGAGGCGAAGACCGGGCTGCCTACGCTGATCGTGACGCTCTCGCCCGCCAATGCGACGCCCGAGCAGATCGCGCGGCTGTCCGAGGCCGGGATCGTCGTCAGCCTCGGCCATTCCGAGTGCAGCTTTGCGGAGGCTCAGGAGGCCATCGCGGCGGGCACGCGGATGGTCACGCATCTTTTCAACGCGATGAGCCAGCTGGGCAGTCGCGAGCCGGGCCTCGTCGGCGCGGCGCTGTCGCAGCCGGTCTCCGTCGGGTTGATCGCGGATGGAATCCATGTGCATCCCGAGACGATCCGGCTGGCTCTGGCGGCGAAACGGCAGGGCGAGGTCTTCCTCGTCTCCGACGCGATGGCCTGCGCCGGGTCCGATCTGATGGAGTTCGATCTCGCCGGCCGCCGCATCCTGCGCCGTGACGGGGCGCTGCGGCTGGAGGATGGCACGCTTGCCGGGGCCGATCTGTCGCTGCCGCAGGCGGTGCGTTTCATGATCGAGACCGTCGGCGTATCACCGGAACAGGCGCTCGCGATGGCAAGCCGCATCCCGGCAGAGGCAATCGGCGCGCCGGTGGGTCGGATCGCGCCGGGCTTCGCCGGGGATCTGGTGCATTTCGATGACGACTGGCGCCTGACCGAAGTCTGGCAGGGTGGTCAGGCGAAATCCTCGACCGCGTAGCCCTGAATGTAGAGCAGCGCGCTTAGATCGCCGAAGTTGATCCGGATGTCGCATTCCGCGGCGACCGAGGGCTTGGCATGCAGCGCGACGCCCGCACCGGCGAGCTTCAGCATCCCCAGATCATTCGCGCCGTCGCCCACCGCCATAACCTGCGCGTGATCTAGTTTCAGCTTTTCCGAAATTTCCAGCAAAGCCTGAACCTTGGCCTCGCGCCCGAGGATCGGCTGCGAGGGCACGCCCGTCAGTTTGCCGTCCTCGACCAGCAGCAGGTTCGCGCGGTTCTCATCGAACCCAAGCGTCTTTGCGACATAGCCGGTGAACGCCGTAAATCCGCCCGAGACCAGCGCGCAATAGGCGCCGTTGGCCTTCATCGTCGCAACCAGATCGTGCCCGCCCGGCATGAAGCTGATGCGCTTCTCGATCACCTCGGAAATCACGCTCTCGGGCAGACCTTTCAGCAGGCCCACCCGCTCGGTCAGCGCGCCTTCGAAGTCCAGCTCGCCATTCATCGCCCGCGCGGTGATCTCTTTCACCCGCTCGCCCACGCCCGCCACATCGGCCAGCTCGTCGATGCATTCCTGCTGGATCATCGTCGAGTCCATATCGGCCAGCAGCATCTGCTTGCGACGTCCCTCGGTGGGCTGCACGACCAGATCGACGCCCAGCCCCTGCAGGCCCTCCCAGGCCTCCCAACGATTCGACGGCACGCGGTCCACCATGAACTCGGCCGCGACATTCGGATTGAGCCAACGCGCCGCGCCACCGCCCCATGCACCGCAAAGCGCATCCAGCGTGCCTTGATCCAGATTGGCCTCTTTTGGGTCAGCGATCAGCGTGGCGGTAAACATGCGCGCTCCTTGGGGAATGTCGGTTCAAATGTCGTATCCGTGACCTGATGCGGCGCATTAGACCAAAAATTCTCCTTGCACCAGAGCGGGCGCGAGCGTATCTGCGGCGGCGGGACACCCTTCCCCAACGAAGGGCATATATCTGGAAGGATACCAGCAATGGCTATTCAAGCTCCGGCTACGCGGCCGGCAAACCCGCGTTTTTCTTCGGGCCCCTGCACGAAGATCCCCGGTTTCTCCCTCGACATGCTCAATGACGCGCCGCTGGGCCGTTCGCACCGTGCCGCTATCGGCAAGGCGAAGCTGAAAGAGGCGATCGACACCACCCGCGAAATTCTGGGCGTGCCCGCCGATTACCGCATCGGGATCGTCCCCGCCTCCGACACCGGCGCCGTCGAAATGGCGATGTGGTCGCTGTTGGGCGAGCGCAAGGCGACGATGGTCGCTTGGGAAAGCTTTGGCGCGGGCTGGGTGACCGACGTGGTCAAGCAGCTCAAGATCGAGGCCGAGACAAAGACCGCCGACTATGGCGATATCGTCGATTTCTCCACCATCGACTTCAACACCGACGTGGTTTTCACGTGGAACGGCACCACCTCGGGCGTGCGCGTTCCCAATGGCGATGCGATCCCGGCGGACCGTGAAGGCCTGACCATCTGCGACGCCACCTCGGCCGCTTTCGCGATGGACCTGCCGTGGGACAAGCTCGATGTCACCACCTTCTCCTGGCAGAAAGTGCTGGGCGGCGAAGGCGGTCACGGCGTGCTGATCCTGTCGCCCCGCGCTGTCGAGCGTCTGGAAAACTACACCCCCGCCTGGCCGCTGCCGAAAATCTTCCGCATGACCAAGGGCGGCAAGCTGAACGAAGGCATCTTCAAGGGCGAGACGATCAACACCCCCTCGATGCTCTGCGTCGAAGATTACCTCGTGTCGCTGAACTGGGCGAAATCGGTGGGCGGGCTGAAAGGCCTGATCGACCGCGCCGATGCCAACGCGAAAGTCGTCTGGGATTTCTGCGCCGCGAAGCCGTGGATCGCGAACCTCGCCAATGATCCGGCGACCGCATCGACCACCTCGGTCTGCGTGAAGTTCACCGACGATCGCATCAAGGACGGCGCAGCCTTCGCCAAAGCCGTCGCGAAGCGGCTTGAGGCCGAAGGCGTGGGCCTCGATCTCGGCGCCTATCGCGACGCCCCGGCGGGCCTGCGCATCTGGTGCGGCTCCACCGTCGAGACGGCGGATGTCGAGGCGCTGATGCCTTGGGTCGAATACGCCTTCGAGGCCGAGATCGCCGCGCACGCGTGATCCGTAACAGATTGGCGGGCCTCCGGGCCCGTCCTTTCCCGATATTCTGAAAATTCAAGGAGCCCAGACATGGCCCCCAAGGTTCTCGTCTCCGACAAGCTCTCGGAAACCGCCGTCCAGATCTTCCGCGACCGTGGCATCGAGGTCGATTTCGAACCCTCGCTCGGCAAGGACAAGGAAAAGCTCGCCGAGGTGATCGGCAAGTATGACGGTCTCGCCATCCGCTCGGCCACCAAGGTCACGGCGAAACTGCTCGAAAGCGCGACCAACCTGAAAGTCGTCGGCCGCGCCGGTATCGGCACCGACAATGTCGACAAGGAAGCCTCGAGCAAGAAAGGCGTGATCGTGATGAACACGCCCTTCGGCAACATGATCACCACCGCCGAGCACGCCATCGCGATGATGTTCGCGGTCGCGCGCCAGATCCCCGAAGCCGATGCCTCGACGCAGGCCGGCAAATGGGAGAAGTCGAAATTCATGGGGGTCGAACTGACCGCCAAGACCCTCGGCGTGATCGGTGCGGGCAATATCGGTGGCATCGTCTGCGACCGCGCGCGCGGCCTGAAGATGAAGGTCGTGGCCTATGACCCCTTCCTGAGCGAAGAGAAGGCGGCCAACATGGGCGTCGAGAAGGTCGAGCTGGACGAGCTGCTGCGCCGCGCCGATTTCATCACGCTGCACGTGCCGCTGACGGATTCGACCCGCAACATCCTCTCGAAAGAGAACCTGCAGAAAACCAAGCCCGGTGTGCGTATCATTAACTGTGCGCGTGGCGGTCTGGTAGACGAGCAGGCGCTGGCCGATCTCATCAAGTCGGGCCATGTCGCGGGCGCGGCCTTCGACGTCTTCGCCGAGGAACCGGCGACGGATAACGTCCTCTTCGGCCTGCCGAACGTGGTCTGCACGCCGCACCTCGGCGCCTCGACCACCGAAGCGCAGGAAAACGTCGCCCTGCAAGTCGCAGAGCAGATGTCGAACTACCTGCTGGACGGTGCGGTCGAGAATGCGCTCAACATGCCCTCGATGACCGCCGAAGAGGCGAAAGTCATGGGCCCGTGGGTGAAACTCGCCCAGCACCTCGGCGGCTTCATCGGTCAGATGACCGAGGATGCGATCAAGGCGATCAACATCACCTTCGACGGTGTGGCGTCCGAGATGAACCTCAAGGCGCTCGACGCCGCCGTGGTTTCGGGCATCCTGAAAGCCAGCCAGCCGGACGTGAACATGGTCTCCGCCCCGGTCATCGCGAAAGAGCGCGGCATCCAGATCTCGACCACCTCTCAGGACCAGACCGGTATCTTCGAGGGCTACATCAAGGTCACCGTCGTCTCGGAAAGCAAGGAACGCTCGATCGCGGGCACCGTGTTCTCGGATGGCAAGCCGCGCTTCATCCAGATCAAGGGCATCAACATCGACGCCGAAGTGGGCGAGCACATGCTCTACACCACCAATGACGACGTGCCCGGCATCATCGGCAAACTCGGCACGATCCTCGGCGAGAAGGGCGTGAACCTCGCGAACTTCACTCTGGGTCGTTCGAAGCAGGGCGGCGAAGCGATCGCGATCGCCTATGTCGACGAGGCCGTCGGCCAGGACGTGGTCGACGCGCTGAAAACCTCGGGTGGCTTCAAGCAGGTCAAACCGCTGGAATTCGTCCTCGGCTGATCTAGCTGAACGGTTGAATCCGGGCCCTCCGCCGCGCGCGGGGGGCCTTTTCATTGGAAGGGACAGGCATGCGCACCTATGCGATCGGCGACATTCACGGACATCTCGACAAGCTCAAGCACGCGCATGAGCTGATCGCAGCGGATCGCGCGGCCTGCGGCGAAACAGAGGCCCCGATCGTGCATGTCGGCGATCTGGTCGATCGCGGGCCGGATTCTGCCGGAGTGATCGACTACCTGATGAAAGGTCAGCAAAACGGCGAGAACTGGATCGTGCTGCGCGGCAATCACGACCGGATGTTCCTCGGTTTCCTCGACGATCCCTATACCGAAGATCCGATCCTGAGCGCGGAGGTCTCCTATCTCAATCCGCGCGTCGGCGGCGAGGCGACGCTGGAAAGCTACGGCATCTCCGACGCGTTCACCCGCCCCCTCGACGAGGTCGCGAAGGAACTTTCCGCCATCCCGCAGGCCCATCGCGACTGGCTCGCGGGACAGCCCGCCTATTTCCCCCGCGGCGAGGCGATCTTCGTTCATGCGGGTATTCGCCCCGGCGTGGCTATGGAGGATCAGGTGGAGGATGACCTCCTGTGGATCCGCAAACCCTTCCTGACCGATCCACGCGACCACGGGGCGCTGATCGTGCATGGCCATACAAATATCAAGGCGGCCACCCATTACGGAAACCGCCTCAATCTCGATTCCGGTGCGGGCTATGGCCACCCGCTCTCGACAGCAGTCATCGAAGGCCGCGACGCGTGGCTTCTGACGCCCGAAGGCCGGGCGGAGCTGCCGCGCGGCTGAGCGTTACCGCGGCTCGAAATAGTCGAGCGGGATTTTCAGGTAGGACCGCCCGTCCCCCTCGGCCTCGGGCTTGCGCCCGCCGCGGATATTCACCTGCAACGCAGCCAGCATCAGCTTCGGCAGCGGCAGGGTCGCATCGCGCTCTTCACGCGTCTTGATGTACTCCTCGCGGGTGATGCCGTCCTTGACGTGCTTGTTGCGCTTGCGGTGATCGGCCACGGTCGCGCCAGTCTGCGGCTCCTTGCCCTCGCCGGGATAGTCGTGCCCGATGAACAGCCGCGTCTCGGCGGGCAGATCGAGGATCGCCCGGATCGAATCCCACAGCTCGGCCGCAGAGCCGCCCGGGAAATCCGCCCGGCTCGTGCCGCTTTCGGGCTGCATCAGCGTATCATGCACGAAGGCCGCATCGCCCACGACATAGGTGATCGAGGCCAGCGTGTGCCCGGTCGACAGCATCACCTTCACATCGAGATTGCCGATCCTGAACGTCTCGCCCTCGGCGAACAGGTGATCCCATTGCCGCCCGTCCTGCGGCAGCTCGGGCGTGTTGTAGATCTCGGCCCAGAGGCTTTGCACCTTGCGCACGCGCTCGCCGATGCCGCGCTTCGCGCCCAGTTTCTCGGCCAGCCAGACGGCGGAAGAAAAGTGGTCGGCATGGGGATGCGTATCGAGCACCCACTCCACGTCGATCCCCTCGGCCTTGACGTAATCGAGGATTTTCTCGGCGTTGCCCAGCGTCGTGGCACCCGCCTGATGGTCATAATCCCAGACCGGATCGACCACGGCCCCCTTCATCGTATCGGGGTCGTGAAAGACGTATTGCCAGCTTCCGGTGGGTTTATCCCAGAACCCTTTGACGATCGGGTTGGCAGTCATGTCGGCCTCCTAGTCATATTCGTTTTCTAGAATGTGTCCCCTTGGCCGAGAGTTTCAACCCACCGCCCGGCCAAATGACGTCTCGTCATAACCGCTTGGCCCTGCTGGCGCGGGTTCAGCCCATTCGCTACCCTCGCGCCGACCCAAACATTGGAGGCTACCCATGACCGGTATCGTCATTCTCTCCGGCGCCCGCACGCCTATCGGCACGTTCGGCGGCACGCTGTCCGGCTTCGCGCCGATCGACCTCGCCACCCATGTCTCGAAAGAGGCGATCTCGCGGGCGGGCGTCTCGGCGGACAAGATCGGTCAGGTGGTCTTCGGCCATATCATCAACACCGAACCGCGCGATATGTATCTCAGCCGCGTGGCGGCGGTGAATGCAGGCGTCCCGGTCGGCACGCCCGCGATGAACGTGAACCGCCTTTGCGGCTCCGGCGTGCAGGCGGTCATCTCGGCGGCGCAGATGCTGATGATGGGCGATGCCGATTTCGCCCTGGCCGGCGGCGCTGAGGTGATGAGCAAATCGCCCTATATCCTGCCCGCCGCGCGCTTCGGTCAGAAGATGGGCGACGCGAAGATGCTCGACATGATGACCGGCGCGCTGTCGTGCCCCTTCGGCACCGGCCATATGGGCGTGACCGCCGAGAACGTGGCCGCCGAGTGTTCGATCTCGCGCGAAGAGCAGGACGCCTTCGCGATGGAAAGCCAGGAGCGCGCGGCGAAAGCGATCTCCGAGGGTCACTTCAAGGAAGAGATCGCCCCCGTCGAGATCACCACGCGCAAGGGCACGACCGTCTTCGACACCGACGAGCACCCGAAACAGACGAGCCTCGAGAAGCTCGCCTCGCTCAAGCCGGTCTTCCAGAAGGACGGCTCGGTCACGGCGGGCAACGCCTCGGGCATCAATGACGGTGCGGCGGCGCTGGTTCTGGCCCGCGAAGAGGCCGCGAAAGAGGCGGGTCTGACCCCGCGCGCCAAGATCACCGGCTACGCCATCGCGGGCGTGCGCCCCGAGGTGATGGGCCTTGGCCCGATCCCCGCCGTGCGCGCGCTGCTGGAAAAGACCGGCATGCAGGCCTCCGATTTCGACTGGATCGAGAGCAACGAAGCCTTCGCCTCGCAGGCGCTGGCCGTCTCGCGCGAGCTGGGGCTGGATGCGTCGAAGGTGAACCCCGATGGCGGAGCGATCGCGCTCGGTCACCCGGTCGGCGCGACCGGCGCGATCCTGATCGTGAAGGCGCTGCACGCGCTGGAGCGCACCGGCGGCAAGCACGGCCTCGTCACCATGTGCATCGGTGGCGGCCAAGGCATCGCGCTGTCGATCGAGCGTCTCTGAGACCCGGTCTTTGAGGGTCAAGCGAGCGGGCAATCCATAGCAATTTAGGGATTTTCCCGCCCGCCCCTCATCGCGGTTAACCCGCCTTTCACGCAGCACTGCAACTCTGCCTCCCGGACCATACGGGGGGCTTTGCCGCGTCCATGCACAAGGCGATCGCAGAGAAACTGGCACAGGAACGCCGCGGACGGCTCGCGGCGGAAAAGCTGTTGGAGCAGAAGCGCCAGGAGCTTTTCGCCGCCAACCAGAAGCTGGCCCAGCACGCGCGAATGCTCTCTGATCAGGTGGTGGAGCAGCGCGAGGGCCTCGCCCGTGCGCTCAGCGAACGCGAAACCCTGCTGGGCGAGAACAGCCGCGTGCGCAACGATCTCGAGCGGGCCAATTCGCTCGCCCAGATCGCGCAGGCGCGGCTCTGGCATGCGGTCAATTCGATCTCGGACGGCTTCGCGGTCTTCGACAGCGACCTGCGCCTCGTCGCCGCCAACGAACTGTTTCTGGCCTTCTTCGAAGGGGAAATCGCGATCGGTCCCGGCGTCTCCTATGACGAGGTGACGCGCATCGCGGCAGAAAGCGGCTTCTTCGACCTGCAGGGGCGCGACCCGCTCGATTGGCATTTCGAGATGTGCGAACGCATCCGCCGCACCGAGATCCCCCCGATGGAGCTGCGCACGCAGGATGGCCGCTGGTTCCGGCTCAACGACACATGGGGCGCGCAGGGCGATCTGGTCACCTTCGCGCAGGACATCACCGGCGCCGTCGCGCGCGAGGTCGAACTGCGCGAGGCCCGCGACCGGGCGGAGGCGGCGAACCGCGCGAAATCCGCCTTCCTCGCCAATATGAGCCACGAGATCCGTACGCCGATGAACGGTGTCGTGGGCATGGCAGACCTGCTGGCCGAGACCGATCTGACCGAGGAACAGCGCCTGTTCGCCGAGACCATCCGGTCTTCGGGCGAGGCGCTTCTGACCATCATCAACGACGTGCTGGATTACTCGAAGATCGAGGCGGAGCGGATGCGGCTTTACCCCGAACCCTTCGATCTCGAACGCTGCCTGCACGAGGTAATGGTGCTGTTGCAGCCCTCCGCCAAGGACCGCGAGGTGAAGCTGCTGGTGGATTACGATCTGTTCCTGCCCACCCGGTTCGAGGCCGATCCCGGGCGGATGCGGCAGATCCTGACCAACCTTCTGGGCAATGCGGTGAAATTCACCGATGCCGGTCACGTCCTTGCCCGCGTCGTGGGGGTCGAACGCGAGGCCGGTCATTACGAGCTGCACATCACCGTCGAAGACACCGGCATCGGCATCGCGCCCGAGCTGCTCGATCACGTCTTCGGCGAGTTCAATCAGGTCGAGGCCGAGACCAATCGAAAATTCGAAGGCACAGGCCTCGGCCTCGCGATCACCCGCCAACTGGTGGAGCTGATGGGCGGCGAGGTCTGGGTGGACAGCGCGCTTGGCGAAGGCTCGTGTTTCGGCCTGAAGATCGTACTGCCCCGCGCCGAACCGGTCGAGCCGATCGACGCCCCCTCCCCGCCGATCACGCTGCGCGCGGCGCTGGTGGTCGACGATCTTCTGGTCAATCGCGTCATTCTGGAGCGGCAGTTGCAGACCTACGGGCTGGAGGTGACGCTTTGCCGCTCCGGCGAGGAGGCGTTGCAGGTGATCGAGGATGGCAGCGCCTTCGACGTGATCCTGACCGATCACCAAATGCCCGCGCTCGACGGGGTCGCGCTGGCGCAGAGGCTGCGGGCGGATGGGGGCGACGTGCCGATCCTGCTGCTCAGCTCCGATCCCGAGGCTGCGAAGACCGCGATGGCCGAGGGTATCACCGGCTGCCTGCAAAAACCGGTGCTGCGCTCGGAACTGTTCTGTGCATTGCAGGACCTGTCGCGGGCGGCCGAGGCCACGCCTGATCCGCCGCCCCCCGGCCCGCCACCAGAGCTGACCGAGCGGCGCGCGATGCGCGTTCTCGCCGCCGAGGATAACCGCACCAATCAGCTGGTCTTTTCCAAGATGGTGAAAGATCTCGATATCGATCTGCGCTTCGCCAATAACGGCCACGAGGCGGTCGCGCTGTGGCGCAGCTTCCAACCCGATCTGATCTTCATGGACATCTCGATGCCCGGCATGGACGGGCGCGAGGCGGCGCGCAAAATCCGGGCCGCGGAAGGGGCCGACCACGTGCCGATCTGCGCGCTTACCGCCCATGCGATGGAGGGCGACAGCGAGGGCATCCTTGCCGCCGGGATCGACCACTACCTGACCAAACCACTGAAAAAGCGTGAGATTACTGAACGCATCCTGTCGGACCGCCCCGCAGATGCGCGCCCCCCCGCGATCGACCAACTTGTTTAGCGGTAGTCGGCCAGCACCGCCAGAAACGCCTCGGCAAAGCGGTCGAGCTTCGCCTCGGGCAGGTTCGAAATCCGGGCGAGGTCATCGCGCGAGCGCGGCTTCGTCTCGGCGATCTTGCGGATCGTCGAGGCCGAACAGGAGAGCGGGCGATCATAGCCGTCCGCGCCGCGTTCGAGATTTCGCTGCGCGTCGGCCAGACGGTCGTAAATCTCCCCCTCGGTCGAGCCTGCCAGCTTGCGGCGCAGCGGGTGCATCTCTTCCACCGCGCCCGCGATCACCTCCAGAAACTCGGTGCCGTAGCTTTCCAGCTTCTTCGCACCGACACCGCTGATCCCGGCCATCTCGTCGAGCGTTCCGGGGCGTTTCTCGGCCATCTCGATCAGGGTGCGGTCGGTGAAAACGACATAGGCGGGCACGCCCTGCGCCTCGGCCAGCGCGCGCCGCTTCGCCTTCAGCGCCGAGAGAAGCGGCGCGTCGTCGTCGCTCACCAGCGTCCGCACGACATGCTTGGTCTTCGCCTTCGCCACCAGATCGCGGCGCAGGGTGATCGACTGCTCGCCGCGCAGGATCGGATGGGCGGTCTGGGTCATCACCAGCGCGCCGTGCCGCGCCGCGTCGGGGCGGATCAGGTCATGCCCCATCATCTGCCGGAACACCGCCTGCCATTGCGGGCGGCTCAGATCGCGCCCGACCCCGTAGGTCGGCAGCTTGTCATGGCCCCATTGCTTGATCTTGTCGGTCTGCGAGCCCAGCAGAATCTCGATCAGATGCCCCGCGCCGAACCGCTCTTCCGAGCGCAGCGCAGCCGACAGCGCCTTGCGCACGGCCTCGGTCCCGTCGAACAGCTCGGGCGGCGTATCGCACAGATCGCAATGGCCACAGGGCGCGGCCTCTTCGCCGAAATAACGCAGCAGTTTCACCCGGCGGCATTCGGTCGCCTCGGCCAGACCCAGCAGCGCGTTCAGACGTCCGTGATCGGCCTCCTTGCGCTCGGGCGGGGCGAGCCCTTCGTCGATCTGGCTCCGGCGCAGCTTGATGTCGTCGGGCCCGTAAAGCGTTAGCGTCTCGGCGGCAGCGCCATCGCGACCGGCGCGGCCGATCTCCTGATAGTAAGCCTCGATGCTTTTGGGCAGATCGGCATGGGCGACCCAGCGGATATCGGGCTTGTCGACGCCCATCCCGAAGGCCACCGTCGCCACCACGATCAGCCCGTCTTCCTGCTGAAAACGGGTCTCCACGGCGCGGCGGTCATCGGCCTCCATCCCGCCGTGATAGTGACAGGCCAGATGCCCGGCCTCGCTCAGCGCCTTGGCCAGAGCCTCGGTCTTCGCCCTCGTGCCGCAATAGACGATGCCCGACTGCCCTTTGCGCGCCGAGGCGAAGCGCAGAATCTGTTGGCGCGGCTGATCCTTGGGCGAGAACGCCAGATGAATATTCGGCCGGTCGAAGCCGCGCAGGAAGCTCTCGGGAGGCTGCCCGTCGAACAGGCGCGTGACGATCTCGGTCCGGGTTTCTTCGTCGGCGGTCGCGGTGAAGGCCGCGAGCGGCACGCCAAGGCTGCGGCGCAGCTCACCGATACGCAGGTAGTCGGGGCGGAAATCATGGCCCCACTGGCTGACGCAATGCGCCTCGTCCACCGCGATCAGGCTGACGCCAGCGCGTTTGAGCAGATGCTGCGCCCCGCCCGAGGCCAGACGTTCCGGCGCCATGTAGAGAAGCTTCAGCCGCCCTTCGTCGATCGCGGTGAAGACCTCTTCGGTCTCCTCCTCGGTATTGCCCGAGGTCAGCGCGCCCGCCTCGACACCCGCCTGCCGCAGCGCGCGGACCTGATCGCGCATCAGGGCGATCAGCGGCGAAATCACCACCGTCACGCCCTCGCGCGCCAGCGCAGGCAACTGATAACACAGGGATTTCCCGCCACCCGTCGGCATGATCGCCAGCACGTTCCGGCCGTCGATCACCGCGCGCACGATCTCTTCCTGACCGGGCCGGAAGGCGTCGAACCCCCAGACCCGCGCCAGTAGCTCTGCGGGTGCCTCGGCTGCCGCAGCCGCTGGCATCAGAAGCTGTTGCCGTAGAAGAAGGCCGCGTTGTTGAACAGCGCCTGACGGATGATGATCAGGATGATGAAGGCCACCAGCGGCGCCAGATCGAGCCCGCCCGTGTCGGGCAGGAAGCGCCGGATGCGCCCGTAGATCGGCTCCAGCAGGTTATTCAGACCGAACCAGATTTGCGCCACCAAGGGTTGGCGCAGGTTCAGCACCTGAAAATTGATAAGCCAGCTCATAATGATATGGGCGATCATGACGAACCAGATGACGTTCAGGATCAGCACCAGGGCCTGAAAGAGCGTGACCATCGAAACCTCCGCTTTGGATCGCAAAGACAGGTAAGCGAGGCGCAGCCCCATTGCAACCGCAGGCTGGCGCGCATTTTCCGTAACGTCTCTCTTGACCGCCCCGCTGCGGCGCAGCACCTCTTGGCGCATGTATCCCGTTATCCGCATGGCCAAAGAGATCGTGAAGTTCCGCAACGCCCCGTCGTTGCCGATCACGGGCACCCATGTCAGCCAGCATATCTGCTGGCCGTGGGACATCGACCTGTGGATGGAGCTCAACAACGGGCGCACGCTGACGCTTTTTGATCTGGGGCGGATTCCGCTCGCGATCCGCACCGGGCTCTGGGGCGCGCTCAAGCGCAACAAATGGGGCATCGTGGTCGCCGGTAACACCACGCGGTATCGCCGCCGGGTGCAGGCCTTCCAGAAATTCGAGATGCGCTCGCGTTGCCTCGGCTGGGACGATCGCTGGATCTGGCTCGAACATGCGATGTTCACGAAGGACGGCGAGTGCACTTCGCATGTGCTGATCCGCGGGGCGGTGACCTCCAAGAAAGGTATGATCCCGCCCGCGCAGGTTCTCGCCGAGATGGGGCAGGATGCGACCTCGCCGCCGCTTCCCGAATTCGTGACCGCCTGGGCCGAGGCCGACCACAAGCGCCCCTGGCCGCCGCAGATGTAACACTGCCGCCAGCGCGGCCTGCCTAACCCGTCGAAACCCTTGCCAGATCGTCCCTTTTCGGGCTTGATCGCCGCAATTACTGGCGCGGCGGGGAGAGGGCGACATGATCACGGCGAAGAAACGCATCTGGGGCTGGTGGTTCTTCGACTGGGCGAGCCAACCCTATAACACGCTGCTCGTCACCTTCATCTTCGCTCCCTTCGTGAAAGACCTGATGGGCTCGGGCACGGCGGCGCAGACCGTCTGGGGCTATGGCGTCGGCATCGCCGGGATCCTGATCGCGCTCGGCTCGCCCTTCCTCGGTGCGGTCGCGGACCGCTCGGGACGGCGGATGCCGTTCATCTGGGTCTTCTCGGTGATGTATGTGCTGGGCGCATGGGGCCTGTGGTATGCGGTGCCGGGCGATTTCAAGCTGATGGCGATCATGATCAGCTTCGCCATCGGCATGATCGGCATGGAATTCGCGACCACCTTCACCAATGCGATCCTGCCTGACCTCGGGCCCCGCGAAGAGATCGGGCGCATCTCCGGCTCGGGCTGGGCGTTCGGCTATATCGGCGGGATGATCACGCTGTTCATCATGCTTCTGCTACTGCAGGCGAGCCCGACGACCGGGAAAACCATGCTCGGGATCGACCCCCTCTTCGGTCTCGACGTCGCCACGCGCGAGGATACCCGCGCGGTCGGGCCGCTCACCGCGATCTGGTACGCGGTCTTCATGATCCCCTTCTTCTTCTGGGTGCGCGAGCCGGGCAAACCCGACGCATTGCCCATCGGCACGGCGCTGCGCGGCGCTTGGCCCGAACTGCGCGCGACGCTGAAGGCGCTGCCGCGCCGGCGCTCGCTGACCTCGTTCCTGCTCAGCTCGATGTTCTACCGCGACGCGCTCAACGGCATCTACACCTTCGGCGGGCTCTATGCGGCGGGCGTGTTGAACTGGTCGATCACGCTGATCGGCCTGTTCGGCATCCTCGGCACGATCACCGGGGCGACCTTCGCATGGCTCGGCGGCAAGGCCGATGACCGCTGGGGGCCGCGCACGGTCATCATCACCTCGCTTGTGATCCTGACGCTGGTCGTGATCGGCATCGTGATGATCTCGCGCGAAAGCGTCTTCGGCATGGCCGTCACCCCCGACAGCAAACTCCCCGACATCGCCTTCATGGTGCTGGGCGGGATGATCGGGGCCTGCGGCGGCGCGCTGCAATCGGCCTCGCGGACGATGATGGTGCGTCAGGCCGACCCGGAAAAGATCACCGAGCATTTCGGCCTCTACGCGCTTTCGGGCAAGGCCACGGCCTTCATCGCGCCGCTCGCCATCGGGATCACGACGCAGATAAGCGGAAATCAGTCGACGGGCATCACACCGATCATCGTTCTTTTGCTTTTGGGGCTGGTCCTGCTAGGATTCGTGAGAAGTCACGGAGACCCTGCGCCCGAAGGACCCCCCTCATCATGATCGCGAAATTTCTCGTCGCCGCTCTTTCTTTCAGCCTTATTTCTGCGCCCACATTCGCCGAACCGCTCGCCCGCCAACTTTTCGGCTCCAAGGCGAGCGCTTCGGCGCAGGCGCCTTCGGCCATCGGGTTTTACTCGCGTGGCTGCGCCGCAGGCCTCCAGCGCATGCCCGAGAGCGGCCCGACATGGCAGGCGATGCGCCTGTCGCGCAACCGTAACTGGGGCCAGCCCGCGATGCTGACCTACCTGCAGGATCTGTCGCGCTACGCCGCGTCGCTGCCGGGCTGGAACGGTCTCTATATCGGTGACATTTCCCAGCCGCGCGGCGGCCCGATGACCGGCGGCCATGCGAGCCACCAGATCGGACTGGATGCCGATATCTGGATGCTGCCCGCGACGAACCTGAATCTCAGCCGAGCCCAGCGGGAGAAAATCTCCTCGATCTCGGTGCGCACCGCCGATCAGCGCCACACCAATTCCAACTGGACGCCGCAGCATCTCGCGCTGATGCGCCACGCCGCTGCCGATCCGCGCGTCGACCGTATCTTCGTGGCCGCCGCCGTGAAGATCGCGATGTGCAACACGGTGCCGCGCAACGATCGCGCATGGCTGCAGAAGATCCGCCCGATGTACGGCCACAACACGCATTTCCACGTCCGCCTGAAATGCCCGCCCGGTGCGCGCTATTGCGAGACGCAGAAACCGACCGTGGCGCAGCTGTCGAAGGGCGGCGATGGCTGTGACGACACGCTGAACTGGTGGGTAACCGATTATCTCAACCCGCCGAAGACTGCGGCCAAGCCCAAGCCGAAAGGGCCGCCGAAGAAAAACGCCAAAACCTACGTCATGTCGGACCTGCCCAACCAATGCCGCGCCGTTCTTACCTCGCGCTGATTGCAGGTGCGGGGCTGGCCATTCTCGGAGGGCTCGCGCCCGCCGGGCCGCATCCTCGCGCGCAATTCCTGCAAAGCTATCACTGGACCATGCCGGGCGTGTTCGTCTTCGGCGGGTTTTCAGGGCTTGAGCTGGGGCCGGACGGAGGCGATTTCGTCACCCAGTCGGACCGCACGACCATCTGGCGCGGGCATCTCGATCGCAACGCAGCCGGCCAGATCAAGGACGTGAGGGTCACACAAGGGCCGAACTGGCTTCACAGCTCCAAAGGCGCGGCGCTGACCCGTCATCTGGGTGACAGCGAAGGCTTGGCGCTGGCCCCGGACGGCTCTGTCTATATCTCCTTCGAGGGTCTGGCGCGGGTGTCGCATTTCCCGACCGATGGCGGTCCGGCCGAATTGCTGCCGCGCCCGGATGCCTTTGCGAAGATGCAGAACAACTCCTCGCTCGAGGCGCTGGCGATCGACGATCAGGGCACGCTCTACACGATGCCCGAACGCTCGGGCGCGAAAGACAGGCCCTACCCGGTCTGGCGCTATCGCGACGGGAAATGGGATCAACCCTTCGCCATCCCGCGCTCCGAGAACTGGCTGCCGGTCGGTGCGGATTTCGGCCCCGATGGCCGCTTCTACCTGCTGGAGCGCGACTTCTGGGGGCTACTGGGCTTTCGG
Organism: Thioclava sp. PTB-PU3-1; assembly: GCF_055666785.1. Taxonomy (NCBI): domain Bacteria; kingdom Pseudomonadati; phylum Pseudomonadota; class Alphaproteobacteria; order Rhodobacterales; family Paracoccaceae; genus Thioclava; species Thioclava sp. PTB-PU3-1. Next base: position 329,378 of record NZ_JBVNVL010000003.1, on the reverse strand, counting down.
ACGCGCGTTCAGGTCTTCGACATCAACGGCGACTCGATCTCGGGCGGCGAGGTTCTTCTGGAAACCGGCGCCGGGCGTCACGACAATCTCGAAGGCCTCGCGGTCTGGCGCGACGACAGCGGCGCGATCCGTCTGACGATGATTTCCGACGATAATTTCCGGTTCCTGCAGCGCACCGAGATCGTGGAATACGTCCTGCCTGAGACGCGCCGCACCGCCAAAAAGGATTGACGCAACGCGTTCGAGCGCGTATCGCGCGCCCTTGCCCGGAGGGTTCCGGGCCATGTCTCCGCTACCATGTAAAAACGGTTGAACATCATGACCCGCTATATTCCTGGCATCATTGCCATGGCCATTATCGTCGTGGCCTCGAACATCCTGGTGCAATTCCTCGTCGGCGACTGGCTGACCTGGGGCGCCTTCACCTACCCCTTCGCCTTCCTCGTCAATGACGTGATGAACCGCGTCTACGGCCCGGGCGCCGCGCGCCGCGTCGTGGCCGCCGGTTTCGTCGTGGGCGTGATCTGCTCGCTCATCGGCAGCCAGATCATGCTGCAGGGCGACGGCTACACCTATCCCGCCGTCACGCTGCGCATCGCGCTCGGCTCCGGCGCGGCCTTCCTCGTGGCGCAGATGACCGACATCTTCGTCTTCGACAAGCTGCGCAATGGTGTCTGGTGGCGCGCGCCTGCGATCTCGACCCTGATCGGCGCGTCGCTCGACACGCTGATCTTCTTCTCGGTCGCCTTCTCGAGCGCGCTCATCTTCCTCGAGCCGTCGAATGACGTGTCCTGGGCCAATGAAACCCTGCCCCTGTTGGGCTTCGGGCCAACGGTGCCGCTCTGGGTGTCGCTGGCCACCGCAGACTGGCTTGTCAAACTTGCCCTGACTTTGATCGCACTGCTGCCTTTCAAGGCACTTGTTACGAAACTTTCTCCAAGACTTGCGTAATTTTTCTTGCCACACACAAAATCTGTGGCACGCTGTGGATAACGGCAACGCATGAAAGGAGGTGGTCCAGTGTCTAGAGTGATAGTGGAGAGAGGTGTCGGGACAGTGAGGGGGGCCGTGGCCTGAGGGCAAACCCTAGGGCAAAAAACCCTGACTGGGACGGCTGGTTCCTTCGGACCCTAACCGGACCATCTCCGTAGATCTCGGAGGGCCATCTCGAACAGAGATGGCCCTTTTCGTGGGGCGTTCCTTAGCAAAAAGGGGCGCCCTTCGTCATTGACGTCGATCATCGACTAGGTCCTATTTCGCGCCCAACCTTCCCAAGCGTCAACTTGTTTGGGAGGACACCATGCGCTTCACTTACCTCATCGCCGCGGCCTGTCTCGCCGCGACCCCGGCCATCGCTCAGGACGGCGATGTCGGCAAAGCTCTCTACGGCCAATATTGCGCCAGTTGTCATGGCGACGATGGCACGGGCACCGGGCCGATGGCAGAATATCTGAACGTGAAACCCGCCGATCTGACCGGCCTTGCCGCCGCCAATGACGGCGAGTTCCCGATGCTCAAGGCGATCCACATCATCGACGGACGCACAGGCGTGCGGGCGCATGGCGGGCCGATGCCGGTCTTCGGCGATGTGTTCATGGAACAGGGCGGGCATGGTGCGCCGTATTACACCGACGTCCTGGCCACGCGCGGGCGCGTCCTTTCACTCGCGACATATCTCGAGTCGCTTCAGAAATAGGCGATAAGACGTTCACGATAGCACCGGTCTCGCGGGGTGATCTCGACTCCGCGAGCCGGATATGGTTTGCAGGAACCCGGGCGTCAGAGCCTTATTGGACGACATATCACCGGGAATGCAGATTGATGAGCGATATTGACGCGTTGAGCTTCGAAGAGGCGATGAAGGCTCTCGAGGAAGTCGTGGGCAAACTGGAACATGGCGACGTGCCCCTGGACGAGTCGATCAAACTCTATGAGCGCGGCGCCAAGCTGAAAGAGCATTGCGCCAAGCTTCTGAAAGAGGCCGAGGCGCGCGTTGAGAAAATCACGCTCAATGCCGACGGCGCTCCGAAAGGCACGACCCCCGCCGAAGGTCTGTAAATGTTCACCTCCCGTTTGAAAGAGGTGCAGACGACCGTTCAGGTCGCGCTCGATGCCGCCGTGGCGCGCCAGCCCGAGGGGCCGCTGCGCGCCCCGATGCATTACGCGCTGCAGGGCGGCAAACGCCTGCGCGCCTTCCTCGCGATCGAAAGCGCCGCGATCTTCGGCATCCCGGAGGCGCAGGTGATGCCCGCCGCCGCCGCGGTCGAGGCGCTGCACGCCTATAGCCTCGTGCATGACGACCTGCCCTGCATGGATGACGACGATCTGCGCCGCGGCCAGCCGACGATTCACGTGAAATGGGACGAGGCCACCGCCGTGCTGACCGGCGACGTGTTGCAGACGCTTGCGTTTGAGCTTTGCGCCGACCCCGTCCTCGGCCCAGCAGAGCGGCGCATCGCGCTTAGCCTCGCGCTTGCGAAAGCCTCCGGCGCGGCCGGGATGGGCCACGGTCAGGCGCTCGACATCGCCGCCGAAAGCGCCACCGATCCGCTCTCGCTCAGCCAGATCACCGCGCTGCAGGCGGGCAAGACCGGGGCGCTGATCTCGTTCGCCTCGCGCACCGGCGCGATCCTCGCGGGCGAGGACGAGGGCCCCCTGAGCGATTTCGCCGATGCGGTCGGTCTGGCCTTTCAAATTCACGATGACATCCTAGATGTGACGGGTTGCGAAAAGGCCGCCGGGAAACGGGTCGGCAAGGATGCCGAGGCCGGAAAAGCCACCTTCGTCTCGCTGCTCGGCCTCGCCGGCGCGCGGCTTCGGGAGGGCGAGCTGATCGAGCAAGCCATAGACGCGCTTTCGCCTTACGGCGAGGAAGCGGAAAACTTGCGGGCCGCTGCGCGTTTCGTTATCTCCCGCGAGATGTAGCGCGCCTAGGGGGCAGCCAATGAGCGATAACCCGAACGACCAAACGGCCACGCCGCTCCTCGACAAGGTGCGACTGCCGTCCGATCTGAAAGGCCTTTCCGATCCCGAGCTGAAAACGCTCGCCACCGAATTGCGCGCCGAGACCATCTCGGCCGTGTCGCAAACCGGCGGGCATCTGGGTGCGGGCCTGGGCGTGGTCGAGTTGACGGTCGCGCTGCATGCCGTGTTCGACGCGCCGCGCGACAAGATCGTCTGGGACGTGGGCCACCAGTGCTACCCGCACAAGATCCTGACCGGGCGCCGCGACCGCATCCGCACGCTGCGCACCAAGGGCGGGCTGTCGGGCTTCACCAAGCGCTCCGAGTCGCCCTACGATCCGTTCGGCGCGGGCCATAGCTCCACTTCGATTTCGGCCGCGACCGGCTTCACGATGGGCCGCGAGCTGGGCGCCGAAACGGGCGACGCGATCGCCGTGATCGGTGACGGCGCGATGTCGGGCGGCATGGCCTTCGAGGCGATGAACCACGCGGGCCACTTGGGCAAACGCATGTTCGTCGTGCTCAACGACAACGAGATGTCGATCGCCCCGCCCGTCGGCGCGCTGTCGAGCTACCTCACCCGGCTTTACTCCGAGGCCCCGCTGCAGGACCTGAAATCCGCCGCCAAGGGCGCGGTCGGCCTGCTGCCCGTGCCGTTCCAGGAAGGCGCGCGCCGGGCGAAGGAAATGCTCAAGGGCATCGCCATGGGCGGGACGCTGTTCGAGGAGCTGGGCTTCTCCTATGTCGGCCCGGTCGATGGCCACGACCTCGATCAGCTGCTGCCGCTGCTGCGCACGCTCAAGGCCCGCGCGACCGGCCCGGTTCTGATCCATGCGGTGACGAAGAAGGGCAAAGGCTACGGCCCGGCCGAGAGCCGCCCGGATGGCGGCCATGCCACCGCGAAATTCGATCTCAGCACCGGCGAGCAGAAGAAATCGCCCTCCAACGCGCCGAGCTACACCAAGGTCTTCGCCGAAAGCCTGATCAAGGAAGCAGCGAAGGACGAGAAGATCGTCGGCATCACCGCCGCCATGCCGGACGGCACGGGGCTGAAGCAATTCGCGGGCGTCTATCCGCGCCGCTGTTTCGACGTGGGCATCGCCGAGCAACACGCCGTTACCTTCTCCGCCGGGCTCGCCGCCTCGGGGATGAAACCGTTCTGCGCGATCTACTCGACCTTCCTGCAACGCGGCTACGACCAGATCGTGCATGACGTCGCGATCCAGCGCCTGCCCGTGCGCTTCGCCATCGACCGCGCCGGTCTGGTGGGCGCGGATGGTGCAACCCATGCGGGCTCGTTCGATGTGGGCTTCATGTCCTCGCTGCCCGGCATGGTCGTGATGGCCGCCGCCGACGAGGCGGAGCTGGTCCATATGGTCGCCACCGCCGCAGCATATGACGACGGCCCGATCGCCTTCCGCTATCCGCGCGGAGAAGGCATGGGCGTCGACATGCCCGAAGAAGGCGTGCCGCTGGAGATCGGCAAGGGCCGGATGATCGCGGAAGGCGCGCGCGTTGCGATCCTGTCCTACGGCACCCGTCTGGCCGAAGTGCTGAAAGCGCGCGAGGCGCTGCAGGCCCGCGGCCTTGCGCCGACTGTCGCCGATGCACGCTTCGTCAAACCGCTCGACACCGATCTGATCGACCGGCTGGTCGCCGAGCACGAGGCGCTGATCTGCATCGAGGAAGGCGCGATCGGCGGCTTCGGCAGCCATGTCGCGCAATACCTGTCGGATCAGGGCGTCTTCGATCACGGGTTCAAGTTCCGCTCGATGGTGCTGCCCGACACGTTCATCGACCACGCCTCGCCCGAGGATATGTATCACTCGGCGGGCATGGATGCGCCGCAGATCGAGGCGAAGGTGCTCGAGCTTCTGGGCGTCGCGGTCGCGAAACGCGCCTGAGATAAGTTTTCCTTATTTTCGCGGCGGCTGCATAAGTTGAACTTATGCGGCCTCCGCCTCCTCCAGCAGTCCTTCCTCGACCAGCCGCCGCGCCCAGCCCTCCGGTCCGTCGAACAGATGCGTCTTCCAGCCGAATGTATGCGCCGTCGCGATATTATCGGCCCGGTCATCGGTGAAGATCAGATCCGAGCCGGACAGCCCCGACGCGTCCTCGACCATCTGATAGATCTTCGGGTCGGGCTTCGTGACGCCCATATGGCCCGAGATGAAATCCCGGTCGAAATCGCGCAGGAACGGGTAATGCGTGGCCGCGAAATCGTAGCTTTGAATTCCGAAATTCGTCAGGGAGAAAACCGGCATCCCCTTGGCCTGCAAGGATTTCATCAGGCGCAGCGAATGCGGGATCTCGGGCGCGGCCATCTCGATCCAGTCATCGTGCCAACGCCGGATCGCATCGCGCCAGCTCGGGTATTTCTCGGCCCATGCGTAGATCGTCTCGCGGAACGGCGCGCCGCGGTCGATCTCGTCGTTCATCCCGTGCAGATCGACCTCCGCGAACATCTGCTCGCGGGTCTCGCGCGGCATGATCCGGTCGTAATGCCGCTCCGGCTGCCATTCGATCAGCACGTTACCGATATCGAAGATAACTGCCTTAACCATTCTTAACCTCTCTTGCTGCCGCCCGCGCGACCCGGTCGAGCGCATCCGAGAACCGCGCCCGGTCGGCCTTCGAGAACGGCTTGCCGCCGCCCTGCCGAAACGGATCGGCGGAGCGCAGATCCGCCATAAGATCCCGTGTCGCCAGGACGTTACCTATATTGGCGGGGGTCAGCGCCTCGCCGTCGGGACGCAGTACCCGCGCGCCCGCCTCGACGCATTTCGCCGCCAGCGGAATGTCATTGGTGATGACCACATCACCCACGGTCGCGCGCTCCGCGATATACATATCGGCCACGTCCGGCCCCTGATCGACATAGACCATCTCGACCAGCGGATTGGGCGAGGGCCGCAGCCCGCCATTGGAGACAAGCATCAGCTTGACGCCGAGACGGGTCGCGACCTTCTCGGCCTCGGCTTTCACCGGGCAGGCATCCGCGTCGACCCAGATCACGCCCAGAGCGCCTCGGCGTGGAACTCGATGTGATCGGGAATGAAGGTCGAGACGAAATAGTAGCTGTGATCGTAACCTTCCTGAATCCGGAAAGTGCCGGGCTGACGGCGCGCGGCCATCGCCTCGGCCAGCGCTTCGGGCTTCAAGAGATCAAGGAACTGGTCCGAGCCGCCCTGGTCGATCAGCACTTCGCCGTCGAACCCACGCTCGCGCATCAGAAGCGTTGCGTCATGCGCCGCCCATGCGGCCTCGTTGTCACCCAGATAGGCGCTGAACTGCTTACGGCCCCAATCGCTTTGCGTCGGGTTCGCGATCGGCGCGAAGGCCGAGACCGAGCGGAAACGCTCGGGCAGCGACATCGCCAGCGTCAACGCGCCATGCCCGCCCATCGAATGGCCGGTGATCGCCTGCCGCTCCGGGTCGATCTCGAAAGCGGCGTCGATGGCGTTCGGCAGTTCCTCGGCAATGTAATCCCACATCCGGAAATGCGGCGCCCACGGATCCTGCGTCGCGTTGACATAGAAGCCCGCGCCTTGGCCCAGATCGTAATCCTCGTGGTTGGCCACGCCCTCGCCGCGCGGCGAAGTGTCGGGGAACACGAGCGCGATCCCATGCTCGGCCGCGAAAGCCTGCGCGCCCGCCTTGGTCATCGCGTTCTCATGGGTGCAGGTCAGCCCCGAGAGATACCACAGTACCGGCACCGGCCCGTCCTCGGCCTCGCGCGGCAGGAACAGTCCGAAAGTCATTTCGCAATCATTGACCTTCGATGCATGCGAATAGACGCCTTGGACGCCTCCGAAACAGCGGTTTTCCGAGATCGTTTTCATCAAAGCCTCCTTAGCCGTGAACCCAATGGATGACCGCCGGAACCGTGAGGATCGAGACGGCGGTCGAGACGAGGATGGCAGCCGAGACGCGCTGCGGCGCCACCCCGAAATGCTGCGCCAGAATATAGACATTGCCCGCGACGGGAAGGGCGGCGGCGGCGATCATCACGCCTGCCGCGAAGGGGTCGACATCGAAGATCAGCAGCGACGTGATCGCGATCGCGGCCGGGTGCAGGAAGAGCTTGCCGAAGGACAGCCAGACCGCCGGCGCGGGCTTCTCGGCCGATTTGCCCGCAAGCGAGGCGCCGATGGCGAAGAGCGCGCCCGGCGTCGCGGCGGCGCCGAGGATCGTCATGAACTCCGAAAGCGGGCCCGGCATCGGCAGTTTCAGCCCGGCCCAGGCGAGCCCCGCCACCATCGAGACGATCATCGGGTTCTTCACCAGCCCCAACGCGATCGGCGCGAGCGAGACCTTCCCGTGCCGCGCGGCGGTGATGAAGATCGTGATGATTGAGGAGAACACGATCAGATCGCAGCTCAACACCATCAAGACCGGCCCCACCGCTGCCGGTCCCAGCAGCACCACCAGCATCGGCACGCCGAGAAAGCCGGTATTGCCGGTCATCGAGGTATGCGCCTCCATCGCGGAAAGCGCGGTGGGCAGCTTGCGCGCCTTGGCGACGGCGAAAGTGATCAGCCAGACCGCGCCCGATCCGGTCAGATAGGCGAGGATGAACTGCGGATCGACGAGCGCGGCCAGATCGAGATTGGCGGAGAATTTGAACAGCATCGCCGAGAGCGCGAAGTAGAAGACGAATTTCGTCAGCCACGCGGTCGCCTCGGCGGTGAAAAAGCGGATCTGTCCGGCGAACCAGCCAAGCCCGATCAGGGCAAAAAAGGGCAAGGTCTTCAGAAAGATCTCAAGCATGGCCAAGGGCTAGCATGCGGTTTTGGCAAGTGCCAGCTATGGAATGAGGTCTGCGCGCCCGTGGCGGGGTCGGGAAGCCTCCGGCGGGGATATTTTTGCCAAGCCGAAGGCAAAGCGCCTGTTTTCGCCTTGGCTCAAATATCCCCCGCGGCGCGTCCCGCATGTGCCGCTTGCGCGCGGGTCGGAGCTAGGCTGTGTCAGCCGCCGCCGATCAGTACACCGGCTGCGAAGACCAGCGCGCCGCCGAGCACGACCTGGAAGGCCGCGCGCAGGAAGGGCGTTTCCATGAAGCGGTTCTGGATCCAGGCGATGGCCCAGAGCTCGATGAACACGACGATGATCGCGATGGTGGTGGCGGTCCAGAAATCGGGGATCAGGTAGGGCAGCGCGTGGCCAAGGCCGCCCAGCATGGTCATCACGCCCGAGGCGATGCCGCGTTTGATCGGCGAGCCGCGGCCCGAGATCACGCCGTCATCATGCGCCGCTTCGGTGAAGCCCATCGAGATGCCCGCGCCGACCGAGGCCGCGAGGCCCACGAGGAAGGTGGTCCAGGGGTTTTGGGTCGCGAAGGCGGTGGCGAAGATCGGCGCGAGGGTCGAGACCGAGCCGTCCATCAGCCCGGCGAGGCCCGGTTGCACCCAGGTCAGGATGAACTGGCGATGGGCCTGACGGTCTTCCTCTTCTTTTTCGCTCTCGGGCAGATGCGTGCCGGTCAGCTCTTCGGCCTTTTGCTCGTGACCGAGTTCGGCAGCAGCGAGATCGCCCAGCAACTCGCGCGTGCTGGCATCGGAGCTACGCTGGGCTGCGAGCGTGTAGAACTTGCCCGCCTCGCGCTCCATCGCCTCGGCCTCGCCGCGGATGGTGTCGAGCGAGAGGTTCTTGGTGAGCCAGATCGGTTTGCGGTTGTAGAAGCCCGCGACATGTTCGCGGCGGATCAGCGGGATCACATCGCCGAAGCGGTCCGTATGCCGGGCGATCAGGAGGCGGCGATGCTCGTCTTCCTCTTTCGCCATCTCGTCGAAGATCTTCGCGGAAGCCGGATATTCGGCGCGCAGATGTTCGGCATATTGGCGATAGATGCGTGCGTCGTCCTCCTCGGAGGAGATCGCGAGCGCAAGCACTTCCTGTTCAGTGAGATCGTCGAAACGACGGCGTGACGCGAAACCGGGAAGCATGGGAGGCCCTCTTTTTTAGAACGGTTCTAAAATATGCAGAGTTGCGTCCAGCGCAAGGCAGTATTTCGAACTGATCAGTTCATTTAGGCTTGATTTCCGAACCGAACGGTTCATATTCAATTCCGAACCAAGTAGTTCAGTTATGGAGAACCGCTATGAAACGTCTCGCTTACGCCCTTGTTCTGTCTGTGTTTGGCGCGACCGCCGCATCGGCTGGCATCGGGGATTTCTCGCTGCCGCGTCTGGACTTCCCGACCACCGGGGCTCCGACCGTCACGCAAGGCTGCAACGATCTGACGCAGGTCTGCGCGGATAATTAATCGCGTCCGAGATGCGCTTCGCCCCGCTTGGCGGCGAGGCGCATCTGACGTTCGCGCTCGCGGAAGCGGTCGCGATCGGCATCGGAATATTCGCCGATGCAGCGGTGACAGGAGACGCCTTCCTCGTAATCGGGATGGCGCTTGTCTTCCGCGGAGACCGGGCGGCGACAGGCGTGACAGCTGTCGTAATCGCCCTGTTTCAGCCCGTGGCGCAGGCTCACGCGCTGATCGAAGACGAAGCAATCGCCCTGCCAGAGCGAGCCGTCTTCAGGCATGTCTTCGAGATATTTCAGGATGCCGCCCTTGAGGTGATAGACCTCGGGCACGCCTTCCGAGAGCAGGAAATTCGTCGATTTCTCGCAGCGGATGCCGCCGGTGCAGAACATCGCGACGCGCTTGTTGTGGAAGCGATGCGCATTGTCGCGCCACCATTGCGGAAATTCGCGGAAGGAATTCGTGCCGGGATCGATGGCCCCCTCGAAAGTGCCGATCTCGATCTCGTAATCGTTGCGCGTATCGATCACGACCGTGTCGGGCGAGGAGATCAGCGCGTTCCAGTCCTGCGGCTCGACGTAATGGCCGACGCGGGCTTTCGGATCGATATCGGGCTCGCCCATCGTGACGATCTCGCGCTTGAGCCGCACCTTCATCTTGCCGAAAGGCATCTCGGCCGCCGCGCTTTCCTTCCATTCCAGATCGGCACAGCCCGGCAAGCTGCGGATATGCGCCAGCACCGCGTCGATCCCTTCACGGGTCCCCGCGATGGTGCCGTTGATCCCCTCGCGGGCGATAAGAAGCGAGCCTTTCACGCCATGCGCGCAGGCGATCTTCGCCAGCGGGGCCTTCAGGGCCTCGGGGGACTCGAACCGGGTGAAATGGTAAAGGGCGGCAACGGTGAACATGGGCCCCGCATTAGCGCCGTGCGGGGGCGTTAGGCAAGAGCCGTTGCGCATCCGTGCCGTTGACCACAGGGGGTGCGCGGCCTACCCATGAGAAAACCCTGCGGGAGGTAAAGTGATGACCAAAGCCTTGATCGTGATCGACGTGCAAAACGATTTCTGCCCCGGCGGCGCGCTGGCAGTCTCGGGGGGCGACGAGATCCTTCCGCGCGTGAACACGCTGATGACCGAGTTCGACACCGTGGTGCTGACGCAGGATTGGCATCCGGCGGACCATTCCTCTTTCGCAAGCCAGCACGAAGGCGGCGCGCCCTTCACGCAGATTCACATGAAGTATGGGCTGCAGACCCTCTGGCCCGCTCATTGCGTGCAAGGTTCCAAAGGGGCCGAGTTCCACCCCGATCTGGCCGTGGACCGGGCGCAGCTGATCATCCGCAAGGGGTTCCGGCGCGATGTCGACAGCTATTCGGCCTTCTTCGAGAACGACCACAAGACGCCGACGGGGCTTGCGGGCTACCTGCGCGACCGGGGCGTCGAGGATCTGACCTTCGTGGGGCTCGCCACCGATTTCTGCGTCGCGTGGTCGGCGCTGGATGCGGCGAAGCTGGGCTTCCGCGCGACCGTGATCGAAGGCGCCTGCCGGGCGATCGACCTCGACGGCTCGCTGCAGGAGGCGCATAGCGAGATGCGCTCTGCCGGTGTGAAGCTGGAGGCCTGATCCATGGTCGACATCGCGAGCCGCGTCTATAACCACAAGTGGAAGATCGACCCGATCGTGCGGTCTCTGATCGACACGGATTTCTACAAGCTGTTGATGTGTCAGTCGATTTTCCGCAACAAGCCGGAGACGCGGGTAAAGTTCAGCCTGATCAACCGCAGCAAGTCGATCCGGCTGGCGGAGTTGATCGACGAGGCGGAACTGCGCGAGCAGCTGGATTATGCGCGCTCGCTGAAACTGTCGCGCGGGGAGAGCACATGGCTGCGCGGCAACACGTTCTACGGCAAGCGGCAGATGTTCCGCTCGGATTTCATGGAGTGGTTCGAGGGCTATCAACTGCCGCCCTACCATCTGGAAAAGCGCGACGGGCAGTACGAGCTGACCTTCGAGGGCAAGTGGCACGAGGTCATGCTCTGGGAGATTCCGGCGCTCGCGATCCTGATGGAGTTGCGCGGCCGGGCGGTGCTGAACACGATGGGACGTTTCGAGCTGCAGGTGCTCTATGCGCGCGCGATGACGAAGGTCTGGGAGAAGATCGAGGCGCTGCGGGAGCTGGACAACCTGCGGATCGCGGATTTCGGCACCCGGCGGCGGCACAGTTTCCTGTGGCAGGACTGGTGTGTGCAGGCGATGCTCGAAGGGCTGGGCGATGTTTCCGAAGGGGGCGCGTTCACCGGCACGTCGAACTGTCTGGTCGCGATGCGCCGCGACATCGAAGCGGTGGGCACCAACGCGCATGAGATGCCGATGGTCTATGCGGCGCTGACCAATAGCGATGCGGAACTGGCGAAGGCGCCTTACAAGGTGCTGGCCGATTGGCACGAGGAGCATGACGGCAACCTGCGCATCATCCTGCCCGACACCTATGGCACGAAGGGTTTCCTCGACCACGCGCCAGATTGGCTGGCGGGCTGGACCGGCATCCGCATCGATTCGGGCGACCCGGCGACGGGGGCCGAGATCGCGATCGACTGGTGGAAAGCGCGCGGCGAGGACCCGCGCCAGAAGCTGGTGATCTTCTCTGACGGGCTGACCGTCGACAAGATCCGCGAGTTGCACGCGCAGTTCGCCGGTCGGGTGAAGGTCAGCTTCGGCTGGGGCACGCTGCTGACAAACGACTTCCGCGGGCTGGTGCCGAATGACACGCTCGCGCCGTTCAGCCTCGTGTGCAAAGCCGTCGAGGCGGATGGGCGCCCGACGGTGAAACTGTCGGACAATCCCGCGAAGGCGATGGGCCCGGAGGACGAGATCGCCCGCTACAAGCGCGTCTTCGAAGTCGGCCAGCAGCAGGCGATGAAGGTCATGGTCTGAGCGGTCAGGTGATCGCGTTGAGGATCAGGTAGACCACCGCCGAGAGCGCAGCCGAGGCCGGCACCGTGACGATCCACGCCGTGGCGACCGTCATCATATGCGAGCGGCGCACCAGAAGGCGGCGCTTGCGCTCTTCCGGCGGGACGGGCTTGCCCTTGCGGATGCCCAGCTCGCGGGCGCGCTTCTCGGCGTGCCATTCGCGGTAGAAGCCGACGCCGAAGATGCCGCCGACCGCGATATGGGTCGAGGAGACCGGCAGGCCCAGCCACGACGCCACGATCACCGTGATCGCCGCCGAAAGCGCCACGCAATAGGCGCGCATCGGGTTGAGCTTGGTGATCTCGTTGCCGACGAGGCGGATCAGCTTGGGCCCGAACAGCAGCAGGCCGACGGAAATCCCCAGCGCGCCAACAGCCATCACCCAGAACGGGATGCCGACCTCTGCGGCGATATCGCCCTGCTCCACCGTGTGCACGATGGCCGCGAGCGGGCCGACCGCATTGGCGACGTCATTCGCGCCGTGGGCGAAGCTCAGCAGCGCGGCAGAGACGACGAGCGGCAGGCCGAACAGCGTCTTGAGCGACTTCTTGCGGTTCTCCATCCCCTCGGATTGGCGGCGGATCATCGGGATCGTGACGAGCCATCCAATGACACCGACGACGAGGCCGATCAGGACCGCTTCGATAATCGTGATCTTGAACAGGTGCTTGAGGCCCTTGAGCGCGAGATAGGCAGCAAAGGCCCCCGACATGATGCCGATCAGGATCGGCACCCATCGGCGCGCGGCGGCGATCTTGTCATCGACATAGATCACCTTCGTCTTGATCAGCGCGAGGAAGGCGGCCGCGATCACGCCGCCCATGACCGGCGAGATCACCCAGCTTGCCGCGATCTTCGCCATTGAGGCCCAATCGACAGCCCCGAAGCCCGCGGCCACGATGCCCGCGCCGACGACGCCGCCGACGATGGAATGCGTGGTCGAGACCGGTGCGCCGAGCCATGTCGCGAGGTTCAGCCACAGGGCCGCTGCCAGAAGCGCCGCCATCATCGCCCAGACGAAATGCCCGGAATCGGGCAAGGCGGTCGGATCGATGATGCCCTTCGCGACGGTTTTGACGACATCTCCGCCCGCGACGAGCGCGCCCAAGCTTTCGAAGATGGCGGCAACGATCAGCGCCCCGATCAGCGTCATCGCACGCGAGCCCACGGCGGGGCCCATGTTGTTGGCCACGTCATTGGCGCCAATGTTCAGTGCCATATAGGCCCCGATCGCCGCTGCGGCGATCACCACCAACTGACCGGGCTGACCGCCCACCAACACGGCGGCCACCAGACCGACGAGCACGATGAAGGCCAGCGCGATCCCCGGCGCGACCATGCCGCGCGCCACGAATTGCCCGGCACTTTCGACGCGCCCGATCCGCTTGAGATCCTTGTCGAGCGTTTTCCACTGATTGACGCGGGACTCGTTGTCTTGATTGGCCACCGTCACGAACCTGTCATCTAATTGTCAGAAGTCCGCGCGGGCCTAGCGGGTTTGACCCGTTGTGACAAGGCATTCGACGCCATTCGGGGCTCAGAGCTTGCGCAAAAGCTTCTGCAGGCCCTCTTCCGCGACCAGCTTCGCGGCCTGCTTGGGCGCGAACCATTTGCGCTTGCGCTGATGCTCTTCGGGAAAGGACTTCATCAGGGTCTCGACCCGCATCGGGAAGACGACGACATCGGTGGGCGTGGCCAAGCCACTATCGAGAACCTTGTCGTAGCGGAACGCCCCGGCGGGCTCCTTTTCGATCTTGCCGACCGCCCCGGCTTCTTCCCATGCCTCCTGCTTGGCCGCGCCGGACAGCGAGCGTCCGCGCATCGGCCAGCCTTTCGGAATCACCCAGCGCCCGGTGTCGCGCGAGGTGATCAGAAGGACCTGGGTCTTGCCGTCACGGATTCGCAGACAGAGCGCCCCCACCTGCAAAGAGGCGGGGCGATACCCCAGCAAGCCCTTCGCGACGGATTTCGCCCATTTCATCGACTGGTCTCCCATGGCGGCGTACGGTTCTCCAAATGCTGTGCGAGTTCAAGCGCACGCTCTAAATATAGTCTTTGGCGCGGATCGGAACCCGGTGCCCGGGTCACAATCCAGCCAGCAGACGCGAAGGCTCTCAGCGCCACGAAAAGCAGCAGAAGTGCCTCCTGATCGGGCGGAAGCGGACGCAGGCTGCGATAGCCCTCGACGAGCCCCGCCGCCTGTTCGCCCCAAAGCGGGTCGCCCCAGCCCTGCACCAGCGCCGTCGCGAGGTCGTAGAGGCGGTAGCCCGGCCCGCAATCGTCGAAGTCGATCAGAGCCAGCCCGCGCGGGGTCGATAGCACGTTCTCACGCAGGCAATCGGCGTGGATCGGACCGTAATCTTGCGCCTGTGCCAGTAGCGCACGCGCAAGATCGCGGCCCGAAGACAGCGTTGCGGCCTCAACTTCCGAAAGCTGAGGATGTTCCCAGAATCGTCCCCAAAGCGGACGCTCCCCCAGAAACCCTTCGCCATCCCACGGGTTCCGGTCGAACCCGTCGGGCGGGGCGGCATCGCTGCTGATGTGCAGTTGCGCGATAAGGCGGCCCAGCGCATGAGCCTCGGCGCGCACCGCCTCGGGCGAGCCGGAAAGCGGCTGATCGCCCGCGCCGATCGGCGCGCCATCCAGCCACTCCACGCAGGAGGTCACGCGGTTGCGCACGCTTCCCGTCAGCGCCCCGTTCAGCGCACGCACCGGGCGCGGCACCGGCATCCCCTGATCGGCGAGGCTTTCGCACCAGCGCAACTCGGCTTCGATCCCTTCGCGGCCCTGATAGCCGGGACGGTGAAGCCGCAGCGCGACGTGGCGGCCATCCTTCAGATGCGCCTCGAAGACGATATTCTCGCGATTCTTTACCAGACGTGGCGGCGCGCTCGCCTGCCCCCAGGAATAGAGGGCGGAGTCCGCCATCGCCTGTGCGGTCTCGTCCGAAATCATGCGGGAAGCTCCTCGAAACTTTGCGCAAGTTTCTCCAGCATTTCATCGGCATCGGCCCGATTGAAGACCATCGGCGGGCGTATCTTGAGAATGTGTTGTGTCCGGCCCACCCGGCCCATCAACACATGGCGCTCGCGCATCGCTTCGACGATCCGGCCCGCGGCTTCGCTGGCGGGCTCGCCGTCTTGCGCAAGTTCGATCCCGAGGAAGAACCCCAAGCCGCGCGCCTCAGTAATCAGAGGATGGGACAGATCGCGCAGCCCTTGCAGAAGGTAGTCGCCAACCTGCGCCGCATTCTCCTGCAAGCCTTCGTCTTCGATCACGCGCAGGGTCTCCATCGCGGCTGCGACCGAGACGGGATTGCCGCCGAACGTGTTGAAATAGCCGAATGCCTCGCGGAAGGCGGCCATCACATCGGACCTCGCCACCAAGCCCGCGACCGGATGACCATTGCCCATCGGCTTGCCCATCGTGACCACGTCGGGCGTGAAGCCCAGCCATTCGTGGCCCCAGAAATGCGAGCCGATGCGGCCGAAGCCCGGCTGCACCTCGTCGCAAAGGATCAGCCCGCCCGCACGGCGGATCACCTCGACGGTCGGGTCGAGGAAACCAGGTGCGATGCCGGGCATCCCCTCATTGGCGAAGATCGGGCAGAGCATGAGCCCCGCGAAGCCGTGGCCGCTCTCTTCCAGCTCGGCGATCGCTTGGGCCACATTCGCGGCAAAGGCCTCGGGCTGCGCTTCCAGCGATCCGCCCAAAGGCGCGAGACTGTCGGGCGCGGGCACCCGGCGAATATGGTCGGGCCAGCCCCCGATCGGCGGGCGGCGAGTCGAGAGATACGCCACGGCGGTGGTGTTGCCGTGATAGGTGTTGTCGGTCGCGATGAAGCCGCGCTTGCCGGTCACCGCCTGCGCCATGCGCAGCGCGACGTCGTTGGCCTCCGACCCGGTGCAGGTCATCAGAAGCTGGCCGTCAAAGCCGAACTTGCCCAGCAGCGCCTCGGCATAATCGAGGATGCCCTCGTGCAGATAGCGCGTGTGGGTGTTGAGCGTGGCGGCCTGCTCGCAGATCGCCTTCCCGATGCGCGGGTGGCAATGGCCGCAATGGGCGACGTTGTTATAGGCGTCGAGGTAACGCTGGCCGTCGGCATCGAAAAGCGAGCTGCCCTGCCCGCGCACGATCTCGACCGGACGCGCATAGAAGGTCGGCACGTTCGGCCCCAGAAGCCGTTCGCGCCGCGCCAAAAGATCATTCCCCATCCGAGACCTTCCCGCGCAGCGCTTTCTTCTCGCCGTGGATCGCCTTCGCCTTCAGACGCCGCTTCTTCGAGCCGAGCGTGGGCCGGGTCGGGATACGTTTCTTGGGCTTTTCGCAGGCCTTACGGATCATCTCGGCGAGGCGGTCGCGCGCGATCTCGCGGTTGCGCGCCTGACTGCGCGTGTCCTGCACCAGCAGCAAAAGCGCGCCGTCGCTGGTCCATCTGCGGCCCGCGATCCGGCGCAGGCGGTTCTTCACCGGTTGCGGCAGATGCGGCGAGCGTTCGGCCTCGAAGCGCAGCTCGACCGCAGTCGAGACCTTGTTCACATTCTGCCCCCCCGGACCTTGCGCCCGGGTGAAGGTTTCGGTGATTTCCCAATCCTCGATGGTTATCTGATCGTTGATCCGCAGCATGGGCCACAAGCTAGCTCACGCTGCGAAAAACGAAAGCCCCCTTCGGCTTGGCTCAAATATCCCGGGGGAGAGGCGCACGGCGCCGAGGGGGCAGCGCCCCCTTTACCCCGCCAGCAACCGCGCCCCGTCATGGCCAGTGATGCGCACGGTCATCAGCGTGCCTTCGAGCTGGTCCGCTTCGAACGCCACCTCGGCAAAGCCTTCGGTGCGCGCGACGCGCGGGGTCTCGGTCAGCACGAGCTGTTCGGTGCCGACCTGCGCGTCGAGATGGGCGGCCAGCGCGGCCTCGCCCTTCGCGCGCAGCCGGGCCGCGCGCTCCTTGACGATCGGGCCTTTCACGGCGGGCATCCGCGCGGCGGGCGTGCCCTTGCGCGCGGAATAGGGGAAGACATGCAGGAAGGTCAGCCCGCAATCATCGACGAGCCGCAGGGAGTTTTCGAACATCTCCTCGGTCTCGGTCGGGAAGCCCGCAATGATGTCCGCGCCGAAGACGATCCCGGGGCGCAGTTTGCGCGCCTCCTCGGTGAAGGCAATGGCGTCGTCGCGCAGGTGGCGGCGCTTCATCCGCTTGAGGATCATGTCGTCACCCGCCTGAAGGCTGAGATGCAGATGCGGCATCAGGCGCGGCTCACTCGCGATCGCCAGCATCAGGTTCTCATCGGCCTCGATCGAGTCGATGGAAGAGATCCGCAGGCGCGGCAGGTCCGGCACGAGGCGCAGGATCCGCATCACCAGATCGCCCAGACGCGGCTCGCCGGGCAGGTCCGCGCCCCAGGAGGTCAGATCGACCCCGGTGAGGACGACCTCGTTGAAGCCGCGATCCACGAGGCGCTTGATCTGCTCGACCACGACGCCCGCTGGGACAGAACGCGAATTGCCGCGCCCGAAGGGGATGATGCAGAAAGTGCAGCGGTGATCGCAGCCGTTTTGCACCTGCACATAGGCGCGATGGCGGCCGAACCCGTCGATCAGGTGACCGGCGGTCTCCTTCACCGACATGATGTCGTCGACCATCACGCGCTCGGTCTCGCCGATGAAATCGGGGCCTTGCGGGGCGAGCTGCGCCCAGGTGTCGGCCTGCATCTTCTCGTGATTGCCGATGATCTTGGTGACCTCGGGCATCGCGGCGAACGTCTCGGGCTCGGTCTGCGCGGCGCAGCCGGTCACGATCACCGGCACGTCCGGGTTCTCGCGCGACAGACGGCGGATCTCCTGCTTGGCCTTGCGCACGGCCTCGGCGGTCACGGCGCAGGTATTGACGACCACGGCCCCTTCGAGCCCGGCGCCTGCAGCCAATTCCTTCATCGCCTCCGTCTCATAGGCATTGAGACGGCAGCCGAGGGTCGAGAAAACGGGCGGTTTCATATCGCGTCCAGATAATCTTGGGTGAGGGTCGCATCGAAGACATGCGCGGTGGGGCCGGTCATCCAGACGCCATCGTCGCGCCAGTCGATCTCCAGCTGGCCGCCATCGACATCGACGAGGACGCGCTTGCCGGTGAGCCCCCGCAGATGCGCGGCGACGGCGGTTGCGCAGGTACCCGAGCCGCAGGCGAGCGTGATGCCGGTGCCGCGCTCCCAGACGCGCATCCGCAGATGGTCGGGGCCGATCACGCTGGCGAATTCGACATTGGTGCGCTCGGGGAACAGGGGATCATGCTCGATCACCGGGCCCTGGCGATCCACTTCGACCGCCTCGGCGTCGTCGACGAAGAAGACGCAATGCGGGTTGCCCATGCCGACCGCGATCGGGTCGCCGCCCAGCGGCAGATGCGCCGGATCGATGCCGGGCAGAATCGGAATTTGCGCCGCTTCGAGAATCGGCGCGCCCATATTGACCGAGACCATCCCGTCCTCGCGCCGCACCGCGGCAAGCTGGCCCCGTTCGGTCAGAAGCGTGACATCGGTCCGGTCGAGCTGGCGCATCATGTAATCACTCACGCAGCGAGTCGCATTGCCGCAAGCGCCGGCCCGCGTGCCGTCGGAATTCCAGAATTCGAGCGTGAAATCAGCCCCTTGTGCAGGGCGGATCACGGCAAGCTGGTCAAATCCCACGCCGCGATGCCGATCGCCCAGCGCACGCGCGAGCGCAGGCGTAACCGGATCGTCGCCCTCACGGGCGTCGATCACGACGAAGTCATTGCCGAGCCCATGCATCTTCATGAAGGGCAGTCCGGTCTGTGTGCGCTTTGTATTCATGGCGCGCGATATACGCCCGCGCCAAGGTTTTTTCCAGATGTGCAATTTTTGTGAATTTTATGCCTTGACCCCCCCGGCGGGGGTTTGTAGAGACGCGCCCTGTGATGGGCCGTTAGCTCAGTTGGTAGAGCAACTGACTTTTAATCAGTGGGTCGCAGGTTCGAATCCTGCACGGCTCACCATCACCCTCAGAAACCCGGGCTTCGGCCCGGGTTTTTGCGTTTCTGGACCTGCGGTTATGCGGCCCAGCCTCCGGCGTCAGAAATAACTGCGTACCAAGGCCCCCGAGAGCAGCACCCAACCGTCCGCCACCACGAAAAAGGCGAGCTTGAAGGGAAGCGCCACGACCGCGGGCGGCACCATCATCATCCCCATCGACATCAAAACCGCCGAGACGACGAGGTCGATGATCAGAAACGGCAGGTAGACGAGGAAGCCGATCTGGAAGGCGCGGGTGACTTCGGACAGCATGAAGGACGGCACGAGGGTCGAGAGCGGCGCGCCTTCAAGGCTTTCCGGTGCGGGCGTTCTGCTGCGCAACTCGGCCAAGGCTGCGAAGGTGTCGGGATTCGTGCGCCCGGCCATGAAGGTGCGGAAAGGCTCGATCCCCTTGGTGAACGCCTCCTGCCAGTCGATCGTGCCGTCGATCAGCGGCTGGCCCGCGACGCGCCAACTCTCAAGGAAGACCGGCTCCATGATGAACCATGTCAGGAACAGCGCGAGGCTGATGATCAGCATATTCGGCGGCGATTGCTGCAACCCGAGGGCTTGGCGCAGAATCGACAGCACCGTGACGATGAACGGAAAGGCCGTGACCATGATCGCGAGCCCGGGCGCGAGGCTGAGTAGGGTGATCGCCGCAATGATCAGCAAGGAGCGGCCCGCGAGGCTATCGCCCTCCCCGACAGAAAGCGTAATGTCCTGAGCCTGCGCGGGCAGCGCCACGAGCGTTAAGGTTAATGCCGCGAGCAGGACCAGCCAAAGCGCAGGCAGGCATATCGTGGCCGCGCCGGGAGAGATTAGGCGGGGGCGCATCTCACAACCCGTTTTGCAGATCGGCCACCTCGGTAAGCCGCACCGCAAGCTGTCCGTCGCTGCCATCGATCTCTGTCAGCTCGCCGCGCGCGATCAGCTTGTCCCCGACATACAGCTCCACCGGGTCCTCCACTTTCCGGTCGAGCGGCAGCACGGCGTCGCGCTTCAGGCGCAGCAAATCGCGCACCAGCGGGCGGGCCTTGCCAACCGAGATGGTGATCTCGATCGGGACCTGCGTGAAGGGATTGGCGGTCGAAGCGTCCGGCGCGGTTTCATTCATCTGGCTTGTCCTTCGCGGTGGCGGTGAAATAGGTCGTGACCGCGCGCGAAATGGCGGCGGTGACGGCGTCGAGATCGACGCGGGTCTCGGTATCGGCGAAGCGCAGATAGACCTGGCCCTCGCCAAGGCTGGGCTCTGCCGCGAAGACGAGTGGCAAGTCTGCACGTGGCGCGAGCGCCTCTTGAACCTGCGGCAATGCGATCGGATTGCCGACCACCGTAATCGGCGTCGCGCAGAGATCCTCGGCAATCGGCATCAACTGCTCGGCCACGACGGGGCCAAGCGACGCGCGCGCAAGCTCGGGCAACAGCTTGCCGCAGATCTCGACCAGAAGCGGCTGGAGCGCGTCGAGCATGTGCTGGCGCGCTTCGTGATAGGTGAAGCCCAGCGCCTGCAGGTTGCGCCCCAGATCGGCGTGAAGTCGCGCGGTTTCCGCATTTTGCGCGGCAACGGCATCGTCCCACCCGGCCTGATATCCGGTCTCGAAGGCGGCCAGCTTGGCCTCTTCCAACTCGGCTGGCGCGAGCGCGATTTCACCCGCCTCTGCCGAGTTCGGCTCAAAGGATTCCAGTTTCAGCCTTTGCCCCATCATGTTTTCTCCGACGACTCTTCCATCCAGCTACGCAGGATTTCGACGGTTTCCGCCTGCCGCTCCTCAATCATCTTCTTCAATCGGTCGACGGGGTCGGCGGGACGGTCGAGGTCGAAATCCGCCTGTGTCGCCATCGGCAGGTCACCGAGGTCGAAATCGGACACCAGCTGCATGTTCATGTCCGGCATGTCTCCGTCGTCGATTTCACCGGTGAGCGCCGTCGACGCCGTGGTGCCCTCCTCCGAGGCGCTGGGCGCGGGCAGTTCCGCCGCGCCTGCACGCGATTTCTGCAGCAGGATCGGGCGCGCGACGAAGAGACCAAGCACGAGCGCGACGATCGCAAGGACCGCGATCTGGATGATCTGCGTCAGATCGAGAGCCATGCTGTCGATGAAGCCGGGCCCTGCGACGGTACCCGCGTCTGGCAGCGCCTCGAACTGCATCGACCGCAGGGTGATCACGTCGCCACGCGCCTCGTCGAACCCGACCGCCGAGGCGACGAGTTCGCGCAGATCGGCCAGTTCGGCATCGCTGCGTGGTTCCCAGCTTGGCGTTCCATCCGGGTTGGTCCCGCGCACCCCATCGACGAGCACGGCCACGCTGAGCCGCTTGAGTGCGCCGGGCGCGCGCAGCAATTCGCGGCGCGTCTCCGACACCTCGAAATTGGTGCGCGCGCGGGTCTCGCTCGTACGGCTTTGCGATTTTCCGGTCTCGCCGGTGCCGTTATCGGGCAGATTCGAGGCCACGGTCGTTGCCGGTGGCGTGGTCGAGTCGGAGGTCTTCGAGGTCTCCGACGTATCGGTGGAAATCGCCACGCGCCCCTCCGGATCGAAGCGCCTTTCGGTGATCGCCTCGCGCTCTGTCGCGGTGTCGAGCGCCACTTCGACAACGACGTTTCCGGCCCCCACACGCGCCTCGAGCAGCCGTTCGACATTCTGCTTCAACGCTTGTGCGCGATCTTCCCCGCTGCCGGTCAGCGCGGGATTGTCGTTAAAGGGGATGAGCCCCCGCGCCGAGTCGATCACCGAGACATCTTCGGGCGTCATACCGGTCACCGCCGAGGCCACGAGATAGCGCACCGCCTTTGCCTGCGCGCCGCTCAAGCCCCCGAGCGTCGGCGTGATCGTCACCGAGGCCGTCGGCTCGGGTGTTCCGCGAAACGGCATATTCGTCGGATGCGCGATATGCACCCGTGCCGATCGGATCGACGGCACGGCGGCGATCGTTCGCGCCAATTCCCCCTCTTTCGCGCGCCAATAGGCCGCGTCGAACATCTGCGAGGTCGTGCCGAAACCCGACAGCGAATCGAGCAGTTCATAGCCCGCCCCGCCGCTCGCGGGCAGACCCTGCGAGGCAAGCGTCATCCGCAATTCGTCGCGCTGCGGTGCGGCCACGAAAATCGAATCGCCACGCACCTCATAGGCCATACCGCGCTGTTCGAGCGCCGAGATCACCTCCCCCGATTCCGCGCTGCCAAGCCCCGCGTAAAGCAGCGCAAACGTCGGCTTCGACGCGATCGACCCGATGGCGAAAACCGTGGCGATCATGGCGATCACCCCAAAAACTGCGGCGAGTTTCCTGCGCATATCTAGGCCGGCCCAAGTGTCGATGAGTTGCTGCAAGACGAACCTCCAAAGAGCGGGCGTTCTACCCGAGCGTCGCAGGCACCTTCCCTTAATGCGATTAACAATCGGTTAGTCCGACTCGGGTATTCCAAGTCTCGAACCGCAACAGCGAGGCCCCTATGACGGACGCCACTGCCGAGGCCGAAGAGCCACCGAAGAAAAAGTCCAAGCTGATGCTCCTGATCGGTCTGGTACTCATGCTGTTGCTGGGCGGCGGGGGCTTCTATGCGGTCTATTCGGGGCTGATTCTCGCACCTCCGGACACGGCACACGGTGCTGCCGGGCCGGAGACGCACACACCCGAGGCGCTTCCCGATATCGCCTATGTCGCACTCGAACCGCTCGCGATCACGCTGAGCGGGGCATCCGCGCGCCATCTGCGTTTCGCAGCCGAGCTTGAGGTACCCAGCGCCTATCAACATGACGTGGAGCTTTTGAAGCCGCGCGTGATGGACGTGCTTAACGGCTATTTGCGCGCGGTTGATGTCAGCCTTCTGGAGGATCCGAGCGCGATGATGCGCCTGCGCGCGCAGATGTTGCGGCGGGTGCAACTGGTCACCGGAGACGGGCGCGTGCGCGACCTTCTGGTCATCGAATTCGTGCTGAACTGAGGGAGAGAGCAATGCAATTCCTTGCCGAAATCACATCCGGACTCGCGGCCTTGGCGGCGGCGAATTATTGCTTCGTGCTCGCGCGCAGACTCAAGCGGTTCAATCAGCTGGAAACCGGAATGGGCGGGGCGATCGCCGTGCTGTCCGCACAAGTCGATGACATGACGCGCGCGCTCGAGCGGGCGCAGGCGACCGCGGGCACGTCCGAGCGGCAATTACGTGCCCTGACGGAACGCGCAGAGGCGGGGGCGGAGAAGCTCGAACTGCTTCTGGCCTCGCTGCACGATCTGCCCGATGACGGTGAACCGCGCCGCCGTGTGTTGCGCCGACGGCATCGGGAAACGGATATGGAGGCGGCGCCATGACCCTTCTGCCCAAGCGCAAACCCGGCCGTCGCAAATCCCGCCCGGGCCGCGGTGCGCTCTGGATCATCGCCGCGCTTTTCGTCCTGTCCGGCGGATCGCAGCTTGTGCAATTCGGAGCCTGGGCGCGCGAGGCGACCGGCCCCGCGCATGAGACCGAAGCGGCGAAACCGGAAGACGATTGCATCGACGACGCGGGGTTCATGGCGATGCTTGCAGATCTCAAGGTGCGAGAGGCGAAACTCGTCGAACAGGAGGGGCTGCTCAGCGACCGCCGCAATGCGCTCGCTCTCGCGGAAACCCGGTTCGAAGCGCGGCTGAATGATCTCGTCGCGGCGGAAGAGGCGCTGTCCAAGACCGTGGCCGTGGCAGATGGCGCGGCCGAGAAAGATGTCGGAAAGCTCGTCGCCCTTTACGAGAACATGAAGCCGAAACAGGCCGCCCCGCTTTTCGCCGAAATGGACCCGAATTTCGCCGCAGGTTTTCTCGCCCGGATGCGGCCCGCCGCGGCCGCGGCAGTAATGGAAAGCCTCGAGCCGAAAACGGCCTATGCGATTAGCGTCCTGATGGCGGGCCGCAACGCGGGCGCGCCCCGCGACTGAGCGGGACCTTAAGGGTCTTGGGCATTTCTTAAACCGAATCATTCAAAGTCCCCCAAGAGTAACGGAAGGGGCTTTCCATGATCGGCATCATCGGCATCGTGATCATCTTCGCGATGGTTTTCGGCGGCTATGTCGCGGCGGGCGGCAAGATGGGGATCATCCTGAAATCCCTGCCCTTCGAGATGATCATGATCGGCGGCGCCGCCGTCGGCGCCTTCGTTCTGTCGAACGACATGGCCTCGATCAAGCACACGCTGAAGGATGTCGGCAAAGTCTTCAAAGGTCCGAAATGGAAGCCCGACGATTACCGCGATCTTCTTTGCCTGTTGTTCGAACTGATCCGGCTTGCCCGCCAGAACCCCGTCGCGATCGAAGAGCATATCGAAGACCCGGAAAATTCTTCGATTTTCGGGAAATATCCGAAGATCCTGCACGATCACGAGGCGATCGACATCATCTGCGATACAATGCGATCAGCCTCGATGAATTACGACGACCCCATGCAGGTGGAAGAGGTGCTCGATAAGCAGCTCGAGGCGAATTACCACCACGCCATGCATTCGAGCCACGCGATGCAGTCGGTCGCCGATGCGATGCCCGCGCTCGGGATCGTCGCGGCGGTGCTCGGGGTCATCAAGACTATGGGGTCGATCGACCAGCCCCCCGAAATTCTCGGCAAGATGATCGGGGGCGCGCTTGTCGGGACCTTTCTCGGCGTGTTCCTCGCCTACGGGTTCATCGCCCCCTTCGCGAGCCGGATGAAGGGGGTGATCGACGAAGAGAGCCACTTCTACAAACTGATCCGCGAGGTGTTGATCGCCAACCTGCACAATCACGCAACCAATATCTGCATCGAGGTTGGCCGCCAGAATACGCCCCACCACATTCGCCCAAGCTTCTCCGACCTCGAGGAGGCCTTGAAGTCGGTGAAATCGGAGGCGGCATGAGGTTCTGGATCGCGTTCCTTTTTCTGCTGCCTTTCGCACCAGCTTATGCCACGCTAATTCCGGTCAAATCGGGCGAGCATGACGGCTTCTCCCGCCTTGTGGTCTATCTACCCACATCGGCCAGTCGGGCCCTCGCACCCGTAGATGGAGGTTTGCGCCTCGCGACCGACGCATCAGATCCGCAATATGCGATTCAGAACGTGTTCGAGTTGATCCCGCGTGACAGGTTGAAAGCACTTATCGCAGAGCCGGATGGCACGCTTCTTCTGAAACTCGCACCCGGAATCGTTCCCGAAACCTTTGCTCTCGAAAGCGGTGCATTCGTCATCGACCTCAAGAATATCCCCCCAGATGAAGCCGCGCTGTCGCCAGCTGCGGCAGTTCGCGATCGGACCAAATCTTCGCCGACGAATGCGCCGCAGCCATCCTCCCCGCCCCGGCAAAGAACCGTTCAGCCCGTCGCGATTGGACGGGACTATCTCGACCTCTTCTGGCAGCCGCCGCATATGCGCGAAACCACCGCTGCGCCGGTGACGATTGCGGACGGCGCGCCCAAACCGCAAATCCCGCCGAAACCGGATCCGCGACTTGATGGCATTGAAGAGAGCCTCTTACGCCAAATTTCGCGGGCGGCATCGCAGGGGCTCGTGTCGGCTCAGGTAAAGCCTTCAGAAGTCCAGCCCGAAAAAAGCGGGCAAGAAGCAAAGTCTCCTGCAAGCAAGGCGGCCCCTGAGAGCGATTATGATCCGATAGGTCCACCCCCTCCGACACCTCCGCCGCATCTCGCCGTCGATTCGATGACCGTGATTGATCGCGATCATCTCGTCACGCCACCCCAGACGCAACTGGAGGTATCCGCATGCCCTCCCGATCGATATTTCGACCTCGCGAGCTGGATCGACGAGCGCCCGGCTTTCGCGCAGATCAGCGATGCACGCCGTGATCTTTTGGGCGAATTCGACGTCCCCAACCCGCGTAAGGTGATGGCTTTGGCAAGGCTATACATCGCCTTCGGCTTCGGGACGGAGTCCCGCGCGCTTTTGCGCGACATGGCCAAGGATGGTCCTAGCAAAGATGCTCTGCTCTTTGTCGGATCGGTTCTCGATCAGGACCCTGCCGCCGCCGCATCGCCGCTCGCGCGGCTCACAGATTGCGATGGTGCGGTCGCGCTTTGGGCTTTCCTTGCATCAGACCCGCCGCCCGAAAAACGAGATGTCGCATTCGCCGCGCTCCGCCGAAATTTCGAAACACTTCCGGTGGATCTGCGACGGTCTCTGGCACCAAACCTTGTGGCTAGGCTCATGCAGATTGGGGCAGCGGATGTGGCGAGGTCTCTCGAACCTGCGGTCAGCCGAATAACCACGGAGGATCGAACTGCGCTTGATACAGTGGAGGCGGAAATCCAAGCGAAGGAAGCGGATCCACAAGCTTTGGGTAACCTTGAGGCGCTTTCGAAGACGAATTCAGAGCAAGGGTTGCGCGCGTTGATCTTGTGGCTCAACGGCCAAATCGATGCAGGCGGAGAGGTCGATCCGGCAGCTCTCGCCAATGCTGAGGCGCTCGCATCCGAACTCGCCAAAGCGCCAGAGGCACCGGAGCTGCGGCGCATCGCTGCGATCGGGCACGCCGCGAATTCCGAATTTCCTAAAGCCTTTGATATCTATGCCGATGCGACCACGATCGCGGACCCAAACGGCACGCTCGCGGCAATATTCACACGGTTGGTTGGTCAAGCCAGCGACGCTGTCTTCCTTCGAACCCTCTACGACGAATTACCGCTTGCCGAGGCAGTCGCGCAGATACCGGACCTGCGACAAGAATTGGCCGAACGCGCAATCTCTCTGGGAATGCCGGCAGTCGCCGTGCGCCTCCTCGGCAAGGCCGCGCCATTGACGGAGCAGGACAAAACTCTGCTCGCTCGGGCAGCGCTTCTTGAGTTGGACCCTGCAGCTGCTCTCGCCCATCTGAAAGACCTCGGCGGTCAGCAAGTCGAGCAACTCCGGGCGGAGGCTTTATCCCGGCTCGGTCGACACAACGACGCGCGTGCCGCCTACCTGCGCGCGGGCAATTCGGACGATGCGCGCGCGCAGTCCTGGCATAAGGGCGACTGGTCAAACCTGGAGACTTCGCCCGATGCGGTGGAGAAGGAGTTTTTGGAAACTTTCGTTGCGCCGCCTCCGCCTGAGGCGGAGGTCCAAGGCGGCCCGATCACTCAGGCACGCAACCTATTGGAGCGAAGCCAAGCCGAGCGGGAAACGCTGTCGAAAATGCTCGACCGTCTTGCCTTGCCGTCCGCACAGGAATGACGCGCAGAAACGGCGCAAACGGTTTCTAAATCTTTGGCCGCTAGGTCTGGGTTTGCAAGAATTGCACTGCAAAGGGAAAATCCCATGCCTTGGTTTCGGCGGGCTCTGTATGTCCTCTGTCTAACCCTCGTTCCGCTATCCGCGGCGGGGCAACCCCAGCTATGCGAGGCCGCCGCGAAGCAAGCCTCGCGCGAAAGCGGCGTTCCTTATGCGGTGCTCATGGCGATCTCGCTAAATGAGACCGGACGCAAAGGCGCGGGTGGCTTCGAGCCGTGGCCGTGGACCGTGAATATGGAAGGCGCTGGGCATTGGTTCGACAACCGGGACTTGGCGCTCGCTTACGTTTTCAAGGAATTCAAACGCGGCGCGCGAAGCTTCGACGTCGGATGTTTCCAGATCAATTTCAAATGGCACGGGCAGCATTTCTCATCGATCGAAGACATGTTCGACCCGTTGGAAAACGCCCGATATGCGGCACAATTTCTGAAATCACTCTACGCAGAAAGCGGTGACTGGAAGAAAGCGGCGGGCGCCTATCACTCGCGCACGCCCGAGCATGCGAACAGCTATTCGAGACGCTTTGCCCGGTTTTACGCGAAACTCGCGGGCAGAAGCGGCCCGAAAGACGTGATGACCACTTCCGCTGCCGCGGCCAGTCCATTGCCTGATATTCCCGACATCGTGCTGGCACAAAGCGCATCCCAAACACGACGCCGAGAAAACAGCTACCCGCTTCTGCTCAGGTCGAAAGACGCAGAGCCGCCCCGGCCGGGCGGTGCCCCGGGCGCCTCCCTGTTCGCGCGTGCGGCGCGGAAAGCGCGAGGGATGTGATGGCGGCTCCGCTCGTGCAACGCGCGTTTCAGCCAACGATCCTATTGGCGCTCGCGCTGATGGCGGTCATCGCAATGATGATCCTTCCGGTGCCCTCCTGGATCCTCGACATTGGACTCGCGACCTCTTTCGCCCTCGCGATCCTGATCTTCACCGTCACCCTTTTCATCGAACGTCCGCTCGATTTCTCCGCCTTTCCCACCATTCTCCTTGCGACGCTCATGCTGCGGCTGTCGCTCAATGTTACCTCGACGAAACTCATCATCGGAAACGGACAAACGGGTACGGGTGCGGCGGGCGGCGTTATCGAAGGGTTCGCGAATTTCGTCATGAGCGGCTCGGTCCTGATCGGGCTGGTCGTGTTCTGCGTGATCCTGATCGTGAATTTCATCGTGATCACCAAAGGCGCGGGGCGCATGGCCGAGGTCGGCGCGCGCTTCGCGCTCGACGCGATGCCGGGTAAGCAGCTCGCGATCGACAGCGACATGAATGCGGGCGCGATCGACCATGCCGAAGCACGAGAGCGGCGCGAACGCGAGCAGGCGGAAACCACCTTTTTCGGCTCGCTCGACGGGGCATCCAAATTCGTCAAAGGGGACGCGGTTGCTGGGTTGTTAATCACGATGCTCAACCTCGTGGTCGGGCTGCTTATCGGCACCGTCGTGCATGGAATGCCGCTCGACCGCGCGCTCGAGACCTATGCGATCCTCACGGTCGGCGACGGCCTCGTCAGCCAGATACCGGCGGTCATCATCTCGATCGCGGCGGCCATCCTTCTGTCGCGCGGCGGGGCGAAAGGCTCCACCGATCTGGAGTTGTTCCGCCAGCTTGGTAAATACCCGGCCGCCCTGACCACCGTTGCGGTCTTGATGGCGCTTTTCGGTCTCGTGCCGGGCCTCCCCTTCGTGCCTTTCACCGCGGGGGCCGTCATCCTCGGCACCGCAGCCTATATGCTGCGGCGCGCAGAGCGGACGCGTGCGCGGCGCGAGGCGATGAAAATGCCTGCGCCAGAGACCGGGCCGAAGCAGAAATCCATGGGTGACGTGCTCGACATCGACGATATCCATGTCGAATTCGCCCCGGATCTGGTCAAGATGGCGCTCGATCCGGCGACGGGTCTGGACGCGCGCATATCCAACATGCGCAATCACGTCGCGGCGAATTTCGGATTGATCCTCCCCGAAATTCGGCTGACCGACGACGCAACCTTGCCGCCCGGTCACTATCGCGTCCGCGTTCAGGGGGTGGAGCAGGCGCGCGATCGGCTGATGCCGGAGCATGTTCTTGCGCTGATCGCGGACAATCGCGAGTTCCTGCCCGACGGCGAAGAGGTCCGCGAACCGGTGTTCCACGCGCCCGCGCTTTGGGTGCCCGCCCATCAGCAGGAAGACGCGGCGCTTGCCGGCTCAACCGTGGTCGGGCCGACGGAGGTGCTCGCGACGCATCTTCTCGAAGTGATCAAGGCGAATTTCTCGCGGCTGATGACGTTGCGGGCGCTGCGGCGGCTGCTCGACGAAGTCGCGAACCTCTCCGATCCGACACGCGCGCAGGCCAATCGACGCGTTCTCGACGAGCTCATCCCCGACAAGGTGCCGGTCGATCTGCTGCTTTCGGTGTTAAGGCTACTGCTCGATGAACGAGTCTCGATCCGCAACCTTCTGCTGATCGTCGAGGCGATCTCGGAGGCGCGTCACCTGCAAAGCCCCGAGCAGATCTGCGAACATGTGCGGCAGCGCCTCGGCTTCCAGCTCGTTGCCGATCTGCGTCGCGAGGACGGCACGATTCCCCTGATCCAGCTGGCGCCCGATTGGGAGGAACGCTTCGGAAAATACACGATCGGTGGCGAGGCGGGCAGCGATGTCGCCTTGCCACCTGACCTGTTCAACAAGCTGGCGGCGAATATCGCCGAGAAACTCGCCGGGTCGGCGCAAGCGGGAACCTTCCCGGCACTGGTCTCTTCAGGGCGCAGGCGGCGTTTCTTGCGCACGGTCATCAACGCGAAAGGGCTGAACGCGCCGGTCCTGAGCTACGAAGAAATCGGCCTGGAGGCGCGGCCCGCGATGGTCGGACAGGTCCCTGCATGAGCCCGTCGCTTCTCGATCTGCTAAGCGAGATCCTGCAACAAGCACGAAGCTTTTTGTTCATGGGTTTCATTGTCTTGCTGCGGGTGGGCGGGATTGTCGCCATGGCCCCGGGCTTTGGCGAGACGAGCCTGCCTGCGCGGATCAAGACGGGTGTCGCACTCGCGATAACCCTGGTGACGGTTCCGGCACTCGCGCCGACGCTCGCCAGTTTCGACCAAGGGACGGCTTTGCCGCTTTGGCTGGCCTCGGAAATCGCGATCGGCCTCTTTCTTGGCTTCGGATTGCGCGCCTTTGTCTTCGCTCTGCAAATCGCAGGCACAATGGCGGCGCAGTCGAGTTCTCTCTCGCAGCTGCTCGGCGGAATGGGCGGAGAGCCGCAACCCGCGATCGGGAACCTGCTGCTGATCGCCGGGATCGCGGTGCTGATGAGCCTCGGGTTTCACGTCCAGCTAATCGAGTTTCTGCTCGGCACCTATCAGGTGTTACCGGTGGGCGAACTGCCCGATCCGGATGCGCTGCGTCGCTGGGGCGTCTCGGGTGTCGCGCATGCGTTTTCGCTCGCTTTCACGCTCGCCGCCCCCTTCGCGGTCACCGGGCTGATTTACAACGTTGCGCTTGGCGCGATTAACCGAGCCATGCCGCAGCTCATGGTCGCGTTCGTCGGCGCCCCGGCGCTCACGGCGGGCGGTCTGATCCTGCTCGCACTATGTGCGCCCACCGCCATTGCGATCTGGCGCGAGGCGGTCATGGCCTTCCTCGGCAACCCGTTCGGAGCCGTGCGATGAGCGAAGACGAAGCCGGCGAAAAGGAATTCGATCCAACCCCGCAGAAGTTGGAGGAAGCACGGCGCAAGGGCGATCTGGTGCGCTCGACCGAGATTTCCGTGGCCGCAGTCTATGGCAGTTTTCTCGCGACACTGCTCGGCCTGGGTATCTACAGCGTGACGCGGTTCGGCAGTGGGGCGATGGCGATGCTTGATCGCGCCGATGAGATGGCCGCGCAGTTTCTTGGTGGCGGGACGGCCCTGGGCGGGCGGATCATCGGCACGCTGCTCCTGCCGCTCGCGCCGTTTTTCGTGGTGCCGATGATCGCCGCGCTCGTCGCCTACTGGGCACAACGCGCGATCGTGGTCGCGCCCGACAAGATCCATCCAAAGCTCAGCCGGATCAATCCGCTGAAGAATGCTGCGCAGAAATTCGGACGCAGCGGGCTGTTCGAATTCGCCAAGAGCGCGACGAAACTCGCCGTGATCGCGACGATTCTTTTCATTTACTTCAAGGCGCGCGCCGATCTGATTTTGCTCACGCAGCGTCTCGAACCGGTGCAGATCGTGGGATTGCTGTTTCGGATGATCGCCGAGTTTCTGATGATCGTCACTGCCCTCGCCGCCACGATGGGCGCGATCGACTATCTTTGGCAGCGGTCCGAATTCCTGCGCCGCAACCGGATGACGCGCAAGGAATTGACCGACGAAATGAAGCAATCCGAAGGCGATCCT
Organism: Thioclava sp. PTB-PU3-1; assembly: GCF_055666785.1. NCBI lineage: Bacteria > Pseudomonadati > Pseudomonadota > Alphaproteobacteria > Rhodobacterales > Paracoccaceae > Thioclava > Thioclava sp. PTB-PU3-1. The sequence goes on along the minus strand of NZ_JBVNVL010000003.1, from coordinate 297,586 downwards.
CATCTGAAGGCACAGCGACGTCAGAAGGGGATGGAGCTTGCGATGCGGCAATCGGTTCCCGACACCGCCAAGGCCGATGTCGTGATCGTCAACCCAACCCATTACGCGGTCGCGCTGAAATGGGATCGCGCCTCGGGTCGTGCGCCGGTCTGCCTGTCGAAAGGGGTCGATGCGATCGCGGCGCGGATCCGCGAGATCGCGGCGGAAAATGCGGTGCCCGTGCATTCGGACCCGCCGACCGCGCGGGCGCTATTCGCGGCGATCGAGATTGGCGAAGAAATCCGGCCGGAGCATTACAAACCCGTCGCCGCCGCGATCCGCTTTGCGGAGAAAATGCGCAAGGCGGCCCGCGGAGGTGCGGCATGGCGCAAATGAGCAAATTGCAGGTAAAGCGGCTGGCGGCGCTCGCCCGATTGACCCGTATGCAGCGGGAGGCGGAGCTTGCAGCGCTCGCACGGCTGAACGCCCGGGCGCGCGCGCTCGATGCGCGAATTGCCAGCTTCCAAACGGAGGAGCGGTCGACCCGGGAGACGCTCGCGCAGGAACCAGCCTCCGGGCAGAACACCCTCGCCTATCTGCGCTACCTGTCGCTGGAAGACACGCGGCTACGCGCCGCGCGGAAGGAGCTCGACCCCGCGCTTGCTGCGCAACATGGCGCAACCGCGCGCGCGGTGGGGCGCCATGACGTTGTCACGAAACTTGGCCACCCGAAACGAGGCGCCCCGCGCTGAGGCACGGGATCTCTCGTCTGGCGCAGATATCGCGGACCGGACCTAGCTGTCCTGACGCACGATGTCGGAGACCAAGACCGCAAGGACACCGGGACCTAGAATGCTACGCGCGGTCTCGGTCAGGGCGCGCCGCAGGCGCGACATGTTCGCGGAATCCGTGAACAGGCCCTGAAATCCCCCCGTATTCGCGTGATCGAACAGCACCTGGAGGAACGCGTCGCGCAGTTTCGGCTCAGCGCGGTAGACGGCCTCGGTCTCACCGACCTTCACCTCGAGACTGAGCGACAGGATGACCATGCCGGAGATTCGCGACTCGGTTACCAGCGGCACGATGAACTGGTTGTTGAGCTTGACGAATTCGGAGGTGACATCGCCCTCGTCCCCATGATCGGCGGCGGCCGGGTTCCCATGAGCCTCTGGTGCGGCGCCGTGATCTCCTTCCGCTGCCCCCTCCGCAGCGGCCGGGTCGGTGGGATGTTCTGCGGGCGGAGGGGCTGGGCGCAGGAAATACCCGGCCGCACCGCCACCGGCGAGGCCGATCAGACCGAGGAGAAGCGGGAGAAGTTTACCAAGCATTGCGGAACCTCAGAAGGGCAGGAGAATATCGGCGATCTGCTGGCCGTAGCGCGGCTGCTGCACATCGGTGATCTGCCCGCGCCCGCCATAGGAAATCCGCGCGCCAGCGATCTTGTCATAGGTGATCTCGTTCTGGCGGCTCACATCGGCGGGTCGCACGAAACCGGTGACGATCAGCTCGCGCACCTCGAAATTCACCCGCACCTCCTGGCTGCCCTGAATGCGCAACACGCCATTCGGGAGCGTCTCGATGATCGTTGCGGCCACGCGGAGAGTCAGTTTCTCGTTTCGCGACACCTGCCCGTCGCCGGAATAGGTCGAATTCGAATTGGTCGAGACGGCGTCGGCCATGCTCGCCCCGTCTGGCAGGCGCTTGTCGATCCGCTGCGGAATGCCTAGCATCGAGGTCACCCCCATCGTATCCGATCCGCTGCGCGAGCGGCCCGTCGAATTCGAGATCTCGGCCTTATCGTTAATCTCAATCACGACGGTGAGGATATCGCCCCGCTTGGCGGCGCGTGGGTCGCCCAACAGCGAGTTGCGCGCACCTGACCAAAGAGAGGCTTCTTGTTCGGGGCTGCGCGCCTCCGTCGTGACGGGCAGTGGTGAGGAGGCCATGGCGTAGAACTCGTTCCCGCCTTCCATCGGCGTGAATCCGGGCGCCTTACCGACCTGCTCGAGCCGCCCGCAGGCGATGAGCGTGATCGACAAAAGCAACAGGGCAGGAGATTTCATCGCGAATTCCTCATGGGGCAACATGGGCAGTTCCGTCAGCGCCAAGCGTCGCGGAGACCACGGTTTTGGAAGCGGCGTTCATCACGCGGATCGTCTCTCCGATGCCAGCGCGATCGAGCGCGCGGCCTTCGGTTCGGATCTCCAGCGAGCCGCGGCGAAACAGGAGCGGGATGATCTGATTGCGCTCGACAATGGCGGGCTGCCCCAGATCGCGGGCTCGGATCGGGCGACCGGCATAGATCACCCCGCGCGTCTCGAGGCCGATCGCTTCCTCCGGCCCGGTCAACGCCCCGGCCACCTCGCCCGGTTGCAACCCGACATCCGCGGGAGCGACGATCGTCCGGGCGCGCATGGTGTGCAGCGCGACGAGCGTGTCCGCCAGGGCTTGCCCCGGCAAAAGACCGGATGCCGCAATCAGGATCGCCCGCCGCAGCATCAGCGCACCTGTGTCGTCGCGCCAAGCATCTGATCGGCGGCGGAAATGACCTTCGCGTTCAGCTCGTAGCCGCGCTGCGCCTTGATCAGCTCGGTGATCTCGCGCACCGGATCGACCGAGCTCTCCTCCAGATAGCCCTGCCGCAGCGTGCCCAACTCATCCGCGCCGGGCGTATTCACATTGGGCGGACCGGAGGCGCCGGTTTCGAGAAACAGGTTCGACCCGATCGCCTCCAGCCCCTTCTGGTTCGAGAAATTCGCCAAGGTGAACTGCCCCAGAAGCTGCGGCGCGACCTGATCGGCGAAATAGGCATAGACCTCGCCCTCCGCGTTGATCGCAACGGCGCGCGCGTCGTTCGGAATGGTGATATCCGGCACGACCGGATAGCCGTCAGAGGTCACGATCTGTCCGGTGCCGTTGCGCTTGAGCCCGCCATCGCGCGTGTAGGCGGAGATACCAGAGGGCAGTGTCACCTCGAGATAGCCATTGCCGTCGATCGCGACGTCCAGATCACCGCCCGTCGCGCTGAGCGAACCCTGCGCGATGTTGACCGTCACGGCCGTCGGGCGAACGCCGAGGCCAAGCTGCACCCCGGCGGGGATGGTCGTGCCATCGGTCGCGTTGATCGTGCCGGGGCGGGTCATCTGCTGGTAATGCAGATCGGCGAACTCGGCGCGGCGCGCGTTGTAGCCAGTGGTCGACATGTTCGCGAGGTTGTTGGAAATCACCTCGACGCGCATCTGCTGCGCGCTCATGCCTGTGGCTGCGATCTGAAGAGCTCTCATGTCATGGGCCTCCTGTTAGCGGGCGAGCGTCTGGATGACGCCGCGGATTCGTTCGTCTTCGCGTTCGAGAAAGGCCTGGCCCATCTCGTAGGCGCGCTGGACCTCGATCATGCGCGCGATCTCGGTGATCGGATCGACGTTGCTGTCTTCGAGATACCCCTGCATCAGAACCGCGCCCTCCACCGGTTCGGCCCCGGCCTCTGCGGTGAAGCGGGTGCCGCCGACATGGCTCAATTCGTTTGGATCGGTAGGAAGGTAGACGCCGACCTGCGCGATCGGCTGGCCGTTGTTCGAAAGTGTGCCATCGGCCGCGAGCGCGACCGAAGTCGCCCCCGAGGGAATCGCAACAGGGGTGCCACCGGAATCGAGCAGCCGGAACCCGTCGGGCGTGAGCAACTCGCCTTCAGCCGATGGGATGAAACTGCCAGCCCGCGTGAGCTGATTGCCCTGCGGGGTCTCGATCATGAAGAACCCCTCGCCCTCGATCGCGAAATCGAAGGTGCCGCCTGTCTGGGTCAGCCCGCCTTGGCTTCGATCGATCAGACGACCATGCGCCCGCGCCATCGACAGCGAGGGTTCGTTACCCTCCAACCCCGAGAGATATTCGGAGAAGATCACGCCCTCGCGCCGAAACCCGGTGGTCGAGACATTCGCGATATTGTTCGCGACAGTCCGCATTTCGCGCATCAGGCCGGATTGCCGGGTGAGTGTGGTATAGATTGCGTTATCCATCTCAGCCCCCGGCGACGATCGGCAGGATGGTGCGGGTGAAGAACTCCACCAGCTTTTCCGACATGAAGCTCATCGACACCCAGAACACGACGAGCATCGCCCCCACTTTGGGCACGAAGGTCAGCGTCATTTCCTGCACCGAGGTCAGCGCCTGAAAGAGACCGATCGTGACCCCGGCGACCAGCGCGACCGACAGAAGCGGCGCGGCGATCAGCACGGCGATCCACAAGCCCTGCCGGAGCGTGTCGAAGAAAATCGCGTCCTGCATCAGACCGGCATCCTGAGAATTCCCTGATAGGCCTCGACGACCTTGTTGCGGACGGTCACCGCCGTCTCGATCGCGAGTTCCGTCTGGGCGAGCGCCTGCACCAGCGCATGTGGATCAGCCTGTCCCGCCATCGCGGCTTTGGCAGTGTCTTCGCCTGCCTTGACCGCATCGACGAATGAGTTCGCCGCCTGTTCGACAAGGGAGCCCGGCCCGGAACCGCCCGCTTCCGGCGGGACAGCAGCCCGGGCCTGGGCGTAGCTTTGCGTTGCAAGGGAGGTGTTAAAATCCATTCTAGATCTCCTCGGTCTTTAGCGGCGAAGCAGTTCGAGCAGGGAGGCCGACATTTGCCGGGCCTGATCGAACATGCGCAAATTCGCCTCGTAGCTGCGCTGCGCTTCGCGCGCGTCAGCGATTTCGACCACCAGATCGACATTCGAGCCGTCGTAGTAGCCGTTCTCGTCGGCCATCGGATGGCCAGGTTCGTAGATTTGGGTGAGTTCGGATCGGTCGAGCCGCACCGGGCCAAGGGTGACCTCTCCGGTGGGAGCACCTTCGGAGACGACCTTCTCGAAGCCCGCAATCTTGCGGTGATAGCCGGGCGTATCGGCATTCGCGATATTCTCAGAACTGTGCCGAAGCCGCATCGCCTGCGCCTTCATGCCCGAGGCGGACAGCGCCATGGATTGGGTGAAATCACTCATCTTCAGCCCCTCCCGAGCGAACTGCGCAGGATGTTGAGCGAGGAGCGGTAGATCGCGAGCGACAGATCATGCTCGCGTTTCACCTCGACCGAGCGGACCATCTCTTCTTCCAGCGAGACCGAATTGCCGTCGGGCGAGGTGACTCCGGGAGAGGCGATCACCTCGGGCGCGGTGGTGATCGTCGCCGAGGCGTCGATGTGACCCGACCGCGTCGCCCGCAGAGCGCCGCTACCCTCGCTGCGATAGAGGTCTTCGAAAGCCGGCAGGTCACGCGCCGCATAGCCGGGCGTGTCCGCATTGGCGATATTCTCCGCAACCGCGTTCTGGCGGGCTGCGGCGTGGGTGGCCATCGCACTGGCCATTTTCATGATCTCAATCTTCTCGAACATCGGGGCTTCTCCTCCGAGCTATCAACCAAGCTTTAAGAGCGAATCGTTTAGAAAACGTTTCGAGAACATCGGAGGCCAGAATGGCATTTGCGGGATTCGACCTGTTGCGCGCCGAAATGCGCGGTATCGCGAGCACCCATGCGGTCGGGCGCGTGCGCGAGGTGCGGCGCGGGATGATCAAGGTCAGCGGTCTGGCTCGTTCGGCGGCCCTTGGCGACCGCGCGACGATTCGCTGCCAAAGCGGGCGCGAAATCGGCGCGGAAGTTCTGTCGCTGACGCGCGGGGCGGTCACTGTGCTGCCCGATGGAGCCGCCGATGGCGTGGCGATCGACGACGAGGTGGAGCTGCTCGGTCAGGGCGGGATCGCCCCGCATGACAGCTGGGTCGGGCGCATCATCGACCCGTTCGGAAAGCCGCTCGACGGGCAACCGCTGATCCACGGCGGGCGCGAGCGCGATTTGCGCGCAAGCCCGCCTCCTGCCGCCCAGCGCAAGCGGTTGGGCGGTCGGTTGGAGACGTCACTTGCCGCCTTCAACACGATGCTGCCGCTGGTCCAAGGCCAAAGGGTCGGCCTTTTCGCGGGATCGGGCGTCGGGAAATCCTCGCTATTGGCGAGTTTCGCGCGCGGGGTCTCTGCCGATATCGTCGTCATCGCGCTGATCGGCGAACGCGGCCGGGAATTGCGGGAATTCGTCGAAAAGACGCTCGGCCCGGAGGGGATGGCCCGCGCGGTGATCGTCGCCGCCACCTCGGATCAATCGCCGCTGGTGCGCCGCCGATGCGCCTGGACTGCGATGGCCGTGGCCGAGCATTTCCGCGATGCGGGCCAGCATGTGCTGTTCCTCGCCGACTCGATCACGCGCTTTGCCGAAGCCCATCGCGAAGTGGCGCTCGCCGGGGGCGAGCCCGCCTCGCTGCGCGGCTATCCGCCCTCGACCTCCTATCAGATCATGGCCTTGGGCGAGCGCGCGGGCCCCGGCGCCGAAGGTCAAGGCGACATCACCGGCGTTTTCTCGGTTCTGGTGGCCGGTTCCGATATGGACGAGCCGATCGCCGATATCCTGCGCGGCGTGCTCGACGGCCATGTGGTGCTGGAGCGCGAGATCGCGGAGCGGGGGCGCTTCCCGGCGATCAACATGCTGCGTTCAGTTTCGCGCTCGCTGCCCGACGCGGCGGATCCCGAGGAAAACCGGCTGATCGGCAAGGCGCGCAGCCTGCTTGGCGCCTATGACCGGGCCGAGATGATGATTCAGGCGGGGCTCTATGCGGAAGGCTCGGCCCCGCGCATCGACGCGGCGATCAAGGTCTGGCCCGAGCTGGACGCCTTCATCGCCGAACCCGCCCCCGACGGCATCGCGGGCAGTTTCGCGCAGCTGCGCACGATCCTGTCGCAGGTGCAGGGCTAGGGTCTAAATCAGGTCCCAAAGCAGCTTCGCGGCCAGCAGCGTCGAGGTCGTCACCAGCAGCGGCTTGATCAGCCGCGCGCCCACCCGCATCGCAAGCCGCGAGCCCAGCCGCGCCCCGGCGATCTGCGCCAGTCCCATCGCGATGCCCAGCACCCAGAGCGGCGAGCCGACCAGCAGGAACCCCGTCAGCCCCCCGATATTCGACGAGAAGTTCAGCAGTTTCGTATGCGCCGTCGCCTTCAGCACGCCGTAGCCCGCCAGCGTCACGAAACCGATCATGAAGAACGACCCCGTCCCCGGCCCGATCAGCCCGTCGTAAAAGCCGATCACCGGCACGAAGGCGGCCGTGAACAGGCCGGGCCGAATACGCTGCACCCGATCCGTGTCATCCAAACCGGGCCGCAAGGCGAAAAACGCGGCAATCGCGACGAGGATGAACGGCAGGGCGATCTCGATCTTATCAGTCGGGATGCGCGACACGAGAAGCGCCCCCGCGAGCCCGCCAAGGAACCCGATCACGGCGGCCAGCAGCTGTTTTCGTAGCACCACATGGCCCGAGGCCGCGTAGGAAATCGCTGCGGTCGCTGCCCCGAACGTGCCCTGAATCTTGTTCGTCGCCAGCGACTGCACCGGCGGCACACCCGCCAGCAAAAGCGCCGGCACCGTGATCAGCCCTCCGCCGCCCGCGATGGAATCGACCACCCCCGCTGCGAAGGCCGCGCCGATCAGCATCACCACCAGATCGAGAGGAAGTTCAAACATTTGCACCCCGGTCAGAAGACAGCCGCCTCTTGTCCTGCCCGCGCCGCGAAAAGTAAAGCCGTTGCCTCACCGGGGCCGCAGCCGCTATCACCGAAGCTCAGCTTTGCGGAAGACCCAGATGACCCAATCGCCCCTTGCAGCCGCCCCTCTTCTTGCGAGCCCCGCCCGGTGATCGCGCGCACGAACCGATATGCGCCGCTCGAGGCGTTCGCGGCCCCCGCGAAGCCTTATGCGCAGATCTGGCGCGGGATGCTGGGTCTGGGCGTGATCGTCGCCTTCTACCTGCTCAGCGGCTGGGCGATGATCCTGTTCTTCTCCTCGATGCTCGACGATTTCTCGATGCTTCGGTTGTTTCAGGAAATCGCCCATGGCTCGACGCCGCGTGGCCTCGCCATCCTGCTCGCAAGCTTCGCGCCGCTTCTGATCGCGACTTTCGTCGTCAGCCGCCACCTGCATCACCGCGCGCCCGCGACGCTGTTCGGACAGCGGAGCCTCGCCACCTTCACGAAGGTGCTGCCGGTTCTGCTGCTCTTCGCTCTTTTCTCCTTCGGGCTGACCCAGTTCAGCGAGGCCGCAGCGCGCTCCAACCCGCTGCTGCATGTGCTGAGCTGGGCACCGATCGCGCTGCCGCTTCTGGGGGTGCAGATCGCGACCGAAGAGGTGCTGTTTCGCGGCTATCTCCTGCAGCAGCTCGCGGCGCGCTGGCGCAGCCCCCTGATCTGGATGGTTCTGCCCTCGGCTCTGTTCGGCGCACTACATTATTCGCCCGGCGCTTATGGCAGCAACGCGCTCTGGCCCGCGCTCTGGGCTTTCGGCTTCGGCTGCCTCGCGAGCGACCTGACCGCGCGGACCGGCAATCTCGGCGCAGCCCTTGCGCTGCATTTCGCCAATAATTTCGGCTCGCTCTTCCTCGTGGGCTTCTACGGCCAGCTCGATGGGCTCGCGCTCTACACGATCGTGATCAACACACGCGACCTTTGGGACCTCTTGCCGTGGCTTCTGCTGGACATGCTGCACCTGCTGATCGCGTGGTTGTTGATCCGCCTCACCCTCCGCGTCTGATTGCAATTCGTGCAGGGGCGGCGTATTTCAAGCCAAACCGACCCGCCCCAGCGAGAGGCTCATACGATGAACTGGATCACCAATTACGTCCGTCCTCGGATTAACTCGCTGTTTTCGCGCCGCGAAGTGCCCGAGAACCTTTGGACGAAATGTCCCGAATGCGGGACGATGCTGTTCCACCGGGAGCTGTCGGACAATCTGAACGTCTGCACCAATTGCGACCACCACCTCGCGATCACGCCCCGCGTGCGCTTCGAGGCGCTGTTCGACGGCGGCATCTTCTCCGAAGTGAAAGTGCCCGAACCGATCACCGATCCGCTGCATTTCAAGGACCAGAAACGCTATCCGGACCGGATGAAGGCGGCACAGAAATCGACCGGCGAAAAAGAGGCGATGCTGGTGGCCGAGGGCGAGATCGGGCGCACGCCCATCGTGGCCGCCGCGCAGGACTTCACCTTCATGGGCGGCTCGATGGGCATGTATGTCGGCAACGCGATCATCGCGGCGGCCGAACGCGCGGTGAAGCTCAAGCGTCCGCTGGTGCTGTTCTCGGCGGCTGGCGGCGCACGGATGCAGGAAGGTATCCTGTCGCTGATGCAGATGCCGCGCACCACCGTCGCCGTGCAGATGCTCAAGGAAGCGGGCCTTCCCTATATCGTCGTGCTGACCCATCCGACGACCGGCGGCGTGACCGCCTCCTACGCGATGCTGGGCGACGTGCATATCGCAGAGCCCAACGCGCTGATCTGCTTCGCGGGCCCGCGCGTCATCGAACAGACGATCCGCGAGAAGCTGCCCGAGGGCTTCCAGCGCGCCGAATATCTGCTGGATCACGGGATGCTCGACCGCGTGACGCATCGCATGAAGATGCGCGACGAGCTGATCACCATCCTGCGCATGCTGATGAACCTGCCGCCTGCGGTGAAGGGCGATCTGCCCGCGCCGGAGAAGGCGCCCGAGGAAGCGGTCGCCGAGGCGGCTCCCGAGGCCGAGGCGAAGCCCAAGACCTGATCTTCGTATTGGCTGAAATATCCCGGGGGGCGGCATCAGCCGCGGGGGCAGCGCCCCCTCCCCGGTCCGCCATCTAAGGCCGGAGGGGCCAATGACGCAAAGCTCCGATGATATTCTCGACCGCCTGATGGCGCTGCATCCCAAGGTCATCGACCTGTCGCTCGACCGGATGGAGCGGTTGCTGGGGGACCTCGACCATCCCGAGCGTGAGCTGCCGCCGGTGATCCATATCGCGGGTACCAATGGCAAGGGCTCGACCCAGGCGATGATCCGCGCGGGGCTGGAGGCTGCGGGCAAGCGCGTCCACGCCTATACCTCGCCGCATCTCGCACGCTTCCACGAGCGCATCCGGATCGCCGGATCGCTCATCTCAGAGGCCGATCTGGCCGCGCTACTCGATGAGGTCGAGGCGGCGAATGGCGGCAAGCCGATCACCTTCTTCGAGGTGACGACGGCGGCGGCGCTTCTGGCCTTCGCGCGGACCCCTGCGGATTACACGCTGCTGGAAGTGGGGCTCGGCGGACGTCTCGACGCGACCAATGTTGTCGACAAACCCGCGCTGAGCATCATCACGCCGGTCTCGATCGACCATCAGCAATTCCTCGGCGAAACGCTGGCCGAGATCGCGGGCGAGAAGGCCGGGATCATCAAGCGCGGCGTGGCCTGCGTGGTCGGCCCCCAACAGGAAGGCGCGCTTGAGGTGATCGAAGCTCGGGCGGAAAAGCTCGGCGCGCCACTTCTCGTGCATGGCCAGCATTGGCAGGTCTGGGAAGAGCGCGACCGGCTGATCTTCCAGGACGAGAACGGGCTTCTCGATCTGCCGCTGCCGAACCTGCCCGGCCCGCATCAGATCGCGAATGCCGGGGCGGCGCTCGCGGCGTTGCGGCATCTGGGCTTTGACGAGGCTGCCTGCGAGGCGGCGGTGACGAAGGCTGAATGGCCCGCCCGGATGCAACGGCTGCGTCACGGACCGCTGGTGGACGGTGCGCCCGAGGCGGAGGTCTGGCTCGATGGCGGGCATAACCCGGCGGCGGGCGACATGATCGCAAAGACGCTCGGCGCGCTTCCGAAACGCCCGACCCATCTGATCTGCGGCATGCTCAACACCAAGGACGTGACCGGCTATCTGCGTCCGCTGGCGGATCACGCGGCGAGCCTGCTCGCGGTGTCGATCCCCGGCGAGGCGAACACGCTGCCCGCCGAAGACACCGCCGCAGCCGCACGCGTGGTCGGCATAGAGGCCCGCCCTGCGGCCTCGGTCGGCTCGGCCATCGCGGGGATCGTCGCGATCCATCCCCATGCCCGCATCCTGATCTGCGGCTCGCTCTACCTCGCGGGCCGGGTGCTGCGCGACAACGGCTGAGGCTGCGGTCTCGCACGGAGTCTGTGCGAGGATACCGGTGGCTGACCTGCGCCCGCGCCCCTATCTTCGCGTGAACAGGAAAGGAGACCACCATGCAGCTTGAGCTTGGGATCGACACGTTCGGCGATGTGACGCGCGGGGAGGATGGCCTGCTGCGCAGCCATGCCGAAGTGATCCGCGACACGTTGGCCGAAGGCGAACTCGCCGATCAGGTCGGGCTCGACTATATCGGTCTGGGCGAACATCACCGCCCGGATTTCGCGATCTCCTCGACCGAGCCGATCCTCTCGGCGATCCTTGCCCGCACCGAGAAGATCAAGGCGGGCACCTCCGTGACGGTGCTGTCCTCGGACGATCCGATCCGCGTTTTCCAGCGTTTCGCGACGCTGAACGCTCTGGCGCCGGGACGGGCCGAGATCACCATCGGGCGCGGCTCCTTTACCGAGAGCTTCCCGCTCTTCGGGCTCGACCTGAACGATTACGAGGCGCTGTTCACCGAGAAGTCCCAGATTCTGCACCTGCTCGCGACGCAGGAGAAGGTCAGCTTCGACGCCCAGATGCGCCCGCCACTGAAGAACGTCACCGTCTATCCGCGCCCCGAGGCGCCGCTGCAGATCTGGCGCGGGGTCGGCGGGTCGCCGCAATCGGTGGTCGAGACCGCCGCGATGCAGATGGATCTGATGCTGGCGATCATCGGCGGGGATTCGACCCGGTTCAAACCGCATGTCGATCTCTATCACCGCGCGCATGACCAGATGGGCACCAAGCCGGGCAAGATCGGCGTCCACTCGCCCGGCCATATCGCCGAGACCGACGAGATCGCGCAGGAAGAGTTCTACGAAGGCTATGCGCGGATGCATGACATGATCGGGCGCTCGCGCGGTTGGCCGCCCTTCCGGCGCGAGGCCTACCTGTCGGAGATCGAGCATGGCTCGCTCTATGTCGGTAGCCCGGAAACCGTGGCGCGCAAGATCGCGCGGACGGTGAAAGCCTTGGGCCTGTCACGGTTCACGCTGAAATATAGCGGCGGGCCGCAGAACCCCGCGCATCTGCGCAAGACGATCGAGCTTTACGGCACCAAGGTCCGCCCGCTTCTGAACGAAATGCTGGCTTAAGCCTCAGCCGCCCAGCCGTCTGCCTGCATCTCGCGCAGGCGGCTGGCGGTGCGCTCGAATTCGAACGTGCCCTCGCCTTCGACGTAAAGCCGCTCGGGCTCGTCCGCGGCCGAACAGATCAGCCGGACCTTGCCCTCGTAAAGCGAGTCGATGAGCGTGACGAAGCGCTTCGCTTCGTTGAAGTTCGAGGCCGAGAGCAGCGGAATATCGTCAAGCAGCAGCACCTTCACCGCATCCGCGATGGCGAGATAATCCGCCGGACCCAGCGGCTGCGCGCAGAGATCCCAGAAGCTCGCGCGGCCGACCCCATTGTGGAAATGCGGGATTTCGACCGTGCGGCCTTTCACCGGAATGTCGAGCTTGCCGTGATGATCGCCCCCGGTCAGCTCATCCCAAAGCGCATCCATCTTCGCGCGCGCCTCGCGACCCGCAGGCGTGAAATAGACCTGTTGGCCTGCGAGACGGTTCTGCCGGTAATCGTTTTCGGAGGCCAGTTCGTAGATGTCGAGCTTCTCGCGGATCAGCCCGATGAAGGGCAGGAAAAGCTGGCGGTTGAGCCCGTTCTTGTAGAGGTCTTCGGGCACCCGGTTCGAGGTAGTGACGATGGTCACGCCACGCTCGAACAGGGCCTCGAACAGGCGGCCCACGATCATCGCGTCGGCAATATCCGTGATCTGCATCTCGTCGAAGCACAGCAGCCGCAGCGAGCCCGCCACCTCTTCGGCCACGGGGCGCATCGCATCCACCGTATTGGCGCGGCGCGCATCGTCGAGCTTGCCTTGGACTTCCTGCATGAAAGCGTGGAAATGCACCCGGCGTTTCGGCACGTCGGTCTGGCCGAAGAACAGGTCCATCAGCATGGATTTCCCGCGCCCGACACCGCCCCAGATATAGAGGCCGCGCACGCCTTCGACCGGCTTGATCTTGCGCTTGAAGAGCCCGCGTTTCACCGGCTCGGGCGCAGGCGCCTCTTCCAGCGCGCGGCGCACACGCTCCAGTTCGGGCAGAATGGCGCGTTGGGCGGGATCGGGGTTGAGGTCCCCGTTCTCCACCATGGACTCGTAAAACTCGGGCAGACTGCGTTTCATGACGTTCCGATATAGCGCGCTCACGGGATTGAAAAGCCCCGCGGCTTGCGCGAGCATTCGATCCGGAGGAGGACCCCATGGCCAAGGAATTACCGCTGCTCGGTGCTGCGCTGAGCCTCGATATGCTCGCGCATCATCGCGACTGGATTCTGAACAACCAGCGCGATCTGGAATTGCAGAGCTTCTGTTGGCCGAACGCCACGGATGCGGATCTGCGCAAGATGGTCGCGCGGACGAAGGAATTGCTCGACGGCTATACCGGGCGGCTGGGGCTGCACGGGCCCTTCACCTCGTTCAGTATCGACTGCGCCGATTCCGAGATCATCGAGGTCATCCGCGCCCGGATGCTGCGGGTGCTGGAAATCACGGCGGAGCTGGGCGGAGATCAGATGGTGATCCACTCGCCCTATACGCTGTGGAAGGAAGCCGATCTGGAGCAGAACCCCGCGAACGCGTTCATTCAGGTCGAACGCGTGCGCTATGTCCTGACCCCGGTGATCGAACGCGCCGAGGAGCTGGGCGTGACGCTGGTCATCGAGAATTGCGAGGACATCACGCCGAACCTGCGTGTCGAACTGGCCGCGAAGATGAAGAGCAAAGCGGTGAAGGTCTCGCTCGATACGGGCCATGCACAGTTCATGCATCGCCGCTGCGGCGCGCCGCCGGTCGATGTGTTCGTCCATGCGGCAGGCGCGGCGCTGGAGCATGTCCACCTGCAGGATATCGACGGCTATGGCGACCGGCACTGGCATCCGGGCGAGGGCACGATCGCGTGGCACTCGGTCTTCAAGGCGCTTGGCAAGCTACCCAAGATGCCGCGCCTTATTTTGGAAGTGAACGACGAGATTGGCGTGCGAAAAGGCGCGGAATATCTGGAGTCTCTGGGACTGGCGCGGTAACGGCTACGTGCGGCCCCGGCCCTCTCCTTGTGAAGCGTGGGGGCAAAGCGTAATCTCTGCGCCGCAGAAAAGCCGACAGGAGTTCTTATGGCCAAACCGACCCCGCAACGTCTTCACCTCGTCTTCGGCGGCGAGCTGGTGACCCCGAGCCGCACCGAATTCAAGAATGTCGACGATATCCATATCGTCGGGATGTACCCGAACTACGCCTCCGCCTATGCCGCGTGGAAGGCCGAGGCGCAGCGCACCGTCGACGACGCCCATACCCGTTACTTCATCGCGCACCTGCATCGCCTGCGCGACGAAGAGCTCGAAGTGTCGACCACCGAAGAGCTCGGCAACTAAGGCTGGCATGGCGCGCTCTCTTCCTCTCTGGCTCAGGCTGCAACTCTCTGCCTTGCGTCCTGCGGGACCCAAGGCGAAAGCCGCGGTCGAGGCCGGTCAGGGGGAGGAGCGCGCCGACGCCCCGCTGCTGTGGATCTGGGCTGCGGGGAAATGCGCGGAAGCCGCCGGGCTGGTCGCGCGCAGGGTGGCCGCGCGGATGCCCGATATCCGCATTGCGATGACGGTGCGCGACGCGGAAGATCCGCCGGACGGTCTGCCCGAAGAGGTCTATTTCCGGCCCACCCCCGAGGATCGTCCGGCATCAGTCCGTCTGGTCTTGGATGCATGGCGCCCCGATCTCGTGCTCATCATGGACGACACGCTGCCCGCCGCCCTGATCGCGGAGACGCAGAAACGCGGCATTGCCAGCGTTCTGGCCGATGCGAAACTCGGCGGTCAGGATGGGCTGCGACTCGATGACGTCTCGCTGACGCTGCTGGGCCGGATCGACCGCATCTACCTGCGCGACGAGGCGAGCCTCGAACGGGTGGGCGACAAACTGAATGGGCCGGTCATCGTGGTCAATGACGGTGCGCTCGGCGAGCCGCCGCAGCCGCTTTACGGCTCCGAGGCAGAGCGCGCCTCGATGGCCGAGTCGATGGGCGCGCGCCCGGTCTGGCTCGCCGCCGCCGTGCCCGAGGCCGAAATCGGCCCGGTGACGGCGGCGCATCGCTACGCCCAGCGCCATGCGCATCGGCTGCTGCTTCTGCTTGCGCCGGATGACGAATCCCAAGGCGAGGCCCTTGCCGCGCAGCTGACCGCCGAGGGCTGGTCGGTCGCGCGCCGGTCGCTCGAGGGCGAACCGGAACTGACGACCGAGATTTTCATCGCCGACGACGCGATGGAATACGGGCTTTGGTACCGGCTGGCCGCGCTGAGCTATATGGGCGGCACCTTGTCAGGGACGGCGCAGGCGCCGCGCTCCCCGGTCGAGGCGGCGGCGCTTGGCTCGGCGATCCTCCATGGTCCCAAGCTCGTCCCGTTCCGCGAAGATTACCTGCGGCTCGAGGCGGCGAAAGCCTGTCGCGGCGTCGTGGTGCCCGAGGATCTGCCCGAAGTGGTCGCGGACCTGATCGCGCCGGAACGCTCTGCGCAGCTGGCCCATAACGCCTGGGCGGTGACCTCGGGCGGCGCCGGCGCGGTGGAGACCATCGCCCGCGACCTGGCCGAGATTCTCTCGGGCACCCAGCCCGCACGGGTGGCGTGATGGGCGCGCCCGGCTTCTGGTTCAACGCCCCCGATGCGCCGGGACTGCGTGCGCGGCTTCTGTCGCCGCTTGGCGCGCTCTACGCGGCGATGACGAAGCGGCGCGTGGCGCAGCCGGGGCTTCGGCTGGGCGTGCCGGTGATCTCGGTCGGCAATATCAATGCGGGCGGGACCGGCAAGACACCGACGGTGATCTGGCTGGTGCAGCGGTTGGCCGCACGCGGCGTGACGGCTCATGTCGTCACGCGCGGCTATGGCGGATCGCTCGAAGGGCCGGTGCAGGTCGATGAGCGCAGCCACCGCGCCGAAGAGACCGGAGACGAGCCGCTGCTGCTGTCCGCCTTCGCGCCGGTCTGGGTTGCGCGAGATCGCGCGGCGGGGGCGAGCGCCGCAGTCGCGGCCGGAGCGCAAGTGATCGTGCTCGACGACGCCCATCAGAACCCCGCATTGCAGAAAGACCTCTCGATCGTAGTGGTCGACGCGCATAAGGGCTTCGGCAACGGGCGCTGCCTGCCTGCCGGGCCGCTGCGCGAACCGATCGAGGCCGGAATGGCCCGTGCCGACTTTCTGCTGTCGATCGGGCCGGAAGCTGCACAGGTTGAATTCGCCAATTTCTGGAGTTCCAGAATTTCGAAACCACGCCTGACGGGACAGCTCGCCCCGCTGCAGACGGGCATGGATTGGGAGGGCCTTCCCGTCCTCGCTTTCGCAGGCATCGGCCATCCCGAGAAATTCTTCGCCACCTTGCGTAGCCTCGGGGCAAACCTACTGCGCGGCGAGGCGCTAGAAGACCACCAGCCTTTCACGACGCGCCTGTTGCAGCGGATCGAGGCGGAGGCCGACACGCTTGGTGCGCAGATGGTGACGACCGAGAAAGACGCGGTGCGCCTGCCGGAAAGCTTCCGCCCGAAGGTACTCGCCCTGCCGGTGCGGCTCGAGATAGACGACCCTACAGCGCTCGACGCAGCGCTCGACCGGCTCGGGATATGAAAAAGGCCGGCCCCACGGGACCGGCCTTCTCAACATCTGTCGCCGGGATCAGTTGGCTTGCTTCGCCAGCTCGTCGTCGAGGATTTTCTTGAAGTCGTCCCAAGCCATGTTGGAATGCTTCTCGCCGTCGATGATGAAGGTCGGCGTTGCGTCGATTTTGTCGTCGCCCGCGTTCTTCTGGAAGGTCGCGACCATCCGCTCGGCGCGCTTCTCGTCGTTCATGCAGGCGGTGACCTGATCATTGCTCAGCCCGGCCTGCAGGCCGATCTTGCGCAGGTTGTCCGCGATGGTCTGCGGCTTGCCGTCGCCGATCCAGTCCTTCTGCTTGTTATAGATCATGTCCGAGATCGCGTAATATTTCGGATCGCCACCGCATTGCGCGATCAGACCGGCCCAGACACCGAACTTGTCGAAATAGACCTCGCGCTGGATGAACTTCACCTTGCCGGTGTCGATGTAGTTCTTCTTCAGCTGCGGATACTCGACCTTGTGCCACTCGGCACAGTGCGGGCAGGTATAGGAGGCGTACTCGATCACGGTGACCGGCGCGTCTTCCTGACCCAGAACCACGTCGGGCAGAGTCTCGACATCTTTGTTCGCCGTGGCTTCCTGCGCTTGGGCCGCAGTGATCAGGCTCGCCTCGCTGTGTTGGCTGGCATACCAGCCGCCCGTCGCGAGAAGCCCCATGACAGCCACGCCGCCGAGGATCGAAAGAGTTTTGCTCATCTATCTGCCTTTCTTGTGTGCAGCCCGCTCTGCGGACTTCGATAGAACGTTTCTTGCCAGTTCTTCCAGCGCCGATTTGAGATCGGCATCGCCACAATCGGCCACCTGCGCCTTCGCCGCTTCGGCGACGCGGGGGTCCGGCTTGCGGGGTTCGGGTTTGGGTTTCGGTGCGAATTGCGCCTGACCTTCGGCAAAGCCGGTCGGCGCGGTCTGCGTCAAAGAGATGCGCGAGATCGCGTTATAGCCGTAGCAGGCATTCACCTTGTCGCGGATTTGCGGCAACTGCATCTGCAGCATCGGCGCCGCCGCTCCGGTCGTCAAAAGAGTAAGGGTCGCGCCGAAGCCGCCTTTGGTGTAGCCGATCTTCACCGGGCGGCATTGCGCGGCCGTCTCAGGCCCCACCACTTCCGCCCAATGGGTCAGCAGGCGCGAGACCGCAAAACCGCGCGCTTCACCCGCGGCGCGGATACGGTTACGCAGCAGCCCGCCCGCGGCTTCAAAGCCACGCATCCGCCGCGAAGGCGTCTTTTGCGGGTCGCTTTTTTTCATTCGTGGGCGGTTCCTCTTGATCCATCCCATTCTAGGAAGCACATCGGGCCGGGCCAACCGGTCGGCAAGAGGGGAGCATAAACATTGCGTGACGGTAAAGGGGCAATCGGCGAAACCCTGCTCACCTGGTACGATACACATGCCCGCGTCATGCCGTGGCGCGTGTCGCCTGCGGATCGTGCAGAGGGCGAACGGCCCGATCCCTATCGCGTCTGGCTGTCCGAGGTGATGCTGCAGCAGACCACGGTCGCCGCCGTGCGCGATTATTTCCGCCGCTTCACCGAGCGCTGGCCCGATGTGGGTGCACTCGCGGCAGCCGAGGATGGCGACGTGATGGCCGAATGGGCCGGGCTTGGCTACTACGCCCGCGCCCGCAACCTTCTGAAATGCGCGCGTGTCGTCGCGGGAGAATTGGACGGGCGCTTCCCCGAGACGGCGGCAGAGCTGCAAAAGCTGCCCGGCATCGGCCCCTACACCTCCGCCGCGATCGCCGCCATCGCCTATGACGAGCCGGTCGCCGTGGTCGACGGCAATGTGGAGCGCGTCGTCTCGCGGCTTTTCTCGGTCGAGACGCCGCTGCCCGGTGCGAAGGCGGAGCTGACCGAATTGACGGCACAGATCACGCCCGAGGACCGACCCGGAGATTTCGCGCAGGCGATGATGGATCTGGGCGCGACGATCTGCACGCCGCGCAATCCGGCGTGTGGCATCTGCCCGCTCATTGATTCCTGCACCGCCCGCGCTGCAGGGATCGCCGAGACGCTCCCACGCAAGGCTCCGAAAAAAGAAAAGCCCACCCGCCGTGGCTTCGCCTATGTCGCGATGAACGGTCAGGGCGACGTGCTGCTGGAACGCCGCCCCGACAAGGGGCTTCTGGGCGGCACGCTGGGCTTTCCCGGCTCGGATTGGTCCGAGGCGCCGACACCCGCTCCGCCGATGCAGGCCGACTGGACGCTCTCTCCGGTCGAGGTGCGCCACACCTTCACCCATTTCCACCTGATCCTGCAGGTCCACGTCACCCGCACGGAGGCCCATGCCATGACCCCGCGTGCCGATTTCCGGCCCGGCGATCTGCCCACGCTGATGCGCAAGGTCTGGGATGCCGCCCAAAGCGCCGAATGGCCGCAAGCTGAATGATTGTATCGGGTTAGCGTTCGGCTAGTATGACCGCGCCCGCATCGCTCACGAGGCTCCGATGTCCAGCCGCGACGAAATCCGCCGCCCCTCTCACGCCCTGCCCTTCTGGCTGTCGCTCGGCACCGTGCCGCTGGCGGGGATCGAGGCGTGGTTCGGCGGTTGGACACTGATCCTGCTGCCCGCCTATGCGTGGTGGCTGACGACGGTGCTCGACCAGTTGCTGGGGCGCAACGAGGATCAGCCCGACACCGAGACGCCCGAAGCCGACCTGTTCTGGTATCGCGCGATCACGCTGGTCTGGTTCCCGATTCAGGCGGCCGTGATCTTCGGCACGATCTGGTGGGTGACCCATACGACCCATCTGAACGGCTTCGAGATCGTCGCCCTGATGTTCGGCGTGGGCGTGATCTCGGGCACGATCGGAATCGTCTACGCCCACGAGCTGCTGCATCAGAAAAGCCAGCTGGAGCGCTGGCTGGGCGATCTACTGTTGGCGAGCGTCCTTTACTCCCATTTCCGGACCGAGCATCTCCTGGTCCATCACCTCTGGGTCGGCACGCCCCGCGATGCGGTCTCGGCGCGCTATAACGAGGGGTTTCACCGCTTCTTCTGGCGGGTGATTTTTGAGTGCCCCCGCTCCGCATGGAAGGCGGAGAAACTGAAACTCAGCCGCGCGGACCGTCCGGTCTGGCACCGCTCCAACCCGTTCTGGCGCTACGCCGCATTGCAGGCGCTGGCGCTGATCGTGGCGGCGCTACTGGGTGGCTGGATGGGGCTCGGCCTGTTTCTGCTGCAGGCGCTCTTCGCGGTCTGGCAGCTGGAGCTGACCAACTATGTCGAGCATTACGGCCTGACGCGGCGCTACAAGGGCGAGGGGCGTTACGAACATGTCCTGCCCCGCCATAGCTGGAACGCCGATCACACCGCCTCGAACTGGCTGCTGATCAACCTGCAGCGCCATTCGGATCACCACTACAAACCCGACCGCCGCTTCCCGCTTCTGCAGACCTACGATGCCGCGGAAGCCCCGCAGCTGCCCTTCGGCTATCCCGGCATGACGGCGCTGGCGATGATCCCGCCGCTCTGGCGGCGTCGGATGAACCCGCGCGTGCGGGCGTGGCGGCGGAAATACTACCCGGATGTCGAGGACTGGACGCCCTATAACAAGGGCACGACGCCGCTGCCGCGCGGCTCATTCTGACTAGCCTCTTCCTCTTGGCAAAAATATCCCCGCCGGAGGCTCCCGCAGATGCCGCCAGCACAGGCGTCAGGTCACGACGCGCATCGTCAGGTTGATCCGCCCGCCCTTCGGCATCAGCGGCGAGGTGCCGGGCTTCACGCGGTCGATGCCATGATAAAGCAGCCGCGCCTCGCCCCCCATCACCATCACATCGCCCGAGTGCAGCCAGATGCTTTCGGTCTTGCCCCCACGGGTGCGGTTGCCGATGCGGAACAGCCCGTCATCGCCCAGCGAGACCGAGACCACCGGCTGATCGAAATCCTGCTCGTCGCGGTCCTGATGCATCCCCATCTTCGCGCCTTCGCCGTAGAAGTTGATGAGACAGCATTCCGGGGCGCGGCTCGTCCCCGCGACCGCCTTCCAGATATCGAGGATCGGCTGCGGAATTGCGGGCCAGGGCTGGCCGTCGGGATGGGTCTCCGAATAGCGGTAGCCGCGCCGGTCGGAGATCCAGCCGAACCGCCCGGCGGAGGTCATGCGCACCGACATCGGCTTGCCGTAGGGTGTCATCGGCGAGAACAGCGGCGCCTGCGCCACGACGCCGCGCAGCGTCTCGATCAGCGCCTTTTGCTCGTCGAGGTCCAGCCAGCCGGGATAATGCCGGAAGCCGCGAATCTCCTGCGGATCGGGCCGAGATGTTGCGTGTTTCGGATTTTCTGTCATTTTCTCACCCTCTTCCTCGGGGGAGCCTTCTTGCAGCCCGATTTTCCCCTCCTTATATACGCTTCGAAGCCGAAGGCGGCTCACACCGCCAGATAGCAGAACATGAAACCGAAACCCAAGGGATAGGGGCCGGGGGCCTGAATGGACCCGTTCCCCGTCATATCGCCAAGAGAGGTAACATCATGGGTAAAGTCATTGGTATCGACCTCGGGACTACGAACTCCTGCGTCGCCATCATGGATGGCGCACAGCCCCGAGTGATTGAAAACTCCGAAGGGGCGCGCACCACCCCCTCGATCGTCGCCTATACGGACGACGAACGTCTGGTCGGCCAGCCGGCGAAACGTCAGGCGGTCACCAACCCCTCGAACACCGTTTTCGCTGTTAAGCGTCTGATCGGTCGCCGCACCACCGATGCGGAAGTCGAGAAGGACAAGAAACTCGTCCCCTACAACATTGTCGATGGCGGCAATGGCGACGCATGGGTCGAAGTGAAGGGCGACAAGTACTCCCCCGCACAGGTTTCGGCCGTGATTCTTCAGAAGATGAAGGAAACCGCCGAGAGCTATCTGGGCGAAGAAGTCACGCAGGCCGTCATTACCGTGCCCGCCTACTTCAACGACGCGCAGCGTCAGGCCACCAAAGACGCCGGCAAGATCGCTGGCCTCGAAGTGCTGCGCATCATCAACGAGCCGACCGCGGCTGCGCTGGCCTATGGCCTCGACAAGAAAGAATCGAAAACCATCGCGGTCTATGACCTTGGCGGCGGTACCTTCGACATCACCATCCTCGAGATCGACGACGGTCTCTTCGAAGTGAAATCGACCAACGGCGACACGTTCCTCGGCGGCGAAGACTTCGACATGCGCATCGTCAACTACCTCGCTGACGAGTTCAAAAAAGAGCATGGCGTCGACCTGACCAAGGACAAGATGGCGCTGCAGCGTCTGAAGGAAGCGGCCGAGAAGGCGAAGATCGAGCTGTCGAGCTCGAGCCAGACCGAGATCAACCAGCCCTTCATCTCGATGGGCAAGGACGGCACCCCGCTGCACATGGTCATGAAACTGACCCGTGCGAAGCTGGAAAGCCTCGTGGGCGACCTGATCAAGGCTTCGCTGAAGCCCTGCGCCGCCGCGCTCAAGGATGCGGGCGTCTCCAAGGACGAGATCGACGAAGTCGTGCTCGTCGGCGGTATGACCCGTATGCCGAAAGTCGTGGAAGAAGTGACCGGCTTCTTCGGCAAAGAGCCGCATAAGGGTGTGAACCCGGATGAGGTCGTGGCGCTTGGTGCAGCCATTCAGGCCGGCGTTCTGCAAGGTGACGTGAAAGACGTCGTCCTGCTCGACGTGACCCCGCTGTCGCTCGGCATCGAGACGCTGGGTGGCGTGTTCACCCGCCTGATCGATCGCAACACGACGATCCCGACGAAGAAGAGCCAGGTGTTCTCCACCGCGGAAGACAACCAGAACGCAGTGACGATCCGGGTCTTCCAGGGTGAGCGCGAGATGGCTGCCGACAACAAGATGCTCGGCATGTTCAACCTCGAGGACATCCCGCCGGCCCCGCGCGGCATGCCGCAGATCGAAGTGACCTTCGACATCGACGCCAACGGCATCGTGTCCGTTTCGGCGAAGGACAAGGGCACCGGCAAGGAGCAGAAGATCACGATCCAGGCGTCCGGCGGTCTGACCGACGACGAGATCGAGAAAATGGTTCAGGACGCCGAGGCGAATGCCGACGCGGACAAGTCCCGCAAGGAACTGGTCGAAACCAAGAACCAGGGCGAATCGCTCCTGCACTCGACCCGCAAGTCGCTTGAAGACCACGGCGACAAGGTCGATGCCTCGACCGTCGAAGCGATCGAACTGGCGGCCAACGCGCTTGAGGAAGCCCTCAAGACCGAGGAAGCCGGCAAGATCAAAGGCGCGATCCAGAACCTGACGGATGCGGCGATGAAACTCGGCGAGGCCATCTACAAGGCCGAGCAGGAGAAAGCTGGTCAGGGCGAGAGCTCCAACGACGAAGACAGCCCGCGCGATGTCGATGAAGATATCGTCGACGCTGACTTCGAAGATCTGGGCGAGGACGAGCGCAAGTAATTGCGCATGGAATGTCGGGCGGGCCTGCCTTTTCTAAGGGCGGGTCCGTCTGCGTTCCGCCAAGGGGGTAACCAATGGCAAAACGCGACTATTACGACGTTCTGGGAACTGCCAAAGGCGCCTCGGCCGAAGAGATCAAGAAAGCCTATCGCAAGAAGGCGAAAGAGCTTCATCCCGATCGCAATTCCGACAATCCCGATGCCGAGGCCCAGTTCAAGGAAGTGAACGAGGCTTACGACGTCCTCAAGGACGCCGAGAAGAAGGCCGCTTACGACCGGTTCGGTCACGCGGCGTTCGAAGGCGGCATGGGCGGCGGGCGTCCGGGCGGCGGCTACGGCGGCGCGGGCGGTCAGGGCGACTTCGCCTCGGCCTTCTCCGACGTCTTCGAAGACCTGTTCGGTGATTTCATGGGCGGCGGCAGAGCCGGTCCCGGCGGTGGGCGTTCGCGCGCACAGCGGGGCTCCGATCTGCGCTACAACATGCGCGTCACGCTCGAAGAGGCGTATCGCGGCACCCACAAGACGATCAACGTGCCGAGCTCGGCCGCCTGTACCGAGTGTAACGGCTCCGGTGCGGAAGGCGGCTCCGAGCCGCAGACCTGTCCGACCTGTTCGGGTCTGGGCAAGGTGCGCGCGCAGAACGGCTTCTTCACGGTCGAGCGGACCTGCCCGACCTGTGGTGGCCAGGGTCAGGTGGTGAAGAACCCCTGCAAGGTCTGCCATGGTGCAGGCCGCGTGGAGGTCGATCGCCAGCTTCAGGTCAACATCCCTCCGGGGGTCGAGACCGGCACCCGCATCCGTCACGCCGGCGAAGGCGAGGCGGGGCTGCGCGGTGGTCCGTCGGGCGATCTCTACATCTTCATCGAGGTCCAGCCGCACGCGATCTTCGAACGCGAAGGCACCGATCTGCATTGCCGCGTGCCGGTGAGCATGGCGACCGCAGCCCTTGGCGGCGAGGTCGAAGTGCCGACGATAGATGGCGGCCGAAGCCGTGTGAAGATCCCGGCCGGCAGCCAATCGGGGCGGCAGATGCGCCTGCGTGGCAAGGGTATGCCCGCGCTGCGCGGCGGCGGGTCTGGCGACATGTTCATCGAACTGGCCGTCGAAACCCCGGTGAACCTGACCGCACGGCAGAAGGAAATCCTCAAGGAGTTCCAGGGGATCGAGGCCGAGAACAACCCGGAAGGTGCGAGTTTCTTCAAGAAAGTCAAAAGCTTCTGGGATGGCATGACCCAGTGATCATTTCGAAAAGGCGCCTTCGGGCGCCTTTTTTCTTGTCCGGCTCGCAACCGATTAAGGCTTTCTTCAATCCGAATCGTTCATGGTCTGTTTCATGGACCAGATGCCCCGTCATATGCAGGAGCCTCCGCTGCCGTTGTTCAACGGCGGCACCGCGATCCGTCCGCCGCCGGGCGCGTCCAAACCGTCCTATCTGTTCGATCATCGGCAACGGCTGCGCACGCGGTTCATGGAAGGCGGCGCGCAGGCCCTGCCCGATTACGAACTGCTCGAACTGGTGCTGTTTCGCGCGATCCCCCGGCAGGACGTCAAACCCCTCGCCCGTCGCCTGATCGAAACCTTCGGCGATTTCGGGCGGGTGGTCTCTGCCCCGCCTCACCGCCTGCGCCAAGTGACCGGCGTGGGCGAGGCCGTGGTGATCGAGTTGAAGCTGGTGGAGGCCTCGGCGCAAAGGCTCGCACGCTCGAAGGTAATGCATCGCCCGGTGCTCAGCTCGTGGCAGGCGCTCGTCGATTACTGTCACATGGCGATGTCCCATGCCGAGACGGAGCAGTTTCGTCTGCTGCTGCTGGACCGGAAGAACGCGCTGATTGCGGATGAGGAACAGGGCCGCGGCACGGTGGATCATGTACCCGTCTATCCGCGCGAGGTGATGAAGCGCGCGCTGGAGGCCAATGCCTCGGCGCTGATTCTGGTGCATAACCACCCCTCGGGCGACCCGACCCCGTCGGAGGCGGATATCGCCCTCACACGGCAGATCGACGAGGCGTCGAAGCTCTTCGGCATCGTGCTGCACGATCACCTGATCCTCGGTAAGGACTGCGAGATCAGCCTGCGGTCGGAGGGTTACTTCTGAGCGGTCAAGCCCTGGGACTCGAACCCATCAAGCGGCAAAACCACCGCGCCGCCATCGGACGGACAGGCGGGCAGATCGAGGGTGATCGGCATCGCTGCGGTCCCAGTGCCATGCATCCGCATCAGCCGCCCGCCGACCGGTTTGCCGCAATCGTTGGAGGACAGCGTCGCTTCGAGTTGCAGCTTGAGCGCGGTGAGCGTCTTGGGTGCGGTATAGATTTCGATGCGCTTGCCATCTGCGGAGGTAAAGCTTTGCATATAGCCGCCCAGCGAGGTGTCCGGCGTGCGCGGCTTGGTCACGTCGAGATGGCCTGCATCGTCGAACTGCGCGCCGTTCTCATAGGCGTTCAGATGCAACGGGCTTAGTCCATCGGTCACCCAGATCGCGCGGTTGATCTTATCGAGCCCCGACGCCGCGGCCTCGACCTGTGCGATCGTCGAGCCACCGGTGGTGACTTCCAGCGACGTCGTCGGCGCAAGCAACGGCAGAATAGCCGAGAAAGCCCCCGACTTATCGGTCTGCCCGGCGATCGAGAGCGACGCATCGCGGATCGTCAGTTTCGTATCGGGGTGGCACGGCGCATTCAGCTCCAGCTTGGTAAGCCCATCGCCTGCGGGGGTGACCGACAGGACGGCGTGCCCGCAATCGGCAGCGCCGGTTTTCAACGGCATCGGTTGCGGAAGCGAAGAGGTGAACTGGTCGCCGGATGTGCGCACCGTCGCAGGCACGATGCCGACGCCGGAATCCGTCGCGAAATGATAGACGGGAGGATTGCGAAGAACGGTTTTCGAAATGAGCTGAACCCGCGGTTCCTCGCGCGGCTCGACCCGATTTCTCCAAGTCTCGCGACTGACCGAGCTTGCCACCAAAGACGCACCGAGTTGCGGGCGCGGACCCACGCTTTGCATCACATGACCGGTCGCGGCGGCGAGCAGGAACGTCGCTCCGATCATGGATATCTTGCGAATGGTGCGCATCGCCGCCTCGAACTGGGGTCTGTCTTAGAAAACTGCTTAATAATTTTCTAATGACCGAAAGCGGCGAAGCTGCGGCGCGAATTGGGAAATCGCGCCCTTCACGCGGCTGGCGTGGGGGGTGGAGCTGCCAAGAGAGTCAATGACTCCAACAAGATATGGAAAAGGCGGCCGAAGCCGCCTCAACTTTGCCACATTCGCGTCAGAGTTGTGTCAAACCAATTGCCCGTGGCAATGCTTGAACTTCTTGCCCGACCCGCAGGGGCAAGGATCGTTGCGCGACGGCTCGCCCCAAGTTGCCGGATTCGTCTCGTCGAATCCCGGAAGCGGCTCGCCCACCACCTCGACCTCGGGCATCGCCTCGGTCGGGGCTTCCGCCGACGCTTCGGTCGGTGCGGGCTGCTGCTGTTGCGCCTGCATCATCTGCGCCTGCTCTTCTTCGGTGAGCGGACGGATGCGGGCCAGCTGCTGCGTCACGTCCGAGCGCAGGCTGTCGAGCATGATCTCGAACAGCTGGAAGCCCTCGGTCTTGAATTCCGACAGCGGATCGCGCTGCGCATAGCCGCGGAAACCGATGGTCTGGCGCAGCTGATCGAGCGTGACCAGATGCTCGCGCCATTTCGCGTCGATGATCTGCAGCAGGACCTGCTTTTCAATCATCTGCATCGTGTCGGCGCCGAACGCCTCGGCCTTCTCGGCCATCAGCGTATCAGTCGCTTCCTCGAGTCGCTCGGCGACGACTTCCTGATCGACGCCCTCTTCCTCGGCCCATTCCGCAAGCGGCACGTCGAGGTTCAGCTGTTCGATCACCTCTTGATGCATGCCTTCGACATCCCATTGATCGGCATAGGATTTCGGCGGCATGAAGCGGTCCACGAGGTCCTCGATCACCTGAACGCGCATGTCGCGGGTGATCTCGCCGACCTCTTCGGTTTCCATGATTTCGCGACGCTGCGAGAAGACCGCTTTCCGCTGGTCGTTCATCACGTCATCGAATTTCAGAAGCTGCTTACGAATGTCGAAGTTGCGGCCCTCGACCTTCGCCTGCGCGCGCTCGAGCGACTTGTTCACCCACGGGTGGACGATTGCTTCGCCCTCTTTCATGCCCAGCTTGGACAAGACCGAATCGAGCTTGTCGGAGCCGAAGATCCGCATCAGGTCGTCTTCCAGCGAGAGGAAGAACAGCGAGCGGCCCGGGTCGCCCTGACGGCCCGAACGGCCGCGCAGCTGGTTGTCGATGCGGCGGCTTTCGTGGCGCTCGGTCGCGAGAACGAACAGGCCGCCCGCTTCCAGAACTTTCGCTTTTTCCTCAGCGGTCGCCGCGTCGATCCGTTTGCGAACCTCTTCGGGATCGGCGTCGGGATTCGCCGCGAGTTCGTCCTGCACGCGCATCTCGACATTGCCGCCAAGCTGAATGTCGGTGCCGCGGCCTGCCATGTTGGTCGCGATGGTCACCGCGCCCAGACGACCGGCCTCGGCGACGATGGTCGCTTCCTGCTCGTGCTGGCGGGCGTTCAGGACGTTGTGCTTGATGCCGGCCTTCTTGAGCATGTCCGAGAGCATCTCGGACTTCTCGATCGAGGTGGTGCCGACCAGCATCGGCTGGCCCTTCTCGTTGGCCTTCTTGATCGCCTCGACGACGGCGTCGTATTTTTCCTGCGCAGTCCGGTAGACACGATCGTGTTCGTCTTTCCGCGCGATCGGGCGGTTGGTCGGAATCTCAACCACGCCGAGCGAATAGATCTCGGCGAATTCCTCGGCCTCGGTGGCCGCGGTGCCGGTCATCCCGCCGAGCTTGTCGTAGAGGCGGAAGTAGTTCTGGAAGGTGACCGAGGCCAGCGTCACGTTCTCGGGCTGGATCTCGACGCCTTCCTTGGCTTCGATGGCCTGATGCAGGCCTTCCGAGAGGCGGCGGCCCTTCATCATACGGCCGGTAAATTCGTCGATCAGCACGACCTCGCCCGATTGCACGACGTAGTTCTGATCCTTGAAGAACAGCTTATGGGCGCGCAGGGCCTGGTTCACGTGGTGCACGATGGTCGTGCTTTCCGGATCGTAGAGCGACTGGCCCTCGGGCAGAACGCCCGCCTCCAGCAGGAGGTTCTCGAGGAAGTCGTTGCCCTCTTCGGTGAAGGTCGCGGTGCGGGCCTTCTCGTCGATGGTGTAATGCTCTTCGCTCAGGCTCGGGATGAACTTGTCGAGCGTGATATACAGCTCCGAGCGGTCGTCGGACGGGCCCGAAATGATCAGCGGCGTGCGCGCCTCGTCGATCAGGATCGAGTCGACCTCGTCGATGATCGCGTAGAAATGGCCGCGCTGCATCATCTGGTCGACCGAGGTCTTCATGTTGTCGCGCAGATAATCGAAGCCAAGCTCGTTATTCGTCGAATAGGTGATGTCGGCGGCGTAGGCCTGCTTCTTCTCGGGCTCGGCCTGGAAGGGCACGACGACGCCGGTGGTCAGACCCAGCGCGCCATAGACCTTGCTCATCCACTCCGCGTCACGCCGTGCGAGGTAGTCGTTCACGGTGACGACATGCACGCCTTTGCCCGCGAGCGCGTTCAGATAGGCCGGGAAGGTCGCGACGAGGGTTTTCCCTTCGCCCGTCTTCATCTCGGCGATATTACCCTGATGGAGGAAGATGCCGCCGACGAGCTGCACGTCAAAGGCCCGCAGGCCGAGTGCACGCTTCGCGGCTTCGCGACAGTTGGCGAAGGCTTCGGGCAGGATCTTGTCGAGGCTTTCGCCCTCTTCCTGAACGCGGCGCTGAAACTCGCGGGTCTTCTCGATGATCTGTTCGTCGGAGAGGGCTGCGAACTCCTCCTCCAGCGCGTTGATCTTGGCCACCAGCGGGCGCACCGATTTCACCTTACGATCATTCGACGTGCCGAAGACCTTCTTCGCGAGTGTTCCGATGCCGAGCATGTAATCTCCGAGGGTAGCTGACCAGATCGTTATTCCCTGTGCCTTGTCGCATAGGGTTTGCTTGCCTAGAAGAGCTAGCGAAACAAGGCCGAAATGGCTCTTACAGGCCCTAGGCGATGTAAGGGGCGGCTGCCAGACTGTCAACGCCGCCTAGAGACGCGGCAGAAAGGAAGTGGCAAGGATGCCGAATCTGACGAAACTGTTCGCGAGCGTCGCGATCTGCGCAATGACTGCCGGGATCGCACAGGCCGATGACGCGAAAGTGCCTGCCGCCGCTGCGGATGCCGCGAAATCGGAAACCGCCGCCAAGCCGCGCACCGACCTGAGCGCCGACACCGTGGTCGCCACCGTGAACGGTCAGGATATCACGCTGGGCATGATGCAAACGGTACGCGACGGCCTGCCCGCGCAATACCAGCAGCTGCCCGATGACAAGCTGTTCCAAGGCGTCCTGGAGCAGCTGATCCAGCAGACCGCGCTCGCCCAGCTCGAAGAGAAGCGCATCACCCAGCGCGACAAGATCGCTCTCGAAGTGCAGAAGCGCGCGTATCTCTCGGGTGCGATGCTGAACTACACCGCTGACAAGGCCGTGACCGACGAGGCCGTGCAGAAAGCCTATGACGCGAAATACGCCAAGGCCGAGCCGACCAAGGAATATCACGCGGCCCATATCATCGTGAAAACCAAGGAAGAGGCCGAGAAGATCAAGAAAGAGATCGATAACGGCGCCGACTTCGCAGAACTGGCGAAGAAGAACTCGACCGATGGTGCGGCGGCGAACGGCGGCGATCTGGGCTGGTTCAAGCTCGATGCGATGGTCAAACCCTTCGCCGATGAGGTTGCAGGCATGAAGGACGGCGAAGTCGCCGGTCCGATCCAGACCCAGTACGGCTGGCATGTCGTGAAGCTGCTCGGCACGAAGATGGTCGACGCGCCGAAACTGGCCGATGTGCGCAAGAAGCTCGAAGGCGATATTCGCCAAGAGGCTGTCCAAAAACGCGTAAAGGCTGTTGTGGGCGAAGCCAAAATCGACAAGATGACCGACGGGATTGATCCGAGCGTTCTGAAAGATCAATCCATCTTGGGTAGCAACTGATCGATCAAAAGGCGGGCGCGATGGCGAAGAAAAAGTTGAAGGACACCAAGGAGCTGAAGGCCAAGGTCAAGAAGCTCCGCGCCAAGGTCAAGGCGCTGAAGTCCGACCTTTCCACCGCGCCCGCCCCTGCCGCTTCTGCGGCGCAAACCAAGGCGAAATCGGTCACGATTTCGCCGCTCGCCCCCGCGAAATTTCCCGATCTTCCGGAAATCGCGGGGGTCGAATTCGCCTCCGCCGCGGCGGGGGTAAAATATGCCGGACGTACCGATGTGATGCTGGCGCGGGTCGCGCCGGGCGCTTCGATCGCGGGCGTGTTCACCACCTCCTCCACCCGCGCGGCCTGCGTTCTCGATTGTCAGGAAAAGCTCGCGATGCGCGCGCCTGCCGAGACGGGTGCCGCGATCATCGTCAACTCGGGCAACGCCAACGCCTTTACCGGGAAAAGCGGTCAGCAGAGCGTCGACAAGGTGACCGGTGCGGTGGCCGACGCGCTCGACATGCCGATCAGCCGAGTGTTCTCGTCCTCCACCGGCGTCATTGGCGAGCCGCTTCCGCATGACAAGATCGTCGCGGTGATCGACAGCCTGACGCAGCGCCTCTCCCCTGCCGGGATCGAGGATGCCGCGCGCGCGATCATGACGACCGACACCTATCCCAAAGGCGCCTTTGCCGAAGTTCAGGGCGAAGGCGGCAAGATCAAGATCGCCGGGATCGCAAAAGGCTCGGGGATGATCGCGCCGAATATGGCGACGATGCTGGTCTATATCTTCACCGACGCGAAAATCACGCCGGCGCGGCTGCAGAAGATGCTGTCGCGGCAGGTGGAGGACACGTTCAACGCGATCACCGTGGACAGCGACACCTCGACCTCGGATGCGCTGATCGTCGCGGCGACGGGCAAATCCGACGCCGCCGAAATCGCCGATCTGCGCTCGGAGCCTGCGAAGGCGTTCGAAGCCGGGCTGCGCGACGTGATGATGGATCTCGCGCATCAGGTCGTCAAAGACGGCGAAGGGGCCACGAAATTCGTCGAGATCCGCGTGACGCGAGCGCGCTCGAACGAGGATGCCCATAAGATCGCGATGTCGATTGCGAATTCGCCACTGGTGAAGACCGCGATTGCGGGCGAGGACGCGAATTGGGGCCGCGTGGTCGCGGCTGTCGGCAAGTCCGGGGCCGAGGCCGATCGCGACAAGCTCAAGATTTCCTTCGGGGACATGGTCGTGGCCGAGAAAGGCTGGCGCGTGCCGGATTACTCCGAAGAGGCCGCGAGCGCCTATATGAAGAATGATGAACTCGTGATCGGCGTCGATCTCGGTCTTGGCCGCGCCTCGAAATCGGTCTGGACCTGCGATCTGACCCACCGCTACATCGACATTAACGCGGATTATCGTTCGTGAAGATGGTTCTGGTCTCCGCTGTCGCGCTGATCGACGCCGACGGGCGCGTGCTTCTGGCACAGCGCCCCGAGGGCAAGTCGATGGCAGGTCTGTGGGAGTTTCCCGGCGGCAAGGTCGAAGCAGGCGAGACGCCCGAAGCCGCGCTGATCCGCGAACTGGACGAGGAGCTGGGCATCCAGACCCATCAGAGCTGCCTCGCACCTCTGACCTTCGCCAGCCACGCCTATGACGACTTCCACCTGCTCATGCCGCTCTTTGCCTGCCGGAAGTGGGAGGGGATCGTCAGCCCGCAAGAGGGGCAGACCCTCGCCTGGGCGCGGGCGCGGGACCTGCGCGACTACGAGATGCCGCCGGCGGATATCCCCCTGATCCCGATTCTGCGCGATTGGCTCTGATCGGGGTTACTGCGCGGTTAACCTTTGTGATCTTTTTTCCCACCTCTCGCGTCTAACGCGAAGGGCAGACCGTTTCCATTTGTCGTTCCTTAAGACCTTGCGCTTCTAATGAGCGCTCAAGGGAGGAACCTCATGCTCAGAACCATTCAGATCGGCAGCAGCGTCTTCGTTCAGGGCGTTTACGAACGGACGCTGGATTGCGGGCGCATCCTCGTGCGTGTCGGCGATGCGCTATTTGCCGGGCGTCCCGTCAATCGCTGACGCAGCCGAATGACAGCCACAGATGCAAAACGGGGGCCCGAAGGCCCCCGTTTCTATATTCCTAACTCGGTCCCGAAGGATCAGAGCGTCCGCTCGACCTCTTCGCGCTCGAAGATCTCGATGACATCGCCGGGGCGGATATCGTCGTATCTCTCGAAGGCCATGCCGCATTCCTGACCGGAGGGCACTTCCTTGACCTCGTCCTTGAAGCGCTTGAGCGTCTTCAGCGTGCCTTCGTGGATCACCACGTTGTCGCGCAGAAGGCGGACGCCAGCCGAACGACGGGCCACGCCCTCGGTGACGATACAACCCGCGACCTTGCCGACGCCGGTGACCTTGAACACTTCCTTGATCTCGGCATAGCCGATGAAGTGCTCGCGGATCTCGGCCGACAGGAGGCCCGAAGCGGCGGCTTTGATGTCGTCCACCAGATCATAGATGATCGAGTAGTAGCGGATCTCGACGCCCTTCTGGTTCGCGGCGTTGCGCGCAGGCGCATTGGCACGAACGTTGAAGCCGATGACCGGCGCGTTGGACGCCTCGGCCAGCGTGATGTCGGATTCGGTGATTGCACCGACGCCCGAATGCAGCACGCGCACGCGCACCTCTTCGTTGCCGACCTTCTCGAGCGCCTGAACGATCGCTTCCGCCGAGCCCTGCACGTCGGCCTTCACCAGCACGGGCAGTTCGGTGACGCTTTCGTCGGCCTTGGCTTTCGCCATCAGCTGCTCCAGCGTCGTCGCGGCACCGGCAGCGGCGCGTTTGTCCTTGGCGGCCTGCTCGCGGTATTCGGCGATCTCGCGGGCCTGCGCCTCGGTCTCGACGACGTTGAGAACGTCGCCAGCCTCGGGCGTGCCGTTGATGCCAAGCACCTCGACAGGAACCGACGGACCGGCCTCATCGACGCGGTCGCCCTTGTCGTTGATCAGCGCGCGGACCTTACCCCACTGCTCGCCGACGACGAAGATGTCGCCTTTGCGCAGCGTGCCGTTCTGCACCAGAACCGTCGCGACCGGGCCACGGCCCACGTCGAGCTTGGCTTCGATCACAGCACCTTGCGCGGCGCGATCGGGGTTCGCCTTGAGTTCGAGCAGTTCGGCCTGAAGCGCGATGGCTTCAAGCAGCTGGTCGAGACCCTTGCCGGTCTTGGCCGAAACTTCCACGTCCTGCACGTCACCCGACATCTCTTCGACGACGACTTCGTGCTGCAGAAGCTGGGTGCGGACCTTCTGGGCATCCGCATCGGGCTTGTCGCATTTGTTGATCGCAACGATCATCGGAACGCCAGCGGCCTTCGAGTGATTGATCGCTTCGATCGTCTGCGGCATCACCGAGTCATCGGCCGCCACCACGAGCACCACGATATCGGTGACATTGGCACCGCGTGCGCGCATCGAGGTAAAGGCCGCGTGGCCGGGCGTGTCCAGGAAGGACAGGGTCGCGCCGCTCTCGGTCTGCACCTGATAGGCGCCGATATGCTGCGTGATCCCGCCAGCTTCGCCGGAGACGACGTTCGCCTTGCGGATCGCGTCGAGCAGCGAGGTCTTGCCGTGATCGACGTGACCCATGATCGTGACGATCGGCGGGCGCGGCTGAAGATCTTCTTCCTTGTCGTCGACCTGATCGATGACCTGTTCGACATCCGCATCCGAGACGCGCACGGACCGGTGACCGAATTCCTCGATCACGAGTTCCGCAGTATCGGCGTCGAGCGTCTGGTTCGCGGTGACCATCATGCCCATCTTCATGAGCGTTTTGACCACGTCAGCCGCGCGCTCCGCCATACGGTTGGCGAGTTCCGACACGATGATCGTCTCGGGAAGCTGCACTTCGCGCGACTGCTTTTCAGCACGCTGCGAGCCACCCATCGCCTTCTGACGGGCCTTCTCCTGCTTGCGCTTCATCGCAGCAAGCGAACGCTGGCGGCCTTCGCCACCCGAGAGCGCATCGCTCAGCGAGAGCTTGCCCGAACGGCGGTTGCCGCGGTCGTTGCCCTTGTTGTTGCGATCGTTGCGCGTGTCACGCTCACGATCCGTCTTGCGCGGACCCGAAGCGGACACACCCTTGGTCTCGGCGCGGGCGGCAGCAACCTCCACGGCAGCCTGATCGACCGGAGTGTCCTTCTTCGGTCCGCCCTTGCGGATCTCTTCTTTCTTCTTGTCGCGAAGTTCGGCCTCGCGCTTCTTGCGCTCGTCCTCTTCAGCCTTGGCCTTCAGGGCTGCTTCGCGTTCACGCTCCTCGCGCTCCTTGGCCTCAGCCTCGGCGCGACGACGCTCACGTTCTTCTTCGCGGGCTTTTTCCTCGGCCTCGCGGGCGGCGGCCTCTTCGACCTCACGCGCCTTCGCGGCCTGAAGCGCCTTCAGGCGACGCTCCATCTCGGCGTCGGAAATCCCGGCGGGGCGCTTCGACGGATCGCCAAGGGAAGTTTTGTTACCCCCTCCCTTACCAGCGCCTGCCGCCGGTTTGTTCAGCACCCGCTTCTTGCCTTTCGTCTCGACCACGACGTTCTTGGTGCGCCCGTGCGAGAAGCTTTGCTTCACCTGCCCGGGGCGCCCGCCGCCCAGTCCGAGAGTCTTTTTGCCGTCCGTATCGCTCATGCCGTCTTCGTATCCTTCATGGCGGTCTTGCCGCCGTCCTGCTTGCGTACGCCCGCAAGCCTCGATGCGTCTTCAATTACGCGCCGGGTGAGGCCACCGGCTGCAAGCGCGCCGTGTATCGCACGATCGCGGCCGAATGCCAAACCCAATTCCTGAGAGGTGAGGCAGCCGAACCAGCGCCCGCCTTCGGGCGTCCACAGCTTGCCCTTGCCCCTGTCCGAGCCGTCGCTTGCCTGTAGCAGCACTTTCGCGCGCCCCTCGGCCAGCCAGCCCTTGACCTTTTCGAAGCCGACAACCGCTTTGCCAGCTTTCCGCTCCAGAGAAATAAGCTCCACAACGCGAGAGGCAAGGGCCAGTTCCACCAATTCCACCAGATTTTCTGGGGTTTTGGCCGCCTGCTTCGCTGCGCGAGCAAACAATCCCTTTTTCATCGCCGTCTCGATGACGCTGCGTTCGGAGGTGACCCAGATGCCGCGGCCGGGCAGTTTGCCTGCCACGTCCGGGTAGATCATCCCATCGGGTCCGAGCACGAAGCGGACAAGCCCCGCCTTCGGCTGAACATCGCCGGTGACGATGCAGCGCCGTTCGGGGTCGTCGTTGGTTTTCGGCTTTCCGCCGCGACTCATCTAAGCTCCTCTCCGGTCGGGACCGAGGCTTACGCCTCGGCCTCCTCCTCGGTTTCCTCTTCGCCTTCGTCTTCCGCGTCGCTTTCCAGCTCGGACGGGTCGACCCAGCCCAGCTGAATACGCGCGGTCATGATCAGGTTCTGCGCCTCTTCGAGGCTCACGTCGAATTTCTCGAGCAGACCGTCATCCTTCACGCGCTGACCGTCGACCGTGGTCCAGCCACCGGCCAGTTCCCAGTCGGCGCAGGTCGCGAAATCTTCCAGCGTCTTGACGTCGTCTTTCGCGAGCGCCTCGATCATCTGCGGGGTCAGGCCTTCGAAGTCGAACAGCGACTGCTCGACGCCCATTTCCTTCGCCGCTTCGAGCGCCTTGCGGTTCTGCTCTTCGATCACGTCGCGGGCACGGGCCTGCAGTTCGCCTGCGGTGTCCTCGTCCACGCCTTCGATCGACAGCAGCTCGTCCATGTCGACATAGGCCACTTCCTCGAGCGAGGTAAAGCCCTCGGCAACGAGCAGCTGCGCGAAGAACTCGTCGAGGTCCAGCGCGTCGACGAACAGCTTGGTGCGCTCGGCGAACTCGGCCTGACGGCGCGCCGATTCCTCGGCTTCGGTCAGGATGTCGATGTCCAGACCGGTCAGCTGCGAAGCCAGACGCACGTTCTGACCGCGACGGCCGATGGCGAGCGACAGTTGCTCGTCCGGGACCACGACTTCGATCTTCTGCGCTTCCTCGTCGATCACCACTTTCGACACTTCGGCCGGCTGCAGCGCGTTCACGAGGAAGGTCGCCTGATCTTCGTTCCACGGGATGATGTCGATCTTCTCGCCCTGAAGCTCACCGACGACGGCCTGCACGCGCGAACCGCGCATACCGACACAGGCGCCGACCGGGTCGATCGAGTTGTCATAGGAGATGACGCCGATCTTCGCGCGCGAACCGGGATCGCGGGCCACAGCCTTGATCTCGATGATGCCGTCGTAGATTTCCGGCACTTCCATCTTGAACAGCTCGGCCATGAATTCCGGCGCGGTGCGCGACAGGAAGATCTGCGGGCCACGGGTCTCGCGGCGCACGTCTTTCACGTAGGCGCGGATGCGGTCGTTCGGGCGATAGCTCTCGCGGCCGATCTTCTCGTTACGGCGCAGGATCGCTTCGCCACGGCCCACATCGACGATGATGTTGCCGTATTCCTCGCGCTTGACGATGCCATTGATGATCGTGCCCACGCGGTCCTTGAACTCTTCGTACTGACGATCACGCTCGGCTTCGCGGACCTTCTGCAGGATGACCTGCTTGGCCGATTGCGCGGCGATACGGCCCAGATCGACCGGCGGCACCTCGTCGACGATCTGATCGCCGACCGAGGGGTTGTCGAGATACTGCTTCGCCTGCTCGACGGTCAGCTCGGCCTGATAGTTCTCCAGCTCCTCGTCTTCGACGACGGTGCGGACGCGGGTGAAGGTCGCCTTGCCGGTCTTGCGATCGATCGAGACGCGGATGTCCATCTCCGCGCCGTAACGCGACTTCGCCGCACGCGCGAGGCTTTCTTCCATCGCCTGGATCACCAGATCCGGGTCGATCATCTTTTCGCGCGCCACCGCCTCGGCGGTCTGCAGAAGCTCAAGCTGGTTGGCTGCCGTGATGGCCATCTCAGTTCTCCTCCTCGGGGGAATCGTCAATCTCGTCAAATTCAGCTTCGTCGACGCTTTCGGTCGCCTTCTTCTGGCGCAGCATCTCGTCGATCAGCTCATCGGTCAGCACCAGCTTCGCATCCGCGAGCCAGTCGAACTGGAGGCCGATCACGACGTCTTCGCCGTTCTCGTCCAGCTCGATCAGGATTTCCGAGCCTTCGGTGCCGCGCAGGATACCCTTGAAGCGCTTGCGTCCGTCGATCTGCTCGGAGGTCTCGATCTTCGCCTCGTAGCCTTCCCAGATGTCGAAATCCTTAAAGCGCGTCAGCGGCCGGTCGATCCCGGGCGACGACACTTCCAGCGTATATTTGTCCTCGATCGGGTCTTCCACATCGAGAGCCGCGGACACGGCGGTCGAGATCGCGGCGCAATCGTCCACGATGATCCCGCCATTGGGGCGGTCTGCCATGATCTGAAGCGTGGCCGTCTTGCCGCCCTGCAGCCGCAGCCGCACGAGCTCGAAGCCCAGCCCCTCGATCACGGGGGTCACGATCTCGGCCAGACGCCGGTCGATGGCGGTCTTGGCGATCAGGTCGGTCATGTCTCTCTTTCCGATCCTACAAAAACAAAAAACGGGCCGTTGCGGCCCGTCACACGTTTCCGGTGGGCGTCAGGTTTGGACCCCGGCGCGCCGCTGTTGATGGCGATATAGTCCTGTATCGCAGATTCCGCAAGGGGAATCAGCCGCGCGCGCCCGCTCCGGGGTTGTCGCGCCAGACGCGGAAGTTCAGCGCGCCCGCCAGAGTCAGCCAAACGAGATAGGGGAAGACCAGCAATCCGGCCAACATATCGAGCTGCAGGAAGGCCAGCATCATCGCCGCGACGGCGACCCACAGACAGATCAGGACAAGCAGCCCGAGCCACAGCCGATGCGCCCCGAAAAAGACCGGCGTCCAGAGCGTGTTCAGTGCGATCTGCACCGCGAAAAGCGCCAGCGCGATCTGGCTGCCCGCCTCGGGGGCGATGCGCGCCGCCGCATAGGCGACCGAGACGTAGAGATAGGTCCAGGCGACCGGGAAGACCCAGTTGGGCGGCGTGAAGCCGGGCTTCTTCAACCCGACATACCATTCGCCCGGCTTGAAGATGATGCCGGTCGCAGCGGCGGCCGCGGAGGCCACGAGAAACAGCAGGAAATAGGTAAGCGTCATGGCGGCCCCGATCGAAATCTTTTGCTAGATCAGGATCTAAGCTCATCCATCGCGCGGACAAGCCCGGCGGTGATCCCCGGCTCGGAGAGCGCATGCCCCGCCATCGGCACCAGCTGCAGCTTCGCCATCGCCCAGCCCTGCGCCAGCCGATAGGCCGAGGTCGGCGGGCAGATCATGTCGAGCCGCCCCTGCACGATGGTCGTCGGGATATGCTCGATCTTGTGACGGTCGCGCAGAATCTGTTCGTCCTCTTCGAGGAAGGCCGCGTTCTGGAAATAGTGGTTCTCGAGCCGCGCGAAAGCGCGCGCGTAATCGGGCGAGGCTTCGCCCGGCGGTCCGTCATAGCGCACCGAAGCCAGCGCGTTTTCCCACATCGCCCAGTGCCGCGCATAGCGCGCCTCGGCCATGTAGTCGCCCGAGAAGAGCCGCTTGTGATAAGCGCCGATCAGATCGTCCTGCTCGTCTTCCGGAATCGGACGCCGGAAATTCGCCCAGAGATCGGGATAGAAATTCCCCGCGCCGCCGCCGTAGAACCACTCGAGCTCGGCCCGCGTCGCAAGAAAGACACCGCGCAGAATCAGGTTCGACGCCCGGTCGGGATGCGTCTGCGCATAAAGCAGCGCCAGCGTCGCCCCCCAGCTACCGCCGAAGACCATCCAGCTGTCGATGCCGAGCGTCCGGCGGATCTGCTCCATATCCGCGATCAGATGCCAGGTCGTGTTATCCGCGACGCTGGCATGCGGGCGCGAGAGACCGCAGCCGCGCTGATCGAACAAGATGACCCGGTAATGCTGCGGATCGAAGAATCGCCGCATCGTGGGTGAACAGCCGCCCCCCGGCCCGCCATGGCACACCACGACCGGCTGTCCCTCGGGATGACCCGATTGTTCGACATAAAGAACATGGCCATCGCCCACGTCGATCCGGCGCTGATCGAAGGGTTCGATCGGCGGGTAAAGATGGGCGCCCGATGCGCGCTTTTGCCCTGCAGTTCTGTCCATATCCGGACTATATAGAGCAAAAGGCGCGCCCGCCATGGGCTGCCCGAAAATCAATGCGAGGAGAGCAATGGCAGATCCGGCAAACAGCATCGACCCGTCCGAAGTCGCCAAATTCGAGGCGATGGCCGCCGAATGGTGGGACCCGAATGGCAAGTTCAAACCGCTGCATATGCTCAACCCCTGCCGGCTCGACTACATCACCACCCAGATCGCCACGCAGTTCGGCCGCGACCTGAAAGCGCCGCGCCCCTTTGAGGGGCTGCGCCTGCTGGATATCGGTTGCGGCGGCGGGCTTCTGTCCGAGCCGATGGCGCGACTTGGCGCCACGGTCGTGGGTGCGGATGCGGCCGAGAGCAACATCCCCGTGGCGCAGCTGCATGCCGAACAATCGGGGCTCGAGATCGATTACCGCCATTGCGCGGCGGAAGATCTGGCCGCAATGGGTGAGCAGTTCGATGTCGTCCTCGCGATGGAGATCATCGAACATGTCGCCGACCCGCAGGGCTTCGTGAACACGATCCAGAGCCTGATGAAACCGGGCGGGCTGATGATCTGCTCGACGCTGAACCGCAATCCGAAAAGCTACATGGTCGCGATCATCGGTGCAGAGCGGGTGATGCGCTGGCTGCCCGTGGGCACGCATGAATGGTCGAAATTCGTCACGCCCGACGAGCTTTACGAGCTGTCGCGCAACGCGGGGCTCGACCCGGTCGACCGCCGCGGCATGGTGTTCAATCCGCTGGCATGGACCTGGTCGCTCTCGGCGCGCGATCTTTCGGTGAATTATGCCATCGCGGCGGTGAAGCGGTAAGGGGCGCTGCCCCTCTTCGCATGCGCGAATTCACCCCGGGATATTTCAGCCAACACGAAGAGAGGCGATTTTCGCCTTGGGTCAAATATCCCGGGGGAGTCTCTGAAAGAGACGGGGGGCAGCGCCCCCTCTTTTTCTGTTGATTGTCGTCCTCCGGCGACGGGGGCAGCACCCCCTCTTACTTTTTCTTCGGACGGAAGGCTTTGATCCGGGCCGGATCGGTCTCGATATAGCCCGCGCCGATCAGGTCGAGGCAATAGGGCACGGCGGCGAAGACCGCATCGAGGCAGGTCGCGATGGCCGAGGGTTTGCCCGGCACCATGATGATCAGCGATTTGCCCGCGATCCCCGCCGACTGGCGCGACAGGATGGCGGTCGGCACTTCGAGCAGCGAGGCGCGGCGCATTTCCTCGCCGAAGCCCGCGAGCTCCTTCTCGATCACGTCGAAGCAGCCCTCGGGCGTCTCGTCGCGCGGCGCGGGGCCGGTGCCGCCGGTGATCAGGATCAGATCGGCTTCGGCCGCGACCAGTTCGCGGAGTTTCGTCGCGACCGACTCGCGCCCATCGGGGATGATGTGACGCTCGATCTCCAGCGGCGAGGTGACCACGCCGCGGAGGTAGTCTTCGCAGCCCGGACCGCCCTTGTCCTCGTATTCGCCGCGCGACGCGCGATCGGAGACGGTGACGATGGCGGCCTTGGGCCGCGAAAAGCTCATTTCTTCACTCGCGCGTTGCGGGTGGCGATCAGTTTCAGGCGCAGCGCGTTGAGCTGGATGAAGCCCGCCGCGTCTTTCTGATCGTAGGCGCCTGCGTCTTCCTCGAAGGTCACATGGGCCTCGGAATAGAGCGAGTACTCCGACCAGCGCGCCACGGTCCGGGCCGCGCCCTTGAAGAGCATCAGCTTCACCGTGCCGGTGACATATTCCTGCGTCTTGTCGATCAGCGCCTGCAGCGCCTCGCGCTCAGGGCTGAACCAGAAGCCGTTATAAATCAGCTCGGCATAGCGCGGCATGATCGAGTCCTTCAGGTGGCCCGCGCCGCTGTCGAGCGTGATCTGCTCGATGCCGCGGTGCGCTTCCAGCAGGACCGTGCCGCCGGGGGTCTCGTAGACGCCGCGCGACTTCATGCCCACGAAGCGGTTCTCGACGAAGTCGAGACGGCCGATGCCGTGCTTTTTGCCGTATTCGTTGAGCTTGGTGAGGATCGTCGCCGGGCTCATCGCCTCGCCGTTGATCGACACCGCGTCGCCCTTCTCGAAGCCGATCTCGATGAATTCCGGCTCGTTCGGAGCCTGTGTGATCGGATCGTCGGTGCGCTGGTAGACGTAATCGGGCGCCATGTCGGCCGGGTCTTCCAGAACCTTGCCCTCGGACGAGGTGTGCAGAAGGTTCGCATCGACCGAGAACGGCGCTTCGCCGCGCTTGTCCTTGGCGATCGGGATCTGGTTCGCCTCGGCGAATTCCAGCAGCTTGGTGCGCGAGGACAGGTCCCATTCCCGCCACGGCGCGATCACCTTGATCGACGGGTCGAGCGCATAGGCCGACAATTCGAAGCGGACCTGATCGTTGCCCTTGC
This sequence comes from Thioclava sp. PTB-PU3-1, assembly GCF_055666785.1. Lineage (NCBI taxonomy): Bacteria > Pseudomonadati > Pseudomonadota > Alphaproteobacteria > Rhodobacterales > Paracoccaceae > Thioclava > Thioclava sp. PTB-PU3-1. The sequence continues at coordinate 255,940 of NZ_JBVNVL010000003.1, read as the reverse complement.
CGGTCGCGCCGTGGGCCACCGCATCGGCGCCATGCTTATGCGCGATCTCGACAAGATGCTTGGAGATCAGCGGCCGCGCGATCGAGGTGCCCAGCAGATAGAGCCCTTCATAGACCGCATTGGCGCGGAACATCGGGAAGACGAAATCGCGGACGAATTCCTCGCGCGCGTCGAGAATATGGATGTTCTCCGGCTTGATGCCGAGCATCTCGGCCTTCTTGCGCGCCGGCTCGAGCTCCTCGCCTTGGCCGAGATCGGCGGTGTAGGTGATGACCTCGCAACCGTATTCGGTCTGCAGCCATTTCAGGATGATCGAGGTATCGAGGCCGCCCGAATAGGCAAGCACGACTTTCTTGGGCGCGGACATGCGGCATCTCCCGGTTTTCTTGTTCCGCGACGGAATAGAAGCTTTTTTTCCAATGAACAAGGGCCGCCCCGAAGGACGGCCCTTTCGAATGTACTCTGCGCGAGATCAGCTCTCGGTGGACGGGTCCACGAGCGGATCGGTCGTGGTGTCCCCGCTCGAGGCGAGATCGCCATCGGCCGTGGTCCCGTCGCCCGTCGTGCCGTCGCCGGTCGCCACATCGCCATCCACAGGCTGGTCTTCCGTTGCCGTTTCCGGCGGCGGCAGGTCGAGCAGTTCATGCAGATAGGCTTTGGCCTCGGGCGAAAGATCGCGCCCGTTGGATGCGGCAAGAAGCGCGTCCGCCTGCATCTGATCGGCTTCCGCGACCTGTTTCTCAAGCTCGGTGACCTGATCCTGAGCGGTCGCGAGATCCGTCTGATAGGTCTCCGCCGCCTGCTTTTCAGCTTCGAGCGTGTCGAGCTGGCTTTGGTAGTCCTCTGCCTCGGGATCGAGATTGTCGATGTCAGACTGTATCGCTTCGGGCGTGCGAACATCCTGCGCCTCGAGATCCGAGAGGGTCTGCTGCGCGGTCGCGAGATCTTCTTCTGCTTGCGCCGCCCCGACGACAGAGTCGCGATAGGTCGCGATCCGGCCCACCTGACTGTTCGGCGAGGCGTTGGCGAGCGCGGTCGCGCTTGCATGGGCCGCGTTCAGACCCTTCAGCTCGGAGGCCAGTGCGCCGTGATTGCGCAGCTCATCTTCGCTCAGGCTCGGCTTGCCGTTCGGGCGCGGCGACTCGTTGACCGCATATTTGGTTGGGGTGGTCGAGCGCGTCTTCGTCGCGGTGGTGCCGCGCGACGCCGTTTTCACACTGGAGCGGGTCGTATGCTGCGATTTCGCCTGCCGCTTACCCGAGAACAGATCGTCGAGGAATTTCGCGGGGCCGCCGCCATGCGCAGCAGCCTTGCCGGAATTTCCGGGGCTCGTTGCACGCCCGGCCGATGCGGATTTGCCCGCCGTGCCGGAATTGCCGCCTGCGTTGCTTTTGCCTCCGCCATTGCCGCCACTATTTCCGCCGCCGTTGCCGCCACCGTTTCCACCGCCATTACCGCCACCGTTGCCGTTCTTGGCAAAGGCGGCATCCGCGCCGGTGAAATGGCTGGTCGCCACCGGGGCGACGACGAAGCTCGCCGCGACAAGGGCGACAATCGAAGTTTTTCTCAGGCGCATGCGGCCCTCCTCTTTTGTTGCTCGCAACACAGTTTCAGCACGATTAGCGTCGAAAGTGGGCAAAAAAGCGGCAGCCTTTGCAAAATGCGCAAGGCTTCGCTCAAAGCGAAGGTGAACCAGCGGTGACTCGCTCTTTTCCACCTCGATCACACGGAGAATTCAACCAAGGCGCGCCGAACGTGCTTTGACTGCGGTGAGATCGAGCCCCAACGGTGAATTGTTAAATGACATTCTTTGGGGGCAAAGTGATGAATGTATTGGGGGTTTTCGGACACTCGTTCCGGCAGGTCTTTGGAAATTGGCGGCAGACCCTTCGGATCTCGGCGCTTCTTCTCTTGATCATGATCATCGGGCAGCAATGGCTTATCGAGAGCGTGATGCAGGCCGGAGCATCACAACACCAGAGTTTCGAAAAATCACTGTTCATGTTGGTTTTCAACACGTTCATCCTGCCGATCCCGATGATCATCGCGGCAGTGAACTGGCACAGGTTCATCCTGCTCGGCGAGCGCGTCGGCTGGCTGCCGCGGATTCATCTGCGCCGCGACGTGAGCTATTTCTGGCGTGGAATAGTGATCACGCTCTGTGCCATGGCAATCATGGTTCTGGGAGCCGCGATTGTCTTTCTTTTCGCCCTCGCGGCGCAGGAAATCATTCCGAACCAGACCGCTGAAGCCGTTCTACTTGCCGTGGTGGGGCTGGCATTCTTCATTGCCCTGTATGCCTTTATGCTCCGTCTCGGAGTATCCCTGCCCGGGGCCGCGATCGGCGGCGCCACGATCCGCGACAGTTGGCGCGCGACTCGCGGCCACTGGCGTGGCTTCGCTTTGCTCACTCTGCTGGCATGTCTCGTGGTACTCCCTTTCGTTGCGGTGAACATGCTTTCGATACAGGCGCCACATGACCTCGCGGATGATATGGTCGTGGTCGCGCTCAAGCTGCTTTTCGCTGTGCCCACCGTGATGCTGCTGCTGTCGATCCTAACGACGCTCTACGGTCATTTTGTCGAGCAACGCGCCCTCGTCTGAGCTTGCCAAAGCGGGCGGCGCGCGTCACATCTGGCGGTATGAGTGAGTTCGCCCTTTCCGCCCAAGCCGCCACCCGCGCGCTGCGTGCGCTCTTCGAGCCGACGCCGCTGCAGCTCAATGCCCACCTGTCGAAACGCTTCGACGCCGAGGTCTGGCTCAAGCGCGAGGACCTGACGCCGGTGCGCTCCTACAAAATCCGCGGCGCCTTCACCGCGATGCGCAAACTGCGCGAGCGCGATCCGTCGGCGGCGCATTTCGTCTGCGCGAGCGCCGGGAACCACGCGCAGGGCGTGGCCTTCGCCTGTCGGCATTTCGGGGTGAAGGGGACGATCTTCATGCCGGTGACCACGCCGCAGCAGAAGATCGACAAGACCAAGACCTTTGGCGGCGACGCGGTCGAGATCGTTCTCACGGGCGATTATTTCGACGACACGCTGGCTTCGGCGCAGGAGTTTTGCCGTGAGGCCGGGGCGCATTTCCTAGCGCCTTTCGACGATCCGGATGTGATCGAGGGGCAGGCGTCGGTCGGGGTGGAGATCCTCGACCAGTTGGGCGGCGCGCCGGATATGGTCATCCTTCCGGTCGGCGGCGGCGGCTTGGCTGCGGGCGTCACCGGCTATCTGCGCGCGACCGCCCCCGATACGGAATTTCGCTTCGTCGAGCCGTTGGGCGGCGCGAGCCTCACCGCTGCGGTCAAGGCGCATGAGCCCGTGACGATCTCGCAGGTGAACAGTTTCGTCGATGGCGCCGCGGTTGCCCGGATCGGCGCGCGCCCCTTCGCGGAGCTTGGGTGGGTCACGCCCGAACAAGTTCATCTCGCACCGGAGGATCGCATCTGCATCACGATGCTTGAGATGCTGAACGTCGAAGGCGTCGTGCTGGAACCCGCTGGCGCGATGTCCGTCGACATCCTGCCCGAGCTGGCCGAGACGATCCGCGGCAAGCGCGTGGTCTGCGTGACTTCAGGCGGTAATTTCGATTTCGAGCGGTTGCCGGAGGTGCGCGAACGCGCCCAGCGCTATTCGGGTCTGAAGAAGTATTTCATCCTCCGCCTGCCGCAGCGCCCCGGCGCCCTGAAGGACTTCCTGCAGATGCTTGGCCCTGACGACGATATCGCGCGCTTCGAGTATCTGAAGAAATCGGCGCGGAACTTCGGCTCGGTCCTGATCGGGATCGAAACGAAACGCGCCGAGAACTTCACAGAGCTCTTCGCGAAGCTCGACGCCGAGGGCTTCGTCTGGCGCGACATCACCGAAGACGAAACCTTGGCTGAGTTTCTTATCTGAGGCCTTCAGTTCGATAGAGCCGCCTCCAGACGGACGAAACACATTGGTCCTTCGCCGTTCTTGCACTGTGGAGCCTTTTCTACATCCTCAACTCCTGCGCTCACGCCCCGCGATAGGCACGCGAGTTCCCAAAATATGGCCGCACCCGCGCCCAACGGGTGCAACTTGGTGCAATATGTGCTCGGCGCAGTTCAGTCTGCTCAGCACCTCGCCCTAAGCCGCCGGAGTGAACTCCGATAGCCGCCCCATGAACTGCGTCTTGGACAGGCTATAGGTTTCGCGGATCGCGCTCAGATCGACCTCCACGGCGCGTCCGGCGGCGGCCATTCGTTCTCCCTGCTGACAGGCGCCGCCGAAATCGCGGAACCCGAGATTCCAGGCAGACCCTTTCAAGAAGTGCAAATCCTCCTCTACCCGGTCGGGACGTCCGCCAAGCCCCATCACCACGGCCTCGACCTCGTCGAGAAAAAGGTCCACGACCTCGGCAAAGCCATCGGCGCCAATTTCCGAGCGCAGTTCCTGCACCCGTTCCCAATCAATCATCACGCCCTCCAGGCCACTCGATCCGACTCCACCCGAGACTGACCGTAGCGCCGCACCCTTTCGATTTTCTTAACGTCTGATCCGGGTTGGTTTTCACCGAATCTTAGGGAGTTTGCGGTTTCGTGAGGGCAGAGGTTTCGGATGATGCAGATGGTGCAAAGACAAGAGGCTCCCGCAGATGCGGGCCGACGACCGTTGGCGGGCGCCGCGCGGCACGTTCTCGTCGTGGACGACAGCCGCATGCAGCGCCGTATCCTCTCGGCGCAGTTGTCCCGCTCCGGTTACCAGGTGAGCGAAGCAGAAAGCGCAGAAGAGGCGATCGCGATCTGCGCCCAATGCGAGCCCGATATCGTGATCTCGGACTGGATGATGGCGGGGATGAGCGGCCCTGAATTCTGTCGCGTCTTCCGGGGCTTACCGCGGCGTAGCTATGGGTATTTCATCCTTCTGACCTCCAAGGCCGAAAAGACGGACGTCACGCGCGGCTTGGAAAGCGGCGCCGATGATTTCCTGTCGAAACCGGTCAACGGAGCGGAGCTTCGGGCGCGACTTAGCGCGGGAGCCCGCATCCTGACCATGCAAGAGGAGTTGAGCGAAAAGAACCGCCTCTTGCGCGAGGCACAGGAGGTGATCGACCGCGACCTGCAAGAGGCACGCAAACTGCAGCAAAGCCTCGTGCGGACACGACACGCGCGGTTCGAGGCGGCGGATGTCTCGCTGCTCTTGCGGCCCGCAGGCCATGTCGGCGGCGATCTCGTCGGGTTCTTTCCGATCAATGAACGCCGGGTGGGCCTATACGGCATCGACGTCTCGGGGCATGGCATCACCTCGGCCCTGATGATGGCGCGGATCGCGGGCTACTTCTCCGGCACCACCCCCAGCCAGAACCTCGCGATTTACCGCAACGCAAAGGGCGAATTGCGCGGACGACGCCCGGCAGAGCTCGCGCAGCGCCTCAACGATCTCGTGCTGAGCGAGATGAGCACCGAGAGCTATTTCACCCTTATCTACGCCGATGTCGACCTGCGTACCGGCAAGGCGGAATTGGTTCAGGCCGCGCATCCCTACCCGGTTCTGCAAAGACAGAACGGCACAGTGGAGTTTTTCGGCGAGGGCGGGCTGCCGATCGGCCTGATCGAGGGCGCCGAATACGAAACGCTCACGGTTCAACTGACCCCGGGCGATCGGCTGGTTCTGGTCTCGGACGGGATTACCGAAGCCAGCGACTGCAGCGGCGAGATGATCGATCAGACCCGGCTGGCCCGGATGCTCCGCAAGTTTTCCCAGATGCCGGGGCCCCGGCTTCTGGATGCGCTCTATTGGGCCACCGAGGAATTCGCGGAGGGTGAGATCGGGGACGATGTCTCGGCTGGCGTTTTGGAATTTCACGGCCCCGGCAGCAGCGAGCGACGTTCGGAGCTTGTGTCAGACTGCAGAGACCATCCCCCCGGGGAGACTTGAGAGGAGAACGCACCAGCTCAGCTACATCTGAGGCGAACGAAACGCCCGCGCCTATTCAGCGACGGACGAACCGTTGGAAAAACGCGCGCTCGCCTTCATTCGCGAGCAGTTCGAGCGCTTCTTCGGGATCGGCCCAATGCGCCGTGTGATGCGGCTCCGGCGGCAGACCGCGCTTCAGCACCGGGCGCGCGAGCCAGACGGAGCAAAGCTTCTCCGCCCAGAACTCGTATTCGGGCATATAGGTGAAACGCCGATAGGCCCCGAGACGGCGCAGCCCCGTGATCGCCCAGCCTGTCTCCTCGAAGACTTCGCGGTGCAGCGCCTCGATCGGCCCCTCGCCCGGATCGATCCCGCCGCCGGGCAATTGAAACTCCGGTATGGGGTGCGCCTGATGGGTCAGCAGCACCCGCCCGTCGCGGATCAGGATCGCATAGGCACCGGGGCGCAAACGATACTGCTGACCGGATTTCACCCGCTCTCCGAACCTCGCGATCATGTGCTCTCCCTTGGGTCTGCGGTTGCCGCGCCTATATTGGGGCTGTATGGCAGGCTCCGCGCTGCCCGAAAACCCCTCTGAGCCCCTCAGGAGCACCATGTCCAAGCTATCCCAAATCGCATGGGACGATACAGTTCTGCCGTTTCAGCTCGACCGCTCTGACATCCGCGGCCGGGTTGCCCGCCTCGACGGCGTGCTCGACACCGTCCTGTCGCAACATGATTACCCCCGCGCGGTCGAAATGCTGGTGGCCGAAGCCGCCCTTCTGACCGCGCTGATCGGCCAGACCGTCAAGCTGCGCTGGAAGCTGTCGCTGCAAATCCGCGGTAACGGCCCGATCCGCATCATCGCAACCGATTACTACGCCCCCGAGAAAGAGGGCGCGCCCGCCCGCATTCGCGCCTGGGCGAGCTTCGATGAAGAGAAGCTCGATCCCAAGGCCGACCCGTTCGAACAGATCGGGCAGGGTTACTTTGCGATCCTGATCGACCAGGGCAAAGGCACGACCCCCTATCAGGGCATCACGCCACTGTCCGAAGGCTCGCTGCGCGCCTGCGCCGAGGCCTATTTTGCGCAATCCGAACAGCTGCCCACGCGGTTCTCGCTGTCTTTCGGGCGTTCGATCCTGCCCGGTCAGGGCGAAAGCTGGCGCGCGGGCGGCGTGATGCTGCAGCATATGCCGCCGGCCTCGCCCTTCGCCGCTCAGGAAGGCTCGGGCGATCAGGGTCTGCTGACCGCCGACGACATCCTCGACGGCGAGGAAGGCGAGAACTGGGCGCGCGCCAATATCCTGCTCGACACGGTCGAGGATATGGAACTGATCGGCCCGACCGTGCAGCCGACCGAGCTGCTGGTGCGCCTGTTCCACGAAGAGCGGCCGCGCGTCTTCGATCCGCAGCGGGTGGAGTTCGGCTGTACCTGTTCGGCCGATCGCGTGCGTCAGTCGCTCTCTATCTACTCGGCGCGCGACATCGCGCATATGACCACCGATGAGGGCACGGTCACCGCGGACTGCCAGTTCTGCGGCGCGCATTACATTTTCGATCCGCTGACGCTCGGCTTCGAAGCGCAGAAGAACCCCGACGGGTCGCTGCGCGAAGCGGGGGATGAGGGATCGAATGAGTGATCCTCTCGCCCCGGTTCTCGACGCCTTGGCGCGACCGGGGCGGCCCTCTTCGGATTACGATCTGAACCCGGAAGTGATCCTGCCCGAGGACCGCAAACTGCGACCCGCGGGCGTTCTCGTCGCCTTCGATACGTTCGGGCCGGAACCGCGCCTGCATCTGACGAAGCGCAGCTCGCATCTGCGCCATCACCCCGGCCAGATCGCCTTTCCCGGCGGCAAGGTCGATCCCGATGACGAAGGTCCGGTCGGCGCGGCGCTGCGCGAGGCGCAGGAAGAGATCGGCCTGCCCCATGCCCATGTCGAAGTACTGGGCACGCTCGATCCGCATGAGACCGTGACGTCCTTTCTGGTGACGCCGGTGCTGGCGCGCATCCACACGCCGTTCGAGGTGATCCCCGAAGCGGGCGAAGTGGCCGAGGCGTTCACCGTGCCGCTCTCGCATATCACGCCCGGGAATTTCCGCGTCGAATCGCGCCGCTGGCGCGGCTCCCGGCGCAGCTATTTCGTGGCGCCTTACGGGCCCTATTACATCTGGGGCGCCACCGCGCGTATATTGCGCTCATTGGCGGACCGGATGGCGGAATGAGACTGACCGGAGACTGGATCGAGGCAGAGCCGACCCAACGCGTGCTGAAGATGCTCGAAGAGGGCGGGCATCAGGCGCTTCTGGTGGGTGGCTGCGTGCGCAACAGCGCCCTCGGCGCGCCGGTCAACGATATCGACATCGCCAGCGATGCACGGCCCGAGCGGGTGATCGAACTTGCGAAGGCGGCCGGTTTGAAGCCGGTACCGACCGGGGTCGATCACGGCACGGTCACGGTGGTCGCGGAGGGGCATCCGCATGAGGTCACCACCTTCCGCCGCGATGTGGAGACGCATGGGCGGCATGCTACGGTCGCGTTTTCCGACGACATCGCCGAGGACGCGGCGCGGCGTGATTTCACGATGAACGCGCTCTATGCCCGCTCGGACGGCACGATTCTCGACCCGCTCGGCACCGGGCTGGAGGATCTGGCGGCGCATCATGTCCGCTTCGTCGGCGAGGCGGAGGAGCGCATCCGCGAGGACTACCTGCGTATCCTGCGCTTCTTCCGGTTTACCGCGTGGTATGGCCACGATCTCGACCCCGACGGGTTGGCCGCCTGCGCCGAAAATACCGCCGGAATAGAGACGCTTTCGCGCGAACGCCTCGGCGGCGAGATGCGCAAATTGCTGGCCGCGCCCGATCCGGTTCACGCAGTGGCGGCGATGGCGCAATGCGGGGTTCTCACGGCCGTGCTGCCCGGCGCCGATGCGACCGCGCTCGGGCCGCTCGTCCATCTCGAAGATCGCCCCGCCGATCCGATCCGCAGGCTGGCGGCGATTGGCGGCGAAGACGTGGCCGAGCGGCTGCGCCTGTCGAAAAAGGACACAAGACAACTCGAGGCTCTGCGCGCCTCGCTGTCCGACGGTGACGACCCGACGGTCCTTGGCTATCGGCTCGGGGCAGAGGTCGGGGCCGATGCGCTTCTTCTGCGGCATGCGCTGATGGGGCAGGAAATGCCGGAAGGCTGGCAAAACAGGGTCTATTTCGGCGCAAAACAACAATTTCCGGTACAATCGCGCGACCTGATGCCCCGCTATGAAGGCAAGGCATTGGGAGATACGCTGAAGACGCTCGAGGCGCGCTGGATCGCCTCCGGTTTTACGCTGACGCGCGAGGATTTGCTCGCCGCGCTTTGATCCGCGCCGCAATCGCCTATATCGGGAGGGGAAAGAGAGACTCATGTTCGACCCCTTCTCCCCCGCCGAAGGCGCCCCGCCGCGCCAGCTTGGCGCTTTCTTCCGCTGGTGCCTCAAGGGCAGCTGGGGCGCGATTGCCGTGGCCAGCTTGGGCACGACCATCGCCGGCGTGATGGAGGTGGTCTCCGCCTGGCTTCTGGGTCAGGTGATCGACGCGGCGCTCAACAGCGAACGCGCCGCGGTGATCGGGGCCAATGTCGGGCTTCTAGTTCTGTTCGTCGCGTTCTTCCTGCTGATCCGCCCCCTGACCTTCGGGATCAGCTCCGCCACCAACAACCTGCTGATCAGCCCCAACGTGATGCCCTTGGTGCTCTCGCGGCTGCACCGCTGGACGATGGGCCAATCGGTCACCTTCTTCGACAACGACTTCGCCGGGCGCATCGCGCAAAAGCAGATGCAGACCGCGCGCGCCGTCACCGATACCGTCACCGAGATCATCAATACCGGGCTCTTCGCACTGGCCTCGATCGTCGGCTCGCTGATCGTTCTGGCCCAGATCGACCGTTGGGGAGCGGTGGGTCTCGTGTTCTGGACCTTCGGGCTCTACCTGATCATCCGCCTTTTCCTGCCCCATATCCGCGGACGCTCGCGCGAGCGAGCTTCGGCGCGGGCGATGGTGACGGGGCAGGTCGTCGACACGGTCACCAATATCAAGACGGTGAAACTGTTCGCCCATGCGGAGCACGAGGATCGCGCCGCGCTGGAGGCGATGCAGAAGTTCCGCCAGAAGACCTATTCCTTCGGCATGGTCCAAAGCCTCTATCGCGTGGTGCAGATGGCCTATGCCGGGATCGTTCCGGTGATGCTGGTGGGCGGTGCGATCTGGCTCTGGTCGCAGGGCGAGGCGACTGCGGGGGCCATCGCCACGTCGGGCGCCATCGCGATCCGACTGTCGCAGATGTCGGGCTGGGTCAGTCAGGCGCTTATGTCCGTCTGGACCCATATCGGCGAGGCCGAGGACGGGATGCGGACGCTCGCGCATATGCACGACCTGACCGACGCGCCCGATGCTCGCACGCTGCGCCACGTGGAAGGTGAGATCCAGTTCGACAATATCGATTTCGCCTATGGGCGTCGCAGCGGCGGGATCGCGGATATCAATCTGACCATCGCGGATGGCGAGCGGATCGGGATCGTCGGGGCCTCGGGCGCGGGGAAATCGACGCTCGTGGCGCTGCTGCTGAGGCTCTATGATCCCGAAAAAGGGTCTATTCTGATCGACGGGCAGAACATTCGTGAGGTCACGCAGGAGAGCCTGCGCCGCAATATCGCGATGGTCACGCAGGAGACAGCGATGTTCAATCGCTCGGCACGGGAGAACATCCTCTACGGCAAACCCGACGCGACCGAGGAGGAGATGATCGCCGCCGCGCAACAGGCCGAAGCGGACCACTTCATTCGCGGCCTCGCCGATCACGAGGGCAATCGCGGCTATGACGCCAAGCTGGGCGAGCGTGGGGTGAAGCTGTCCGGCGGCCAGCGCCAGCGGATCGCCCTTGCCCGCGCCTTCCTGAAGAACGCGCCGATCCTCGTGCTGGACGAGGCGACCTCGGCGCTCGATTCCGAGGTGGAGGCTCAGATTCAAAGCGCGCTGCACCGGGTGATGGCAGGCAAGACCGTGCTGGCGATCGCCCACCGCCTCAGCACCATCGCCGAGATGGACCGGATCGTGGTGCTGGAGGAAGGCCGGATCGTCGAGCAGGGCAGCCATGACGAGCTGCTGGCGATGAACGGGCTCTACGCACGCTACTGGGCACGTCAGTCCGGCGGCTTCTTGACCTGCGACGACGCGGAGGATGCGGCGGAATAGGGTCTTTTCTGACCCGCGCCGCGCAGCTAGAGAAGGCGCATGACCTACGAAATCGAGCGACTGTCCCTGCATGCCGACGGCGTGACCCATGGCCCCGAGGGGACCGTGCATGTCGCAATGGCGCTTCCCGGTGAAGTGGTCGAGGGCGAGGTGATCGACGGCCGCATCGCGCAGCCCAAGATCGTGACGCCCTCGCACGACCGCGTCAAAGCGCCCTGCCCGCATTACCGTTCCTGCGGGGCCTGTTCGATGCAGCACGCATCCGAGGCGTTCACCGCCGAGTGGAAGATGGACGTGGTGCGTCAGGCGCTGGCCGCGCGCAACCTGCCCGTGCCGGAGATGAGCATCGCGACCTCGCCGCTCAATTCCCGCAGGCGGGCGACGCTTTCGGGACGGCGCACGAAGAAGGGCACCTTGGTCGGGTTTCACGCCCGCGCCTCGGACACGGTCGTCGAGATTCCGAACTGCCTGATCCTGCGGCCCGAGCTGCTGGCCGCGATCCCGATGCTGCATGAGGCCACCTCGATTGCAGGCTCGCGCAAAGGCGAAATCGCCTTCACCCTGACGCTGTCGGAGGCCGGGCTGGAGCTGGCCACACAGGGCGGAAAAGACCCTGATACGGCCCAATTCGAGGCTTTGTCGGCTCTGGCGCGCAGCCACGATCTCGCCCGGCTCAGCTGGAACGGGCAGGTCATCGCGGGCCGCCGCCCGGCGATCCAGCAATTCGGAAAAGCGAAAGTCGTGCCGCCGCCGGGCGCGTTTCTGCAAGCGACCCATCATGGCGAAGCGGTGCTGACCGCCTTCGCCAAAGCGGCGATTGGCAATGCGAAAAAGGTGGCCGATCTCTTCGCAGGCTGCGGCACCTTCTCGCTGCCGCTGGCCGAGCTGGCCGAGGTGCATGCGGTCGAAGGGGTCGCGGCGATGACCGAGGCGCTCGATCAGGGCTGGCGTCAGTCGCAGGGCCTGCACCGGGTCTCCACCGAGGCGCGCGACCTGTTCCGCCGTCCGCTTCTGCCCGACGAGCTGGCGAAGTTCGACGCGGTGGTGATCGACCCGCCGCGGGCTGGCGCGCAGGCGCAGATCGCCGAGATCGCGGCATCAAAACTCAAGCGGCTGGTCCATGTCTCCTGCAACCCGGTCACCTTCGCGCGCGACGCAGAGACGCTGATTGCAGCGGGCTTCACGCTCGACAAGCTTCTGGTGGTGGATCAGTTCCGGTTTTCCGCTCATGTGGAGCTTGCGGCCCTTTTCACCCGCTAGATGCGACGGCGAAAATCGGGTAGAAAGACTGCAAAACAGCAGTCTCCGAATACAGGCCGAACATGAACCGTCGAACCCTCCTCTTGGGCGGATGCGCCCTCGCAACGCTCGCCGCCTGCGGCGATTCCACCAAATTCAAATCCTATAACGGCCCTGCCGTGACTCAGATCCAGCTCTTCAAGTCGCAGCGGATGATGTATCTGCTGCATGGCGACGAGGTGCTGGAGAAGTACAAGGTGGGCCTTGGCGGCGATCCGGTCGGGCCGAAGCGGTTCGAGGGCGACGGCAAGACCCCGGAAGGGCTCTATTACATCAATCGGCGCAATCCGAACTCGGCCTATTACCTGTCGATCGGTATCAGCTACCCGAATCCGCAGCAGGTGGCCTTCGCGGAATCGCAGGGAAAAAAAGCGGGCGGCGACATCTTCATCCATGGCCGCGACGGCAAAAACAAAGGCAAGGGTCGCGACTGGACCGCGGGCTGCATCGCGGTGAAGGACAAGGAAATCAGCGACATCTACGCGATGGTCCGCGACGGCACGCCGATCTTCATCTTCCCCTGATCGCAGCATCCCCCGGAAATGACAAAGGGCCCCGCGTGGGGCCCTTTTTGATTGCGGCGGGTCTTCGGCTCAGTTGCCGGTGACCATCGTCCACCAGATCTTGCCGGACGGCTCCTGATACCAAGAGAAGCCCATCTGCGTCGCTGCCGGGTTCAGGATCACGTCGCGCGTATCGGCGACCTTCATCCAGGCCGAGAGGGTCTCCATCTCGGTCTCGTAGGTCTCGGAGATATTCTCGCCCAGCACCTGCCCCGGATAGCCGGCGCGCTGCGCCCGGCTCAGCGGCGAGGAGCCGTCGGAGCCCCAGTGCCACGGGCGGTTCTGCACGGCCATGTCCTTGGAATGCGCGAGCGCCGCCGTGGTCAGCGCGTCGTTCAGCACCAGCGGCGCAGCACCGCGCGCCGAACGCAGGCTGTTCACCGATTCCAGCACGCGCTGCGGGATCACCGAGCGATCGCTCGCAGTGATGTTGTAGACTTTCGGCAGCGGCAGGCCATCGGGCCCGAGTTTGGGCTGCGTGTCGGTCGGCTGGCAAGCCGCCAGAGCCACAATCGCGGAGACCGCAAATACAGAAGCGCGCAACATCTTTGGTCCGTCCCTCGTTAAAACGTCAATCTGCATTACACGCTTGTCCCCAGCCGCGCAAACCCCTCTGTCGCTTTGCGGGCACATCCCCGCCAGTTTGATTTGCCGCCGCCGCGCGATCACATTATATTTATCGCAATTGACCCCGTCGCGAACCCGGAGCCTGAGATGTCCCATACGCGCAAGCCCTTCGACCGCCGCGCCTTCCTCGGCGCCGCCGCCTGCCTTGGTGCGGGGCTCGCGCTGCCCGCCCGGGCGCAAACGCCCGATTACGGTCAGGAGCAGTTCGAAACGAACGCCTATACGAACCAGCGCCGCAATATCTCAAGCTTCCAGAACCGCGACTGGCAGCCCTATTTCTCGAACCTCCGCGGTGGGGCGATCCTTGTGGATACCCATTCGCGGGCTTTGCATTACTGGTCGGCGGATCAGTCGATCTACCGCCTCTATCCGACCTCGGTGCCGGTGTCGGAAGAATTGACGCGGCGCGGCCGGACCTCGGTGATCCGCAAGGTCGAAGGGCCGAGCTGGGCGCCGACGCCCTCGATGAAGAAGCGCAATCCGGAATGGCCCGATTACGTCCCGCCGGGCCCCGATAACCCGCTGGGCACCCATGCGCTGTATCTGTCGTGGCGCTATTACCGGATCCACGGCACGCATGACACGCGCAAGATCGGTCGCAAAAGCTCGAACGGCTGCATTGGTCTTTACAACGAACATATCCAGGAGCTGTTCGGCTTCGCGAAGATCGGCACGCAGGTGCTGCTGATCTGAGCCACGCCACCCATCGGACAAAGTAAAACCCCCGGGACTACGCAGTCCCGGGGGTTTTCAATTCATTGGATAGGGGTCAGTGGTTACCACCTTTGCCCACGCCCTGGCCGTGTTCGTGGTCCGAGCCGCCGCCGGTGCCGCCGCTCGAACCCGAACCGCCCGTCAAGCCGTCGAGCTTGCCATGGGCGCTTCGCACCATGGTGCCGAGCATCTCATCCTCGCCGGGCGTGTCGATGGATTGCACGAGGTTGTCCTCGTGCTCTTGGTTGTAAATCACGTCATCCTCGGTCGCCCAGGGATTTGCGTGACCGGCCCAGGAAGCGCCAGCGTAGAGGGCCACCGTGGCGGCCAGTGCGATAGTCTTGATCATTCTCATTCCTTTCTGCTCTGAGCGTCCCGGACGTTGCCGGTCCGCAGGGTGCGCCTAGACGGCGATCCCTTGCCCCCGCGTCAGAACATATAGGAAGAGAGACTCACAAAGCTGTGAGGCAGGACGTCGCAGATCGCGACGGTTTTATCAGTCGATCCAACCCGCGAGGTTTTCGCCCACCACGTCCATCAGCGCCTTGATGTGAAGATCGTCATCGTTGAGGCAGGGGACATAGGTGAATTTCTCACCACCCGCGTGCTCGAACGCCTCGCGGATTTCGCCGTTGATCTCTTCGAGCGTCTCGATGCAATCCGCGCTGAAGGCGGGCGAGATCACCGCGATGTTCTTCTTCCCGGCCTTCGCCAGTTCCGCCACATGCTCGACCGTGTAGGGTTTGAGCCATTCTTCGGGGCCGAAGACCGACTGGAAGGTCGTGTCGATCCCGTCTTTGTCCCAGCCGAGCCGTTCGCGCAGCAGACGCGAGGTCTTCTGGCACTGGCAATGGTAGGGGTCGCCTTCCATCAGATAGCGCTTGGGCATCCCGTGATAGGAGGCGACCAGCACATCGGGCTTCTCGTCGAGCGTGGCATAGACCCGCTCCACCGATTGCGCGAGCGCGTCGATATAGGAGGGCTTGTCGAAATATTCCGGCGCCACGCGCGCGGCGGGCTGGCGCTTTTGCTTCATCAGCGCGCGGAAGAACTGATCGTTCGCGGTGGCCGAGGTGGCGCCCGCATATTGCGGATAAAGCGGCAGGAACAGGATCTTCTCGCAGCCCTGCGCGACCATCCGGTCGACGACCGACTGGGTCGAGGGATTGCCGTAGCGCATGCAGTAATCGACGACGACCTCCTGACCGTAGCGCGCCGAGACCGCATCGCGCAGCTTCGCGACCTGCTGCTTGGTGATCGTCATCAGGGGGCTCTCGCCCGCCTCGTCGTTCCAGATCGTCTTGTAGTTCGCACCCGAGGTGAAAGGCCGCTTCGACAGGATGATGAGTTGCAGCAGCGGCTGCCATTTCCATGCCGGGTAATCGATCACGCGCCGGTCCGAGAGGAACTCGTTCAGATAGCGACGCATCGACCAGTAATCGGTGTTGTCCGGGGTTCCGAGATTGGCGACGAGCAGACCGATCTTCGCTTCCTTGACGGGCGGGTGATCGGCGGGGGCATGGGCAAGGCGCGGATTTGCGGCGTTGGTCATCGTGTCACTGTCCTGTCGTCATTTATCGCGGAACTTCCACCCGACTTAACGGGTTTCCCGATCTGTGCCAATGCGGCCTATTCAACCGGGACAGGATCACTTACGGTCTTCACATGGCAATGGATGACATGACCGGGAAAAAACCGGCCCCGCCCGCTCTCGACCCGTCGCGAGACGCGTTGTTCCTAGATTTCGACGGATGTCTGGTGGACATAGCGCCCCGCCCGGATGCGGTGATCGTGCCGCAAAACCTGCCGCGTTTGCTCGAACAACTCTCGGAGGCGCTCAACGGGGCGCTTGCGGTTGTCTCGGGGCGATCCCTGCACGAGCTGGAACGTTTCCTCGACGGGTTCGACGGGCTGATGGTTGGCTCCCACGGCTCGGAAGCGCGCGGAATGGAACCGCCGATGGCCGAGACCCCACAACATCTGGGGGCGGTAAAAGAGGATCTGGCCGGGTTCGCGCAGGACCACGATCTCATTTTTGAAGACAAGAGCCACGGCGCCGCGATCCACTTCCGCTCCAACCCCGCCAAGCAAGGCAAAGTGGAAGCTTTCACCGAAGAGCTGACCGCGCGCTATGACGGCTTCACGATCCAGCCCGCGAAAATGGCGGTCGAAATTCGCCCCGAGGGGTTCTCGAAGGATGGCGCTCTGGCGATCCTGTCCGACCTCGTGCAGTTCGGCGGCCGCAATCCGGTCTATGCGGGCGACGACACGACCGACGAGCCCGCATTGGCCTGGGCAGAGGCGCATGGCGGCTTCGGCATCAAGGTCGGTGACGGAGAGAGCGTCGCGCGCTATCACCTAGACGAGCCGATGGATGTGCGCGCCTGGCTCGCCGCTGCCGTGGCACGCTGAATGAGGAACGACGAATGGGCCGCCTGATCTGCATCTCCAACCGCATTCCCACCGGGGCCAATCCCTCCGGCGGGCTCGTTGTGGCGCTTGGCGATGTGCTGGAGGAGACCGGCGGCATCTGGATCGGCACCTCGGGCGAGATCGCCGACACGCCTGCCGCAGAGTTGCGCGAGATCGAGGGTGGCCCGTTCCGACGTTACTGCTTCGATCTGACTCAGGAAGAGCAGGACAACTATTACGCGGGCTATTCGAATTCGGTGCTCTGGCCGCTATTCCACGGCCGCGCCGATCTGATGGATATCCATCAGGAATATCTGGGCGTCTACAAGCAGGTGAACCGGCGGATCGCGAAACTCGTGGCGCCGTTCCTGAAACCCGACGACCGGATCTGGGTGCAGGACTACCACTTGCTGCCGCTGGCTTACGAGCTGCGCCTGATGGGCGTGACCAATCCGATCGGCTTTTTCCTGCACACGCCCTTCCCCGGCCCGACCGCGATGCAGGCCCTGCCCAACGGGCGCGAGGTCTGCCAGTGGATCGCGAATTACGACCTCGTGGGCCTTCAGGCAGAGCGCGACGTGCGTGCCTGCCTCCACTCGATGATCGAGATCGCCGACGCCTCCAATCTGGGCGCGGGCTACGTGCATCTCTCGCCTCGCCAATGCCGGATCGCCGCGTTCCCGATTTCGATCGACGCGCGAGAGTTTCAGGAACTGGCGGAGGCCGAGTTCGATAAACTGCCCGCCGGGATCGTGAAGGATCACCGCCGGCTGATGATCGGCGTCGACCGGTTGGATTATTCCAAAGGCGTGCCGCACCGCTTCCGCGCCTTCGGCGAGTTTCTCGAGCGGCACGAGGACTGGCATCGCTACGTCTCGCTCTTGCAGATCTCGCCGCCGACCCGCGAGGGCGTGCAGGCCTATGACGATATCCGCGAAGAGACCGAGCATCTCTCGGGCCGCATCAACGGCCAGTTCGCCGATATCCAGTGGGTTCCGATCCGCTTCATCAATCGCGCAGTGCCGCGCGAAGTTCTGGCGGGGCTCTATCGCGCCTCGCATGTCGCGCTGGTGACGCCCCTGATGGACGGGATGAACCTCGTGGCGAAGGAGTTCGTGGCCGCCCAGAACCCCGACGATCCCGGCGTTCTGATGCTGTCGCAATTCGCGGGCGCCGCGGAGCAGATGGATGCGGCGCTGATGGTGAACCCGCACGATCCCGAACAGGTCGCCACCTCGATGCTGACCGCGCTCATGATGTCGCGCGGAGAGCGGCGGGAACGCTATCGGTCGCTGATGAAGGGGCTGACCACCTATGACGTGCATTGGTGGTCGAAGTCCTTCCTCGACGCGCTAGGCTGAGCCGGGCTTGTCGCCGCTCGGGCGCTCGGTGGTGCCCAGCGCATCGGCGAGCCGCTGTGCCGCAGAGCCCGGACGCAACGGTTTCTGCTGATCGGGATGCGGCTTCCAGCCGGTGAGCCAGACCATATCGAATGTCGCGCGCACCCGGCCATCGGGCTCCTGATAGGTCTCGATATACAGCCGCAGCGCCTCGGTCAGCACATCGCGGCGCAGGAAGCGGCGATCGCGGGCGGCAAGCGCATTGGTCTCGCCCATCGCGCGCAGGTCCGACAAGAGCCGCAGCGGCGTCTCGTAGGTCACCTTGCGCGTCACCGCATCGGCCACTGGCAGCGCCAGCCCCGCCCGCTGGATCAGCGCGCCGAGATCGCGAATTTCGCCCATCGGCACGATCCGCGGGCTCAAGCCTCCAGTGATCGCGGCTTCGGCCTGCGCCAGTGCGGCGCGCAGCTCATTGAGCGTCTGACCGCCGAACATCACGCCGATGAACAGCCCGTCGGGTTTCAGCGCACGCGACGCCTGCACCAGCTGCCCGACCGGGTCATTTGCCCAATGCAGACAGAGCGCGTGGACCACCAGATCATGCGCGCCTTCCTCGAGATCGAGCACATCCGTATCGGCCACGATCTTCGCCTCGGGAAGAATTTCGCGCCACGGCTCGGGAAAAGCGGCGATCAGCGCGGGGGCCGTAAAGGTTCTGTTAACCTCTAGGAGCCTTTCCTCAAGTTCAGCCGCCGCGTCCTCGTGCAGAAACAGTTCGGGCGCACGGGCGGCGCGAAGTCTATGGCGCTCGAGCGCGGCGCGGTCGGTCAGAAGGGGCGGCGTATCCATGGCAGAAACCCTTAACGAGGTTCGAAGCCGGATGCTAGCGGCGGGGCGTCTGGGATT
Source organism: Thioclava sp. PTB-PU3-1 (assembly GCF_055666785.1). Lineage (NCBI taxonomy): Bacteria > Pseudomonadati > Pseudomonadota > Alphaproteobacteria > Rhodobacterales > Paracoccaceae > Thioclava > Thioclava sp. PTB-PU3-1. The sequence goes on along the minus strand of NZ_JBVNVL010000003.1, from coordinate 236,971 downwards.
GCGCGCGCTCTTCCCGCCGCGCTGCATCGCCTGCGGCGACGCGGTCGGCACGGATTTCGGCCTCTGCGGTGCGTGCTGGTCCGAGGCCACCTTCGCGCGCGGCACGGTCTGCGACGCCTGCGGCACGCCGCTGCCCGGCGAAAGCGACACGGCCATCCTTTGCGACGACTGCCTCACCCATCCAAGACCCTAGGCGCGGGGGCGCACGGTGATGCATTACTCGGGCACCGGGCGCGATCTGGTGCTGGCTCTGAAACATGGCGACCGGCTCGATCTGGTGCCGCCGCTGGCCGACTGGATGGCGCGCGCCGCCGCGCCGCTTCTGACGCCCGACACGCTGATCGCGCCGATCCCTCTGCATCGGCTGCGGCTGCTGCGACGGCGCTTCAATCAGGCGGCGGAGCTGGCCCGCGCGCTGGCCCGGCGCACCGGCCACGACTACTGCGCCGATCTCTTCACCCGCGCCCGCCCCACGTCGAGCCAGAAGGGCAAAAGCCGGGAGGAGCGGCACACCAATCTCGACGGCGCGATCACCGTCACGCCGCGCCGCGCGGCGCTGCTGCGCGGGCGTCCGCTCCTGATCGTCGATGACGTGATGACCTCGGGGGCCACGCTTTCCGCCGCGACAGAAGCGGCGTTGAGCGCAGGTGCAGAGCCGATCTGCACTGTGACACTGGCACGCGTTGCGAAGGCACCCTAAATCCCTATAGTCTCGCAGACCAAAGGGAATTGAGAATGAAACGCGTCGAAATCTACGTCACCAGCACCTGCCCCTTCTGCATCATGGCCAAGCGCCTGTTGGACAAGAAGGGCATCTCCTACGAGGAAACCGATGTCGGCCGCGAACCGCAACTGCGCGCCGCGATGACCCAGCGCGCCAATGGCCGCCGGACCGTCCCGCAGATCTTCATCGGCGACGAGCCGATCGGCGGCTGCGACGAGCTGCACGCGCTCGAACATTCGGGCAAGCTCGATCAGATGCTGGCGAGCTGACACGATGAAGGCGGCGCTCGTTCAGCTTTCGGTAACGGATGATCCGGCACAGAACCTGCCGGTCACGCTCGACTTCATCCGCGATGCCGCGTCGAAAGGTGCGCAGCTGATCGCGACGCCGGAATGCACCAATCTGATCTCGTCGGATCGCGCCCATCAGAACGCGGTCCTGCATCACGAGCATCACGACCCGACGCTGGAGGCGCTTTGCAACGAGGCAGAGCGCCTTGGCGTCTATATCCTGATCGGCTCGCTCTGCCTGAAATCCGGAGACGATGCGCGCTTCGCCAATCGCTCCTTCCTGATCGGGCGCAAGGGCAATATCAAAGCCCGCTACGACAAGATCCACATGTTCGACGTGGACGTGTCCGAGACCGAACGCTACCGCGAATCCGAAGCCTACCGCCCCGGGCGCGAGGCGGTTCTGGGCGCCACGAAATACGCCCAGCTCGGCCTGTCGGTCTGCTACGACCTGCGCTTCCCGCATCTCTACCGGACGCTGGCGCAGGCCGGGGCGCAGGTGTTGACGATCCCGGCGGCGTTCAACGACACGACCGGGGCCGCCCATTGGGAGGTTCTGGTGCGTGCCCGCGCGATCGAGAATACCTGCTTCGTGCTGGCGCCCGCGCAATGCGGCACCCATGCCGCGCATGGCGGTCGGCCGCGCAGGACCTGGGGCCATTCGCTGGCGGTCGATCCGTGGGGCAAGGTTCTGGCCGATGGCGGCACCGAGCCCGGCGTGACCCTCGTCGATCTCGATCTCGATCAGGTGGACGCGGTGCGCTCGCGCCTGCGGTCCCTCTTCCATGACCGGAGCTTCGACGGACCGTGAGCACCCCGCCCGAGAACGATCCGCTCGCCGCGACGCTGTTCGCCGAGGTCTTCATGGCCGATCAGCTGGCGCGCAACGTCGTGAGCCGCGCCCTGCCGAAGGGCATGGAGATCTCGCATTTCTCGGTGCTCAACCTGCTGGCCCATATCAACGAAGAGCGCACGCCCGCCCAACTGGCCGAGGCGCTGCATGTGACCCGCGGTGCGATGACCAACACGCTCGCCAAGCTGGAATGGGCGGGACATGTGCATATCCGGCCCGACTGGGACGATGCGCGGCGCAAATGGGTATCGCTCTCGCCCTCCGGTCGGCGGGCGCGCGATGCGGCTCTGGCCTCGCTGATGCCGATCATCGGAGGGATCGTGCGCGATCTCGGCCCCGATAAGGTCCGCGCCACCCTGCCGGTGCTGCGCGAATTGCGCGCTCGCCTCGGCCAGGCCTGAATGCGGCAGGGGCGCTGCCCCTCTGGCCTGCGGCCATTCACCCCGGGATATTTCCGCCAAGCCGAAATCCGGCTCTTTGTTCTTGTTCAAATATCCCCGGGGGCGCGGTGGGGCAGGCCCCTTTTCATCGTCAGCACAAACGAAAAGACCCCGCCGTTTCGCACGGCGGGGCAAGGCGCGTGCCGAGGAGCGGCCCTCGGCACCGGCGGTAACTTCTAATTCTTGAGAGAGGGCCGAGCCTCAGTTCATCTCGGCGCGGATTTGCTGGCGCAGCAGGTCGATCGGGACCTGTTTGCCATCGCGCTTGAACGTCCAGTAGGTCCAGCCATTGCAGCTCGGCGCGCCTTCGAGATGGGCGCCGACCTGATGGATCGAGCCTTTCACGTCGTCGCCGATCAGCGTGCCATCGGCGCGGACCTTGGCCTTGTGGCGACCGTTGAGCGAATACAGCTCCTCGCCCGGGCGCAGCATCCCGCGTTCGACCAGCTGGCCGAAGGGCACGCGCGGCTCGGCGCGTTTCGACGTGGAAACTTCAAGGGCTTCCTTGTCGAATTTGCGGATCTTGGCGAGGCGCTTGAGCGCGACTTCGCGATACGCTTCTTCGCGCTCGATGCCGATGAAATCGCGGCCGAGCATCTTCGCCACGGCGCCGGTCGTGCCGGTGCCGAAGAACGGGTCGAGGATCACGTCGCCGGGATTGGTGGTACCGACGAGGACACGGTGCAGCAGCGCCTCGGGCTTTTGGGTCGGGTGGGCTTTCTCGCCGTTCGAATCCTTCAGACGCTCGCCGCCATTGCAGATCGGGATCACCCAGTCGGAGCGCATCTGCACCCCTTCATTGAGCGATTTCAGCGCCTCGTAGTTGAAGGTGTATTTCGCGCCTTCGGATTTCGACGCCCAGATCAGCGTCTCATGCGCGTTGGTCAGGCGCTTGCCGCGGAAATTCGGCATCGGGTTCGATTTGCGCCACACGACGTCGTTGAGAATCCAGAAGCCCTGATTCTGCAGCTCTGCGCCCATGCGGAACACGTTGTGATAGGAGCCGATCACCCACATCGCGCCATTCGGCTTGAGGATGCGGCGCGCGGCCTTCAGCCAGTCGCGGGTGAAATTGTCGTAATGCGCGAAGGAGCCGAACTGGTCCCACGCGTCATCGACCGCGTCGACCTTGGAATTATCGGGGCGGCGCAGGTCACCGCGCAACTGTAGATTGTAGGGCGGATCGGCGAAGATCAGGTCCACACTGTCCTCGGGCAGCGAGTTCATCATTTCGATGCAATCGCCATCCAGAATTTCGTTCAGGGGCAGTGCATTGCGCACCACCGGAGTCTTGGTCTTTGCCATTTTTAGCCTCTTAACTGCCCGCCTCAGGGCCCAATATCTGGGAGCCGGCTTTGTGCCGATCTATGGCTATAAAAATGAGTCAAAGGCGATTCATCGTCAATTTCTTTTTTGAATCAAGGGGTTATATAATTCGCTTGGCACAAGATATTGTGGACCGGCTTGAAGCTTCGTCTATGAACGGGGGTGACCCCTAAATCTAGAAGTGCCTGCAGGTGGTCCTTGGTCGGGTAGCCCGCATTCCGCTCCCAGCCGTAGCCCGGATACTGTTGCGCCAAATCCACCATGAGCAAATCGCGGGCCTCTTTCGCGAGGATCGAGGCCGCCGCGATCGACAAAGAACGGGCATCGCCCTTCACGATCGGTTCGCTGGACAACTTAAGGTCGCGCGGCACGCGGTTGCCGTCGACGAGGACATGATCGGCGGTGCGGCCCAGCCCGTCGATCGCGCGGCACATCGCGAGATGCGAGGCGTGGTAGATATTGAGCTCGTCGATTTCCTCGACGCTGGCATGGGCCACGCAGAACTCGGCGCAGTCCATGATCTGCGCGGCCAGATTGGCGCGGCGCTTCGCGGTGAGCTTCTTCGAGTCGTTGAGCCCTTCAGGAATGCGGGCGGGATCGAGAATGACCGCCGCTGCCGTCACCGGACCGCAAAGCGGGCCGCGGCCCACCTCGTCCACGCCTGCAACGATTTCCAGGCCGCGCGCGAAGGCGGCTTCTTCGAAAGAGAAATCGGGGTTCTGTGCCATTTCTTCGGAATGCCCCGGAACGGCAGGTCTGTTCAATGGAAAAGCGGGGGCCCGAAGGCCCCCGCACTGCTCGACGACGCTCTTATGGCGTCTGCCGCATGGCTTAACGCCGGCTGAGACGAATCCCGCGATCCTCGAGGCAGTTGCTGCCATAGACTTTCTCGACGCCGTGACGGCCGGTCTTCATCGTGAAGGCGCAGTTGGCGGGCAGGCGACGTTCGGTGCGGCGATCGAGGCAGGAGGCGGAAACCACCTCGCCCCAGCCCCGGCCGGTCTTCACACGCTGCACGCATTGCGCGGGCAGACGGATGCGGTCGCGATCATGGCTATAGCGACGGTGGTCGCGGTCGTAACGCTCCTGCGCGCGCTGGCGTCGGGCTTCAGCTTCGCGGCGCTCGCGCTCGCGGCGTTCACGTTCCAGACGACGCTGGCGGTCCTGCCAGCTCTCGTAGCGCGGCTGCGCCTTCTTCGCTTTGTGATCCTTCTTGTTCATCCCGTCGAGGAGCAGCGCGGCGGCACCGACCCCAAGCAGGATGCTCAGCGCCTGACGGTCCTTCTTGCCCAGCGCGGCGGCGGGCGTAGCACTGATTGCGACGGAGCCCAGCGCGAGGGCGAGGGCGGTGATGGCGGCGGTGGCCTTGGTCTTGAGGCTCATGGCTTCGGTCCTTTCACTCGGCAGCCCGGAAGGCCGCATGACGTCGATGAACCGAGATTGGGCCGAGGGGCGAAAGTCAGGCAATAGCGGCCCCCTGCTATCGGATAACAGGCGGGCCAACCCCCTTTGGCTATTGAATAACACGGGCGTTGAGCGCAGCGTGTTCCACATGAAACACGTAGTCCTCATATTGGCGTTTCTCGCCTCTGCCTCGGCCGCGCAGGCCGAGTGCTATGCCGATTATAAGGCCAAGCGCGACAACCCGTTGCAGCTGCAATACGGGGTGGCGCAGGTCTCTGACTCGGCCTGTTCGAAAAAGGCGGCGGCGCGCGAATTGGCGCCGAAGCTGAAAGCCGATGGGTGGACCTTGCTGACGGTTCTCTCCACATTCGGCCCCGATGGCTTGGAGCAAAGGAAGGCCAGTGCCGGACAATATTTCCTCCGTTACTGATAGTTTACGACTCGGTTCGCGCGCGGTCGTGGGCGGGATCGTGGCCGTGGTCGCGATTCTCGCCGTGGCCGCGGTGCTGCTGTTCGCGAATCTGCCGAACGCGGATGCGTTCAACGCGCGGGTCGAGCAGATCTTCGTGCAGAACGACAATCTGACCTCACAAGCCGAGATCAAGCTGCTGGAGGTGCTGGCACAGTCGGGCACCGCGTTCTCGGATGTGCTGGCGAATTACCGGGTGATCATCTTCATTCTGCTGATCTTCGCCGCCGCGCTTCTGATCGCGACGATCGTCTTCCTTCTGCTGCTGATCGCGCTGAACAAGCGGATGACCGAGATTCGCCGCGCCGGGATCGAAGTGCAGTCCTTACGCATCCTGCGGGGCGAAAACGCGGTGATGCTCAACGATATGGGCTTCACCCTGACCCCGGCGGCGATCGAGACGCTGTCGGTGCTGGCCGAGGCGCGGATGGACGACGACATCCTCACCGGCGTGCAGATCGAGGCGATGATCTCGGGCCGGGACGAGGCCGATTGCGACGAGGCGGCGGGCGCCACGCGGATCAAACGCCTGCGCGACAGCCTCGGAAATCAGCTCGTCAGCGAGCTTCTCGTGCGCAACATTTCCCGCAAAGGCTATGCACTTAGCGTGGCCAAGGATGCGATCCGAGTCGACTGATCCGGTTGCGCCACTGTCACATGCGCCCTATATCGCAGGGTCTGTTGACCCGAGGGAGAGCCATGTCCGACACGCCCTTCTACCTGATCGACGAGGCGCGCCTGCGCGAGAACATGCGCAAGATCGAGCGTCTGCGCGAACGCTCCGGCGCGAAAGCCCTGCTGGCGCTGAAATGTTTCGCGACCTGGTCGGCCTTCGACATCATGAAGCCCTACATGGATGGCACGACCTCCAGCTCGCTGTTCGAGCTGCATCTGGGGCGTGAGAAATTCGGCAAGGAAACCCATGCCTATTCGGTCGCCTGGGCCGATCACGAGATCGACGAGGCCATCGGTTACGCCGACAAGATCATCTTCAACTCGCTGAGCCAGCTGGATCGCTTCGGCGACAAGGCCACGCATATCGAACGTGGCCTGCGCCTGAACCCGCGGTTTTCGACCTCCGGCTTCGATCTCGCGGACCCGGCGCGGCCGTTCTCGCGTCTGGGCGAATGGGATGCCGAGCGGCTGGAAGCGGCGATGGACCGCATCTCGGGCGTGATGATCCACTACAATTGCGAGAACGCGGATTTCGCGCTGTTCGATCATCAGCTTTCCCGGATCGAGGCGGAGTTCGGCGATATCCTGAAGCGTCTGAAATGGGTGAGCCTCGGCGGCGGCATCCATTTCACCGGCGACGATTACCCGCTGGACGCGCTCGCCGACCGGCTGAAGAAATTCTCCGAGGATTTCGACGTGCAGGTCTATCTAGAGCCCGGTGAGGCCTCGATCACGCAGACAGCCTCGCTCGAGGTGACGGTTCTCGACATTCTCGATAACGGCAAGAAGATCGCCATCGTCGACAGCAGCATCGAGGCGCATATGCTCGATCTGCTGATCTATCGCGAGACCGCCAAGCTGCCGCAGCAGGGCGAGTTTGAGTACCAGATCGCGGGCAAGACCTGCCTCGCGGGTGACATCTTCGGCGAGGCGCGGTTCGACAAACCGCTCGAAATCGGCGACCGTATCTCGATTGCCGATGCCGCCGGTTACACGATGGTCAAGAAGAACTGGTTCAACGGCGTGGCGATGCCCGCCATCGCCATCCGCCGCGAAAATGGGAACATCGACCGGATTCGCGACTTCACCTATGAGGATTATCGCGCCTCATTGTCCTGAGGGCCCACAAGAGCCCCCTTCCCCTGTCCGCAGAAAAAGGAGACAGCCGAAGTGAAAAAGAACGTGCTCATCATCGGAGCGGGCGGCGTCGCCCAGGTCGTGGCGCATAAATGCGCGCAGAATAACGACATCCTTGGCGACCTGCATATCGCCTCGCGCACCAAATCGAAATGCGACGCGATCATCGACAGCGTGCGCGAAAAGGGCGCGATGAAAGTGGACGGCACGTTCGAGGCGCATGAGGTGGATGCGACCGATTCCGAGGCCGTCGCAGCGCTGATCCGCGAGACCGGCGCGCAGATCGTGATCAACGTCGGCACCGCTTTCGTGAATATGCACGTGCTCGACGGCTGCATCGCGACGGGCGCCGCCTATATCGACACCGCGATCCACGAAGAGCCCGACAAGATCTGCGAAACCCCGCCGTGGTATGCCAATTACGAGTGGAAGAAGCGCGACCTGTGCACCGAGCATGGCGTGACCGCGATCCTCGGCGCGGGCTTCGATCCGGGCGTGGTGAATGCCTATGCGCGCTTCGCCATCGACCAGATGGACGAGGTGAAATCCATCGACATCGTCGACATCAACGCAGGCTCGCACGGCAAGTATTTCGCGACCAACTTCGATCCCGAGATCAACTTCCGCGAATTCACCGGCGTGGTTTACTATTGGGAAGACCAGCAGTGGAAAGAGACGAGCATGTTCGCGTCGGGCCACAACTGGGATCTGCCCGTCGTCGGCCCGTCCCAGGCCTATCAGTCGGGCCATGACGAGGTGCATTCGCTCGCGACCAACTATCCGCAGGCCGATGTGCGCTTCTGGATGGGCTTCGGCGATCACTACATCAATGTCTTCACCGTGCTGAAGAACCTCGGCCTTCTCTCCGAGCAGCCGGTGAAAACCGCTGAAGGTCTGGAAGTCGTGCCGCTGAAAGTGGTGAAGGCCGTGCTGCCCGACCCGTCGAGCCTCGCGCCCGATTACACCGGCAAGACCTGCATCGGCGATCTGGTGAAAGGCACCAAGGACGGCAAGGACGTGGAATATTTCGTCTATAACGTCGCCGATCACAAAGAGGCCTATGAGGAAGTCGGCTCGCAGGGCATCTCCTACACCGCGGGCGTGCCGCCGGTCGCCGCCGCGATCCTGATCGCGCAGGGCGACTGGGATGCGAAGACGATGAAAAACGTCGAAGAGATGGACCCCAAGCCCTTCTTCACCCAGCTCGACCGCATCGGCCTTCCGACCCGCGTGATGGTCGGTGGCCTCAAGGGCGAGGACAAGGCCTGGACCGATCTTTGATCGACTTGCCAGAAACACGAAAGGCCCGCATCGCGCGGGCCTTTTTCATGTCTGCTTGGCGATCCCGGCAGGATTCGAACCTGCAACCTGCCCCTTAGGAGGGGGCTGCTCTATCCAGTTGAGCCACGGGACCGCACTGCGCCTTTGATGCCGCCAAAGAGCTTGTGGCGCAAGTCCATCGCTGCGCTGCAACAGAAAACCGCGGCATATTCCTATGCCTGCGGATCGTGCGGAAATTTCAGGATTTTAGGGGGAAGGAAAGAAAAGGGAGCGCAAATTGGCCCACTGCGCCCCCTTTCGCATCCCTCGCCGTGACGAATCCGACACCGGCGAGGGTCGTTCCAGGTATCGGGCGGAGATTATCCGACCCTACAACCGTTAACGCTAACATACTTGGCATCATTCGCTTGCGCAAGGGAAATGTTTGGCGCTAACAAGAGGAGAACCTTGAGGAACCGCCCTTGTCTCGCCCTATCGAAACCCGCCGTCCATTGACCCTGCGCGATGTCTCCGAAGCCTCTGGCGTCTCGGAGATGACCGTCAGTCGCGTGCTGCGCAATCGCGGCGATGTCTCTGATGCGACACGCGAAAAGGTCCTGCAGGCCGCGAAAGCGCTTGGCTATGTGCCCAACAAGATCGCGGGCGCGCTGGCCTCTCAGCGGGTGAACCTCGTGGCCGTGATCATCCCGTCGCTGTCGAACCTCGTCTTTCCGAAAGTGCTGTCGAGCGTGTCCGACGAGCTCGAGGATACCGGGCTGCAGCCGGTCGTCGGGGTGACGAATTACTCGCCCGAGAAGGAAGAGCAGGTTCTCTATGAGATGCTCTCGTGGCGCCCCTCGGGGGTGATCATCGCGGGGGTCGAGCACACGCCCGCCTCGCGCGCCATGCTGCAGAATGCGGGCATTCCGGTGGTCGAGATCATGGATGTCGATGGCGAGGGGATCGACTCGGTCGTCGGCATCTCGCATCGCCGCGCCGGGCTGCATATGGCCGAGGCGATCATCGCCGCCGGCTATCGCAAGATCGGGTTCCTTGGCACGAAAATGCCCGAGGATCACCGGGCGCGCAAACGGCTCGAAGGGTTCAAGGAAGGGCTCGCCAAGGCGGGCATCGAACTGGCGGACACCGAGTTCTACGCGGGCGGTTCTGCGCTCGCGAAAGGGCGCGAGATGACGGAGACGATGCTCAAGCGCTCGCCCGATCTCGATTTCCTTTATTATTCCAACGACATGATCGGCGCGGGCGGTCTGCTCTGGTGCCTCGATCATGGGATCGACGTGCCGGGCAAGATGGGTCTGGCCGGGTTCAACGGGCTGGAACTGCTCGACGGGTTGTCGGTGCGGCTCGCCACGATGAATGCCTGCCGCGCTGAGATTGGCCGCAAGGCGGCGCAGATCATTTCGGGGCGCTCGCAAAGCGGGATGATCGGCGGCGAAGTGATCGAGCTGGAGCCGACCCTCGATCCGGGCGACACGATCCGAAAGACCTGATCCGAAGGCGGCGGCGCGAGCCTTCGTCCTTTAGCGCCGCGCGCCCCAGCTAAGCGACGCGTATTGCCGTGTGTAGAACTCGCCCAGAAGGCCGATCATCAGGATCGCGAGCCCGACGTAGAGCGGGTATTCCCAGTTCGAGAAATGCGGATTGTAGTTGATGAAGGTGTAGCCCCGCGCCTGATCGATCGTGTGAAACAGCGGGTTCCAATTGAACAGGATCAGCATCTTGTGCGGCAAATTGTTGGCGAGGAACATCTTGCCCGAGGCGATCATGTTGGCGCGGGTATAGACCTGCTGGATCACGCTCACCACTTCGGGCGCCCAGGGCTTCGCCGCAAGCAGCACGACCCCGACCGCGAGCCCCGTGAACCAAGCCAGCAGCACCATCGCGAACGCGCCGACCCAGTCGTAAATCTCGATCGGTTTGAAGGCCGCGTGGTAGATGTAGAGCACCGTCACCATCGACAGCACCTGAATATAGAGCGCGCTCAGCGCCGCCGACGCGATCGAGATCGCCGTGGTCATCGGCGCGTGTTTCATCATCGCCGATGTGGGCCCTTCCGACCCGAAGACCGCGCCGAGGGTCTTGGTGTGGGTCATGTAGAGGAAGATACCCGTCATGATGTAGAGCAGGAAATCGCCCCGCACCGAGCTCGACCGCATCCCGAGCACGCTGAACATGATGTAGAAAGAGATGACCAACAGCATCGTCTGAAACATGTTCAGCAACAGACCGATCAGCGCGTTCCCGTGGTTCTTGCGCAGATTGCGCACGGTGGCGTGATAGATCAGCTCCAGCAGGCTGAAGGTCGTGCCGAGCTTGGTCGATTTCGTCTCTGGTCTGAACATGTCCCTGCCGATTCGGGCGTCGTTGCGGCCCAAGCTAGGTCGGATTGCTTGCTCAACCCTTATCGCCGCATCATAAGGGGGGAGTTGGAGCATAGCAATTGGGCCTTAACAAGGCCGGGAGAGGCGTGACGATGGATTTCGAACATCTGATGCGAGTGATGCGGCGGCTGGCGCTCGAAGCAGGCGACAAGATCATGGAGATCTACGACTCGCCCGATTTCGAGGTGAAGTCGAAGTCGGATAACTCGCCGGTGACCGAGGCCGACGAGGCCGCCGACGCGCTGATTTCCGCAGGGCTGCGCGCAGAATTTCCCGATATGCCGCTCGTCACCGAAGAGCAGGCCGCGAGCCATTCGCAGGAGGTATCGACCTTCCTGATCGTCGATCCGCTCGATGGCACGAAGGAATTCGTCAAGCGCCGCGGCGATTTCACGGTGAACATCGCCTATGTCGAGAACGGCAAGCCCGTGCGCGGCGTGGTCTACGCCCCCGCCAAGGGACGTCTGTTCTACACGCTGGCCGAGGGCCGCGCGGTCGAAGAGGATGGCCCCTTCGACAAGGAGCGCCCCGGCAAGCAGCATCCGATCACCGTCTCGATGCCCGACAATCGCGGTCTGATGGTCGTAGCGTCGAAATCGCACCGCGATCAGGCGACCGACGATTACATTGGCAAATACGCAGTGAAGGACATGGCCTCGGCCGGGTCGTCGCTGAAGTTCTGCCTTGTCGCGACCGGCGAGGCCGATCTCTATCCGCGCCTCGGGCGCACGATGGAATGGGACACGGCAGCCGGTGACGCGGTTCTGCGCGGCGCGGGCGGCGAAATGATCCGCTTCGACGATCACGCGCCCTTCATCTATGGCAAGCCGGGCTTCGAGAACCCGTTCTTCATCGCCTATGCCCCCGGCGTTCTCTTGGTGAAGTAATGTCGGTCCTGATCGTCATCCCGGCGCGCTACGCGTCGAGCCGCTATCCCGGCAAGCCTCTGGTCGAACTGACCGGCGCCACGGGCGAGAAAAAGACCCTGATCCAGCGCAGCTGGGAGGCGGCGACGCAAGTCGGCGGCGTCGACCGGGTCGTGGTAGCGACCGATGACTCCCGTATCCGCGAGGCCTGCGAAGCCTTCGGCGCCGAGGTGGTGATGACCTCCGAGAGCTGCCGCAACGGGACCGAGCGCTGCGCCGAAGCGGCCGCGACCCTTGGCGGTGATTTCGACATCGTCGTGAACCTTCAGGGCGACGCGCCGCTGACCCCCGCGTGGTTCATCGAAGACCTCGTTGCAGGCCTGCGCGCGAATGACTGGGCCGAGCTGGCCACCCCGGTCCTGCGCTGCGAAGGTGCGACGCTCAACAGCCTGCTGGAAGATCGCCAGAACGGGCGCGTCGGCGGCACGACGGCGGTGTTCGGCGCCGGCAATCGCGGGCTCTATTTCTCGAAAGAGGTTATTCCCTTCACCTCCGAGACTTACGCGGACGAAGCCCCCACGCCGGTGTTCCACCATGTGGGCGTCTATGCCTACCGGCCGGACACGCTGGCAGCCTATGCGGGCTGGCCGATCGGGCCTCTGGAAACCCTCGAAGGTCTGGAGCAGCTGCGCTTTCTGGAGAACGGTCGCGCGGTGCTCTGCACAGAGGTCGAGTCGCGCGGACGGCAGTTCTGGGAACTCAACAATCCGTCCGATGTGGCCCGGATCGAATCCATGATGCTGCAGATGCAGCTTCCCTGAACGCACGCAATTTCTCGCCTATCGCATTAAAAATGCGGTTTTTCACGGCATTGCAGGAAACAATTTTCGCATTTGCAGCATTTCTTCCTTCGGGAGTGCTCAACGCCAGAACCGGTCCCTTGTTGGATCACGGCTTTGGGGACACAATAAACCAACTTCTGACGATTTAATCGTAGCAACCCTATAGGTGACGAATGAAAAGCAAGGTGACGAAGGCGATCTTCCCGGTGGCCGGCCTCGGAACCCGCTTCCTCCCCGCGACGAAGTCGATCCCGAAAGAGATCCTCACGTTGGTGGACCGCCCGCTTATCCAATACGCCATCGACGAGGCGCGTGCGGCGGGTATCGAGGAGTTCATCTTCGTCACCTCGCGCGGCAAATCGGCACTTGAGGATTATTTCGACAACGCCCCCGAACTGGAAAGCGCGCTGGCGCAGAAGGGCAAGACCGAAATCCTCGACGAGCTGCAGCAGACCAATATGGACAGCGGCGCGATCGCCTATGTCCGTCAGAACCAGCCGCTGGGTCTGGGCCACGCAGTCTGGTGTGCGCGTCGCCTGGTTCATGACGAAGCCTTCGCGGTGATCCTGACCGACGACGTCATTGCCGCCGACAAGCCCTGTCTGCAGCAGATGATGGAAGCCTATAACGAGACCGGCGGGAACTATGTCGCGGCGATGGAAGTGCCCGCCGACAAGACCGCGTCCTACGGGGTTCTGGATGTCGCCCCGGGCGACGGCCCGCGCCTGCAGGTCAACGGCATGGTCGAAAAGCCCAAGCCCGAGGATGCCCCCTCGAACCTCGCGGTGATCGGTCGCTACATCCTCACCCCGCGCATCATGTGGAACCTCGATGCGCGCAAGGCGGGTGCTGGCGGTGAGATTCAGCTGACCGACGCGATCGCGCAGGAAATCCATGGCGGCAACTCGGTCTATGGCTATCGCTTCGACGGTCAGCGTTACGATTGCGGCTCGAAAGCGGGCTTCCTGCAGGCGACGGTGGCCTTCGGCCTCCAGCGCCCCGATCTGAAGGACGAGTTCGGCGAATATCTCTCCGATCTTTCCGCGATGCGGCAGGCGGCTGAGTAAGCGATGCAGCATGTGTTGGTAACAGGTGGTGCGGGCTATATCGGCTCGCACGCCTGCAAAGCGCTGGCCGCGGCGGGCTATGTCCCGGTCTGCTTCGACAATTTCTCCACCGGCTGGAAAGAGGCGGTGAAGTTCGGTCCCGCCGAGGAGGGCGATCTTGCCGATCGTGCCCGCCTCGACGAGGTCTTCGCGAAATATCAGCCCATCGCGGTGATGCATTTCGCGGCGCTGAGCCTTGTTGGCGAGTCGATGCAGAACCCGTCGAAATACTGGCGCACCAACGTGAATTGCGCGCTGAACCTGATTGAGGCGGCCGTCGATGCGGGCTGCCGCAACTTCGTCTTCTCCTCGACCTGCGCGACCTATGGCGATCAGGACGGGGTGGTGCTGAACGAGGACACCGAACAGCGCCCGATCAATGCCTATGGCGGCTCGAAACGGGCCATCGAAGACATGCTGCGCGATTTCGGCGCGAGCCACGGGCTGAACTCGGTGATCTTCCGCTATTTCAACGTGGCGGGCGCCGACCCCGACGCGGAGGTAGGCGAGCAGCACATCCCCGAGACGCATCTGATTCCGCTGATGCTGGATGCCATCGCGGGCAAACGCCCGGCGCTCACCGTGTTCGGCTCGGATTACGCGACGCGCGACGGCACCTGCATCCGCGATTACGTCCATGTCTCCGATCTGGTCGATGCCCATGTTCTGGGTCTGAAATGGCTCGAGGACGGCAAGCCGTCGCGGGTGTTCTGCCTTGGCTCGGGCAACGGGTTCTCGGTGCGCGAAGTGATCGACGCCTCGCGCGCGGTGACCAATCGCGACGTCCCGATCGTCGAAGGGGACCGTCGTCCCGGTGATGCGGCGGCGCTGGTCTCGGGCTCGAAACGGGCGACCGAGGAACTGGGCTGGCAGCCGAAGCGATCGGACCTTTCCACCATGATTTCCGATGCATGGCGTTGGCATCAGGCGGCAGAGTATGAATACTGACCCCGAGGTAGGGTCAGGAGAATGAATGCCATCGCGCCATGAGCTTTGGGAGGGCTACAGGCTGCGCCTCAAGCGCAAGCATTTCCTGTGGCGCGCCCTGCGCAAACGGCACCAGCTCGACCCCGTCACCAACCGCACGGGCAAGATAAAGCCCGGCGCGATCCTCGCCTTCGCGGTGATGCGCAACGAGGCGGGGCGGCTGCCGTTTTTTCTCAAGCATTACCGCAAGCTCGGCGTGGATCACTTCCTGATCGTCGACAATGGCAGCACGGATGGCACCGCCGCGCTGCTGGCGGAGGCGCGCGATGTCTCGCTGTGGCAGACGACGGGCAGCTACCGGGCGTCGCGCTTCGGGCTCGATTGGGTGACGTGGCTGATGCTGCGCTACGGGCACGATCACTGGTGCCTGACCGTCGATGCGGATGAGCTTCTGATCTATCCCTATCACGACAGTCGCCCCCTGCCCGCGCTGACCGACTGGCTCGACCGGTCGGAGCAATGCAGTTTCCCGGCCATGATGCTCGACCTCTACCCGAAAGGGCCGCTTGGCGCGCAGCGCTACGAGGCGGGGCAGGACCCGCGCAAGATCCTGAGCTGGTTCGACGCCGGGAATTACATGATCACCCAGCAGGCACAGACCGATGCGCTGTGGATCCAAGGCGGGCCACGGGCGCGGGCGTTTTTCCCCGACAGCCCGCGCCAATCGCCGACCCTGTCGAAGATCCCGCTGGTGCGCTGGCACCGGCGGTGGGCCTATCTGAACTCGACCCATGCGCTGCTGCCGCGCCACCTGAACCAAACCTACGACACGGACGGCGGCGAGGCGATTTCGGGGCTGCTGCTGCACACGAAGTTTCTCGACGAGATCGTGGACAAGTCGCGGGAGGAGAAATCGCGTGGCGAGCATTTCGGCCAGCCCGCGGAGTTCGACCAGTATTACGACGCGCTGGCCGCCGATCCGGAACTCTGGACGCCACATTCCACGCGGCTCGGCGACTGGCGGCAACTGGAGGCGCAGGGGCTGATGTCGCGCGGCGGATGGATGTGAATTTGTTGACTTGGGGGCAACATTGCTGACGCAAGCGTTAGGCGTGGCCTTCTCAGCTGCGAGCAAACCGGGTAAGTATCGGAAGATATTGATAAGCCGTTGAAAACTTGCCGATTTGAACAGGGCGACCTTTAACGATTTGAGAACTACGATGCGAGTAGCAAGGGACCAGTGCGGCACGAAATGACCGCGACGTCGGAGAGGGACGGCAATTGGGACTGAGAGAGATCGCCAGGCTGCGCCGTAAACGCAGAATTCGGCAGATTCGGGCTTTCCGCAAAAGCCGCGAACTCTCTCTCTATTCCGACCGCACCGGCGACATCCGCCCCGAGGATATCCTCGTCTTCGTCACCGCCCGCAACGAACGCATCCGCCTGCCCTATTTCCTGCGCTACTACCGCGAGATGGGCGTCGGGCATTTCCTGTTCGTCGACAATGGCAGCGACGATGGCAGCGCGGAGTATCTCGCCCAACAGGAAGACTGCTCGGTCTGGCACACGGAGGCCTCTTACAAGGCGTCGAATTTCGGCATCGACTGGATGAACTGGCTGCTGCGCAAATACGGCACCGGGCATTGGACGCTGACGCTCGATCCGGATGAGTTCTTCGTCTACCCGTTCTGCGACACGCGGCCCATTCAGGCGCTGACCGACTGGCTCGACACCTATGGCATCCGGTCTTTTCCGGCGATGCTGCTGGATATGTATCCGAAAGGGCCGATCGACGCGCAGCCCTATCGCGAGGGGCAGAACCCGTTCGATCTGGCCTGCTGGTTCGATGCAGGCAACTACATGATCTCGCCGAATCCCGAGACCAACAATCTGTGGATTCAAGGCGGGCCCCGGGCGCGAATCTTCTTTCCCGACGCGCCGAAGAAAGCCCCCTCGCTCAACAAGATTCCGCTGGTCAAATGGGAGCGCGGGAACGTCTATATCTCCTCGACCCATGCGCTGCTGCCGCGTGGTCTGAACCAGGTATACGACACGATCGGCGGCGAGATGGTCTCGGGCTGCCTGCTGCATGCGAAGTTCCTCTCGCCGCTGACCGACAAGGTCGAGGAAGAGCTGGAGCGCAAGCAGCATTACGCGGGTTCGCGCGAATATCACGCCTATGCCCGCACGATCTCAAAAGAGCCCGATTTGTGGTGCAAATGGTCTGAGAAATATATCAACTGGCGCCAGCTCGAGATCCTCGGGCTGATGTCGAAGGGCAATTGGGCATGAGGAAACAAGGCGCGTGACAGTCGGATTCATCATGATGTGCCACACCGCGCTCGACCGGGCCGCGCAGGTCGCGCGGTTCTGGTCGGAGGGCGGATCGCCCGTGGTGATCCATGTCGACGCCCGCGTGACCGCGCATGACTATAACGGCTTCAAGAAGATGCTCTCCGATCTGGAGAATGTCTCCTTCTCGCGGCGCTACAAATGCGACTGGGGCACGTGGTCGCTGGTCGCCGCCAGCCAAGCCGCGGCCGAGCAGATGCTGGCGCTGCATGACGACGTGCGCCACGTCTATCTGGCGTCGGGCTCCTGCCTGCCGCTGCGCCCGCTGCACGAGCTGACCGACTATCTCGACGCGCGGCCCTATACCGATTTCATCGAAAGCGTGACCACCACGGAAGTCGGCTGGACCGTCGGCGGGATCGACATCGAACGCTTCACGCTGCGCTTTCCCTTCTCGTGGAAGAAGCAGCGGCGCATGTTCGACCGCTATGTCGAATTTCAGCGCCGAGTGGGCTTCAAACGGCGCATCCCCGACGGGCTGGTGCCGCATCTGGGCAGCCAATGGTGGTGCCTGACGCGCCAGACCCTTTCAGCCATTCTGGAAGACCCCGATCGCGCGCTCTACGACCGCTATTTCAAGCGCGTCTGGATTCCGGATGAGAGCTATTTCCAGACCCTCGCAAGGCTCTATTCCACCTCGATCGAGAGTCGGTCGCTGACGCTGACCAAGTTCGATTTTCAGGGCAAGCCGCATATCTTCTACGACGATCACCTGCAGCTTCTGCGGCGGTCGGATTGCTTCGTGGCGCGGAAAATCTGGCCCAAGGCGGACAAGCTTTACCGGACCTTCCTCGACAAAAGCCCCGGGCGGTCTGTCATGGCCGAGCCGAACCCGGCCAAGATCGACCGGCTGTTTTCCAAGTCGATCGAGCGGCGCACGCGCGGGCGGCCCGGCCTCTACATGCAAAGCCGTTTTCCCAGGAAGGACCACGAGAACGGCAAGACCTCGGCGCCCTATTCGATCTTCCACGGCTTCTCGGATCTCTTCGAGAATTTCGACGGCTGGCTCGCGAAATACGTGGGCGCGCGGGTGCATGGGCATCTCTACGCCCCCGAGCGCGCCGAGTTCGCGGGCAACGAGCGGATGTTCAACGGCTGCCTGACCGACGACGCGGCGCTGCGCGACTACAACCCGCGTGCTTTTCTCACGAACCTGATCTGGAACTCGCGCGGCGAACGTCAGTGCTACATGTTCTCGCCGCGCGACAATCAGGCGAATAACTGGTTCACCGCGACCGACCCGAATGCGCAGATTTCAGTCATTACCGGCGCCTGGGCGCTGCCGCTGTCGCGCAAGAACGAGAATTTCGCGACGATCCGGCGCGAGGCCGCGATGCTGCAAAAACGCGAGTTGGAGCATCTGGAGATTCTGCGCTCGATGTATGTAAAGGCGCGCGTGCGGATCTGGACCGTCGCGGATTTCATCGAGAACCCGATGGAGCCTCTGCAGACCATCATCGACGAGATCAGCCCCCGCGCCACCCGTCGCCTGACCGAGGCGCCGCAGATGGTCGATCTGTCGGGGTTCAACCAATTCCTGCAAAATCTCAAGAACCAGGGGATGCAGCCGCTCGTGATGGGGGATTTCCCGCTCGAGCAAAGCGGGCAGCGCGATGCCGCCACCCGCCGCGGCCGCCCCTATCTGGTGAAATAAGACATGCCCAAATTTGATAGTTTCGTCGTCTTCGCCGAGATGCGCACCGGCTCCAATCTGCTGGAAGCTGCGCTGAACGATCTGGACGGCGTGACCTGCCATGGCGAGGCGTTCAACCCGGCGCTGATCGGCTATCCGAACCGCAAGGAGCTGGTGGGCGTCACCAAGGCGCAGCGCGATGACGATCCGCTGGCGCTGTGGGGCGCGATCAAATCGCAGGACGGGCTGAACGGCTGCCGCTATTTCCACGATCACGACCCGCGGATGCTGGCCGTCTTCGTGAACGATCCGAAATGCGCGAAGATCGTGCTGACCCGCAATCCGATCGAGAGCTATGTCAGCCTGATGATCGCGCGCGCCACGGGCCAGTGGAAGCTGGGCGATGCGAAGCACCGCAAGGTCACGAAGGCGCGCTTCGATGCCGAGGAGTTCGAGGCGCATCTGGAAGGGCTGCAGGATTTTCAGGTGACTTTGCTGAACGCGCTGCAACGCTCGGGGCAGACAGCCTTCTATATCGATTACGAGGATGCGCAGTCGGTCGAGGTGCTCAACGGTCTTGCGAATTGGCTGGGCGTCGCGGGGCGGCTCAACAAGCTGCCCGAGACCCTGAAAGTGCAGAACCCCGAGCCGCTGGAGGCGAAGGTCGCGAATTTCCCGGGGATGGAGGCGTCGCTGGCGCGGCTCGACCGGTTCAACCTGTCGAAGACCCCGAATTTCGAGCCCCGGCGCGGTCCCGGCGTGCCCGGTTTCATCGCGAGCGAGGCGGGGCTGCTATATATGCCGCTTCGACCCGCGATGGATGCGCCGATCCGCGACTGGCTGGCGGCGACCGGCGAACTGGTCGAAGGGTTCAGCCAGAAGACCCTGCGCCAGTGGAAACGCCGGCATCCCGGCCATCGCAGCTTCACCGTGCTGCGCCACCCGCTGATGCGCGCGCATCTGGCGTTCAACGCGGTGCTCAACTGGGACACTATGGACGAGACCCGCGCCGTCCTGCGTCAAAGCTACAAGCTGCCGATCCCGAAGGAGGGGCAGAGCATTGCGCCCGCCGATTATGCCGAGGCGTTGATCGCTTTCCTGGGCTGGCTCAAATCCAATCTCGCGAACCAGACGAGCCTGCCGGTGAACACGCTCTGGGCAACGCAATCCGCGGCGCTGCAGGGTATCGGGCAATTCGCCCTGCCCGACCTTCTGGTGCGCGAAGAGCGGATGGCAGAGGACTTCGCCTATCTCGCCAGCATGGCCGGGGTGGAGGCCCCTGCCTTCGCGCCCGGCGAGACCGACACCGCGCCGATCAAGCTCGCCGATATCTGGACGCCCGACCTCGAGGCAGCCGCACGCGAGACCTATACGCGCGACATGATGCAGTTCGGCTTCGGCAACTGGCGCGACTGAGCCTGCGCCATGAAAAAAGCGCGCCGGGCAGACCGACGCGCTTTTCGATTTTCATTCGAGACCGGTTCAGGCCGCCTGACGGCTCTGCGCCTCGGTCAGCACCGCGTGAAGCGTCGACGGATCGGTATTCGCCCGCAGCTTCTCGCAGGTTTCCGGATCGCGCATCGTGCGCGACACGAGGGCCAGCGCCTTGAGATGCTCGACCCCGGAATCCTTCGGCGCGAAGAGCGCGAAGACCAGATCGACCGGCAGCCGGTCCACCGCGTCGAAATCGAGCGGCTTTTCCAGACGCAGGAAGACACCCACGACTTCGCTCAGCCCGTCGAGCCGCGCATGCGGAAGCGCAACGCCGTGGCCGACACCGGTCGGCCCGAGGCTTTCACGCTCCTGCAGCGCATCGACAGTCTCCGCGGCGTCGATCTTGTAGCACGCCGCCGCGATGTCACCGAGATCCTGAAACAGGCGTTTCTTGCTCGTGACATTCGACAGCACTTTGACCGCGCCTGGCACGAGAAGTTTAGATAGGTCCATGAACTCGTCTACTCCGCGCCCGTTCCGGGCCGCTCATTTGCTGTTGCGCGGGTCGATCCAGCCGACATTGCCGTCTTCACGCCGATGAACGACGTTGACCCCGCCATGTTTCTCGTTGCGGAAGACGAGTAGCGACGCATCAGACAGCTCCATCTGCATGACCGCTTCACCGACCGAGAGAGTGGGAACCTTGGTTTCCATCTCGGCTACGATCATCGGAGCACCTTCGTGCGTCTCGCCGGTATCGTCATCCTCTTCCGAGGCGAGCACATACAGACCTGCAGCTTCGAATTCAACTGGTTCAGCACGGTCGCGGTGATGATCTTTCAATCTGCGCTTGTGACGCCGCAGTTGCTTGTCCATCTTTTCGCGCGCCGCATCGAAGGCGGCATAGATTTCCGTGGCATGACCCTTGGCCGAAGCGGTGAGCCCGGTCGACAGGTGCACCGTCGCCTCGCAAATAAACTCATGCGCATCGCGCGAGAAGGTGATCTGCGCATCGGTGGGACGCTGCATGTATTTCTCGGCGACCTCGCCCAACTCCGACTTGACGTGAGATTGCAGGGCCTCTCCGACATCGATTTGTTTGCCGGTGATTTGGTAACGCATGGATTTCCTCCTTCACGCATTGGGCCAGTGACCCCAGCCTTTGGGCTGAGGTGTTTCGGGCCGGTTAATCTCTTGAAAAGTCGCGTTGAGTCTGAATTCGCCCGGGCCCTCTTTCGGGGACCTTCCGCGCGCCGGACCCCTCTCGGGGGCCGCAAGCGCGCCCGGGGAGTGGGGGCGAACATTACGCATCTCTTATGTATTTGGGGATGGATCGTGGGGGGTGTCAACGGGTCTCCCTCGCTGCAGTGCAAAACTGCCGGTAGGCGGAGGCGCCCGGCAGGGATCCGCGGATCACGATCAGAGGATGCGGAAGTGCTGGCCGAGATAGACGCGGCGCACGTTTTCGTCCTGCACAACCTCTTCCGCGGTGCCCGACATCAGCACCGTGCCGTCATGCAGAATATAGGCCCGATCCACGATCTCGAGCGTTTCGCGCACATTGTGATCGGTGATCAAAACCCCGATACCCCGATCTTTCAGCTGTGCGACGAGCGCGCGAATCTCCGACACCGCGATCGGATCGACGCCAGCGAAGGGTTCGTCCAGCAACAGATATTTCGGATCGGCAGCCAGACAGCGTGCGATTTCGCAGCGCCGGCGTTCGCCCCCCGACAGCGCCAAAGCGGGCGCGTGACGCAGGTGGCCGATCGAGAAATCGCCCAGAAGTTCTTCCAGCCGTTCGCGACGGGTGTGCGGATCGGACTCCGCCACTTCCAGCACCGCCATGATGTTATCTTCGACCGAAAGCCCGCGGAAAATCGAGGCTTCCTGCGGCAGATAACCGATTCCGAGCCGCGCGCGGCGATACATCGGCAGGCCCGTCACATCGCGCCCGTCGATCAGAACCTCGCCCGCATCGGGGCGGATCAGACCGGCGATATTGTAAAAACAGGTGGTTTTGCCCGAACCGTTCGGCCCCAGAAGCGCCACGACCTCGCCACGCGACAGGTCGAGCGAGACGTCGCGAATCACGGGGCGGCGCTTGTAACTCTTGCGCAGACCCCGGACCTGCAAACCGCCCTGGCCCGCGACCGGGGCCAGCCCGGCGTCGCTTTTGACGGCATCCTCGGTCATTACTTGCTCCCGGCGGGCTTCAGAAGCGTGCGCACACGCCCGTCCATCGTGCCGGCGCCGGTGCTCAGATCGACGTTGAGCTTGTTGCCGGACATCACGTTGTCGCCTTGGGTCAGCAGCACATTGCCGGTCATCACAACGGTGCCCGCTTTCACATCGTAGACAGCTTCCTCGGCCTCGGCCGCCTCGGTGGGCGAAACCAGCGTGACGCCGCCGGTCGCGTGCAGCTTCGTGATCTCGGAGCGTTTGTCGCTGGCGTAGAACACCTCAAGCTCGGCGGCTTTCATGTGCATATCGCCCTGCGTGACCTCCACATTGCCGGAGAATACCGCCTGACCGCTTTCCTGATTGACGTTGAGCGAGTCGGCCGTGACTTCGACCGGGGCGGTCTTGTCGGCGCGCAGCCCGCCGAAATCGACGCTTTGCGCCATCACGAGAACCGGGAACGAAACCGCCATCGCACAGGCGGTGAAAAAACGCGCTCGAAACATCCACACCCTCATTGTTGCGGCTGATATACCAGCTTCACACCCTGTTTGAAAACAAGATCGTGACTGCTGCCATCCGCCGTCGGGACCATCTGCATATAGCCCGCATCGAGCGTTCCGAAAGGGGACGTTCCATGGATCGGGCCGGGCGAGGTCAGGATACTGCTATCGGTCTGCAACTCGACCTTGTCGGAGTTCACCCGGTAACCATCGGAGGTCTGCATGGCGACCTTGCCGGTCAGGTCGATCCGGTTCGAATTGGGCTGGAATAGACCCTCATTCGCGCTCAGATCGGTCACATGGCCATCGGGTGCGGTCAGCTTCGCCGCGACCTGATCAGCACTCGCACCCTGATCCTGCGAGGGCTGGGTGCGCGCCATTGCTGCGGTCACCGAGAGCGTCGCGCCGGTATCGGTCACGCCGGAATATTCGGGCCGGGTGACCGCATTTTCGCGCGCGAGTTTCTCGACATCGACCTTGGCATAGGGAATCGCGGCGCTCGGATCGATCCGCCGCGAGACGAGAAAGATCGTCGACAACAGCGCCAGCGCGAGCAGCGGCAGGACGATCTTCGCCCAGTTCACCAGTCGCGTATGGCTGTTGTCGTACATCATCAGACGATCCCGGCCCTCAGGCAGTCGTGGATCTGCAGGAAGCCCACGGGTTTCTCATCTTCGACCACGAAAAGCGCGGTGATCTTGCGCTCGTTCATCTGCGCCACGGCTGCCTCGGCCAGTTGCCCGGGCGCGATGGTGCG
Source organism: Thioclava sp. PTB-PU3-1 (assembly GCF_055666785.1). Lineage (NCBI taxonomy): Bacteria > Pseudomonadati > Pseudomonadota > Alphaproteobacteria > Rhodobacterales > Paracoccaceae > Thioclava > Thioclava sp. PTB-PU3-1. The sequence goes on along the minus strand of NZ_JBVNVL010000003.1, from coordinate 213,390 downwards.
CGGATTGGCGGTCATCACCTCGGAGACCTTATGCTCCAGCAGCCCCTGCATATGACGCCGCAAATCGCCATCGGTGACGATCCCGGTCAGGCGGCCCGCCTCATCGGTGACGCCGACCACGCCGAAACCCTTCTGGCTCATCATCAAGAGCGCATCGGGCATGGGCGTGTCTTCCGCCACGAGCGGCATATCGCTATGCATCAGGTCTGAAACTTTCGACAGGCGCGCGCCCAGTTTGCCGCCGGGATGGAAGGTGCGGAAATGCTCGGCGGTGAATTCGCGATGCTCCATCAGCGCGACGGCCAACGCATCGCCCAGCGCGAGCGTCATCGTCGTCGAGGTCGTGGGCACCACGCCCGTGCCGCAGGCTTCCTCCGCCTTGGGCAGCACCAGCGCCAGATCGGCCTGCCGCAGCAGCGTCGAGTCCGGGCGGCTCGCGACACCGATCAGCGGGATCTGAAAGCGCCGTGTATGGGCGATCAGGTCGGCCAGCTCCGGCGTCTCCCCGGAATTCGACAGCACCAGCGCCAGGTCGTGCCGGGTGACCATGCCCAGATCGCCGTGGCTCGCCTCCGCCGGATGCACGAAATGCGCAGGCGTCCCGGTGGAGGCCAGCGTCGCCGCGATCTTGCGCCCGATATGGCCCGATTTCCCCATGCCGGAGACGATCACGCGCCCCTCGGTCTTGAGGATCATCGCCACCGCGCGCGAAAACTCACCATCGAGGCTCGCCGCCAAGGCTTCCAGCCCGGCGACCTCGATGCCGATCACGCGGCGGGCGACGTCGGAATAATCAGTGGTGGAAGATGTCATTGGGTTCATCCCAGCCCAGCAGATCGAGCTTCGCACGCGTCGGCAGGAAATCGAAACAGGCCTGCGCCAGCCCGAGCCGGTTCTCGCGCTCCAGCCGTGCCACGAGTTCGGCCTTGATCTGGTGCAGATAGAGCACGTCGGAGGCCGCATATTCCATCTGTGCGTCGGTCAGCTCCGCCGCGCCCCAGTCCGAACTTTGCTGCTGCTTGGAAATGTCGACGCCGACAAGCTCCTGCACCAGCACTTTCAGCCCGTGGCGATCGGTGAAGGTCCGCACCATCTTCGAGGCGATCTTGGTGCAGAAAACCGGCTTCGTCTCCACCCCGAACGCATTGCAGAGCGCGGCCACGTCGAAGCGCGCGAAGTGGAACAGCTTCTCCACCGACGGATCGGCCAGCATGCGGCACAGGTTCGGCGCTTCGGTCTGACCTTGGGCGATCTTCACCAGATGCGCGTCTCCATCGCCCGCCGAAAGCTGCACGAGGCAGAGCCGGTCGCGGCGCGGGTCAAGGCCCATCGTCTCGGAGTCGATGGCCACGACGGGACCGAGATCGAGCCCGTCGGGAAGGTCGTTTTGATGCAGGTGGATTGCCACGGCGTGTCCTTCTTTAACGTCTTGCCGGGCATATAAGCCTTTTGCCGCGTTCTTGCCAACGCGAGATGGCAAAACCCGGCTTAGGTGTCGCGTGTGCTCAGCAGTTCAGCTCTCGCGCGAGGGCGTGGCGCCGCTGGGTTCGTCGCTATCTCTCAGCGGCTTCCAGGTGACCACGCGATAGGCGTAGAGCAGGACGAGCACCACGATCACGCCGGTCGAGACCGGGTTCACCCAGCTTGCGACTTCGCTGTACTGCTTGCCAAGCAGGTAGCCCGCGACGGTCAGCAGCGCGGTCCAAAGCGCGCTGCCCAGCGTCGTGTAGGCAAGGAACGGGACGAAGGGCATCCGCGCCATGCCCGCCGGTACCGAGATTAGCGTGCGGACGCCGGGAAGCATCCGCCCGAAGAACACGCCCACCCAGCCGTGCTTGTCGAACCATTTCTTGGTCCGGGTGATGTCGCGCGGGGTGATGCCGATCCAGCGGCCATGGCGGGTCGACAGGTGACACAGGCGCTTGATCCCGATCTTGAGGCCGATCCAGTACCAAAGGACCGCGCCCAACACCGAACCGATGGTACCCGCGACGATCAACAATGTGAGCGAGAATTTCCCCTGCGCCGCCATATAGCCTGCGAGTGGCATGATCAGTTCGGACGGGATCGGGGGGAACACGTTCTCCAGCAGCATCAGGCCCGCGATGCCGAAATAGCCGAAGGACGCGATGACGCCTGTGATCCAGTTGAACATGTTTTCTCCTTTGGCGACTGAGGCCAGAACGGCGCGCCATGGTCAGTTAAATTGGCTTCAATTCTCGTGATGCATCATTCGGCGGCCTCGTGCGGAGCGTCAGTCTGGCGATCCTTCTCGCTTTGTCGCTGGCGACGCCGCAGCTGCTGTAGCTCTGCGCCACGCTCGCGGCGTTGGCCGTCTTCGCTGGTCAGGAAAGCGCGCGCTTCCTGCTCCAGCATTTCCTTCAGCCGCGCCGCCAATTCGCGACGTTTGCGGAAACTGCGCAGTTGAACCGTCGAAGAGGTCTGCGGCAAGAAGCGCTGATGCTCCCCGGCGTGATAGACGTCGAAGCACAGCCGTCCCGCGGTCAGGATATTGTCGCGACTGCCCTCTGCCAGCACGGTGAAAATCACCGTTTCCACCCGTTTTGCGTCTTCGGGCAGGTCGGAGAATTCCAGCGCGACGTCCACAAGATCGGAAATGCGACCGAGATCGCGATATGCTGCGGTTTTCAGCGGGCCCTTGATCGACTCGTTAGGGCTGGAATCCGCGAATGGCGCGAAGCCGCCGGAATCGCTGGCGATCGAGTGATAGGTTCTCCCGTCGATCACGAGATCGGCCAGAAGCGCTTTCACGAAAATCGGCTCGGCGCCCATATTCCCGAGCATCAGATGCCCGCGTTCATGGCCGCCCGCGACCCGAGTCAGCAGCAGTTTCGAGCGACGCTCCCGCCGGAAATTCTGCAGCAGAAGTTGCAGATAGATAATCCAGACGAGCGCGGTGACGATCTGCACCGCGATACTCACCACCTGATTATGATCGACGAGCCACTCCATTTTCATCCTTCTGCAACGGTCGCGTGTAAGCTTTCATCGGCAACGCGGCAGAAGGGGCTCCGGGTCCGAAAACCCGGAGAAAAGAGGGGTGCGGGCCCGTTTTCGCGTCGTCAGTCGGCCAGAACCAGAAGATCGCGGCTTGCGACGCTGACCTCGGCCTCGGTGCCGACCTTGGGCGGCGGATTGCCGGGACGGTTGAACGTGTCGAGCGCGATAAGCTGCCCTTCCACTTCCATTCGCACCCGCAGGATCGAGCCGAGGAAATGCGTCTCGACGATCCGCCCCGTGAACACCGTGTCATTGCCCTCGCGGCGGCCCAGCGCCAGAACTTCGGGCCGCGCGGCCAGCGTGACCGGAGTCCCCTGACCTGCGGTCACGGGTTCGGACAGGATCACCTCGGTGTTGCCGACGCGTAGAGCGCCACGCGCCGGATCGGCCACCTCGGCTTCGAGCGCGTTCAGCGTGCCCACGAATTGCGCGACGAAACGGGTCTTCGGCTGGTTGTAGATCTCGAATGGCGCACCGATCTGCTCGGCCACCCCGCCATTCATCACCACCACCCGATCCGAGATCGACAGCGCCTCTTCCTGATCGTGGGTCACGAAGATCGTCGTGATGCCCAGACGGCGCTGAATGTCGCGGATTTCTTCGCGCAGCGAGACGCGGATCTTCGCATCAAGCGCGGAAAGCGGCTCGTCCAGCAGCAGAACCCGCGGCTGGATCGCGAGCGCGCGCGCCAGCGCCACGCGCTGCTGTTGCCCACCCGACAGCTGGAACGGGTAGCGGTTGCCCAGATCGGGCAAACCGATCAACTCCAGCATCTCGGTCACACGGGCCTTGATCTCGGCGCGCGGACGTTTCGCCACGCGCAGCCCGAAGCCCACGTTCTGCGCGACCGTCAGGTTGGGAAACAGCGCGTAGGCCTGGAACACCATGCCGATATTGCGCTGGTTCGCCCCCAGATGCGTGACGTCCTGCCCACCGATGCGGATCGCGCCGCCCGAAGGGCTCTCGAAGCCTGCCACCATCCGCAGCACGGTCGTCTTGCCGCAGCCCGACGGGCCGAGCAGCGAGATAAATTCGCCCTCTTCGATGGAGAGGTTGAAATCCTTCACCACGCGGTTCGCGCCGAAGGATTTTTCCAGATGTTCGATCTCGAGAGAGGCCATGGGTTACCGCTTTGCGTTCGTATGTTTGGAAAACCGGGTGACGAGTTGGATCAGCCCCATGCAGATCCAGGTGATCGAGAAGGCGATCACCGCGAGCGCGGCAGGCTCGTAAGCCTTGTTCGCGCCGGTCAGCTGCATATAGGGGCCGAATGCCGGCCGGTTGAGGAGCGAGGCGAGGACGAACTCGCCGATGACGATGGCGAAGGTGATGAAGGCGCCCGAGAGCACCGCGACCAGCACGTTCGGCAGGATGACGCGGGCGAGAATAGTGCTCCATCCGGCGCCGAGGCTCTGCGCGGCTTCGGTCAGCGTGCCGACATCGATGGTACGCAGCCCGGTATCGACCGCGCGATACATGTAAGGCAGCGAGAGCGTGGCATAGCCCAGCATCAGCAGGAGGTTGGTGCCCGTCGTCGTGCCGGTCAGCGGCAGGATCGACGAGGTGTTATAGAGCCGGATATAGCCGAAGACGATCACGATCGGCGGGATCACCAGCGGCAGGAGCGTGATGAACTCCACCACCGGGCGCCAATGCGGCAGCTTGAGACGCACCCAATAGGCGGTCGGCACCACGATCAGCGCGCCAACGAGGATCGTGAAGATCGCCATCACGACGGAGTAGCTGAAGGTCTCGCGGAATTGCGGATCGGCCAGCACCGAGCGGTAAGCGTCGAGCGAATAGACCCCGCGCCGCGCCCGCAGCGAGAATTCCAGCGTGCCGAGCAGCGGCAGCGCGAAATAGAGCGCGCCGAAAGCCAGCGCGAGCCAGGACCAGAGTTTCTTGGATTTCATCGCATCCACCTTTCCGAGCGTACGCGCAGCCAGACATAGGCGAGGTTGGCAAGGCCGGTGATGACGATCATCCCGAAGGCCAGCGCGTAGCCCAGATGCGGGTCCTGCAGCACATCGCCGCGGATTTGCGCGTAAAGCATGATCGGCACGATCGACATCGACGAGCCGGTCAGCGCATAGGCCGTCGCCACCGCGCCGAAGCTATTGGCGAACAGCAGCGCCAGCGTGCCCAGCAGCGAGGGCCAGAGGATCGGAAGCGCGACGATGCGCCAATACTGGAAGCCGGTCGCGCCGAGGATGCTCGCCGCCTCTTTCCATTCGCGCTTCAGACCGTCCAGCGCGGGGGTGATGATCAGCACCATCAGCGGGATCTGGAAGAACAGATAGGTCAGCGTCAGGCCGAAGAAGCTCAGCAGGTTGAAGCCATGCGTGTAGATGTTGAAGCCGAACCACGACTTCAGCAGCACGGTCACGAGGCCCAGACGTCCCAGCGTCGCAAGGAAGGCAAACGCCAGCGGCACGCCTGCGAAGTTGGAGGCCACGCCCGAGAAGGTCATCACCGGACCGCGCAGCCAGTTCGGCAGGCCGCCCAGCGTCACGGCGGCAGCCAGCGCGAAGCCGATCAGGCAGCCTACAAGCGCGGTGGCGAGGCTGATCTTGATCGAGATCCAGTAGCTCGCGAGGATCGTCGGCTGAAACAGGTTCACGAGGTTCGACAGCGTGAAGCCCCCGTCACTCGTCCTGAACGCGCCCACCACGATATACATCGTCGGTGCGATCAGGAACAAAAGCGCGAAGAGCGTGAAGGGAACCATCCCCACCCAAGTCAGCGGCAGCTTGCGGCTTTGCATCGGGCCTCGCTTTGCAGAATTTTCAATAAAGTCGCCCCGCGCGATCAGGCGCGGGGCGTGTGCTTATGCGGGTTCGGTTACTGGACGTTCGCGCCGACGACGCTGTCCCAGCCGCCGGTCACGACTTCCTTGTTCGCAGCCTGCGCGTCGAGCGACGGGAAGACCGCCTTGGCGTAGCCCTCGGCGGGCGGCATCGCGTCGAGCATCTTCTGCGGAACCTTGCCGTTGGCCGACAGGTCGTTGAAGCGGATCGGGTGGCAATAGCCTTCGAGCCAGCCGAGCTGACCTTCGTCCGAATAGAGGTATTCCATCCAGAGTTTGGCTGCGTTCGGGTGCGGCGCATAGGCCGAGATCGCCTGAACGTAGACACCGGCGACGACGCCCGATTTCGGCACGACGACGTCGACCGGCGGGTTGCCGTTCAGCGTGTCGCGACCGGCCAGAGCGTTATAGTCCCACTCGACGACGATCGGGGTCGCGCCCTGTGCGAGCGTCCCGGTCTTGCCGATGACGGGCACGAAGTTGCCGTTCTTGTTCATCTCGGCGAAGTACTTCAGACCGGCTTCACCCGAGGCTTTGCCCGGCTCGCCGCCTGCTGCGACGCCCGCGGCCAGAACGCCGAGGATCGCCTGGTTCGAGGCGCGCGGATCGCCCGCGAGAGCCACCGAGTTCGCGTATTCCGGCTTGAGCAGGTCCGACCAGTCCTGCGGCACGTTGTCGACGATGTCCTTGTTCACCGCGAACGACAGCACGCCGTAGTAGTCACCGTACCAGTAGCCTTCGGAATCCTTGGCGCTGTCCGGGATCGTGTCCCAGGTCGAGACCTTGTAGGGCTGGATCAGCCCCTCGTCCTTGGCCGCCGGGCCGAAGGAAAGGCCCACGTCGATCACGTCGGGCGCCTGCGGACCCTTGTTGTCCTTGTTGGCGCGGATCGCTTCGAGTTCATCGGCCGAGCCCGCATCGGGGTTCAGCTCGTTCACGGTGATCCCGGGATACTTCTTCTTGAAGCCGTCGATCACGCCCGCGTAGTTGCACCACGAATGCGGCAGCGCGATCGTGGTCAGGCTGCCTTCTTCTTTCGCAGCAGCGTAGAGGTCATCCATGCTGTCGGCGAAGCTGACGCCGGTGCTGGCAGCAAGGGCCATGGCGCTGGCCGCTGCAAGGTAACGGAACTTGAAGGTCATTTTCAGGTCTCTCCCCGTTGATGGAGGGCGGTGCCGCCTCATGCGGTCCTGTCTCCCCCGAGCTATTGTCTTTCGACGGTTGTGCCGTCCGGTTGGCTCCGGCATCGGCGACCCTTTATGCGGGCGTTGTAACAGATTTTTGGCAGTACCGATGTTGAAGCAAAATTCCTCATCAACACTAGTTACAGACGCGTGAGCCGCGCCAACGAGCGAGGGCCTCAGCCCCCGCTCGCGCCGATATCAAAGGCACGCCTCGTAAAGCGCGCGGGTATTCTCGGCCGTCATCTCGACCGGGTTGCCGCCACATGACGGATCTTCCAGCGCCATCTCGACGAGCATGTCGAGATCTTCGCGCTTCACGCCCATCTCGGTCAGGTTCGCCGGGATGGACAATTCGGTGCGCAGGCTCTCGATCCGGGCCTTGAAGCCCTCGAAGCCGCCCGCGATGCCCAGATAAGCCGCCGCGCGGTTGATCCGCTCCTCGATGGTGGCGCGGTTGAAGTCGAGCACCATCGGCATCACGCAGGCATTGGTCGTGCCGTGATGGGTGCCGTAGACCGCGCCGACCGGGTGGCTCAGCGAGTGAATCGCGCCGAGGCCCTTCTGGAAGGCCACCGCCCCCATCGCCGCCGCCGACATCATATTGGCGCGCGCCTCCAGATCGTCCGGCGTCGTATAGGCGCGCGGAAGGTTCTCGAAGACGAGCCGCATCCCTTCGAGCGCGATCCCCTGGCTCATCGGGTGGTAATGCGGGCTGCAGAACGCCTCGAGGCAATGCGCCAGCGCGTCCATCCCGGTACCCGCCGTGATGAAGGGCGGCATGCCGACCGTCAGCTCCGGATCGCAGATCGTGATCGCGGGCATCAGTTTCGGGTGGAAGATGATCTTCTTCTTATGGGTCTCGGAATTGGTGAGAACGCCCGCACGGCCCACTTCCGAGCCGGTCCCGGCCGTCGTCGGCACCGCGATGATCGGCGCGATCACATCGCCATTGGCGCGCGTCCACCAGTCGCCGATATCTTCCAGATCCCAGACGCTGAGCGAGGTATCCTGCCCGGCCATCAGCGCGATCATCTTGCCCAGATCGAGCGCGGAGCCGCCGCCGAAGCAGATCACGCCGTCATGGCCGCCCGCCTTATAGACCTCGATCCCGGCGGCCATGTTGCCCTCGTTCGGGTTCGGATCGACCTCGGAGAACACAGCGCGTCCAAGGCCCGCCGCGTCCAGCACGTCGAGCGCAACGGCGGTGATCGGCAGCGCGGCCAGCGCCTTGTCGGTCACCAGAAGCGGCTTCGCGATACCCACGGATTTGCAGTGATCGGCCAGTTCCGAAATCCGGCCGGGGCCGAATTTGATCGTGGTCGGATAGGACCAGTTTGCGGTGGGGGCAGTCATTTCGTCACCTTCTTGAGATGGTAGGATTTCGGACGCGTCAGCGCGTGATAGCCCAGCACCGAAAGCGAGCCGCCACGGCCCGTTTCCTTGCAGCCGGTCCAGCACAGCGCCGGGTCGAGATAGTCGCAGCGGTTCATGAAGACGGTGCCGGTCTGCAGCCGCTTGCCCATCGCCTCGGCGCGGGCGGGATCGGCGGTCCAGATCGAGCAGGTCAGCCCGTAATCGCAATCGTTCATCGCGGCGATGGCTTCCTCGTCATCCTTCACCGGCATGATGCCGACGACAGGACCGAAGCTTTCTTCGCGCATCACGCGCATCTCGTGGTTCACGTCGACGAGGATCTGCGGCGCGAGATAGGCGCCACCGTCATCGGCCGGGAACAGCGCGGGGTCGAGCAGCGGCTTGGCGCCGTCGGTGATCGCATCCTCGATCTGGCCGCGCACCACTTCCGCGAAGCGCTTGTTGGCCATCGGGCCCAGCGTCGTTTCCGGCTCGAACGGATTGCCGAGGGTCAGCTTGCTCGCCCAGGCCGCAGCCTTCTCGACGAAAGCATCGTAGAGGCTGGCATGGACGTAGATCCGCTCGATCCCGCAACAGCACTGACCCGCGTTGAACAGCGCGCCGTCCATCAGCCCGTCGACCGCCGCATCCAGATCGGCATCCGCGGCCACATAGCCCGGATCCTTGCCGCCCAGTTCGAGGCCCAGCCCGGTGAAGGTGCCCGCCAGCGCTCGCTCCACCGCGCGGCCACCGCCGACCGAGCCGGTGAAGTTGACGAAATCGAACGCCTTCGCGCCCATCAGCTCTTCCGAGGTCTCGTGCGTCAGGTAGACGTTCTGGAACACGTCCTGCGGCACGCCCGCCGCATGGAAGGCTTCGGCGATGCGCTCGCCCACCAGCATCGTTTGCGTCGCGTGCTTCAACATCACCGTGTTGCCCGCGATCAGCGCCGGAACCAGCGAGTTGATCACCGTCATATAGGGGTAGTTCCACGGCGCGATGATGAAGACGACGCCGACCGGTTCGCGCGCGATCTGGCGCAGGAAGCTGTCGCTTTGCTCGACAACCATCGGGGCCAGCGCCTCTTCGGCGATCGAGGCCATGTAGCCCGCGCGCTCGTTCATGCCGCCGAATTCGCCGCCATAGCGGGTCGGGCGGCCCATCTGCCACGCAAGCTCCTCGACCACGAGATCCTTCATCTCGTTGAGCTTGGCGATGCCCGCCTCGACGAGCGCGATACGCTCCGACAGCGGGCGTTCGGCCCATGCGGGCTGCGCGGCGCGAAGGCTCGCGGCCAGCGCCTGCGCGTCGGAGGCGCTCAGTGCCTCGCGTTCGGCATAGACCTGCCCGTCGACGGGCGAGATACATTTCAGGGTCTTGGTCATCATGTCTCCTTGCGGGGTGTAGGGCCCCGCGGGTCTGTCAAAACTCAGGCGCGTTCGAAACCGCGCATCCGCTCCCAGTCGGTCACAACTCGGTTCTGTTCTTCGATTTCCCAGCGGGCGGCGCGCACGTAATGGGCCATCACGTCCTCGCCGAAGGCGGATTTGAGCATGTCCGAACCTTCCAGAGCGCCCAGCGCCTCGGTCAGCGATTTCGGCACCTCGGTCACTTCGCCCGCCTTGTAGATGTCGCCCGCGGCTTCCGGGCCCGGGTCCATCTCACCCTCGATCCCGGCGAGCCCCGCCGCCAGAAGCGACGCGCAGGCCAGATAGGGGTTCAGGTCCGCCCCGCCGATACGGCATTCGACGCGGATGGATTTCGTGCCCTCGCCGCAGATGCGGAAGCCCGCCGTGCGGTTGTCCAAAGACCAGACCGCTTTCGTCGGCGCGAAAAGCCCCTCGCAGAAGCGCTTGTAGCTGTTGGTGTAGGGCGCGAGGAAATAGGTGATCTCACGCGCATGGGTCAGCTGACCGGCGAGGAACTGGTGCATCAGCTCGGACATGCCGTTCGGCGCGTCCTTGTCGAAGAAGGCAGGCTTGCCGCCCTTCCAGAGCGACTGGTGAACGTGGCTCGACGAGCCCGCCTTGTCGGTGTGGTATTTCGCCATGAAGGTCGCCGAGAGCCCGTGGGACTGGGCGACTTCCTTGGCGCATTGCTTGACCAGCACATGCATGTCGGCGGTCTGAAGCCCGCCCGCATATTTCACGTTCAGCTCTTCCTGACCGCATTCGGCCTCGCCCTTGGAACATTCGACCGGCACGCCCGCCGCATAGAGCGCGTTGCGCATCGCCCGCATCGCCGGTTCGGCGCGCGAATTGCCCATCAGCGAATAGTCGACATTGTAGCGCGCGACCGGGGTCGGATCGGGGTAGCCCGCGTCGAAGAGCTGCGGATAGCTTTCCTCGAACAGGAAGAACTCCAGCTCGGTCGCCATCATCACGTCAAAGCCCATGTCCTTGGCGCGCTTGAGCTGCGATTTCAGCATCTGGCGGGGAGAATGAGGGATCGGCTCGTGGCTGTGATGATCGAGCAGATCGCAGATCACCAGCGCCGTGCCCGGCACCCACGGGATTAGCCGCAGCGTCTCCATGTCGGGCTTCATCACGTAATCGCCGTAGCCGCGCTCCCAGCTGGACGCGTCATAGCCCGGCACCGTGACCATCTCCATGTCGGTCGCCAGCAGGTAGTTGCAGCAATGGGTCTCTTCCCATGCGCTGTCGATGAAATGCGCCGCGTGGAACCGCTTGCCCTGAAGCCGTCCCTGCATATCCACAAGGGCTGCGATGACCGTATCGACCTCGCCTGCATTGACCGATTTCTTGAGCGCGTCGAACGATAATTTGCGCGACATGAGTTCCTCCGGGATCAAGATCACCGCGCGAGATTGCCGCGCGGTGCGGGGCCCCACAAGAGGGCAAATGTTGCGTCGTAGGGGCAGCGTTTCCGCCGCCCCCGCTTTGCTTAGCCGCAGCGATAGGGCGGGCCTGCCTTCGCCATCGTCGCGTTGTATTTCTTGAAGATGTCGACGACCTTGGCCTTCAACTCGCTTTCGGCCGCGATCTCGTCCCAGAACTTGTGGGCGGCGTCTTCGACCTTCTGCCATTCGGCGTCCGGAATGGTCGTCAGCTCCATATCGGTGCCTTCGACGCGCAGCTTCGCCTCGCCCGACCAGTACCAGTACTGGCGGTGGTAATGCGATTGATCGAAGCAGGTCTTCATCAGCGTCTTCAGGCGATCCGGCACTTCGTTCCAACGATCCATGTTGGCGAAGAAGTGGCCGATCCATGCGCCCGAGATGTTGTTGGTCAGGAAATAGGGCGCGTTCTTGCCCCAGCCCGAGGTGTAATCCTCGGTGATGCCCGACCATGCGACGCCATCGAGCTCGCCGGTCTGCAGCGCGACTTCGACATCTTCCCACGGGATCGTCACCGGCACGACGCCGAATTGCGCAAGGAAGCGCCCGGCGGTCGGGAAGGTGAAGACCCGCTTGCCGTTGAGATCGTCGAGCGACTTCACCGGCTCTTTCATGGCGAAGTTGCACGGATCCCACGAGCCCGCCGAGATGTGCTTCACACCAACGGCCGAATACTGCTCGTCCCAGATCTCGTTGAGACCCCATTCGTTGAACAGCGTCGGCACGTCGAGCGAGTAGCGCAGGCCGAAGGGGAAATAGCCGCCGAAGACGGTGACCTCGGTGGGCGAGGCCATCGAGTCATCGTCCGATTGCACGGCATCGATCGTGCCCGACTGCATCGCGCGGAACAGCTCGGAGGTCGGCACCAGCTGGTCGGCGTAGTAAAGTTCGATCTCCATCTCGCCATCGGCGATTTCGTTGAAGGTCTTGATGCAATTGTCCACGACCTGTTCGGCCAGCGCGGGGCCGGCATAGGTCTGCATACGCCACTTGATCGGTGTGGTCTGCGCGACGGCCGGGGCCGCAAGGCCCGCCGCAGCCGCACCCACCGCACCGGTGGTGAGGAACTGTCTTCTTGTCGTCATCACTCTCTCCTTGTTGGTTGATCCCGGTTTTTCCGGGTTATGGTTATCTTCCAAGCACCGCATGCGGCAGCCAGAGCGCCAGCTGCGGAAAGATCATCACGAGAATTAGCGTCAGAACCATTACGCCCACGAAGGGGATCACCGAGGCGTAGATCACCGGCAGGGTGAAATCCTTCGGCGCCATCGCCTTCATCAGGAACAGATTATAACCGAAGGGCGGCGTCAGATAGGCAACCTGACAGGTGATGGTATAAAGGACACCATACCAGATCATGTCGAAGCCCAGATGCCGGGCGAGCGAGACATAGACGGGCGCCACGATCACCAGCATCGCCGTGTCGTCGAGGAACATCCCCATCACGAGGAAGCTCAGCTGCATCAGGATCAGGATCTGCCACGGGCCGAGGCCGAGGCTGTCGGTGAAGAAATCCTCGATCGCGCGGCCCGCACCCAGACCGTCGAACACGGCTCCGAAGGACAGCGCCGCGGTGATGATCAGCATGAACATCACGGTGATCTTGAGCGTGTTTTCGGTCGAAACCTTGAAGACCTGCCAAGTGAAGCGCCGCTTGATGGCCGCAGCGAAGACAGCCGCCAGCGCGCCGATCACCGAGGCTTCGGTCAGGCTCGCCCAGCCCTTAAGGAAGGGCACCATCATCGCAACGAAGATGAAGACCGGCATCAGCCCCGCGCGCAGCAGGCGCAGCTTCTCGCGCATGGTGATCATGGCGCGCTCTTCCGCATCCATCGGCGGCGCGAGGTCCGGGTTCATTTTGCAGCGGATCACGATATAGGCGACGAAAAGCGTGGCCATCAGCAGCCCCGGTACCGCACCTGCCAGCCACAGCTCCGACACCGGCTGGCGCGCGATCAGCGAGAACAGCACCAGCACGACCGAGGGCGGGATCAGGATGCCCAAGGACGATCCCGCCTGAATGACGCCCGAGATCATCAGCTTGTCGTAGTTGCGCCGCAGCAGTTCCGGCAGCGCGATCGTCGCGCCAATGGCCATGCCCGCGACCGACAGCCCGTTCATCACCGAGATCATCACCATCAGCATGATCGTCCCGATGGCGAGGCCCCCCGGTAATGGCCCGAACCAGACGTGGAACATGCGGTAGAGGTCTTCGGCCAGACGGCTCTCGGACATCACGTAGCCCATGTAGACGAACATCGGCAGCGTCAGCAGCGGCGTCCATTTCATCAGCTTCATGACCGAGCCGAAGCCCATCTGCGTGCCGCCCGGCCCCCAGAGCCAGAACGCCGCGACGACTGCGACGAAGCCGATCGCGCCGAAGACACGCTGACCGGTCAGCATCATCAGCAGCATCGTCGAGAACATCAGAAGGGCGATGGTGTTGTGATCCATCAGATTTCCTCTCCGCGAATAGTCGCGACATCGCGGATCAGAAGCGCCACGGCCTGCAAGAACAGAAGCGCGAAGCCCGTGGTGATGATGACCTTGATCGGCCACAGCACCGGACGCCACGCGGTCGGGTTTCGCTCGTTATATTCGAAGGAATAGACCGTGGAATCGAAGGCCGAGTAGACCATGATCCCGAGGTAGAACATCAGCGCGAAGACGGTGAAGGCATCCCACCAGGCCCGCCCTTTCGGCGACCAGCGGGAATACAGCAGGTCCATCCGCACGTTCGTGTCGCCCTGAAGCGTCCACGGCGCGCCGAGCATGTAATAGGCAACCAGCGTGAACTGGGCCATCTCGAGCGTCCAGAGCGCGGGGATTTCGAAGATCTTCGTCAGCGATGAGAACAGCATGATCGCCATCATCACGTAGAGCAGGTACATCGCCACCTTGCCGAGCTTGCGGTTGAACCCGTCGATCAGGCGGACATAGGCGACACTCCAGCGTGGCATCAGGCGGCCTCCCCGTTATTTGCGGTGATCTGCGACAGCGCGGCTTGCAGCACCGGGGCAAGCGTCGCGGCCATCGCCTCTTGCGCGGTAGGATCGGCGATCAGATCGTTGCGCAGTTCCAGCATGACATTCCGCAGTCCCATCGGCGTGGCCTGCAGCGCCAGCGTATGACAGACGCCATCCGCGCCGGAGTAAGGTTCGTTAAGACGCGCATCGAGCTGGGTCATGGTGCGGGCCTGCGCCAGGACCTCCTCAGCCAGGCTCGGATCGGCATCGTGGATCACGCCAAGCTCGACCTCACGGGGCTTCCCGAACCAGATCGGCGTGAAGGAATGGACCGTGATCAGCGTCGTCGACCTGCCGCGTGCCAACCGCTCGGCGATGAGACCGCGCAGCGCGGTATGGAACGGCAGGTAAAGCGCCTCGGTGCGGGCGCGGCGATCCTCGGGCGAAAGCGCCGCATTACCGGGAATGTCGTGAATCTCGGAGGTCACGGGCATCGCACCCGGATGATGCGGCGGGCGGTTGAGATCGTAGATCAGCCGCGACTGGCGGGCGGCGACCAGCGGCGCCTCCAATTGCGCGGCCAGACCGCGTGCAAGGCCCAGCGCGCCGGGATCCCAAGCGATATGCGCCTCGCGCTGATCGGGTGTCAGACCCAGATCGCCCCAAGGCGCAGGAAAGGCATTCGACGCATGTTCGCAGACCAGAACGACCTCACCCGGTCGATCCGCGCCTTCGATTTCCACCGCTACATGCGCGCTGTTCAAATCGGTCCCTCTCTGTTGAGCGGCGCGATTCTACGTCGCGTCCTGGGGTCAGGCTCGCCTCGCCAAGCCGCATCTGTCAAGAAAATTTCAGAGAAGAAAATTCTGTTACAATCATTTCTAACTTGATTCGCACGGGGGTGCCCGATTTGTCAGCAGCGACGCAAAGCATCGAAGACAGGCTCCGGACGGGCATCGAAGAGATGACCCGGACCGAGAAGCAACTCGCCGGGCATATCCTGCGCCACTATCCGATGGCGCTTCTGGGATCTGTCGCGCAGCTGGCGCGGGCCGCCGAAGTGTCCTCCCCTACAGTTGTGCGATTGGCGCAGAAGATGGGCTATGGCGGCTATCCGGGGCTGCAGCAGGCGGTGCGCGACGAGTTGGAGGCGCAGCTTGTCTCGCCGCTGGTCAAACACGATCGCTGGGCGGGGGATGCGCCCGACACCCATATGATCAACCGCTTCGCCGATACGGTTCTGGGCAATCTGCAGGCGACGCTGAAGCAGATCGACCACGCCGAGTTCGACGCCGCTGCCGCGCTGATGGCCGACCCAAAGCGCCGCATCTTCGCGACCGGGGGCCGGATCACCGGCCCAATCGCGGCCTATTTCGTGGCGCATATGAAAGTGATCCGCCCCGGCGTCGAGCTGCTCGAACCGCTTTCGAACAGCTGGCCGCCCGCGCTTCTCGAGATGCAGAAGGGTGACGTGCTTCTGGTTTTCGACATTCGCCGCTACGAATCGAGCGTGCTGCAACTGGTGGAGATGGCGGTCGAGCAGGGCGCGGAAGTCGTGCTGATCACCGACCCTTGGGTCTCGCCCGCCGCAACCCATGCGCGGTACCGCTTCTCGGCGCAGATCGAAGCGCCCTCGGCTTGGGATTCGACGGTCGCGATTCAGGTTCTGGTCGAAACGCTCATGGCCGCGATTCAGTCGCTGACATGGGAAGAAACCTCGGCCCGCATGGCGCGGCTCGAGGCGCTTTACGACCGCGCGCGCTTTTTCCGTAGGAAATAGGGCGCGGCGCGCGCCCCTGCGCGAAAACGGCCGGCCCGGAAACGAAAAAGTCGTGCAACCCGGACGAGTTGCGCGACTTTTTGAGTAATGGTGCCCAGGAGATGCAGGCTCGAGGGAGAACGAAATTTTCTCTCGGGCGGTGGAAGTTCCCAGTTTCTTTGGAGAAATCGCTCCGCCCAACTGCGGGTGGAATTTGCGAGAACTGCACCCGGGTGGGGCAACGGGCAAGAGACCTACTGCTTCCGCATGCGCGTCCCGAATGAGTTTACGGACGTCGAACCTCTCCGTGAAATTAACAGGTCTCTTTAGACGAGGGACTCATCAAGGCCGAGGCACGCTGTGCCAACGTCAGGCTTGCTCTCTTCACCGAGTGGAGGGCCCGTCGCGCCGGGCGTGCCGCAGACACACGAGCTATGTTCGAAGCCCCGATCGACATACTGAAGGCCTGGGGCATGAGCTTCAGCCCGATGGCAGACCTGATTACGGGAACTCTCAGCGACGTCCATTCCCGAATCGAGGCCATTGCCAATGTGGATCCTCTGTCGCCCGCAGTCCCGGCAGCACTCGGAGCCATAGGCCTCCCCGACCTGTCTCTCTATGAGAGCCAAAGGCATGCCCATCCTGAAAGCGAATGAGGTTCGTGCGAAGAAAACACGTCAACGCTTACCCATTTTCGGATGCCAGAGTGGTTTGGCGTGGGTGGAAGACCCGCGCCCGACACGGCAGCCTGACAGGTTTGAAGCGTCACGGCGCGGCGGAATGACGACCACCGCATAGGCATGAGGTCACGCGATGGACCGTAACCGCCCTATTCCAGCGATGCCGCGAGGGCGCGCGCTGCGTCCTTGCCCAGCCGCGCGCCCGGCTCGCCCAAGACCGCGCCGCCGACTGTCTGTCCCATGCCGATCGCCTGTTCGACCGGGTACCCAAGAAGACGGGCGGCAAGATAGCCCGCATTGAACGCATCACCCGCGCCGGTGGTATCGCGCAGCTCTGTCAGAACCGGGGTGTCGCGCCGACCGGTGCGCCCTTCGGCAAGATACCAGACGGGTTGCGCGCCATCCTTCACGGCGATCTCCGCCACCCCCTGCCCACTCAATCGCTCCAAGGTCTGTTCCGGCGTCGCATCGCCCCACAAGGCAGCCTCGTCGTCAAAACTCGGCAGCGCGATATCGGTATGGGCGAGCATGCGCAGACACGTGTCACGCGCCTCCTCCGGCGATTGCCAGAGCCGTGGCCGATAGTTCGGATCGAAGGAAATTCGCGCGCCTTCGCTGCGCGCTTTGGCAATCGCGTCGAACAACGTCTCGCGCGCCTCCGGCGAGAGAATGGCGAGGGTGATGCCCGACACATGGACGAGATCTGCGCCGGACAAGGCGCGCCCGAGGGTATCGGGATCATCCGCGAGCCGACGCGCCGCAGAGAGCTGGCGCCAATAGTGAAAACTGCGCTCCGCCCCCTCGAGCTCGATCATGTAGAGGCCCATCTCGCGCTCGGCATCGCGCTGAACGGCGGAGATGTCCAAACCATCCGCCTCCATCACGGCGAGGAAACGACCGGACAGCTTATCCTCGCCGATGCGCGTGACGAAGCCCGCCCTGGAACGCGACCCAAGCAATTGCGCCGCGTGCCACAGCGTGTTGAACGTATCGCCCGCATAGCCGAGGCGGAACGTGCCGCCCTCGACCGGGGCGAGTTCCAGCATCGCTTCGCCGATGGCGACTATCTTCTTCGGGTTCTCACTCATTCGCGCAGGCCTTTCGCATCGAGGTCAAAGATGCGACCGGTCAGCCAATCGGGCCAATCCCGCTCGAAGAACGCGCGCGCACTCTCGTCAAAGCTGCGGTTTTCGCGGGTGTCGATCTTCAAGTCTTCCCCCTCCAGACGGACGAGGATTTGCGTCTGTTTGTCGATGTCGCGCTCCGTCTTGAAGCGGAACGCGCCCAGATCCGTGTCGCGCGCCATCGGGATCGCTTCGCCCTCATCGGAACAGATCGCGCGCGCGCCGCGGCTGCCACCGCCTTGCGAGATATACTGGTCGAGCGCGGCAAGGACGGCCTCGGAGGCAAGCGCCATCTGCTGCCACTGGATCGCGCGCCCGCCATCGCCCGCGCGCTCCGGGGCGATCCCGCCGCTGCGCAAACTCCGGTTCAACTGGCGCGCCGCTGCAAGCGCTTCGGCCACGTCCTCGCCATTGCAGATCATCCCGGCATGGTCGCTCATCCGGGCCTGAACTTCGTCGCGAACCGACTTCACGGAATGCGCGCTGTCCGTGTTCAACCGTGCAAGCAGATCCGTCACCGCCGCAGTGAGGGCCTCCGATCCGACAGCATCCGGCGCATGGGCCGTGCGGCTCGCGCCGATATGCTCGCCGACGCGGGTGCCGAAGACCTGACCGGCATTCAGGGCAGATCCGCCCGGGCGCGTCACGCCATGCGTGCCCGCCGCCTCGCCCGCGGCATAGACACCGCGCAGGTTGGAACGTCCCCAGGGATCGACCGCGATCCCGCCATTCATATGCTGGTTGTTCACCGCGAATTCGAGCGGCGCGGCGGCGATGTCGACCTTGTAGCGGCGGTACAGTTCGATCGCGAGCGGGTTCATGTGGCGCAGCCGGTCGATCGGCAACTCCTGATCCGCCCCGGCCGTGCCCAGATAGGTCCGCACATCCTCGTCGAGGCGGGTAAGTTCGAAGGGCTGATCCCCGGGCACCGGCAGCGGGTTGCGATTGAAGTCCATGAAGACCCGGCGCCCCGCAGCGCTCTCGCGCCAGATCGCCAGATCGACGAGGCTCGACGCGAAATCCAGCATCCGCGTTGCGTGGAACGGCCATTGATAGCCCTTGCGGAACACGTTGGAGGCCAGCTCCTGCGTCGTCCGGTAATATTGCGCGAGGAAATGATGCTCGCGCCCGTCGGCATCGACCGAATAGATATGCGGCAGGGATTGCACGTAGGTCCCCGAAAGGTTCCACGGGAACCCCTCGCGGCGCGTCCCGATGCCGAACTGGCTCTCGGTGAGGTTCACCAGTTCGATCCCCGCTTCAAGCGCGAGACCCAGCGTTCCGAAACAGCCATTGGGATAGACGCTGTCGCGATAAAGCTCGCCCGGCCCGCCCGCCGCTAGCACGACATTCGGCGCGGCAAACAGCACGAGACCATAGGGATTGGCCTCGCTGCGGTCGGATTTGCGGAACGCCAGCGCGCCGGTGGCCCGGCGGTCATCCCCCTCGCCTTCGGTGAGCAGTTGCACGACCGTCGTGTGGTTGAAGATCGGCACGTGGAGCCGCAGCGCCTCTTCCGCCAGTACCTTGACCATCAACCGCGAGGTTCTGGGGCCGCAACTCGTCGCGCGTCCGGTCTCGTCATGGTCGGTCTTGTAGCGCAGCGTCGCGCCGAACCGGTCCTGCGGCAGCGGCAGGCCGAGATATTGCAGCGAGGCCATCATGCGCGGCGAGCCCACCGCCTCGATATAGGCCGTGTCCTCGTCCATCGCGCCGCCAGCCCGGATCGCCCGCGCCATCGCCTGAAAATCATCCCCGTGATCGGCGGTGTTCGCGGTGTGCAGCGTCTGCTTGTCGGAGCCCGAACAGGCGGAGGTCCCGCCCCAGGCGCTCTGGCTCGCGACGACAACCTCGCCGCCGCGCCGCTTGAGTTCGACGGCGGCGCGAAGCCCCGCGGCCCCGCTGCCGACGACGAGGCAACCGGTGCGATAGACCGGCAGGGTGAGGCCCGCGATCTCGAGCATCTCCGGGATCGCCTCGTCGGCCCGCAACCGCGGCATCTCGATATCGGTCAGGGCGTCTAGGATTTCCTGAGGGATTGCACTGTCCATGTCTTGGCTCCGTTTGCGGTCCGGTCAGCTTTGCGGAATATCGACCCAGGCGCGTTGCCGGGACGAGCTCATGCAGGCGTCGACGATCTGGGTGATGTGATGGCCTGTCTCGAAGGTCGGCCACATCGCCTTGCCGGAGACGATGGAGCGGATGACCTCCGCCGCTTCGATGATCTTGGTCTCGTTATAGCCGAGCGCGAAATTCGGCAGCGGCAGGAAGGCCGCATAGGTCGGATGCTCGGGCCCGACATCGATCTCGCGGTAGCCGCGGCGCCCGATCGGATCGGCATTGGTGTAGAAGCGCAGCCGGTTCACCTCGTCGAACGTATAGGCGAGGCTGCCTTTCGTGCCGTAGATCTCGTAGGTCTGCATGAATTTGCGCCCGGTCGCGACACGGCTGAAATCCACGATCCCGTTCGCACCGTTCTCGAACGTGCACAGAAGCTGGGTCGCGTCGGGATTGGTGATATCGGCCCATTCCTCGCTGCCGGTCAGCTCTGCCGTCTCGCCAAGCCCCAGCCCTTCGATCTTGGGGCGGCGCGGTGTGACGATGATGTTGTTGGCGATCAGAGACGAGACGCGACCGACGAGGAATTCCATGAAGCTGAAGACATGGCTGCCGGTATCCCCGACGATCCCGGTCGGCGCGAGCGACCCATCGGCGCGCCACATGTAGGGCACCATCGGGTCGCCATACATGTCGACATGCTGGCACCCTTTGAACATCGTGATCTCGCCGATCTCGCCCGCATCGATGATCTCCTTCGCGAGATCATGGACGGGGTTGCGCGGGAAGCCGTGGCCGACGCGGGTGATGAGGCCGCGCGCCTTCGCGATATCGGCAAGCTCGCGCGCCTCCTCGGCGGACTCGGCGAGGGGCTTTTCGCAGAAGACATGCTTGCCCGCTTCGAGCGCGGCTTTCGCGACCTCGTAATGCAAGTTGTCGGGCAGGCAGATATCCACGAGATCGACCTCGGGATCGGCGATCACCTCGCGCCAGTCCTGAACGATCCGCGAACCGGGCACCCGGGCGGCAAGTTCCTGCGCCCGCGCGGGATTGCGATCGACGAGGGTAACGACGCGCGCCGTACCTCCCTCGGTCCCGAAGAAATGCGGAAAGGTCTGGTAGGCCATCGTATGGACTTTGCCCATCCACCCCGAAGCGCCGAGCACGGCAACGCGGATCTCTGTCATTTAAACACTCCTCTCCTGTTCGCGCCGGTGTCTCTCCGCGCGGTCTCGTCTCTGTTTCGTCCGAACGGGCGGGCCTCCCGTCTCCCTGTCGTCTCAGCCCGCGGGTGTCTCGCCACTCGATCCACGTATGGCCAGCGAGACCGGCGTGCGGATTTCCGGCGCCGGCACCTTGTCGTTCTCGAGCCAGGCCAGGATCGTTTCGGCGACAAGCTTCCCGAAGCCGTCAATGTCGCAGCGCACCGAGCTGAGCGGCGGCCAGGAATGAGCCGCCTCCTCGATGTCATCGAAGCCCACGATGCGCAGGTCGCGGCCGACATTGCGCCCGATCTCGGCGCAGCCGGAAATCATCCCAAGCGCGACCTGATCGTTGAAGCAGACCGCGGCATCGACCTCCGGATGATCCTTTGCCAACGCGTGCGCCGCCTCCCTGCCGAAGGCGCGGCTCGCGCTGCCGGTCAGAACATGGGGCTCGAGCCCGGCCATCTCGATCGCACTCAGATAGCCCGCCATACGTTCCTGCGTGACGGCCCGGCCCTCCAGTCCACCCACGAACGCGATCCGCTTCGCGCCTTGTTCGAGGAGATGCTCGGTCGCGATGCGCGTCCCGTTCGGATAGTCCGGCGCGGCGAAGGGAAAAAGCTCGGTCCGCATCTCGACTTTGCGCAGCACCTGCATCGCCGGAATGCCCGCCCGCTGAAGCGCCTCGAAGCTCAGCGCCTCGTCGCCATAGGCGGGCGACAGGATCATCGCGGAGACGCCGTGCTCGATCATCGCCTCGACCACCTGCGCCTGCAGCTGCGGGTCTTCGTCGGTATTGGCCACGACCGCCGCATAGCCACGGCTCGACAGCGCCATTTGAACGGATGTCGCGAATTCGGTGAAGAACGGGTTGCGCAGGTCGTTGATCACAAGACCGACGAGCCCGGCCCCGGCGCTGCGCAGATTGGCGGCCGCCCGGTTATAAACGTAGCCGATCTCGGTCATCGCAGCCTGCACTTGTTCGCGCGTTTTCTGCTTCACCAAGGGACTGTTCTGGATCACAAGGCTGACGGTCGATTTCGAGACCCCGGCCTTGCGGGCCACGTCGATGATCGTCGGTCTGCGGTCGCTCGGCGCCATGTCACGCCCTCTGCGGCTGAGCCGCGATCTCGAGGTCGAAGACGAGGATGCCGTCGATCCCGCCTTGCGCGTTGGCCACGAGCTTTGCGCCGAGCGCCCGGTGATCGGGATGTTCCTGATAGGCGGCGAGCGCCTCCCAGTCGCGGAAATCGACCGTGAAGCCGTGCATGTAACCGCGCTCGATCTTCTCGGGGCTCTCGGAGCGGCCCGCGCAGATCGCGCCAAGCCCGTCCACCTTGCCCTCGATCGCGTGCAGCTCCTGCCAGAGCGGCGCGATCTCTTCCTCGCTCAGCTCGGGTTTGAATTTGACGAGAACGATGTGGCGCACTGTCATGTCAGCCTCCATGTGACGCGCGGATCATATCGGCGGCTTTCTCGCCGATCATGATCGCCGCTGCGTTGGTGTTGGACGAGATCACGCGCGGCATGATCGAGTTATCGACGACGCGCAGCCCCTCGATCCCGTTGAACCGCAATGTCGGGTCTACGACAGCCCCCGGATCGGCGCCCATGCGACATGTCCCCGCGCAGTGATGCGACGTTTTCGAATGGGTGCAGATGAAATCGAAGTAATCCTCATCGGTTCGGACATCGGGCCCCGGAAGGCGCTCGGCGAGGATATATTTGCGCAAGGGGGATTGCGACAGGATTTCCTGCGTCAGCTTCAGCCCCCGGATCGACATTTCGCGATCAAGCGGATCCTGCAGGTAGTTCGGATCGATCAGCGGCGCCTTCGCCGGATCGTCACTTTGCAGGCGGACGCTGCCGCGCGAGCGCGGGCGCAGGTAACAGGAATTGAGCGTGATACCGCCCTGCGGCATCGAGACGACGCCGTGTTCGATACCGGTCCCGAGCCCGAGATGGAACTGCAGATCCGGGGACCGCGCCTCGGGATCGGCATACCAGAAGCCACCGGTTTCGAACAAAGACGACGCCACCGGCCCCTTGCGTCCGAACAGATATTGCAGCCCCGCCAGCGCCGCCCAATGCGGCTTCGCATAGCGGTCGTAGCTATAGGGCCCCGACAGTTCGCTGATGCAATAAAGGTCGAGGTGGTCCTGCAGATTGGACCCCACCTCCGGCTGGTCGAAGACGACATCGATCCCGAGCGAGGCCAGCTCATCCGCCGGCCCGATCCCCGACAGCTGCAAGAGCCGCGGCGAGCCGATCGCCCCCGAACACAGCAGCACTTCGCTTTCCGCCCGAAGCTGCGTGCCATCGACAAGCTCGACCCCGGTCGCGCGGCCATTCTCGACCACGATCCGGCGCACCTGAGCACCCAGCTTCACCGTGAGGTTCTCGCGGTGACGATTGGGCGCGACATAGGCCATCGCAGCGGAGGAGCGGCGCACATTTCGCTGAGTCAGCTGGTAATAGGCGACCCCGTCCTGCTTCTCGCCGTTCACGTCGTAATTGCGCGGAATGCCAAGCTCGGCGGCCGCTTCGAAATAGGCCTCGCAGACCGGCACGGGCGCGCGCGGATCGCTCACGCCGAGCGGGCCGCCCTTCCCGTGATACCGGTTCTCGAGGCTCGCATTATCCTCGGCCTTGCGGAAATAGGGCAGCACGTCCTCATAGCCCCAGCCGGTGCATCCCATCTGACGCCATTCGTCGTAATCGTGCGCATTGCCACGCGTATAGACCTGCGCGTTGATCGCGGAGCCGCCGCCGATCACCTTGGCCTGCGTGTAGCGAAAGACCTTGTTCTGCATGTGGCGCTGCGGAACCGTGTCCCAACCCCAGCTGCCGATGCCCTTGGTCATCTTCGCGAAGCCCGCGGGCAGATGATAGAACGGGTGGCGATCGCTGCCGCCCGCCTCGAGCAGCAGCACGTCAGCCGACGGGTCCTCGGAGAGACGCCCGGCCAGCACCGAGCCTGCCGAACCGCCGCCGATAATGATGAAATCGTAAGTCGTCTTCATGCTGGCCTCCTTGGCCAAGTCTCTCGCCGCAGCCCGGGTGGCTCAGGCGGCAAGCTCTGTCTGTTCGATATGCTCGGCCGCGCGCAGGGCGAGCGCCGCGACGGTAAGGGCGGGGTTCACGGCAGCCGAGGTCGGCAGGACGGACGCATCGGCGATGAACAGGTTCGGGTGATCGTGGCTGCGGCAGAACGTGTCGACGACGCTCGACGCCGGATCGTTACCCATCCGCGCCGTCCCGCACTGATGCGACGGGGTCTGCCGGTCGAACGGCCGCGCAAGCACGATCGGGTAGCCCGCAGCGCGCAGCTTTCTGCGCAGCATGGCGACGAGTTCGAGATGGGCCTCCCAGTTGGAGCGCTTCCAGTCGAGCCGGATCGTGCCGTCCTTCAGCGTCACGCGACTCTCGGGATTGGGCAGGTCTTCGGACATCGCGTAGAGATCGACCGAACGGTTGGCGATCCAGCTTGCCACCGGTCGCGGCAGCGGCGAAGCCGAGGCGAGGATCGGACCGGAGATTTTGCCGAGCAGCTGGATATTGCCCAGCGGCGCGCCGTTCGCCCCGCCCGACAGGTAGAAATCGTTGATCGCCAACGTTTTCTGGTAGATCGCCCGGTTCCGGCGCAGCGGGTGCAGCGCCAGAACGGCCGAGCAGTTGTGGTTCATGAAATTGCGCCCGACCTGATCGGAACCGTTCGCCAGCCCGGTCGGATGGCGCTCATTCGCAGAGGCCAGCAGGAGCGCCGCGCTTTGCACCGCCCCGGCGGAGAGCACCACGACCGACGCCGTGAGTGTCTGCGTCTGCCCGTCTTTCTCGATCTCGACCCCGCTGATGCGGTTCTCGGCATCGACGATCAGACGCCGCGCCCGCGCGCCCGTCATCAGCTCCACATTCGGGGATTTCAGCGCCGTCGCCAGACCGACGCTTTCGGCATCCATCTTGCCGCCGCAGGTATCGGGGAACGCATCCCAAGGCGTCTGCCCATGCGCGAGCCAACGGTCGATATCGACCCCGAGCGGCAGCGACGACGGGTGCAGCCCGACCGATTTCAGCCGCCGCCGCAGCGCCTTGATATCGGGTTCGTCCGGGACCGGCGCATGGGCGTAGAGACCGGAATGGCGCGGCTCCGTCGGATCCTCTCCAAGCTGACCGCGCACTTGGTACAGCGCCTCGGCCTTCTGGTAGAACGGCTCGATCTCGTCATAGGCGATCGGCCAGCCCGGCGTGGTTCCGCCCTGATGCGCGACGGGCGAGAAATCCGCCTTGCGGTAGCGCATCAGAACGGCGCCGTAGAATTTCGAATTGCCGCCGACATTGTAGTAGTTGCCGGGGCTGAACGGCACGTCATCGCCATCGAGCCAGGTTTCCTCGGGCCGGTAATGACCGCGCGCGAAGATCGCGTCCGGGTCGCGCGCGTCCGGCGTGTCGGGCAGGCGTTCGCCACGCTCGAGCACCAGCACGCGCCGCCCCGTCCGGGCCAGTGCCGCCGCCGTGGTGGAACCGCCCATGCCCGAGCCGATGATGATGACGTCGGCATCGCTCATGGCTGGATGCGCTCCTCCGTCTTGGGATCGAAGGCCACCGCCTTGTCCATGTTGACGGCGAAATCGAAGGCCTCGCCCGCCCGCACGGTCACATCGGCCCGCATCCGGGCGATGGCGTCGCGCCCGCCCAGCGTCATCGTCACGAACGTGTCCGACCCGGCAGGCTCGGTGACGCCGATATGGTTGCGCAGCGAGGCGATATGGTCGGCGTTGCGATCGGCCCCCTCCGGATCGGTGATCGTCTCCGGCCGGATCCCGAGAAGAATTTCGCGCCCGTCCCACGCGGCGAGATTGGGTTGCGGGAAGCTGAGCAGTTGCTCCACCCCGTCATGGCCCGTCACGGCGGCATGGGGCGCACCGTCCTTCACCACGATCCGAGCAGGCACCACGTTCATCGCGGGGCTGCCCATGAAGGTCGCCACGAAGACATTCGAGGGCGTGTCGTAGATTTCCTTCGGCGTGCCGAGCTGCTGCACATAGCCCTTGTTCATCACCGCGATCCGGGTCGAGAGCGTCATCGCCTCGATCTGGTCATGGGTGACGTAGACGATCGTCGTGCCGAGGCTCTGGTGCAGTTTCTTGATCTCGGTGCGCATGTCGACGCGCAGTTTCGCGTCGAGGTTCGACAGCGGCTCATCGAACAGGAACACATCCGGGTCACGCACCAGCGCACGGCCCATCGCGACGCGCTGACGCTGACCGCCCGAAAGCTGCCCCGGTTTGCGGTCGAGCAGATTGTCGATCTGCAGCATCTCCGCCACCCGGTTCATCGCGTCCTCGCGTTCAGGTTTGGGCGTGCCATGCATCTCGAGGCCGAAGGTGATGTTCTGGCCGACGGTCATGTTCGGGTAGAGCGCGTAGGACTGAAAGACCATCGCGATGTTGCGCTTCGACGGGTGCACACCGTTCATCGTGCGCCCCTTGATCGAAATCTCGCCGGAGGTGATCCCTTCCAGCCCCGCGATCATGCTCAGAAGCGTGGATTTGCCGCAGCCGGACGGGCCGACCAGCACGAGGAATTCACCTTCATCGACCGAGATGTCGACGCTGTGCAGCACTTCGACCGCGCCGTAGGACTTGGTGACGTTTGAAATATCGAGGAGACCCATTGGCATTACCCCTTGACTGAGCCCGCCATCAGGCCGCGCACGAAGAAGCGCCCCGAGACGATGTAGACGATGAGAGTGGGCAGCGCCGCAAGGATCGCACCCGCGAAGTGAACGTTGTAGGCCTTCACGCCGGTCGAGCTTTGAACGAGGTTGTTCAAGGCGACGGTCATCGGCTGGCTGGCCTGCCCGGCGAAGGACGACCCGAACAGGAAGTCGTTCCAGATATTGGTGAACTGCCAGATGATCGTGACCACGATGATCGGCCCCGACAGCGGCAGCAGGATGCGGTAGAAGATCCGGAAGAACCCGGCCCCGTCGATCTGCGCCGCGCGCACCAGCTCGGTCGGGAAGGCCGAGTAGTAGTTGCGGAAATAAAGCGTCGTGAAACCGAGCCCGTAGACGACGTGAACGAGGATCAGCCCCGGCACCGAGCCTGCGAGCCCGATCATGCCCAGCACCCGCGCCATCGGGATCAGCACGATCTGGAACGGAATGAAGCACGAAAACAGCAGCATCCCGAAGAGGATCGTGTCGCCGCGGAACCGCCACTTGGTCAGCACGTACCCGTTGAGCGCGCCCATGATGGTCGAGATCGCCACCGCCGGAACCACGATCAGGATCGAGTTGATGAAGTAGGGGCGCAGGCCGGTCGGTTGAACGCCGATCTGGGCCGAGGACCAGGCTTCGCGCCAGGGCTCGAAGGTCCAGACATTGGGCAGCGCCATCATGTTGCCGCCGGTGATCTCGCTCAGAGGTTTGACCGAGTTGATCAACATCACCGCGAGCGGCAGCAGGTAGAACAGCGCGAACAGCAGCAGGAAGAGATAGATGAAGGTGCGGGTCACGCGATTTGTGCGGATCGCGACCCCGGTATCGACGGCGCCGGACATTACTTCGGCTCCTTCAGTTCAGCATAGAGATAGGGGATCATGATCGCGGCGATGGTCATCAGCATGATAACCGCCGACGCTGCGCCCACGCCCATCTCGTTGCGGGTGAAAGTGTAGGAATACATGAAGGTCGCGGGCAGTTCGGTTGCCCGGCCCGGGCCGCCACCGGTCAGCGCGATGACGAGGTCATAGGATTTGACCGCGAGGTGCGCGAGGATGACGAAGGCCGACAGGAAGGCGGGCCGAAGCTGCGGAATGATGATGCGGCGATAGAGGTTCCAGTTCGAGGCGCCATCCATCTGTGCCGCTTTCAGGATCTCGTTGTCGATGCCGCGCAGTCCGGCGAGGAACATCGCCATGACGAAGCCCGAGCTTTGCCAGACCGCGGCGATCACCACCGTGTAGATCGCCATGGACGAGCTTTTGATCCAGCCGAAATGGAAGCTCTCCCATCCCCAGAGATGCAGGGTATGTTCGATGCCGATGCCCGGATCGAGAAGCCATTTCCACGCCGTGCCCGTCACAATGAACGACAGCGCCATCGGGTAGAGGAAGATCGGGCGCAACATCCCCTCGCCGCGGATTTTCTGATCCAGAAAGATCGCGAGGGTGAGGCCGATCGCGATACAGATCGCGATGTAGAGCGAGGCGAAGATCGCAAGGTTCTGGACCGCGATCGTCCAGGTCGGCAATTGGAAAAGCCGCCAGTAATTGTGCCAGCCGACAAGGTCGAAGCTCGGCAGGATCCGGCTGTTTGTGAACGACAGGTACCCGGTGAACACGATGAAGCCGTAGACGAAGATCAACATGGACGCGACAGAGGGCGCGAGGACGATCTTGGGAATCCATTCCTGAAGCCGGGTACGCAAGTCTGACTGGACCGGACGGGCCATTGCTCTCTCCTTTGGGGAAATGAGACGGATGGGTGAGGTTCGGGCCGGTCAGATCGACCGGCCCGAGGGCCTGTTACTGAGCCAGCGACACGGCCTTGACGAGTTCCTTGGCGGCGGTCTCGGCGTCATATTCGCCGTTGAAATTCGCCGTCACCACGTCATAGATCGCGTTCTTCACCGAAGCCGGGTCAGCATGGCCATGCGCCATCGAACCCAGCAGCGTGCCGTTCTCGCTCGCCGATTTCAGCTGAGCCATCGCCTTCTTGCCGCAAGCGTCGAACTCTTCGTCCGACACGTCCGTACGCGAGGGAACAGAGCCTTTCACCGTGTTGAAGGCGATCTGGAACGACGGCGACATCACGGCTTTCGCCATCGCGTCCTGCGCGGCCTGCGCATCCTCGCCCACCTTGAACATCGCGAACTGGTCGGAGTTGAAGGTCACATCGCCTGCGGTCCCCGGGGTGCGGAAGCAGCCGAAATCGACCTCGGCTTCTTTGCCGGCCCGAAGGAATTCACCCTTGGCCCAGTCGCCCATCATCTGGAAGGCGGCTTCGCCATTGATGACCATCGCGGTCGCGAGGTTCCAGTCGCGGCCCGAGAAGTTCGGGTCGACGAAGCTGTGAAGCTGCTCCATGCGCTTGAAGGATTCGACCATCTGCGGACCGCCGAGCGCCTCGGGATCGAGATCGACGAAGGCCTTCTTGTAGAACTCGGGGCCACCGACCGACAGCACGACGCCATCGAACATCGTGGCTTCCTGCCAGGGCTGGCCGCCCGCGGCGAGCGCGATCTTCCCGGAATCCTTCACCTTCTGCATCGCAGCGATGAACTCGTCCCAGGTCTTCGGCTCTTCGATGCCGAGATCGGCGAGCATCTTCTTGTTCGACCAGACCCAGTTGGTCGAGTGCACGTTCACCGGAACCGCGACCCAGTGGCCGTCATATTTCGAGAACTTCTGCAGCGCCGCAGGCACCACGGCATCCCAGTTGCCATCGGCCGCGACCTTGTCGAGATCGGCCAGCGCGCCTTGCTGCGCCCAGTCCGAGATGTCGAAACCGAGCATCTGAACCGCGGTCGGCGGATCACCCGAGGTGACACGCGCACGCAGCACGGTCATCGCGCTTTGGCCACCGCCACCTGCGACGGGCATGTCCTTCCAGCCGATGCCTTCTTTCTGCAGATCGTCCTTGAGGACGTTGAGCGCGGCTGCTTCGCCGCCCGAAGTCCACCAGTGAAGGACCTCCACATCCTCCGCCTGTGCCGACCCTGCCACGAGCGCCAGAACGCTCGCCATTTTCAGTGTCCGTCCGATGTAACTACGCATGATTTTCCTCCCTCTTGCGTTGTCGTCACACTCCCTCCCGTGCGACCGGTCAGGTCATTCGGGTCTCACCCAAGGCTCACGCGTGCGACCGATGCGCATCACGAGCGTCTTGATCTCGAAGAACTCCTCGAGGCCGTAGCGTCCGATCTCTCTCCCTTGACCGGACTGCTTGACCCCACCGAAGCTCAATTCCGGGAAACCGTCCATCCAGGTATTCGTCCAGACGGTCCCAGCCTGCGCCCGCGTCGAGAACTCGAGGCAGGTGTGGACGTTCTCGCTCCAAACGCCCGCAGACAAACCGTAGCTTGCATCATTCGTTAGCGCTACCGCTTCGTCCATCGTGCGGAAGGTCAGAACCGAGAGCACCGGTCCGAAGACCTCCTCGCGGGCGATCGCCATCTCGGGCGAGACGCCGCGCACGACGGTGGGTTGATAGAATTGCCCCTCGAGGCCCGGCACGGTCATCGGCCCGCCACCCAGCGCGATCTCGGCGCCTTCAGTGACGGCCGCGCGAACATAGTCGTCGATCTTGCCCTGATGCTGGACGGAGATGATCGCCCCGACCTGCGTGCGCGGATCGAGCGGGTCGCCGAAAGCCACGCGCTTCGACAGGTCCACCACGCGCTCGACCACCTCATCCACGATATCTTCATGGACGATGATCCGGCTGCTCGAGTTGCAGCATTGCCCGGTGTTGAAATAGACGCCGAAGGTGATCGCATCGGCTGCGCTCTCGATATCGGCATCGGGGAACACGACTTGCGGGTTCTTCCCGCCAAGCTCCAGCGCGACCTTCTTCAACGTGCTCGACGCGGCCGCCGAGATCGCCTTGCCGACCATGGTCGATCCGGTGAAGGTCACCATGTCCACGGCCTCATGCGTCGTCATCACGCTGCCCACGGAAGCTCCATAGCCCAGAACGATATTCACGACGCCCGCGGGCATCCCCGCCTCGAACAACAGCTCCCCGAGCATCACCGTCGTCGATGGCGTCAGCTCGGACGGCTTGATGACCGTGGTGCAGCCGGCGGCAAGCGCGAAGGGCAGCTTCTGGCTCAGGATCCAGAACGGGAAATTCCAGGGCGTGATCATCGAGACGACGCCGATCGGGTCTTTCACGACGACGCCGAGCATGTCCGGCCCCAACGTATTGTGGCTGTCCCCATGCATGGTGCGCGCCAGCGAGGCCGCATAGCGCCACAGGTCCGCAGCGCCCGACACTTCGGCCCGCGACTGCGAGATCGGCTTGCCGCTTTCGAGCGTCTCCAGCAGCGCCATGCGCTCGACATTGCCCTCGATCAGATCGGCGACGCGCAGCAGGATCGTGGCGCGCTCCTTGCCCGAGACCCGGCTCCAGATGCCACTGTCGAACGCCTCGCGCGCCGCAACGATCGCAGCTTCCGCATCGGCTTCGGCGCCCAGCGCGGCGCGGCTCACGAGGCAGCCATGCGCCGGGGACATCCGATCGTAGGTCTCGCCAGAGGCACTGTCGCGCCACTCACCTGCGATCAGGTGACGACAGATAAAGGGCTCTGCGGGGATCGCCGCATCGACGGCAGAGATCAGGTTCAGCTCGGTCATGTTCAAAGTCCCGAAAAATTAGGTTTGCGTTTCTCGCGGAAAGCCGTGACCCCTTCGGCGCGATCTTCGCTGGCCGAAATGGCGGCACTTCCGAGCGCCTCAGCCATGGCACCGCGATCTTCACCCGCCGCGACATGGATCATCGATTTCGTGATTTCGACGGCGCGGGGCGATAACCCGAGCGCACGGTCGATCAGGGTCTGCGCTGCCGCGCGCGGATCGTCGGAGATCGCGGCCACGAAGCCGACCGCCAAAGCCCGCTCGGCTTTCACCCGGTGACCGAAAAGCGCCATCTCCTTCACCATCGGTTCGGGCAGCAGACGCATCAGCCGCTGCGTGCCCGACCAACCGGGAACGATCCCGACGCCAGCTTCCGGGAGGGCAAGGCTGGCGCCGGGTGCCATGACCCGAAGGTCGCAGGCTGCGGCAAGTTCGAGACCGCCCCCGAAGGCGTGTCCGTTCAGCGCCGCAATCGTCGGCTTCGAGAGGCGCGCCAGCCGGTCGAAGATCCGGTGCCCGTCGCGGACCCAATGCCGCGCGAACTGGGCCGGGCTCAGATCGCCCCAACCGTTGATATCCGCCCCGGTGCAGAAGGCCCGGTCGCCCTCGGCGCTCACCAGCACGCAGCGAATCTCGACGTCTCGTTCGATCCGATCGAGATGCGCCTCGAGCGCACTCAGCATCTCGACCGTGAGGGCGTTCATCTTCGCCGGGTTGTCGAGACGCAGCTCTGCAACCGCGCCGTCGATGATCAGGTGAATATCGCTCATGGCGTCCACCCCATCGGGGCATCGGCGAGCAACTTCGTGGACATGGTGACGGCATTCTCCGCCACGCGCACCCGCCCCTCGGAGGCGCCGACGATATCGCGCTCGGGATCGATTCCCGGCATGATTTCGGTCGCGATGAGCCCTTTGTCATCGAGCCGCATCACGCAGCGCTCGGTGATATAGAGCACCTCCTGCCCCTGCTCGCGGGCACGCTCCCCGGAGAAGGTGACATGCTCGACCCGGTCCACCATCTTGGTGAACTTGCCCGGCGCACGGACGCGGATGCCGGTGTCATCCATCTCCATCTGCGCCCCGGCCTCGAACCAGCCCGAGAAGACGATCTTGCGCGCATGGGCGGTGATGTCGACGAAGCCGCCGCAGCCAGCGGTCAGGTAGGGCTTCTTGCCGAGCTTGGAGACATTCACGTTCCCCTCGACGTCGACTTCGAGGAAGGACAGGAAGGACATGTCGAACCCGGCGCCCTGGAAATAGATGAATTGCTGCGGCGAGGGCACGTAGCCATCGGCGTTCGACGCGCAGCCGAAGGCGAAGCCGGTCAGGGGCATGCCGCCCACCGCGCCTTGTTCGATTGCCCAAGTGACCGCATCGTGGTGACCTTCTTCGAGCAGAATACGCGGCACCATCGCCGAAATCCCAAAGCCGAGATTGGCCGTCATGCCTCCGCGCAGCTCCATCGCCGCGCGCCGTGCGATCACCTTCTCGATCCCGTGCTCGGCCAGTTCGAAGCTCGACCACGGACGCATTACCTGCCCCGAAATCGCCGGATCGTAGGGCGTCTCGCAGGTCTGCTTCTGATCCTCATCCACGACGACGTAATCCACGAGGTGCCCCGGCACGCGGACATCATGGGGACGCAGCGAACCCGCCGCGGTGACGCGCTCCACCTGCGCGATCACCAGCCCGCCATTGTTGCGCACCGCAATCGCCTGCTCGAGCCCGCCGAGATAGGCGCCCTCGTGCTCATAGGTCAGATTGCCGCGCTCATCGGCGGTGGTCGCGCGCAGGATGCAGACATCGGGGTAGATATTCGGGAAATGGAGCCAGGTGTCGCCATCGAACTCCACCCGGTGAACGATGGGCGCGCCTGCTGCGCGATCGTTCATCGCACAGCCCTCGCGCTCGGGATCGACGAAGGTTTTCAGACCGACCTTGGTCATCACCCCCGGACGCCGCGCGGCCGCTTCGCGATGCATGTCGAACAGGATGCCGGAGGGCACGTTATAGGCAGTAACCCGATCCTCGACGACCATCTTCCAGATTTCCGGCATCGGCAGGTTCGACGAACCCGACGGATAGGATCCGGCCAGAACCGTGCTGAGCAGACCATCCTTGGCGATATGGTCGATGCCCTTCACACCGTACATGTCCCCCGCGGCGATCGGATGGATCATGGTCAGGTTCTGCGGATGTTGCTCCTGATCGAAGCGCTCGCCGATCGCCTTGAGCACGGAATCGGGGCAGCCCAACGCCGAAGACGAGGACACCGTGATGATAGCGCCATCCTCGATTTTCCCCACTGCTTCCGATGCACTGACGATCGTGCCCATAGTTCGCTTCTCCCAATCCAAATTGCCGACCCCAGACAAGATTTCAGTCGACGCGCCCCAAAAAGACTCAGCAAATAGGAACGTTCCAAATACCTATAGGAACGTTCCAAATTTGTGTCAAACGTTTTTAGCTGAGCAAATTCATTCGATAGGACATGGAAACGAGGCGATCGCGCAAAGAGGCCCCTTCTTGCCGGGCTAAGGAGGTCGGCGCCCCGCGCACAGCCTTGACGATGAGGAGCAACTGTCAACGGCGGGGTAAAATCCTGCCATCGGGCGGCGCAAAAACCGGCGACTTCGGGGTAAGGGCGCGACGCGCACTATGAGACAGCGACCGGTCAACCGCGCTCCCCAGGTAGCGGGCAGTTGACTGGCCGCCTTGGCCCGTGAAGGCCAAGCCTTCATCGGCTGGATCAGGCGGCGTCGGTGGACTTGCGTGCGCGGCTTTAGGCGAGCCGGTAATCGCGCTGAAGAGATGGCGAGCCAATACGCATCTGGGCGCGCCACCAAATCCTTTCCGCATTTGCTCCACTGAACCGGAACCGGTGCGCCCGAATCTTATCGTTACGCCTCAGGATCGAGCCTCACGAACGATATTCATAACCCGCCTCATGAAATTCACATGCGGGACAGTTTTTGAGGCAAAATCAGGCCAAAAACAGAGAAAAGCTCGGAAAACCGAAGTTTTCCGAGCTTTTCGCTTGGTTTATGGTGCCCAGGAGAGGACTCGAACCTCCACGCCTTGCGGCACACGGACCTGAACCGTGCGCGTCTACCAATTCCGCCACCTGGGCAGGTGTCGTGGAGCGCGAGATACATAGCGGCGCTGGGACTGTCAACGGGGATCGACACGAAAAATTCGCAAGCTTCGACTCTTCGGGTCTTTGGCCTTGTTCCCGCGGGGGCGAGGCGGTAATCAAAGAACGAAATTCTTGCAAGGAAAGGCCTCTGCCCATGTCCAAGCTGGTTACGATCTACGGCGGTTCGGGGTTCGTCGGGCGCTATATCGCGCAGCGCATGGCAAAGGACGGTTGGCGGATTCGCGTTGCGGTCCGGCGTCCGAACGAGGCGCTCTTCGTCAAACCCTACGGTGCGGTCGGGCAAGTCGAGCCGGTCTTCTGCAATATTCGCGACGACGCCAGCGTGCGCGCGGCGATGCAGGGCGCGGATGCGGTGATCAACTGCGTCGGTATTCTCGTCAATGAAGGAAAGAACAAGTTCGGCGCCGTGCAAGCCGAAGGCGCAGGGCGCGTGGCGCGTATCGCTGCAGAGATGGATGTGCCGAAACTGGTGCAGATCTCGGCCATCGGCGCCAATCCCGACAGCGAGAGCGAATATGCCCGCACCAAGGCTGCAGGCGAGAAGGCGGTGCTGGATGCCTATCCGCAGGCCGTGATCCTGCGCCCCTCGATCATTTTCGGCAACGAGGACGGGTTCTTCAACAAATTCGCCTCGATGTCGCGCTTCACCCCGATCCTTCCGATCACCGGCGGTCACACGAAATTCCAGCCGGTCTTCGTCGACGACGTGGCGAAGGTCGCGGTGATGGCAGCGGACGGGAAAGTCTCGCCCGGCACCTATGAACTCGGCGGGCCGGATGTGGAGACGTTCCACGACCTGATGAAGCAGATGCTGACGGTGATTCACCGTCGTCGTCTCGTGCTGTCGCTGCCGCGCTGGGTTGCGAGCATCCTTGGCGGCGTCTTCGATCTGGGCCAAGCCGTCACCGGCGGTCTGTTCACGAACCGCATTCTCACGCGCGATCAGGTGAAGAACCTGCAAGCTGACAATGTCGTGTCCGAGGGCGCGAAAGGCTTCTCCGATCTCGGAATCCAGCCTATGGCAATGGAAGCGGTGATGCCCGGCTACCTGTGGCGCTTCCGCCCCGGTGGGCAATATGACGATATCAAAGCTTCGGCGAAGAACCTTCGCAAGACATAACCCCCTCCTTCCTCCCCGGTGCCGCTTGCGGCGCCTCTCTGACCTAGGCGGTATTTCTTGAGCTATCTGAACGACGTTCTGCTCGGTGTGATCGAAGGGATCACCGAGTTCCTCCCGATTTCGAGCACTGGCCACCTGATCCTGGCCGAACATTGGCTTGGCACGCGCTCGGATACCTACAACATCGTCATTCAGGCGGGGGCGATCCTTGCCGTGACGCTGATCTATTGGCGTCGCCTGATGGAGCTTCTGTTCAACTGGCGCAACCCGGAGAACCGCGACTATCTCGCGAAGCTCACCGTGGCCTTCCTGATCACCGCCGTTTTGGGCCTGATCGTGAAAAAGATGGGCTTCGAGCTGCCGACAACGATCCAACCCGTCGCCTGGGCGCTTGTGATCGGCGGCTTCTGGATGCTGTTTGCGGAACGCGTCGCGGATCGGCAGGCCGATAACAGCCAAATCTTCTGGCGCGTCGCCATCGCGGTCGGGATCGCGCAGATCGTGGCCGGGGTCTTTCCGGGCACCTCGCGCTCGGCCACGACGATTTTCGTGGCGATGCTTCTGGGCACCTCGAACCGGGCGGCGGCGACCGAATTCGCCTTCCTCGTCGGTATTCCCACCATGTACGCGGCGAGCGGTTACGAATTGCTCAAGCAGCTGAAGGACGGCACTGGCGGCAACGAGGATTGGGCCGGGCTCGGCATCGCTTTCGTCGTTTCGACCGTCACGGCCTTCGTCGCGGTGAAATGGCTCCTTGGCTATATTCAGGGGCACCGTTTCACCATCTTCGCGATCTACCGGATCATCTTCGGCGGGCTTCTGCTGAGCCTTGCGGCGGTCGGTGTGCTAGGCTGATCAGGAGCGAATCGCTTTTTGGCGGCGCGTCATCCTCAGGAAAATCAGAGTGAAGCAGCAATAAAGTAAATGAAGCTGACCTATTTTGAGCGAATTTGAGGTGCCTTCTCATGCGCCTCTCGCAAAAAATGCACATTTAGGTCAGCCTTGCTTACTTTTATTGCTGTGGCAGGCAGTGTAGTCATGCGCACCCACCGGTTTTCTAGGGAGGCGCCACAATGGCCAAGCAACCGATGCTCAAGTTCGTCAAGACGGCGAAAGAGATGCCTCAGAAGCGCGACGCGAACGTGCGCTCCCATGATTTCAACGAAATCTATCGCGAATACGCGGCCGAGAAGGCTGCCGAGCAGGCGAGCCGCTGCAGCCAATGCGGCGTGCCCTATTGCCACACGCATTGCCCGCTCCATAACAACATCCCCGACTGGCTCCGACTGACCGCCGAAGGTCGTCTGCAGGAAGCCTACGAGATGTCGCAGGCCACCAACACCTTCCCGGAAATCTGCGGCCGCATCTGCCCGCAGGACCGTCTGTGCGAAGGCAACTGCGTGATCGAACAGTCGGGCCACGGCACCGTCACCATCGGCGCGGTCGAGAAATACATCACCGACACCGCCTTCGACATGGGCTGGGTCAAGCCGATCAAACCGGCGACCGAGCGCGCCGAAAGCGTCGGCATCATCGGCGCGGGCCCGGGGGGTCTGGCGGCCGCCGACGCGCTGCGTCGCGCTGGCGTGCAGGTCACGGTCTATGACCGTTATGACCGCGCGGGCGGGCTGATGACCTATGGCATCCCCGGCTTCAAGCTGGAGAAAGACATCGTCATGCAGCGCGTGAAGCAGCTGGAAGATGGCGGCGTCGAATTCGTGCTGAACTGCAATGTCGGCACCGATATTTCCTTCGACGCGATCCGCGGCAAGCATGACGCGGTTCTGATCGCGACGGGCGTCTACAAGACGCGCGAACTGACCGACGAAGGCGCGGATGCAGCCGGCATCGTGCGCGCGATCGACTATCTCACCGCCTCGAACCGCAAGAGCTTCGGCGACGACGTGGCCGAGTTCGAAGACGGCACGCTGAACGCGGAAGGCAAGCGCGTCATCGTCATCGGCGGCGGCGACACCGCGATGGACTGCGTGCGTACCGCGATCCGTCAGGGCGCCAAATCGGTGAAATGTCTCTATCGCCGTGACCGCGCCAACATGCCGGGCTCGCAGCGCGAAGTGCAGAACGCCGAGGAAGAGGGCGTGGAATTCGTCTGGCTCTCCGCCCCCGCGGCCTTCTCGGGCAACCCGGTCACCAACTGCTCGGTGCAGCAGATGCGTCTGGGCGCGCCGGATGCCTCGGGTCGTCAGAGCCCCGAGAAGATCGAGGGCGGCATCTATGACGAAGAGGCCGATCTGGTGATTAAGGCGCTCGGCTTCGAGCCCGAAGACCTGCCCGGCGCTTGGGAGGCCGACGATCTGGAGACCACCCGC
Source organism: Thioclava sp. PTB-PU3-1 (assembly GCF_055666785.1). Lineage (NCBI taxonomy): Bacteria > Pseudomonadati > Pseudomonadota > Alphaproteobacteria > Rhodobacterales > Paracoccaceae > Thioclava > Thioclava sp. PTB-PU3-1. The sequence continues at coordinate 175,406 of NZ_JBVNVL010000003.1, read as the reverse complement.
TGGGGCACCGTGAAGGCCGAATTCGGCACCCACGCGACCTCGATCCCGGGCGTCTATGCGGTCGGCGACATCGTGCGCGGCGCAAGCCTCGTCGTCTGGGCGATCCGCGACGGGCGCGAAGCGGCGGGCTCGATTCTGCGCTATCTCGAAAACGTGGCGGCGGTGGCGGCGGAGTGATCCGCGCCCTGCCGATCTGAAAAGGAATGTATGCGATGCGGTCGAATTTTCTCGGCATGGCGATCTGCGGGGGGCTGTTCAGCGCCCTGCCCGCCCATGCCGCGGATTTCGAGCCACCGCAGGGCTGCGAGGTCTTCATGACCGTCCAGATGCATAACTGTCAGGTCGCCAATTACTACCGCTGCGCCGCCGATCCCGAGGGCGATCTCTGGACCGCCTTCGCGGATGGTGAGGGCATCTATTACCTGAGCCATATCGATGCCGAGACGCGCTGGCTTGAAAGCGTGTCGACCGATACCGGCGAGATCGAGATGTTCGATCCGGGCGCGTCGAAGGATGCTCCCTCGTTCTCGGCGCTCCTGTCGGACGGCAAGGACGATTACGATTTCGTCACGCGCTCGAATTACCGGGGCCTGCGCCGCTATGTCGGCAGCGATACCCTCACGGGCAAGTCTGTCAGCATCGACGATGTCCCGCTCGAGACGATCACCTTCGATCTGCGCGAGGATGACCAGAACGGCCAGACCGTCGCGACCCGCACCGGCACGCAATATATCTCGCGCAAGTATCGCGTGTTTTTCAGCGGCGCGGAGCGGTTCGAGAACGATCAGGGCGACGTTGTGAGCTATGACGACAGCCCCGTGCGCTTCGACTTTCCCGGCGATCCCGGTTTCTCGACCGAGACGCCCGAATATGACTGCGACCTGATGATGACGCAGGCCGATCTTCGGCCCACGCAAGTCAGCCTCGCCCCCCTTTCCCGCTCTTTCTCCAAGGAGGCACTGCAATGACCAAATATGACGAAGCCTGGGTGGCCGCCGAGGAAGCGAAACGCCAGTGGATGAACGAGAATTCGCTGTGGAAGGAAGAAGACGAGAAGGCGTCCTGCGGCGTCGGCCTCGTGGTGTCGATCGACGGCAAGGCCTCGCGTCGCGTCGTGGAGAACGGCATCGACGCGCTGAAGGCGATCTGGCACCGCGGCGCGGTCGATGCCGACGGCAAGACCGGCGACGGCGCGGGCATCCACGTCCAGATCCCCGCCCCCTTCTTCTACGACCAGATCCGCCGCACCGGCCACGAGCCGGACATGGAGAAAATGGTCGCCGTCGGTCAGGTCTTCCTGCCGCGTACCGATTTCGGCGCGCAGGAGCGCTGCCGCACGATCGTGGAATCCGAAGTTCTGCGGATGGGTCACTACATCTACGGCTGGCGCCACGTCCCGGTGAACACCGAAGTGCTGGGTGAGAAAGCCAATTCGACCCGCCCCGAGATCGAGCAGATCCTGATCCGCAACGACAAGGATATCGACGAGGAGCAGTTCGAGCGCGAGCTCTACATCATCCGCCGCCGTATCGAGAAAGCGGCGATCGCGGCGCAGATCAACGGGCTCTACATGTGCTCGCTGTCGTGCCGCTCGATCATCTACAAGGGCATGATGCTGGCTGAGCAGGTCGCGGAATTCTATCCCGACCTGAAAGACGAGCGCTTCGAATCCGCCTTCGCGATCTATCACCAGCGCTATTCCACCAACACCTTCCCGCAATGGTGGCTGGCGCAGCCCTTCCGGATGCTGGCGCATAACGGCGAGATCAACACGATCAAGGGCAACACCAACTGGATGAAGAGCCATGAAATCCGCATGGCCTCCTCGGCTTTCGGCGACAGCGCCGAAGACATCAAGCCGATCATCCCGGCGGGGGCGTCCGACTCCGGCGCGCTCGATGCGGTGTTCGAACTGATGGTCCGTTCGGGCCGCAACGCGCCGATGGTGAAGACGATGCTCGTGCCCGAGCCGTGGTCGAAATCCACCGACACGATGCCCTCCGCGTGGCAGGACATGTATGCCTATTGCAACGCCGTGATGGAGCCGTGGGACGGCCCGGCGGCGCTAGCGATGACCGATGGTCGCTGGGTCTGCGGCGGTCTCGACCGCAACGGTCTGCGTCCGCTGCGCTATGTCATCACCGGCGACGGCGTTCTGATCGCAGGTTCCGAAGCCGGCATGGTGCCGGTCGATGAGGCGAGCGTTGTCGAGAAAGGCGCGCTTGGTCCGGGCCAGATGATCGCGGTCGATATGCGCGAGGGCAAGCTCTACCACGACACCGAAATCAAGGACAAACTGGCGGCCGCTCAGCCCTTCGGCGAGTGGGTCGGCAAGGTCACCGATCTGAACGCGATCCTCGTGGACGTCCCGGAGAACCCGAAATTCTCGGGCGGTGAGCTGCGCAAGCGTCAGGTCGCGGCGGGCTATTCGGTCGAAGAGATCGAACAGATCCTCGCGCCGATGGCCGAGGACGGCAAGGAAGCCATCGCTTCGATGGGCGACGACACGCCGCCTGCGGTTCTGTCCAAGCAATACCGCCCTCTGAGCCACTTCTTCCGTCAGAACTTCAGCCAGGTCACCAACCCGCCGATCGACTCGCTTCGCGAAAGCCGGGTGATGTCGCTCAAGACGCGCTTCGGTAACCTCAAGAACGTGCTCGACGAGGATAGCTCGCAGACCGAGATCTGGATCTTGGAGAGCCCGTTCCTCGCGAATTCGGAATTCGATCACATGCTCAACGAATTCGGCGAGCAGGTGACGATCATCGACTGCACCTTCCCGGCCAATTCCGATCAGGAGGCACTGCGCGAAGGTCTGACCCGGATCCGTCAGGAAGCCGAAGACGCGGTGCGCTCGGGTGCGCTTCATATCGTTCTGAGCGATGAGGAGCAGGACGAAGACAAAGTCGCGATGCCGATGATCCTCGCGACCTCGGCGGTGCATAGCTGGCTGACGCAGAAAGGCCTGCGGACCTTCTGCTCGATCAACGTGCGTTCTGCGGAATGTATCGACCCGCATTACTTCGCGGTGCTGATCGGCTCGGGCGCAACCACGGTGAACGCCTATCTCGCACAGGACACGCTGGCCGACCGGATCGACCGTGGTCTGCTGGGCGGCACGCTTGTCGACGCGATGCGCAAATATCGCGACGCGATCGACGCCGGCCTGCTGAAGATCATGTCGAAGATGGGGATCTCGGTGATTTCCTCCTATCGCGGCGGTCTGAACTTCGAAGCCGTGGGTCTGTCGCGCGCAATGGTCGCCGAATATTTCCCCGGCATGCACTCGCGCATCTCCGGCATTGGTCTGCACGGCATCCAGCACGCGCTGGAAGGTGTGCATGCCAAGGGCTGGAAAGGCGGTCAGGACGTTCTCCCGATCGGTGGCTTCTACAAGGCCCGCCGCACCGGCGAGGCCCATGCCTGGGGTGCGCAGTCGATGCACATGCTGCAATCGGCCTGTAACCGCGCGAGCTACGATCTTTGGAAGCAATACAGCTCGATGATGCGGGCGAACCCGCCGATCCATATCCGCGACATGCTGGATATCAAATCGCTGGGCAAACCGGTCCCGATCGAAGAGGTCGAGTCGATCACCTCGATCCGCAAGCGCTTCGTGACGCCGGGCATGTCGCTGGGGGCGCTGTCGCCCGAGGCGCACAAGCTCTTGAACGTCGCGATGAACCGGATCGGCGCGAAGTCGGACTCGGGGGAAGGCGGCGAGGATCCGGCGCATTTCGTGCCCGAACCCAATGGCGACAACCCGTCGGCGAAGATCAAGCAGGTGGCTTCGGGTCGTTTCGGTGTGACCGCCGAATACCTCAACCACTGCGAAGAGCTTGAGATCAAGGTCGCTCAGGGCGCGAAGCCCGGCGAGGGCGGCCAGCTTCCGGGGATGAAAGTCACCGACCTGATCGCGCGTCTGCGGCACTCGACCAAGGGCGTGACCCTGATCTCGCCGCCGCCGCACCACGACATCTACTCGATCGAAGACCTCGCGCAGCTGATCTACGACCTCAAGCAGATCAACCCGAAGGTCAAAGTTACGGTGAAGCTGGTGGCGTCCTCGGGCGTCGGCACGATCGCGGCCGGTGTCGCGAAGGCGAAGGCCGACATCATCCTGATCTCGGGCCACAATGGCGGCACGGGCGCATCGCCCGCGACCTCGATCAAATATGCCGGTCTCCCGTGGGAGATGGGTCTGACCGAGGCGCATCAGGTGCTCGCGATGAACAACCTGCGCGAACGCGTCACCCTGCGGACCGATGGCGGTCTGCGCACGGGCCGCGACATCGTGATGGCTGCGATGATGGGTGCCGAGGAATACGGCATCGGCACCGCCGCCCTGATCGCGATGGGATGCATCATGGTCCGTCAGTGTCAGTCGAACACCTGCCCGGTGGGCGTCTGTACGCAGGACCCGGAGCTGCGCGCCAAGTTCACCGGCACGGCGGACAAGGTGGTGAACCTCATCACCTTCTACGCTCAGGAAGTGCGCGAAATCCTCGCCTCGATCGGTGCGCGTTCGCTCGACGAGGTGATCGGTCGCGCCGATCTTCTCAGCCAGGTGAGCCGCGGTTCGGCCCATCTCGACGATCTGGACCTCAATCCACTCCTGATCACCGTCGATGGCTGGGACAAAATCGTCTACGACCGTTCGAAGCCGCGTAACTGGGTCTCGGATACGCTCGATGCGGAGATCATCAAGGATGGTCATCGCTTCTTCGAGGAAGGCGAGAAGATGCAGCTCTCCTACGCGGTGCGCAACACGCTGCGCACCATCGGGACGCGCGCTTCGAGCCATATCGTGAAGAACTTCGGGATGCGCAACGCGCTGCAGTCGGACCACCTGACGGTGAAGCTGACCGGCTCCTGCGGTCAGTCGCTGGGCGCTTTCGCGGCTCCGGGTCTGAAGATCGAAGTCTCGGGCGATGCCAACGACTATGTCGGCAAGGGTCTCTCGGGCGGCATGATCGTCGTGCGTCCGCCGATGGCCTCGCCGCTGGTGGCGTCGGAGAACACGATCATCGGCAACACCGTGCTTTACGGCGCGACCGAGGGTCATCTGTTCGCGGCGGGCCGCGCAGGCGAGCGCTTCGCGGTGCGCAACTCGGGTGCGAAAGTGGTGATCGAGGGCTGCGGCTCCAACGGCTGTGAATACATGACCGGCGGCGTCGCGGTGATCCTCGGCTCGATCGGCCCGAACTTCGGTGCGGGCATGACCGGCGGGATGGCCTATCTCTACGATCCGGACAACACGGCGGAAGAGCTGATCAATCTCGAAAGCCTTGTCACCTGCGGTCTGGGCCACGAGCATTGGGAAGCCGAGCTGAAAGGCCTGATCGAGCGTCACGTCGCCGAAACGGGATCGCGCAAAGGCGCCGATATTCTCCAGCACTGGGAGACCGAGAAGGCGAACTTCCTGCAGGTCTGCCCGAAGGAGATGTTGGCGCATCTGTCCTACCCGCTCAGCGACGAACCGCAGGCGATGCCGGCGGAATAAGGGAACTCTTTCCCCTACGGAACCGTTTCAGAGGGCGAAGCACATGCTTCGCCCTTTGTTCTGTCTGGAGGTAACGATGTCCGAACTGTTGGTGATGGCGCATGAAACCGAGGCTGCGGGTTTCGCGACGCGCGAGGAACTCAGAGCACTGGAAAGAGAAGGATTTTTCCGGTCGCAGGACATTGTCGTCGTGACCCGAGACGAAAACGGCGAGATTAACGTTCATGAAAGCAGCAACACGATGGCGCTTGGCGCGATCGGTGGCGCTGTCTGGGGCGGGCTGCTGGGTCTCGTCTTCCTGTCGCCGGTCGTCGGCGCGGCAATCGGTGCGGGCGCGGGCGCTGTGTCCGGCAAGTTCACCGATCTGGGATTGAACGACTCTTTCCTGCGCGAAGCGGGCGAAAGCCTGCCGCAAGGCGGCTCGGCTGTGTTCATCTTGCTTAAGAAGGGCACCGCTGCAGAGGCCCTCGACCGGATGAAGACCCTAGGCCACGCGAGCGGCCGCGTGCTGCAGATCCCCTTGCCGGAAGATTTCCACGAGCGGCTCGAATCCGCCCTGTCTTCGGGGGGCACCACAGCCTTTACCGGCGAGGAAATCACCGAAGGCGCCACCGGAAATCTCGCGCGGATGGTGGGCCCCTCTGCCCTCTAAACCCGCTGTGACCGGGATGTCACTCTTTAACCCGTAGTTAACTTTGCGCCCCACAGGCGCCTTTGTGTCGCCCTGATCTCTGCTTACCAAGTAACGAATAATTTATAATAACGTTACTCGAGCAGCAAAAATGGCAACCTATTACGACCAGTTCTACATCATGGATCCGGGCAGTCCGCCCCCTGCGGGCACGGCGCTTTCGCCGACGACATATGAAATTGTCGATCGGAATAACGACAATTGGATTTCCAGCAGCAACAGTGCCCGCGACACGATCAACGGCCAACGCGTCACCGATGTCTGGCGTGGCGACACGATCACCATCGAGCGTCCGAACGGCGTGCAAGAGACGATCACAGGCGACACGTTCTACCTGCGCGACGGGAGTGCCGTATTCACGCCGTCCGATGGCACGATCCTCCACAACGCGACCTTCATCAGCTCCACCTATGTCACGCAGAGCACCCAAGCGCCGGTCGGCGATCTGGGGCCGGAATGTTTCCTCGCCGGGACGCGGATCGACACGCCAGACGGGCCGCGACCGGTGGAGCGGCTCAAGGCCGGCGATCTTGTCATGACCCAGGATGACGGGCCGCAGCCTCTTCTTTGGACGGGTGGTCGGGTCTGTCGCGGCGTCGGGGCCTATGCACCGATCCGGTTCGCGCCGGGGGCTATGGGAAATCGACGCGCTCTTTACGTGTCTCAACAACATCGGATGTTGCTGCGCGGCTGGCGCGCCGAGATCGCCTGCGCCCATAGCGAAGTTCTGGTCGCCGCCAAGCATCTCGTAAACGGCAATAGCATTCGGGTGGCTCCGCGCCCGCGCGTGCAGTACCGCCACCTGCTTTTCGCGCGCCATCACATCCTCATGGCCGAGGGCGCGCCGACCGAGAGCCTGTTTCCCGGCAATGTCGTCCTTGAAGACGACCACGGTATCGCGCGCGAAATACGCACCGCGTGGAAGCGGGTGTCCGATGCGCCGATCGAAACCATGGTAACCGCGCGACAGGTCGCGCGTGGACCGGAATTGGCGCTGCTTGTCGCTTGACCCTTCGGGGCACGCTGTGACTTATACGCACATGGCTAAGAGCAAGAAAAAATCGGGCCGCAAACCCGCCAAACGCAGCACGAAATCGAGCGTTTCCAGCAGCATGCGCGCGCCTTTCCGCACCGCCCTGAAATGGGCCCTGCGGGGCGTGATGGGTCTCGTTGCGCTGGTGCTTGTGCTGATGGTCCTGTTCAAATTCGTTAATCCGCCGACCACCTGGACGATGTGGAGCGAACGCCAGCGTCTTGGTGCCGTCGATCAGAAATGGGTGCCGATCGAGGATATCGCGCCCGTGCTCGCCCGCTCCGTCGTCGCGGCGGAGGACGCGAATTTCTGCAACCACTGGGGCTTCGACATGCGCGCGATCCGCAAGGCGATCGACGATGGCGCCAATCGCGGCGCCTCGACGATCACCCAGCAGACCGTGAAGAACGTGTTCCTCTGGCAGGGCCGAAACTGGCTGCGCAAGGCGCTTGAGGCGTCGATGACGCCGCTGGCCGAGGCGATCTGGGGCAAGAAGCGGATCTTGGAAATCTATCTTAACGTCGCTGAATTCGACGAGGGCGCGTTCGGGGTGGATGCCGCCGCGCATCGCTATTTCCGCACCACGCCCGACAAGCTGAGCGCCCGCCAATCTGCCTTGATCGCTGGCGTCCTGCCCGACCCGAAGGACCGTTCGGCGGCGAAGCCCGGCAGCTTCCTGTCGCGCCGCGCGCAATCGATCATGGACGGCGCGGCGACGATCCAGAAGGACGGGCGCGCAAGCTGCTTCGAGTGATCACTCGGCCGGTTCGGTCATCGGGCGCATGACGGCGAAGAGCTCGGCCACCTTGATCCCGAATTTGCGCATCTGCGACCGATTCAGCAGCGTCCCGTCCGGCATCAGGTAAATCCAGTCGGTCACGTCGAGCACGTGGCCGCCCGCATCCTCGGGCAACCGCAGCCGATAGCGCATCCGCAGCGCATTGCCCGACTGCTCCATCTCGGCGCGACCTTCGATGTCGTCGGCGGTCGAGCTGATCTCGCCGTTCGGCCCGAACTGGATATTCCAGGCACGGCTCTGTCGCCTACCGGAGGCATATTCGAACTCCTCCTCGATCACGCCGCCATCATTGGTGAACCGCCCCGTCATCACGGCACGGAAGCGCGAGGTGACCCGCCCGTCGGGGCCGTAGATCATGCCATGCGCCTCGACAGGGCCCTCGAACGCCCGGCGAATATCGAATTCCGGGCTTTCGGCCGCGTAATCCGCAGACTTTTGCGCCGGGAAGGAGAAGAAGAAATGCCGGATCAAGAGAGCCGCCAGGATCAGAACCGCGAGGGTGAAAAGCAATTTTAACAACATCTTACGCCCTCGTATGTGCCAGTTGGACCTGCACCACATCGGTATGGCCTACCGCGAAGGCCGCCGCGCAGGCTTCGAGATAATAGGACCAGTTGCGCAGGAACTCCGGCCCGAAGCCAAGTTCGGTCGCGCGCGCGCTGCGCTCTTTCAGACGGGTGGCCCATTGCCGGCAGGTCTCGGCATAGTCTTGCCCGAAGGCGAAGCTTTCCTTCACCGCCAACCCGGCCTTCGCCGCCTGATCGCGGATCACCCCGTCGGACAGAAGCATCCCGCCCGGGAAAGTGTATTGCCGGATAAAATCGGAGGTCTCGCGATATTTCGGAAAGTAGGAATCAGACACTGTTATGGCCTGAATCATCGCTGATCCGCCCTCCGCCAGTCGATCTTTCACGGTTTGGAAATAGTTCGGCCAATAGCGCTCACCGACCGCTTCGATCATCTCGATCGAGACGATATGATCGAACTTGCCCGGCGTGTGGCGATAGTCCTGCAACCGGATATCGGCCCGCCCGTCGAGCCGCGCATCGGCGTAGCCTTTCTGGCTGGGCGAGATCGTGATCCCGGTGACATGACGCCCCTGCTCGGCCGCGCGTTCGGCGAAATGCCCCCAGCCGCAGCCGATCTCCAGCACCTGTTCCCCGTCGCCCATCTGGTCGAGAATGCGGTCGAGCTTGCGGTTCTGCGCCCGGTGCAGATCGTTGTCCCCCGGCGCGAAAAGGGCAGAGGAATAGCTCATCCCCTCGTCCAGCCAGAGCTGGTAAAACTCGTTGCCCACGTCGTAATGCGCCCGGATGTTGCGCGACGCCCCGCGCAGCGAATTGGCCCGCATCAGCCGGTCGATCAGGCGGAACTTCAGGTTCGACCAGAAGCCCGCATAGGCGTAACCGTCGACCACATCGAGGTTTTTAAGCGCGAGCGAGAGAAGCGCCTCGATCGAGGAAGTCTCCCACAGCCCCGCGATATAGGCCTCGCCCAGGCCGACATCGCCGCGCGACGCCATCGCCACCACGGCCTGCCAATCGCGGATTTCCATGTCGGCTTGCGGCTCCCCGCGACCGAAACTGCGCACGGTGCCGTCAGGCAGGCGCAGATGCAGCGTCCCCTGCTCGATCTTCTCGCAGGTCGCGAGGAATTCGCCGCGGATCCGGTTGGTCAGGAAAGGCATCATTGGCTGATCTCCTCGCTGGGGGGTGTGGGCCGCGACAGGTAGCGGGCGCCTTTGAGCTTGAGTCGCAGGGCCTGCCAGTAGATCAGGCCGAGCGTGCGGATCGGGGTGAGCGGGCGGCGCAGCGCCATACCGAGAAGCGCCGCCGAAGTCAGTTTGCGGCGTTGGGTCGCGAGGGTGGCCACGACGCCCTCCTCGCCATTGCGGTGATCGATGCGGATGCGGATATGCTCGGCTCCGAGGTCGAAGCGGAACCGATATTCCCCGGCGATGGTCTGGAACGGGGAGACGTAGAAGATTTTCGCAGCGTGAAGCTCAGTTTCTGCTGAAATAGGGTCGAAATTTGGGGTAGCGCAGAGATAGGAGTGCCGATCGCCGAACGTGTTGTTCACCTCTGCGATCACGGCGCGCAGATCGTCTTGCGCATCATAGGCCAGCCAGAAATTCACCGGGTTGAACCCGGCCCCGAGGATCTTCGGCTGGGTCAGAAGCCGCAGCTGCGCGATCTCTGGCGCACCGTGACGCGAGAGCTGCTTGCGGACCCATTCGGCCCCCGCGCCGCGGCCGGGCGCCCCGCCGTAATCCTTGTCATGCACCGTCGCGAGGTTGCGTCCGCGGCGCGAGAAAATCCGCGGCCACGGGCCCGGCGCGTCGGGATCGATCATCACGTAGTCGACGTGATAGCGGAACTGGTGGGAAATCGCGCCCCGCCGCGCATGAACCGTATGACCGGGGCAGAACTCGCCGCTCATGCGGGCACCTTTTCGAAGTCGACCTGCGGCTGCGCCCCGCGATTGAGCTCGCGCGCCACCCGAACCGCCGAAGCAAACCCATCCTCGTGGAAACCATGGCGGAGCCATGCGCCCGCGAACCACGTGCGATTCAGACCCTGTATCGACTGGATTTCGCCCTGCGCCTGTATCGCTGCGCGATCGAAGACCGGGTGCCAGAAGACCTCGTGATCGTAGATCGTCTCCTCGGCAATCGGCGCATCGGGGTTCAGCGTGACGAAAAGCGGATCGCTCTCGCGAATGTTTTGCAGCTTGTTCATCCAATAGGTCACGCCAAGCCGCGTCTCATTCGCGCGGGTCTGCGCCTGATAGACCCAGCTCGACCAGCAAGCGCGGCGGCGCGGCATCTGCGCCACGTCGCGATGCAGATAGACGTCGTTGGGCTGATAGCGGACCGCCGACAGCGCGGCCTGTTCCTGCGGGGTCGGCTTGGCCAGCAGCTTGAGCGCCTGATCGGAATGGGTGGCGATGATGACTTGGTCGAACTGATCCGGGAGGGCCTTTTCCGCTGAAATAGTGACTGAATTGCGCTGTCGCTCGATCGCGGTGACCGGCGTTCCGGTGCGGAATTCGACACCGCGCAGGCGCAGGGCAGCCTCGAGCCGCTTCACATATTCGATCGACCCGCCCGAGACCGTCCACCACTGGTGCTGACCGGTCGCCGACAAAAGCGCGTGGTTCTCGAAAAAGCGCAGAAGGCTTTTCGCGGGGAACGCGCCGATCTGATCGGCGGGCGTGGACCAGATCGCCCCGCAGATCGGCAGCAGGTAATAGCGCCGGAACCACTCGCCCAGATTCAACTCGTCCAGCAGACCGTCAATCGTCACCTCATCGCTTTGCGCGACAGCGACGGCCTTGGCGTTGAACTTCGCGATATCCGCGACCATGCGCAGAAAACCCGGCCGGGCCAAATTCCGCTTCTGCGCAACGAGGCTGTTCAGGTCGCGCAGAGCATATTCGATGCGGCCCTGATCGATCGTCACGCCAAAGCTCATGTCGGATTTCTCGACCGGCACATCGAGCTCTGAGAACAGGCGCGTTAGATGCGGATAATTCGCGTAGTTGAACACGATGAACCCGGTATCGACCGGCTGATCGCCGTTGCGCCCCGCAGTGATCGTACGCGAATGCCCTCCAAGCCGCGTCTCCGCCTCATAGATGGTAACGCGGTTATGCGGTGCGAGTTGCCACGCCGCCGCCAGACCGGAAATCCCGGATCCGATGATCGCGATGCGTTGCGCATGTGGATGCAGGGCATCAAATGACATTCGAATTCTCCCAAGCTCTTGAAGGCGTAACGGTGCATATTACCGTTTGGATCAGAAGTTTTTTCGCATCGCATGTGAACCGCTATCTCATAAGCTGCGTATCGGTCACATGCTGAGAGATGCGACCATCAACTTCGACACCACAGGGACCCCGCCAATCGCGGCGGGTCAGGCCTTTGCCGGGAAGAGAATGGACGACAAGAAATCAGCGAAACCGACGCCCGAGGCGGCTTGCGAGCAGACCGATTGGCTCGTGGCCGTTCGTGATAAGCGTGACAAACTGGCCTTCGCGCGGCTCTATGATCACTTTTCGCCGCGACTGAAGGGGATGCTGGTACGGTCCGGCATGACACAGGCGGCGGCGGAGGATGTGGTTCAGGACGTGATGCTCACGATCTGGCGGAAGGCGCATCTTTACGACGAGACGCGGGCACGCGCCTCGGCATGGATTTACCGGATTGCGCGCAATCGGCAGATTGATGTGATCCGAAGACGGCCCCGGCCCGTTCCAGACGAGCTGATCGCCGAGGCCGAGACGCGAGAAACCCGAGAGGCCGATGCGGCGATCGGGCTGGAACAGGAAGCGGCGCAGCTGCGCGAAGCGATCGAGGCGCTGCCGGAAGCGCAGCGCGAGATCATCGAGCGGGCCTATGTGGGCGAACTCACACAGGCCGAAATACGCGAGGCGACGGGTCTCGCCCTTGGGACGATTAAATCGCGGATCCGGCTGGCGCTGGAGAAGCTTAGACACGAGTTAAGGGATCTGAGAGAAGAATGACCGAGATTACGCATCATTTGCCCGATTGGTTGGTACGGTCCTACGCGACCGGCTCGCTGGGTCATGCGTTTTCGCTGGTCGTGGCGGCGCATGTGAGCCAGTGCGACGAGTGTCGCGCACGGCTTGAAGCAGAGGAACTGGCGGGCGGGCTGGTTCTGGATGACCTGAAAGGCATGGCCCCCAGCGACGATTTGCGGCGACGTGTGTTTGACGGGTTGGACGACGACGATGTGATCGTCGCTGAGCAACCCGCGCGCGCCGGGATTTATCCGGGCGCCGTGGTTGAAGCGATGGGCGCCGACAGTCCGCGCTGGCGGGCCTTGGGCGGCGGCATCAAGCAAGCGATCCTGAGCGAGGATAAAGAAGGGTCGGCCCGGCTTCTCTATATTCCGCCGGGGATGGCGGTGCCGGATCACACGCATGGCGGGCTGGAATTGACGCTCGTGCTGCAGGGGTCCTTCTCGGACGAGACCGGGCGCTTTGGCGTCGGCGATGTGGAAGTGGCGGATGACGATCTCGATCACACGCCGATCGCGGGGATGGAGGATGTCTGCATCTGCCTCGCCGCCACCGATGCGCCGCTGAAGTTCAAGGGTCTTCTGCCGCGCTTGTTGCAGCCGATCTTCCGGATTTAAGACCCTAAATCCGCCGAAACACGGCCCCGATCCAAAGGGCAAGCGTTGCCGCCCGGCTTTGGCGATAGAGCCTCAGCCGGGCGAATTCTTTCAGACGGGCCGGAAAAGTCGCGTCGCGCATCCTCACAAAGCGATCGAAAACGGCCCGGTTCTCGGGCGTGAACCGATGCGCCGATGCGGTGAGAGCAGCACATTGATCGTCGATCCAGCACCGCCAATCGCCGGACAGCATACGCCCGAGTCGCGAAAGCTTGGCGCGTATTTTGACATTCGCCCCTTCCGCGTTGCCATCGTGTTGGCGGTAGAGCAGCGTGGGCTCCGCATCATAGGTGACCCGCGCGCCGTACCCGGTGAACAGCTGGTAGAGCCACCAGTCATGACGCGGCACGACCCGCAATTCGCGCGCCGCCGAGATGGCCAGTTCGGCCCCGGCCGGGTTCAGGAGAATGGTGTTTCCCGCCGCGATATTCTGCACCAGTGCATTGCGGAAAGACGGCGGGCGTGTGTGTCGAACGGAGAGATGCTGGTCTTCCAGATCAGCGTTGCAGACCCAAGTCCGACTGCAATAAAGCGCAGCGTCCCCCTCGCCCAATGCGACAATCCCGCGTGCAAGCCGATCCGGCAGCCAGACATCATCCTGATCACAAAAGGCGATGTAATCCTGCTGCGCGCTGTCGATTCCCCGCAGCAGAGACAGGAAATTCCCTCCCGCGCTGGTCCGCGGGCCTCTCACGATCTGCACATCATGGCTGCGGGCGAGCTCCGCCAAGACGTCGCGCGCGGCATCGCTTCGGCTGTCGTCACCGACGATCAGCCGCCAATCCCGATGGGTTTGCGCCGCGAGGCTTTCCAGTTGATCGCGCAGCTCCGGACCCGGATCGCGTGTCGCCATCAGGATCGTCACCCGCGCCACGGTCGCTTACTCGATCAGGCGCAGCAGATACTCACCATAGCTGTTCTTGCCGAATTTCTTTGCGCGGTCGGCGAGTGCGTCTGCACTGATCCAGCCCTTTTCGAAGGCGATCTCGTCGGGCGAGCCACTTTGCAGCCCCTGCCGCTCCTCCAACGTGCGGACGAAGTTGCCCGCGTCGAGCAAGCTGCCATGCGTTCCGGTGTCGAGCCAGGCGAAGCCGCGGCCCATCTGCGTGACAGAGAGCGCGCCATCGTGGAGGTAGGTTTCTAGAAGCGAGGTGATCTCCAACTCGCCGCGGGCAGAGGGGGTGATCGTCTTGGCGCGGTCCGGCGCGGTTTCATCGAGGAAGTAGAGCCCCGTGACCGCGAATTGCGACGGCGGCACTTCGGGCTTCTCGATGATCGCGCGCACTTTTCCGCTGTCGTCGAAATCCACCACGCCGTAGCGTTCGGGATCACGCACGCGGTAGCCGAAGACGGTGCCGCCATCCGTGGTCGCATTCGCCGCTTTCAGGATCTCGCCGAGACCCGCCCCGAAGAAGATGTTGTCGCCCAGCACCATCGCCGACGGGCTGCCGGCGAGGAACTCCTCGGCCAGCAAATAGGCCTGCGCCAGACCGTCGGGCGAGGGCTGCGTGATATAGGTGAGGCTCAGCCCCCATTGGCTGCCATCGCCGAGCGTGCGGATGAACTGCTCCTGATCATGCGGCGTCGTGATCACCGCGATCTCGCGGATGCCCGCCAGCATCAGCGTCGTCAGCGGATAGTAAATCATCGGCTTGTCATAGACCGGCAGAAGCTGCTTCGAGACGCCCATCGTGATCGGATAGAGCCGCGTGCCCGAGCCGCCCGCCAGAATGATCCCCTTGCGCGTCATATCGCCCCCAATTCGGTCAAAACCTCGTCCAATCCCGATCTCCAATCGGGTCTATTCAAGCCGAACACAGCCAGATCGCTGCAGTCGAGCCGCGAATTCAGCGGCCGTTTCGCGGGCGTCGGATAATCGGCGGTGGGAATGTCCTCTACCGTCACCTCCCGCCCGGCCCGCGCGAAGATCTCCCGCGCGAAGCCCGCCCAGCTTACATCGGGAGAGCCTGAGAAATGGTAAACGCCACTCTTCTCAGGCGCGCGCTGCAGTTCCTTCGCGATGGTAAGGCAAGCCTCGGCGAGCGCCTTGGCGGGCGTAGGTCCACCAACTTGGTCCGCAACGATCGTCAGGCGATAGCGGCTCTCCGACAGGCGCAGCATCGTCTTCACGAAATTCCCGCCATGGGCCGAGAAGACCCAGCTGGTGCGCAGAATGGCGAAGGGGCCGCCTGCAGCGCGGATTGCCTGTTCACCGGCGAGCTTGGTGCGGCCATAGGCACCCAGCGGGCCGGTCGGACCGGTGGGCTTGAACGGCGCGTCGCCCGAGCCGTCGAAGACGTAATCGGTGGAGATGTGAATGAGCGGGACACCGAGGTCGCAGCAGGCCTTGGCCATCGCGGCGGGCGCGTCACCGTTAACGGTTTGAGCGAGCGCCTCTTCTTCTTCGGCCTTGTCGACAGCCGTATAGGCGGCGGCATTGATCACGGCCTCAGGCTTCGCCTCCCGGATCGCTTTCGCTGCGGCGCCGGGATCACGCAAATCGACCCTATTCCGGCCTAAAAACGCCGCATCGGGCGCGAGGCGCTGTAGTTCCTGCGCGACTTGGCCGGTCTGTCCGAAGACGAGGATCATGCCTTGCCCAACCTTTCGCCGACGCCGTGCCGCTCCAGCAGCGGGCGCCACCAATCCTCGTTCTCGAGATACCAGCGCACGGTGCGTTCCAGCCCTTCCTCGACGGTGACGCTCGGCCGCCAGCCCAGCTCTTCGCGAATGCGGGTCGGGTCGATCGCGTAGCGGGCATCGTGGCCGGGGCGGTCTGTGACGAAGGTGATCAGGTCGGCATAGGGCGCGTCGCCCGGACGCAGCTTGTCGAGAATGGTGCAGATCGTCTGGACCAGCTCGAGGTTCGACCGCTCGTTCTCGCCGCCAATATTGTAGCTGCGGCCCAAAGCGCCCTTCTTCAGCACCAGAAGCAGCGCATCGGCGTGATCTTCGACATAGAGCCAGTCGCGCACGTTGGACCCGTCGCCATAGATCGGCAGCGGCTTGCCCGCGAGCGCGTTCAGGATCACGACCGGGATCAGCTTTTCCGGGAAGTGATAGGGGCCGTAATTGTTCGAGCAATTGGTGAGCACCACCGGCAGGCCATAGGTCTCGTGCCAGGCGCGCACGAGATGGTCCGAACCCGCTTTCGAGGCGGAATAGGGGCTGTTCGGGGCGTAGGGCGTCTCTTCGGTGAACTGGCCGGTGGGGCCGAGCGTGCCGTAAACCTCGTCGGTCGAGATGTGGTGGAAGCGGAAGCTCTCGGGGCGACCTTCACCCTCCCAAAAGCTGCGTGCCGCCTGCAGCATGTTGTAGGTGCCCATCACGTTGGTCTCGATGAAGGCACCGGGGCCGTCGATCGAACGGTCGACATGGCTTTCGGCCGCGAGATGCATCACCGCGTCGGGCTTGTGACGGGTGAAGATCGCCGTCAGCGCCTCGGGATCGCGGATATCGGCCTGCTCGAAGGCGTAGAGCGGACTGTCGGCGACGGGCGCGACATTCTCAAGGCAGGCGGCATAGGTCAGCGCGTCGAGGTTCACCACCTCATGCCCGCGCGAGACGGCGAGACGGACGACTGCGGAGCCGATGAACCCGGCGCCGCCGGTGACGAGGATCTTCATGCTGCGCCCTCCCATTTGAAGGGGCTGTCGAACCCGGAGAAAAGCGGCGCCTCGGCATCCTTACCGGACAAAACAGGTTCTATTCCTGCGGAAAGCGGCCAATCGATGCCCAGATCCGGGTCGTCCCAGCGGATCGCGCCCTCACACTCGGGCGCGTAGTAATCCGAGCATTTGTAGACGATCTCGGTGCCCGGCTCGAGCGTCACGAACCCATGCGCGAAGCCCGCCGGGATCAGGAGCTGCTTGCCGTTCTCGAAGCTCAATTCGGTGCCGAACCACTGGCCGTAGGTCGGGCTGCCCTTGCGGATATCCACCGCAACGTCCCAGAGCCGCCCACGGCTGCAACGCACCAGCTTCGCCTGCGCATGGGGCGGGGCCTGAAAATGCAGCCCGCGCACCGTGCCCACAGCCTCCGAGACCGAATGGTTGTCCTGCACGAAATCGATCTCGATCCCGGCCTCGGCAAATCGCTTCGCCGAATAGCTCTCGGAGAAAAATCCGCGGTGATCGCCGAATCGCTTCGGGGTGATCACAAGAACGCCGCTGAGTGGAGTTGGTTCGACCTGCATTCGCCTCGCCTTCATTGCTTCGGGAAAGTTGTGCCAAAGCACGGCCCGAAAGGCCAGCGACATCGCAAGACGCCAAGAAAAGAGGGGAAATCGGGAAAATGGTCGGAGCGAGAGGATTCGAACCTCCGACCCCCTGCTCCCGAAGCAGGTGCGCTACCAGGCTGCGCTACGCTCCGACCGTGGGCGGGGAATTAGCCGCTTGTGCAGGGTTTTGCAAGGGGGTCTGAGTCAGCTTCTTGAATTGCGTGCACGAAGGCCCAAAACGCGACCCAGAAGCGACGATCGCGGGGCGGTGACGGTCTCCGAGCGGCCCCTCGTGCGCAGCACCGGCTGGTTCTCGGAGACACGTGTTTCGCGAATGACGATGTAGATGCCCGAGAGGATCACCACGCCCGCGCCGACAAGCGTCGGGATGTCCACGCTCTCGTGGAAGATGATCCAGCCGTAAAAGACCGCCCAGAGGATCTGCGAATATTGCATCGGCGCGACGATGGCGGCCTCGCCCGCGCGATAGGCGAGGATTTGCAGGAACGACGCAGTCAGGCCGAAGATCGCGATCACCGCCATG
The DNA here is from genome assembly GCF_055666785.1 of Thioclava sp. PTB-PU3-1. Lineage (NCBI taxonomy): Bacteria > Pseudomonadati > Pseudomonadota > Alphaproteobacteria > Rhodobacterales > Paracoccaceae > Thioclava > Thioclava sp. PTB-PU3-1. Next base: position 157,419 of record NZ_JBVNVL010000003.1, on the reverse strand, counting down.
AGACCGAGATCGCCGATCTGTAGCGGCTGCCAGACGAAGGGCAGAAGGATCGCCATGACGATCACGTTGCCCAGAAGCGGCGAGAGCAGCAGCACGACGGAGCGCTCCTCCGAGCCGATCTTACGCACGATCACCGAGGCCAGCGAGCCGGTGACCGCCGCCGTCATCGCCGCAAAGTGGCCGGGTGCGAGATCCGCCTGACCGGGGCGCACCACGATCACCACGCCGATCAGACCGAGGATGACCGCGGCCCATCGGTGAATGCCGACCTTCTCGCCCAGGATCGGGATCGAGAAGACAGTGACCAGCAGCGGCATCGCGAAGAGGAGCGGATAGACCTGCGCGAGCGGCAGGGTCGAGAAGGCGTAGAAAGCGCAGAGCCCGGTGACGACGGTGGTAAAGACCCGACCGACGACCCAGCCGGGGTGAACCGGGCGCAAGCTTCCCCCGCGCTTGTCGTTGAGCAGGATCACCGAGAGCAGCGGGAAAGACAGGAGCGCCGCGAAGAACACGATCTGAACCGGGGAGTAGGTCTGGCCCAGATGTTTGATGATGACGTCATGCGTGGCGAAAATCGCCATCGAGGTCAGGCCGAGGGACGCACCGCGTGCGTTTGATTTTCCGCCGAAATCGGGCATGGGAGGCTCCCGGTGTTATCGCTCACATCTTGAGCGGATGTTCGGGAGTTGCAAGGCCGCGGCATGAAAAAGGCGCGAGCTTGCGCCCGCGCCTTTCACAAAACTTGTCTCGTGGATCAGAGCGAGGCGTCGAGCGCTTCGATGATCTTGTCGCCCATCTCGGAGGTCGAGACCGGGGTGCCGCCTTCGGGGCCCATCAGGTCTGCGGTGCGCACGCCATCGGCCAGCACTTTCTCGATCGCGGTTTCCAGACGGGTCGCCTCGTCGCCCTGATCGAAGCTGTAGCGCAGCGCCATCGCGAAGCTGAGGATACAGGCGATCGGGTTGGCCTTGCCCTGCCCCGCAATGTCGGGGGCCGAACCGTGGACGGGCTCGTACATCGCTTTCGGGCGACCGTTCGCCATCGGCGCGCCGAGGCTTGCCGAGGGCAGCATCCCGAGCGAGCCGGTCAGCATCGCGGCGCAGTCGGACAGGATGTCGCCGAACAGGTTGTCGGTGACGATCACGTCGAACTGCTTGGGCGCGCGCACGAGCTGCATCGCGCCGTTATCCGCATACATGTGGCTCAGTTCGACTTCCGGGTATTCCTCGCCGACGCGGGTCACGACCTCGCGCCAGAGTATGCCCGACTCCATCACGTTGGCTTTCTCCATCGAGCAGAGCTTCTTGTTGCGCTTCATCGCCAGTTCGAACGCAGCACGGGCTGCGCGCTCGATCTCGGACTCGGTGTAGCGCTGGGTGTTGATGCCGACGCGCTCGTTGCCTTCTTCGAAGATGCCGCGCGGCTCGCCGAAATAGACACCCGAGGTCAGTTCGCGCACGATCATGATGTCGAGGCCTGCAACCACGTCCTTCTTCAGCGAGGAGAAATCGGCCAGCGCGTCGAAGCATTGCGCGGGGCGCAGGTTGGCAAACAGATCCATCTCCTTGCGCAGACGCAGCAGGCCGCGCTCGGGCTTCACCGAGAAGTCGAGCACGTCGTATTTCGGACCGCCCACGGCGCCGAGCAGAACCGCGTCCACTTCCTGCGCCTTCGCCATCGTCTCATCGGCCAGCGGCACGCCGTGCTTGTCATAGGCCGCACCACCGACGAGGTCTTCGCTGACGTCGAAGGCGAGATCGCGCTTGGCACCGTACCAGTCGATGACTTTGCGAACCTCGGCCATGACTTCGGGGCCGATCCCGTCGCCGGGCAGGATGAGGATGGAGGGGTTGGACATGAGGATAATCTCCCAAGAAAACAGGGTCTCGAAGGGCGTATCCCCTGCCCGCCCCTTGGTCAAGCGGCACGGGTCGCGAAACCGTGTCTGGACGATCGGCAAGCGGTTGCCGAGGCTTCGGCGGGCTTTTGCGGATCGAGTGGTTGGCGAGTGGCCCCCGCACGCGTATGAGCGCATGCTAGAGTTTAGAGCAGGCAGACGACACATGAGGGCGAAATGAATCGCAGGGTACTGATCCTGGGAATGGGCGGTTTGTTCGGATCTGCTGCGGCACGGTCCTTCAGGGCCGCTGGCTGGGACGTCGATCGCTATCGCCGGGGCACCGATATGGCGATCGCGGCGCGCGGGGCGCGGTGGATCGTGAACGCGATGAACCCGCCGAATTACCACGACTGGGCGAACCAGATCCCCCAGATCACCAAGCAGGTTCTGGCCGCCTCGCGCGACAGCGGGGCCTCCGTGATGGTGCCGGGCAATGTCTATGTCTACGGGCGCGAGCCGTCTCCATGGAGTGCTTCGACCCCGCATCACGCCTGCACCCGCAAGGGCAAGATCCGCGCCGAGATGGAGGCGCGCTATCGCGCCCATGCCGAAGAGGGCCGTTCGGTCGCGATCCTGCGCGGCGGCGATTTCCTGAATGCCGAGTCGCCCGACACGCTGATGAACCGGGTGATGCTGAAGGATTTGCGCAAGGGCAAGATCACCGCGCTCGGCAAGCCCGATGCGCAGCGCGTCTATGCCGATCTCGAGGATATGACCCGGATCGCCGTGCAACTGGCCGAGACCGAAGATCACACGCCCGGTCTGCTCGACCTCGGTTTTCCCGGCACGCGGTTCTCTGCGCGCGAACTGGCCGAGGAATTCTCGAGTCAGATGGGGCGCGACATCTCGATCAAGAAATTCCCGTGGACGGCGCTACTGCTTGCCTCGCCCGCATGGGAGCTGGCACGCGAGCTGCGCGAAATGCGCTACCTGTTCGACATGAGCCACGAGATCGACGGCACTGATTTTCACGCGCGCTTCCCGGAATTCACGCCGAAGACGCTTCAGCGCGTGGTGTTCGAACATCTCTATATCCGGGGCCTCAAGGTCGTACCCGATCAGGGCAATGCGATGTCGAGCCACACCATCTTGTGACGCGAGGCGGCTTCGGCCGCCTTCGCCAATGGCGCCCCCGGCTTCGGCCAGACGACGCCCGCCCCCGTCACCCTCAAGTCGGTCGACGGCAGAACGTAATCGAGCCGCAGATTGCCCGGCCCGTCGTAATCGGCGGTATCGAGGCCCGGATCGCCTTCATGCACGGGATCGGTCGCTTGCGTCGCGCCGTCACTGCGCGGCAGCAGGTCTTGCAGATGCGGGCCGTTCAGCAGCAGATCGAGCGCGTCGCGCCGCCCCTCCCCGTCTTTCGGGTCGAGATTGGCGTCGCCTAGCAGGATCACCGGCGCCTCGGGCGGCAGCGCGTCGAGTTCCCCATCCAGATACCGGAGCCAAAAGGCGATCTCGTCACGATTGCGGCGGCCGTTGCGATCCTCCGGCCCGTCGAAAACCGGCGGCGTTGCGGCGAAGGCCAGAAGATGCAGCGGCTCGCCCGAAGGCAGTTGGAGCGGCACATCCCAATGCGCGGTGGAGCTGAGACGCTGCACCTCCAGCGCCTCCGGCGACAGCTCCGCCCCTGCGCTTTGCCCGTCAGGCAGGTCCTTCCACAGCATCGCGGAGAAGTCGCGCGCGCGGTCGGCCTCGATCGGGTAACGCGACAGCAGCGCCAGACCGCCCTGCCCCGGAAACCGCCCGTAGCCCTGCGCATCGCGCGCGTCCCCAAGCTTGCCGTTACCGTCTAGATCCACCCCGCTCGGCCAGCCGCTATTGGGGCGCGGCGCGAAAAGATGCGGATAGGACTGCGCGAAAGTCTCATTCAGCGCGGCCAGCGCCTGCCCGTCATAGTCCCAGTCGATCCCGGTCAGCAAAAGCACATCCGGTGCGATCGCATCGACGATCCGCGTCACAGCCGCGACCTGCGCTGTGTCGTTGCGGATATCTTTCAGCAAAAGCCCCGGACCCCGGCGCGACAACCCGGCATCCCATGTCGCCACGCGCAGGCTCTCTGCCGCGGCGGGCAGCGCCAAGAACGCCGCGATCAGGCCGGCAAGTAGTCGCTCGCCCCGGAAGCGAGACGCTTGTTTTCGATCATTTGCGCCACCCGCGCCAGCGCGATGCCGCGCATGAACAGGCTTGCGGGAAGGAAGGCCCATGCCGTCACCATCCAGATCATCGTGTGGGGCACTTCCAGCGTCACGATCACGAAACTGACCGAGACGAGTTTGAGCACCGCCGGAATAAGGAAGGGCAAAAGGAAGCCCAGCGCAATGTTGAACCAGGAATCGCGGCGCAGGCGCTCGACCACATCGCCGCCTGCGGTCGGGTCGAAAGTCGGCAGATTGACCCAGACGTTGAATTTCGTATGCGCCTGCGGCCAGCCCATGATCCGCATGACGATGACGAAATAGCCAAGGGTCAGCAGCGAGATCAGATAGGCCATCCCCGCAGCAGTGCGCACCAGCGCGACCTGATGCAGTGAGGCATCCGCTGGCAGCGCGAGTTGCAGCAGGCGAACGGGGCTGTAAGGCACGTCGATGGAGCTGGCGACGGTCGTGCCTAGAACCTCGATCAGCCGGGTCAGCGTCGAGGCGTGATATTGCGACTGCACCGCCAACGAGAGCAGCAGCACGGTCAGGAACAGCGACATGAAGCGGATGCGGTTGAAGGGCGGCGCATCGCGGAACTCGATCAGGCCGGGATAAACGGAAGCATATTCGAAAAGGGTCAGCGCGAAACCGAACAGCGCCATCAGCGCCACGATCTGTGCGGTGTCACTACTGGTATCGGGCAGAATGAGCGCGGGGGTGCAGATCACCACCGCGACGAGGATCGCGCGAACAAGCGCCCCTGAGAGACGTGAGAACACAGTTACCCTACCCTTCCCTGCGGTCGGATGCGGTACATTGCCGATCCTTTTACCCGCAAGACGCGCGCCGACTGTGGCGCGCTGCCTCAAACTTGCCATGATTTTGCCCAAGTTCCCGATCCAAGCAAATAGTGTTTTCAGACTCTGTGCCGCATTAAGGCATTTTCTTGGAAGACCTGGTGCGACATTGCATCAACAAAGGTGCAAAAATGTGGCAACCTAGGAGGCGAAACCATATTTTGTGGATCAAGGGGTTAGCGCCTCAAAAACCCTCAGGAGTCGCGATTGGCAAAGCCGAGTGCGGCAAGCCCGACACCATCCGCCAGCAGCTGGATTCCTAGCAAAAGTCCAAGGATTTGCGTCGCAATCTGATCGAACGCAGAGAAGATCAGCACGCCGATCAGGATCGAAACCGCGCCCGACAGGACCAGCATCCACCGCAGACGCGGTCCGGCAAGGCGCAGACCGATGAGCAAGCGCAACGCGCCCATCAGCAGGAAGAGCACGCCGACCACCGCCGCGAGCGACACCGTGCCGGACATCGGATCGGCCATCAGCCAGACGCCGACGACGATGTTGAGAAGTGCGATCAGCGCATGCCACGCCCGATGCGCCCCGTCGCGGTCGTTGAAGGCGAGCCACGCCTGCACCACCCCGGCGATCAGGAAGAGGATGCCGACGAAGGTGGTCAGGGCCAGCGAGGTCGCGAAGGGATTCGAGATGGCCGCAACGCCGAGAACGATCAGCACGAGGCCGGTCACCAGAAACAGGGTCGAAACGCGCATCGCATCATCCTCTCGATCTACGTCAAATGATGAACCCTACCACGCGCGCCGGGTTCCCGCGCCCCCTCTCATGTAAAAAGCCGCCCCGGTTGGAGCGGCTTTCCACGTGGCGAAAGCGTCTTAGGTTACACCCAGGGACGCGCCTGATGCATCTGCGTCTCGAACGTGTCGATGGCCGCGGCCTTCTCCAGCGTCAGGCCGATATCGTCCAGACCTTCGAGCAGGCAGTGCTTCTTGAACGCGTCGACGTCGAACTTGATCGTCTCGCCTTCCGAGGTCGTGATCTCCTGGTTCTCGAGATCGACGGTCATCCGTGCGTTCGAGCCCTTCTCGGCATCCTTCATCAGCATGTCGACCTGCTCCTGCGGAAGCACGATCGGCAGCATCCCGTTCTTGAACGAGTTGTTGTAGAAGATGTCGGCGAAGGAGGTCGAAACGATCACCTTGATGCCGAAATCGGCCAGCGCCCACGGGGCGTGCTCGCGCGAGGAGCCGCAGCCGAAGTTGTCGCCGACCACGAGGATCTGCGCTTCGCGATATTGCGGCTTGTTGAGCACGAAGTCGGGGTTCTCGTTGCCCTGACGGTCGTAACGCATCTCGTCGAACGCATGCACGCCGAGACCGGTGCGCTTGATCGTCTTCAGGAAGCCCTTGGGGATGATCATATCGGTGTCGATATTGACCAGCGGCATGGGGGCGGCGATCCCGGTGACTTTTTCGAACTTTTCCATTCTCGTCGCTCCTTACGCGTCTTCCAGTTCCATCAGCTTGCGCACATCGGTCAGATGACCGGTGACAGCAGCTGCGGCGGCCATTTGCGGGCTCATCAGATGGGTGCGGCCCTTGTAGCCCTGACGCCCTTCGAAGTTGCGGTTCGAGGTCGATGCGCAACGCTCGCCCTCGGCCAGCTGGTCGGGGTTCATCGCGAGACACATCGAACAGCCCGCCATGCGCCATTCGAAACCTGCGTCGAGGAAGATCTTGTCCAGACCTTCTTCCTCCGCCTGAGCCCGCACGAGACCCGAGCCCGGCACGACCATCGCGCGGACGCCGTCGGCCAGCTTGCGGCCTTTGACGACTTCGGCGGCGGCGCGCAGATCCTCGATCCGGCCGTTGGTGCAGGACCCGATGAAGACCACGTCGATCTTGATGTCGGTCAGCTTGGTGCCAGCTTCGAGGCCCATGTAGTCGAGCGCACGCTTGGCCGCTTCGACCTTGCCGCCCTTGAAGTCTTCCGGCGCCGGAACGGAGCCCGAGATCGGCAGCACGTCCTCGGGCGAGGTGCCCCAAGTCACGACCGGTTCGATCTCTTCGGCCTTGATGGTGACGACCTTGTCGAAATGCGCGCCCTCATCGGTGTAGAGTTGCTTCCACCAATGCAGAGCCGCCTCCCATTGCGCGCCTTTCGGAGCGTGGGCCCGGCCTTTGACATACTCGAACGTCTTCTCGTCCGGGGCGATGAGGCCAGCGCGCGCGCCGCCTTCGATCGCCATGTTGCAGACTGTCATACGGCCTTCCATCGACAGATCGCGGATCGCTTCGCCGCAATATTCGATGACATGGCCAGTGCCGCCGGCGGTGCCGGTCGCACCGATGACCGACAGCGTGATGTCCTTGGCGGTGACGCCCGGACGCAGCTTGCCGGTGATTTCGACCTTCATGTTCTTCGACTTCGATTGGATCAGCGTCTGGGTGGCCAGAACGTGCTCCACTTCCGAGGTGCCGATGCCATGGGCGAGCGCGCCGAACGCGCCATGCGTCGCAGTGTGGCTATCGCCGCAGACGACGGTCATGCCCGGCAGGGTCCAGCCCTGTTCGGGGCCGACGATGTGGACGATGCCCTGACGCACGTCGGAGACCGGGTAATAGTTCACCCCGAAATCCTTGGCGTTCTTGTCGAGCGCGTCGACCTGAATCCGGCTTTCCTCGTTCTCGATCCCCTTGGCGCGGTCGAGCGTGGTCGGCACGTTGTGATCCGGAACGGCGATGGTTTTCTCCGGCGCGCGCACCTTGCGGCCCGCAATGCGCAGCCCTTCGAAGGCTTGCGGCGAGGTCACTTCGTGGACGAGGTGACGGTCGATATAGAGCAGGCTGGTGCCGTCTTCGTCTTCGGACACGACATGCGCGTCCCAGATCTTGTCATAGAGGGTCTTCGGAGCAGACATGGCTCTCACTTTCTTTGGATGGCTGGCCTAAAAACGGCCGTTTGTCAGACATGGGACAGCAGGCGCAGATATGCGCCCGCGGGCGCAGAGCATCAAAGTCGTGCCAGCACCGAGCGGCTTTCGCCGTAGAAGCGCTCGCGAAGGCGGGCGCGGTCATCCATGTCGAAAACGAGTGTCATGGGGCGCTAAATACGGCGAATCCGTCTCTGAGGCAATCGAAGAGTCCGTGTTTGGACTGATCGCAAAACCGGGCTAACGTCATTTTCATGGATTTCGCGAATGGGGACATCGTCAAGATATTGGCTTCGATCTGGGCGCAGATCGAAATCTTCCTCAATTCGATCGTGCTGCCCTCGCGGCTTTGGCAGTTCGGGATCATCGCGGCGTGTTTCGCGCTGGCCCATCTGGGGCGGATCTGGCTTGCCCCGAAAGTCGATGACTGGGGACGTCGGCGCGAGCTTTCGACCCGCCAGCTGCGCCTGCTGATCCTGTTCCGGCAACGCCTGCGCGGCTTCCTCTTCGTTCTTCTCGCCTGGGCGTCGGTCTTCGTGCTCGAGGCGACCAAAGGCTTTTATTCCTGGCGCTTCCTCGTGGTGCTGGTGGCAACGCTGGTCACGGCGTGGCTGGTCGTCGGTCTCGTCGCGCGACTGATCCGCAACGCGCTTCTGCGCCGCATCGTGCGCTGGGGCGCGTGGATCTGGGTGACGCTCTATTATCTCGGGCTGTGGGACGAGACCGTGCGGCTTCTGAACGGCACGGCGGTCGAATTCGGGGATTTCCGGATCACGGCCTACGGCGTCCTCAAGGCGCTGGTGCTGACGACGATCCTGCTGTCGGTCGCGCGGATCATCTCGGGGCAGACCTCGGTGCGGCTGCGCACCAACGAGGATATCAGCCCCTCGATGTCGGAGCTGGTCATCAAGGTGATGCAGGTTCTGCTCTATGGCGCGGCGCTGTTCATCGGGATCAAGGCGGTGGGCTTCGACCTGACCGGGCTTGCCGTTCTGTCCGGTGCTATCGGCGTCGGCCTTGGCTTCGGTCTGCAGAAGGTCGTGTCGAACCTCGTCTCGGGCGTGATCATCCTGCTGGATAAGTCGATCAAGCCCGGCGACGTGATCAGCCTTGGCGAGACCTTCGGCTGGATCAATTCGCTCGGCGCGCGCTACGTCTCTGTCGTTACGCGCGACGGCAAGGAATACCTGATCCCGAACGAAGACCTGATCACTGGGCAGGTGGTCAACTGGTCCCATTCCAACGAATTCGTGCGGATCGACCTGCCCTTCGGCACCTCCTATCACGACGACCCGCACGTGGTGCGCAAGCTGGCGGTGGAGGCCGCGCAATCGGTGAACCGCGTTTTGAAAAACCGCCCGACCGTGTGTCACGTGACCGGGTTCGGGGACAGTTCGGTCGATTATCTCCTGCGGTTCTGGATCACGGACCCCGTCGAAGGGCTGACGAACGTGCGCGGGCAGGTCTTCCTCGCATTGTGGGATACATTCAAGGCAAACGGCATTTCGATCCCGTTCCCGCAGCGCGAAGTGCGTTTGCTCGAAGGTTCGCAACTGGACTTGCAACCCGGGCCGGAAACGCATAGCGAAAATTCGCCGCATGAAAATTGAAATTGAACCTTCGGGATGCTATTTTCGGAGGACGTCCAGCGCCGGGGCCATTTCGGTGCGTAACATCTGGAGGACCATGTCCTGTCTCATCTTTCCATCGTGCCGAGTGATGCCGGCACAAAGGCAGCGGCCATGAATACACGGGCCGTCAATGCCGAAGCGACGAGCGAAGAAATCCTCGCGCGCGTCATCTCTTCCCTCGAAGACGACAAGGCCGAAGATATCGTGACCATCGACCTGCGCGGTCGGTCCTCGATCGGTGACTATATGGTTGTCTGTTCCGGGCGCAGCACGCGTCAGGTCAGCGCCATCGCCGAGAACCTGACCGAGCGGCTGAAGCACGAATTCGACCGGGCTTGCAAAGTCGAGGGCAAGGATCAGGGCGACTGGGTGCTGATCGACAGCTCCGACGTCATCGTTCACGTCTTCCGCCCGGAAGTGCGCGAGTTTTATCAGCTGGAAAAGATGTGGATGCCCGCGGGCGCCCCCGTCTGAGTTCGGCTGCATGAAGATCACGATCTGCGCGGTGGGCCGCTTGCGCAAGGGGCCCGAACGCGAGCTGATCGACGACTACCTGAAACGCTTCGAGAAATCCGGGCGCGCCTTCGGGCTCGGCCCGGCTTCCGTCGTCGAGGTCGAAGACAAGAAGGGCCTGGGGCAGGGCGCAGAGGCAGACCTGCTGAGCCGCGCCATTCCTGATGGATCGGTGATCGTCACGCTCGACGAGCGCGGCAGCCTGATCTCATCGCCCGAATTTGCCACGAAGCTGCAAGGCTGGCGCGATCAGGCGCGTGATGTGGCTTTCGTGATCGGCGGCGCGGACGGGATCGACCCGTCCCTGCGCAGCCGCGCCGAGTTCTCGATCTCTTTCGGCAAGATGGTCTGGCCGCATATGCTGGCCCGCGTCATGCTGACCGAACAGATCTACCGCGCCGGCCAGATCATCGCCGGCACCCCCTATCACCGCGTCTGATCAGCACATCTTAACCTGTGCCATTTTAACCTGAGCTCTCATCAACGGCTTGCGCCGTTTCGCGGCAACGTTACGCTGCGTCAGAAAATGATGCCCAGCAGGTCAGGCTCCATGAACACACTTCGCGACATGAATATATCCGGCGCGTCCATTTCCCGCGAGGCGATGATGCTGATGGGCTTTCAGCGCACGCGCCAGATTTCCGGCACCGCGCGCAAGGCCTGGGAAGCCGGCGACAGGGGGCCCGCGCTGGAAGAAGTCGAGGCCCGCAACGAGGAAATTTTCCGCGGGGCGCTCGCCGAGGTCTTCACCGAGTATCTCCCGCTGCGCAAGGCGCTCGAGGAAACCGGTCGCCGCCCGACCCATGTGATCGACATCGGCTGTGGGCAGGGTCTCAACGACGCGCTGCTGATCAAGGATTACGATTGCGCCGTGACCTTGATCGATATCGAGGAAACCCCGGAGCAATACCATTTCTGGAGCGATACCGGTGCGGGCTATGCCTCGCTCGACGCCGCGGCGGCGTTTCTACGCGACAATGGCGCCCATGCGGTCGAGACGCTCAACCCGGTCAAGCAGCCGGATGCTCTGGAGGGGGTCACGGGCGATCTGGTTACCAGCCTGATTTCCTGCGGTTTCCATTACCCGATCGGCGACTACCTCGACCTTATGATGCGGGTGATCCGGGATGGCGGTGCGGTCGTGCTGGACCTGCGTCGGCGCTATATGAACAAGCCAGACGCGGCGCTCTCGTCGCTGTTCGAGGCGACGCGACAGACCGAAATTCTCAGCTATGAGAAGAAAGCCCGGCGGATCATGTTCCAGGCCTGAGCCGCACACGCCCCCGGTTGCCGCCAAGGCTTGCGAGGCGTATGAGGGGGCAACAGATTAGGAGGCCGCCATGACCCGCCCGAAACCCGTCGTCCTGTGCATTCTCGATGGCTTTGGCGAGCGAAAGGAGCGCGAAGGCAACGCGCCCCTGCTGGCCGATACCCCGAACCTCGACCGCGTTCTATGGAACAACCCGGCGAAATCGACGCTGGTGACCTTCGGTCCCGATGTCGGGCTGCCGAGCGGTCAGATGGGCAATTCCGAGGTCGGCCACACCAATATCGGCGCAGGCCGGGTGGTGGCGATGGATCTGGGCCAGATCGATCTGGCGATCGAGGACGGTTCTTTCTTCAAGAACGAGGCGATCCTGTCCTTCATCGACACGATGAAAGAGAGCGGCGGGAGCGCGCATCTGATGGGCGTCATCTCGGATGGTGGCGTACATGGCCATATCGAACATACGCTCGCCGCGGCGAAAATGGTCTCGGAGGCGGGCGTTCCCGTGCTGATCCACGCGATCACCGATGGGCGCGACGTCGCCCCCGATAGCGCCAAAAAGTTCGTGAGCGATCTCTGCGACCGGCTGCCCGACGGCTGCACGGTCGTCACCGTCGATGGCCGCTATTACGCGATGGACCGCGACAACCGCTGGGAGCGCGTGGGCCTTGCCTATGATGCGATGATCAACGGCAAAGGGCAGGGGGCCGACACCCCTGTCGCGGCCGTCGAAGCCAGCTACGACAAGAAGGAAATGGACGAGTTCATCAAGCCCACCGTGATCGGAGATTACGATGGTGCGAAGGATGGCGACGGCTTCTTCTGTCTCAATTTCCGCGCCGACCGGGCCCGCGAAATCCTGCGTGCGATCGGCGAGCCGGACTTCTCGGAATTCGAAACCGGGACCCGTCCGAAATGGGCGGCGCTGCTGGGGATGGTCGAGTATTCCGACAAGCATAACGCATATATGAAGACCGCCTATCCGAAGCGCGAGATCGTCAACACGCTCGGCGAATGGATTTCGAAACAAGGGCTTAGCCAGTTCCACCTGGCCGAGACCGAGAAATATCCGCATGTGACCTTCTTCCTCAACGGCGGCAAGGAAGAGCCGTGGGAGGGCGAGGACCGCTACATGCCGAAATCGCCCAAGGTCGCGACCTATGACCTGCAGCCCGAGATGAGCGCACCGGAAGTCACCGACAAATTCGTCGAGGCGATCGAGACCGGGTACGACCTGATCATCGTGAACTACGCCAACCCCGACATGGTCGGCCATACCGGCTCGCTGGAGGCGGCGATCGCTGCGGTGGAAGAGATCGACCATGATATCGGCCGCGTCGTCGAGGCGCTGGAGGCTGCGGGCGGCGCGATGATCATCACCGCCGATCACGGCAATTGCGAAACCATGATCGACCCGGAAACCGGCGGACCGCATACCGCGCATACGACGAACCTCGTGCCGGTCTCACTGGTCGGTGGGCCGGAGGGCGCCAAGCTGCGCGAAGGTCGGCTTGCGGATCTCGCGCCGACGCTGCTGGAACTCATGCAGATCGAGCAGCCCGAGGAAATGACCGGAAAGAGCCTGATCGTATCGTGATCCGCGCCGCACTCGCAGCTCTTCTGATCTCAGCCGGGCCGCTTTGGGCGGACGGATCGGGCGACGCCGCACTCAAGGCCTCGGCCGATCTGCGCAAAGCGATCACCGCGCTCGATGCCGCGCAGTCGAAATCGGATCGCATCGCGGCGCTGACGAAAACGATCCACGCCTATGAACAGGGGCTGAGCGCGCTACGCGACGGGTTGCGCCGGGCCGCGATCCGCGAGCGCGAGATCAAGCAAGGGTTTGACGCGAAACGCGAAGAGCTTGGCGGGCTGCTGGCCGTGATGTCGACGATGCAGCAATCCGACGGGCCGCTTCTGCTGCTGCATCCCTCGGGCCCCGAAGGCTCGGCCCGCTCAGGGATGGTGCTGTCTTCGGTCGCGCCCGCCTTGCAGGAAGAGGCCCAGAAGCTGAGCGTCCACCTCGAGGAGATCGCGACGCTCCGCAAGCTGCAGGAAAACGCGCGCGAGACGCTGGAAGCGGGGATGGTTTCGGTGACCAAGGCGCGCACCTCGCTATCCGAGGCGATCTCGGAACGCCGCGAAAAACTCCCGCAGCGCTACCTCGAAGAGCCCGAGGAGCTGACCGCGCTGGTGCAAAGCGCCGACACGCTCGAAGGCTTCGCGACCGGCCTGAGCGACATGGAAAACGATATCGGCCCACCGCGCGGCGATTTCGCTGGCGCGAAAGGCACGCTGAATCTGCCGGTGATCGGCTCGGTTCTGCGGAGCTTCAACGAGCCCGATGCCGCGGGGATCAAACGTCCCGGCCTCGTGATCGCAAGTGAGCCGGGCTCGCTGGTCACAACGCCCTGGGCTGCGACAATTCGCTACCGTGGTCCGTTGCTCGACTACGGAAATGTGATGGTTCTCGAACCCGCAGATGGATATCTTCTGGTTCTTGCGGGCCTCGGAACCGTCTATGGTGAGGTCGGAGACGTGCTGCCAAAGGGCACGCCCATTGGTTTGATGGGCGGAATTCAGCCGGGAGCGAAGGAATTCGGCAAGGAATTCGTGCAGGCGGCGACAGATGGCGCTGGTGCAGATCGCAGCGAGACGCTTTATTTGGAACTGAGAGAGGGCGGTAAGCCCGTGGACCCGACGCCGTGGTTCATCCAGACAAAAGACGACAAGGGTTGAGTATGAAAAAGTTCATGATGGCAGCGGTTGGCGGCACGCTCGCGGGGGCGCTTTTGTCCACGCAAGTCGCGGCGCCGCTGATGGCCGAAGAAACGAAACGCAACGAGACCGTCTACCAGCAGCTGGACCTGTTCGGCGACATTTTCGAAAAAATCCGCCAAGACTACGTTGAGCCGGTGGACAGCAAGAAGCTGATCGAAGCCGCGATCAACGGCATGCTCAGCTCGCTCGATCCGCATTCCAGCTACCTGCCACCTTCCGATTACAGCGACATGCGCGTTCAGACGCGTGGCTCCTTCGGCGGTCTCGGCATCGAGGTCACGCAGGAAGACGGTTTCGTGAAGGTGGTTTCGCCGATGGACGGCACCCCTGCGGCCGAGGCCGGCATCAAATCCGGCGATTTCATCACCGCGGTCGATGGCGAGTCCCTGATGGGTATCCCGCTCGATCAGGCGGTGGACAAGATGCGCGGACCGGTCGGTTCGGACATCACCGTGACCATCGTGCGCGAAGGCGAGCAGGATCCGTTCGACGTCACGCTGACCCGCGACACGATCAAGCTGACCGCCGTGAAAGGCCGCCACGACGGCGATACCGTCATTCTGCGCATCACCACGTTCAACGACCAGACCTTCCCGAACCTCGAATCCTCGATCAAGGAGCAGGTGAAAGAAGTCGGCGGCATGGACAAGGTCGATGGCTTCATCGTCGATCTGCGCAACAACCCCGGCGGTCTGCTGACGCAGGCGATCAAGACGGCGGATGCGTTCCTCGACAAGGGCGAGATCGTCTCCACCCGTGGCCGGAACCCGCAGGATAGCGAGCGGTTCAACGCGACCGCAGGCGATATGGCCGACGGCAAGCCGATCGTCGTGCTGATCAACGGTGGCTCGGCCTCGGCGTCGGAAATCGTGACCGGCGCGCTGCAGGATCATCACCGCGCGATCGTCGTCGGCACCAAGAGCTTCGGTAAAGGCTCGGTCCAGACGGTCATGCCAATCCAAGGCGAGGGCGCGATGCGTCTGACCACCGCGCGCTACTACACGCCGTCGGGCCGTTCGATCCAGTCGCTGGGTATCGCCCCCGACGTGGTCGTGCCGCAGCCCGATCAGCCGAAATCCGAGGATAAAACGGCTGCCGAAGGCGACAACGCCCGCAAGATGACCTCCGAGGCCGATCTGAAGGGTGCGATCACCAACGACTCGATGACCGAGGACGAGAAGCAGCAGGCCGAGGACGAGCGCGCGAAAGCCGAAGAGGCCGCGAAGCGCCGGATGGAAGATTTCCAGATGTCCTACGCGATCGACCTGATCAAAGGCCTCTCGGCCATTGCCCCCGAGACGCAGGCTGACACCGCCTCGACGCAGAAGGCCGAAGCGCCCAGCGACGATAGCAAATCCGACACGCAGCAGAATTGAGGGAAGGGGCCTTCGGGCCCCTTTTTCATATGACCCCCGAAGAGATCGTTAAACTTCCTTACCGCCGCAATGTCGGCGTCGTGCTGATGAACCCCGCTGGCCTCGTGTTCGCAGGCCAGCGCATCGACAATCCCGGCCCGGCTTGGCAGATGCCGCAAGGCGGCATCGACAAGGGCGAGAAGCCGAAAGAAGCGGCCCTACGCGAACTGGAAGAAGAGACCGGGGTGAACCCCGATCTCGTGGAAATCGTCGCGAAAACCTCCGATTGGGTGCGCTACGACCTGCCGCACGATCTGGTGCCGAAGATCTGGAACGGTCGGTGGCGTGGGCAGGAGCAGAAATGGTTCCTGATGCGCTTCCTCGGTTCCGACGATCAGGTGCAGATCGAGACCGACCATCCCGAATTCTCGGTCTGGCAGTGGATGTCCTTTGACGAGCTGGTCGAGAATATCGTGCCCTTCAAACGGTCGGTCTATGAGGCCGTGCGCGCCGAATTCAGAGACTATCTCGGCTAAAACCTCAGAAATCGAGGCCCAGATCGAGCGTCCGGGCCGAATGGGTGAGCGCGCCGGAAGAGATGTAATCCACACCGGTCGCCGCCACTTCGGCAATCCGCTCGAGCGTCATGTTTCCCGAAGCTTCCAGAACCACGCGGCCCGCATTCAGCGCCACCGCCGCACGCAGTCCAGCGCTGTCCATATTGTCGAGCAGGATGACATCGGCCCCGCCGATCTTCAGCGCTTCTTCCATCTGGCGCAGCGTGTCGACTTCCAGCTCGATCCGCATCATATGGCTGCGCGACGCTTTTGCCGCCTCCAGCACCGCGCGCACGCCACCAGCCGCCGCAATATGGTTATCCTTGATCAGGATCGCGTCGGAAAGGCCGTAACGATGGTTAAAACCGCCGCCATGGGTCACTGCGGCCTTCTCTAAAACGCGCAGCCCCGGCGTCGTTTTCCGCGTGCAGGTGATGCGCGCCTTGGTGCCTTCGGTTTTCGCGACAAAACCTGCGGTTTTCGTGGCGATCCCGCTGAGGCGCCCCGCGAAATTCAGCGCCACACGCTCCGCCATCAGGATTGAGGCCGCCGATCCGTCGACCGTCAGCAACGTCTCGCCAGCTTGGCAGGGCTTGCCGTCAGCGATCAGGATCGACACGCGCAGCGTGGGATCGACCAGCCGGAACGCCATCGCCGCGACCTGCATCCCCGAAACCACGCCATTTTCGCGCGCTTTCAGCCGCGCGGAATAGGTTTTGCCCGTCGGGATCACCGCATTGGTCGTCGCATCGCCCATCGGCGAGAGGTCTTCGACCAGCGCGGCGCGGACAATCGGTTCGATCAGCAAATCGGGCAACATGTCAGTCCTCCAAGGCAGCGGCGCGAATCTTCAGCGCCTCCTCCAGCGTAATTTTCGTTCTTTCCGCCAGTTTCGGGTTCATCTCCGGGAAATCCGAGCGGAAATGCCCCCCGCGGCTCTCTTCGCGCGCAAGGGCGGCCGCAGCAATCAACGTGGCCGTCGCGGTCATGTTCCGCATCGTTTCCGTGCGGGCCTCCGCCTCGATCTGCGAAATGACCCGAAGCGCGGCTTTCAAACCCTCCGCATCGCGCACGACACCGACGCCGTCGGTCATGGCTTTTCGCAGCACCTGAACGGCTGGCTCATTCACCGGGACATCGCCTTGCTGGAAATCTGGGTTAACCGTTTCGACGTCGGGGATCTCCCCAAGCTCCGCGGCGATCCCGACAGCGCAGATCCGCGCGAAGACCAAGGCTTCCAGCAACCCGTTCGAAGCCAGACGGTTCGCCCCGTGAAGCCCCGTCGACGAGGCCTCGCCACAGACCCAAAGCCGATCGAGCGAACTGCGCCCCTCGGTATCGGTATCGATCCCGCCCATGTGGTAATGCGCGGCGGGCGCGACAGGGATCACGCCGGAAACAGGGTCTATTCCGGCCCTTTCGCAAGCTTCGGCGACAGCCGGGAAGCGCGTCAGAACCTCGGCCCCAAGGGCTTCGCGCGTATCCAAAGCGGGCTCTCGTCCGGCTTTACGTTCCAAATACACCGCCCGCGCCACGATATCGCGCGGCGCAAGCTCGGCATCGGGATGAACCGAAAGCATGAAGCGTTCGCCATCCGCGTTAACGAGTGTTGCGCCTTCACCGCGCAGCGCTTCGGTCGCAAGCGGGGCAGGGTCTTCGCCACTCGCGATCGCGGTCGGATGAAACTGGACGAATTCCGGATCGGCGATCCGCGCCCCGGCGCGCGCCGCCATCCCGATCACCTGCCCACGAATGCGCGGCGGGTTCGTCGTGACGGCAAACAGCCCGCCCGACCCGCCGCCCGCCAGCAGGATCGCCGGGCTTTTGATCAGCACCGGCCCCGAGGGCTCAAACGCACGCTCGATCCACACGCCGGTGACGCGCCCGTCCTCCGTCTCCAGATGCGTCGCCAAGACGCCCTCGAGAACCTGAACCGACGGGGTCTGCCGGACCGCGGCCACGAGCGTCTGCATGATCTCGCGCCCAGCCTGATCGCCCTTCACCCGAACGACGCGCGCGTGGCTATGCGCCGCCTCGCGCGACATCACGTAATCACCCTCCGGATCGCGATCGAAAGGCGTGCCGAGTTCGGTTAATGCAAGGATGTGCTGACGCGCTTCTTCGGTCACCAAATGCGCGATTTGTGGTGAAACAGTGCCTGCTCCGGCGATCATTGTGTCGCGCGCATGAGAAGCCGGCGTGTCGCCAACCGACATCGCGGCCGCGACGCCGCCCTGGGCCCAGGCCGAGGATGCGCCTTCGCCCAGAGTTTCCGGCGAAATGATGAGAACGGGGCGGGGCGCTAGGCTGAGCGCCGCATAAAGCGCGCCCAGACCGGCGCCGACGATGATGATCCGTCGCGTTTCGATCACTTCGCGAGGGTCCGGGACAGCTCGATCATCCGCTCGACCGCGACCCGCGCCTTTTCGGCGACCTGCGGATCAACGATCACTTCCTCGGTCCCGGTATGCAGCGACCACAGGATTTTCTCGAGCGTGATTTTCTTCATGTAGGGGCACATATTGCACGGACCCACAAAATCTACTTCCGGCAACGCGTCGGCGATGTTCGACGCCATCGAGCATTCCGTGACCAACATCGCCTCTTTCGGCTTGTTGGTTTCGACGTAGTTAATGATCCCCGAGGTCGAACCCGAGAAATCCGACGCCGCGACGACATCGGGCGGGCATTCAGGGTGCGCGATGATCCGTGTATTCGGATGCATCGTGCGGAAATCATTGATATCCTTGGCAGTATACTGCTCGTGGACGATGCACGAGCCCTCCCACCAGACGACATTCTTCTCGGGGACCTCGTTCGCCACGTTCTGCGCAAGATACTGGTCCGGGGTCATGATGACCGTGTCGCTGTCCATCGCGCGCACGATCTGCGCAGCGTTGGACGAGGTGCAGCAGATATCGGACGCCGCTTTCACCTCGGCAGTCGTGTTAACGTAGCTTACCACGGGCGCACCGGGATATTTGGCGCGCATCTCCGCGATACCGTCGGCGGTGATCGACTCCGCCAGCGAACAACCGGCCTTCATGTCAGGGATGAGAACAGTCTTGGCAGGGTTCAGGATCTTCGACGTCTCGGCCATGAAATGCACGCCGCATTGGACGATCGTCCCGGCCTGAACCTTCGTGGCCTCGATGGCGAGCTGCAGACTGTCACCCACAACATCTGCCACGCCATGATAGATTTCCGGCGTCATGTAGTTGTGCGCGAGGATGACCGCGTTTTTCTCTTTTTTCAGACGATTGATCGCGCGGATATAGGGCGCGTAGCGCGCGAAATCCGGCAGAGGGATAACGCGATCCATCTTTGCGTGGATGTCCCGCATTTCCTCTGCCAACTCAATGGATGGCGCAAGATCGTACGTCTCGGCCAGCGTGGCACGCATTTCGGTCAGGTCCAGCATGGACGGTCCTCCCGCTCTCTCCCTAAGAAGCCCCCGATTTAAGGGAGGTTGACGCTCGGTTAAATGGAAAACTTGCGTATTATGTCAGAAAACCCGACGTTTTCAGTCGTAGCGGTTCCAGATCGCAGCTTCGCCCAACTGAGCGACGAAGGCAGCATGCGCCTCGGCCTCCTCGGCAGTCAAGCGCGGGGGCAGGGGCTCGGGGCGAGGCTTGGGACGCCAGTCTTGATTGGCTCCGGCCTGACGTTTCTGTCCCGTTTCAACGGGTTGCAGCCCGAAGCCCGGCTGCCGACCACCGATCAGCTCGAGATAAACCTCGGCCAGAATTTCACTATCGAGCAACGCGCCATGCAGCGTCCGCGATGAGTTGTCGATGCTGAAGCGGCGGCACAGCGCATCGAGCGTCGCGGGCGAGCCCGGAAATCTCCGCCGCGCCATTGCCAGCGTATCGAGCGCGCGATCATCCGGGATCAGCGGCATCCCGGCCCATCCAAGCTCGGCATTCAGGAATTTCATGTCGAACTTGGCATTGTGGATCACGAGGACCGAGTCCGTGCCGATAAAATTCAGAAAATCGAGGCCGATCTGGGCGAATTTGGGTTTGTCCGACAGGAATTCGTCGCCCAGCCCGTGCACCTGAAAGGCTTCCTGCGGCATCGACCGCTCAGGGTTAATGTACTGGTGATAGGTGTTGCCAGTCGGCATGTGGTTGAAGAGCTCAACCGCACCGATCTCGACGATCCGGTCGCCTTCTCCCGGCTCGAAACCCGTGGTTTCGGTATCGAGAACGATTTCACGCATCTTGCTCACCCCTGATCTTCGTAATCAGGTTTCGCACATCTTGGCGGGTCTGCTCAAGATCGAGGGTTTCGATCACGAAGGTAGCGCGACGTCGTTTTTCCGCATCCGGCATCTGGCGCGACAGAATGAAATCAAGCTGCGCCTCGGTCATGTCTGGCCGTTCAAGAACACGCGCGCGCTGAACCTCTGCCGGGGCGGTGACCACGAGCGTTGCATCGCAGGCAGCGTCAGCCCCGGTCTCAAACAAAAGCGGGATATCGAGAAGGATCAGATCCGCCTCCGGATGCGCGGCGATGAAGTCGCTTCGCCACGCCGTGGTGAGCGGATGAACGATCGATTCAAGGCGGGTTAGAGCCTTTTTATCGCTGGCGAGCAGCTTTTTCAGCTCGGCCCGGTCCACCGCTCCATCCTTGACCGCAGACGGGAAGGCCGCGGCAATCGGCGCAACGGCCGCACCACCCTTCGCGTAGAGATCGTGCACCGTCCGATCCGCATCCCACACGGGAATTCCCGCCTCAGCGAACATCGCAGCCGTCGTGGATTTTCCCATCCCGATGGAGCCAGTCAGCCCGAGCAGGAAAGGATTGCTCATGACCCGAGCACCGCGTTGCGGACTGTTTCGGTCACTTCCGGGCGCTGGCCGAACCAGCGCTCAAACCCGGGGACGGCTTGATGCAGAAGCATTCCGAGCCCATCGACCACGGTGCATCCCACATCTTCAGCCTCGGCGAGGAATTTCGTCTTAAGAGGTGTGTAGACGAGATCGCAGCAGGTCGCGCTTGGTCGCAACGCATCGAGCGGAACGCGGAATTCCGATTTGCCGACCATGCCGAGCGAGGTCGTGTTCACGACGGTCGCGGCATCTTCGAGCATGTTGCCCGCCTGCACCCAATCGTACACGACGAGACGCGCGCCGAATTCCTGACGCAACGCATCGGCACGCGCCCGTGTGCGGTTCGAGATACGGATTTCCGGCGCACCGCTTTCCAGAAGCGAGGCGACGATGGCCCGCGCAGCCCCGCCAGCGCCCAGAACTGCGGCCGGGCCGGACTTGGGGTCCCAGTTCGGCGCATTCTGCCGAAGATTAGCGATAAAGCCGTAACCATCTGTATTATCGGCGTAAATCTTACCATCAGGCCGGAAAACCAAGGTGTTCGCGGCCCCGATCAGTGCTGCGCGATCGGAAATGACATCGGCGATCTCGAGCGCGCGGATCTTGTGCGGGATGGTGACATTGGTGCCGACGAACCCCGCTTTCGGCAATGTCCGCAGCACGGTTTCCAGATCGTCTCTCGCCACATCCATCGGAATGTAAAACCCGTCGATCCCGTATTCGGCGAACCACGTCCGAAACAGGAGCGGCGAGCGCGAATGCGCGACCGGCGATCCAATGACGCCAGCGAGGGGAATACGCGGATGATCCGTCATGTGGTGAAATCTCCTCGGGCGTGAAGCCAGTTCAGGAATTCGATCAGGGGAAGGCCCAGGACGGCAAAATAGTCGCCTTGGACGCCGGAGAAAAGACGCACGCCTTCTTCCTCGAGTTTGTAGCTGCCGACCGACCAGCGGATGCTGTCCCAGTTGCGGGCGACGTAATCGTCGATGAACGACTCCGACAGCGTATGCATCGTGAGGCGCACTTCGCCGACATGCCGCCAAAGTGGCTCGCCATCCCGGATCGCGACCATCGCGGAAAGAAGTTTGTGGGTCTGGCCGGAGAGGGCGCGCAGCTGCGATTTCGCATCCTCCGGCGTCTCCGGCTTCGACAAAACCGCGCCTTTGAGTTCGAGAACCTGATCCGCGCCAATCACCAGCTCCCCGGGGTGGCGCGCCGAGAGCTTAGCCGCCTTCATCTCGGCAAGCAGGTCCGCCACGTCGCGCGGCTTCGCCTCTTCGGCCTCCAAACTCCGGCGGATCATGTCTTCATCGATGCGCGCGGGCTGCACGGTCACGGACAGGCCGGCGTTGCGCAAAAGCTGCGCGCGGATTTCTGAGGCGGAGGCGAGGAGGATGTTCATGAACTTGTGGATAAGCGGGCGCAGAAGTCTCGGGGTCAAATTGGGCATAACGCGGATCGGCGGATTACTCCACCGGATCGGCACGTTTCATGGCAGATTTACGAAACTTGTCCACCTGTGGAATTCGGATTCGAGCCGTTGGGGACATGCCCGGGGTTTCACAATTTTCTCCCAAGAGTTATCCACAGGGTGACGCTGTGACTCTCTGAAAAAGAATCACGTGATATCAATATTTTATGAAACGTGTGTCGAGTAAAAGATTAGTGCTCGCCTGATGTTTTCCGCCTGTGGAGAAAGTCTTGATAAAGTGTTAATCCACATCATCAACAGGCCCTACATCATCATCATCTTTTTCTTTAAAGAATCTTTTTTGAAGATGATGGCAGCTGTCAGCCGGAGGCGAGATGACCGATTTCCTGAGCACTTGGTATTTGTGGATCAAAGCACTGCATGTGATGGCGATCATCACCTGGATGGCGGCCCTGTTCTATTTGCCGCGACTTTACGTTTACCACGTCGAGGGGCTGAACAAGGCGGGCATGGAGCGCGACAGCGATCAGGAGCTTCTGTTCCGGCATCAGGAACGGCTTCTTCTCAAGGCCATCATGAATCCGGGGATGATCGCGAGCTGGCTCTTCGGCCTGATGCTGGTCTTCACGCCCGGGATCGTCGATTGGTCGAGCATCTGGCCCTGGACGAAGGCTGCGGCCGTTCTCGGCATGACCTGGTTCCACATGTGGTGCGCGAAGGAACGCAAGGCGCTCGCAGAGGGCAGGGCGAACCGCAGCGGGCGCTACTACCGGATGATGAACGAGATCCCGACGATCTTCATGATCGTTATCGTCGCCTCGGTGATCGTGAAATTCTGACTTTCGTTGACTCAGCGATGCTTTGCGCTTATCTGCGTCGCTAAGCCACGGCCGTCCTGGTCGACCGGTTTTTCTGAGACACGACGAATTTTCGCGCCCATCGCTCCGGTGAGGCGCCAGCTGCAGGTGATCCGATGAGCGATGAACGCCTCAATCTCTCCGATTTGAAAGCCAAGAGCCCGAAGGAACTTCTGGCGCTGGCCGAAGAATGGGAGATCGAAAACGCCTCGACCATGCGCAAGGGCGAGATGATGTTCTCGATCCTGAAGGAGCATGCCGAGGATGACTGGGTCATCGGCGGCGATGGCGTGCTGGAAGTGCTGCAGGACGGCTTCGGCTTCCTGCGCTCGACCGAAGCGAACTATCTGCCGGGTCCCGACGATATCTACGTCTCGCCCGACATGATCCGCCAGCACAGCCTGCGCACCGGCGACACGGTCGAAGGCGTGATCCGCGCCCCGGGCGAGAACGAGCGGTATTTCGCGTTAACGAAGGTTGAGCGGATCAACTTCGAGGAGCCGGAGAAAGCGCGCCACAAGGTCGCTTTCGACAACCTCACGCCGCTCTATCCTGACGAGCGTCTGAAGATGGAAATCGAGGATCCGACGATCAAGGATCGCTCGGCCCGGATCATCGATCTCGTCGCGCCGATCGGTAAGGGTCAGCGTTCGCTGATCGTGGCGCCGCCGCGGACCGGTAAGACGGTGCTGCTGCAGAATATCGCGACCTCGATCGAGCAGAACCATCCGGAATGTTACCTGATCGTGCTGCTGATCGACGAACGCCCGGAAGAAGTGACCGACATGCAGCGCTCGGTGAAGGGTGAGGTCGTGTCCTCGACTTTCGACGAACCGGCAACGCGTCACGTCGCGGTCTCCGATATGGTGATCGAGAAGGCGAAACGTCTGGTCGAGCATAAGCGCGATGTCGTTATTTTGCTGGACTCGATCACCCGACTGGGCCGCGCCTTCAACACCGTCGTTCCGAGCTCGGGCAAGGTGCTGACCGGTGGTGTCGACGCAAACGCGCTGCAGCGTCCGAAGCGCTTCTTCGGGGCCGCGCGGAACATCGAAGAGGGCGGCTCGCTGACCATCATCGCGACGGCGCTGATCGATACCGGCTCGCGGATGGACGAAGTCATCTTCGAAGAATTCAAGGGCACGGGTAACTCGGAAATCGTGCTGGACCGCAAGGTCGCGGACAAGCGCGTCTTCCCGGCGATGGACATCCTCAAATCCGGTACCCGGAAAGAGGAGCTGCTCGTCGATCAGAAGGATCTGCAGAAAACCTACCTTCTGCGCCGCATCCTGAACCCGATGGGCACGACCGATGCGATCGAGTTCCTGATTTCGAAGCTCAAGCAGACCAAGACGAACTCGGAATTCTTCGACTCGATGAACGGCTGAGGCCGTCCTATCTTCCGCAGGGAAGAGGATTGCTATGGACACGATCTATGCTCTGGCCACGGCCCGCGGAAAAGCGGGCGTGGCCGTCATTCGTATTTCAGGACCGCTGGCGTGGCAGGCGGCGCGGAACTTGGCAGGGACCCTGCCGGAGCCGCGCGTTGCCGGCCTGCGGCGGTTGCGGCTCGCGGGTGAGGAACTCGACGAGGCGGTGGTGCTATGTTTCGAGCGCGGGGCCAGCTTTACCGGCGAAGAGGTTGCGGAGCTGCATATCCATGGCGCGATTGCGACGGTTTCTGCCGTGCTGCGCGCCCTTGGGCAGATCGACGGGTTGCGGCTGGCGGAACCGGGTGAATTTACCCGGCGGGCGTTGGAGAACGAACGGCTCGATCTGGCGCAGGTCGAAGGGCTTTCTGATCTGATCGAGGCGGAAACCGAGGCGCAGCGCAAGCAGGCGTTGAAGGTTTTGTCAGGCGCAGTTGGCGCTCTGGTCGAGGATTGGCGCGCAAAGCTGATCCGCGCAGGGGCGTTGATCGAAGCCACGATCGATTTCGCGGATGAGGAAGTTCCGGTAGATGTTTCGCCCGAGGTGTTGGAGCTGATCGACGCGGTCAGCGCCGGAATTCGCGATGAATTGCGCCGTCTTGGCGCGGCGGAGCGTATTCGCGAAGGGTTCGAGGTCGCGATTGTCGGGCGACCGAATGCCGGGAAATCAACCTTGCTTAACGCGCTCGCAGGGCGCGAAGCGGCGATCACCTCCGAATTCGCAGGCACGACACGCGACGTCATCGAGGTCCGAATGGAGATCGGCGGGCAGGCGGTGACCTTGCTCGACACCGCCGGCCTGCGCGACACCGACGATGTCGTGGAAGCGATCGGGGTGGAACGGGCGCTCGACCGCGCGCGGCAATCCGACCTCCGCGTTTTCCTGCTCGACGGCGAGGAAGTCCCGCTGATCGCACCGGAGCCGGGCGACCTGGTGGTGCATGGCAAAGCCGATATCGCTTCGCATGATGGGCTGAACGTCTCCGGGAAAACGGGTGAGGGGCTTGGAGAATTGCTCGCTGCGATCGAAGAACGTCTGTCCGGGCTTGGCGAAGGCGCCGGCGTAATGACGCGCGAACGGCACAGGGTTGCGATGCAGCGCGCATTCGGGGCTTTGGAATCGGCGCGAGATGAGGTATTGCGCGGGTCCGACCGAAGCGAGCTGGCAGCGGAATCACTGCGCCAGGCGGCTTGGGCGCTCGAAGCGTTGCTCGGTCGGGTGGATGTCGAGAACCTGTTGGACGAAATTTTCTCGAGCTTCTGCATCGGAAAGTAAGGAGTGTTTCACGTGAAACATTACGACGTCATCGTGATCGGAGGCGGGCACGCCGGAACCGAGGCAGCCCACGCGGCGGCCCGGATGGGTGCGCAGGTCGCTTTGGTGACGCTTCGCGCCGATGCGATCGGGGTGATGTCGTGCAACCCGGCGATCGGTGGGCTTGGTAAAGGCCACCTGGTCCGCGAGATCGATGCGCTCGATGGCGTGATGGGGCGGTTGGCCGACGCTGCGGGTATTCAGTTTCGCCTTCTTAACCGGCGTAAAGGCCCCGCCGTGCAAGGCCCGCGGGCTCAGGCGGATCGCAAACTTTACCGGGAGGCAGCCCAGCGTATGACCGCGGCGCAGCCCAACCTCGAGGTAATCGAGGGGGAGGTGACCGATCTGCGCGTTGAAGGCGGTCGGGTCACTGGTGTGGTGCTGGCCGACGGTGTGACGCTGAGCTGTCAGTCGGCGATCCTGACGTCTGGGACTTTCCTGAATGGCGTGATCCATATCGGCGACCAGCAGCGTCCGGGTGGACGCATTGGGGATCGGCCCTCGCGCGCATTGGCCGAGCGGCTTTACGCGATGGATCTGCCCATGGGCCGTCTTAAAACCGGCACACCGCCGCGGTTGGATGGGAAGACGATTGCCTGGGATAAACTGGAGAGTCAGCCCGGTGATGACGACCCGGTGATGTTTTCCTTCCTGAACCGGAGTCCCGAGGTCCGGCAGATTTCGTGCGGGATTACCCATACGAATGGGCGGACGCATGACATCATCCGGAGCAACCTTGACCGCTCCGCGATGTATGGCGGTCATATTTCGGGGGTGGGGCCCCGCTATTGCCCGTCG
Source organism: Thioclava sp. PTB-PU3-1 (assembly GCF_055666785.1). Classification (NCBI taxonomy): domain Bacteria; kingdom Pseudomonadati; phylum Pseudomonadota; class Alphaproteobacteria; order Rhodobacterales; family Paracoccaceae; genus Thioclava; species Thioclava sp. PTB-PU3-1. Next base: position 130,863 of record NZ_JBVNVL010000003.1, on the reverse strand, counting down.
ATCGAAGACAAGGTCGTGCGCTTCGCGGATAAGGACTCGCATCAGATTTTCCTTGAGCCAGAAGGCCTGGACGACGACACGGTCTATCCGAACGGGATTTCCACCTCGCTGCCGGTGGATGTTCAGGAAGATTACGTCCATTCGATTTTCGGGTTGGAAGAGGCGAAGATCCTGCAGCCCGGTTACGCGATCGAATATGACTATGTCGATTCGCGTGCGCTGGACGCGACGCTGCAGTTGCGTGCCGTCCCTGGCCTATATCTTGCGGGTCAGATCAACGGGACCACAGGATATGAGGAGGCCGCAGCTCAGGGTCTCGTCGCTGGTTTGAATGCGGCATCCTCTGCGAAGGCGGGCGCGCCGGTGCATTTCAGCCGAACGTCGAGCTATATCGGTGTGATGATCGACGATCTGACGTCGCGCGGGGTAACGGAGCCTTACCGCATGTTTACCTCGCGGGCCGAGTTCCGTCTGTCTCTGCGGGCCGATAATGCCGACCAGCGCCTGACGGGGATGGGGATCGAGATCGGCTGCGTTGGCGAGGCGCGCCGGGTTCTGTTTGAAGAGAAATCCGCCGATCTGACGGCAGGTCGGGAGTTGCTGCAGTCGATCTCGCTGACGCCCAAGGAAGCCAGGGCGAAGGGCTTTAAGGTGAACGAGGACGGGACGCGGCGAACTGCTTTCGATCTTTTGTCTTTCCCCGATATCACGATGCCCGCGCTGCAAGAGGCGCTGCCGGAATTGCAGGATCTCTCCGATGAGACGGCGCGGCAGCTGTCGATCGATGCGCTCTATGCGAATTACGTTGCGCGTCAGGAGGTCGACGCGGCTTCTCTTAAGCGCGATGAGGGCTGGGAAATTCCCGAAGATTTCGATTTCGATTCCCTGCAGGGGCTCTCGAACGAGCTGAAGGGCAAGCTTAAGCGCGCGATGCCGAAAACTTTGGGGCAGGCGGGGCGTGTCGACGGCGTGACTCCGGCGGCGCTGACTTTGATCTTGGCGCGCCTTCGGCAATCAAAGCGGGCACGCTCGGCATGACGGCGCCTGAGGCTGAGGATTTCGCCGCGCGATTCGATGTTTCACGTGAAACATTGGATAAGCTGTTTGCCTATGAGGCGCTGCTCAAGAAATGGAATCCTGCGATTAACCTCGTCGCGAAATCGACGTTGGACGATATGTGGTCGCGCCACTTTCTCGATTCGGCACAGATATTCGCGATGGCACCGGAAAATGCGCGGATTTGGGCGGATTTCGGGGCAGGGGGCGGCTTTCCGGGTTTGGTGATTGCGATTCTGTCGACGGAAAAGGCACCGGATCGCCAAGTCATTCTGGTCGAATCGGATCTGCGAAAATCGGCTTTTCTCTCGACGGTCACGCGGGAGCTGTCGCTCAATATCCGCGTTCTTGCGCAACGAATCGAAGAGATCGCACCGCTGAAGGCCGATGTCGTCTCGGCCCGGGCGCTCGCAAACCTGCCGAAACTACTAGAATTCAGTGCCCGGCATCTGAAGCCCTCCGGCATCGCTATCTTCCCGAAAGGCGCGCGCTGGCAGGAAGAACTTGCGCAGGCGCAGGAAAGCTGGTCCTTTGACTACGAGGCGATCGAAAGCCTTAGCGATCCAAACAGTGTTGTCCTGAAAATCCACGGAGCCGAGCGTGTCTGATCCAATTCGCGCAAATGAACCGAAAATCATTGCGATTGCGAACCAGAAAGGCGGCGTGGGGAAGACGACGACGGCGATCAACCTCGCGGCAGGGCTGGTGGAAGCCGGGCGTAAGGTTCTTTTGATCGATCTCGATCCGCAGGGGAATGCGTCGACCGGTCTGGGGATTGAGCCGGATGATCGCGAACTGACGACCTACGATCTGTTGATCGAAGACGCGCCAGTTTCCTCGGTTCTGCACAAGACCGAAATCGACGGTCTTTACCTGTGCCCGGCGACGACGGACCTGTCTTCGGCGGATATGGAGCTTGTCTCGACCGAAAAGCGCAGCTTCCTTCTGCATGACGCGCTACGACATCCAGATGTTGATAGCTATGGCTTCGACTATATCTTGATCGATTGCCCGCCTTCGCTGAGTTTGCTGACAATCAACGCGATGGTGGCGTCGCATTCGGTCCTGGTGCCGCTACAGGCGGAATTCTTCGCGCTCGAAGGGCTTTCTCAGCTGATGCTGACGATCCGGGAGATCCGCCTGAGCGCGAATCGTAACCTGCGAATCGAGGGCGTCGTCCTCACGATGTATGACGTGCGGAACAATCTCTCGCAGCAGGTGGAGGCGGATGCGCGCGCGACTTTGGGCGAGTTGGTGTTCCGGACGATGATCCCGCGGAATGTGCGGGTCTCCGAGGCGCCATCCTACGCGATGCCGGTGCTCAGCTACGACAGCAGTTCGCGCGGGGCGTTGGCCTATCGGAATCTCGCCAGCGAATTGATGTCGCGGCATGAACTGGCAAAGGCGGTGTGAGAATGGCTAAGGAACGCGAAAAGCGTGGATTGGGGCGTGGTTTGTCGGCTTTGATGGCGGATGTTGATTTGAATCCGACCGAGACGACGGCGCCTCCGCGTCGTCCGGAGCAATACGTCCCGGTCGAGAAGATCGAGCCGAACCCCGATCAGCCACGTCGCGATTTCGAACCGGCCGCTTTGGAAGAGCTGGCGTCTTCGATCCGCGAAAAGGGCGTGATTCAGCCTCTTATCGTGCGCAAACACCCGACGAAGCCCGATCATTACGAGATTGTGGCCGGTGAACGCCGGTGGCGCGCGTCGCAGATGGCCAAGCTGCACCAGCTTCCGGTCATCATCCGCGAATTCAACGACACGGAAGTGCTGGAAGTCGCGATCATCGAGAATATTCAGCGCGCCGATCTCAATGCGCTCGAAGAGGCGCTTGCTTATAAGCAGTTGATGAGCCGCTTCGGGCATACGCAGGAAAAGCTGGCCGAGGCGCTGTCGAAAAGCCGTAGCCACATTGCGAATCTGATGCGTCTGCTGCAGCTGCCCGAAGAAGTGCAGGTCTATCTGCGCGAGGGCAAGCTGTCTGCCGGGCATGCGCGGGCGATGATCACCGCCGAAGATCCGGTCAGCTTGGCGAAACAGGCCGTTGCGAAGACGCTTTCGGTGCGCGATGTCGAGAAACTTGCCAAGAAGCAGCAGGGCGGAGAAGAACGCAAAGCGCGTCCGAAGCCCCAGAAAGACGCTGACACGCGGGCGCTCGAGGGCGATTTGTCCGCGACGATCGGGATGAAGGTTGCGATCGATCATACCAGCAGCGGCAGTGGCAAGATTACGATTTCTTACGACGATCTGGAGGAGCTCGACAAGCTTTGCCAGATGCTCAGCAACGGCTGATCAGCTATTCGGGCGCGTCCAGATGAAAATCAGGACGCCGAGCAAGGTGATCCCCTGAATTGCCAGGATTTCGACCGATAACCGGAAGACCAAAGACAGGCCGAAAGCCGCGAAAACAGACACTGTTGCCGCGATTTTCGCGCGTTTCGCGATGGCGCGGCGCTCTTGCCAGTCTATGATCTGCGGTCCGAAGCGCGGATGGGTGATGATCCAGTTGTGCAGACGATCAGAGGATCGCGCGAAGCAAAACGTCGCCAGAAGCATCAACGGAACGGTCGGGACGAGTGGCAAAAACAGCCCGATGATCCCGATCCCGGCCGAGATGATGCCAAGCGTGAGCCAGAGGATGCGCATCAGGGGATGAGATCGCGAATGATGGCGTTCAAGACCGGACGGCCTTGATCCGTCGCGCGCAGAAATCCGTTCTCTCTCTCAACCATGCCGATATCCTCAAGATGGCGCATTGTCGCCTCATCGAGCGGTGAACGCGAGATCGTGTTGAACCGTTCCATCTCGAGCCCTTCGGACAGGCGCAGCGCGAAGAGAAGATACTCGATTGCCTGCTCTTCGCGGGGCAGGGCGGCGCGCTCATTCTCTCCGGCATCGGTTTTTTCTACCTGCGCGAGCCAGGCGCCGGGCTGTTTGAGCGTATCGGTGGCGTGGCGGACACCATTTTCAGTCAGGCGTCCATGTGCACCAGGACCGATGCCGATGTAGTCGCCATAACGCCAATAAATCAGGTTGTGCCGGCTCTCGGCGCCCGGGCGCGCGTGGTTCGAGATCTCGTAGGCGGGCAGGCCGTGCTTCTCGCAGATTTCCTGCGTCGCGAAATACATCTCGGCGGAGATATCGTCCTCGGGAATGCCGCGCAGCTTGCCCGCATCGTGTCGCGCGCCGAATACCGTGCCGGGTTCGATGGTCAGCTGATAGAGCGAGAGATGGTCGACCGCCATTTTCAGCGCCTCATCCAGCTCTGCTTTCCAATCTTCGATCGTCTGGTGCTGGCGCGCGTAGATCAGATCGAAGCTCACTCGATCGAACTGCTTGCGCGCAATGTCGAAAGCTTTCTGGCCTTCTGCGACCGAGTGCATCCGCCCCAGACGACGGAGATCTTCGTCATTCAGGGCCTGCATCCCCATCGAAACTCGGTTCACGCCAGCCTCGGAAAAGTCTCTAAACCGCCCAGATTCGACACTTGTGGGGTTCGCTTCGAGGGTAATCTCGAAATCGTTGCTGGTTTGCCAGTTTCTGCGGATGCGCTCGATGATTGCGGCGACGATGTCGGAATCCATCAGCGAGGGTGTGCCGCCGCCGAAGAAAACCGTGTTCAAAATCCGGCCTTCCGTCTGCGCGGCATAGCGGTCGAGTTCGCTGAGATAGGCAGAGAGCCATCGTTTCTGGTCGATGGCGGTCGCGACATGGGAATTGAAGTCGCAATAGGGGCATTTGGCGGCACAGAACGGCCAGTGAAGGTAGAGGCCGAACCCTCCGTGCCGCCAATCCTCAGTCATTTCGCGTCGAAAATCGTCACAAACTTGCGGAAAGCATCCGCACGGTGCGAAATCTCGTTCTTTTGCGCGGGATCCATCTCCGCGAAGGTCTGGTCATAGCCATCGGGCTGGAACATCGGGTCATATCCATGCCCGAGAGCGCCGCGCATCGGCCAAACCAGCTGACCTTCGACACGGCCGTCGAACACCTCGTCATGCCCGTCGGGCCAGGCGAGAACCAAGGTAGAGCGGAAACGCGCAGTCCGCGGCAGCTCCGCTTCGATCTCGTCGCAGGCTTTCCAGGTTTTTTCCATCGCCATGGTGAAGTCGCGCCCGTTCGGCGTGGTCGCCCAATCGGCCGTGTAAACGCCCGGCGCACCGTCGAGACAGTCGACTTCGATGCCGGAATCGTCCGCCAAGGCGGGCAGGCCAGTCGCTTTCGCCGCGGCATGGGCCTTGATCCGCGCATTGCCGACAAAGGTGCTCTCGGTCTCTTCCGGCTCGGGGAGGTTCATCTCCTTCGCGCCGACGACCTCGACGCCGAAAGGCGCGAGGATCGCTTTGATCTCCTCGAGCTTTCCGGCGTTATGGGTCGCAACCAGCAGCTTCTTTTCGGTGAAGCTCCTCATTCGATCGCGGCTTTCTGCATTTCGACGAGCTTCGCCGCGCCTTCCTCGGCCAGATCGAGAAGCCGATCCATCTGTTCGCGCGAAAAGGTCGCGCCTTCGGCCGACATCTGCACTTCGATCAACTTGCCGCGCCCGGTCATGATGAAATTCCCGTCAGTGCCCGCTTCGCTATCCTCGGCATAGTCGAGATCCGCGACCGGCTGACCCGCGTAAATGCCGCAGGACAGGGCCGCGACATGATCGAGCAGCGGATCCGAGGTGCAGGCGCCCGATTTCAGCAGCTTGTTCGTGGCGAGACGCAGCGCGACCCAACCGCCGGTGATCGACGCACAGCGCGTGCCGCCATCGGCTTGGATCACATCGCAATCGACCACGATCTGACGCTCACCAAGCGCCGAACGATCAACGCCAGCGCGCAGCGCACGACCGATAAGTCGTTGAATTTCAACGGTTCTTCCGCCTTGCTTGCCCGCCGCGGCCTCGCGACGGTTGCGCGTGTTGGTCGCGCGCGGCAGCATGCCGTATTCTGCCGTCACCCAGCCAAGGCCGGAGCCTTTGAGGAAAGACGGCGCGCGGTCTTCGATCGTGGCGGTGCACAGCACGTGGGTGTCGCCCATTTTGATCAGGCAAGACCCTTCTGCGTGTTTCGTAACCCCGGTCTCGATTGAAATCGGGCGAAGTTCACTTAACTCTCTGCCGGATGGGCGCATCGTGGGGACCTTTCTAATGAATTCACCCCATTTGATCGCCCATGCGCAGCGATGCAACCCCCGTGCCGTGATTGACCTTCGGCTTCGCGCGGCTTTAAGTCAGCAGGGATGAAGCGCGATGAGTGACCAGAACGATATTCTTTCCGAACTGAACGACCGCTCCCGCGAAGTGTTTCGCCGGGTTGTCGAAGGCTATCTCACGACTGGCGGTCCCGTGGGCTCGCGGAGCCTGACCCGAGAGATGAACGAGAAGCTCTCCGCGGCGACGATCCGAAACGTGATGCAGGATCTCGAATATCTCGGGCTTCTGGACAGCCCCCATGTCTCCGCCGGACGCGTGCCGACCCAGACGGGTCTGCGGCTGTTCGTCGATGGGGTGATGGAGGTAAACCATCTCGGCGAAGAGGACCGTGCGGCTCTGGATGCCACGATGGGCGCGAATTCAGGCGATGTTGGGTCTTTGTTGGACCGGGTTTCGAGCGCGCTTTCGGGGATGACGCAGGGCGCGAGCCTCGTGCTGACGCCGAAACACGAGGCCCCGATCCGGCATATCGAATTCGTCTCGCTCTCGCCCGACCGGGCGCTGGTGGTTCTTGTCTTCGCGGACGGTCAGGTGGAAAACCGCGTCTTCACGCCGCCGCTTGGGCAAACGCCGTCTTCGATGCGGGAGGCTGCGAATTTCCTCAACGCGATGGCGGAGGGGAAAACGCTGTCGGAACTGCGCGGTCACATTGCACGCCAGATCGCGAACCATCGCACCGAAATCGATTCGCTCGCGACCGAACTGATCGACAGCGGGTTGGCGGCCTGGGAAAACAAAGGCGAGCGCTACGAGCGGCTGATCGTGCGCGGTCGTGCCAATCTTTTGGGCTCCGAAGACGACCTCGACCGCATTCGCTCGCTGTTCGACGATCTCGAGCGGAAGCGCGACATCGCCGAATTCCTCGATCTGGCCGAGGATGGCGAGGGCGTGCGTATTTTTATTGGCTCGGAGAACAAACTTTTCTCTCTTTCGGGTTCCTCTTTGGTTGTCTCTCCATATATGAACGCTGACCGAAAGATCATTGGTGCGGTGGGCGTGATTGGGCCGACCCGGCTCAACTACGGGCGCATCGTGCCGATCGTGGACTACACAGCGCAACTGGTCGGGCGGATGATCTCCGGCCAGGGCAAAGGATGAATGGCATGAGCGAGAAAAAAGACGAGATTGCCGAGGATCAGGCGCATATCGACGAGAGCTTCGAGGATGTGCTGTCCCATGAGGAAGACGAGCTCGAGGCATTGCGTGCCGAGCGCGACGATTATCGCGACCGATTCATGCGCGCGCTGGCAGATGCCGAGAATGCGCGCAAACGTGCCGACAAAGAGCGTCAGGAAGCCTCGAATTACGGTGGGACGCGTCTGGCGCGCGACATGCTGCCCGTGTTCGACGCGCTCTCGCGTGCGCTCGAAGCCGCGAATGAGGACGTTCGTTCGCAGGCCGGGCCGTTCCTCGAAGGGGTCGAACTGACCCAGCGCGAATTGCTCAACGTGTTCGCCCGTCACGGCATCACCACGGTGGCGCCCGAGGTCGGCGAGAAATTCGACCCGCAGATGCATGAGGCGATGTTCGAAGCGCCCGCGCCCGGCACGAAGGCAGGCGACATCATTCAGGTCATGGAGAACGGCTTCATGATCCACGACCGGCTGCTGCGGCCGGCGAAAGTGGGCGTCAGCTCCACTCCGAAATCCTGATCGGCAAGGCTGGGGGCGCTGCCCCCAGACCCCCGGGATATTTCTTCCAAAACGAAGATCACTCCGTGAGAAGCGCGCGAAGCTCGTAGAGGGCGTCGAGCGCGTCTTTCGGTGTCATGTCGTCTGGAATGAGGGCTTTCAGCCGCTCTTCCAATTCTGACGGACCGGCGGGCGCGGCGGCCGGTTGCGGTGTGTTAGACACTGAAAACAGCGGCAGATCGTCGATCACTGCCTGCTTCTTGCCACCGCCTTCGCGTTCGCCTTTCTCCAACGCATCGAGCACGATCCGGGCGCGTTCCACGACGGAATGCGGAAGCCCGGCGAGGCGTGCGACCTGAACCCCGTAGGAGCGGTCGGCGGCGCCTTTGCGAACCTCGTGCAGGAAGATCACCTCGCCTTCCCATTCCTTTACTGCGACGGTCGCATTCTCGACGCCGTCGAGCTTGGCCGAAAGCGCGGTCATCTCGTGGTAATGGGTCGCGAAGAGCGCTCGGCAACGGTTGGACGCGTGCAGATGTTCCATGACCGCCCAGGCGATCGAGAGCCCGTCATAGGTCGCGGTGCCGCGGCCGATCTCGTCGAGGATGACCAGAGCGCGGTCGTCGGCCTGATTGAGGATCGCGGCGGTTTCGACCATCTCGACCATGAAGGTCGACCGGCCCCGTGCCAGATCGTCCGCCGCACCGACACGGCTGAAGAGCTGGGACACAAGGCCGATATGGGCGGATTTCGCCGGAACGAAGCTGCCCGCCTGAGCGAGAAGCGCGATCAGGGCGTTTTGACGCAGGAAGGTCGATTTACCGGCCATGTTCGGACCGGTGAGCAGCCAGATCGCGGGCGTCGCGCCCTCGGTGAGTTCGCAGTCATTCGCGATGAAGGGCTCGCCGGATTTCTTTAGCGAGGCTTCGACGACCGGATGCCGCCCGCCTTCGATCTCGAACGCATGGCTGTCGTCGACGGTGGGCTCCGCCCAGTCTTCGTTGCGCGCAAGCGTCGCGAAAGCGCTGGCGAGGTCGATTTCGGCAAGCGCGCGCGAGGCCTCGTTGATCGGGCCCGCGCGGTCGAGAATTGCCTGTCTTAAGCTGGAATAGAGCCTTTTTTCGATCTCAAGCGCATGATTTCCGGCGTTCAGAATCCGGGTTTCGATCTCGCTCAGTTCGACGGTCGTGAAACGCACCTGGTTCGCGGTGGTCTGACGGTGGATGAAGCGTTCCGACAGCGGCGGGGCGAGCATCTTCTCGGCATGGGTGGCCGTGGTTTCGATGAAGTAGCCCAGCACGTTGTTGTGCTTGATCTTCAGCGAATTGATGCCCGTGGCCTCGATGTATTCCGCCTGCATTTTCGCGATCACGCCGCGGCCCTCGTCGCGCAGCTGGCGCGTCTGGTCGAGATCTTCGTCATAGCCTGCCGCGATGAAGCCGCCATCGCGCGCGAGAAGCGGCGGCTCCGCGATGAGCGCCGCATCCAGAAGGGCGGTGAGGTCGTCATGGCCCGTGAGGGCTTTCGCAGCCTCGGCGAGAAGCGGTGGGGCCTCGACGGCGGACACCGCTTCGGCGATCCGCTCGGCCTGCTCCAGCCCGTTGCGGATCGCGGCCATGTCGCGCGGGCCGCCGCGGTCGAGGGCGAGGCGCGACAGTGCGCGATCCATATCGGGGCAGCGCTTCAGATCGGCACGGATATCTTCGGCAAATCGACCCTGTTCCAGCAGAAAACGGACAGAATCGTGCCGCGCGTGGATCTCGGTCAGGTTCCGGGACGGGGCGGAGATCCGGCGCTCCAGAAGCCGCGCGCCACCTGCCGTCACCGTGCGGTCGATGGCGTTGAGGAGCGAGCCCTCGCGTCCGCCCGACAGAGCTTGCGTCAATTCCAGATTACGCCGCGTGGCGGCGTCGATCTGCATCGCCGCGCCGCTGTCTTCGTGCACGGGGCGGCGCAGCAGGGGCAGTTTGCCTTTCTGCGTGATCTCGAGGTAATCGACGATCGCGCCCATCGCGGCCATCTCGGCGCGGGTGAAATTGCCGAACGCATCGAGCGAGCCGATGGAATAGAGCGACAGAAGTCGCGTCTCGGCGGCCTGACTGTCGAAGCTCGCACGCGACAAGGGCGTCATCGCGGCCCGCATATCAGAGACTATTTCGGCGCAATCGGCCTCTTTGGCCTCGCTTACCAGCACTTCACGTGGCGCAAGCCGGGCAAGCTCGGGGCCCAGCCGCGAAAGCGGGCAGGGCGTCACGCGAAACTCGCCGGTCGAGATATCGACCCAGGCAATCGCGGCCTCGTCGCGCACTTCCGCCCAGGCGGCTAGGAAATTGTGGCGGCGTGCCTCCAGCAGGCTTTCCTCGGTCAGCGTGCCGGGCGTGACCAGTCGCACCACATCGCGTTTCACGACGGATTTCGAGCCGCGCTTCTTCGCCTCGGCCGGGTCTTCCATCTGCTCGGCAATCGCCACGCGGAAGCCTTTGCGGATCAGCGTCAGCAGGTAGCCCTCGGCCGCGTGCACAGGAACGCCGCACATCGCGATGTCCTCGCCCATGTGCTGACCGCGCTTGGTCAGCGCGATATCGAGCGCGGATGCGGCATCGACCGCGTCCTGAAAGAACATCTCGTAGAAATCACCCATCCGATAGAACAGGAGCGCGCCCGGATTGGCCTCCTTGATCCCCAGATACTGTTCCATCATCGGTGTGACGGTCGGCTTGGCCATGTGCCCCCCATTTGCTGGTCGCGCGACCCTACAAAACCCCGGATTCGGGCGCAATTCCGTTGAGTGACGGATCACGGGACGTTAAACGGGTTCGGACCTGCAGGAGGAGCACCGGCCCAATGCCCAGCAAGAACCGTATCACGCCCGAGGAGGCCTTGGCCTATCACCTCGACCCGCATCCGGGGAAATACGACATCACGGCGTCGAAGCCGATGACGTCGCAGCGCGATCTGTCGCTGGCCTACAGCCCCGGCGTCGCGGTTCCGGTGGAGGCGATCGCCGAGAACCCCGAACTGGCCTACGATTACACCGTGAAGGGGAACATGGTCGCCGTGATCTCGAACGGCTCGGCCATTTTGGGGCTCGGCAATCTCGGGGCGCTGGCCTCGAAGCCGGTGATGGAGGGCAAGGCGGTTCTCTTCAAGCGGTTTGCCGATGTGAATGCGATCGATATCGAGCTCGATACCGAGGATGCCGACGAGATCATCAATGCGGTGAAACTGATGGGGCCGACCTTCGGGGGGATCAACCTCGAGGACATCAAGGCGCCGGAATGTTTCATCATCGAGCAGCGGCTCAAGGAGCTGATGGACATCCCGGTGTTCCACGACGATCAGCACGGCACGGCGGTGATCTGTGCGGCGGGGTTGATCAACGCGCTGGAGCTGTCGGGCAAGAAGATCGAAGACTGCAAGATCGTGCTGAACGGCGCGGGTGCTGCGGGCATCGCCTGTCTGGAGCTTGTGAAGGCGATGGGTGCGAAGCACGACAATTGCATCATGTGCGACACCAAGGGCGTGATCTATCAGGGCCGCACCGAAGGCATGAACCAGTGGAAATCGGCCCATGCGGCGGTGACCGAGGCGCGTTCGCTCGAAGAGGCGATGGAAGGCGCGGATGTGTTCCTTGGCGTCTCGGCCAAGGGCGCGGTGACGCCCGAGATGGTGCAGTCGATGGCCGACAATCCGGTGATCTTCGCGATGGCGAACCCGGACCCGGAGATCACGCCGGAAGAGGCGCAATCGGTGCGTCCCGATGCGATCGTGGCGACGGGGCGGTCGGACTATCCGAACCAGGTGAACAACGTCCTCGGGTTTCCCTACCTGTTCCGCGGCGCGCTCGACATCCACGCCCGCGCGATCAATGACGAGATGAAGATCGCCTGCGCCAACGCGCTGGCGGAGCTTGCCCGCGAGGATGTGCCTGACGAGGTCGCGATGGCCTATGGGCGCAAGCTCAGCTTCGGGCGCGATTACATCATCCCGACGCCTTTCGATCCGCGGCTGATCCACGTGATCCCGCCGGCGGTCGCGAAAGCCGGGATGGATACCGGTGTCGCGCGGCGTCCGATCATCGACATGGAAGGCTACGCCCAAAGCCTGAAAGCCCGGATGGACCCGACCGCGTCGATCCTGCAGGGCATCCAGAGCCGTGCGCGTCAGGCGCAGGCGAAGATGATCTTTGCCGAGGGCGATGACGAGCGGGTGCTGCGCGCCGCCGTGGCCTATCAGCGCTCCGGCATGGGCGAGGCGCTTGTCGTCGGCCGCGAGCAGGATGTGAAGGAAAAGCTGGAAACGGCCGGCTTGGGCGATGCCTATCGCGAGCTGCGCGTGGTGAATGCGGCCAACTCCAAGCATACCGAGACCTACAAGGACTTCCTGTATAAGCGCCTGCAACGGCAGGGTGTGGACCGCGAGGATGCGCATAAGCTGGCGACGCGCGACCGGCATGTCTTCGCGGCGCTGATGCTGGTGCATGGGCATGGCGACGCGATGGTCACGGGCGCGACCCGGAAATCGGCGCATGTGCTGGAACTGATCAACAAGGTGATCGACGCGAAGCCCTCGGATGGTGCTGTCGGGATCACCGCCCTGCTAAACAAGGGTCGCGTGGTGCTGATCGGCGATACGCTGGTGCATGAATGGCCCGACGAGAACGATCTGGCCGATATCGCGACGGCGGGCGCGCATGTCGCCCGCGGTCTGGGCCTCGAGCCGCGCGTGGCCTTCTGTTCCTTCTCGACCTTCGGCTATCCGGTTTCGGAACGCGCCACGAAGATGCATGTCGCGCCGAAAGTGCTCGACGCGCGCGGGGCGGATTTCGAATATGATGGCGAGATGACCGTCGATGTGGCGCTCAACATGGATCAGATGAAGAACTACCCGTTCTGCCGTCTGACCGGCCCCGCCAACATTCTCGTCGTGCCGGCACGCCATTCGGCCTCGATTTCTGTGAAACTGATGCAGGAGATGGCGGGCGCGACCGTGATCGGCCCGATCCTGACCGGGACGAGCCACGCGGTGCAGCTGTGCTCGACCACGTCGACGGTGAACGACATCCTCAACATGGCGGCGCTTGCCTCGTGCAAGCTGTGCCTGAAGGACTGAATTGAAAAGGCGCGCGGTGATCCGCGCGCCTGTTTCGCTTTATCCCAGCGCGTAGCCCGTGCCGCGCACCGTGCGCACCGGATCATCCCCGCCATTCGCCATCAGTGCCTTGCGCAGCCGCCCGACATGGACGTCGATGGTGCGGGTGTCGACATAGATGTCGCGGCCCCAGACCCGGTCGAGCAGTTGATCGCGGGTCCAGACGCGGCCCGGTTTTTCCATCATCGTCGAGAGCAGCCGGAACTCGGTCGGCCCGAGTTTCAGCGGTTGGCCGTTGCGGAAAACGCGGTGCTCCTCGGCATCGAGGATGATGTCCTCGAAGCTCAGCCGTTCGCCCATCGTCGCGGGCCGCGTGCGGCGCAGCTGGGTGCGGACGCGCGCCATCAGCTCGACGACCGAATAGGGTTTCACGACGTAGTCATCCGCGCCGGTCTCGAGGCCCCGCACCCGGTCCACCTCTTCGGAGCGTGCCGAGAGCATGATGACAGGAATGTTGCGGGTCTCGGAATTCGCCTTCACGCGGCGACAAATCTCGATGCCGGAGACATTGGGCAGCATCCAGTCCAGCACGATCAGATCGGGCTTCTCTTCCTTCAGGAACAAGAGGCCCTCGTCTCCGTTCTCCGCCATCACGACGCGAAACCCTTCGGCTTCGAGGTTGTAGCTGAGAACTTCGCGCTGGGCGTTTTCGTCTTCAACCACAAGGACACAGGGTTGTTGGGCTGGCGACATTTCTCAGGTCTCCGTCACATTACGCTCGAGCTTTTCGGGCGCGCGTCTTCCGGCATTTCGCCGGTCACGAGGTAGATCACCTGCTCGGCGATGGTGGTCGCATGGTCGCCCATCCGCTCGATGTTCTTGGCGATGAAATGCAGGTGCATGCAGGGCGTGATGTTGCGCGGATCTTCCATCATGTAGGTCAGGAACTCGCGGAACAGCGCGTTATACATCTGGTCCACTTCGAGATCGCGCTCGCGCACATCGGCGGCCAGTTTCGGGTCGCGCTGGATATAGGCGTCGAGCGCGTCTTTCAGCATCGCCTCCGTCGTGCCCGCCATGCGGCGGATCGCAGTTGCGGTGCCGCTGATCTGCGGCCCGTCGGACAGGACCTGCGTGCGCTTGGCGATGTTTTTGGCGTAATCGCCGACGCGCTCGAGGCTCGCCGAGATCTTGATGACCGAGAGCGCCATGCGCAGGTCGCGCGCGGCGGGGGCCCGCAGGGCGATCAGGCGCGCGGCTTCTTCGTTGATCTTCTCTTCCAGCTCGTCGACGGCACGGTCACGGGCCCGGATCTGCTCGGCCAATTCGAGATCGCGCACTTCGAGGGCGCGGGCGCTTTCGAGGATCTGCTCCTCGACGAGGCCGCCCATTTTGACGACCAACGCCTGCACCGCCTCAAGGTCGCGGTCGAAGGCGGAAAGAATGTGCTCGCTCATGATTATTTGCCTCCTCAGCCGATCCGGCCGGTAATGTAGCTTTCCGTCCGGCTGTCGGACGGGTTGGTGAAAATCTTGTCCGTGTCGTCGTATTCGACGAGGTTCCCGAGGTGGAAGAACGCGGTCTTCTGACTGACGCGTGCGGCCTGCTGCATCGAGTGCGTCACGATCACCACCGAGAAATTCGCCCGAAGCTCGTCGATCAGTTCCTCGACCTGCGCGGTCGCGATCGGGTCGAGCGCCGAGCAGGGCTCGTCCATCAGCAGCACTTCCGGCGAGGTCGCCACGGCGCGCGCGATGCACAGGCGCTGCTGCTGACCGCCCGAAAGTCCGGTGCCGGGCGCGTGCAGGCGATCTTTCACCTCGTTCCACAGCGCGGCCTTGCGCAGCGAGTCCTCGACCACCTGATCCAGCTCGGCCTTGTTCTTCGTCAGGCCGTGGATTTTCGGGCCGTAGGCCACGTTGTCGTAGATCGACTTCGGGAAGGGGTTCGGTTTCTGGAACACCATGCCGACCTTGGCGCGCAGCTGCACCGGATCGACGCGCTTGTCGTAGATGTCTTCGCCGTCGAGTTTGATGTCGCCCTCGACGCGGCAGATATCGATCGTGTCGTTCATCCGGTTCAGGCAGCGCAGGAAGGTCGACTTCCCGCAGCCCGACGGGCCGATGAACGCGGTGACGGTCTTGTCGAGAATATCGACATCGACGTCTTTGATCGCGTGGGTGTCGCCGTAATGGACCTGCACGTTGCGTGCGGTGATCTTGATGTCGTCAGTGGTCACGGCTCTCTCCGTCAGGCTCATGTCTTCCATTTGTCTCGCGCTCCCTTACCAGCGACGCTCGAATTTGCGGCGCAGGATGATGGCGATGATGTTCATGCCCAGAAGGAAGATCAGCAGAATGATGATACCTCCCCAGGCGCGTTCGTAAAATGCCGGGTCGGCGCGCTTGGCCCATTCGTAGATCTGCGCGGGCATGGCCGAGTTGGGCGAGACGAAGCCGTCGAGGAACCCGTCCGGCGAGTTGGTCGCGATATAGCCCACCATCCCGATCAGCAGGAGCGGTGCGGTTTCGCCCAGAGCCTGCGCCAGACCGATGATCGTGCCGGTCAGGATGCCGGGCATCGCCAGCGGCAGAACGTGGTGGAACACCGATTGCATTTTTGAGGCGCCCACACCGAGGGCTGCGTCGCGGATCGAGGGCGGCACGGCTTTCAGCGCGGCGCGGGTCGAGATGATGATCGTCGGCAGGGTCATCAGCGTCAGTACGAGGCCACCGACCAGCGGGGCCGATTGCGGCAAATGCGCGAATTGGATGAAGACCGCGAGGCCGAGGATACCGAAGACGATCGACGGCACCGCAGCGAGGTTCGAGATGTTCACTTCGATCAGGTCGGTGATACGGTTCTTCGGGGCGAACTCTTCGAGATAAATCGAGGCAGCGACCCCGATCGGAAGGGCCAGAACCAGTACCACGAGCATCATGTAGAACGAACCGAGCATCGAGATCCCGATCCCGGCCTGCTCGGCACGGCTGTCGGAGGCGTCGGCGCCGAAGATGAAGGCCCAGTTGAAACCTTTGTGGATGATGCCCGCGTCGCGAAGCTGATCGACGAGGTCGAGCTGCGCCACGGTGATGTTCTTGTCCTTGGCGATCTCGTCGCGATGCACGCGGCCCTTGAGGTAGCTGTCCACCCGCGACGAGGCGAGGATCTTGAAATCCACCGTCGTGCCGATCAGCGACGGGTCGGCGAGGACCGCGTCGCGCACCTGGCTCGCAGCCGAGGCCGAGATCAGGTTCTTCATGTCCTTCGCCTTGGCGAGATCGGTCGTCGCGCCGGATTTCTCCA
This sequence comes from Thioclava sp. PTB-PU3-1, assembly GCF_055666785.1. NCBI lineage: Bacteria > Pseudomonadati > Pseudomonadota > Alphaproteobacteria > Rhodobacterales > Paracoccaceae > Thioclava > Thioclava sp. PTB-PU3-1. The sequence continues at coordinate 114,571 of NZ_JBVNVL010000003.1, read as the reverse complement.
CCGCGTCGAGCAGAGCTTTCTCGATCAGCGGCTTGTAGGTGAAGGTCGTCGCCTTCTTCAGATCCTCCGGATCGCGGTTGCCCTTCTTGTCAAGCTTCGCGGCGTCCAGATAGACCGGCACCTCGACAAAGGTCTGCTGAAACGCGGTCGCGCCGTTGGAGACGATCGTCACCAGCAGGATCACGAGGAACGCGAGACCGATCCCGATCGCGCCGATCCCCAGCGCCTTGAAGCGCTTCTCGGAGGCGTTGCGGCGCTTCGTGCGGGCATCGACATGATGCAGCGAACGCGTCGCGGGCTGGCTTGCGCCGTGTTGGGTCGCATCACTCATTCGTATTGCTCCCGGTATTTGCGCACGATGTAGAGTGCGAAGATGTTGAGCCCGAGCGTCAGGACGAACAGCGTCATGCCGAGCGCGAAGGCGACCAGCGCTTCGGGGGAGGCGAAATCGGCGTCACCGGTCAGCTGCGAGACGATCTTGGCGGTGACGGTGGTCATCGCGTCGAACGGGTTCATGCTGAGCCGCGCGGCGGCGCCTGCCCCCAGAACCACGATCATCGTCTCGCCAATCGCGCGCGAGGTTGCGAGAAGCACGGCGCCGACGATGCCGGGCAGGGCTGCGGGCAGGATCACCTGCTTGATCGTTTCGGATTTCGTCGCGCCGAGGCCGTAGGAGCCGTCGCGCAAGCTTTGCGGCACCGCGTTGATGATGTCGTCGGACAGCGAGGAGACGAAGGGGATCAGCATGATGCCCATCACCAGACCCGCGGTCATCACCGCCGTGCCCGCATGCATCCAGCCGCCATCGGCCATCGCAGCGGTCGGGCCATTCGCGCCGAAGATCGACAGCAGGAACGGGCCCACGGTCAGCAGGGCGAAAAGGCCGTAGACGATGGTCGGGATCCCGGCGAGCACTTCGAGCAGCGGTTTCACGATGCCCCGCACCGATTTGGTCGCGTATTCCGACAGGTAGACGGCGGCGAACAGCCCGATCGGCACCGCGACCAGAAGCGCCACGAGCGAGATGTAGAGCGTGCCCCAGAGAAGCGGCAGAATGCCCAGCTCCGATCCGCCCCCGAAGCTCGGCGACCAGGTCGTGCCGAGGAAGAAATCGGAGATCGGATAGAGACGGAAGAACTCGATCGTGTTGAAGACCAGCGACAGAACGATACCGATCGTCGTCAGGATCGCGATTGAGGCGGCGGCGATCAGCAGAACGCGCACTCCCTTTTCGACCGTGTTACGGGCGCGGAAATCCTTGTTCGTGCGCAGGTAGGCGAAGGCAAAGCCCGCGATGGCTGTCAGCAGGACCAGTATCGTCATCGCCAGATCGCCCACCGAGGTCATGTCGCGATAGGTCTCCGCCGCGTTCAGCGTCGCCGGATCGACACTGGAGCCGAGCGCGACCCCGACCGAGCCGAGAATTTCGCGCAGGTCCGTGGTCTGAAGATCGATATTCGCGGCTTGCCGTGCGCTCAGCGCGCCTTGGGCAATTGCGGTGTCGAGACCGTCGGCAACACGCCGGACATCGGACATCACGAGGCTCATGTTCGAGCCGTCCAGCAGCGCATCGGGGATCTCGGCCGAGACCCGGGTATTCACGATCAGCGGCTGCGCCACCATCCAGACCAGCAGCAGGAGAAGAGCCGGCACGGCGGTGAACATCGCGACGTTGAAGCCGTAGTAATTCGGCAGGCTGTGCAGAGACCGTCGGTCTTCGCCTGCCGAATGCAGCGCACGCATACGGCCCATCACGAAGCCGACGACTGCCAGCACGACCACGATCACAACGATCCACAAAACAGGCATTTCAGCCCCACCAGTTGAAAATAACCAAAAAGGAAAAAGGGGGCAGCGAAATAAGCCGCCCCCTGAAGATAGCGGTCTCGATTACGAGCCCGAACCCATGGTCACTTCGTTCGCCACGGCGTCCTGGGTCTTGGCCAGTTCCGGGTCAGCAACGAGGCCGTACTGAGCGAGCGGGCCGTCGGGGCCAGCGATCTCGTCGGAGACGAAGAACTCAGCGTATTCTTTCAGGCCGGGGATCACGCCGATATGCGCTTTCTTGACGTAGAAGTAGAGCGGACGCGACACCGGGTACTCGCCCGAAGCGATGGTCTCGGTCGAGGGCTCGACGCCCGACATGGTCGCGACTTTCAGCTTGTCGGTGTTGTTCTCGTAGAACGCCAGACCAAAGACGCCGATGCCGTTCGGGTTCGAACCGATGCGGGCGAGGGTCTCGGTGTAGTCGCCGTCGATGTCGACAGCTTTGCCGTCGGTGCGGACTTCCATGCAGGCCTTGCCGGCTGCTTTTTCGTCCATGCCCGAAGCGATGAAGGCTTCTTTCGCGCCGGTCGCTTCACAGCCAGCTTCCAGAACCTTCTCTTCGAAGACTTCACGGGTGCCGTGCTTGGTGCCCGGGATGAAGGCGATGATGTCGGCATCCGGCAGGTCGGAGTTGAACTCGTTCCACTTGGCGTAGCCGTTGTCGACGATTTCGCCGTCCTTCAAGACCTTCGCGCCGAGCGCGTTGAAGATGTCCGAGGGGGTGAATGCGTTGAAGGCCGGGCCGTCTTTTTGCGACGCGAAGACGATGCCGTCATAGCCGATGCGGACTTCCATGATGTCGGTGACGCCATTGTCGGCGCAGGTCGCGACTTCTTTGTCCTTGATCTTGCGCGAAGCGTTCGCGACGTCGATCGTGTTTTCGCCAACGCCTTCGCAGAAGCGCTTCAGGCCAGCCGAGGAGCCACCGGATTCCACGACCGGGGTCGGGTAATCGAAGTTTTCGCCGAAAGCTTCGGCGACGATGGAGGCGTAGGGCAGCACGGTCGAGGAACCGGCGACCTGGATGTTGTCACGCGCGAAAGCGGCGGTGCCCGAAGCGGCAACGATCGCGATCGCGGAGGCGGCGAGGTTGAACGATTTCATAGATCACTCCCAGTGTTCTCAAATTTGGGCCGTCGAGTGGCCTCAGCGCGGTCCTAGGGGTCTTCGGTGACGCTTATGCAAACATTATGTAACAGCTATGTGACAATCTACGAGTCCGTGAAGGTTCGTGATCAGACACGCGAAACCGCCTGTGCAATCAGGACGGGAACCTCGCGATGGGCCCCGATTTCGGGCAAAAGGTGCCCCCGATAGCTAGCTGCTTGCAAGGCCTCGGGAATATCGCCTGTCACATGTCCCGCCCGCAGCGCGAAGAAGGGCAGACACACGCCATCCGGGTGCGCGCGGGCCACGTCTTCGAGGAAAGGCGGCTCTTCGATCAGGGCCACATGAATCTCCGGCATCGCGGGATTGCGGCCCAAGGTTTCGGCCATGTCGTAAACCGAATTGCGCGATTTTCGCGATATTTTCGACCCGTGCGCCACGAGAATCAGGGGCGAGTCGGCGGGGACATCTTCCGAGACGCGCGCCTGAAGGATCACTCTGGTCAAAAGATCGGGCAGCGCGGGATCGACACCGAACGGCTCCAGCTGGCGTGCCTGCGAGCCCGCCGCCGCCAGCCGCCGCGGAAGTTCGGTCTTGGTGAACCAGCCCTGCGCCATGAAATAGGGATAGATCACCGGATTATCGTGCCGCGCCAAGGCAGCCTCCAACGATCCCGGCTTTGCAAGGGTCGCGGCGTCTATCTTGCGGCCCGGCATCTCCTCCGAGACCTTATTGGCTAAGGAAATCAGAGCCTTCTCCTGAGTTTCAGGCTCGGACGGGGATCCATGGGCGACGAGAATGACCGGCTGCATACCCCTAGATTAGCGCAGCAGCGCCCTATGGCAATCACGCGTTTGCGGCGTGAGTTTTCGGTTAACACCCTGAATTTTATGAATATTGTCCGTAGATGCCATTTGCGCGACCGCATCTTTGCATATACGCATAAGGCAGAGGCCAGGATGGCCAGACCCGAGATTTAGTTTCACGTGTGGTGCGTAGGGGTGCACGTGGGTGAAGGAGGGTTCTGGCTGGGGTGCCGGAACCCTCCTGTTTTATCCGGTTCAGGTCGGGTCGGTCTCGCCCATCTCGCAGACGATCTTCCATTCCTCTTCGGTGACCGGCTGAACCGACAGCCGCATCGAGGTCACAAGCGACATCTCCGACAGGCGCGGCTCGCCTTTCACATCGGCCAGCGTGACCGGCTTGGTGAAGGGCCGCACCGCCTTGAGGTCCACGCAATCCCAGCGCGGATCGTCGGTGGTGGAATCCGGATGGCTCTCGGCCACGACCTCGCAGATCCCGACGACCTCCTTGCCGATATTCGAATGGTAGAACAGACCGCGATCGCCGATCTTCATCTCGCGCATGTTGTTACGCGCGAGATAGTTGCGGATGCCGTCCCATTCCTCGCCCGCATCGCCCTTGGCGACCAGATCGTCCCAGGAAAACTTGTTGGGTTCCGATTTGAACAGCCAGTACCGCATCAGCCGATCACCTTTTTCCACGCCTTGACCTGCACATCCTCGAACAGCCCCGCCTTGGCATAGGGATCGTTCGCGGCCCAATCCTGTGCCGCCTCAAGGCTGTCGACCTCCACGATCACGAGCGAGCCCACCATCTGGTCATTCTCGATAAACGGGCCCGCCATGAAGACAACGCCGGTCTCTTCGATATAGGCGAGGTGCTTCTCGCGGTTGTCCATCCGGGTTTGCAGAGCGCCGGGCTTGTCGCGGCAGATCACGGCAAAATACATCTCATTCCTCCTTCAAGGGGCGGGCGAGCAGAGCCTGCATCGCCTCATCCACGCTGATTGACTGTTCGGTAAGCGCAAGAACCATCGCGGCGACCGGAATTTCCAGCCCGCGCGCATGGGCCAGCTTGTTCAGGGCCTGCGCGGTCGCGGCCCCCTCGACGGTGATCGTAGGATCGAAGGCTTCGCCCGCGCCGATCGCGTGGCCCAGCCGGAAATTGCGCGATTGCGCCGAGGTGCAGGTCAGCACGAGGTCGCCGAAGCCCGACAGGCCCGAAAGCGTCTCGGGCCGGGCGCCGAGTTCCGTCGCGATCCGCAACATCTCGGCGAAACCGCGGGTCATCAGCGCGGCGCGCGCGGAATCGCCAAGCCCTGCGCCGATCACGGTGCCCGCGGCAATTGCGTAGACATTCTTCAGCGCGCCGCCGAGTTCCGCCCCGGTCGTGTCGGTCGTGCGATACAGCCGCAGCGTCGGCGTCGACAGCTCGGCCTGCAGCTCCTCGGAATGATCGGCGCAGGCCAGCGTAAGCGCAGTCGGCAGGCCGCGCGCAATATCTCCGGCAAAGCTCGGCCCGGTCAGCACAGCAGCCCGCACCCCCGGGACTTTCGCGCGGATCAGGGCCGTCGGCCCCTGGCCGGTGGAAAGATCGATCCCCTTGGAGCAGGAGACGAGGGTCTTGCCCGCAAGCGTTTCGGAATGGGTGTCGAGAAACCCGGCCATCTTCTGCATCGGCATCGCGAGAAGCAGCGTCTCGGCCTGCAGCGCATCTGCAATTTCCGCCGAAACAGTGACGTTTTCGGGCAGTTTCACACCCGGAAGGCGGCGCGCGTTTTCACCGCTCTCGCGCATGGCCTGCACATGTTCGGCATCGCGGGCCCAAAGAGTTACCGGCCCGTTTTGCGACAGCGTCACCGCCATGGCCGTGCCGAAAGCGCCCGCGCCCAAGACCGAAATACTCATGCCTTGGCCCCCTTCTTTCCCGATCCAAGAAGCGGCGCGGCGCTGCGATCCAGCGGCCAGCGGGGGCGGGCGGTCAGGTCCATCCCGTCTTGCGCGCCACTGCGGAATCTCTCGATCCCGGCCCATGCGATCATCGCCGCGTTATCGGTGCAAAGCTTCAAGGGCGGGGCTACGAATTCGGCGCCCATTTCACGTGAAACAGTCTCTAATCCAGCCCGAATAGCCTGATTTGCCGCGACACCGCCTGCGACCGCGAAGCCGGGGTTGGCGGGTGCAAGTTTGAGATATTCCGCCAAGGCGCGCCGTGATTTCTCGATCAGGACATCCGCGATCGCCTGCTGAAAACCGGCGCAAAGATCGGCGCGGATCTGGCGCGGCAGCCCGCCATGCCCTGCCACCACCTGATCGCGGGCGCGCAGCAGCGCGGTCTTCAACCCGGAGAAGGACATATCGCAACCCGGCCGATCCAGAAGGGGCCGCGGAAAGGCAAAAGCTTTGGGGTCGCCCTTGCGCGCCTCGGCCTCGACGGAGGGTCCGCCGGGTTGGGGCAGAGCCATCAGCTTCGCCGCCTTGTCGAAGGCCTCACCCGGCGCGTCGTCGATCGTGCCGCCGAGCCGCGAGAAATCCTCCGGCCCTTTCGCGATCAGAAACTGGCAATGCCCGCCGGAGACTAGCAGCATCAGATAGGGAAAAGCGAGCCCATCGGTCAGGCGCGGGGTCAGCGCATGGCCCGCCAAGTGGTTCACACCGACGAGCGGCAGACCCGCCCCGGCGGCGAGACCCTTGGCGCACATCACGCCCGACATCACCCCGCCGATCAGCCCCGGTCCCGCCGTCACCGCGATCCCGTCGAGCGCCTCGAGCCCAAGCCCGGCCTCTTCCAGCGCCTCTTCGACGCAGAGATCGAGCTTCTCGGCATGGGCGCGCGCGGCGATTTCGGGGACCACGCCGCCAAAGGCCGCATGCAGATCGGTCTGCCCGGCGACGACGCTCGAGAGGATCTCCGGCTGGCCATCCGTCAGGCGCACGATCGCCGCTGCCGTATCGTCGCAGCTCGATTCCAGCCCGAGAAAGGTCAGCGTATCGGTCATCGGGGCGCCTGTTGCGTGGGTTATCCAACGCAGGTAACACCGGGGAAGCGTTCGCACAATCCCGGGGCGGTGGATGGACAGCCAGCCTGAGAGACCGATTCTCCTCGTCACGCGACCCGCCGTCGCGACAGAAGGATTCGTCGAGGCATTTCGCAACAGGTTTGGGCATGATTGGCCCGTCATCGTCTCTCCGCTCACTGAGATCGAGTCTCTGGACACGCCGATCCCCGAGTTTCAGACCGCAATCTTCACCTCGCAAAATGCCGTGGCTGCGTTCCGACGATTGGCTCAGGGACAGGGCCGTCGCGCCTATTGCGTGGGGCAGCGCACGGCGCAGGCGGCGCGCGAGGCCGGGTTCGACGCCATAGCCGGGCCAGGCGATGCGGAGGCGTTGAGCGAAATAATCGCGCAACGTGAGCTCGGCGGAAAACTGCTGTTCGTGAGGGGAGAGCAGGTCGCCTTCGATCTCGAAAACCGGCTGACTTCCGCCGGAATAGAGACTGAATCCGCGATCATTTACCGCCAGGCCTCACGCCCGTTGAGCGATGAGGCGCAGGCGGTTCTGCGCGCATCGCGCCCTGTTTTAGTGCCGATTTTCTCGCCAAACGCGGCGGATCGCTTCCTAAATTCTATGCCCGATGCGCCTAAGCCGCCGCTCTTTGTCGCAGCCATGAGCGAGGCAGTGGCGTCTCGCCTCAAAAGCGCTAGCTTGTGCCATCTGGAAGTTGCCTCGCATCCCGATGCGCAAGGGATGCTCGATGCGCTTGCCGTCTTGCTGCAAAGGCAAAAGGCGGGTTGAGCAGTCGCGGACTGACTTCTAAGTTGATGTGAACGCGCAATTTGGTGCGGCAGTGGAGGGCTTAGACGATGGCGAAACGGACAACCGGGAAATCTTCCGATACGAGCAAGCCGGAAGACGCGAAATCGACGACCGAGTCCGAGACCAAATCCGACGCAACCTCTTCGCAAACCCCGAAGGATAGCAAGGCCGCCACGACTCCCGAGGCGACGGACAAGTCGAGCGCGGCCGCGTCCAGCAAGCCTGCTCCGGCATCGAAATCGAGCACGCCCGCGAAGTCGTCCCCCACGTCTACGCCTGCGACCAAAGCGGATACGTCCAAGAGCACGACCGGGACCGCCAAGCCGACCTCCACGCCGGCAATCAAGGCGGAGACGCCTGCGAAATCCGATGCGGCGCTGAAGTCCGATTCTGCGACTGCGAAGGCTGAGACGACCTCGACCCCGGCCACGACCAGTGCAAAACCGGAGGCCGAGCCGAAGAAGTCGACCGCAAGCGGCGCATCGGAAGATAAAGCGCAGGCCGAGAAGCCTGCGAGCGCCGCGACGACCAGCAGCGCCACGACCACTGACAGGACCCCGCCGAAAAGTGATACAGCAGCGTCGAGCACCTCGCCCCAGCCGGTGATCGAAAAGCGCGGCGGGTTCGGGTCCGCTTTCCTGGGCGGTGTGATTGCGGCTGTGATCGGCGCGGGCGTCGCGATTTGGGCGATCCCCAATCTGCCGCCGCAACTTTCCGGATGGCTGCCGACCGCACCGGCCCCAGTGGACGAGGCGGCCATTCAAGCCAAGCTCGATGACCAATCGAAGCAAATTGGCCAACTCTCCGAAGAGATTGCGACCCTGAAATCGTCGCAGCCGCCCGCGCCCGATCTGTCGGGCGTTCAAGGCGCACTCGATCAGGTTAACGCGGATATCCGGGCGAACAAATCCGCGCTGGAGGATCTGAAATCGCAGATCGCGTCGCTGCAGACCGACACTGGCGGCAGCGCGGCGCAAGCCGAGATCGAAGCGGCCGCGAAAGCCGCCGAAGCCCGGATCAAAGAAGCCGAAGCGCAGGCGCAGAGCCTGAAATCGCAAAGCGAGGCGGCCGCCAAGGCGGCGATGACGCAGGCTGCGGCGGCGCGCGTGAAAGCGGCGCTGGATGCGGGCACCTCGCTCGATGCACCGCTGGCCGATCTGCGCGACGCGGGTGTCGAAATCCCTGCGGCGCTCAGTGGTGACATTCCGAGCCTGCAGTCGCTGCAATCGAGTTTCCCGGATGCCGCGCGGGCAGCGCTTCAGGCAGCGCGCCGCACCGAGACGGGCGGCTCGATCGGCGATCGCGTCGGCGCCTTCCTTCTAGCTCAGACCGGGGCGCGCTCGGTCGCGCCGAAAGAGGGCGATAGCGCAGATGCGGTCCTGTCGCGTGCGCAGGCCGATGTCGACCGGGGGGCTTTGTCCGAGGCGCTCGACGAGATCGCGAAACTGTCCGACCCCGCGCAGGAGGCGATGTCCGACTGGGTGAACCAGGCGAAAGCACGGGTGGCTGCGATCGACGCGGCCAACCAGCTTGGCGCGACGCAATAAGGAGACAGACATGATCTGGTCATTCATCAAAATCGCGCTGTTTCTGATTATCGTCGCCGCGGCGACCCTAGGCCTCGCGCATCTCGCCGAGATGACGGGCGGTCTGCGGATCACGACGCTCGGCATGGAATTCACCTTGGGCCCGCTGCAGGCGGTGATCGCGGCGATCATCCTTTTCATCGCGATCTGGATTGTGATCCGGGTCGTCGGTCTGGTGGTCGCCTTCCTGCGCTTCCTTGCGGGCGACGAAACCGCGATCACCCGCTATTTCGACCGGCATCGCGAGCGCAAAGGCTATCAGGCTTTGTCCGAAGGGCTGCTCGCGGCCGCATCCGGCGAGGGCAAGCTCGCCATGTCGAAAGCGGCGAAGGCCGAGCGCTATCTACAACGGCCGGAGCTGACCAACCTTCTCACTGCGCAGGCGGCGGAAGCCTCGGGCGACTCGAAGAAAGCGACCGAAGTTTACAAACGGCTCCTCGCCGATGACCGCACGCGGTTCGTGGGGATTCGCGGGCTGCTGCGCCAGAAGCTCGAAGAGGGCGATACCGAAACGGCGCTGAAGCTCGCGCAGAAAGCTTACGCGATCAAACCGCGCCACCGTGAAGTTCAGGATACGCTTCTGGGGCTGCAGACTGAGACGGGCGACTGGAAAGGCGCGCGGGAGATTTTGCAGGCGAAGATGCGTCAGGGCGAATTGCCGCGTGACGTCCATAAGCGCCGCGATGCTGTCCTCGCGCTGCAAGAGGCCAAGGGCGTCTGGCAGGAAGGCGCGAGCGTCGAGGCGCGTGAAGCTGCGATTTCGGCCGCCAAAGCGTCGCCCGATCTGGTGCCTGCCGTCGTGATGGCGGCCCGCGCCTATATCGACAAGGGCAAGAAAGGCGCGGCGGAGCGTATCTTGCGCAAGGCTTGGGAAGTGCGGCCGCATCCGGATCTTGCGACCGCTTTCGCGGAGATTACCCCGGATGAGACGCCGGAAGCACGGCTGAAGCGATTCTCGAAGCTGCTTTCGAGCCGTCCCGATCATGAGGAAACCCGCCTTCTGAAAGCGGAACTGAACATCGCGGCCGAAGATTTCCCTGCGGCGCGCCGGGCGCTGGGCGATCTCGTCGAGACACATCCGACGGCCCGATCGCTGACGATCATGGCGGCGGTCGAGCGCGGTGAAGGGGCGGAGGATGTCGTCGTGCGCGGGTGGTTGGCCCGGGCCCTGACTGCACCGCGCGGTCCGCAATGGTGCTGCGACAAATGTCAGAACATTCAGTCCGAATGGACGCCGATCTGTGACAATTGCGGTGGCTTCGACACGCTCAGCTGGCGCGAGCCGCAACAGGCGCAGTCGCCGCTGCCGCATGGGGCGGAGATGCTGCCCTTGATCGTGGGCAAGCCGAGTGCCGAACCCTCGCCCAAGAAAGAAGATGAAGCCGAAGACGCCCCCATTCAGGACGCGGAAATCGTCGATCCGCCGAAGGAGGAAGGCGAGGCTGCAAGTGCATCGAAGGAGACGCAAAGCGGAACTGCGACAGCTTGATCATTTTGGGGCTACACATCCCCGAAAGAGCATGGTAATCGCCCGCCACAGTGCCGGTGTAGCTCAGCTGGTAGAGCACGTCATTCGTAATGATGGGGTCGTAGGTTCGAGTCCTATCACCGGCACCACTTCCTGAAAGTTTAGGCGCAGAGGCGGAACCGCAAGGTTCCGCTTCGCTTGTTTCAGGGCAGTCGTTCTCGAGGCTTCAGATCAATTCACGACAAATTCTGCATGCAACGCGCCCGCGGCATTGATGCTCTTGAGGATGTCGATCATGTCGCGCGGGCTAACGCCGAGCGCGTTGAGCCCCGCGACCAATTCCGATAGCGAGCTGCCCTGTGGGACTTCGGCCATGCGAATGCCTGGCTCTTCTGTGAGAGTCGCCTGCGATCTGGGGACGACAACCGTATCTCCTTGCGAAAACGGGTTGGGCTGCACCACAAGGGGGCTTTCCTCCACTTTGAGGGTCAGATTTCCCTGACTGACGGCGACGCGCGAAATCCGCACGTCTTCCCCCATGACGATCGTACCCGAACGCTGGTCGACCACGACCCGGGCGCGCTGTTCTGGTTCGACACTGAGATTCTCTACCCGGCCGATCGCATGCGCGACCGAGCGCGCGCGGGTCTCGCGAATGTTCAAAGCGACAGTGCCGCCGTCGAGCATTTCCGCGACGCGCCGGCCGTATTCGCGGTTAATCGCGGTTTCAATTCGGCTTGCAGTGGTGAAGTCGGGCTTGCGCAGCGCGAGGCGCACCGTATTGAGGTCGTTAATCTCGAAGGCGATTTCGCGCTCGACGCGCGCGCCCGACGGAATATTTCCCGAGGTCGGAACGCCTTGAGTCACCGAAGCGGCGTTTCCCTGTGCCACAGCGCCGCCGGCAATGATCGCTCCTTGCGCGACCGCATAGATTTCGCCATCTGCCGCTTTCAAAGGCGTCATCACGAGGGTGCCGCCAAGAAGGCTCTTGGCGTCACCAATCGCTGAGACTGTGATGTCGATTTGGCTTCCGGCGCGCGCGAAGGGTGGCAGGCTCGCCGTAATCATCACGGCGGCGACGTTCTTAGGACGAAACTGTTCGCCGGTAACGTTAACGCCGAGCCGTTCGAGCATGTTCGACATGATCTCTTCGGTAAAGGGAGCGTTACGTAACCCGTCACCCGTGCCGTTCAATCCAACGACCAGACCATAGCCGACGAGATCGTTCCCGCGCACTCCGTCGAATTCGACCAGATCCTTAATGCGGATCGGGGCGCAAAGAACGATCTGCGGAAGGAAAACGAGGGCAACTAGCAACCAGCGCCACATCACATGTAATCCGTCATCGAGAGGTTGGAGAGACGGCTTGTCAGAAGATAGAGCGTCTCGATCTGGGAGCGTACCGCTTCGAGCGCGGTTGCTGAGGCGTACGGGTCGGCGCCGATGAGTTTCGTCCGTGCAATTTCAAGGCTGGCGCGTTCAGTATCGTTTCGTGTGGCTGCTGAGGCGACCTTGCCTTCGAACGAACCGACTTCCGCGGCGAGTTCGACGGTTGCGAGAGATCCCGAGTGAATTCTCTCACCCGCTTCCTTCGCAAGCGCACTTCGCTGGGCCAAGTCACCGTCGAACAAACCTCGGTCCAAAAGCGTTCCTATGGCGTAGCCCTTGATCGCATCTTTGACGCCTGGGTCATTTGCGGTGACACCGATCGCGGCGGTTTCGCCCTCTGCGATGTAGAATTTGCCCCTGGCTTCGCCACCTTGATAGGAGGTTGCGCTGAAACCGCTTGGGTCGGCGAACCACGTATCGAGGGTCGCGAGTACATCCGTCGCATTCGTCGCCCCCGAAATCTCCGCAGACAGGGACGTGATAATCGTTTCGGCATCGGGTAGCGGGGTCGTATCTCCTTGATCGCCCGCAAATATGTAGCGTCCGACAGAATTCGTGTTGAGCGTTGCGATCAGCGCGTCGAACTTTTCGGCTGCCGACGCGACGGTCGCGTCGATCATGATCTTGCTGGAAGTGGTGGCGGCGGACATGAGGGCCGTGCTGATGCCGTCGTCGAGGTTGCCGATCCGCTCGAGGCTGCGTTGCATCGCGTCTGCATATTGGCTCGCCTCGGTAGTGGCGAGGTCGAATGCGTCGAACAATCTCAGGCTCCGATCGATCGCGGAGAGCGCGCCGAAGTCTCCGGATACGGCGGCGCCGAGATCGGACTTGATACCAGACGTCACTTCTTGGGTAAGGGCCGCCAATTTCGTATCCAGCGCTGCATTGTGGCGTCGCATCTGGAAATTCAGCGCCATGTCTCCAACAGAGAGATAGTTCATCTTAGATCTCCAGAAGCTGTTTGATCAGTGCATCGACGGTTTGAATGACGCGTGCATTGGCGCTGTAGAGTTCTTCAATTTGCAGAAGTTTCTGCATTTCATGATCAGTATCGACGCCCTCAGCGAGGGCCTGCTCTTTCAATGTGTCGTAGCGGGTCGTCGCATAGGTTTGAGTCGCCTCGTTGCTTTGACGATCGCTCGTGACTTGGGACAAGAAGCTAGCGAATAGCTCCGCGCTTGAATGAAGCGACGGGCCGAAATTTCCGGACGCGGGTGCGGACGCGGTTGTTAACGCTGAGGCGAGTGCGAAAAGATTTTCTGCGTTGCTCACGGGGCCAGGGGTAGATGCGCCGAACCCGTCACGCAGCAGCGAGAGCGAGCCTCCTTGTGCAGGGTCCGCGAGCGGGTTGATGACGATCCGACCGGCGAGGCCTGTTTCGTTGAGCGGGTCGAGCGGGCCCCCGCCATCTGTAAAGAGACCGGCTGCGCCGCCACTGAGTGTTGGGTCGACCGCCGGGTCGCTGACTCTCTCGATCAGGTTGCGGGAGAGTGCGTCGATCTGAACCTGCAAGTTTGGAGCGAGCGTATCACGGATGGCGAAAAGGGCGCCAAGCGTGCCGCCGCCGAAGAACCCGTCATCGTCACTTGAGACGTCGTTTCCGTTGAGCGTCAGGCCTGAGAGACCCCCTCCGTCGTGGGTCATGTCCGGCGTAACGATTCCGCGCGCCGTGAACCCGATCTCCACTGGGTTGCCTTCGAGAAGGACGGCACCGCCTGTGGTGAAGAGTGCGATTTGATCGTTTTCGCGCGGGACTTGGTGGGTGGGGACGATGCTGGAGATCCGGTCGACCAGCGTTTGACGTTGATCCTTGAGCGCATTGGTGTCATGGCCTGCGGCCTTTCCGGCCAGGATCGTTGCGTTGAGTTCATCGACCTGCGCGAGTGCGCCGTTTAGGGCGTCGACCTGCGTCGCGATTTTTCGATCTGCGTCCATCCGGCTGTCCTGCAATTCTGCGGAGAGCGAATTCAGGTGCCCGGTGACCTCGCGGGCGGCGTTTAGCACTGTGGACAGGCGGGCTTCGCTTTCTGGGCGGCTACCAGCTTCGACGAGCGAGGCTTCGAGCTCTGCGAATTTGGAGGATAGGGAGTTCGTATCCTCCGGCGTGCCGATGCGAGCTTCGAAGGTTGAAAGAAAGTCGCCGCGCAGCGATGCGTTTTGGGCCGCAGCATCGGAGAGGCGGAGATCGCTGCGGAGGGTTTCGTTGACGATGCGGTCTACGCTGAGCACGCGAACACCGGCACCTTGCTGGCCGACGACCTGCGCGCCGAGTGAAATCTCGCGGCGCGCGTAGCCGTCGGTGAGCGCGTTGGCGGTATTGGAGGCCACGACCTCGGCCATGCGAGAGGCCGCGGTGAGGCCCGACAAGGCATTGGATAGCGTTTGCGAGATTCCCATCGCGACCTCCCGTCGCCGATCCGATCAGGATCAGCGTTTGATATTGGTGGTTTCCTGCAGCATCTCGTCGACCGTCTGGATTACCTTGGCGTTGGACGAGTAGGCGCGCTGCGTCTGGATTAGGTTGGTCAGTTCCTCTGCGACGTCGACCGTCGAGCCTTCGCGAGCGTAGCCTTCGATCGACCCGGTCGGACCGTCACCGGCATTCCAGAGGAAGAAAGAGCCGGAGTTTGAGGAAACTTCGAAGATCTGATTGTCGAGCGCGATCAGGCCGTTCTGATTGGGAACATCCACGAGGGGGATTTGATAGACCGTGCGGATGAAGCCGGTGTCGTAGGTCGCTTTGATGTAGCCATCCTCATCGATTTCGACGGCCGTGAGGTTGCCGACGGGCGAGCCGTCCTTCGTGATCGATGTCGGGGAGAAACTGTCGGAAAGCTGCGTCAATCCGTTGGTGTCGCCGATCTTGCCGATGGTGACGCTCAACGGACCGCCGGCGACAGAGAGATCGAGCGTGCCGGTCGAGGCATCGTAGGTACCACCTGCGATAACATTGACCGAGGCGAGCGTGCCGCCGCTGCTACGGCTGTCGTCGAAAGTCAGGACATAGCGACCGATAACGCTTTCATCGGTCGCGGGGGTGCCCGGGTCATCGACCGTAGCGCTGTCGCGGATGACCATTGCCCATTCGTTCGATGCGCCGCTGGCCGGGACCGTGGGATGGAACGTGATGTCCAGGGTTTCGGATGTTCCGAGATTTCCGAAATATTCGACAGAAAGCGGCAGCGTGTCACCGGCTGACCCGGCTTCGGTATCTGTCGCGGGCAGGTTGACCCCGAGATTGAGCGTCGTTGTGGGGTCGCCTGCCGTTTGGTTGGCGTTGATCACCACCGGCTCCATCCCGGACATGGTGTCGCGCGCGAAGGTCGGGATGGTGCCATCGGCACTGGCGGGCCAACCGAGCAGAACAAGCCCGGATTCCGTCATCAGTGTCCCGTCGACATCGGTGCGAAACGCGCCGGTCGTGGTCATCTTCAAAGGTTCGTCCCCCGTCGAGTTATCGAGCGCCACGGCCGTCATGACGGGCAGCATACCGCGTCCGGAAACCGCGATATCGAGTGCGTTCGAGGTGGAGACCAGCGAGCCTCTCTCTTCGATGAGGCGACTCGTGGAGGCACGGACACCGCCAGCCGAATAGGAGCCAGTCTTCGCCGCCTGATTGATCACCATGCTTTCGAATTCGGTGACGGCGCGCTTGTAGCCGTAGGTGCTCGAATTCGCGATATTGTCCGAGATCGTGGCAAGACGTGTGGCATTCGCGGCCAAGCCGGCCACGCCCGCATTGAGCGAGGAAGAAATGGACATGGATGCGCCTTTCTGCTGCTGCGTCCGAAGTTCATCCATACCTTTGCGCCCGGGTATTTAAGATCGCCCTAACAGGTCCAGTTTTTTCGATCCGTAGTTACCGCTTCGCTAAGACGCGCCTCACCGGCCATTGCGCAGCACGATCACTTCCAGACGGTTATTGCGCAGGTCCATCGCCCGCTCGACCTTCGGTTTGCGATCGGCGAAGCCGCTGACGCGCTGCATCCGATCGGCCGGAAAACCGGCGCCGTCCAGCAATGTCCGCATCGCTTGCGCGCGTGCGGCGGAAAGCTCCCAGACCGGGTCATGGGCCAGCATTTTCGGGTAGGATCTCGTGTAGCCGTTGATCGCGACATTGTTCGAGACGAGCGAGAAGACCCGCGTCAGGATTTTCGCCAGATCGGGGAGAACCGGTTGCGGCTTGGCCGTGTCGCCCACGAAAAGCGGCGCGTCGGGCAGGTCGGAGATCTCGATGATCAGGCCCTCGTCGGTCACGCGGGTCACGATGTGGCGCGCGAGCTGCTCGCTGATCATCGACTCGCCACCCACGCCCATCAGAGCTTGCTCGATTGCGCGCGCCATCTCTTTCAAACTGGCCGTGTCGCTGTCCTGCGTGTCGTCGGCGGAGTTTTCGCCGCGGGCCTGACGCTCTTCGGTCGGACGTTGCGAGACGGCACCGGTCCCGGTCTGTGCGATCTGATCTTCGGAGAAGACAGAATCCCCGCCGAAGGCGCCTTCGCCGCCACCGGAGATGCGGTTGATCGGGATCGTCGGATTGAAGTAATCCGCGATGCCCTTGCGTTGTTTCTCGGTTGTCGCGTTCAGCAACCACATCAGCATGAAGAAGGCCATCATCGCAGTGACGAAATCGGCATAGGCCACTTTCCACGCCCCACCGTGGTGCCCGTCGCCTGCGACAACCTTCTTACGCTTGATGATGATTGGCGCCGCGTTGTCGCGGTTGCTCATTCCACCACCTCTTTTCACCCGCGTCCGGTATAGTAGGTGCGTGTTAACAGGCGATTGACGGATAAAATGCGAGCCATCGGCCTCTTCCCTTGTCGTGGCGCGGGCAATCGCTAGATTTGGCAGATGAATGGGCACCCGAACACAATGACAGTTGACCCGGCCGATCTGATTGCCTGTCCGCAATGCGACGCGCTCTATCGCGCGACGCATCTGCCCGATGGCAAGCGGGCGACCTGTGTTCGCTGTGGAACGGTGCTGATCTCGCCGCGCGAGAGATCGTTTCTGCATGTCATCGCCTTTTCCTTCACCGGGATGATCCTGATGATCGGGGCGATCTTCTTCCCCTTCCTTGAGATTTCGACTCGCGGGCTGAGCCATGAGAGCTCTATCTTCGGCGTTGCGATGGCATTTTCCGACGGATGGATCGCGCCTCTGGCCTTCTTCGTGCTGTCGATGATCGTGGCGCTGCCGATCTTCCGGTTTGCTGCGCTGATCTACACGCTCTGGCCGCTCGCCAATGGCAAACCCGCCTGGAAACATGCCGCGACGATGTTTCGCCTTGCCGAGGAAAGCCAGCCTTGGGCGATGGCGGAGATCTTCATCATCGGCACGGCGGTGGCGCTGGTGAAACTCGGCGGTCTCGCCAAGGTGTCGCTTGGCCCCGCCTTCTGGGCTTTTTGCGTTCTCATCATCGTGATCGCGCTCAAGAACTCCTTTGTCAGCAAATGGACGATATGGGACGCGATCGAACGAAAATGAATGTGCTGACCGCCACCGATGCCGGATTGATCGGCTGCACTCGATGCGGTCGGGTCTGGACCCCGGATCATGCGCATTGCGAACGCTGCGGCGCGACGTTGCACAAGGTCGACAAGAGCGGGCTGCAGCGCGTCTGGGCGTGGTGGATCGCGGGGCTGATTTTCTACATTCCCGCCAATCTCTACCCGATGCTGATCACGGCGACGCTTGGTCATGAGCAGAAAAACACCATCGTCGGCGGCGCGATGGAGCTGTGGCGGCATCACAATTACGGCGTGGCGCTGATCATCTTCGGCGCCTCGGTGATGATCCCGATCGGGAAATTCATCGCCATTGCCTATCTCGCCCTCGCGGTCGGAAACGAGCGCCGCAAAGGCGGCCCTCCGCATCTGCATCTTTACGAGGTTGTGGAATTCATCGGGCGCTGGTCGATGATCGACGTCTTCGTCGTGGCGATCCTCTCCGCACTGGTGCAGCTTGGTTTCGTGGCCTCGATTCATCCCGGCCCTGCCGCCGCGTCTTTTGCCCTCTCGGTTGCATTCACCATGCTATCCGCCCAAAGCTTCGACCCGCGCCTCATCTGGCGCGGCCCTGACAGAGTGAGTTCATGAACGACACCCCCGAGACCGGCCCGGCCGAGCTGGAAACCTCCAACGCTCCGCGCCCGATCTGGACGCGGCTTTCCGTCGTCTGGATCGTGCCGTTGATCGCCTTGCTGATCACGCTCGGCGTCGCATGGAAGACGGTCTCGGATCGCGGGATGCTCATCCATATCAACTTCAAGGATGCGACCGGGGTCGAGATCGGCACGCCGCTCAAGTTCCGCGATGTCGATGTCGGCAAGGTCGAGAGCGTCTCGTTCACCTCCGATCTGGAGCAGGTGCAGCTGGGCGTGCGCATCGACAACGAGGTGGCGCCTTTCGTCGATACCGAGGCGAAATTCTGGCTGGTGCGCCCCGAAGTGTCGGCGCGGGGTATTCAGAACCTCGGGACCGTGCTGTCGGGCACCTATATCGAGGGCTTCTGGAACAATAAGCCCAACGGCCAGCAGAGCATGTTCCAGGGTCTCGACAAGCCGCCGATCTCCCCCGATCCGACCAAGGGCACCATCATCGAGTTGCGCGCGAAGGATGCGGGCGGGATCGTCGATGGGGCGCCGGTTCTCTATCACGGGCTGACGGTCGGACATCTGCAGAACCTGCGGCTTGATGACGACGGGTCCGGCGTGATTGTAGATGCCTTCATCGAAGCGCCGCATAACAAACTGCTGACGACCCAGACCCGGTTCTGGGACACCTCGGGCTTCTCCGTGAAATTCGACACCTCCGGTCTCAGCCTCGACGTGCGCTCGCTCGCGACGCTTGTGCAGGGCGGGGTGGAATTCGACACGTTCACCAGCGGTGGCGGGATCGTCGAGAACGAACACGCCTTCCGCCTCTACGACGGCAAGGACACCGCGGAAAACTCGGTTTTCCAGTCGGACGTGGTCGATCCGCCGAAATACACGCTGCTGTTCGATGATCCCGTGCAGGGGCTCGAAGTTGGCTCGAAAGTGCAGTTCCGGGGCGTCGAGGCGGGCGAAGTTACCGGGCTTGCGATCAAGATCCGCAAGGACAGCACCGGCCAGAGCTATGCGCAGCAACAGCTCACGATCGCGCTGTCGCCGGACCGGCTCGGCCTGTCCCGCGACGCCGGGGAAGAGGCTGTGACGCAGTTCCTGCAAGGCGAGATTCAAAGCGGACTGAGAGCGCGGATCGCGAATATCGGGCTTCTGGGCGGAACGACGGTGATTGAACTGACCGATGTGCCCGATCTGCCAGACGCCGAGATGAATCTCGACGCCAAACCCTATCCGACGCTCCCGACCGCGCCTGCGGCCGAGAATGATCTCTCGAAATCGGCGCAGGGCGTCTTCAAGCGGATCGAAGGGTTGCCGATCGAGGAGGTGATGAGCTCCGCGATCCGCACATTGGATTCGATTTCGGCCGTGGCCGAGAGTGAAGAAACCCGAAAAGTTCCGGGCGAGTTGTCCGGCCTGCTGGAGCAGCTCAAGACCTTCACGACCGAGCTGAACAAGAAGGATGCCGCGGATAAGACCGTGGCTGCACTCGACCGTGTGACGGAAGCGGCGTCCTCCGTGCTCGAGGAAATCTCGGGTCTCGACGAGACGCTCTCTTCTGCAGATCGCGCCGCGACGGCCATCGCAGATATGCCGCTCAAAGATGTGGGCGATAAACTCGACACGATCCTCGCCAGTATCGACCAGCTTCTGAATAAGCCCGGCACGCAGGACCTACCGCAATCGCTCAACGACACGCTCGAGCAGACCGCGGCGATCCTGACCCAGCTGAAGGAGGCGAATGCGGCCGACAAGCTGAACCAGACGCTCGATGCGGCGCAGAACGCGGCGGATTCGGTGTCGAAAGCCTCGGATCAGCTGCCGGAACTGACGCAAAAACTGCAATCGCTCGTCGATCAGGCGGGGGCTCTGGTGGCGACCTATGGCCGTGGCTCCAACTTCTCGAACGAAACCCTTAGCACCTTGCGCGAGTTGCGTCGGGCGATCTCGAATATCGGCTCGCTCGCGCGTATGATCGAACGCAATCCGCAGTCCTTCATTCTGGGCCGCTGACAGGAGATGACGATGAAAGCTCTAAGCCTGATCCCGCTATGCCTCCTGGGCCTCGCGGCGTGTTCCGATCCCGAGAAGATCGCGCGCTATCCAATTGACCCGCCCACCGCCGAGAAGGCGCTGCCGAACCGGCTGGGCCGGGCCGAGCTGCGGGAAGTGTCGTTGCCTGACTATGCGGGCGGACAGGAGATCGCGTTCCAGACCGCGGACGGGGCGCTGCGGTCGAACCCCGACAATCTCTGGGCGGATGATCCGGCGCGGTCGGTGACGCTGGCGCTGGCGCGGCAGATCTCGTCCCTCTCGGGTGCCACCGTAATTTCCGAACCGTGGCCGCTCGCCGATCCGCCCTCGCGCAAGATCGAGGTCCGGATCGAACAGATGCTGCCGGGCGCCGACGGGCTGCTGCATGTCGCAGGTGTCTATTTCGTCTCGGCGAATGGCTATGAGCGCAGCGGAGACACGGTGCGGCGGTTCGACTTCACGGTGCCGATCGGCTCTCAGGAGCCGCAGGCCATCGCAAAAGCGAACAGCGCGGCGGTGACGATGCTCGCGCGGCAGATCGCTCAGCTACGCTGAAAGCTTGAAACTTTGATCAGCTGCGCTGATCGGGAAGGAAGCGCCCGAACTGGCCGCCTGCGAAAAGCAGCGGATCGGTCCCGGCGCCTTTCACGAAGCGGGTGACGCGACCGATGATGATCGTGTGATCTCCGCCGTCATGGCGCGCCTCGGTCACGCATTCGAACCGGGCGAGCGTGTCGTCGATCAGCGGGACGCCCGACGCGTTCAGCCGGTAGGACAGACCGTCGAACCCTTCGCCGCGCTTGGTGAACCGCTGTGCCAGCGCCTCCTGATCGTAGCGCAGCACATGCACCGCAAAGGCGGGCGTCGCGGTGAAATGCGCATGTCGAAACGAGGAGCGCGCCGCCGACCACAGGATCAGCGCCGGATCGAGCGAGACCGAGGCGAAGCTGTTCACCGTCATCCCGACAGGCTCTGCCGCGTCTTCATGCGCACAGGCGGTCACCACGGTCACGCCGGTCGCGAATTGCGCGAGCGCATCGCGCAAAAGCCGCGTATTCGCCCGGTCGGGCTGGTGGCCGTGGCCCTCGCTCTCGGCGCGGCCCATTGCGGCTTCGATATCGTCGCTTTCGCGCATCGGCTCTCCTTTGCGCTCACACATAATCGTGCAGGCGGGGAGAGCAAGGCTCAGCGTTCCAATCCGATGAGCTTATCGAGAGAAAGCCGCCCGGGGCCCTTCATCAGAACCGTCAGAAGCGCGATGGCCCAAAGCCCATGCGTGACCCACGCGCCGGGATAGACGAAGATCTGGATCACCAGCGTCATCGCCAGAAGCGCGAGCGCCGCGAGGCGGCTGCCAAGGCCGAAGATCAGCAGCAATGGGAAGAAATGCTCCGCGAAGGTCGCAAGCACCGCCGCCCATTCATGCGGAATGACGGGCAGGTCGTATTCGTATTGAAAGAGGGTGAAGGTGGAATCCTTGATCATGAACCCCTCCACCTTGGTCCGCCCGGACATCCAGAATACCATCGCCGGAAAGAGCCGCGCTCCGATCAGAACAACCTCCTCCGGGAAGCGCTGGGCTACATCGGAAAACCGATGATACAGCCGGAATAGACCCTGTTTTGGCGTTTTCATCTCGATCGTATCGGTCATGACTCGTCTCCTGTTTCGATGCCCGCGCCGACGATCAGCGCATTTTCCACCAGCAGCAGAAGCGCTGCATTGAGGTCAAAATCCGCTCCCGCCCGGTCTTGCGCGCGGGCGACGGTTTCACCTGCACAGAGGGCCGAGACGAAGCGGCCGGTCGAGCTACGAACGACGGACGTGATCACATGAGAAATCCCGCGCCGCGCAATCAGCAGCGTCTCCGGTCTCCACTCCTTCGCCCGCGGTGGAGCGGGGCCACCGGGTTGTTGCGAGGCCCAGATCGAACCGGCGGGCGTCAGGAGCTGAAGCACCTGCACCGACGGATGCAGATCGAGGCACAGGTGAGTACCTGCGCGTGTGGCTGTCTCTTGCAGGCGTTCCGGCGCAATAGGCTCTGAATCGGCTGCGTGATAGGCCCGGCTGCGCGCCCATTCGATGCGGGCGACGTCGGGCAGATAGCTCAGCGATTGCAGCGAAGGTTCATCCGACAGATAGGCCGGAAACGCGCCGCCCCAAACGGTCAGGATGGGCGTGCGCGGCGGGTGCTCGGCGATATAGGCCCGGGCGAGCCCCCTGAAGCAATCCGCGCCAAGAAGCCGTTCGATCGCCGGGAAATGCCGCGCAAGCGCCTGTGTCAGCCCATGCGCCACGTTGTTGCGGTAAACGTCGAAGCGGCGCTCGATCTCGGCCGGATCTTGGGCGGTTGCGTTTTGCGGCGCGGGCCCACCGGCGAGACTCTTGCGGAAACCACGGGCGAAGTCACGATGCGAGGGCATGGTGGTCACCCGACAAGATCATCGACGCACGCTCGGCCTCGGCCATCAAACTGGCGAAGTCCGGCACATCATTGTCCCATTCGATAAGGCTCGGTAGCTGCCCGGTTATAGAGACTGTTTCAGCATAAAGCGCCCAAACCGGCTCCGCGACTTCGCGCCCGTGGCTATCGATGAGCAGGGGCCCGGAGGGCAGCTCCTCCTCTTCATGGCCCGCCAGATGGATCTCGCCGACACGGTTCAGCGGGAACGCCTCCAGATAGGCGCGCGGGTCCTGTCGGTGGTTCACGCAGGACACGAAGACATTGTTCACATCGAGCAGCAATCCACAGTCGGTCCGCGTGCTGATCTCGGTCAGAAATTCGGTCTCGGGGATGTCGGAATCGTCGAAGAGCACATAGGTCGCCGGGTTCTCCAGCAGCATCCGGCGGCCGAGATGCTCCTGCACCTCATCGACGTGATCGCAGATCAGCGCCAGCGTTTCCGCACTGTAGGGCAGGGGCAGCAGATCGTGCATCCAGACACCGCCATGGCTTGCCCAGGCAAGGTGCTCCGAGAAGCTCTCGGGGGCGTATCGGTCGCAGAGCTTCTTGAGCCGCGCGAGGTGGTCGCGATCCAGCGGATCGGGGCCGCCGATCGAGAGGCCCACGCCATGCACCGAAAGCGCATAATCCGCGCGCAGCCGTTCCAGCATCGCATGCGGCATGCCGCCCGCGCCCATATAGTTTTCCGCGTGGATTTCGAAGAAACCGAGATCCGGTTTCGTCTCTGTTATGGCGGGAAAGTGCTCTGGCTTGAAGCCGAGGCCCGCTTTGCGTGGCAGTGTCATGGCAGCCTCCTTCGGTGAGGAAACGGGGCGCGCGCCTCTCGCACGCCCCGCTTGGGATCACATCTCCTTGGGTTCGAGCGAGCCCATACCGTGCGGCGTCTCGATCTCGGTGCAGGTGCCCGCCGGGACGAGTTTCCAGGCGTTGCCCTGATAATCCATCGTCGCGGTGCCGGCGCAGGTGGTGCCGGGCCCGGCGGCGCAATCGTTCTGCCCGGCCATCGCGACGCCGTAGCATTTCTCCATCGCCTGATCTTCGGCATGGGCGGCGCTGGCCAGCCCCATCGCGCAGGTCAGAGCAGTTGCAAAGCCAAGGGTGGTTTCGGTCTTCATGGTAGTCTCCCTGATTGGTTGGGACCGTTGCGGTCCTGATCACCCTTCGCGTCAGGTCACGGCCGCGTTACGCCGATCACGCCAGCGTGAACGAAAAAGTTTTTCGCTCTGGCTGTAACGAAGGCATGATCGCGAACGAAAGGATGGCGATGATGCATGATCGGCGGGCAGATTGGTCGCAGCTCCTGCGGGCTGCGAATGCGGGCGACAAGCGCGCCTACGGTCTGTTCCTGCAGGCCGTGACCCCGGTGTTGCGGTCTGTTGTGCGGGCGCGCGGTGCCGGGCTGTCCGAAGCTGATTGCGAGGATGTCGTGCAGGAGGTGTTGCTCGCGATCCATCTGAAGCGTCACACGTGGCGCGAGGATGAGCCGGCGGCGCCGTGGTGCTACGCGATCGCCCGGCACAAGGTGGTCGACGCCTTTCGGAAGCGGGGGCGACGTATCCATCTTCCGGTGGAGGATTTCGCCGAGATGCTGCCCGCCGCTCCAGAGGCCGATCCCACGGAAAAGGCCGATATAGAGACGTTTTTGACCCATCTCGAGCCCCGCGCCGCGCAGTTGGTGCGCGCTATCGGGCTCGAAGGGAAGAGCATCGCGGAAACCGGCGATGCGTTAGATATGAGTGAGGGAGCGGTGCGCGTGATGCTGCATCGCTCGTTGAAAAAACTGGCCGCGCTTCGCGAGAGGCTGATCGAGATATGAAAACCGAAGACCTGATATCCGTATTGCAACAAGACACGTTGCCCGATCCGCGCCCGAAGCAGGTGCTTGGCCGCTGGCTTGTGCCGGCGCTTCTGCTGTCGGCGCTGTTCGTGATTTCGGTCTATGGGCTGCGTTTTCCGCTGCAACAGACCCTTATGACGCCGGAAATCGCCCCGAAATTCTACCTGCCGCTGGTCTTGGCCGTGCTCGTGACCCCGATGGCGGTGCGCCTGGGGCGGCCCACGGCGAAGGTTTCGACCGGGTGGCTCTGGATCTTCCCGGCGATCGGGGCAGCGCTTTTGGCCTATGCCTTCCTGACCACGCCTGACGGCCAGCGCATGTCGGATTTCGAGGGCGAAACGATCCTGCCCTGCCTGATCTCCGTGCCGATGCTGTCCCTCCCGGCGCTGGGTGCGCTCCTTATCAGCCTGCGCAAAGGGGCGGTGACGCGCCCGGCTCAGGCCGGGGCGCTGGCGGGGCTCGCTGCCGGGGGTATGGGCACCGCGATCTACGCCCTGCACTGCACCGAGGACAGCCCGCTTTTCTACGTCACTTGGTACGGGGCCGGGATCGTCGTGGTGATGCTTGTGGGGGCTCTGATCGGGACGCGCGTGCTGCGCTGGTAGACCCTAATCCGGCCAGAACGCCAGATTTTCGATGAATTTCTCATGCAGGGTCGGGTTGGCGAC
This sequence comes from Thioclava sp. PTB-PU3-1, assembly GCF_055666785.1. NCBI lineage: Bacteria > Pseudomonadati > Pseudomonadota > Alphaproteobacteria > Rhodobacterales > Paracoccaceae > Thioclava > Thioclava sp. PTB-PU3-1. The sequence goes on along the minus strand of NZ_JBVNVL010000003.1, from coordinate 89,460 downwards.
GACCAGCCCGCTCGATTGCGGCGGCGACCGGTTGAACCGCAGCGCGCGGCCGTTGCGATCGGTGGCGAGCAGCCCCGCGCGTTGCGCGATCAGGCTCGCCGCGGCGATGTCCCACTCCCATGCCGGGCGCAGCGAAATCGTCGCATCGAACTGCCCTTCCGCCACCAGACAGAGCCGCCATGCCAGCGAGGAGCGGAAATGGCGCTGATAATCCGGCAGGCCGTGGCGCCAGAAGCTCGGATTTTCGGAGAGTTTCGAGGTCAGCACCGTCGCGCCGGACAGCGCATCTTGTGCACCGGGGCGCAGGGGCTCGCCGTTCAGGGAGGCCGGACCGTCGATTGTCGCGGAATAGGTGAGATCGTGCACCGGCAGATGCACCACGCCCGCAATGACCGCGCCATCGCGCACCACGGCCAAAGCGTGGGCGAAACCACCGTCATGAGCAAGGAACGCACGCGTGCCGTCGATCGGATCGACGATGAAGGTCGAGCGCGCCTCGAGACGCGCCGGATCGTCGGTGCTTTCCTCCGACAGCCAGCCGTAATCGGGCCGGGCGCCGCGCAGGCGCTCTTCCAGCAGCGCATTCACCGCCAGATCGGCCTCCGAGACCGGACCGGCCCCGTCGCCTTTGTCCCAAGCTTCGGGCGCCTTTTTCCAATATTTCAGGGCAAGCGCACCGGCCTCTTTCGCGGTCTCGATCAGAAGGGGAAGATCAGTCTCCGGCAAGCGTCATTCCTTCGAGGAGAAGCGAGGGCACGATATGGCTCAGATGCATCCGCGCGTCATTCGCGGGCCGGATGCTGCGGAGCATATCGCGCAGGTTGCCCGCGATGGTGCATTCATTGACCGGATAGACCGGCTCGCCGTTTTCGACCCAATAACCCGAGGCCCCGCGCGAATAATCGCCCGTATTGGGGTTGATCGTGGCCCCGATGAAAGAGGTTACGAGAAGCCCGGTGCCCATCTCGGCCATCAGTTCCTCGCGCGTCTTGTCGCCCTGCGTCAGGGTCACGTTGCCGATGCCGGGCGAGGGCGGCGAAGAGGTGCCGCGGCTGGCATTCGCCGTCGATTGCAGCCCCAGCTTGCGCGCGCAGGCGAGGTCGAGCGTCCAGCTTTTCAGCGCACCATTCTCGACGATGGCGCGACGCGCGGTGGCCAGCCCTTCCGCGTCGAAGGGGCGCGAGCCGGAGACGCGCTTGCGATGCGGCTCCTCGATCAGCGACAGGCCTTCGGGCAGAACTTGTTCGTCCAATGCGTCGCGCAGCCACGAGGCGCCGCGACAGATCGCCTGCCCGTTCACCGCCGACAGAAGATGCCCGATCAGGCTGCCCGAGACGCGTTCGTCGATCAGCACCGGATAGGCACCGGTTTTCGGGCGGCGCGGATTGGCACGGGCCGCGGCGCGTTCGCCCGCCAGACGCCCGATCTCTTGCGCGCTGGGCAGATCGGACTGGAAAATGCGGCTTTCGGCGGCCCAGTCCCGCTCCATCCCCAGCCCCTCGCCGGAAATCGCGACGGCCGAGACGACGCGCGAGCTGCGATCATAGCCGCCCGCGAAACCGTTGGAGGCCGCGACATGGACGCGCCGATAGGAATAGGCGGCGGAGGCGGATTGCACCTGGGCGACGCCGTCGACGCCAAGCGCCGCGGCCTCGGCCTCTAGCGCGTCACTTTGCAGCGCCTCGGCGGAGGGCTCGGCGCTCGGATCGGCCAATTCCATGCCGTCGGCATCGCGGCGGTCGGTCAGCTGCGACGGATCGGCGAGGCCGATGAACGGATCCTCCGGCGCTTCGCGGGCCATCGCAATCGCGCGCTGCGCCATTTCCTCGAAGGTGCGGGCGGAAATATCGGAGGCGGACACGCAGGCCTGTTTGCCGCCGAGAAGGACACGCAGCCCGATCTCGACGCCCTCCGACCGCTCGGCCTGTTCGAGACGGCCTTCGCGGACATCGATCGCGACCGAGCGCCCATCGACCGCAATGGCATCGGCGGCAGGGGCACCTGCGCGCTTCGCAGCCTCGAGCAGCGACTGGGTCAGATCGGAGAGGGAGGGCTTGGTCAATTTACACCTCGTGAGAAAAACGAAAGCCGCCCGGAGACCCGGACGGCTTCTCGCCGTGGGTTTCAGTCTTTACTGGACGCGTTGGCCGTTGACGAGGATTTCCCCGCCATCCTGGAACTCGACCTGCGACTCGTAGGCATCGTCGCCCGTGGGCTTGGCGTAGAGGCCGAGCATCATCCGCCCGAACATGATCTGATCCTGCGGCACGAGCCCCATCGCAACCAGCTTGTCCATAAGCGCGTTAGCTCCGGTCAGCGTCAGGTCGATCTTGCCCGTGGGCATCGGCATCGGCCCGCCATTCTTCAGCTCGAGCGCGCCTTTGCCGTTCAGATCGGCGCCGACCATCGACAGCTTGATGTTGTTGATGTCGACGGTGTCGACCTGCATCGGCGGTGCGTCCATCGCGGCGGCGGCCGGGCTGAACAGGTCCTCGGAGAGCTTCATCTTGCCCGAGAGATCGACCTGCAGCGTTGCCGGGTCATGGGGCAGATCGCCGTTCGGATCGAACATGGCCCAGATATTGTCGGAGACCGTGACGCCGTTGAAGCCAAGCTTCGCCTTGTAGTCCTGCGCCTCACCGGATTTCGCGACCGGCATCGCGAAATTCATGTCCGCCGACTGGATATCCGCGGTGATCGGGAAGGGCAGTTCGGGCGTCGTCATCTCGATATGGCCGTTATTGCTCTGGCCACCGAAGGACAGGCCGTCCTTCGACATCGCGATATCGAGTTTACCGCCCTGATCGGTCGTCTTCTGATCGACCTTGCCGTCGGGACCGTCGGCACTCACCGTCCAGTTCGAGCCGGCATAGGTCATCGCAAGATCGAGGTTCGCCCCGGCGTTGAGCGCCTCGTCGAGCTTCTCGGAGTCGATGCCCTTGGGCATCGCGAACGTTCCTTCATAGGCGAGGTCGTTCATCTGGCCGTTCATGTTGAACGTGCCGCTGCCCTCGGGATCGGCACCCGATGCGGTCAGGTCGAGCGTTCCGATGGACATCTTGGAATCGACCGAATGCATGTCGCCATCGACAACGTGGTAATTGCCCTTGGTGTTCTCCAGCGAGAAGTACATTTTGACCGGCACGTCCTGCCCCTCGGCGGTGACGGTCTGGTCGAGATCCATCGTCATCTTCGGCGCGTCGATATCGTAGGTCAGATCGCCCGGCGACCCGGAGACGATGACCTTGCTGTCCGTCTGGGTCATCGTCATCTTCATGGCGATGTCAGACGTGTCGGTGCCCGGCTTGCCGGTCATGTCGCCGGTCATGGTTTCGGGGAAGACGGTCTCCACCGTGCCGTCGCCAAGATCGCGCAGCTTGAGTTCGGGCACGTCGAGCGTGAGGCTCATATTGTCGACATTGCGGACCATCTTCACGTCGGAGACGGTGAGCGTGTCGCCCTCGCGGTTCTGGCTCCCGACCATCACCTCATAGCCGTAGGTCTGGTATTCGGATTGCCACGCCTGCCAGACCTGCTCTGCGGTGACATCCGCAAAAGAGGCCGTGGTGGACAGCAGCGAAACCACAACGGCGCCGGAACCGACGGTTTTGAGCCATGCCATAAGAGGGGTACCTTTCCACTGAGAACCAAGTCGCGCCATCCTCCTTTGGGTCAGGCCGATGGTCAAGCCTTCCCGGGGCTGCTAGACGGGTTTCACGGGAGTTGTGAGGAGGCTGGGAATGATCCGCCACGAGATCGAGAACGGGCTGTGGCGTGTGACCATAGACCGGCCTGAAAAAGCCAATTCGCTGACCGGCGCGATGCTGGGAGAGATCGCCGATCTGGCCGAACGTGCAGGGCGTGAAGAGGCGCGGGCTTTCGTTCTGAGCGGGAATGGCAAGGTCTTCTCCGCCGGCGCCGATCTGGACGAGGCGAAATCCGGTACACTGGCGACCGATCCGGTCTGGGAGCGGCTTTCGGGCGCAATCGCATCGCTGCCCTGCCTGACGATCGCGGCGCTCAATGGCACGCTGGCCGGGGGCGCTATGGGAATGGCGTTGGCCTGCGATCTGCGGATCGCCGTTCCGGGCGCGAAATTCTTCTACCCGGTGATGAAGCTCGGCTTCCTGCCGCAGCCCTCGGACCCTGCGCGCATGGTCGCGCTGGTGGGACCCGCGCGGGCGAAGATGATCCTGATGGCGGGGCAGAAGATCGAGGCCGAAGAGGCGCTGAGCTGGGGGCTGATCGACCGGATCGTGCCGCGCGAGGCGCTGGACGAGACGATCGAGACGCTGACCGCCGATGCGCTGGGCGCGCAGGCGGTGCATGTCGCCGGGATCAAGGCGCTGATCCGCTAAAGCGAACGGCCCGGACAGGCCGGGCCGTGGGTCGTCATAAGCTGCGCGAGGTGCTCGCGATCAGGCGTAGACGCTTTCTTTGCCGAAATGCTTGGTGAGCATGTAATAAATCACGGCGCGATACTTGTTGCGCTCGGACCGGCCATAGGTCTCGATCACGCTGTCGATCGCATCCATCAGCGCGGGGCTGTCCGAGAGGCCAAGCTTTTTGACGAGGAAGTTGTCCTTCACGGTCTCAAGCTCTGCCTTGTCCGTCGCCGCGACGGTCGAAGAATCCGCATTGTAGATCGAGGGCCCGCAGCCGATCGTTACCTTGGTCAGAAGATCCATGTCCGGGGTCATGCCGCATTTGGATTTCAGATCCTCGGCGTATTTTTCAATCAGCTCGTCTCTTTTACCCATGTGTCCCACCTATCAGGTTGCTCTGCCCAGAAATGAAGGCAGGCGCAGGGTAAGCCGAGATAGTGAAATTACAAAGCGTAAATCCTGGGACGCGCGCGCCTCAGCCTCCGCCGCGACAGGAGACGCATTGCGTGAAGGTCGGGTCGAGTTCGAGGCGCTTCTCGGGGATCGGCTCGCCGCAGCTGTCGCAATAGCCGAATTCGTCTTCCGCGATGCGCTGGAGTGCGGCCTCGATCGCGGTGATCCGGTGCTGACGGCGGCCATCGACCGCATTGGCCATCGCCTGGTTCTACAGCGCATCCATACGCGACAACCGCCCGACGCTTTGCTGATCCAGCTCGACGGGTTTGCGGGTCTGCGCGGTATCCTGCGACGCGCTGCGCAGCTCGGCCAGTTCCGCCTCCAATTGCGGTTTGAACCGCGCGGCAAGGTCTTCGGGTGTCATCGCTCTCCTCGTGTCCCGAGGAAAACCGATCATGGTCTGCGTTGCACGTAAAAAGGCCGCACCCTGCGGCGCGGCCTTTGAAATCGCGATGCGATCGGGTCAGTAGCGGTAATGCTCGGGCTTGAAGGGCCCTTCGACCGTGACGCCGATATAGTCGGCCTGATCGGGCTTGAGCTGGGTCAGCTTCACGCCGATCCGCTCCAGATGCAGGCGGGCGACCTTTTCGTCGAGATGCTTGGGCAGGATGTAGACGCCCGGCGCATAGTCCTCGCCCTTGGTCCATAGCTCGATCTGCGCCAGCACCTGGTTGGTGAAGCTCGCCGACATCACGAAGCTCGGGTGGCCGGTGGCGTTGCCGAGGTTCAGCAGGCGGCCTTCCGACAGCAGGATGATGCGCGAGCCCGAGGGCATCTCGATCATGTCCACCTGGTCCTTGATGTTGGTCCATTTGTGGTTCTTCAGGTTCGCGACCTGAATTTCATTGTCGAAATGGCCGATGTTCCCGACGATCGCCATATCCTTCATCTCGCGCATATGCTCGATTCGGATGACGTCCTTGTTGCCGGTGGTGGTGATGAAGATGTCGGCGCTGTCGACGACGTCTTCCAGAACCACGACCTCGAACCCGTCCATCGCGGCTTGCAGTGCGCAGATCGGATCGACCTCGGTGACCTTCACGCGGGCGCCTGCGCCACGTAGCGACGCGGCGGAGCCTTTGCCCACATCGCCATAACCGCAGACGACGGCCACCTTGCCGGCCATCATCGTGTCGGTGGCACGGCGGATGCCGTCCACGAGGCTCTCTTTACAGCCGTATTTGTTGTCGAATTTCGACTTGGTGACGGAGTCGTTCACGTTGATCGCCGGGAAGGGCAGCAGGCCCTTCTTGTGCAGATCGTAAAGGCGATGCACGCCGGTGGTGGTCTCTTCCGAGACGCCCTTGATCGCGTCGCGCTGCTTGGTGAACCAGCCGGGGCTTTCCTTCATGCGCTTCTTGATCTGGGCGAACAGCGCCTCCTCCTCTTCCGAGGTGGGCACTTCGATCAGGTCGGTCTCGCCATTCTCGACCCGCGCGCCGAGCAGGATGTAGAGCGTCGCATCCCCGCCATCGTCGAGGATCATGTTGCAGGTGCCTTCCTCGAACTGGAAGATCTGGTCGGTATAGGACCAGTATTCCGCAAGCGTCTCGCCCTTGATCGCGAAAACGGGCGTGCCGCCCGCCGCGATCGCAGCCGCCGCGTGATCCTGCGTCGAGAAGATGTTGCACGAGGCCCAACGCACATCGGCGCCGAGCGCCTTGAGCGTTTCGATCAGCACCGCGGTCTGCACGGTCATGTGCAGCGACCCCGCGATGCGTGCGCCTTTAAGCGGTTTGCTCTCGCCGAATTCCGCGCGGCAGGCCATCAGGCCCGGCATTTCGGTTTCGGCGATGTCGAGCTCCTTCCGGCCGTAGTCGGCCAGAGCGATATCCTTGATGACGTAATCGGCCATGTGCGGCTCCCAATCTGAATTTGGAAGCTATGTAGCACTGGGACCGTAAAGCGGCAATGAAGGCCGATCACGATCAGGTTGCGGGAAGAATCCCCTCACGATGCAGGAGCGCCACCGGGTTGTTGCCACGCTTCCAATCGGTGCCCGAGGACACGATGCAGGAGACGTTGTCGGCACGGGTATAGACCGCAGTCCAAGTGCCCATGATGCTCGAGGCGTAAAGCTCGACCTTACGGTGATCGCCAAGCTGTTTCGTCATCGCGGGCTTCTCCGCGAAGTCGTGATTGAGCGAGTCCACGAGCTTCGCGCGGTTGTCGCAATAGGGCTGATCGGGGCTTTGCGCCTCGCCGATCGCGGTGACCTTGTCGAATGCCGACAGATCGCCATAGGGAATCTCGGACGGAATATCTTCCATCGGGCGACCGTCGCCCTCGTAGCCATCCAGCATGACCTGCCGCGCCGATTCAACTTGCGGGGCGGGCGTCACAGCCTCGTCGCTGCGTACGGCGGCGATGGCAATGGTAGCGGGGATCGAGATAATCGCGATCCCGGCAGCAAAGAACGTAGTTTTCGAGGTCTGCATTTTGGCGTCCCCTTTTTCTCTCCGTGTCAACCCAAGAACACACTCCGCGCGAAAATGTTCCTCAATCTGTGGCGTTTACAGCTGCAATGGCTTTGGCTAGTCACAGATACGCGCTGCATGAGAGGGGCGAATGGAGATCAATCTGGCCTGTTCGAAACCTGCGCAGCACCGCTCTGCGATCGCGTTTTGCTGCGATGACGCTTACCTGCCTTATGCCGCGCATGCGGCGGGACAGATCGCGCAGCTTCACCCGGATCGGGATTTCGATATCTGCATCGTCAGCGCCGAGCCCGTGACGCTTCCGGCGTCGCTCGACGGTTTGAACCTGCGGCTGTGCAGTTTCGATCCCGACCTAATATTTTCGGGGTTCTCGACCGATCGCGGGCGCAGTTCGGCCATGTATATGCGGCTGATGCTGCCGCAGATTTTCGCAGATGATTATGACCGCATTCTCTATCTGGATGCCGATATTCATGTGGAAAGCGGCGATCTCTCGCGGCTGCTGACGGTCGACCTCGGGGAGAAGCCGGTCGCGGCAGTGCGGGATAATCCGCAATGGCGGACGCCCTCGCGGATGCCGGAGGATTTCAAGGATTTCGATCTAGAGAATGCCGCCTATTTCAATTCCGGCGTGCTGCTGATCGATGTGGCGAACTGGAACGCTCAAGGCATTCTCGACGCGGCGCTGAGCTTTGGAGAAAAGAACGGCGCCCGCCTGCGTCGGAATGATCAGACGCTTCTCAATTGCGTTCTGTATCGCAACTGGGCGGAGCTCGGCCCGATGTGGAACTGGCAATATACCCCGGCTTCGCGGCTGCATGAGGCGATGGTCAGCGCGCATATCGTGCATTTCATCGGCCCGTCGAAACCGTGGAAAGCGCGACCGGAAACGCTGCCGCCCCGGTTCGGGCGGGCTTTGCGCCATTTCTGCGCCGCGCATTTCCCGGAACGGCGCTTCGATATTCCCGACGGCCCCGGGCCGGGCAGTAAGCTGATGACGAAAATGCTCGTCCGGCACCTCATCAACAGAAACAAAATGGCGCGCTATCTCGCGCGCTTTCCCGACGACTATACGGTGATCACATGAAACGCGCTTGGCAAAGGATGCTTTCGGGGCGCAGGCTCGACCTGCTGGACCCGACGCCCGTCGATATCGAGATCGAGGATATCGCGCATGGTCTGGCTTTCGTGGCGCGCTGGAACGGGCAGACTTTCGGCGACTGGCCCTATTCCGTGGCCGAGCATTCGTTGCTGGTGGAGCAGATTTTCTGCCATCAGAATCCGAAGATCGCCGCGAAATGGAAATTGGCGGCGCTTTTGCATGACGCGCCGGAATATGTGCTGGGCGATATGATCAGCCCGGTGAAGGCGGCGATTGGCGAAGGCTACGGCACGCTCGATGATCGGCTAATCGCGGCGGTGCATATACGCTTTGGTCTACCCGCAGCGCTCCCGGTGCGAATCAAGCGTGCGATCAAAAAGGCGGATATCGTCTCGGCGCGGTTGGAAGCCGAACAGATTGCCGGGTTTTCCAAGGTTGAGGCCGACAAGGTTTTCGGAAAGCTCGCGCCCGAATATGCCGAAACCTTTAAAATCCATCTGCGACCGCCGTCGGAGGTGCGCACGGATTATACCGCACGCCACGAAGCGCTTTTGTCAGAGCTGTAATACGAGTGTCTGCAATTCCAGCAGGCACTCGTATTCAAAAATACTTATTTGTTTCTCAGATCTTCAGATCGTCGAGCGATTTACCATTGTCGAGAGCGGCTTGCACCCAACGCGGCTTACGGCCACGACCGGTCCAGGTTTCGCTGGCATCGTCCGGATTGGCATATTTCGGCGGCACGGTGCGGCGCGGCTTGGCCGAACCCGATCCGGTCAGTTCCGCCAGCGAATAACCCATATCGCGGGCCGCGCGCTCAAGCTGATCGATCGCTTCTTTCTTCTTGCGATCCTCGTAGCCGGAGATCGCCTTGTCGACTTGCTTACGAAGAGCTTTTAGCTCGTCGAGGGACATATCATCTAGATTCATTTTAAAGCTCCGAATTGGATATCCGGAGCATTAAATAGAAGGGTTAATTAATTAACAACCTAACCAAAGCGTCACCTTGGGCTTCTCTTAGCCAAAATCCGCTGAAGCGTGCGGCGATGCATATTCAGGCGGCGCGCCGTTTCCGAAACATTCCGGTCGCAAAGTTCGTACACCCGTTGAATATGTTCCCAACGCACGCGATCCGCGCTCATCGGGTTTTCCGGCGGCGGCGGGGCAACCTCGCCTTTCGCCAATAGCGCATTTGTGACGTCGGTGGCATCGGCGGGTTTCGCGATATAATCGGTCGCGCCCATTTTCACGGCGGCCACGGCGGTCGCGATGGCCCCATAGCCGGTCAGCACCACGATCCGCGCATCGGCGCGCTTTTCGCGCAGCGCCTCGACCACGTCGAGCCCGTTGCCATCCTCGAGCCGCAGATCAATCACCGCATAGGCGGGCGGGTTCGACTGCACGATGGCGCGCCCTGCGGCGACGGTTTCGGCGGTCTGGGTCTCGAAGCCGCGTTTCTCCATCGCGCGGGCCAGCCGCGTGAGAAACGGTAGATCATCATCGACGATCAGAAGCGATTTGTCCGACCCGATATCGGCGCTGATGTCTTCAGCCATTATCGTAACTCCCTCTCGCCGAGTTTGACGCTTGGATTTGTTTTAAGCTGTTGCGCCTGCTCGGTCAATTTCCGGCTGCGCCGTCGGGATTGGCCTTTTTCCACGCGTCGACGAAACAGGAGACGCTGTCGGCCATCTGCTCGGGCGTGGTGTCGCGGTTGTAGTATTCCGCGAAACCAGTGTCCGGGAAAACCAGATAGCTTTGGGTCGAGTGATCGATCAGGGTGTAGGGGTCGCCCGGATCCTGCACTTTGAAATAGGTGCGGTATTCCTGCGAGACCTTCTTGATCTGCTCCGGCGTGCCGGTCAGCCCGATCATTTTCGGATGCATGAGATCGGTGAATTCCTTCAGCAGCTCGGGCGTGTCGCGCGCGGAATCGACCGAAATGAAGACCGGCGTCACCGAATAGCCGCGCTTTTCGAGGAGGCTTACGGCTTCGGCATTACGCGCGCTGTCGAGCGGGCAGACATCCGGGCAATAGGTATAGCCGAAATAGAGAATGCTCGGCTCGGTGATGACATCCGTATTCGTCACTTCCTTGCCGTTCTCATCGGTCAGGGTGAATGGACCGCCGATTTCGCCCGCGCCGCCTGCGACGACGCTTTGCCGGCATTGCGCGAAAATATCGTCGTCATTGCTGCGGGTCGCGGCGAACCAGGTGACGCCCAGGCCGATGACCACGATCGCGGTCGCGGCGGCAGCGGAAATTTTCGCAATACGGTTCATATTGTCACTCCTCTCACGGCTGCATTGATCGCGCGGCGGGCGCCGATTATCAATGCTTTCATGCCGCCAATTCCGGCGATGTGCGCTTTGGACGCGGGAGACGACATGGCTCAACGCCTCGAGGCCCAACCCGGCCCGGCCGAGATTCACCACGACTGGGTGCGCCTCCGGACGCTGATCTTCCTGCGCTGGACTGCGATTGTCGGTCAGCTCGGCGCGATCTTCGTCGCCTATTTCGTCTATGATATCGCGCTGGATCTGGCGCTATGCCTCGCCACGGTCGCGGCGGCCATTGCAGCCAATCTCGTGGCGATCTTTCTCTTTCCCGACACCAAGCGTCTGACCCAGCCCGAGGCGGCGGCGACGCTGATGTTCGACATGGCGCAGCTCGCGCTGCTGCTGTCGATCACGGGCGGGATGAACAACCCCTTCGCGCTGCTCATTCTCGTGCCGGTCACGATAGCTGCCACCGCGCTGGAGCGGTCTGCGACGATCCTGCTGGGGCTTTCGACGATGGTGATGATTTCCATAGTCGCCGTGGTCTATCTGCCGCTCGTCAGCAAGACCGGCGAGGTGATCGCCGTGCCTGACGTGTTCGAATTCGGCTACTGGCTGTCGATCATCATCGGCGTGGCCTTCCTTGGTGCCTATGCACATAAGGTCGCGAGCGAAGTGCGCTCCATGGGCGATGCGTTGCGCGCGACCCAGCTCGCCCTGACGCGCGAGCAGAAGCTGACCGATCTGGGCGGCGTCGTCGCGGCGGCGGCGCATGAGCTGGGCACGCCGCTTGCGACGATCAAGCTGGTGAGTTCGGAGCTGGCCGACGAGCTCGAAGACAGCCCCGACCTGCGCGACGATGCGCTCTTGATCCGCGAGCAGGCCAATCGGTGCCGCGACATTCTCCATTCGATGGGCCGGGTCGGGAAAGACGACCTGCATATGCGGACCGCGCCCATCGTCGCCGTTCTGCGCGAAGCGGCGGACCCGCATATGGAGCGTGGGATCGAAATTCACTTCGATGCCCATCCCATCGTCGAGGGGCTGGAGCGGCAGCCGACGATCTACCGCTATCCCGAACTGATCCACGCCCTGCGCAATTTCATCCAGAACGCCGTCGATTTCGCGCACTCCACGGTTTGGGTCGAAGCGGAATGGGACGATGAAGAGATCACTGTGCGGATCAGCGACGACGGCAAAGGCTATCCGACGAGCGTGCTCAACCGGATCGGCGATCCCTTCCTGCAACCGCGTGCGAATGCGGCGGAGCGCAAGGGCTATGAGGGGATGGGGCTTGGCGTTTTCATCGCGAAGACCCTGATCGAGCGGACAGGCGGGCGGCTCACCTTCTCGAACGGGGACGCGCCCTTCGCGCCCGGTGCCGCGGTGCCCGCGCGCTCCGGTGCGGTTGTGGAGGTCGTCTGGCCTGCATCGCGCCTTCTGGCGCGGGACGATGCGGGGCTTGGTTTGAACCAGCCGATCGCGGTCTGATCGCCTTCACCTCTCTTGCCGCTCCCCGAGCGAAGTTAACGCTGAGTTAACGAATCTTCCGCACCCTCGGCCTGGGGACAGGTTTGAAAGGCCGAAAGACATGACGACTGCATGGCTCGAGGCGACAATGATCGCGCTTACCTCGGTGGGCGCGGCCTTGGTCGCGTTGCTGCTGACATGGCTCGCCGTGGGCCGCGTGCCGGGGCGCAGGCTGACCCCGGCTGCGCGAGAGGACATCGAGGAGGTGGCCTTCCTGTTCGACGACGAGGCGCTTGTGGATGCAACGCCCCCGGCGCGGCGCTTGCTGGAATCGATGCCCATCGGGGCGAGCGATTGGACACGGTTCACCGCTTTCGCCGCGCCGCGCTTTCCCGATTTCCAGTCCCGCATCGGCCAGCTCGCCGATCTCGGGCGGCTTGAGTTGACCGAAGTCGCGAGTGCCACCGACAAGCCCCGGCTCCGCCTCACCGTCGAGAATTTCAACGGTCTGGCGCGGATCACCCTCGTCGATCCCGAAGGGGAGGGGCAGGGCCAGCGCGTCGACAGTCTCTCTTTCCGCGCGATGGAAGACGAATTGGAGATGATGCGCACGACGCTCGACCGGTCGCCGGTTCTGATCTGGCGGACCGAGAAGGGCGGTGAGATGAGTTGGGCAAACAGAGCCTATCTCGTGCGCGCAGGGGCTTTCGATGCGGGGGAAGAAGGGTTTGGATGGCCGCTGCCGAGCCTGTTCACGCTGCCGCCCGACGCATTCGACGGGGGCGGGCCGCATCGTCTGGAAATCGGCCGAACCTCACAAAACGCCTCGGACGCCGCGACATGGTTCGACTGTCACTCCGTCGTTCTCGAACGCGGCACGCTGCATTTCGCCCTCCCCGCCGACGCCGCTGTGCGGGCCGAGAAGGCGTTGCGCGATTTCGTCCAGACCCTGACCAAGACCTTCGCCGACCTGCCGATCGGGCTCGCGATTTTCGACCGGGACCGGCAGCTGCGGCTGTTCAATCCGGCGCTGAGCGACCTTCTTCAGCTCGGGCCGGAATTCCTCGCGACGCGGCCGACGCTCTACGCCTTTCTCGACAGGCTGCGCGAAACCAAGATGATGCCCGAACCGAAGGATTACCGAAGCTGGCGGCAGGAAATGACAGAGCTGGAGCAGGCGGCTGCCTCCGGGTTTCACGCCGAAACCTGGAACCTGCCCGGCGGGCAGACCTATCGCGTCACCGGGCGCCCGCATCCCGATGGCGCAGTGGCGTTCCTGTTCGAGGATATTTCGTCGGAAACGTCTCTAACCCGGCAGTTTCGTGGTGAAATCGAGATGTCTCAGGAGGTGTTCGACCGGGTGGGCGACGCGATCGCGGTGTTCCGTCCCTCGGGCGAATTGGCGATGGCGAATGCCGCCTATGGCGCGCTCTGGGGGGTCGAGCCGGAGGCGACGCTGGGCCGGGTGACCCTGCTCGACGCGGTGAAGCAATGGCAGGCGCGCGCCGAACCCAGCGCCTTCTGGTCGTGGCTGCAGAATCTCGCCCGGGAAATCGGGGCGCGCGAGAACCTGACCGAAGAGATCACCCTGCTCGACGGGCGGCATTTGACCTGCCAACTCGAGACGCTTTCGGGCGGGGCGTTCCTCCTGCGTTTCTCCGCTCGGGACACCGCCGGCAAGCCGCCGCCACGTCAGACGGGCACCGCGGTCGCGCAGCAAGGCTAGCCGCTTGGCAAAGGGGCGATCGGCGCGCTAGAACCGAGCCATGCCCGCGCCGACGCACGCCCCCGTTTCCAGCGAAATGCCCTGCCTCGATCTCCCCGATCCCGAGGCGACGGAGCGGCTTGGCGCGCTCTTTGCCGAATTCGCCGGGCCGGGCGATGTGCTGCTGCTCGACGGTCAGATCGGCGCAGGGAAAACCCATTTCGCGCGCGCCCTGATCCAGACGCGGCTCGGCGTGGCAGAGCATGTGCCCTCGCCGACCTTTACGCTGGTTCAGACCTACGAGGCCGATTGCGAAATCTGGCATGCCGATCTCTATCGGCTCACCGATCCCGACGAGGTTCTCGAGCTCGGGCTGGATGCGGCCTTCGACAGCGCGATCTGCCTGATCGAATGGCCCGACCGGCTCGGCTCGGCCGCGCCGAAAGGGGCGCTTCGGTTGCGGTTTGAGCAAACCGAAGACGGCGCGGCGCGAAGGGTCTGTTTCGAGACGAATACGCCTCTTTCGCGGCAGGTTCTGGAGGCGTGGGATGGTTAACGAAGCCGAGATCCAAAGCTTCCTCACCGCCGCCGGGTGGCACGACGCCAGCCGCCGCCCGCTCGCCGGAGATGCCTCCGCCCGCAGCTACGAACGCCTGACCCGCGGCGCAGATCGCGCCGTGTTGATGAAAGCGCCCGACGGGTCCGAGATCGCGCGTTTCACCCGCATCGGCGATTGGCTCGCCGAGGCCGGTTTTTCCACGCCGAAGGTGTTCGCGCGCGACGATGCGGCGGGCCTGCTGCTGCTCGAAGATTTCGGCGATGCCCTCGCGGCTCGCCACCTCGACGCGACGCCCGAGGACGAGCCTGCGCTCTATGCTCTGATCACCGCGTTCCTCGCCGATCTTCCCCGCCATGCGCCGCCCGAGGATCTGCCGCTGCTGGATGGTCCCGCGCTCGGCGACCTGCTGGATTTGGTGCCCGAGTTCTACCCCTGCACGGACCGGGCTGCCGCGGATGCGCTCCAGAAGGCGATCGCCAAAAAATTCGACACTTTTCCGGCGTGGAAGCCGGTCCTCTGCCTGCGCGATTTCCACGCGGAGAACATCATTCTGCTGGATCGCCCGGGCCTGCGCCGTCTCGGGCTTCTCGACTACCAGGACGCGCTGCGCGCCCATCCCGCATATGATCTGGTCTCCGCGCTGCAGGACGCGCGCCGAGATGTGAGCCCGCGGGTCGAGACAGCCGAGATCGCCCATTACTGCGCGCTGACCACGACCGATCCGGGCGCGTTCCAGCTCGCCTACCGGCTGCTCGGCCTGCAACGCGCGCTGCGGATCCTCGGTATCTTCGCACGGCTGACCATTCGAGACGGAAAGCCTCAATATCTTGAGTGTATGCCCCGCGTTTACGCCTATATCTCGCGTAACCTCGCCGATCCCGCGCTCGCCGATCTGGCGGAGCTGTTCCACGCCGCCTATTCTGCCCCCGACCCGAATTTGATTGCTGATTTGAGACGAAAATGCCCGACCAGCCCGACGCCTTGATGCTCTTCGCCGCCGGTTTCGGCACGCGCATGGGCGCGCTGACGCAAACCCGGCCTAAACCGATGATCGAGGTCGCGGGGCGTCCCTTGATTGACCACGCGCTCGATCTTGCCCGGGCGGGCGGGGCGCGGCGGCTGGTGGCCAATGTGCATTACCTCGCCGATCAGGTGGTCGCGCATCTGGCCGGGCAGGACGTCGCGATCTCGGACGAGCGCGACGAAATTCTGGAAACCGGCGGCGGGCTGCGTAAGGCGCTGCCGCTGCTGGGTGAGGGGCCCGTGATGACGCTCAACACCGATGCCGTCTGGCGCGGCGAGAACCCCGTGGCCCGGCTGCGCGAGGCGTGGCGGCCCAATGAGATGTCGGCGCTTCTGATGCTGGTGCGGCCCGAAAATGCACGCGGACATGCGGGCGCGGGCGATTTCACGATGGACGAGACCGGCCGCCTGACGCGCGGGCCGGGCTATGTCTATACCGGTGCGCAAATGCTAAATCCCGCTGGAATAGGGTCTATTTCAGAACGGAACTTCTCGCTGAATATCCTGTGGGACGAGATGATTGCGGCGGGGCGTGTCTTCGGTCTCGTGCATGACGGGGGGTGGTGCGATGTCGGACGACCCGAATCCATTACGCTGGCCGAGGCGATGCTCGATGAGTGAGGACGCCGCCTCCGTCTACGCCCTCCCGCCGGGCGTCGATTTTCCCCGCGCCCTGGTTGCTGGCCTGCGCGCGCGCTTTGCCGATCAGCCGCCCGAGGCGCTGGCCCGGGTCACGCTCTATCTGAACTCCGGGCGGATGCGCCGCCGCGTGCGGGAGGTCTTTCTCGAAAGCGGCGCGCTCTATCTGCCGCGGCTCCTGCTGGTGAGCGATCTCGGGGCCGATCCGCTCGCGGGTCTGCCGCTGCCGGTGCCCCCGCTGCGCCGCAAGCTCGAATTGGCCCAGTTCGTCGAGCAACTCACCCGCGCCATGCCCGAATTCGAGGCGGGCGCGAGCCAATTTGCGCTGGCCGAGAGCCTGTATTCCCTTCTTGCCGAGATGCAGAGCGAGGGCGTCCATATCGACGATCTCGACCAGCTCGAACTGACCGAGACCCACGCCCGCCACTGGCAGGAGAGCCTGCGCTTCATCCGCATTATCGCGCGTTATTTCGACAACGACGCCGAGCTGGACCGCGAGAGCCGTCAGCGGATGGTCGTGGAGACTGTGATCGAGCGTTGGCGCGAGACCCCGCCCGCGGATCCGGTGATCGTCGCAGGCTCGACCGGTTCGCATGGGGCGACCTCGCTCTTCATGCAGGCTGTCGCGCGGTTGGAAAACGGTTCGATCGTTCTTCCCGGCTTCGACCGCGACATGACGCAGGCGGCGTGGGATAGTCTCTATTCCGGCCCATTTCCGCTCGAAGACCACCCGCAGTTCCGCTATCGCAGCTTGCTCGATAAGCTCGGGCTCTCGGCGGAGGACGTCGTCGATTGGGACGAGATCTCCGCGCCGGACCCGGGCCGCAACCGTCTCGTGTCGCTCGCGCTGCGGCCGGCGCCGGTCACCGATCAATGGCGGCGCGAAGGCGCTGGGCTGGGGCCGCTCGTTCCTGCCTGTCAGGGGCTGTCGCTGATCGAAGCGCGCGATCCGCGCCATGAGGCGCTGTCGATCGCGCTCGCGCTGCGCGACGCGGTCGAGCGGGGCGTCAGTTCGGCTCTGATCACGCCCGATCGCCTTCTGGCGCGCCGCGTGTCGGCGGCGCTCGACCGGTGGGGGATCGTGCCGGACGACAGTGCGGGGCAGCCGCTGCAGCAAACTGCGCCGGGCCGGTTCCTGCGGCAGATCGCGGCGACGCGGGCGCGTCCGGTCGGGATCGCCGATCTGATCGCGCTGCTGAAACATCCGCTGACCGCGACAGGTGAGGAGGAACGCGGGCCGCACCTGCGCAACACGCGCGAGCTGGAGCTGCGCCTGCGCCGCTATGGGCCCGCGTTCCCGGATCGCGAGAGTCTCACGAAATGGGCAGAAAAAGACCCTGATTCACGGGAATCTTGGGCGCAGTGGCTCTGCGATATTCTCGAAGATTTCGCGGCGCCTCCCGCGGCCGCGCTGACAGATCACGTGGAACAGCACTTCCGGCTCGCCGAACGGGTCGCCGCCGGACCGAGTGCCGCGACCGAGACCAGCGAGCTGTGGCGCGAGGCGGCGGGCCGTGAAGCGCGTCGCCTGATGGAAGACCTGCGCAGCCAGTCCGGCTTCGGCGGGCTTCTTGGCGCGCTCGATTACGCCGATCTGGTCAATCGACACCTTCAGAGCGGGCTCGTGCGGCAGACACTCGCGGCGCATCCATTGATCGCGATCTGGGGGACGCTGGAAGCGCGCGCGCAGGGCGCCGAGCTGGTGATTTGTGGCGGGTTGAACGAGGGAAGCTGGCCCGAAGCGCCCGCGCCCGATCCGTGGTTCAGCCGTCAAATGCGGCTGGAATCGGGTCTATTACTGCCCGAACGGCAGGTCGGCCTCTCGGCGCATGATTTCCAGCAGGCGGTTGCCGGGCCGCAGGTGATCCTGTCGCGCTGCGCGCGCGACGCGGAGGCGCAGACGATCCCGTCGCGCTGGCTCAATCGTCTCTTGAATCTAGTGGACGGCCTGCCCGATCAAGGCGGCACCGAGGCGCTGGCCGAGATGCGCGGGCGCGGCAAGCGCTGGCTCGATCTGGCGGATGCGCTCGAGACGCCGCGGATCACGCTTGAGCCCGCCAAACGCCCGTCGCCCCGCCCGCCGGTCGATGTGCGCCCGCGCGAATTGCCGGTCACCGCGATCGAGACCCTGATCCGCGACCCCTATGACATCTATGCGAAGCGCATCCTGAAGCTGCGCGCTCTTGATCCGCTGCGCCCCGAACCCGACGCCTTGCTGCGCGGTCAGGTGTTGCACCAGATCGTCGAAACCTTCGTGAAGACCTATGACGAGACCGCCACCATCGAAGCGGCGCAGGCGCGTCTGATGGAGATCGCCGAGGAGGTGATGCTCCGAGAAATTCCATGGCCCAGTGCGCAGCGCATCTGGCTCGCAAGGGTCCGGGGGATCGCCGAGACATTCTGCCGGGCCGAGGCCGAGCGTCGCGCGCAGGGCGCGCCCATGGTGGTGGAGAAAAAAGGCTCTGTTTCACTGCAAAACCCGCTTTTTGCGCTGACCGCGAAACCCGACCGGATCGACATTCTCGAAGACGGGCGCGCGTGGATCTACGATTACAAAACTGGCACGCCGCCTTCCGAGCGGGAGGTGATGGCCTTCAACAAGCAGATGCTTCTGGAGGCCGCGATGGTCGGGCGCGGGGCCTTCGAGGCGATCGGGCCGCGCGAGGTCGCGGGCATGTCCTATGTGCGGCTCGGCGGCGACGGCGCCACCACGCAGATCAAGGGTAAATCCGGTGATCGCAGCGAGACGCCCGAGGAGAGTTGGGAGAAATTCCGCAAACTGATCGCGCGCTATTTCGAGCCGACGCAGGGCTTCACCGCGCGGCGCGCCCCGCAAAAAGCGCGCGCCCGGACGGATTACGATCAGGTCTCGCGCTTCGGGGAATGGGATGTCACCGATGAGGCCGAGGGGGAGGACGTGTCATGACCCATCCGGCCAGCCTAAGACAGCATCAGGCCTCGCAACCGGACAGCTCGGTCTGGCTCGCCGCGAATGCGGGGTCGGGCAAGACCAAGGTGCTGACCGACCGCGTCGCGCGCATGCTTTTGGCGGGAACAGAGCCTCAACGCATCCTGTGCCTGACCTACACCAAGGCCGCCGCGGCGGAGATGCAGAACCGTCTGCTCGGGCTGCTGGGCGGCTGGGCGATGATGGACGAGGCAAAGCTGCGCGAGAAGCTAAGGGCGCTGGGTGCCGATGAGGCGCTCTCTGCCGAGGATCTGGCGAAAGCGCGGCGGCTGTTCGCCAAGGCGATCGAGACGCCGGGCGGGCTGAAGATCCAGACGATCCACGCCTTCTGTGCGGGGTTGCTGCGCCGCTTCCCGCTCGAGGCGAAAGTCTCGCCGGGCTTTTCCGAGATGGACGACCGCGCTGGGGAATTGATGCGCGAGGATATCCTCGAGGAGATCGCGACCGGCTCGGATTGCGACCGGCTCGATGCGTTGCTCGGCGTCTATTCCGGTGAGGATCTGACGGCCCTCGCAGCCGATATAAGCCGGAATAGGGTCGGTTTTGCAGGCGATCTGGGCTTCGCAGACCTGCTGGAAGCCTACGATCTGCCGCGGGACATGACCGAAGAGGCGCTGCTGTCCGAGGTCTTCGACGACGGCGATCTGAAGATGATCCGCGAGGTCGCGCCTGCGTTCCTCGCAAGCACCAAGAACGATCAGCGCGTCGGCGCAGGGTTGGCGGCGGCGCGTACCCACGATCTGGACGCTGTGCAGGCTCTGGAAGACGTGCTTTGCGTCAAGAAACCGAAGGACGGCCCGCCCTATCAACCCAAGCTCGACAAGGTCGCCACCAAGGCGCTCGCCAAATCGCTGGGCGACGGCACGATGGCGGCGCTGTCCGATCTGTCCGAGCGCGTCTCCGAGAACCGCCCCCGCCGTCTCGCCTTCGTCGCGGCCAAGCGCGCCCATGCGTTGCACCGGTTCGCGCAGGTCTTCCTGCCGCGGCTCGACGCCTATAAGGCCGCGCGCGGCTGGCTCGATTTCGACGATTTGATCGACCGCGCGGCGGCGCTGCTGGATGAGCCGTCGGTGGCGCAATGGGTGCTGTTCCGCCTCGATGGCGGGATCGACCACATCCTCGTCGACGAGGCGCAGGATACCAGCCCCCGGCAATGGCGAGTGATCGAGCGGATCGCCGAGGAATTCACCTCCGGCGAAGGCGCGCATAAGGGCGAGCGTACGCTGTTCGTGGTCGGCGACCGCAAGCAGTCGATCTATTCCTTCCAAGGGGCTGACCTCCAGCAATTCGAGGAAATGCGCGCCCATTTCGCCCGAAAATTCGCGGATATCGGTCGCGCGCTCTCTCCGCTGGAACTGGAGCATTCCTTCCGATCGTCCGCCGCCGTGCTGCGTTCCGTGGACCTCGCTTTTGCGCGCGGGGCCGAACAGGGCCTCGGCGGGGCGCCCTCGCATATTGCCTTCCACGAGGCGCTGCCGGGCCGCGTCGATCTGTGGCCCGCGATCGAGTCGGTGAAGACGGATGACGAGGACGATTGGGAGAGCCCGGTCGATCTGACGAGCGCGGAATCTGCGATTTCCCAGCTGTCGCGCATGATTGCCGCCGAGATTTCCGCGATGATCGCGCAAGGCGTGCAAATCCCCGATCACGAGGCGCCCGGTGGCGCGCGCCCGGTGCATGAGGGCGATTTCCTGATCCTCGTGCGGCGTCGTTCGGAGCTGTTTTCCGAGATCATCCGCGCCTGCAAGTCTATCGGCCTTGCGGTGGCGGGGGCGGATCGCCTGAAGCTCGGGGCGGAGCTTGCCGTGCGCGATATCCGCTCGCTTCTCAGCTTCCTCGCGACGCCCGAGGACGATCTGTCGCTGGCGGAGGCGCTGCGCTCGCCGCTTCTGAACTGGTCCGAGCAGGAGCTTTACCAACTCGCGCAGCCTCGGAAGGGCTACCTCTGGGAGGCGCTCCGGCGCGGTGAGATGCGGCCCGACACGCAGGAGATGCTGAAGGATCTGCGCGACAATTCCGATTTCCTGCGGCCCTTCGAGCTGATCGAACGCCTGCTGACCCGGCATGGCGGGCGCGAGCGGCTTCTGGCGCGGCTTGGCCCCGAGGCGGAGGACGGGATCGACGAACTGATTTCGCAGGCGCTGGCGTTCGAGCGCAATGAAGTGCCGAGCCTGACCGGGTTCCTCGGCTGGCTCGATGCGGATGATGTGCAGGTGAAGCGGCAGCTGGACGGGGCAGGGCGCGCGATCCGGGTGATGACGGTTCACGGCTCGAAAGGGTTGGAAGCGCCGATCGTGATATTGCCCGATACGGCGAAGAAAAAAGAGCCTAACCCGCCTAAAATCCTGCGTTTGGACAATGGCGTCGCTGGGCTGCGCCAGCCAGCGCCGGACGCGCCGGAGGCCCAGCTTTCCGCCGCAGGGAAGGAGACGACCGCCCGGGCGGAAGAGGCGCAGCGGCTTCTCTACGTTGCGATGACGCGGGCGGAGAAATGGCTGATCGTGGCCGCAGCGGGCGAGGTCGGCGAGGGCGACGAGACCTGGTATAGCCGGATGAAATCAGGCCTCGAAGCTGCCGGGACCGAGGACGTCACGGGGCTTTCGAAGCCGTTACAGGAGCTTGGCGAATATCCCCGCCACGCAACCGGGGCTTGGCCGGTGAACGCACTTGCGCCAGCGGCTGCGCTGGAAGTCACGCGGACGGAACTGCCCGCATGGAGCCTCACCCCCGCCGCTGCCGTCGAGCCTCCGCTGCGTCCGCTTTCGCCCTCCGATCTGGGCGGGGCGAAGGCTCTGTTCGGCGATGGCGAGGTGATCGACGAAGACGAGGCGCTGCGTCACGGGCGCAACCTGCACCGGCTTCTCGAACATCTGCCGGAACGGCCGCGCGACCAGTGGGAAGACCTTGCCGAACTCTTGCTGTCCGAGGGCGAAGATGCGCTGCTTCCGGGTGAAATAGAGCCTGTTTTGGCCGAAGCGATCCGCGTTCTCGAAGCGCCGGGCATGGCGGCTTGGCTGGGGCCGGACTGTCTGGCCGAGGTAGAGATCACCGCCGCGCTGGAGGAATTCGGCGGCCAGCGGATTCACGGCTTCATCGACCGTCTGCGGATCGATGCCGAGGGTGTTCACGTGCTCGACTACAAATCCAACCGCATCGTCCCAGCGTCGCCCGATCAGGTGCCCGAAGGGATCGTGCGACAGATGGCCGCCTATCGCGCGGCATTGCGGCAAATTCATCCCGGACGCAGCATCACCTGCGCGATCCTGTGGACACAGGACGGAACGATCATGCCGCTCGCAGATGCACAGCTAGACGGGAGCTTGCGCACGCCCACTGTATCTTGACGTCGACGGGGGCGGAACTTACCTTCCTTGCCGACCCAATATTCAGGAGGCTGACATGGCTACCGTTGCTGTTACCGACGCCACTTTCGACGAAGAAGTGCGCAAGTCCGACGTTCCCGTCGTGGTGGATTTCTGGGCTGAATGGTGCGGCCCCTGCCGCATGATCGGCCCGTCGCTCGAAGAGATTGCCCAGGAAATGTCGGGCAAGATCAAGGTCGTGAAAGTGAACGTCGACGAGAACCCCGACAGCCCGGCGACGCTGGGCGTGCGCGGCATCCCCGCCCTGTTCCTGTTCAAGGATGGCGAGGTCGTCTCGAACAAGATCGGCGCGGCCCCTAAAGCGGCGCTGCAAAGCTGGATCAACGAATCGATCTGATCTGCGGATCAGGTTTGACGGAAAAGGGCGCCCTCGGGCGCCTTTTTTTCATATCGGCCAGCCGAAATGGCGCAGCCGGGCGCGTAGGCGGTCTTCGAATTCGGGGCGGCCTGCGTTGAGCGATTGCAGCTGCAGGAACCAATAGAGGTAGCGGGCCACGGGTGGCGTCTCGCGCAGTTTGGCGAAAGCGGCCTCGATCCCGTCGCGCGGCACGGATCCCGCGATGTGGTGGAAATCCGACAGGCCGAACAGGATCGCCGGTTTTCGCAGGAAGAACCCTTCCAGCGCCATTGCGCTGTTTTGCGTGGCGACGAAGCGGCAGCGGCGCAGCAGCTCGGGCGAGCCACCGGACTGGAAACGAAAGCGCGGGTTGCGGGCTGCAATCGCCTCCAACGCCTCGATTTCGCGCGCTGTGTAGTCCTCGCGCGGATGCAGCGTCGCCACGACCGGACCGGAATGACGGGCCAGCACCTTCTCGATCATCTGCACCGGGCTCACCGACTGAAAAGAGCGGTGATCCAGCAGTCGCCCCTGCAGCGGAATGAAGGCCAGATCCTCCTCATCGGACGGTTTTACGCCGGGATAGAGCCTGTTTCGCGTGGAAAAGAAGAAATGCGCAGCAGCCTCTCCGTCCACGTCATCGGCATCGAAGGACGCCTGCGCGACCGGCCAATCCCATCGCTCCGCCTCCGCCTCCACATGCCAGAACGCGCCGACATAGGTCCGCCGGCAAGTCAGCGCCCGCGCATGGGTCGGCGGCTCCATCCGGTAAAGCGCATAGCCTTCGCGGGCAGGGGCCGCTGCGCGCGCCTCGGGGCCTGTCCGATGCAGGCTGACGGTCCAATCCGCCGTCTCCACCGCTCCGATCAGCCGCTTGAAGAAATTGTGTTCACCGGCCCGGACCTGCTCCAGAATCCAGTCATCGAGATAGATCGAAAGGTGCTGCGCGCTCATGCGGTGACGCTAGCCGCAGGCTCACGCACCGGCAAGCGGGGTTGCAGCCCCGGCCTGCGGGTTACATATCTTTGGCGCAAACGGAGGACTAACATGGCCGAAGAGAAATTCCCGGGCTGGCACGGCACGACGATCATCGGCATCCGCAAGGGTGGTAAAGTGGTGGTCGCAGGCGACGGGCAGGTCAGCCTTGGCCAGACCGTCATCAAGGGCTCTGCGCGCAAGGTGCGCCGCCTGAGCCCCGGCGGTCACGACATCGTGGCGGGCTTCGCAGGCTCGACCGCGGATGCGTTCACCCTGCTGGAGCGGCTCGAGAAGAAGCTCGAGGCCTCGCCCGGTCAGCTGATGCGCGGCTGCGTGGAGCTGGCGAAGGATTGGCGCATGGACAAATACCTGCGCAATCTCGAAGCGATGCTGATCGTGACCGACGGCAAAGATCTCTATGTCCTGACCGGCGCGGGCGACGTGCTGGAGCCGGAACACGGCATTGCCGCGATCGGCTCGGGAGGGAATTTCGCCCTCGCCGCGGCCCGTGGGCTGATGGAAACCGATCTCGACGCCGAGGCGGTCGCGCGCAAGGCGATGGCGATTGCCTCCGACATCTGCGTCTACACCAACGGCAACCTGACGGTGGAGAGCATCGGTGGCTGAGCTGACGCGCGACGATCTGCGCGCGGCGGTCGCGGCTGGCCACATCAACGAGGCGCAGGCCGCGTCCGTGATGGCGCTGGCCAGCAACCGTCTCGCCGGTCGCGCGGCTTTGCCCGCCGAGGACGAACCCTTCGAGCTGTTCAAAGGCTTTGCCGAGATCTTCGTGACCGTCGGCCTCGGCATCCTGATCACGGGGTCGTTCGGCTTCCTGCTCTTCGCAGGCGGCAAGCTGGGTTACGCGATGCTGATCCCGCTGATCGCGCTGCTGGGGGAATATTTCACCCGCAAGCGCCGCATGGTGCTGCCTTCGATCCTGCTGACGCTCACGCTGGGCGGTGCGGTGCTGGCGAGCTTCCTCGGCATTCCGATCCTCGGGATGCGCTTCATCGCCGAAGCCCCGAACTTCGATCTCGCGCTGGTCGCGACCGCCGTCGCGCTGATCGCATGGTTCCTGCGCTACCGGGTGCCGTTCTCGATGTTCCTCGTGGGGCTTTGCGGGCTGGGCCTGCTTCTGTCTTTCGCGAAAGGCTTCGACCCTGAAGCGCCGATTTCGCAGACGGTCGATCTGTTCGATCTGTCGAACGGCTCGGCGCTGTCGCTGGCGATGCTGGTCTTCGGGCTCTTGGCGCTTGCAGGCGGCATCTGGTTCGACATGCGCGACCCGCATCGTCTGGGTCGGCAATCGGCCTCGGGCTTCTGGTTGCACGTTCTGGCAGCCCCCGCGCTGGTCAACACGCTCGCGCTCACCTTCTACAAGATGGGGCCGGGCACGGGCTATGTGCTGCTGCTCGCCACGCTTGCCGTCTTTGCCGCGCTGGCGCTGATCATCGACCGGCGCTCCTTCTTCACGGCCGGGATCGGCTACATGATCTTTCTCAGCTTCTACGCTTTCGGTGACGCTGCCGATCCGCGTAGCTGGTGGATCACGCTGATCCTGATCGGCCTCTTTCTCACCGCGCTCGGCTCCTTCTGGACCGAGCTGCGCACGCGCCTGATGCGCGCGCTTCCCAATTTTCCCGGCAAGCACCGCCTGCCGCCCTATGCCACGGAGTAATCCATGACCGATCTGACCCCCCGCGAAATCGTCTCGGAACTCGACCGTTTCATCATCGGCCAGAAGGACGCCAAGCGCGCCGTCGCCGTTGCGCTGCGCAATCGCTGGCGCCGTCAGCAACTGCCCGACGATCTGCGCGAAGAGGTCTATCCGAAGAACATCCTGATGATCGGCCCGACCGGCGTCGGCAAGACCGAGATCTCGCGCCGTCTGGCGAAACTGGCCCGCGCGCCTTTCCTGAAGGTGGAGGCCACGAAGTTCACCGAAGTGGGCTATGTCGGGCGTGACGTGGAGCAGATCATCCGCGATCTGGCCGATGTCGCGATGGTGCAGACCCGCGACTACATGCGCGAAGAGGTGAAGGCGAAGGCGCATCAGGCCGCCGAGGATCGCGTGATCGCCGCGCTCGCCGGCACCGATGCGCGCGAAAGCACCCGCGAGATGTTCCGCAAGAAGCTGCGTGATGGAGAGCTCGACGACAAGATCATCGAGCTGGACGTGGCCGATCAGTCCGGCGGCATGCCGATCGGGATGATGGGCGGTCAGCCGGGCATGGAACAGCAGATGCAGGGTCTTCAGGACCTGTTCAAAGCCTTTGGCGGCAACCGCACCACGCGGCGCAAGATGACGGTCTCGGAGAGCTACGAGACGCTGATCTCGGAAGAGGCCGACAAGCTGCTCGACGACGAGACGGTGAAGACCGCAGCCCTCGAGGCCGTGCAGCATTCCGGCATGGTCTTCATCGACGAGATCGACAAGGTCACGGCGCGCTCGGATGCGCGCGGGGCCGATGTCTCGCGTGAAGGCGTGCAGCGCGACCTGCTGCCGCTGATCGAGGGCACGACGGTCTCGACCAAGCTCGGCCCGGTGAAAACCGACCATATCCTCTTCATCGCCTCGGGCGCGTTCCACATCGCGAAGCCGTCGGACCTGCTGCCTGAATTGCAGGGCCGTCTGCCGATCCGCGTGGAGCTGCAGGCGCTGACCGAGCAGGACTTCACCCGCATCCTGTCGGAGACCGACAACGCGCTGACCCGCCAATATCAGGCGCTGATGAAGACCGAAGAGGTCGAGGTCGCCTTCACCGAGGACGGCATCGCGGCGCTCGCCCGGATCGCGGCGGAGGTCAACCAATCGGTCGAGAATATCGGCGCGAGAAGGCTCTATACCGTCATGGAACGGGTGTTCGAGGAGCTGTCCTTCACCGCGCCAGACCGTGGCGGACAAAGCGTCACCGTCGATGCGGAATTCGTCGAGAAGGAGCTGGGCGATCTGACCCGCGACACCGATTTGAGCCGCTACGTCCTCTAGGGCACTGGCACCTCGCGCGCGCTCTGGTATCCTCCTGCGGGAGGGATGCAAGGCACGGGCGATGGTGCGGTTTCTGATCGTAATCTTGATGCTGAGCTTGGCCGCCTGCGCACCGCGTGGGCGGCTTGCCTATCTCGATCACTCGGTCGCCGATGCGCGCTCGATTTTCGTGGGCTCGACCCGGGCGCCCGATCCGCAGACCGGGCAACCCTTCGGCTCCGCGCGCAGTCAGCAGCTGCGGCTCGCGCGCTTCGATGTCGCCACGCCGCCGGACCGCGAGGTGGCCGAGATCGCCTATCCGATGACCGACACCTCGCCGGTCGACCCGGACAAGCAGTTCCTCGTCTCGCAATCCGAGATCGACATGAAGCGCCCCGCGTTCCAGTCGGAGCTGCGCGCGGCGCTGCGCAAACATGACGGGCAGGCGGTGCTGTTCGTGCATGGTTTCAACAACTCCTTCGCCGAAGGGCTGTACCGGATGGCGCAGATGGGCGCGGATTTCGATCTGCCCGGCGTGCTGGTGCATTATTCCTGGCCGTCGCGGGCGAATGTGCTGGGCTATGCCTATGACCGGGACTCGGTGCTGTTCGCGCGCGACGGGCTAGAGAAATTGATCGACGATCTAAACGCGGCCGGGGCGAAACGCATCCTGATCGTGGGGCATTCGCTGGGCGCGGAACTGGTGATGGAGGTGCTACGTCAGGAGGCGATTACGCGGAAACAGGGTCGATTTTCGACGATTTCCGGGGTGGTCCTGATCTCGCCCGACATCGCGGTGGACGTGTTCAAGACACAGGCCGACGCGATCGGTGCGTTGCCGCAGCCCTTCGTGATCTTCACCTCCGCAAAGGATCGCGCGCTGCAACTCTCGGCGCGGCTGTCGGGCAAGCGCGACCGGCTGGGCAATCTGGAAAACGTCTCAAGTATCGCGCATTACAAGGTGACGCTGATCAATGTTTCGGCCTTCAACACCGGCGACGGGCATTTCAACGTCGTCACGTCGCCAGCGCTGATCCGGCTTCTCGATAGCGCGCAGAAAGTGGCCGAGGTGCTCGAAGTCGAGCAGTTCGGGCGCACGGGACTGGGCGATGCTGTGGTGCTGACGGTCGAGAATACGACGCAGATCATCCTCGCGCCGATCTCGGGCGGTTAGCGGATTCGGCGCAGATAGACGTAATAGGCGCCCGCGCCGCCATGTTTCAGATGCGCCTCGTTGATCTGCATGACTGCGGGCGCGAGCGGCATCATCCGCAGCCATTGCGGCACCTGATGGCGCAGCACGCCGACGCGGCGCGGGATCGGGCCGTCATCGTCGCCGCGCTTGCCCTTGCCTGTGATCACAAGCACAAGCCGTTTGCCGTGGCTTTGCGAATTCAGGATGAAGCGGATCAGTTCGGGATGCGCCTCGGCGAGCGTCAGACCGTGCAGATCGAGCACCCCTTCGGGCTTCAGCTTGCCGCGCGTCAACGCCTTATGCGCCTTGCGGTCCATCGTGACGGGCTGTCGCGCGAGATGCTCGCCCGGCTCCGGGGCAAGATTGTGACGGCTGGGCGAGGGCTTGGCGTGCTGACCCATCTCGAAACTGCGCAGCCCTTCGGCTTTCGGTTTCGGCTTCGGTTTGGGTGCCAGAAAAGACTCTAATTCGGCGGGATCGGCCTTTTTCGGGCGGTAATTCTCCGTGGTCGACGCCACGCGATCCCACAGCGCGCGTTCCTCGGGGCTGAGTTTGCGTTTGCGGCTCATGCGCGCCTCCGCAAGCCGATCATCCGGCCCTTGGCGTTGATCGCGCCCGCGATGCGCCCGGCCTCGTCACCGGTGCCAATGAAAATATCGCCGCGCCCTGCGCCCTTGATCGCAGAGCCAACGTCCTGCGCCACCATCAACCGCTGCCCGAAGCCCGGACAGTCGATCCAGACCGGGCTGCCCAGCGGCACGACCTCGGGGTCCACGGCGAGGCTGCGTCCTGCGCTCACCGGACGCCCCATCGCGCCCAGGGGGCCGGTGTCTCTGGGGATATCCAGCACCCGGAAGAACACGAAAGAGGGGTTGTGATCGAGCAACCCTTGCAGCTGATCGGGGTTCTCGGCGGCCCAGCGTCGGATGAACTCGGGCGTCATCTCCTCGGCCGGGGCTGCGCCGCGCGCGATCAGTTCCTTACCGATGGAGCGATAGGGATGCCCGTTCTTGCCGTCGAAACCCAGTCGCAGGCTGCCGCCGTCCTCAAGCCGCACCCGTAGCGAGCCTTGCACCTGCGCGAGATAGGCTTCGATCGGGCTCTCCAGCCAAACCAGTTCATGCCCTGCCAGCAGATCGCCCGCCGCGATCTCGGCGCGGGTATACCACGGCGAATTAGACCCTATTTCACCCGGTTTCGCATAAAGCGGCCAGGCGAAGCGGTCGGATTTCTCCCGCGCGCCGGGCAGTTCGGGTTCGTAATATCCGGTGAAATGCGCGGCCCCCTCGGGGGCGATTTCATAAGGGGCGAAATAGGTCTCGAAGGCAGCTTTGGCATCGCCCAGCCCGGCGGTGTCCATCCCATAGAGATCGGCCGTAACGCAAAACGCCGCCCAAGCGGCGGCGTGATCGTCCCGGCTCCATCCGGGAATATTGGCGAAGGACAGCGCCACCGGCTTCAGCCGCCCGTGGCGACGAGCTGCCAGTTCGGGTCATTCGCACCCATCGTGCGGGCGAAAGTCCAGATGTCACGCTGCTTGCGCGGCGATTTGGGGTCGCCCTCGACCACCTCTCCGGCGGCATCGCGCGCAACCGAGATGATCTCGGCCCCGAAGCGCACGGTCACTTCGGCCTCTTTCGTGGAGTGGTCGAAATCGGCATTGCTCAGCACCAGTTCGCGCAGGCCGAGGAATTCCGCCTGAACGTCGAGGCCCTTCTCCTTGCGCGCTTCCACGGCGCCCTCGAAGGCCTCGTAGACCTCAGCCGACAGGAAGGGGCGGACCTTTTCCAGATCGCCGGTCTCGAAAGCCATCAGGATCATCTCGTAAGCGCCGCGCGCGCCTTGCAGGAATTCCGACACCGAGAAGCTCGGCTCGACCCGTTTCATCGCGGCCAGCGCGACGGCGGCGGTCGAGCCTTCGGGCACATTGTCGATGATATCGTGATCGGGACCGCCTTCGATCACGTCGAAATCGCGCTTCGGCGCCGGGGCGTCCGGCGTTTCGGGCGCGATCGGCTTTTCATAGCCCTCACGGGTCCCGAGCACGCTTTTCAGCTTGAAAATCAGGAAGATCGCAATCGCCGCGAGGACGATAAGCTGAATGACGGCACCGGACATCGAGACCCCTGTGTTTGGCTTCATGTTTGTTTCTAGGTCAATGGCTACTTATGTAAGGCGTCA
Source organism: Thioclava sp. PTB-PU3-1 (assembly GCF_055666785.1). NCBI lineage: Bacteria > Pseudomonadati > Pseudomonadota > Alphaproteobacteria > Rhodobacterales > Paracoccaceae > Thioclava > Thioclava sp. PTB-PU3-1. Next base: position 59,390 of record NZ_JBVNVL010000003.1, on the reverse strand, counting down.
ACTAGTTCAAGTCCACCGGCGCAGCTTGCCCGGAGACGCGATAAAAGAGGATGCCATGTGGATCTTTCTGGCCTTTCTGGCCGTGCCGCTGATCGAGATCGGTCTGTTCATTCAAGTGGGCGGGCTCATCGGCCTGTGGCCGACGCTGGGGATCGTGTTGCTGACCGCGATCGTCGGCACGTCGCTGGTACGTCGGGAAGGGGCGCGGGCGCTCAACGATCTGCGCAGCTCTCTCAATGAATTGAGCGACCCGTCGCGGCCGCTGGCGCATGGCGCGATGATCCTCGTGGCCGGGGTGCTGCTGCTGACTCCGGGCTTCTTTACCGACACGGTCGGGATCCTGCTGCTGATCCCCGGGATTCGCGACTGGGTGATGAAAGCCGCGGCGAGCCGGGTGAAGGTGCAGCGATTCGAGATGGGCGGCGCATACCGGACGACGACCCAATACGATCCGCGCCGCGAACCTCCGAACCGTCCGCGCGATCCGGAGATCCTCGATGCCGAAGAGGTCGAGGAGATGACCCATCGCGACGATCCCAACGGCAAGCCCTCCGACGGGCCGTCCGGCTGGACGCGTCATTGAGAATTGAGGCTTCTTTCTGCCGGTGCTAAACCTCGCACAAATAATTTTGGGAGAGGTCGATGACTGACGAAGCAAATGGCGAGACCAACGGCGCCGCGGATCCGCAGCAAGAGCAACAAGGGCTGCGTATGAACATCCTCGCGCAATTCACGCGCGACATGTCCTTCGAGAACAATGTCGCCACGAAAGGTGTGCAGACCAGCGACATCCAGCCCGAGATGCAGGTCCAGGTTTCGCTCGATGCCAAGAAGCGCAACGCCGAGCACCAGTACGAGGTGATCACCAAGTTCAAGATCACCGCGAACAACAAGTCGGATGGCGCGACGCTTTATCTGCTCGAGCTCGATTACGGCGGCATCTTCCACGTCGAAGGCGTGCCGGAAGATCAGCTGCATCCGTTCCTGCTGATCGAATGCCCGCGCCAGCTGTTCCCCTTCGTGCGCCGCATCGTTTCGGATGTGACCCGCGACGGTGGCTTCCCGCCCTTCAACCTCGAGATCGTCGATTTCGTCGCGCTGTATCGCAACGAACTGGCGCGCCGTCAGCAGTCCGAGACGCCCACGACGGTCTGATTCGTCAAGCTGGCCTGAGGCGCGGCATCGTGCCTCAGGGACAAGCTGACACCGTGACTCTGGCCTGTCACGGACCCATTTTGTAACGGTGATCCCGTCCGCGACCCGGGCAGGATCACCGGATTCAGAAGAGGTATCATGGGCCAGATACAGGCATGGATCGAGGGCACGCTCGCCCCTGTCGATGTGATGGATGCGCATCGCGAAGGGATCCGCCACCGGGCGGTTTCCATTTTCGTCATGGATGGCGAAAAGCTCCTTTTGCAGAAGCGCTCGGAAAACTGCCTGCAATCTCCCGGTCTCTGGTCGAATACCTGCTGTAGCCACCCCGATTGGGGGGAGCGCCCCGAGACCTGCGCGCTGCGGCGGCTGCGTGAGGAGCTGGGCATCGAGGGGCTCTATCCCGCCCATGCCGACCGCATCGAATACCGGATGGATATCGGCGACGGGCTGATCGAGCATGAAGTAACCGACATCTACATCGCCTATGCGCAGCGCGGCCTCACCGTGAATCCCGATCCCGAGTTGGTCTCGGAGACCCGCTGGATCGGTCTTTACGACCTCGGTGCCGAGGTGCGGCGCTATCCCGATCGGTTCTCGCGCTGGCTGCGGTTTTACATGCAGGAGCATATCTCCCGCATCCTGCCCGCCCTGATCTGCTGAGCGGCGGGGATTTCTGCCGATTGCCTTAAATTGCTACGCGGAATTCCGCGCTTGCCCTAGCTTTCGCATCGCTTACCTGTAACTCTGCTCTCGATTGGGCGGGGGCATGAGTAATGGGACCGAAGACCATCCGAGTTTTTCATTTGAGCGTGGCGGCGCTTGCGATCCTCGCGACCCCGGCACTCGCATATTCGTTAAAGTTTAATACTCCCGGCGCGTCAGACGATTTGCGCAACGCGATCAAGGGCGCATCGCTTCTGGTGCAATCTGCAGAAGACGACAGCAAGGACGCGCAGGACGTGCTCTCCGAGGCGCGCGCCGACTATAACCGCATCGTCTCGGCGCTATTCGCCGAGGGGCGGTATTCCGGCGTCGTGTCGATCAAGCTCGACGGGCGCGAGGCCGCCACGATCCCGCCGCTCGATGCGCCTTCCACGGTGAACAACGTCACCGTGACCGTGACGCCGGGCCCGGAATTTACCTTCTCGCGTGCCGATATCGCGCCGGTCGCGCCGAAAACCAATCTGCCCGAGGGCTACAAGGTCGGTGCGGTCGCGAAATCGGGCGTGATCGTCGATGCGGCGAGCGCGGCGACGACCGGCTGGCGCGATGCGGGCCATGCCAAGGCGGAAGTCTCCTATCAGAACATCGTCGCGGATCACCGCGCCAATCAGCTGGCCTCCGACGTGCGTCTGGCACCGGGGCCGCTGGTGACCTTCGGGCGGCTCGAGACCTCCGGCAACAAGCGCCTGCGCACGAAACGCCTGCGCGAGATCGCGGGTTTTCCCACCGGCGAGGTCTATGATCCGAAGAAACTCGATCAGGTTCAGTCGCGACTGCAGCGCACCGGGATTTTCTCTTCGGTCGCGATCACCGAGGCGAAGACGCTCAACCCCGATGACAGCCTCGATGTGAACCTCGCCGTGGTCGAGCAGAAGAAACGCAAGATCGGCCTCGGCGCGGAACTCAGCACCAGCGACGGGCTCGGCCTCAGCGGCTACTGGCTGCACCGCAACCTCTTCGGCGGCGGCGAACGCTTCCGCGTGGATGCGGGCATCTCCGGCATCGGCGGCGCGACGGGCGGCACGGATTACTCGATCGGCGCGCGGATCGACCGCCCGGCGACCTTCAACCCGGAAACCAGCGCCTACATCACCACCGAGATCAGCCAGAAGAACGAAGAGGATTACACCGAGAACGCTTTCGATATCGGCTTCGGTCTGACGCGGATTTTCAATGACAAGCTGACCGGCGACGTCTCGATCAATTACGGCTGGTCCAAGGTGACCGACGACTCGGGGCAAACCTATTTCCGGCAGGTCTATCTGCCGACGAAACTCACCTGGGACGATCGCGACAACAAGCTCGACCCGACCAAGGGCTATTTCATTCAGGCAGGCGTGACGCCCTTCGTGGGGATCGGCGGCGATACCGGCACCGGGGCGCAGGTCACGGGCGATCTGCGCGCCTATCGGGGCTTCGGGCAGAACGATCGCTTCGTGCTCGCGGGCCGCATGCAGCTTGGCGGGGTCTATGGCTCCGATCTCGAAGAAACCCCGCGCGACTATCTGTTCTATTCGGGCGGCGGCGGCACCGTGCGCGGCCAGCCCTATCAGTCGCTTGGCGTCGAAGTGCTCGACGGCGGCACGCTGAAAACCGGCGGCACCGAATTCGTGGGCTTCCAGGGCGAAGCGCGCATCGGCATCACCGACAAGATCGGCGCGGTCGCCTTCTACGATTACGGCTATATCGCGGGCGGCGGCGACTCGGGCTCGCAGGCAGGCGCGGGTCTCGGCCTGCGCTACAAGACGGGCATCGGCCCGATCCGCCTCGACGTCGGCTTCCCGGTCTCGGGCGGCACCGGATCGGGGGCGCAACTCTATATCGGTATCGGGCAGGCCTTCTGATGAAACGTTTCGCTATCCTTCTCGCCTTCTGCCTCACGCCGCTGGTCGCCACCGCGCAGGACAGCGCGCCGCAGACCGCGGACGGGGCAGGGGCCGCGACCGACGAACAGACGCAGCGCGACCGCTCCTATCTGACCGGGTTGATCGAGGATAACCTCTCGGGCGCCGGGCGTACCGTGCGGCTCGACGGGTTCTCGGGCGCGCTCAGTTCGCGGGCGACCTTCGATCAGCTCACGATCTCCGACAAGGACGGCGCGTGGATCACGATCAAGGACGGCGCGCTCCAGTGGAACCGCACGGCGCTGCTAACCGGCAAGATCGAGATCGACGAGCTCTCCGCGGCCGAGATCGACCTGCCGCGCCTGCCGACCTCCGAGAGCAGCTCGACCGCCCCCAGCCCCGAGGCCAAGCCGTTCCAGCTTCCCGACCTGCCCGTCTCAGTGCAGATCGGCAAGATCGACGCGCAGAAGGTGATCCTCGGCCAGCCGATCCTCGGGCAAGAGGCGACAGTCAAAGTCTCTGGCTCGATGTCGCTCGCTGGCGGCGAGGGCAATGCCAAGCTCGACATCGCCCGGATCGACAACAAGAAGGGCCAGTTCTCCCTCACCGCATCCTACGAAAACGCCACGCGCGAACTGGGCCTCGACCTGCTGGTGGACGAGGGCAAGAACGGGATCATCGTCCAGAAGATCGGCCTGCCCGGAAATCCGGCGATGACGCTCGCCGTTTCGGGCAAGGGCCCGCTCGACGATTTCACCGCCGATATCGTGCTGAGCACCGAAGGTCAGCAGCGTCTGGCGGGGCAGGTCTCGGTGGGTAGCAAACTGCCCGAGGGCGCACCCGAAGGCAGCGACAAGGTCACGACCTTCTCCGTCGCGCTGGGCGGCGATATCCGTCCGCTCCTGCCGCCTGACTACCACGAATTCTTCGGCAACGAGGTCGCGCTGGTCGCGGATGGCACGCGCACGGCCTCGGGGCAGACGACGCTCAATACGCTCGATCTGAAATCGCGCGCGCTGCAGCTGAACGGCTCGGCGCAGACCGGCGCCAACAACATGCCGGTGAAATTCGACCTCACCGCCAAGCTCGGCCTCGGCGATGGCCAAGAGGTGCTGCTGCCGATCTCGGGGCCGAAAACCTATGTGCAATCGGGCACGCTCGATCTCTCTTATGACAAGGCCGAAGGCGATGGCTGGAAGCTGACGGGCCGTCTGAACCAGCTGCGCCGCGAGGATGGCACCAAGATGCTGACCGCGAACCTCTCGGGTTCGGGCCGCATCCGGCAGGCTTCGCCGCCCTCTGCGGGTGGCACGGTGCTCTTGGGCATCAACGGGCTGGAGCTGTCCGATCCGAAGCTGAGCGCCGCCGCGGGCAGCGCCGTCACCCTGCGCACCGTGTTCTCGTGGCAGCAGGACAAGCCGCTGCGCCTGTCGCAACTGGCGCTGAAGGGCGCCGGCTACAGCCTGAATTCAAACCTCACGATCGACAATATCAGCGAGGGCGTCACCATCGAGGGCGCGGCGCAGATCGACCATTCGAACCTCTCGATGCTGTCGGGTCTGGCGGGGCGTGATCTCGGCGGCGCGGCGCGGATGACGGTCGTGGGGAAATACACCGTTCTCAGCGGTGCCTTCGACGCCAATCTCAACCTCGTCGGTCAGGACATCTCGATCGACCAGCCGCAGGCGGATCGCGCCTTGGCGGGCCGGTCGGAAATCGCGATCTCGGCCAAGCGGGACGAGACCGGGCTGACACTGGATTCGCTTAACGTGCAGACAAGCGCCGGCACGCTTCAGGCGCAGGGCGATCTGGCGAGCGAGAACGGTAAACTGACCGCCACGCTCGACACCAATGACCTGTCGCTGCTGGGCGATCAATATGGCGGCAAGTTGGCCGCCGATGCGACTGTGACGCTGAATGGCGGCACCTATGGCGTGACGCTCAAAGGCACCGGCAATTCCCTCGCGATCGGTATCCCCGAGGTGGACCGCGCGTTGGCCGGACGGTCGGAGATTTCGGTCTCGGGCTCGCGCAGCGATGCCAGCATGACGCTCGACTCGCTCGATGTGAAAACCGCGGCAGGCGAGCTGCAGGCGCAGGGCAATCTCGACGGCGACAAGGGCAAGGTGACCGCGCATCTCGACACCAAGGACCTGTCGGTTCTGGGCGCAAAATATGGCGGCACGCTTGTGGCCGATGCGACGGCGACGATGGATGGCGCGACCTATGGGCTGACGCTCGACGGCACCGGCAAATCCCTCGCAATCGGTCAGCCCGAGGCGGACAAGTTGCTGGCGGGCACGACGAACCTCTCGCTGCAGGCCAAATATGCGAACGGCGCGGTCGAAGTGCAGAACCTCGACCTGAAGAACCCGCAGCTCGACGTCTCCGCCAAGGGGACCGCGGGCGAGACCTCGCGCAAGGTCGACCTGAACGCGCGCCTCGCCAATGCCGCGCTGCTCGCGCCGGGCTTCCCGGGACCGGTGACGGTGTCGGGCACGGTCACCGAGGATGGCTCTGGGTATAATCTGAACCTCTCCGGCACCGGACCGGGCGGCTTGGACGCGAAAGTGTCTGGCCGCATGGCGACGAATTTCGCCGATGCCGATCTCTCGATCACCGGGCAGGCGCAGACCGCGCTCGCCAACAGCTTCATCGAGCCGCGCTCGGTCCAGGGCCCGCTTAGCTTCGATCTGCGGATGAACGGCAAGCCGGGGCTGGCGGCGCTGTCGGGCACGGTGACGTCGAATGGTGCGAAGGTTGTCGCCCCCAACCTCGGCATGGTTCTGGAAAACGTCGACACGCGCGTGCAGCTGTCAAATGGCAGTGCACAGCTTGGCGTGACCGGGCGGCTGGGCACGGGCGGGCAGATCACCGTCAACGGCCCGATCAACCTCTCCGCGCCCTATAACGGCAATCTGACGATCCGTTTCGACCGCGCGCGGCTGAAGGATCCCGAGCTGTATGACACGCGCGCCTCGGGCACGATCACGATGGACGGGCCGCTGACCGGCGGTGCGAAAATCGCCGGGCGCATCACGCTGAGCGATACCGAATTGCGGGTGCCCTCCTCGGGCGTCGGCGGCGGGGCTTCGGTCCCCGACGGGATCCAGCATGTCGGCGAGAGCGGTGCGGTGCGCGAGACGCTGAAGCGTGCGAGCCTGCTGAACAATGGCCAGAGCGATGCGAGCGGTGGCGCGAAGGCCTCCGGTCCGTCCTTCCCGCTCGATGTCACCATCGCCTCCGAACGCGGCATCTTCGTGCGCGGCCGGGGTCTGGATGCGGAGCTTGGCGGTTCGCTGCGGATCACCGGCACCACGGCGAACGTGATCCCGATCGGGCAGTTCTCGCTTGTGCGCGGTCGGCTCGACATTCTGGGCCAGCGCTTCACGCTCGATCAGGGCCGGATCGCGCTGCAAGGCGCGCTGGTACCCTATATCGACTTCACCGCGACGACGACGCAGGAAGATTACACGATCTCGATCAACATTCAGGGGCAGGCGAATGCGCCGCTGGTGACGTTCGCGTCCTCGCCCGACCTGCCGCAGGACGAGGTTCTGGCGCGGCTGATCTTCGGGCGGTCCATCGACAATCTCTCGCCCTTGCAGGCGGCGCAGTTGGCCTCGGCAGTCGCGACGCTCGCGGGCAAGGGCGGCGAAGGGATCATCGGCAAGCTGCGGAAGAATTTCGGGCTGGATGATTTCGACGTCTCGACCGATGCGCAGGGCAACACCCAGCTCAAGGTCGGGAAATACCTGTCGGACAATATCTATACCGATGTCACGGTGGGCGGCGACGGCACCTCGCAGATCAACCTCAATCTGGATGTGACCAAGAGCCTCACCGCGCGCGGCACCGTCGGCTCTGACGGCAAGAGCGGGGTCGGCCTCTATTTCGAGAAGAACTACTGATCCATAAGTTTCACTTCATTTCCGCGCCCGGAAATAAGTGAAACTTATGACGAGGATGCTTCCTTGGCCTTAGCCTCGTCGTCGCCCTCGATCGCGTCGCGGAGTTTCTCTTGCGCGCGACGCTTGCGGAAGGCGGCGAGTTCGGCGTTCAGCGCCGCCCCCATCAGCACCGAAAAGGCGCTGAGATAGAGCCAGACGAGAAGCGCGATCACCGCCCCGATCGAGCCGTAGATCTTGTTGTAATTGCCGAAATTCGACAGGTAGAAGGTCAGCCCGATCGAGCTGAGTCCCCAGAGCGCCGTCGCCAGAACCGCGCCGAGCGTCAGGATCGGATCGCGCTTGCCCTCGGTATTGGGCCCGTAGCGATAGAGAATTCCGAGCGCGGTCAGCATCAGCAAGAGCATCGCCGCCCAGGGCAGACCCGAGAGCAGAATCTTGGAATATTCGTGGAAGGGCAGGAAGTTGATGGCGACGGGGACGACGACGACCGTCGCCATTGCGGCCAGCATCACGCCGACCAGCGCGATCGTCATCAGGTAGCCCATGATGAAGCTCCAGATCGTCGCGCGGGGCCGGGTGCCGTGGATCACGTTGAGGCTGAGCACCAACGCCGCGACACCCGCGCGGGCCGAGAACAGGGTCACGGCGGCAGAGAACATCACGCCGAGCCCGATTGTCGCGCGCGGCCCGATCAGCCAGTTCTGAATCTGGTCGTTGATCAGCGCATAGGCTTCGGGCGGGATGAAATCATCCGCCACGTTGAGATAGGTGCGGATCACGGTCGGATCGGCAAACGCGCTCCAGAGCGCGATGGTCGCGGAGATGCCGGGGAAGATCGCGAGCATGGAATAGAAGGCGACCCCCGCCGACACGAGGGTGATATTCGATTGGAACAGCCGCCCGAACAGGCTGACCGCGAATTTCGCCGTTTCTCTCACGCGCTACTCCTCGTTTCATTCACCATTGCTCAAGCCCCGCGTGATCGCAACGCGGGGCCCGCGCTTTGCTGAAAGCTGTTGCGTCTCAGGCGCTTGGCGTCGCGCGAGCCGAACCGTGCCTGTGCCAGACAGGGCCGGAAACACGAAAACATGCTGGAATAGGGTCTATTTTTGGCCAAGGCGCAGGTCAGTACGGGCCGAGCCACGCGCGCCCTCCGCCCGTGGTCGGGGCCAGGATCACGAAAGCGCCAGATTGTCACAAAAGGGAATCACTTCGCCGTTAGGAGCGTCGTGAACGCAACTAGCCAAGGGATCAGCCATGTCGCTTCGTACGACCCTCCTCCAAGCCACCGCTATCGCTGTGCTGCCGCTTGCGGCGCATGCCGGTGACATCTCTTTCTCGCCCGTTCCTTTCGCCAAGGACGACGCGGCCAAACGTCAGGCTATCGCCTCCGACACGGTCACCATCGACGGCAAGGATTACAAGATCGGCTATCACGTGATGGCGCGCTCGGGCGACAAGATCGGTGACAACACCTTCGCCCTGCTGACCGACAAGGACGGCAACCCGGTTAAGTCGGCCGACGGCTCCGAGCATATCTCGGACTCCGCCGATTTCACCTCGCTCCTCCGTCAGGGCGACAAGCTTTATTCGGTGACGCATTTCGAGTCGCGCCCCGGTGCGATGTATCTCAGCGAAGTCGCGCAGGATGCGGACGGCAACCTGAAGCTGGTCTCCACCAAGCCGATCGACTTTTCCGAATATCACGGTCTCTGGGTGCCCTGCGCGGGGTCCGTGACGCCGTGGGAGACCCATCTGGGCTCGGAAGAATACCCGGCCGATGCGCGCGCGATCGAAGCGGCGACCTCGCTCGACGAGATCGACGATTACGACTTCCCGATGGTGCGCTATGCGGGCGTGAACCCCGAGGGCATGAGCCTCGAGCAGTTCCGCGACGCGTATAAGCCCTATCGCTATGGCTACCCGACCGAGATCACCGTCTCGGAAGACGGCTCGGCCAAGGCTGACAAGCATTTCGCGATGGGCCGCGTGGCTGTCGAGCTGGCCTATGTCATGCCCGACCAGAAAACCGCCTATATCTCGGATGACGGCACCAATGTGGGCCTGTTCCGCTTTGAAGCCGACACCGCAGGCGACCTGAGCGCCGGGACGCTGTACGCGGCCAAGTGGAACCAGACCTCGGCAGAAAATGGCGGCGCGGCCGATCTGGAATGGGTCGATCTGGGCCATGCCGACGATGCGACGATCCAGAAGGCGATCGAAGCCGGCACCCAGTTCTCGGATCTCTTCGAGACCGCCGAGATGGGCGAGGACGGTTCCTGCGCCGACGGGTTCTCGGCTTCGAACGCCGAAGGCAATCCCGAGTGTCTGAAGGTCAAGGACGGCATGGATGCGATCGCCTCGCGTCTGGAAACCCGTCGCTACGCCTCGATGAAGGGCGCCACGACCGAGTTCCGCAAGATGGAAGGCATCACCTACGATGCCGACAAGCATCAGATGTATCTGTCGATGTCGGCTGTCGAGAAGGGCATGGAAGACGGTGCCAAGCAGGATCTGGGCGGGATGAACGCGATCAAGCTGCCCAAGAACAAGTGCGGCACGGTCTACTCGCTCTCGCTGGACGACAAGTTCACCGCGACGAAGATGATGGGTCTGATCTCGGGCAAGCCGCTCACCGAAGAGCACAAGGTCAAAGCACAGGACGCAAGCTGCGATCCGGCCCATGACATGTGCGGCGACACGGCCGAGCTGAACAGCTGCGATATCAATGGCATCGCGAACCCGGACAACATCACCTACATCCCGGGCTACAACACGCTGATCATCGGTGAAGACACCGGTTCGGGCCACCAGAACGACGCGATCTGGGCGATGAACACCGACACCAAGGAGCTGACCCGCATCGTGTCGACGCCCTACGGTTCGGAAACCACCTCGACCTACTGGTACCCGAACGTCAACGGCCACGGCTACCTGATGGCGGTCATCCAGCACCCCTATGGCGAGAGCGACGAAGACAAGCTGACCGACCCGGCGCAGGCGCGTGCCTATGTGGGTTACGTCGGTCCGTTCCCGCAGATGGATGCCACCGCGAAGACCCAATAAGGGGCGCTCGCGAGACATTTCTGGCGAGGCCCGGCGGAGACCCGGGCCTCGCCTTTTCTTTCAAGACTGAGGACTGACGGATGCTGCGGATTTCGATTTTGGCGCTGCTGAGCATGACCACGATGGCGGAGGCGGTCGATCTGAAGACCACGGTGCTGGACAATCCGACGGCCTATATTCCTCCGCAATGCTATACCAAGACGGAAGACACGGCGGGCGAGGTGCATAACCCCTGCCAGACCTGTCACACCTATCCGCGCCATCCCAATTACGTGCGCGATGCCGATCTGCAGACCGAATATGCGTTTCCGGGCCCGGCGCTCGAGAACCCGTGGCGCAACCTCTTCGTGGATCGCCGCGCCGAGGTGGCCGCCACCGACAGTGCCGAGATCCGCGCCTATGTGCGGCAGGACAATTACCACGATGCAGCGGGCAGGATCGCCTTGGCTAAGAGGCTCGCCGATCCGCCTGCGGCCTGGGACGTGAACGGCAATGGCGAATGGGACGGCTACATCCCCGACGTGCAATTCGCCTTCGACGAGGAGGGGTTCGATCGCACCCCCGATGGTCGCCTGACCGGCTGGCGCGCCTTCGCCTATCAGCCGCTGCCGGGCACGTTCTGGCCGACGAATGGCTCGACCGATGATGTGATGATCCGACTGCCCGAGGCGTTTCGTCAGAGTGCCGACGGGGTCGAGGACATTTCCACCTACAAGACCAACCTCGCGATCGTGCAGGCGCTGATCACCCGCGCGGATGTCGCGATCGAGCCCACCGACGAGGCCGCGATGGGCGTCGATCTGGACCGCGACGGGGTGATGGGGCAGGCGGAGGTGGTGAAATTCGCCTTCGCGCCGCTCGACGGGATCACGATGCATTGGGCGGGGCGCGCGGGTGTCGAAGGCGCCGAGCTCGCCGCCGGTCTCTATCCCAAGGGCACGGAATTCGTCCATTCGGTGCGCTATATCGACCCGACACCCGAGGGCATCGAAATGGCGGCGCGGCTGAAAGAGCTGCGCTACATGGTCAAGACGGATTGGGAGAGCTATGCCGATCTGGAAGAGACCGCGCTGGCCGAATTGAAAGAAGACAGCGCCTTTCCCGATCGCACCAAGCAGTTCTTCGGCAGTTCCGAGACCGGCGTGCCCAACACGTTCGGCTGGCGGCTGCAGGGCTTCATCGAGGATGCGACGGGCGATCTGCGCCCGCAGAGCTTCGAGGAGACCGTGTTCTGCGTCGGCTGCCACGGCACGCTGGGCGTCAATGACGATTCCACCTTCGCCTTCGCGCGCAAGCTGGGCAAGGACGCCTATCGCGGCGGCTGGTATCACTGGACGCAGAAGGGGCTGGCGGGCACGCCCGATCGGGTCCGCGCCGATGGCAGCGGCGATTACGCCCATTACCTGCGCACCAACGGGGCGGGGGACGAGTTCCGCGCCAATGCCGAGCTCATCGAGGCTTGGCTGGAGGCGGGCAAGCTGCCGCCCGGGAAAGAGGCCGCTCTGGCCGAGGATATCGGCCCGCTGATCCTGCCCTCGCCGGAGCGCGCCGATGCGCTCAACGCAGCCTATCGGATGATCGTGCGCGACCAGAGCTTCACCCAAGGGCGCGATGCGACGGTGGTGCCGGTCGATGGCTCGGTCTGGCGTGAGGTGGAGCAGGATCAGCCCACAGGGATCGAGGAAATCGCCCAGCCGTGGTATAAGCGCCGCTAATCTGAACCAATCTGCGCCAGCCGATTGCGTTTTTCGCCGTCAATTGGCAGTGTTTGCGCAAATCGGTACATTTTTTCGGGAGCGCCATCATGGCAAAAGTCATCCGCCAACTTTCCGCAAGCGCCGCAATCGCGGTCGCTGCTGTCTGCGCCGCCGCGAGCGCGCAGGCAGAAAGTGGCGTGACCTTCACCATCGGCGCGGGCGCACGCTATGCCCCGTCCTATTTCGGCGCGGATCATTACGACACCAGCCCCACCGCGAAGGTGAAGCTCAACAGCTTCACGCTGCAGGGGATGCGGTTCGGCTCGGACGATCCGAATTACGAAAAGCTCGGCCCGAACGTGCATGGCTCCTTCCGCCTCGTCGGCGGGCGCAATTCCAGCGACTATTCCGAGATCGCGGGTCTCGACGACGTCACCACGTCGCTCGAACTGGGTCTCGGGCTTGGCTACCAGGCGCCGCAATGGGGTGCTTTTGCCGATATGCGCTACGGCGTGGTCGGGCATAACGCCGTGGTCGCCGAAATCGGCGCCGACTGGAAACCGATCAAGACCGACAATTTCAAGCTGAGCATCGGGCCGCGCGTCTTCTATGGCTCGGGCCTCTACAACCGCACCTATTTCGGCATCAGCCCGTCGGAATCCACGGCGAGCGGTCTGGCGGCTTATTCGCCCGATGGCGGGCTCGTCTCGACCGGTCTGGAACTGTCGGCGACCTATCAGCTGGGCAATGACTGGGCGGTCGAGGGCAAGCTGAACTACGATCGCCTGCAGGGCGATGCGGCGGACAGCCCGATCGTGCAGCAAGGCTCGCGCGAGCAAAGCTCGGTTTCGCTGATGCTGACCCGCCGGGTGAGCTTCCCGTTCTGATCGGGCCAAAGCTTCCTACGAGACACGTAAAGCCAAGCCGCATGGGTCGCCCGTGCGGCTTGCTTTTTTCGCGCTGCGCCGCGCATGTTGGCGGCAGATTTCCTCTCCAGACGTGATGCGCCGATGACCCAGACACAGCCACCTGCCCGTGATCGCACCGCGCGCGCCCTGATTGAAGCCGGGATGCGCCTGTTCGGGACGAAAGGGTTCGCGGCCACCTCGACGCGGGAACTGGCCGAGGCGGCGGGCGCGAATGTCGCTGCGATTTCCTACCATTTCCAAGGCAAGGAAGGGCTGCGCCGCGCCTGCGCGTTGGAATTCGTGCGGCGCATGGAAGAGGTGATGCGGCCTCTTGGGCTCCCGGAGGCGCTCTCGCCCGAGGCGGCGGAGGCGGAGCTCAAGGCGCTGATGGAGGCGATGATCTCGCGCATCCTTACGCAGCCGGATGCGGCCTCGATGATCGGCTTCGTGATGCGCGAAGTGACCGAAGGCGGCGAGACGCTCGATATTCTTTATGACCGCCTGATTTCGATCGTGCATGGGCGGCTTCTGGCGCTGTGGGCCCGGGCGAGCGGAACGTCGGAGGACGATCCGGAGAGCGCGCTGCGGGTTTTCGCGATGATCGGCCAAGTGCTTTATTTCCGGCTCGGTGCGGAGGTCGTGCGCCGGAAGATGGGCTGGTCTGAAATCGGCGCGGCGGAGGCTGCGCAGATTTCCCGGGTCGTCGCAGACAATCTGGATGCGATGCTGGCGCAGGCGCGCGCCAAGACCGCCCCCGACACATGAAAAAGGCCGCCCCGACGGGAGCGGCCTCGAAAATTCCTAGCGTCTTCGCAGTTATACCGGCGGTTTGCCTTTTACCGCCCGGGCGACCATGGCCACCACGAACAGGATCAGGAAGACCACGAAGAGGATCTGTGCGATCCCGGCAGATGCGCCTGCGATGCCGCCAAAACCGAGCGCCGCGGCAATCAGCGCGATAACGAGAAAGGTCAGAGCCCAACCAAGCATGGGTATTCTCCTTCGGATGTTGCGTACATTAGCGCTGAGTGCTGCGCTTTCATGACATCCAAACGTGCCGTTTTCCCGAAAGTTCCATTACCCTGAGTCAGCAAATTCGCGGAACATCGTGCGCTTTCCGGCGTTTGGGCGGCGATTCACAACCTCACGAAAAAGGGAGATGGGGACATGGAAATGAATATGACGGGCCTCGGCGGCTTTTGGGGTATCTTACTTCTCGCACTTGATATCTGGGCGCTGGTCTCGATCGTCGGGTCGAATTCCAGCACCGGCAAGAAAGTGCTCTGGGCGCTTCTCGTCTTCTTCTTGCCGCTGATCGGTTTCCTGATCTGGCTGGTGGCCGGGCCGCGCGCCTCGAAGTGACGAAATCAAGGGGGGCGGCTGCGGAGACCCTCAAGGAACCGCATTCCCCAACCCGCGTTGGAACCACAGAAATCGCGGTAAGAGGCCGTGACATGTTTGGGAGAGGTCGATGAGTTACCACGAGACCGAAGAACCTGACGGCCACGAGGGCCGGGGAACGGTGACCGATTTGCTGAACCGGGTGATCGAGCAGACGCGCGAGATCGCACGGACCGAGGCGGAATTGGTGCGCGCCGAAGCTGCCCATCGGGCGGGTCTTGCGCGCAATGCCGTCATTCTCGGCGCGGTCGCCTTGGTTTTCGCGCTCGGTGCGATCTTCCCCCTGACGCAATCCGCCATCTACGGGCTGGAATGGGCCGGCCTCGACCGGGGCCCCGCGACGTTGATCGTCGGCGTGGTGCTTCTGATCCTCGGCATCATCGCGGCGCTCATTGCCGCGTCGAAGCTGCGCAAAGTGTCGAGCCCACCCACCCGTCTCAAGGAAAACCTGTCTGCTGACGCGCAGGCGCTTAAGGAGAGCTTCAAATGACCGAGAAGAAAACCATTGAGGAAATCGAGAACCGTCTGCGCCAGGACCGTGCCGATCTCGCATCGACGCTCGGCGATCTGACCGGCCGCATCGCGCCGGACTATCTCTCCGATCAAGTGTCGCAAGTCGTGCGCGATTACGCGGCGCCGGCTGCGCGCAGTGCCGAACAGGCCGTGCGCAAGAACCCCGTGGCCTTCGCCCTCGCGGGTGCCGGTATCGCTTGGTTCCTGCTGCGCCAGCGCAACTCGGACACCGTTGAGCAAGAGGATCTTGTCGCCGATGCCGATCCGCTCGTGATGCCGAGCGAAGCGGGCGCAGACGGCTGGATCGACGAGATCGACACGCTGCGCCACGATGCGTCGGTGCGTCTCGAAGATCTCGAGGCCGAGCAGCGCAGCTCGACCGACAAGGCGCGCGACTTCGTCAAGGAGCGCTCCGAGGTGATGCAGAAATTCGCGAGCGACCTGCGCGGCTCGCTGTCCTCGGGTCTGAGCGACCTCAATGAGGATGCGCGCGACCGCGTGGTGCGGGCCCGTGAAAGAGCCTATTCCGCCCGGATTCGCCTGCAGGACGGTGCGACCCAAGCCGGGTCGACGAGCAAGCAGATGGTCAAGGATCACCCGCTGATCGCCGCCGCTATCGGCTTTGCGATCGGTGCCGCGATCTTCAACGCGGTGCCCAAGCCGGACGTCAATGTCAGCCGCCGCAGCTTCGGCCCGCGTGCGAACCGTCTGTTCGACGAGGCCGAGCGCCTCTACCGCGACGAGAAGCGCCGTGCGGGCAAGGTTGCCGATCAGTTCACCGACGAGCTGAAGCGGACCGCGCGCTCGGTGATGAGCTCGGCCGGCGACGAGGCACGCAGTGCTGCACGCGACTTCGGCGATCAGGCGATGGCCGCAGGAGAGCAGCTGATCGACCGCCTCTCGCGCCAGCTTGCTCAGGAAGCCAACCGCGCGCTGCGCGATGTCGGCCAGTCGCTGCAGAAAGGCGAAGAGGAAGTGCGCGCCGGGGCCCAAGAGGCCAAGGATGCCGCGAAGTCCAAGGCCGAAGAGGTCGCGTCCAAGGCTGAGGCGAAGACTCACGAGGCGGCTGAGAAGGTGAAGGCGAACCATTCGTCCTCCTCGTCCACGTCGAGCGCGTCCTCGACCAACCCGACGTCCTCGTCGGCGCCGAAAACCACCCACTGATCCGATCGGTGGACCTGATTAGAAAAGGCCGGGCTTCGCGCCCGGCCTTTTTGCTTGGCGGCTCATGGCGCTCGCTGCGCGTGACCGACCCGCAAAAGAGAACCGGCGCCGCAATCTCTGCGACGCCGGTTTATGCTGTTTTACGCGGGAATAGGGTCTAATTCCGAAGATCAGACCGAGCTCGACCAGGTGTCGACTTCGCGCTCGGCGTCCTCTTTCGTCTTGCCGTATTTCTTCTGGATCAGGCCGACCATCTGCTCGCGATGGCCTGCGGCCTCCTCAAGTTCGTCGTCGGTCAACTCGCCCCAGTTCTCGCGGGCCTTGCCCTTCATTTCTTTCCAGCTGCCTTTAATCTGATCCCAATTCATGGCGTCACTCCTTTCAAGATGAAGACGCGGGTCTCGGCGTCGTCCATCAACGTTTCGCCGGGGGCGATGTTCCTGTGTGTGAGGGCGCAAAAACTCGGGAACTGCGGGGGCTCCAGCGGCGTTAGCTCGCGAAACCCAAGAGGGAAGTAATTCTCGAAATGCATCGCCTGGAGACCCTGTCGCGCATCGCCATGATCGCGATCGCTGTAATCGCTGTCGTGGCTGCGCTTAGCCAGGTGGAAAGCTTGCTCGCCCCCGTCGTGCTCGCGCTCGTCGTTGGGATCGTGCTTTCACCAATTTCCGATGCATGGGAGAAAAGAGGTCTGTCGCCTGTCTGGGGGGCACTTACCTCGCTCGTTATTTCTCTGATGATCGCCGTGCTGCTGGTTCTCGTGATCCAGCCGGTGATCGCGGAGCTGATGCGTCAAGCGCCGAAGGTGATGGACGACATGCGTTCCACCATCATTCATATGCGCCACATGTTCCAAGGCATTCAGGACGCCTCGAAGGAGGTGAGCGATGCGATCACGCCGGCAAAGGATGCCGCGCAGGATGGCGGTGGCAATGGCGACAAGAGCGCCGTGCCGGACGCCAAGGATCTCGTCATGCTCGCTCCGGCCATCATTGCGCAGGGGCTGATCTATATCGGGGCGCTGTTCTTCTTCCAGCTCTCGCGGACCGAGATTTACAACTGGATCGCGAAGCATCTCGCGGAGCCGGCGAGCCGCGGAGCCACCGCTGCACGGCTGCGCAAGGCGGAGACCCGGGTGTCGCGCTATTTCCTCACCATCACGGTGGTGAATGGCGGGCTCGGGCTGGCGGTGGGCGTCGCGATGCAGCTGATCGGGCTGCCGAATGCGCCGCTCTGGGGGCTGGTGGCCTTCCTGATCAACTACATCCTGTATCTCGGCCCCGCGGCGCTGATCATCGCGCTGGGCTTCGCAGGCGTGGCGACGTTCGACGGGATCCGGGTGATCCTGCCGCCGCTGATCTACGTCATGCTCAACGCGACCGAGGCGCAATTCGTGACCCCGGCCGCGATCGGGCGGCAGATGCGGCTCAATCCGCTTCTGGTCTTCCTGTCGCTGACCTTCGGGATCTGGCTCTGGGGGCCGCTGGGCGGGATCGTGGCGATTCCGCTGCTGCTCTGGGCGTTGGTGCTGACCGACAGCCTGCCGGATCCGAAATCCGAGGCGGAGCAGAAGCTCGAAACCAACTGAGCCGACGCGGCCCGCCCCAGATGAGGCAACGTCGCCCGCGATCCGCCAGTGCGGATCAGACCATCTCTTCGGGAATGAATGGCAGCTTGCGCGCAATTTTGCGCGCGGCTTCCATGTCGTAGGGGAGCACGAAGCCTTCCCGGTCCTCGGGGGCTTTGGTGCCGTTCTCGCGTGCGAGTTCGGTCCAGGCCGAGACTGCGCGAGTCGGGTCGAAGAACGCCTCTTCGGGCGCAGGCGGCAGCCAATGGCGCATCAGGCGACGGCGCATGGCCGGGATCCCGTCATTGCGGCGCAGATAGACGCCCGCCTCGCTGTCCCAGTGCAGCGACCGGCCGTTGAGGTTCGCGGAGGTGATCAGCGCCGCGTCCTCGTCGAAGATCGAGACTTTCGCATGGACGTAGATCAGCGGCGCGCCACCGGTGCGCATCGCCCCGTCATCGTCGGGAGCGGCGAGGCGCGGCTCCGCCGGGCAGCCGATGAACAGGCGGCTGCCGAAGGCTTCCCGGATCGTATCCAGCGCGCGGACCTGAAGATACTCGCCATAGCGCACGTCGCTGGTCGGGCGGTCGGCCAGCATCAGCGTCTCGGGCACGGCGGGCAGCATCAGGATCAGGTTGAGATTGGGGTTCTCGCGCGCGGCGCGGGCCAGATGATTTGCGAGGTTGCGCGAGCGGAAGAACTGGCTTTCGAGATAGATCAGCTTCTGCGCGCGCGCGATCAGCATCTCATGCGCGTTCTCGATCTCGGTCCGATAGAGCTTCGGCCCGATCCGGAAGGTCGCGAATTTGCGCCGCTGCGAAATCGTGCGGAGCAGGCGACGCGGCGGCTTTGCCAGCTTTTCGCCGGCGCAGCTTTCGTGGAAGGTCTCCAGATGGGCCTTCGCCTCGGCGACCACGGGGCCGGTCATCATCAGCTGCACATCGTGCCAAGTCATCTCGCCGTCGCGCTCGTGCACGGGCGTGTCGAAGCGGCGATTGTCGAGATCCAGCCCGCCGATATAGAGCTTCTTGTCGTCGAACACGGCGAGCTTCTGGTGATGCGTCGCCGGGAACAGTTTCGGCGGCGCGCCGCGGAACTTGCGGCGGATTTTGTTATCCGATCCGGCCTTGAGATATTCCCGCAGCCCCGGCATGTCGCGCATCGCCGTCAGCCGCTTGGCCTCGTCCATCCCGTTGAGCCAGCTCGCGTGGTTGCCGAGCTTGTAATAGACATAGGGCCAGAAGATCGTGCGCGGCAGGATGCCCGATTGCGCCGGGTGCATCAGCGCGCGCAGTCGCAGATTGGCGTTCGGCCCGGCCAGTTCGCGCGCGGCGCAGAACATGCGGATCGACGACCACGTCATGCGATGCAGCTCGGGCTTGGCGCAGGGGTCGAAGTCGGTCAGGTCGATCTGCATCGCCACGCCACGTTTCAGCAGGTGGATGATCAGGTCGAACCAAGTCGCACCGATGGCGCGCCCGCGATCCGATTTCAGCTTCGTGTTGAGGTCGAAGACGCGGAAGGAGCCGTGGATAGAATGACGCGAGTCGAGGAAAGCATCCTCGAGCACAGGGTAAGCCTCGGCTGCTGTCAAAAGCAGTCTTACGCGGCTCTCGGCGTGAACTCCGGCTTGTTTAAGACGTTCCATGCGGCTCGTTTTTTCTGAACGGCCGCGAAGGTGACCAGAGGTCGCCGCGGCAGGTATCTCACTCAATTGCTCTCTTCAGAAACTGTTTCGTGTTTCCGAGATTTCAAGCGCTCTTCGTGACGCAATTCGCTCTCGACCAGGGGGCGCAATGTGAAGTCCGCATTGAGCAGGTACTCGTCGTCTGTGGTCTCGATCTCGATCGTGCCGGAGAGCTGTTGCACGAAGGCGTTGACCAGTTGCGATCCCAGCCCGGTGCCGTCCACAGCCTCCAGCGGCGGGGCGTCCTTATCGACGGTGTTGCGCACGCTGAGACGCGCCTGCATCCCTTCGAGCTTGGTAAGCGAGATATCGAGTTTCGGTTCGCCATCGCGGGCGGAGGCGTATTTCATCGCGTTGGTCATAGCTTCGGTCAGTAGAAGCGAGAGCGGCACGGCCTGATCGGGCGTCAAGTGAATGTCGTCGATATGGCAGTCGACCGAGACATGGCGGCCCGGCCCAGTCGCGAGACGGGTGATCTGGCGCACGATATCGGGCAGCAGCTCCTGCGCGCGGATATCGGTGAGCCCGGAGGTCTGGTAGAGGCCGCGGTGGATCGTCGCCAGCGAGATGACCCGCTCCTGCAGCGATTTCATCAGCCCCTTGGCTTCGGGCGTGCGCGCCTGCCGCATCTGCATATTGATGATCGAGGCGATGAGCTGGAGGTTGTTCTTCACCCGGTGGTGGACCTCGCGGAGCAGCACTTCCTTGTGGTGCACCATGTCTTCGAGTTCGGCCTCGTCGTGCAGGATGGTCTCGGTCATCCGGTCGTAGGCTTCGGCGAGGTCGCGGATTTCCGAGGGGGCCGTCGAGAGGTTGAGATTGCCCACGATCCGGCTGCCGGTGGCGAAGCTGGTGATCGCGCCCGACAGTTTGCGGACATGGCCGATGACCAGTTTCTGCATCGCGAAATAGGCGACCAGAAGGCTCGCCATCCACATCAGCGCGGGGAACAGCACCGGCGATATATCGGCGAAGGGGCTCAGCGCGGAGGCGGCCTGCGCGGGCCAGCTACCGAGTGCATAGAGTTGGTCGGGGACGAGTTCGACGACGGAGTAGACCCGCTCTATGCCGCGATTGGAATCCCCCGAGAAGGTCACCGCGCCATTGCCCGCCAGCAGTTTCAGCGAGCGATCCACGGGCAGGTGCGACTGCGTGTTCGCCAGCCCGTCCGAGGAGGTCAGGATCGTGCCCTCGCGGTCGAACGTCATGATCACCAGCGGTCGGTCATCGGCGAGCTTCGGCCCGTCTTTCGCCAGCGAAAGCGAGGAGTGGCTCATCGAGATCGCGATGATCCCGATATGATCGCCCGCCGCGTTATAGACGGGATGGGCCACGCCCAGCACCGAGGTGCCCGACACCGGCGCATCGCGATTGACGTAGAAGCTGGTGCGATCCGCGGTCATCATCCTCTCGAAGATGTCCTGACCTTTGAAATCGTAATTCTTGCCGGAGTTCGAGCAGCTCATCTTGCCGCTGTCGGGAATGAAAGCGACCAGCGAGAACTCGGGGAAAGCGCCCGAGATCTGCCGCATCCAGTTCGAGCAGGCCTCGTCACTACCCACGAGCGGTTGGACGGTGCTGGCAAGGACGCGGGCTGCATCCTGCGCGTGCTGGATCACCCGCGTCTCGCCTGCGACGGCGCGCATCGTCTCGCCCATCAGGGCAGCCTCGGAGCGCGCCTGCGCTTCGCGAACGACCGAGGTCGATTGCAGCACGGCGATGATCAGCAGGGGAAAGAGCGCGACGGCCAGCATGAAGGCCAGACGCACGCCAAGCCCGTCAAAAAAGGGAATGACGCCCCGTTTCCGAGCTTGAAACGGGGCGTGGTCACTGTAGTGCTCGTCGTCTGCCGCTTTCGCGGCTTCCGAATTCATGCGGCGGCAACTCCGGATTTGCCCATCACGGCCAGCGAATTTCGATCCGAGCCGGACAGAATGTCTTCACCTTCTTCCAGCCCGAGCATCTCCGCAAGCCGGGCGCGGGCTCGGTTGGCACGACTTTTCACCGTCCCGACTGCGACGCCCATCATTCCGGCGGCTTCCTCGTAGGAGAAGCCCGACGCGCCGACGAGGGTCAGAACCTCGCGATGTTCGGGGCTGAGCTGATCGAAGGCCACGACGAAATCGTTCATCGCGAGACGTCCGTCATGCGCAGGTTTCTCGTAGAGCGAAGCCGCGTGGATACCCTCGGGGTCTGCAACCTCGCGCTTACGCTTTCGGCGGTCCGAGTAGAAGGTATTGCGCAGGATCGTGAACAGCCATGCACGCAGGTTCGTGCCGCGCTCAAATTTCTCGATATTCGACCACGCCTTGACGATCGTGTCCTGCACGAGGTCGTCGGCAGAGGCCGAATTCCGGGTCAGCGACAGGGCGAAGGCGCGCAGAGCCCCGAGATGATCGGGCAGTTCCTCACGCGGATCGCGGGCTTCGGTAGACGAGTTGGCTTTGGAGGACGAAGTCATTTTTCGCCCTCCTTCGCCTTGAGTTGCGCCAGCAAGTCTTTGAACCGATCTGGCACTTCTTCCTGAAGCGCCTCCTCATAAACCTTCTTCAGGTTTTGATTGATCTGGTCCCTGATACTGGACTTAGGCTTTTCGTCTGCCATATCACTATACATCCGGTTTCGATCCCACTCATTTTGCACGGAACCGAACGCGGGGCCAGAGAGTTTGGTTCCCGAAAAAACGCAAAAGGGGGTTTTCATGTCCGAAGACATCGCCGGCACCATCGGAGCCAACCTGCCGTATCTGCGGCGCTACGCCCGAGCCCTTACCGGCAGCCAGGACAGCGGCGACAGATACGCCGCGGCTACGCTCGAGGCCATACTCGAAGACACGACGCCTTTCGAGAATAACGATCCGAAGCTCGCATTGTTCCACGCCTTCCATCTGGTCTGGGCCTCCGCGGGCGCACCGCTGGGCGAGCCGGACAACCGGCTGTCGGCACGCGCGCAGGATCACATGTCGACGCTGACGCCGAACACGCGTGAGGCGCTTCTGCTGCACTCGATCGAAGGGTTCCGCGTCGAGGAGATCGGCACGATCATGCAGGTCGACACCGACGAGGCGAAGGAACTGATCGACATCGC
This sequence comes from Thioclava sp. PTB-PU3-1, assembly GCF_055666785.1. Taxonomy (NCBI): domain Bacteria; kingdom Pseudomonadati; phylum Pseudomonadota; class Alphaproteobacteria; order Rhodobacterales; family Paracoccaceae; genus Thioclava; species Thioclava sp. PTB-PU3-1. Next base: position 36,664 of record NZ_JBVNVL010000003.1, on the reverse strand, counting down.
GATCCGCGAGATGGAAACCTCCGTCGCGGGCAAGGTGATGATCATCGAGGACGAGGCGATCATCGCGATGGATATTCGTGCCATCGTCGAGGATATGGGTCACCAGATCACCGGTATCGCCCGGACCCGGACCGAAGCGGTGGAGCTTGCTTCGACCGACAAGCCCGACCTGATCCTTGCCGACATTCAGTTGGCGGATAATTCCTCGGGTATCGACGCGGTGAACGACATTCTCGCGCAGTTCGGCAACGAGCTGCCCGTGGTCTTCATCACGGCCTTCCCGGAGCGTCTGCTGACCGGCGAGCGGCCTGAACCCGCCTTCCTGATCACCAAGCCCTATACCGAGAGCCAGGTGCAATCGGCGGTGAGCCAGGCCATGTTCTTCTCCTCCACGGAGACGCTTGCGGCGTAACGGCGGGATCACGCGAAACACAGGAAAAAGGCGGCTCCGGGGATCGGGGCTGCCTTTTTTCACATGCGGGTCGCGCGGTTTTTTTTGAAGACGGTCAGCCCTTCACCGCGCCCCGATAGGCGGTGATCGCCGCGATCATCCCGGCATGGGACAGGCCTTGCGGGAAATTCCCCAACTGCGCGCCAGTCTCAGGGTCGTGTTCCTCGGACATCAGGCCAAGATCGGTCGTGGCGTGCAGCATCCCCTCGATCTGGGTCTTCGCATCGTCGAGCCGTCCGGCCCGCACGAGGTAATCGGCGGCCCAGAAGCCGCAGGCGTTGAAGTGCCCCTCGACGCCGGGAAGCCCGTCTTCCCGCAGGTCGTAGCGCTGCAGATGGACGCCCGAGCCCAGCCGCTCGCGGATCGCGGTGTAGGTCGCGGCCATCTTCGGATCGTCGGCGGCGATCACCCCGATGCGCGGCATCAGCAGGACGCTCGCATCGAGCCAGTCCTCGCCAATCGCGCCGGTGAAGGCGCCGATCTGCTCGTTCCACGCCTCTTCCCGGATCAGTGCCTCAATCGCGGCGCGCTCGGCTTTCCAGAGCTTTGTGTCGGCGTCGATCACACCGCGTTCGACCAGCGCGATCACCGCGTTCAGCGCGCCCCAGCACATCGCCTTGGAATAGGTGTGATGGCGGCGCGGGTCGGGCATTTCCCAGATCCCGTTATCGGGCCGGGTCCATTGCGAGACCACGACATCGGCGAAATTCGCAAGCCGGATACCTTCGCCGGGATGCAATTCGCCGCCCGCTTCGACATAGGCGCGCGCGGCCATGATCATCGAGCCGTACGCATCGAGTTGCAGTTGCGTCGCAGCGCCGTTGCCCAATTGCACCGGGGCCGAGCGGCGGTAGCCTTCGACCGTCTGCAGTTTCTGCAGGGATACGTCACTGTCGCCCCGCACCGTGTAGAGCGTGCCCAGCTCTGGCGCCGTTTCGCGCGTGGCCGCCATCAGCCAGCGGAAGAACGCGTCGGCCTCTCCGGTCAGGCCCTGATCGAGAAAGGCGTGCAGCACGAAATACGCATCGCGCAGCCAGCAATAGCGATAGTCGTAATTGCGGATGCCGCCGATCACCTCCGGCAGGCCCATCGTCGGCGCGGCGATCACGGCGCCGGTGGGGGCGTGGATCAGCAGCTGCAGCGCCATCAGCGAGCGTTTGAGCGCCCCGGAGAAAGGCCCGTCGCCGAAATCCGTCTTGGACTGCCGCTTGCGCCATGCCTCGCGGGTCGCGGCGAGCGCCTTGTGGGCCGCGCCCATTCCCCCCACGTGGCCGTGGCCGCCTTGGGTGATCGTGAGGGTGACGTAGCCTTCTTCTCCGACGGCGAGCGTGCCGCGCCCGTTGAGCCGGCCCGAGCCTTCGATCTCCAACTCGATGGAGCTGTCGATCAGGACGATGTCGCCGTCTTGCGTGAATTGCCAGCTGCCCGGGCCGCGGCGGATGAAATTGGGGGTGTTCAGCGCGTAGTCGCAGCGTGGGGCGATGCAGATTTCGACCTCGGCTTCGCCCCCCTGAGCCTCTAACAGCCGCACGACCGAGCGTCCGAAGCTCGCCGCCTCTTCGAGCGAGTCCGGGAGGTTCATGAAGTCGGTGACTTTGAGTTGGCCGCCCTCGGTCGGGTGGGTCGTGGTCAGGATCGGGCCGTGGTCTTCATAGGCACGTTTCGCCGCGCTTGGACGGCCTGCTTCGGGCACCGGACCGACGTAGAATGTCCCGCCGCGAAACTGGTCGAGCAGCCGCCCGAAGACCGGATCGCCGTCGAAATCAGGCCCGCAGAGCCAGTCGATCGCGCCGTCGCGGGCCACCAGCGCCGCCGTGCGCGTGTCCCCGATCACCGCGTAATCGCCAATCGGGAGATAGCCGCGCCGCCCTTCCAGAAAGCGCAGCGGCGGGCTGTCCGGATCGGGCGTGGTCTTCGCGGATCGGTCGGCGGAAGGGTGAGTGAGATCGGTCATGGAATGCATGTCCTTCGTCGCATCTCCGGGCATCGCCCCCGGAGACAATCACATCCCTCTCAGTGATCGAACGGACTCGCCGCGCCGCAGTTCCTTGAACAAACCGTGTGCGTTCGAGAGCCGCGCGCGGGGTAAACCCGGTCGCGGAGGCTGCGGCCTCCAGTCGTCCGCTAGGGCGCTTTGATCAGGACGGGCATCCGCGCGAAGCTCATGGAGATATGGCCGCGCCGCATATGGCCGAGCGCATCGAGATCGCCGAGCCGCAAGGCGCGCAGGATGTCGCGCAGCTCGTCATTGTAGATCTCGATCTCCTGCATCAGGTCGATCTGCGAGGCGGTGACCTGCTGCAGCCAGATCCGGGCCGTGCGGAAATACAGCGCCTCCGACATTTCCCTCAGCGGCGCATTTGCGGTCAGGTCCAGCAGGCAGAGGAAGGTATCGCGGTCCAGCTCGGCGAAAGCGCGGGCGGTGGGTGCATCGACAAGGGCGCGGCCGCGTTCCTGCAGCCTGACGAAAGACGCGATCAGTGCGGCGCTTGGCGGCACCGGGTCGAGCGTGGTCTGCAGCACCGTGAGTTCGCGCCGCAGCCGAAAGACCTGAGCCAGTTCGGTGTAATCGACATCGGTGACGAACGTGCCGACCCCATGCATCGAGCGCAGCAACCCGTCATCCTCGAGCCGCGCCAACACCCGGCGCAGCGGTGTCCGCGAGATGCCGAATTCGGACGCCAGCGCGGTTTCCGACAGGCGCATGCCGGGCGGGTAGTCGAGCAGGCAGATGCGGCTACGGATTTCGGCATGGATGAGATCCAAGCGGTCGCGGCCACGCAGACGTTCCGGTTCGGTTTGCCGAGGGATCAGGGGTATCTCGTTCATCGGGTTTTGTTGTCTCTTCGCGCGAAGGCCATGATCGGCGGCGGCGGCGCGCAGGTCAATCTGCTTCGTATCAGCTGCCCAAGGTGGATTTTGTCCGCACATACGGAGTTTCATTGCGTGGCGTAAACCGCGCGAGGCGGCAGTGAGGGCCGGCGCAGGTGCAGATGCGCGCCGCTTCCCTCCTCAAAGCTCCGGCATTGGTACACAACATATGCGCGCAGCCCACTTCGAGCACACGATATCTGTCTGGCAACCCTGTATAATCAATGTGATCTGCTTGACACTCCCCGGAATCTCATAGGTGTTGTGTACATCAAGCGCGGAAGGCTTTCGGCTTTCCGTTAACAAGAGCCAACAGGAGAGACGCATGAAATCGATTTGGAAATCTGTCGCCGCTGCCGGTATGGGCCTCGCGATGAGCGCCACCGCCGCACTGGCCGGACCCCTGATGGACCGTATCAACTCGGGCGAGCCGATCCGCATCGGCTTTGCGAACGAAGTTCCGTGGGCCTATCCGGGCGAAGACAACAAGCCGCTGGGCTTCGTGAACGCCTATGTTCTGGGTGTGCTCCACGAGATGGGCTATGACAACATCACCCCCGTCGTGACCGATTGGGGCGGGCTGATCCCGGGCCTCAACGCGAACCGCTTCGACATGGTCACGGGCGGTCTCTACATCCTCAACTCGCGCTGCCAGAACGTCGCGTTCTCGGAGCCGATGGCGAAGGTGGGCGATGCGTTCATCGTGCCGAAGGGCAACCCGAAGGACCTGAACAACTACGAGCAGGTCGCCAAGGCTGGCGCGACCTTCGTGACGGGTGCGGGCTACAACCAGGTGGAATCCGCAGCCAAGGGCGGCATCGAAGACAGCAATGTCATGACCGTGCCGGGTCCGACCGAAATCCTCGCCGCCGTGAAAGCGGGTCGTGCGGATGCAGGTGGCGTGACCTACTTCACCGCGCAGAACCTCGCCAAGCAATCGGACGGTTCGGTTGAAGTGTCGGACGTGAGCCAGCTTCCCGAATGGACCCAGAACTGGGTCGGCATCGGCTTCCGCAAGGCGGATCAGGACTTCGTCGACAAGTTTAACGAAGCTCAGAAGAAGTATCTCGGTTCGGACGCGATGATGAAAGCGGTCGGCGAGTACGGCTACTCGAAAGGCAACCTGCCGGGCGACAAGACCGCCGCAGAAGTCTGCGAGATGCGCTAAGCGCAGCTGCTGAAGACATGGACGGGCCAGCGCATGGCCCGTCCATTTTGACATTCACCGCCGGGGCGGGACGGGAATGAGTTACATAGAATTTTTGAAAGAATACGGGCCGCGCTTCTGGGACGGCACGCTCGTGACGGCGGGGCAGTTCTTCCTGGCCTCCGCTCTGGCGATCGTCATCGCGCTTATTGCCGGGCTTATGAAGCTTTCGCGCAACGGGCTGATCCGGGGCATCGCCGTCGTCTATATCGAAATTTTCCGCGGCACCTCACTGCTGGTCCAGCTGTACTGGATTTTCTTCGTGCTGCCGTTGTTCGGACTGACGCTGCCGAAATTCACCGCGGGTTTCGTCGCGGTGGGGATGAACCTCGGGGCCTACGGCGCCGAGCTGGTGCGCGGTGGCATCCAGTCCGTGCCGAAGGGGCAATGGGAGGCGGCCTATGCGCTGTCGATGAGCCCGATGAGGCGGATGTGGCGGATCATCCTGCCGCAGGCTTTCGTCAACATGCTGCCGCCTTGGGGCAACCTGCTGATCGAACTGCTGAAGAACACCGCGCTGGTTGCGCTGATCTCCGTGTCGGACCTGATGTTCGAGGCGAAGCAGATCAACGGCTCCACCTTCCTGTCGGCGCAGACCTTCGGGACGGCGCTGATCGTCTACTACGTCTTCGCGCGCTTCATCGTGACGCCGTTCATGCGCTGGCTGGAGCTGGTCATGCGGCGCAAGCTGGGGAGGGCCTGATCCATGGGGTTCAACTGGAACTGGGAATTCACCTGGGAAATTCTGCCCAAGCTGATGCATGCGACGCTCAATACGCTGATGGCAGCGGGCTTCGGCTATGCCATCGCGGTGGTGCTGGGCATGGTCTTCGCGCTGGCCCAACGCACGCCCTACTGGGTGCTGACCAAGGTCGTGCGCGAATTCATCGAGTTCATCCGCTCGACGCCTCTGATCCTGCAGATCTTCTTCGTCTATTACGTCGGCCCGCAATTCGGTCTGAAGCTGGGGCCGTGGACGGCGGGCATGATCGCGATCGGGCTGCACTATTCGGCCTATCTGTCGGAGGTCTATCGCGGCGGTCTCGACGCGGTGCCGAAAGGCCAATGGGAGGCCTGCACCGCGCTCAACATGTCGACCCGCGATACCTATTGGCGCATCGTGATCCCGCAGGCCATTCCGCCCGCGCTGGCGGGGATGGGCAATTACCTCGTGGGGATCTTCAAGGATACGCCGATGCTCTCGGTGATCGGGGTGGCAGAACTGATGCACACCGCGAATGCGATCGGCTCGTCGAGCTATCGCTATCTCGAACCCTATACGCTGGTGGGGATCATCTTCCTCGCCATCTCGCTTCCCACCGCTGCCCTGATCCGCGTCTTCGAGGATCGCGTGCGGCGTAAACTCGGATTGAAATGATGGAAGACCTTTCGAACTATCCGCTCGAACTGACGGGCGACAATGTGCCGATGGTGCGGTTCCTGAAAGTCACCAAGCGCTATGGCGATCTGGTGGTGCTCGACCAGCTCGATCTCGACGTGGCCGAGGGGGAAATGGTCACGATCATCGGCCCCTCCGGCTCGGGCAAGACGACCGTGCTGCGGATGCTGATGACGCTCGAGACGATCAACGAGGGCGTGATCTACGTGGACGGCAAGCCGCTGACTCATATGGAGAAAAACGGCAAGTTGGTGCCCGCGGACCGCAAATATCTGCGCAAGGCCCGCAGTCAGATCGGCATGTGCTTCCAGCATTTCAACCTCTTCCCGCATATGACCGCGCTGGAGAATTGCATGGAAGGCCCCGTGCAGGTGCTGGGCATGAAGAAGGCCGAGGCGCGTGAGCGGGCCGAGGAACTGCTGGAGCTTGTGGGCATGTCCGACAAGCGCGACCAACACCCCTCGCGGCTTTCCGGCGGTCAGCAGCAGCGCGTCGCGATCGCGCGCGCGCTGGCGATGCGCCCCAAGGTGATGCTGTTCGACGAGGTGACCTCCGCGCTCGACCCGGAGGTGATCGGCGAGGTGACCAACGTGATCCGGTCGCTCGTGGAGAAGCACAATCTGACGATGCTGATGGTGACGCACCAGATGGGCTTCGCGAAGGACATCTCGGACCGGGTCTGCTTCTTCTTCGACGGTAAGATCGAAGAGCAGGGCGCCCCCGAGGATCTGTTCGGCAACCCGCAGAAAGAGCGTACGCAGCAATTCCTCTCGGCGGTGAAAGAGGCCGACTGACGCGCCTCACGGTGTCGCGCAATGGCCTGTCTGAAAAGGTCATTGCGTGCGCGGACGTCTCGTTGCCTTATGGGCCTGCTTCCATCGCAGCGAGGGTCCGAAATGCCGATCATCATAGACAATCCCTCGCGCGGTGACGGGCTCGATCCGGAGGGCATCCAGCCCATCGCGGATGCCTCGGGCGTGGCCCGCCTGCTTGCCCAATGTCCGGCACATCGCGAAACCCCGCTGCGCGAGTCGCCCGAGATTGCGGAGCGCGCCGGGGTCGGCGAGGTCTGGATCAAGGACGAGCGCGAGCGCATGGGGCTGGGCAGCTTCAAGGCGCTGGGCGCGGTCCATGCGATCGCGCGGGAAGCGGCGGCGCGGGCCGAGGGTGGTGACCTGCAAACGGCCCTCTCCGGTGAGACCTATGTCGCGGCCAGTGCAGGCAACCACGGCCTCTCGGTCGCGGCGGGCGCGCGGATTTTCGGCGCCCGCGCGGTCATCTATCTCGCCGAGACCGTGCCCGCCGCCTTCGCCGCGCGGTTGGAGGCATGCGGGGCCGAGGTCGTGCGGGCTGGCGCGGAGTATCAAGCTAGCATGGAGGCCGCCGAGACAGCCGCCGCGGAGAATGGCTGGACGCTTCTGTCGGACAGCTCGTGGGAGGGCTATGTCGACCTGCCGCTGCGGGTGATGGAGGGCTACACCCAGCTTGCCGCCGAGGCCGTCGCGCAGATCGACGCGCCGCCGACGCATATTCTTTTGCAGGCCGGGGTGGGGGGGCTCGCGGCAGCCGTCGCGGCCCATGCGCGGCTGGCTTGGGGCGACGGGCCTGAGATCATCGTGGTCGAACCCGATGCGGCGCCCGCGCTGATCGAGAGCATTCGCGCAGGCCATCTGGTGAGCACGGAAGGGCCGGTCTCGGCAATGGGGCGGCTCGATTGCAAGACGCCTTCGATGGTGGCGCTGGCGGGTCTGTCGCGCGACGCGGATCGCTTCGCCACGATTACCGAAGCCGAGGCGCAGTCCGGCGTCGATATCCTCGCAGCGCACGGGCTGGCCACGACGCCTTCGGGCGGGGCAGGGCTGGCGGCTCTGCTTGCCGGACTGTCGCTGGGCCCCGAAGCGCGCGTGCTGGCGATCCTCAGCGAAGGCCCGGAGAATGGCTGAGCGCTCGCTCATCTTCCCGGCGGAGGAGTTTCGCGCCCGCGTCGGCCGCCTACAGGCCGAGATGAGCGAACGGGGGCTGGATGCGCTGTTCCTGACCTCGGCTGCGGATATCTTCTACGTCACGGGCTTCCTGACCCGGTTCTGGGAAAGCCCGGCGCGCCCGTGGTTCGTGATCGTTCCGGCCAGCGGGGCGCCGGTCGCGGTGATCCCCTCCATCGGGGCGGAACTGATGGGCCGCACATGGATGGCGCAGGTCCGCACTTGGGAGGCGCCCGATCCGACGGATGACGGCGTGAGCCTGCTTGCCGAGACGCTCTGCGAGCTGCTGCCCGAGAGCGCGCGGATCGGGGTGCCGATGGGGTTGGAGACGCATCTGCGGATGCCGCTCGCGGATTACGCGCGGCTCGGGGAGCGTATCGCGCCGCGGCGTTTCATCGACGGCACCGCCGCGATCCAGCGGGTGCGCGAGATCAAGAGCGCGGCGGAGATCGAGAAGATCCGCACGGCATGCGCCATCGCGGGCCGTGCCTTCGCGCGGGTGCCGGAATTCGCGGGGCCGGGGCGTCCGCTCGACGGGATTTTCCGCGCCTTCCAGTCCGCGCTTCTGGAGGAGGGGGCGGACTGGGTCAGCTATGTCGCCGGGGCGGCAGGGCCGTCGGGCTATGACGATGTGATCTCGCCCGCCGGGCCCGAGCCGCTGCAGACGGGCGATGTGCTGATGCTGGATACCGGCGCGGTGCGCGACGGGTATTTCTGCGACTTCGATCGCAATTTCTCCGTTGGCCCGGTGTCCGTTCCGGTGCGGCGCACCCATGCCGCGCTCTGGGAAGTGACCGAGGCGGTGAAGGCCGACCTGCGCCCCGGGATGCGGGCGCATGATGCGCATCGTCTGGTGGTCGAGGGGCTCGCGGCGCGCGGTGTCGCGGCGGGTGGTGGGCGTCTGGGCCACGGGCTGGGGATCACGCTGACGGAATGGCCCTCCTTCACCCCGCGCGACGACACGGAGCTGCGCGAGGGCATGGTGCTGACGCTGGAACCCGGTGCGTGGGTCGAGACTGCGCAGGGTCCGCGCCGCCTGTTGGTCCATGAGGAAAACATCGTCCTGCGCGCGACCGGGGCGGAGTTGCTGTCGCCGCGCGCCCCCGAAACCCTGCCGGAGCTGAGCTGATGGCTGATTTCCCCTATCGTCTTCGCGACGACGCCACGCCCACGATGGGGCTGATCGTTCTGCGCGTGGACGAGACTATCGAGGACGAATTCCGCCGCTACATCCTGCCGGGCGACGCGCGGATGCATGTCACGCGCGTCCATTCGGGCGATGACCTGACCCCGTCGAGCATCGCCGAGATGGAGCGCGCTTTGAGCGGGGCGGCGGCGCTTCTGCCGCCTGCGGCGAAGTTCGACGTGGTGGGCTATGGCTGCACCTCGGGCGCGGCGCTGATCGGGCCGGATGAGGTGCGGGCGAATGTCATGGCGGGCGTCACGACGCGGCATGTGACCGATCCGCTGAGCGCCGCGCTGGCTGCGATTTCCGATCTGGGGATGGAGCGGGTGGGCATCGTCTCGCCCTATGTCGCCTCGGTCGCGGAGCCTTTGCGGGCGGCCTTTGTCGCCGCGGGGATCACCGTCCCCGCGACGCTGTCTTTCGGTGAGGAGGTCGAGGCGCGGGTGGCGCGGATCGACCCGGCTTCGATCGCGGAAGCCGCGCGGAGCCTAGCGGGGCAGGCCAAGCTGGACGGGATTTTCCTGTCCTGCACCAACCTGCGTACGCGGCGGATTTTGCCGGAGCTGAAAGCGGAGCTCGGGATGCCGGTGCTCAGCTCAAATCAGGCGCTGGCCTGGCATATGCGCAAGCTCGCGGGGCTCGGGGAGCCGGAGTGAACAAGGCGCCCGTCGGGGCGCCTTGTAAGGTCGTTTCGAAAAATCAGCGGCGCGATCTGACGAATTCGACGATACCATAGACCGCGAGGGCGGCGACGCCGACGATCAGCATCGGCTCGACACCGTGGGTATGGAATTGCGTGCCGGAATGCGCGAGGGCCGGGCTGGCGAGCGTTGCGCCCAGAAGCGTTGCGAAGCTGGTCTTCATTGGTCGATCTCTTTCTTGCGTTGAGTCAGGAAGTCGCGGATGTCGAGCACGGATTTCTCGTCCATCGATACGTAGATCAGCGACATGTTGGTGCGTTCGCGGACCATCTCGCCCGGGAACGGAAGGTAGGACAGTTCGCGCGAACCGAAGGAGGGCGAGGCGGTGCCCACCTGCCATTCGGTTTTGAGCTCCACATCCACGAGTTTCAGCGATTTCGGCCCCGTGGACGAAGGACGCTCGAAGGGGACGCCCGCGAGCTTGAGATAGCTCGTCTTGTCGGAAGCCTGCATGAAGCCGTCGATGAACTGGGTGGCCAGAACCTGCAGGTCCGCCGCCTCGTCCTCATGATGCATGTGGCTGTGCAGATGCTCGCCATGGGCGTGGTTGTGACCATGCCCGTGATGCGCGTGGTCATGGGAATGCCCGTGGCTGTGCCCGTGATCGTGGTGGTGATGGTGCCCGTGGGGGGCGTGATCATGCGGCATGGCTCAGCCCACCTTATGCGGTTCGGAATTCGACCAGCGCTTGCCCTCGAATTCGCCATGCGGCAGCGAGACGGGCTTGTCGATATGCTTGCGATGCGCGCCCAGCTTGCCATTGGCGACCAGCGAGCCCAGCACGTCCACGATCACCCGCGTGCCCATAAGCGCGGTGATGTCGGACACGTCATAGGGCGGCGCGACCTCGACCAGTTCCATCCCGCAGATGCCTTCGGCGGCGATGCCGGAGGCCAGCGCCAGCGCCTCGCGGGGCAGGAAGCCGCCCGGTTCGGGCCAGCCGGTGCCGGGCACGAAGCCGCAGTCGATGGAGTCGATATCGAAGGACATGTAGACCATGTCGACCCCGTCCCACGCCATCTCCAGCGCCATCTCGATCGTCTTGTCGATGCCCATCTTCTCCATGTCGCCCATGGTGATGATGTTGGTCTCACGCTCGCGCGCGACCTTCACCGCCTCGCGCGGGACCTGCCAGCCGCCGATGCCGATCTGCACGAGGTTCTTCGCGGGCACGTTGGGCAGGTTGGTCGAGTGGAACCACGGCGTGGTGTGCATCCGCTCGTCGAGGTCTTTTTCCTGAATGTCGGCATGGCGGTCGAAATGGACGATGCCGATCTTCTTCGAGGTGCATTCCGCGATACCGCGCACACAAGGGAAGCCGATCGAGTGGTCGCCCCCGATCATGATCGGGAGCGAGCCCGAGGAGAAGACGTGGCTGACCGCGCGGCTGATCTGGTCGAAGCTCTTCTCGATATTCGCCGGGATGGTGAACACGTCGCCCGCATCGCAGAGCGTCATCTGCTCGCGCAGGTCGACGCCGATTTCGTAGTTGTACGGCGTGTAGAGCGCGGAGATCTTGCGCACGCCCTGCGGCCCGAAGCGGGTGCCCGCGCGATAGGTGGTGCCGCCGTCGAAGGGGATGCCCAGCACGGTCGCGTCGTAGTGCGAGACCTCCAGCACGTCCTCGGCATAGGGCGCCTTCAGGAAAGTGTTGATGCCCGCGTAATGGGGCAGCTCGCCGCGTGCGAAGGTCGGGATCGACTTGTCCTCGATGCTGTCCGCGCCGGTCAGACCCATGCGCAGCGCCCAGCGGCGTTCCTCATCCCAGCGGCCCTCGGGGAGTTCCGCCTCTTTGCGCATCGCCTTCCAGCCGGCGAGCTTGGTCAGGTCCGGGTGGTGCTGGCGGCGCTCGCGCAGGGCATGCGCCGCGATGGCTGCTTGCGGGTGGTGCGGGCGCGATCGCCCGCCTGGCAGATCATGGAACATCTCTGTCTCCAATCTATCGAAGCCCCGGATCGGGGCAGGCTGTCTGGACCTTGGCGGCGGCCCGCGCGCGGGGCCCAGCGGCGCGCGCGGTGAAACTTTGATCTCAGTCCGGCGCGGGTGCAGGGTCGCTTTGCGCGGCCAGAGAGGGGATCTTGTCGAGGATGTGCTGATACGGAATGCCGTGATCGCGGGCGTCGAAATCATAGGTGATCGTCGCACCGTAGCGTTCGGGATAATCCGGATCCCAGCGGGTCTTGTCGAACACGAGAACGCGGTCGCCCAGTTTGAAGCCCTCGCCCAGATCATGGGTCACCATGAAGACGGTCATGCTGGTCTCAGCGCGCAGCTGCGTCAGAAATTCGTGCATCGAAAGTCGCGTGCCCGGGTCGAGCGCGCCGAAGGGCTCGTCGAGCAGCAGGATGCGGGGCCGCGCGTGCAGCGCCTGTCCGATGGCGAGGCGTTGCTGCATCCCGCCCGACAGCGTCGAGGGGTAGTTCTTCGCCACATGCGCGAGCCCAATCCGCTCGAGAACCTCATCGGCGCGCGCCCGGGCCTCGCGCAGTTTCGCGCCACGAAACCAGCCCCAGCCGTTCGGGAAACTCTCGGCGGCGACGATGTTGTCGCGCACGGTCATATGCGGGAAGACCGAGTATTTCTGAAACACCACGCCGCGCTCGCGGCCCGGTTCGCGCGCGGGCCGACCGCCATCGACGGTGATGCGTCCGCGGGTGGGTGTCTCATCGGCCAAGAGCAGCCGCAGGAAGGTGGATTTGCCGCAGCCGGATGCGCCGACAATCGAGACGAACTCGCCCTCGGCCACGTCGAGATTGACGCGTTCGATGATCGGGCGGCCGTCGTATTCCTGGAAGACATCGCGGACGGTGACGAAGCTCATAGCCCACCTCCCAGCCACGGGAAGGCTTTGCGCGAGAGCGTCTTGAGCGCGAAGTCGATCAGGAAGGCCAGCAGCGTGATCCAGATGACGTAGGTCAGGATGATATCCATCGCGAGGTAACGCCGGACGAGGAAGATGCGGTAGCCAAGGCCGACCTCGGCCGCGACGGCTTCTGCGGCGATCAGGAACAGCCAAGCCGCGCCGAGTGACAGGCGGATGGCCGCGATCAGGCGCGGCAGGATTTGCGGCAGCACCACACGCAGCGCGATGACCCATGTGGAGGCGCCCAGCGTCTGCGCCTTCACGATCTCCTCGTGTGGAATGTCGAGCACCCGCTGCGAGAGATCGCGGATCAGGAAGGGCGTGATGCCGATGACGATCAGCACGATTTTCGAGGTCTCACCCAACCCGAAAACGATGAAGAGGATCGGCAGCAGCGCCAGCGGCGGCACCATCGAGAGCACCGCGACGAAGCTCGACAATCCGCGTCGCACGTAAGGCAGCAACCCGATCCCCACCCCGACCGTCAGCGAGATCAGTGCCCCGATGCCGACACCGAAGGCCAGACGCCGCAGGCTCGCGAAGGTATCGGCCCAGAGGAGGATCTCGCCGGTACGCTTGTTCGGTTCGGTGAACAGCCGCCCGGCGGTGTTCATGATGGTCTCGGGCGCGGGCAGAAGCTTGTCTTGCGGGTTCGCCGCAAGCCGGATTTCCGAGCCGATCCAATAGGCGATCAGCACCGCCACGAAGGGCAGCGCGGCCAGCAGGATGCCGGTGGGCCGGGTCGGATGTCGGTTGAGCAGACGCATGGGCGCTTTCGGCAATTGGCGGAAAAGGGCCCGGCCCGAAGGCCGGGCAAGTCAGATCAAAGCGCGCCGTCGGCCGCCATCTGCATGTAGGTCGTATCGAAGCGCAGCTTCACGTTGGCTTCGTCGCCCGTCACCGAGCCGTCGGGATATTCGACGCCCACGAAATCGGCCGAAGGCGCATCGACGCCAAGGATGCCCTTGTCGAACAGGAAGTTCGCGACCGTCGTCATGGTCTCGGGCATCTCGGCGCTCGAGGCCTGCTCGACCGCCTTGGCCGGATCGTAGAACATCGCCGTCGCGGCGAGCTGGGCCTTGTAGCCTTCCAGATCGGTGCCGGCGGCTTCGGCCATCGCGGTCAGGGCCTCTTCGTCGCCTGCGGCCATCTTCGACATGACCTCATACCAGGCGCCGACCACGGCCTTGCCGAAATCGGGATTGTCCTTGAGCGTCTCGGTATTCACCACCATCAGATCGAGGATCTCACCCGGGATCTGCGAGCTGTCGAACAGCTTGTTCGCATCCGGGTTGGTGTCGAGGATTTCCGACACCAACGGGTTCCACGTCACGACGGTCTCGACCTCGGGGGTCGCGAAGGCGGCGATCATGTCGGCGTCGGAGGTGTTCACCACGCCGGCCAGATCCTTCTCGGCCAGCCCGGCTTTATCGAGCGCGCGCGCCAGCAGGTAATGCGAGACCGACAGCTCGACGAGGTTCACCTTGGTGTCCTTCAGCTCCTCGATCGAGGTCGCTTTCTTCGAGATGATCGCGTCATTGCCGTCGGAATAGTCGCCGACGATCAGCGCGGTCGTGTCGACGCCGCCGCCCGACGGGATCGAGAGCGTGTCCATGTTCGTCGCGGAGACGCCATCGAAGCCGCCCGCGGTGTATTGGTTGATCGATTCCACGTAGTCGTTGATCTGAACGATATCGACGGTGATGCCGTATTTCTCGGCCCATTTGTCCATGATCCCCGAGCTGTCCAGATAGCCCCAGGGCATCCAGCCGGCATAGATCGACCATGCGAGTTTGAAATCGGTTTTCTGCTCGGCCATCGCGGGCGAGAGAGAGGCGGCGAGAACGCCCAAGCTGAGGGCCGTGGCGGACAGGAATTTCGTTCTGGTCATGGTCTTCCCCGTTGGCATGCGTCCCGCCTTTGTATGGCGTAGAGGCCGACCCGCTGGCGGAACAAGAGATGAGGCGCGGGTCAGACCTGCGCAGTAATCTCCCGGGATTTTGGCCCGCCGTGTGCCCGCACGGAATTTGCCGCGTGGGTGGCACTTCTCGGACCAGACCTGCCTTGTCGGCAACGGAACCCTAAGCGCCCTGCAGGTTCATTCGGGCATGACCTTGGTGCGTTTCCAAAGGTGGAGAGGGGGCAAAAGCCGCCTCGATTGCGGCTCGCATGGCATTTGGGCGCAAAAAACTCTCAAGTGATGGTTTTTTGGGCGTCACCCCAAGCCACTTTGATCGGTTGGTGTGCTTTTTGCGCGGCTTCGTGATTCCTCGCGAGGTGGGAGGGGCGGGGCGTGAGGCGCAGCTCAACCGCCGGATCGGGCCTCCACCGGCGAGCCGTCTTCCAGCGTCTCGACCGGATAGAGTACGACCTTGTCGCCCTCGCTGAGGCCGTCCTGAAGCTCGGCATAGGTGCCATTGTCCGTCCCGATTTTCACGTTCACTTCCCGCGCGCGCCCGTCCTCGACCTTGAAGACGGCCCAGCCGGTGCCGCGCCGGAACAGCGCGCTCGACGGCACGCGCAGCGCGTCGGGGTTCTGCCAGACCACGATCCGGGCGGTCACCTGGAAGCCGTGGCCCAGGCCGGCCCGCTGTGCGGCGTCGCCGGTAAAGGCGATGACCACGCCAACGCGTTGCTCCTCGACGCCCAAGGCGGAGACCTTCGTCGTGCCCGATGGATCGATGCGGACCACCTTGCCCTCGAGCACATCCGGCCCGCCCCAATCGGTGATCTCCACCGGATCGCCGAGGCGCACGCGCACCGCATCGCGCGAGAGAAGATCGGCCACCACCTCGAGCCCCTCCGAGATGTCGCCGATCTCCATGATCGGGGAGCCCGCGGAGAGCACGGTCTCGTTCTCCTGCAGAATTTGCAGCACCGTTCCGGTCGCGGGCGCATAAAGCGGGATCGGCTCGACCCCGTCGCTGTTGTTCGCGGCGGCGTCATTCTGCAGCACGGATTTTGCGGAGGCCAGCGCGGCTTCGCGCATCGCGATGGCGGCTTTCGCTGCGGCTTCCTGCGCGGCGGCGTAGTCGGCATTGATCTGATCGCGGTCCAGTTTCGACTGGCTGATCGTGCCGGAGAGCGCGAGCCGTTGCGACCGCGCGAGATCGCTGTCGGCCTGTTCGCGCATCGCGACGGCGGCGCGGTAATCGCCCTCGGCCGCACTCAGCGCGGCTTGGGCCTCGGCCAGCGCGGCCTCTGCCTGCGCCCGGCTGCGGGCATCCAGAACGGCGGGCAGGGCGGGGCGCATCCGGGCGACGACCGTCTCATTCGCGACGACATGATCGCCGACATGGATATCTAGCCGCTGCAGCCTGCCGCTGACCGGGGTCGAGACCGTATAGCTTTCGCTCACGCGGGTCCGGCCATCATCCTCGATCACGAGCTTCATCGGGCCGCGCGTGACCTCGCCCATATCGACGGTCTGCGGCTGCGGCCAAAGCAGCGCGGCAATTGCGCCCGCTGCGATCAGGCCGATCAGGATGAGAATGAGCCATCTGGTCCGGGGTTTTGGTGTCACGGGTCAGTCCCTCGCCTTGAGCGCCGAAATCATGTTCAACCGATCCAGCGCGCGGCGCAACATCAGGATCGAGGCCAGTGTCGCCGAAACCACGACCAGCACCGCCATTGCGATGCTGGGCAGATCGAAGCTGACGCTGACCCGGTAGAGTTCATTGGAGAAAACGCGTGCGATCAACTTGGCAAGCGTCCAGCCGAACCAGATGCCGACCGGGAGCGCGCAGGCGACCAGCAGGGTGATCTCTCCGGCCAGGATCAGGGTCACCTCTCCGCGGGTGAAGCCAAGGACGCGCAGGCTCGCCAGTTCATGCGCGCGCTCGGCGAATGCGTTGCGGGCGGCGTTGTAGACGATGCCGAAGCTCAGCACGAAGGCGATTGCCCCAAAGACGAAACGCATCTGGCCCGCGCCCTCGTCGGCGATTTCCCGGAACGCCGCCAGACTGTCGGATTTGATCGAGACGCCCGCGACCTTGGGGCGCTCGCGCAGCTCGTGCAGAAGCTCCGGCGATGGGGCGCCTTCGGTGCGGATCGAGACCGAGGTGATCCGGTCCGCCTCGCCCACCGCCCGGGTCAGCGAGTCGAGGCGCATATAGGCCGGCGCGCCCAGCAAGGTGTCGGAGATCGCCGCGACCGGCAGCGACAGGGTCCGCTTGCGGCCTTCGGTGACTTCGGCGGTGAGGTTTTCGCCCGGCTGAAGTTTCAGCACATCCGCGAGCCCCCGCGAGATCACGACGCCCTGCGCGGGCAGGGCGATCGGCTCCAGATCGGGCCGCAGCGCACGGTTGAGCTGCGCATCCTCGGACAGGCCGGTCAGTTCGCCGCGATGGGTGATGACGCCGTTGCGGAAGAGGACCGGCACGTAGCGCGTCGGCTCGGCCTCCAGCACGCCGGGCAGGTGTGCAATTTCATGCGTTACATCGCGCGAGACGGGGTGGATGAAGCTCACCGTCGCATCCGAGCGGTCGGCAAAGCCGAAGGTGACATCCATCGTGTGATCGAAGCCCGAATAGATCATCAGCATCGCCATGTTCAGCGCGAGGCCGGCGGCCACGCCAGCGACCGTGCCGACGCTGCGTACAGGTTGCCGCGTGATCTGGCGCAGGATCATCCGCCCCGGCTGGTCGAAGACCCTCGTGACGATCGCGAGGAAGCCAACCCGGCCATGGGTGAAATCCGGCGGGGCCGGGGGGCGCATCGCCTCGGCGGGCGTCAGGCGGAACACCGTGCGCAGCGCAATCGCTGCACCGAGCGCGGCGGCGAGCAGCGAGAAGGCGAGACCCCCGGCGAACGGACCGGGATGCATCGAGAAGACGAGATAGGGGAATTTGTAGAATTCCATGTAGAGCCCGGTGATCGACCGCCCGAGCATCACGCCCAGGGCCGATCCGAGCAGCGCGCCCGCGAAGGCGATCATCAGCGCCATTTCGAGGTAATGCCCCGCGATCTCCGCCCCGCTATGGCCGAAGGCTTTCATCAACCCGATCTCGCGCCGCTCGGCCTGCACGATCCGGGTGATCGTGACATTGAGCAGGAAAGCCGCAACGGCGAGGAAGATCGGCGGTAGAAACACTCGCGACTGGCGCAGACCTTTGAGTTCCTCCTCGATGAAGCGCGCCGAGGTCTGCTGGTCCTGCACATAGCCCGCGCCGCCGCCATAGGGCGCCATCAGTCGGTCGAGATCGGCCAGCACCGCCTTGCGGGGCCGCTCGCGCGTGGTGAGCGCGAGCACCTCGTTGAACGCGCCGTCGAGATCGAGCACGGCGGCAGCGGCCTTGCGCTCCATCCAGATCACGGCGAAGCGGCCATCGGTCGGGAAGAATTCGCCCGGCGCGGGCATGAACAGAAACTCCGGCGCGCGGGCGAAGCCGACGACCTGCAGTTTTTGGTGGCGGCCTTCGACGGTGACGCCGAGCGTATCTCCAAGCGCGATCCCGCGGGCGGCTGCGAACGTGTCGAGCAGCACGACCTCGTCGCTGCGCCCGGCGATGGGCTTGCGTCCCGCCGTCATCAGGATGCCGTTCAGCCCCGCCGCGCCGGGCAGCGACAGGATGCGCGCCTGCACCGGCTCGCCCCCATCCGCGTCGATCCGGCCGAAGCCGCTGATCCGGCCTTCAGCGGCCAGCACGCCGGGAATCGCGTTGACCTGTTCCATCATCGAGCTGGGCGCGCGGGTGAGCGGCTCGAAAACCTGCGCCAGACGGTGCCGCTCGAAATAGGCGTCGCGGGTGACGGTGAGCGTATCGGTCAGCCCTGCCATCATCACCTGCACCATCACACCCAGAGCGACGACCGCCGAGATCGCGAGCGCCTGCGCCCGGATGCGCCAGAGGTCGCGGAACAGCTTGCGATGGAGAACGGTCAGGGCCATCGGCTCACCATTCGATCTCGGCAGGATCGGCGCGGGTCTCGTTGATGATCGTCTCGCGCAATTGGCCATCGGTGAAATGCAGCACGCGATGCGCCATCGCCGCCGTCGCCGCCGCATGGGTGACGATCAGCACGGTGGTGCCCAGCTCGCGGTTCACATCGTTGAGCACCTGCAGCACGCGCCGCCCCGTCGTGCTGTCGAGCGCGCCGGTCGGCTCGTCGCAAAACAGCACCGCCGGGCGCTTCGCGATGGCGCGCGCGATGGCGACGCGCTGCTGCTCGCCGCCCGACATCTGCGCCGGGAAATGGTCGAGTCGTTCCTCCAGCCCCACCAATCGCAGCGCCTCGCCCGCATCCATCGGGTCATGCGAAATCTCGGTCACCAGATCGACATTCTCGCGCGCGGTGAGGCTGGGCATCAGGTTGTAGAACTGGAAGACGAAGCCGACATGGCTGCGCCGATATTGCGTCAGCGCGCGGTCGGACATTTCGGTCAGGTTCTGATCCCCGAACCACGCCTGACCCGAGCTTGGCCTGTCGAGCCCGCCGATGATGTTGAGAAAGGTGGATTTGCCGCTGCCCGAGGGGCCCAGCAGCACGACGACTTCGCTGCGCGGAATTTCGAGCGTCACCTCTCGGAGCGCGTGAACCGCGGCAGGACCTTCGCCGTAGGTCTTCGACAATGCTTCGGTGCGAAAGGCAGGCTGCACGCTCGGCCTCTTGAGATAGATCGGGCAGAGTGCCCAACCCGGATCAGATCACAGCTTCTTCAGGCAGTCAAAATTTGTCGGCTCTGGCGGGGAGTTGAGCGCTTCAGCGTGACCCCGACGCATCGAGTCGCAGGCGTCGTCAGGTGCTGAGGCTGTGGAAGAAGAGGTCGATTTCCAGCGCCAGTCCGAACTCGAATTCAGCCAGTTCGGGGTGGGTCCATTCGTGCTGTTCGAGACGGTCGAGAAAATCGCGCCGTTTGCGCTCGTCGCTCGCATCCAGCGACAGGGTCTCGGCGGCGCGCAGCAGGTCGATCCGCTTATGGACCTCGCGCATGGCGGAGAAGGCTTCCATCATCACCGGCATCAGGCGCGGCTCGGTCTGCCAGGTTTGCCCGCCGAAGACCTCCTGGACGACACGGTTGCCGGAACCTAGGCAATCATAGGCGACGCAGCCCGCCATGCCTTCCTGCGTCAGCTTGTCGTGGATCGAGCAGTCATGCCCACAGAGGTGCCGACAGGGCTCGCCGGGGTTCTTGCTGAAGGCGAAATCCTTGCCCTTGTCGAAGGCCAGCACGAGACAACACAGGGCTGCGCATTGAGAACAGTCGGTCTTGAGACGATCGGTCTGGGACATTCTGGCCTTCGCTTAACGGGACTTCGCACGGAAAGTCGTCGGGCCGTGATATCCCGCAAAACGGCTCTTGAATGCAAGGGCTGCGCGGGACGCGTGTGCGGGTGCCCCGGCAGCGGAGGAGGTCTCGCTGCCGGGGTCATTCCAGCTCAAAGGGCTTCAATCGCCTTTGCCAGCATGGCGCGCACTTCGCCCGCGACGGATTTCAGCTGCGGATTGTCGATCGCCGTCATCGAGGCTTCCGGGTCGATCGCGCAGACGAGAATGTCCGAACCGTCCTGTCGCAGAATGACGTTGCAGGGCAGCATCGCGCCGACATTCGGCTCCAGCTGGATCGCCTGATGCGCCATCTTCGGATTGCAGGCGCCGAGGATCAGGTAGCCGGGCATGTCCTCGTCGAGCTTCTTCTTCATCGTGCCCTGCACGTCGATCTCGGTGAGCACGCCGAAGCCTTGCTCTTTCAGGGCCTCGCGGCTCCGGGTGTCGGCCTCTTCGAGCGTGGTGTTGGTGAGGCGTTTGTCGATGGTGTAGCTCATGGTGTTGGCTCCTTGAGTTGAAAGCGATTCAGGTTTCGACCGGGTAGTCCTGCGCGGACCAGGCGCCGAAGCTGCCCGGCACCGCCGAGACGTTCTTGAACCCCGCGCGGTGCAGCAGGCTCGCGGCGAGGCTGGCGCGGTAGCCGCCCTGACAGTAGACGGCGTAGGCGGTCGCGCGGTCGAGCTGGTCCATCTCGTCGTCGAGCGTGCCGAGGAAACGGTGGATCGCGCCGGGGATATGACCGCCGTCCCATTCCTCGTCCTTGCGCACGTCGAGCGGGGGCAGATCGCTGCCCTTCAACTCCTGCACGGTGACCTGCGGGATATGCGCAAGCGGTCGCCCGGAAGTGCGCCACGCGGCGATGCCGCCGTTCAGGTAGCCCGCGAATTTCGTGAAACCCACGCGCCAGAGACGCAGCACGGCCTCATCAATGTCGCTAGCTTTTTCGCTAACCAAGGCGATGGGCTTGTCGGGATCGAGCGTCCAGCCCGCCCAGACCGAGAGGATCGGCTGCAGCCCGATGTTGATCGAGCCCTCGATGAAGCCGCCGCCGAAGGCGAGCATGTCGCGGAGATCGACGAGCTGCACGTCGTCCTTGGCGATCAACGCCTCGAACTCCTCCGGTGTCTTGCCGATGCAGCGCGGCAATCCGTGCATAACCTCGGGGCCCGCCGCGTTTACCTTCTTGAGGCGCGGGTAATGCGTCGGCACCGGCGGCGCGTCCTTCGTCATCTCGTCCTTGAAGGCCTGCAGATCGGTGATCTGGACGTATTTGTTATGGGCCTTCTCATAGGCGATGCTGGTCGACATCCGGTCGCCGATATTCGGCCCGCAGGCCGAGCCCGCGCCGTGGCAGGGGTAGACGAGCACACCGTCGGGCAGTTGCATGTAGAATTCCTGCGTGGTGCGGAAGAGCGCCTCGGTCAGTTCCTCGGTCTTGTCGTCGCCCAAGAGGTCGGGGCGGCCGACCGAATCCACGAAGAAGGCATCGCCGCTCAGCACGCCCCACGGGTCGTCATTGTCCTTCTCGTAGAGCAGGAAGGAGACGTGTTCGGGCGTGTGCCCCGGCGTGTGCCGCGCATCGAGCGTGAGATCGCCGAAGGTGAAGCGATCACCGTCGCGGATGCCCTCATGCGCGAAGTCATATTCGGCGCCGCCTTCGACGCTGACGCAAAGCTTGGGCGTGCCATCCAGCCGGTCCACCAATTCGCGCGCACCTGACATGAAGTCGGCATGGATATGGGTCTCGAACACATGGGTGATCGTCAGGCCGAGCGCCTTGGCGCGCTCGATATAGATATCGCAATCCGGGCGGGGATCGACGACGGCGGCGGTGCCGCTGCCGGTGTCGCCCAAGAGGTAGGAGCACTGGGCGATCCCTTCCGCAAGGATCTGTTCAAAACGCATGGTCATGTCATTTGCCTCCGAATTTCCGTCAGCTCGGGATTGCCGGAGAAATGCGTCGCGATCGATTCATGTTCCAAAACTTGAATATGTGGGCAGGACATCGCTCATAAACGATGCGTGAGGATGATGCCCGTTTCAGGTGTTCAGGAGCGGCGCGTGCCGGGGACGCCAGCGCGGGCGTCCGGAAGGTTTAGCGTCACGCGCAGCCCGGTCTCCGCATTCGCGATGCTCAGCGTGCCGCCGACGGCCTGCGCGATCTCGGCGCTGATCGACAGGCCCAATCCATGGCCGCTTTCATCGGCGCGCGCGCCCCGTTTCTGAAGATGCTCGATGCGGTCCGCCGAGATGCCCGGGCCGTCGTCCTGCACGTCGATGGCGATCATTTCCGCGCGGCGGCTTGCGCGGATTGTGACCTGCGATGTGGCGTGTCGGCTGGCATTCTCGATCAGCGCCCCGAGTGCTTCGGCAAGATCACTGGCGTCGAGCGTCACCTGCAGATCCTCGGGCACCGCAATTTCCCACTCAACGGCGCTGCCCGTGGGCGTGCGCCGGATCACCGAGACGATCTGCTGCACGACAGGGGCCACCGTGGCCTTGTCTTTCACGACGCGCCCCGCGAGCCGCGACCGCGTCAATTCGCGGTCGACATGGCGGCGCATCGCTTCGGCAATTTCCTCAATGGCGGCGGCAGACTCGGTCTGGCCGTTCTGGCGCAGCCGGTCGGCCTCACCCATCAGCGCCTGCAGTGGGGTCTTGAACCCATGCGCGAGATCGGCGGCGCGGTGGCGCGCGCGGTCCAGCTCGGCTTCGCGGGCGTCGATCAGCGCGTCGACTTCATTGGCGAGCGGTTGCACCTCTTTCGGGAAATCGCTGCCGAGCCGGCGCTGTTCTCCCGAGCGCACGGCGAGCACGCGCCGCCCGACCTCCGACAGGGGGCGCAGGCCGAAGAAGAGCTGAACCCATCCGGCAGCGATCAGAGCGGCTGCGAGGATCGCATTATAGGGCAGTAGTTCCTTGAGAAAATCGCTGCGCGCCTGATCCAGATCGGTCGTCGTCAGCGCGACCGCCGCGCGCACTCGGCCCTCGCCCAGAGACCGCGGCAGGGTGACGCTGCGCTCCAGCGTCAGAAGGGTGTCGCCTGTCTGGTCGGGGAGACGATGCACGTGGATATGCCCGTCGGGCAGCTCATCGGGCGGCAGGGGCAGCGCGTAATCCCAAAGCGAGCGCGACCGCAGCAGCGTGTCGCCGAGGTCGATCTGCCAGTAAAGCCCGCTCAGAGGCTGGTCGAAGCGCGGATCGGCGGGCGGCGTCTGCAGTGCCAGCATCCCATCGGCATTGCGCCCGAGCCCGGCCACGACCTGATCGAGCTGCACCGACAGTTCGGCCTCGGCCCGGCGCTGAACATGGGCGGCAAACAGCGCCGTCAGCGCGGCGGAGGCAATCGCCAGCGCCAGCACCACCGCGAGCGCGCCGCCAAGCGCGAGCCGGAGGCGCAGTGACAACCGCATCACGCGTCGCCGCCTTCGAGGAAATAGCCAAAGCCGCGTCGCGTGCCGATCACGCCGGGGCCGAGTTTGCGGCGTAGCCGCGCGACGAGCGCCTCGAGCGCATTGGCCTCGCGCGAGTCGTCGTCGCCGTAGAGATGTTCGAGCAGTTCCGTCGGCGGCACAACGCGTTCGCGATGCAGCATCAGGTAGGAGAGCAGCCGGAACTCCAGCGCCGTCGCCGCGATCGGCACGCCGCGGATCGACACGCTCATCCGGTTCGCGTCGAGCGTCAACTCGCCCACGCTCTGGTTCGCCGAGGCTCGCCCTGCCGACCGCCGGATCAGGGCCCGCGCCCGCGCCACCAGCTCTTCCATGCGGAACGGTTTGGGGAGGTAGTCATCCGCGCCAGCGTCGATCCCCTCGACCCGCTCGGTCCAGGCGCCGCGCGCGGTCAGCACCAGTACCGGCATCTCGCGATCATTGGCGCGCCATTTCTTGAGGATGCTCAGCCCGTCCATCTTCGGCAGGCCGAGATCGAGAATGACGAGGTCGTAATCTTCGGTATCGCCCAGAAACCACGCATCGAGCCCGTCCGCGCAGGTCTCGACGAGAAATCCCGCCGCTTCGAGCGCAGCCTTGAGATCCGCCGCGATCCTCTGGTCGTCCTCGACCGCCAATACGCGCATTACTTGTCCCCGTCGCGCTCGCTGTCTTCGGGACCACCAATCGGCAAACCGGTCGCCGCGTCAACCTCAAGCTCGATGATCCGGCCTTCCGGGGTGATCAGCTTGAGCTCGTAGACATAGTGACCGTCATCCGATTCGAGATCCAGCTTGATGACGCGGCCGCCGAAACGGTTGCGCACGCCGCCGAGGATTTTCGACAGCGGCAGAATCTCTTCACGCTCGACCGCGCTGCGCGCCCGATCGTGATCCGAGCCGCCTCGGCCCGAGCCGCCGCCGCCGCCCGCACGCTCGGCGAGGGCGGGCGTGGCCGTGGCCAGCGAAAGAAGGAGGAGGGTCGTGAGCGTTTTCATACGGCTTTCCTAGCGCAAACAAGCTGACAGAACGCTGACAGAACCCGTCAGTACGGCGTCAGAGTGAATCTGCCAATGTCGTCTCATCCGGGCAAATCGCCCTATCCGATCACAGGAGTTAAAGATGAAACGCACTCTTCTCTTCACCGCCGCCCTCGGTGCCGCTGTCGGCGCATTCAGCCTCGGTGCCGCACAGGCGCAGGGTCCTGGTGGCAATGGGAATGGCGGCGGCGGGCAGTCGGGCGGTCAGGTCATGCTGCCGCAGAAGAATGCCACGCAGACCAAGTCCCAGAACCGCGAGACCTACGAATACCGGAACGAATATCGCAACTCGTATCGCAATGGCGAGTCCGAGGGCGAATATGGCATGCCGTCGAACTACCGCGAGGAAGTTCGCAACATGAATCAGGCGCGCGAGCAGTGGAAGAAGATGGACGAGGTCGCCAGCGACCTGCGTGCCGAGGGCTACCAGATCAGCAAGATGGAGATGGAGCGCTACAGCTACGAAGCCAAGGTTCGCGATCGCGACGGTCGTCGGCTTGAGCTGAAGCTCGACCCGGTGTCGGGCGAGATCATCGGCTCCGAGCTGGACTGATGAGCGAAGGAGCGGCCAGGCGGGTCTGAGGCCCTTTCGTCCGCTTCGGATACTGCGGGCTGGTGGCGAGATTCGCCACCGCCCACCTGACACTCGATTTGAGTGTCCTACATTTGGGAGGCGTGCACCTCGCGGGCCACTCCCATCCCGAACACCTCGCGAGAGCCATGGTCACCGGCCGCAAACACGCCTGACCTGAGCCGCGGGGTATCGAGCGAGCTTTGTTGTGCCGTCCCCACACCCCTCACAAAGCTCGCTCGATTATTCTCCAAAGCTCCGAAATGGCGAATATCCGAACGCCGCTATCTGCTGGCCCGCCGCTCGGGCCTGCCCGCACCGTGGACATGGACGCAGTTGCGGGGCCCCTCCGGTTGACCCGGACTGGACTTTTGTGTCAGGCACGCGACCTTTCATGAGGACCCTCGGCGCACGTGCCGGGCCCAGCCGAAGGAAGGACATATGGCACTTACCCTGCGCCGCAACCGCGACCGCGATCTGGCACCCTTGGCAGCAATGCTTTCGGACGCCGAAATCCCGCTGCTCAATCCCAATGCGAAAGTCCCGTTCGACGAGATGGAATGGCATCAGAAGTGGCTCGGAGACCGCGAAGATGTTTCCTTCTACCTGCAGGATGCCGCAGGGCGAGATGTGGGTTTCTTCGCGCTGCGAGAGGGTGTCGGGCCGGAAGTGCGGCACCTGACCTATGTCTATCTCATCGAAGAGGCACGCGGTGGCGCCGCTGCGGAGCTTACGAGCCATGTGGAGCAGGCGGCGCGCGACCTCGGGGCGCTGACCCTGACCTTGAAGGTGGAAGTCGACAACGCGCCAGCCCACAACGCCTATCTCTCGGCTGGCTATGAGGAGCTGTCGCGGCGGCAGGGCATGGCCACGATGCGGCTGGATCTGGAGGAGCGGCCCGCCGAGTGAGCGGGCCCTCTGGTCGCAGTTTTGGGCCGCGGTCGTGAAGGTCGCCTTCGTCTCCCGCGATGCACCCTGCGGCTTCGGCACTTATGACCGCTCTCTGCGAAGGCGTTCGCGTGCGGCGAAATTCGTGCTATTCGGAGCGCTACCTGACCGCCCCGAGGGTTTTCCGAAATGGACAAGCTTTCCGTCATGCAAGCCTTCCGCCGCATTGTCGAGCGCGGCAGTTTCGCGCGCGCGGCGGAGGATCTCGGGGTGTCGCCGGCGCTTCTGAGCCGCGAGATCAAGCTGCTGGAAGAAAGCCTCGGGAGCTCGCTACTGACACGCACGACGCGCTCGATGTCTCTGACCGATGCCGGGCGTCTCTACTATGACGAGGCGAGCGGCATTCTCGACGCGGTGACCTCGGTCGAGACGCGTATCCGCGACGGGGCCGGGGCGGTGCGCGGGCATCTGAAAGTGAACGCCTCCAGCTCCTTCGGGCAGACGGTGATTTCCCCGATCCTGCCGGAGTTTCTGGAGGCGCATCCTGATCTGCGGCTGTCGCTCTCGCTCGATGACCGAGTTGTCGACATGGTGGAGGGCGGCTTCGACGTCTCGATCCGCATCCGACCGGCGATGCCGGATTCGGCTCTGGTCGCGCGCAAGATCGGCACCATGCGGCAGCGCATCTTCGCTTCGCCTGCATATCTTGCCCGAGCTGGGACGCCCGAAGGGCCGGAGGATATCGCAGGGCATAGGGTGATCGGCTTCCTGCTGGCCGACCATCTGACGAAATGGGCGCTGCACGGGCCGTCCGGGGCCACCACGCTAGATCTCGATCCCGCCATTCGTGTGGGCAACAGCCTCGTTCTGCGGGATCTGCTGATCGCGGGGCAAGGCATCGGCACCTTGCCGGATTTCGTCTCGAACGCGGCCGAGGCGCGCGGTGATCTGGTGCGCGTGCTGCCCGAGTGGGAACTGCCCGCACCGGAGATTTTCGCCGTGACGGCCTCGCGGTTGGGTATGGATGCGAAGGTGACAGCGTTTCTTGATCACCTACGGACGGCGATGGAAGCCTGACATTCTTCAACGGGCGTAAAGAGTGATTTGCGCCTCGGCCGCTTATTCCGGCGCGGCTGATCCGCGATCTTCTCAGGCAACGAAACCCATGCCCTGAGAGGATCCAATGACCCGCGTTCTCGTTCTTTATTACTCCAGCTACGGCCATGTCCGCGCGCTCGCCCAAGCCGAGGCGGAGGGCGCACGCAGCGTGCCCGGCACGCATGTCGATCTGCGCCGCGTTCCCGAAACCCTGCCTGACGACATCCGGCAGAAGGCTGGCTTCGCCGCCGACGACACGCCCGTCGCCAGCCCCGCCGATCTCGAAGCCTATGATGCGATCATCTTCGGCACGCCCACGCTGTTCGGGATGATGGCGGGGCAGGTGAAGTCCTTCCTCGATCAGGCGGGCGGGCTCTGGGCGCGCAATGCGCTGGTCGGCAAGGTCGCCGCCGTGTTCACCTCGACCGGCTCGCAGCATGGCGGGCACGAGGCGACGCTGCTTTCCACGCAGATTCCGCTGCAGCATTTCGGGATGCTCATCGCCGGGATGCCCTACACTTTCGCGGATCAGACGCGGGCCGACGGGATCGTCGGCGGAGCGCCCTACGGCGCTGGCACGATCGCCGGGGCGGACGGGTCGCGGACACCGACCGAGACCGATCTCGCGGGCGCACGCTTCCAGGGCGCCCATGTCGCGCGCATCGCGGCGCGGCTGGCAGGAGCCGCTCTGAACGAGGAGGCCGCGTGATGCCCAAGCTCACCATCGATTTCTTTCACGACGTGGTCTGCTGCTGGTGTTTCAATATCTCGTCGCGGATGCACAGCCTCGCCTCCGAGTTCGATCTCGACATCCGGCATCGCACATTCGTCCTGCAGGCAGACCGCGCCGAAATGGCTGCGCGCTGGGGCTCCCCCGAAGCCGCCCGCGAGACCATTCTTGGGCATTGGGCGGTCTGCAGAGAGGTCAGCGACCGGCCCGAGCGTGTCGATATCGAGGCCATGCGGGTCGCTGATTTCGACTATCCGCACGGGATGACCGCCGCGCTCGGATGCAAGGCCGCCGAGGCGCTGGGCGGGCAGGACGGCCATTGGGAGATGTTCGACCGGTTGCAGCGCGCGCATCTCTCCGAGGCCCGGAACATCGCCGATCCGGTCATCGTGCGCGATGTCGCGCGAAGCCTCGGGTTCGAGGCGGCGGCCTTCGCAGAGGCGTTCGACGATCCGGCCACGGCGGAGGCTGTCGAAGCCGATCGTCAACGCGCCCGTGCCCTTCAGGTGCGCTCCATTCCGGCGCTGATCGTTCGGGAAACCGGCGCGCGGCTCGTGAACGGGACGCGTGAAGACCTCGCGGCACAGCTGCGCAGCTCGCTGAAACTCGTCGCCTGAGGAGTGCCCCTTATGAAGATCCGTTTGTTGTTCCGTGGTCTCCGGCATCGGCGCTTCCATCCGCGACGCGTGCCGCGCGATCTCTCGCCCTATCTGATGCGCGATATCGGGCTCGAGCCCTGGCCCGAGCGTCCCTGTCTCTCGCCGCGCCACTTCCGCTGAGCGACCCGACCGAAGGCGCCAAAATGACCTATCCATCTCCGACCCTCTACATGCTGTGCGGCAAGATCGCCTCTGGCAAATCCACTCTGGCGGCACGCTTGGCGCGTGCGCCCGGAACGGTACTCATCGCCGAGGACGAGTGGCTCCATGTGCTTTTCGCCGATGCGTTGCGGTCACCGTCCGATTACGTCGACTATTCTTCGAGGCTCCGGCGGGTCGTCGCGCCGCATGTCGTGAAACTGCTGAATGCGGGGCTTTCGGTGGTCCTCGATTTCCCGGCGAATACCGTCACGCAACGGGACTGGCTACGCGGTATCCTCGACCAGACCGATGCGGCGCATCAGCTTCATGTGCTCGACGTGTCCGATGCTATGTGCCTGGCGCGGTTGCAGGCGCGCAATCATCGCGGGGATCACCCGTTCGAGGTCTCCGAAACCCAGTTTCGTCAGTTCACCCGCCATTTCGTCGAACCCACGCCTGAGGAGGGTTTCCATGAGGTGAGGCATTCAGAAGGGCCCTGACGCCGCCCGCCGATACCGTTCCAAGGCCCCGTCTTCTCTCTCTCGCTTGCCCCTGAATACGAGTCACCCGATGTCACGCACTACCGATATTTTCCTCACGGCGCTCGCCCCGGCTATCTGGGGGAGCACCTATCTCGTCACCACCGAGGCGCTGCCCGCTGGCTACCCCATCACGCTTGCGGCCTTGCGCGCCTTGCCTGCGGGGCTGTTGCTGGTCGCGCTCACGCGGTCGCTGCCGCCGCGTGCATGGCTTGGCCGCACCTTCCTCCTTGGCAGCCTGAACTTCGCTCTGTTCTGGAGCCTTCTCTTCGTGGCGGCCTATCGTCTGCCCGGCGGGGTCGCGGCGACGCTCGGCTCGCTTCAGGCGATGATGGTCATCCTCATGGCGCGCGGCTGGCTTGGCACGCCGGTGCGTGCCGGGGCCGTCACTGCTGCGGCGACGGGTGTGCTGGGCGTCGCGCTTCTTCTGCTGGGGCCGGAAGCCGCGCTCGATCCCGTGGGTGTTATCGCCGGTATTGGCGGGGCCGCGTCGATGGCGGCGGGCACCGTGCTGAGCCGAAAATGGCAGCCGCCTGTCTCGGCGCTGAGTTTCACCGGCTGGCAACTGACGGCGGGTGGGCTGGTCCTGCTGCCACTGGCTTTGATCGTCGAGCCGTCCCTGCCGCCGCTGACCGCGCTTAACCTGTCGGGTCTGATCTGGCTTGGCCTGATCGGGGCGGGCGCGACCTATGCGATCTGGTTCCGGGGCATCGCCCGTCTCGAGCCCGGCGCGGTCTCAATGCTGGGGATGATGAGCCCGGTCACGGCGGTCTCCCTTGGCTGGCTCTGGCTGGGGCAGGGCCTGTCGTTGCTCCAGATGAGCGGCGCAGCTATCGTTCTGATCTCGGTCTGGGCCGGGCAGCGCGCGAACCGTCCGCGCGGGCCGGGCACCTTCCGACCCACGGTCGTGGCGCAATCGAGAGCGGCGTGAGCGTCAATCAACGGAGGACTTCCGCGTGGCCCAACTTTCCCTGACGGACGACCTGATCCGAAAGTCGCGCCTCGCCGGGCTGCTATATCTCATCATCATTGTCATGGGGCTCGGCGCCGAACTTGGCCTGCGCGCTCCTCTGATCGACCTTTCAGATGCCGCGGGCACGGCCGCAGCGATACTGGCGGCGCCGGGCCAGTTCCGGCTGGCGATTATCGCTGATCTCGTGATGGCGCTGAGCGATGCGGGGCTTGCCGCCTTGCTTTACCTGATTTTTCGCAGCGTCGCTCCGGGTCTTGCCCTATCGGCGATGGTGTTCCGGCTGATTCAGGCGGTCCTCATCGCGGCAAATCTGATGGCTTTGCAGACGGCCTGGCTGCTTCTGTCAAACGCACATGATCTGGCCGACGCCCAGTCGCTGGCGCTGATTTTTCTCGAGCTGCATGGCCATGGCTACGATCTCGGGCTGGTCTTCTTCGGTGTGAACAGCCTGATGATGGGCGCGCTGGTCTGGCGCTCGGGCCTCTTCGCGAAAGCCTTCGGGGTGGGGCTCGCGTTGGCCGGTCTGGTCTATCTGATTGGCAGCGGGATCCGGTTTCTCGCCCCCGACCTCTCATCGGCTTTCGCCCCGGCATACGGGGTGACGATCCTCGCAGAGACTGCGTTCTGCCTCAGATTGCTGTTTCCGCCGCGTCGACACGGGCGGAGCGCGAGCTGACTCTGGTCTAGCCCAGCGACTGTCGGTTCGTCAGAATCCGAAGCGGCCCGGATCCGTTCCGAGCCGCTTCGGCGATGAATCATCAGGACCAGGGGGTCACGAGGTATTTCTCCCCGGTCTTCATCTTCCGGTAATCGGTCACGGCTTCCTTCGTCAGCATCTCGTCGAGATTGACGCGCGTCTTGTAATGGCTGGCGAAGGTGGTGGTGAGATTGTCGCGCACGCGCTTGCGCATGCGGCCGACGGTTTCTTGCCCCGCCGCTTGCAGGAACGGGAACAGCAGCCAGCCCGACAGCGTCCAGCCGAAGCCATAGCTCGGGGAAAGCGTCGTCGGGCCGGTGTCGAGCCGCCCGTAGATGAACATCCGCTTCGGCTGGTTCGAGCCGTAGCGCGAATATTCCGTCATCCGGCTCACCGCGACCTGTTCCATCGCCTTGAAGGCGTTGTCGACCGCGTGGCCGCCGCCGATCGGATCGAAGCCGTAGAAGGCGCCGGTGTCGTCGATCGCGGCGCTGAGCTGCTCCATGAAGTCATCCTGCGACGAGTTCACGACATGGGTGGAGCCGATCTTCTGGAGCAGATCGACCTGATCGTCCTTGCGCACGATATTGACGAGACCGAGCCCGTCCTCCTGACAGATGCGGGTCAGCATCTGGCCGAGGTTCGACGCCCCGACCGTGTGCAGGATCGCGTCCTGCCCGTCCATCTTGGCGTTCTCGGCGAACCCCAGCGCGGTCATCGGATTGACGAAGGCGCTCGCGCCCTCCTCGGAGGAGTGATCGCCCAGCGGCAGGCACATCTGCGCGTCGGCGGTGCAATATTGGCTGTAGGCGTTGCCCGGCACGCAGGACACGCGTTGCCCCATCAGCGCCTTGGCCGCGTCGCTGTCACCGGTCGCGACCACGGTGCCCGCGCCCTCGTTCCCGGCGGGTAGCTTAAGGCCGTGCCGCGCTTTCGAACCCGCGTTGAACGGCTCGGGCATCTTGGCCACGAATTTGCCGGGGGAATATTCCGCGTTCTCCATATCCGCCGCGCCGACGAGGATGGCGAGGTCCGACGGATTGATCGGAGCCGCTTCCATCTTCACGAGGACTTGGTTGCCGGTCGGATCGGGGAAGTCCACGTCCTCGATCGCGACGGTGAGCGTACCGTCTGCCTCCAGCGTCGTGAACAGTTGCTTGCCAGTGGTCGCCATGTCGATCTCCAGATTTGAATGTCGTCGGGAAGAGGTTGGTTCACGCCCAGAGATTTCCGAGGGCGCGCTTGCATTGCCAGATAGAGCGCCCTGCGTCCGAGGCGACCGCAAAGCGTGCAGCGAAAAGGCGCGCGGCTACGTTCCGCTGCGTCGTTTTTGGGGGTGTCGGGGGTGTGGCACTGCACGGGAGGGGTAGGGTCGGTTTAGGGACAAGTTTTCGTGGTCAGCAGTGACCGTTTCGCGGGCCGAAAGACGCCGCGTTACCGTCGCGGGCGCTGGAACTCCTCGACTGCGGTGCAAGTTTCCCTGGTGAAATCGAAGGAGTTCTCATGTCCACGATCACCACCACCAACCCTGCGACGGGCGAGACGATCCAGACCTATCCGCTGATGTCCGAGCAGGAGGCCGTCGAGAAACTCGAGGCCGCGCAGTCCGCTTTTCTGGAGTGGCGCAAGCTGTCCCATTCCGAACGCGCGCCCTACCTGACCAAGATCGCCGCGAAGCTCCGCGAGAATGCGGAGGAGCTGGCCGCGCTGATGACGCGCGAGACCGGCAAGCTTCTGAAGGACGGCAAGGCCGAGGTCGAGATCTGCGCCGCGATCTTTGAATATACCGCGAAGACCGGGCCCGACGCGCTGGCCGACGAGGAACGCACCCACGGCGCGAGCGGATCGCGTGGTGTGGTCACCTATCAGCCGATCGGCGTGATCTACTCGATCCAGCCGTGGAACTTCCCGCTCTATCAGCCGGTCCGTGTTCTGGCGGCGAACCTGATGGCGGGCAACGCCTGCGTGCTCAAACATGCGAGCATCTGCACCGGCTCCGGGCTGCGCCTGCGCGAGCTGTGCATCGAAGCCGGGCTGCCGGAGGATCTGTTCCAGGTCATCCTGATCGACCACGAGACCAGCGACAATCTGATCGAGCATCCGCTCGTGCGCGGTGTGACCCTGACCGGCAGCGACGGCGCAGGTCGGCATGTGGGTAGCGTGGCGTCGAAGGCGCTGAAGAAGACCGTGTTGGAGCTGGGCTCGAACGATGCCTATCTCGTGCTGGAAGATGCCGATATCGAAACGGCGGTGAAATTCTCGCTGATGGGGCGGCTGTATAATAACGGCGAGACCTGCGTCTCGGCGAAGCGCTTTGTCGTGGCGGACAAGGTCTATGACGCCTTCGTCGAGGCCTTCGTGGCGCAGATGAAGGCAGTGAAGATGGGCGATCCCACGAAAGACGACACCCAGCTTGGTCCGCTGTCCAGCGAGGATCAGTTCGAGACGGTGAAGGAGCAGGTGGAGCAGAGCCTCGCCAAGGGTGCAAAGGCGCTTTGCGGTGGCGAGGCCCCGGGCGGCACCGGCGCCTATTATCCCGCGACGGTGCTGGTCGACGTGACCCCTGGCATGCCCGCCTATGATGATGAAATCTTCGGTCCCGTCGCTGCGGTGATCCGCGCCAAGGATGACGAGGATGCGATGCGCATCGCCAATGATAGCCGCTATGGCCTTGGCGGTGGGATTTTCAGCAAGGATGAGGACCGCGGCCTCAAACTCGCCCGCGATCACTTCGACACGGGGATGGTCCGGATCAACTCCTTCGGGACCGCCGATCCGAACATGCCCTTCGGCGGGGTCAAGGATTCCGGTTACGGACGCGAGCATGGCGGCTTCGGCATGAAGGAATTCGTCAACGCAAAAGCGGTGTTCCTGCCATGATCACGCTTCACGCTCTGCACTATTCCCGCGCGACCCGGGTGCTGTGGCTGCTCGCCGATCTTGGCGAGCCTTGCCACCGGGTCGATTATCAGCGCACCGAGAATTTTCGCGCGCCGGAGGCCCTGTCCCGGGTTCACCCCTTGGGCAAGTCTCCGGTGATCGAGGACGGCAATCGGATACTCGCGGAGTCCGCGACGATCCTTCGCTACCTCGTCGCGAAATACGGCGACGAGACCCACACACCGCCGCGGGGCACTCCGGAATTCTGGCAGCACGAGGAGCTCCTCGATTACGTCGAGAGCTCCTTCGCCGAGGTCGTGCTGCAAGCGATTTTGCCAGCCTTTCGCGACAAGCCGGTCCCCGCTCAGGCGCAGGCGGCGCTTGATGCCCATCTCAATTTCATCGCACGGGCGATCGGTACGGGGCCTCTGCTGTTCGGCGACAAGGCGATGCTGGCCGATATCCAGATGTCCTATGTCATTGCCTTGTTGGCGCGGTTCGACCTGCTCGCGGATCATCCGAAGGTCGCGGCCTATTGGGCGGCGCTGCGAGCGCAGCCGGGATACATCGCGGCGACGGAAGCCGCCGGCCCGATGGCGCCTCCCGGGTGAGAGCCGTCGCGGATTTCGCTCCGGTGGCTCGGGCTTGAAAGGCCGGATCGATCTGGTCAACCCGCCGGCCCGAGCGCCCGCGGAATGCCTGCTTGCAGACCCTGATATTCTCGTAGAGGTCTTCTTTACCGCATCCATCGGGTTGCGGTGACGACTGGCGGAGCAGGAGACAGCTATGCAGCAATTGACAGCCTTTGGACCGGATTTCCCCTTTTCCTATGAGGACTGGATCAGTCATCCCGCGGGTCTCGGCACTATTCCCAAAGACATGCTTGGCGCGCCTGTCGCCATCATCGGCGCCGGAGCGGCCGGGGTGATCGCGGCCTACGAATTGATGAAGCTGGGACTGCGGCCCGTTGTCTACGAGTCCTCTCAGTTCGGCGGGCGGCTACGTTCGCAGAGTTTCGAAGGAACGAATGGGGTCGTGGCGGAGCTTGGCGGGATGCGCTTCCCCGTCTCCTCGCGTGGGTTCTACCACTATGTCGATCTCGTCGGATGCGAGAGCCGACCCTTTCCCAACCCGCTGACGCCCGCCGCCGGGTCGACCGTCATCGAGCTCGAAGGCCAACGGCATTTCGCCCGCAGCCTCGAGGACCTGCCCGAGCAATACCATCAGATTGCAGAGGCCTATGACGAAGCGCTGCGCAGTCAGGCGGCTTTTCCCGACCTGCAAGCCGCGGTGCGCGCCAAGGACATTGAGGCCATCAAGGCGATCTGGGATCCGCTCGTCCAAGACTGGGATGAGCGCACCTTCTACGATTTCGTGGCCCATTCGGATGCGTTCCAGAAGCTCGATTTCTCGCACCGGGAGATTTTCGGTCAGGTCGGCTTCGGAACCGGCGGCTGGGATTCGGACTTCCCGAACTCGATGCTGGAAATCCTGCGGGTGAACCTGCTCGGGCTCGACGACGATCAGCGCTACATCGTGGGCGGGGTGGAAACTGTCCTGCATCGCCTCTGGAACGCGGCGCCTGTCTGCGCGCATTGGCCGGAGGGTTCGACGCTCGCGAGCCTGCATGGCGGCGCGACGCGCAGCCGCGCCACCGCCCTGAGCCGCGAAGGCGAGATGATCCGGCTTCGGGACCAATGGGGCAACGAGGACGACTATGCGGCGGTGCTCGCGACCTGCCAGACGCACCTGCTGACGACGGCCATCGAGACCGAAGAGGATCTGTTCGATCAGAAGATGTGGATGGCGCTCGACCGGACCCGCTACATGCAGGCCGCGAAAACCTTCGTCATGACCGACCGGCCGTTCTGGAACGACATCGATCCGGAAACCGGCGAGCCGCTGATGTCGATGACGCTGACCGACCGGCTGACGCGCGGCACCTATTTCTTCGACAACGGACCCGACCGGCCCGGTGTGATCTGTCTCAGCTACGCTTGGATGAGCGACGCGCTCAAGGTGCTGCCGCTTAGTGCGGAGCGCCGGGTCGAACTGTCGCTGCAGGCGCTGGGCAAAATCTACCCCGGCGTCGACATCGCCTCGCATATCCGCGGCCAGCCGATCTGCGTGAGCTGGGAGGCGGACGAAAACTTCCTCGGAGCCTTCAAGGGCGCGCTGCCGGGCCACTATCGCTACAACCACCGCATCTACGGCCACTTCATGCAGCAAGGCATGGCCGCGAGTCAGAAGGGCGTATTCCTCGCCGGTGATGGTGTGAGCTGGACCCCCGCCTGGGTCGAAGGCGCGGTGCAGACGTCGCTCAATGCGGTGTGGGGGATCATGACGCATCTCGGAGGACGCAGCCCCGTGGCAAACCCCGGCCCCGGCGACCTCTATCCCGAGCGCGGGCCGATCAGGCTGGCCGATTGACCCAAACGGCGCGCGCGGCAGGAATGTCATGCCGCGCGTGGGTCAGGTGTCCTGCCCTCAGGAGGAGGCCGCCCCAAGGGATGCATGCCGACCAATAGGCCCTGAGCCTAGTCTTGGCTCGGCGTCTTCATCGCTTTGATGGCTGTTCGATTCCGTACGTTTCGCTGGTGACTCGGGCGGTTTGGGGTGCTGCCCTTGGGGCATGGTCCTCAGGAGGTTTCGCGAGGGCGGGTGATTTGCGCAAGATTCTTCCCTGGGCTGGTTTGGTGTGAATTGGGTGCATTTGCGGCGGTGTTGAAAGCGTAGCGATTTCAGTGTGTTGCGTTGTTCTTTCGAGAAAAGTGACAGTTTTTCGAAAAAGGCACTTGCGACTCCCGGGAGTGATCCGTAAATACCGCCTCACCGAAGCGGCACACACCGCAACGGGGCGCCGGAAGGGATCGCAAGAGACTGAAGGCGAAGGAAATTTTGGAGATACGGTTGGCAGGCGCGCCCCAAGGGATTGAGGCGAGGCCGGTTGATTTTGTCTCCGCGCTCTTTGACATTGATAGATATCTGAAGAGATATGCGGGCGGTTTGGTCGATGATCGATGCGGACCGGAGCATATCGGCTCTCTAGCTTTCGGGCGATGATGAGAGTGTCAGCTTCACTGTTTGGC
>NZ_JBVNVL010000002.1:0-868361 GCF_055666785.1 Thioclava sp. PTB-PU3-1 | reverse complement strand
TTCGAGGGGATCTATACCCCGCTGGTCACGCCGCTGCTGCCCGATGGCTCGGTCGCCTGGGACAGGCTGGCCGAGGTGATCGACTTCGTGATCGCACAGGGCGTGCATGGTCTGATCACCGGCGGCTCGACGGGCGAGAACTATGCCCAGACCGTCGCGGAGCGGATCGAGATCGCCCGCTTTACCCATGCGCATATTGCGGGTCGGGTTCCCCTGGTCCTGGGCACGGGCGCGATGCTTACCTCCGACTCCATCGCCCTGGCCAGAGCCGCGCGCGAGATCGGGGTCGATGCGATCCTGCTGGCATCGCCGCCTTACTCGGTGCCCACCGACCGCGAGAATGCGCTCAACGCGCTTGCGATCGACAAGGCGGCCGACCTGCCGATCATGCTCTATAACTACCCGCACCGGACCGGCACGATGATGGGCGAGGAATTCCTGGACCGCGTCGGCCGCAGCCGGAACTTCTGCGGCATCAAGGAAAGCTCGGGCGACATCAATCGCGTGCATCTGCTGGCTCGTGACTATCCGCATATCCAGATGGGATGCGGGATGGATGACCAGGCGCTCGAATTTTTTGCTTGGGGCGCACCGTTCTGGGTTTGTGGCGGCTCGAACTTCCTGCCAGCGGAGCATGTCGCGCTCTACAACGCCTGTGTGATCGAGGGCGATTTCAGCAAGGGGCGCCGGATCATGTCGGCGATGCTGCCGCTGATGCGCGTGCTCGAACAAGGCGGCAAGTTCATCCAGACGATCAAGCATGGTGTGACGATGAACGGGATCGAGACGGGCGGCATGCTCCCGCCGCTCACCCCGCTCAACAAGGACGACAAGCGCGAATTGGAACAGGTGGTGCGTGTGGTCAAACGCGCGATCGCCACGATCGAGGCGGAGGGCTGAGACATGGATCTTCTGACGCAACAGGAATACCGCGCCATCGCGGAGGGGCTGGATCATCCCGGCAACGCCTTCATCGACGGCGGCTATCGACCGGCGATCTCGGGCAAGACGTTCGACACGATGAACCCGGCCACCGGCAAGGTGCTGACGCAGGTCGCCGCCTGCGGTCCCGAGGATGTGGATTTCGCCGTCGGCAAGGCGCGCGATGCCTTCGAGGACGGACGTTGGTCGCGCCTCCACCCAAGCGAACGCAAAGAAGTGCTGATCCGGCTCGCCAAGCTGATCAAGCGCAATGCACGCGAGCTGGCGGTGATGGAGAGCCTCGACAGCGGCAAGACGATCTTCGATTGCGAGACGGTCGATCTGCCCGAGACGATCCATTGTCTGAGCTGGCATGCCGAGGTGATCGACAAGATCTACGATCAGGTCGCGCCCGCCTCGGACGACCATATCGCGATGGTGGTGCGCGAGCCGATCGGCGTGGTCGGGCTGGTGCTGCCATGGAACTTCCCGCTTCTGATGCTGGCGTGGAAGATCGGCCCGGCGCTGGCCTCAGGTTGTTCGGTGATCGTGAAACCGGCCGAGGAAACCTCGCTCACCGCGCTGCGCGTGGCGGAACTGGCAATCGAAGCGGGGCTGCCCAAGGGCGTGCTGAACGTGTTGCCAGGCTCCGGGCCGGAGGTGGGCGAGCCGCTGGGCCGCCACATGGATGTGGACATGATCTCCTTCACCGGCTCCACCGCGACGGGCAAGCGTTTCCTGAGCTATTCCGCCGAGAGCAACGCCAAGGAGGTGGTGCTGGAGATGGGTGGCAAGAACCCCGCTATCGTGATGGACGACGCCGAGAACCTCGACCGCGTGGCCCAGCACATCGTCAACGGCGCGTTCTGGAACATGGGCGAGAACTGCTCGGCCAGCTCGCGGCTGATCGTGCAGTCGGGCGTCAAGGAAGAGCTTCTGACCCGCATTGCGCATCATGCGAAGGCGTGGAACGTGGGCGACCCGCTCGACCCCGCGACGCGGCTGGGGGCGCTGGTCTCGCCTGCGCATTACGACAAGGTCTGTTCCTATCTCGAACAGGCTCAGACGATGGTCTTCGGCGGCAAGGCCGAGAAGGGCTTTGTCGAGGCGACCGTAATCGAGGCGGACGCAGACTCGCGGCTTGCACGCGAGGAGATCTTCGGTCCCGTTCTGACGGTGCTGAGTGTAGAGAGCTTCGACGAAGCGATCGCGCTGGCCAATGACACCGAATACGGGCTTGCGGCCTCGCTGTTCACCGCCAATGCCAAGCGGGCCCTGCGGGGCGCCCGGGCGCTAAGGGCGGGCACGGTGACGGTCAACAGCTTCGGCGAGGGCGATATCTCGACCCCGTTCGGCGGCTGGAAGCAGTCGGGCTTCGGCGGGCGTGACAACGGCGTTCACGCGCACGACCAGTATACCCAACTCAAGGCGATCTGGCTGGACCTGAGCGATGATGCCGACGAGGCGGTCGCCTGACATGAGCACCCATCGGGCCCGCTACCTGCCGCGCGAGCAAGGTGTCGCCGCTTGGAACGCGATCCTGGGCCCGCGCGGCGCACACCCTCCGCTGGAAGGCGCAAGCGTAGCGGATTTCGTGGTGGTGGGCGCGGGCTTTGCCGGGCTGTCGGCCGCGCGCCGGTTGCGACAGTTGCAGCCATCGGCCCGCATCACAGTGCTTGAGGCCGGGCGCGTGGCCGAAGGGGCTGCGGGCCGCAATTCGGGCTTCATGATCGACCTGCCGCACGAGCTAACCTCGGAGGATTACGCAGGCGCGGGGGATGACCGCGCGATGATCGCGCTCAACCGCGCGGCCATCGGCTTCGCTCGCGCGGCGGTCGAGGACTACGGGATCAACCCCGCTTATTTCGACCCGGTCGGCAAGGTAAACGGCGCCGTCAGCGACGCCGCCCATGCGCATAATCTGAGCTATGCGGCCCATCTCGAAAGCCTCGGCGAGGGGCACGAGTTGCTCGACGCGCAGCAGATGTCCGAGATGACCGGCAGCCTATATTACCGCTCGGGTCTCTACACACCCGGCACCGTGATGCTTCAACCGGCGGGCTATATCCGCGGACTGGCCTACGGGTTGATCCGCGAGGACGTGAGCCTGCACGAGCAAAGCCCCGTTACGGCGCTGACCCGGGAAGGCTCCGACTGGCGGGTCGAGACGCCGCATGGCACGGTTTCGAGCCCACGGGTCATTCTGGCTACGAACGGTCACCTCGAGAGCTTCGGCTTCGCCAAGGGACGGCTCATGCAGCTCTTCCTATTTGCATCCATGACCCCGGAACTTAATGCCGAACAGCTCGCAAAGCTCGGTGGCGCGCCGCGTTGGGGGATCACGCCCTCGAACCCGATGGGCACGACGATGCGCCGGATCGACAGCGCCCAGGGTGGCAATCGTATCGTCACCCGCACCTGCGCGGTGCTGCGCTCGGACCTCGCCGCGCGTGCCGATGACGTGACCCGCGCCGGCCGGATCCAACGCGGCAAATTCGACGCCCGCTTCCCGCAGCTCGCGGGCCTGCGGATGGAGTTCGAATGGGCGGGGCATTTGTGCCTGAGCCTGAATTCGGTCTCCGTGATGCGCGAGTTGGAACCGGGGCTATTCTCGGCCTGCGTCCAGAACGGCCTCGGCACCGCCCGCGGCACGCTCACAGGCATCGGGGCAGCCGAACTGGCCTGCGGAGAACACAGCCCAATCACGGCGCATTTCACGGCCGAGCCGGAGCCGAAATCACTGCCGCCGAAACCGGTGCGTGACCTTGGCGCGAATGTCGTGCTGCGCTGGAAGGAATGGCAGGCGCGTGATGAGTGAGGCTCGGTGCGAATTTCCCTGAGCGTTGGCAATGAGTTGGCAAAGTGCAGGGAGCGCCGATACACGCCGGCTGGTTGCCACCACGAACTGAGTCTTGGCTTCCGCCTTATAGCCGACATACTCGATGCTTGTCCTGAATGTTCGGTTTGGGCCGCAGTCGTCCACCAACGTCACCTCCGTCCCTTCGCCGTCGTTCGATGCGATGGCTTATGGCGCGACCACGTGCCCCGTAGCGGAC
The DNA here is from genome assembly GCF_055666785.1 of Thioclava sp. PTB-PU3-1. NCBI lineage: Bacteria > Pseudomonadati > Pseudomonadota > Alphaproteobacteria > Rhodobacterales > Paracoccaceae > Thioclava > Thioclava sp. PTB-PU3-1. Next base: position 864,384 of record NZ_JBVNVL010000002.1, on the reverse strand, counting down.
ATTGGCGGCGCTTCCCCCTCGGGCCGCAAGCTGGCTGATCAGCGTCGCTGGGAATTCTGAAACGACAGAGAGGCCAGCAGAAAGCCGCGTGGGTCGCCGACATCAACGCATCGGAAACACCATACTGTCTTTCACCGTGCCATAGGCGAAACTCGTGTCGATCGACCCGATGCCCCCGACGCGGTGCAGGCGGGCCCGGATGAAACGCTCGTAATCATCCAGCGAGTCGACGACGACGCGCAGTTGATAATCGGTCTGGCCGGTCATCACATGGCATTCCAGAACCTCGTCCATCCGACCGACCTCTCGTTCGAAGGTCTGGACGGTGGCTTCGTCGTGCCGCTCGAGGCGGATGCGCACGAACGCGGTGATCGGCAGCCCATAGGCGCGCGCGTCCACCCGCGCCGCGTAGCCGCGGATCACGCCTTCTTTTTCGAGGTTGCGCAAGCGGCGCAGGCAGGGCGATGGCGAAAGATTGACCGCAGCGGCCAGATTCTGGTTCGACATGCGCCCGTCCTGTTGCAGGGCGCGGATGATCTGGCGATCTTTTTCATCCATCTTTCGGCCTCTAATTAGCAGATTATGCCAACCTGATGCCAAATGGAGGTCAATAACGCAATCCACGAGATGCGGGGCCGCGATATTCTGCTGCAAACAGGAGGTCGCACATGTCCCAATCCCAAGGTTTCGCCACCCGCGCTATTCACCTCGGCTACGATCCGCTGGAGCACGAGGGCGCCCTCACGCCGCCCCTGCATCTGACCTCCACCTTCGCCTTCGAGACCGCCGAGGCCGGGGGCGAGACCTTTGCCGGGGACCGCGCGGGCTATATCTATTCGCGCATCTCGAACCCCACGCTCGATTTGCTCGAACGCCGGGTGGCGGATTTGGAGGGGGCCGAGGCGGGGCTTGCGCTCGCCTCCGGCATGGGCGCGATCACCTCCGTTCTCTGGACGCTTCTGTCGCCTGGCGATGAGGTGATCGTCGACAAGACGCTTTACGGCTGCACTTTCGCTTTCATGCATCACGGGCTGACGAAGTTCGGGATCACGGTCACCCATGTCGACCTTACCGATCCGACGAACCTAAGCGCCGCCATGACCGGGCGCACCCGCGTGGTCTATTTCGAGACGCCGGCAAATCCGAACATGCGTCTGGTCGACATTGCGGCGGTTTCCGCCATCGCCCATTCGCGCGGCGCGCAGGTCGTCGTCGACAACACCTATGCCACCCCCTATCTGACGCGGCCGATCACGCTCGGAGCCGATCTGGTAGTGCATTCGGCCACCAAATATCTGGGCGGGCATGGCGATCTGGTCGCGGGCGTCGTGGTCGGACGGGCCGAGGCGATCACCGAGATCCGTCTGGTCGGCATGAAAGATATGACCGGGGCGGTGATGGCCCCCTTCAACGCGATGCTGATCCTGCGCGGCCTGAAAACCCTTGCCCTGCGGATAGAGCGTCACTGCGCCAGCGCGCAGGTGGTGGCCGAGTGGCTGGAGAACCATCCCGAGGTGGCCGCGGTGCATTATCCGGGGCTCAAGAGCTTCGACCAGCACGACCTCGCCAGCCGCCAGATGGCGAAGGCGGGGGCGATGATTGCTTTTGAATTGAAAGGCGGTCTCGAGGCCGGGCGGCGGATGATGAATGGGCTGCGCATGATCGCGCGGGCGGTGTCGCTGGGCGATGCGGAAACCCTGATCCAGCACCCCGCCTCGATGACCCATTCCACCTACACCCCCGAGGAACGGACGGTGCATGGCATCAGCGACGGGCTGATCCGGCTCTCGGTCGGGCTGGAAGACGTGTCGGATATCCTCGATGATCTGGATGGCGCCCTTGCGCCCGCGCGCGTCATGCGCAGCGCCTGAAACTTGCGAGGTTAGGATGAGCTCCGACGCACAGCACCTGAAAATCCTCGAGCAGCGGCTGCTTTGGCTGTCGCACTGGATGATCCACCACGCCAACCACATCCGTCCCAAGGTGGATGGCATCAAGATCGGCGGTCATCAGGCCTCTTCGGCATCAATGGTGTCGATCATGACGGCGCTCTATTTCTCGGCGCTGCGGCCCGAGGATCGCGTGGCGGTCAAGCCGCACGCGTCGCCGGTCTTTCATGCGATCCAGTATCTCATGGGCCAGCAGACCCGCGAGAAGATGGAAGCGTTCCGGGGCCTCGGCGGCGTGCAGAGCTACCCGAGCCGCACCAAGGATGTCGATGACGTGGATTTCTCTACCGGTTCGGTCGGGCTTGGCGTCGCGATCACCGCCTTTGCATCTCTGGTGCAGGATTATGTCGCGGCGAAGGATTGGGGCGCGGATCTGCCGCTCGGGCGCATGGTGGCGCTGGTGGGCGATGCCGAGCTGGACGAGGGCAATGTCTACGAGGCTCTGCAAGAGGGCTGGAAGAACGACCTGCGCAATTGCTGGTGGATCATCGACTACAACCGCCAGTCGCTCGACGGGATCGTGCGCGAGGGGCTGTTCGGACGGGTCGAGAAAATCTTCGAGGCCTTTGGCTGGGACGTGGTGCGGGTGAAATACGGCGCGCTGCAACGCGCGGCCTTCGAGGAACCCGGCGGCGCGGCCCTGCGCGACTGGATCGACGCCTGCCCGAACGCGGACTACTCGGCGCTGACCTATATGGGCGGCGCGGTCTGGCGTAAACGGCTGATGGATGATCTGGGCGATCAGGGCGATGTGACGGCGTTGATCGAGCGGCACTCGGATGCGGAACTGGCGGCCCTGATGGAAAACCTCGGCGGCAACTGCGTCGAGACCATGGCCGAGACTTTCGCGTCCATCGACCATGACCGGCCGACCTGTTTCCTGGCCTATACGATCAAGGGCTGGGGCACGCCCATCGCAGGACACAAGGACAATCACGGCGGGCTGATGACCAAGGCGCAAATGGCCGAATGGCAGCGCCATATGAACGTGCCCGGGGGTCAGGAATGGGAGCCTTTCGCGACGGTCGACGATGTCGAGAGCTTGCGCACCTTCCTCGATCGCGTGCCCTTCTTCGCCCAGGGTGCGCGTCGCTACAGCGATGCGAAACTGCACGCGCCCGCGCTCTCGGTCGCGACCGATCGGGAGATCTCGACGCAGGCGGCCTTCGGCAAGATCCTCGAGGATCTCGCCAAGGGCGACAGCGCGCTGGTCGAACGGATCGTGACCACCTCGCCCGACGTCACCGGCACCACCTCGCTCGGGCCTTGGGTCAACCGGCGCAAGCTCTTCGCCCGCACCGCGCGGGAGGATGCTTTCATCGAGCATCGCATCCCCTCGACCGCGAAATGGGAGTTCACCCCGCAGGGCCAGCATATCGAGCTTGGCATCGCAGAGATGAACCTGTTTCTGCTGCTTGGGGCGGCGGGCCTGTCGCATAGCCTGTTCGGCAAGCGCATGATCCCGATCGGCACGGTCTATGACCCCTTCATCCATCGCGGCCTCGATGCGCTGAACTACGCCTGTTATCAGGATGCGCGGTTCCTGATCGTCGGCACCCCCTCGGGCGTGACTTTGGCACCCGAAGGCGGGGCGCATCAGTCGATCGGAACGCCGCTTACCGGGATGGCACAGGACGGGCTGGCGAGCTTCGAGCCCGCTTTCGCAGACGAGCTGGCGGTCATCATGGAATGGGCCTTCGACTATCTCCAGCGCGATGGCGAGGGGGACCCCGACGAACGGACCTGGCTCCGCGACGAGACCGGCGGATCGGTCTATCTGCGTCTGACGACGAAACCGCTGGAGCAGCCCGGCAAGCGGCATGACGACGCCTTCCGGCAGGGTGCCATTGACGGGGCCTACTGGCTGCGTCCGCCGGGGCCGAATTGCGAGGTGGTGATCGCCTATCAGGGCGCCGTCGCCGATGAAGCTATCGCCGCAGCGGGCATCATCGCGGAGGCGCGCCGGGACGTCGGCGTGCTGGCCGTAACCTCGGCCGACCGGCTGAATGCGGGCTGGACGGCGGCGCAACGCGAACGGGCGCATGGCAACGGCGCGGCGCGCTCCCATGTCGAGCAGCTTCTGGCGCCCCTGCCACTGCATTGCGCCTTGGTGACGGTGATCGACGGCCACCCGGCGACGCTTGGATGGCTCGGCGCGGTTGCGGGCCACCGGACCATCTCGCATGGGGTCGAGCATTTCGGGCAAACCGGCACCATCGGCGATCTTTATCGGCACTTCCGCATCGACCGCGAAGCACTCATTGCCTCCGTCAACGGCCTGACGATGGGCGCGCGGTGCGCTTAAAGGCGCACATCAAGACACGCGGGCCAGCGACGGTTCAAGCGCCCTGTCTCTGATAGACACTCCTGACGAAAACTCTCCCAACCGCGATGATCGCACTCGGGCGAACAACCAAGCGAGCCTGGCAGACAGAAATCAAATGTTCCGAAAAAGAACGGCAGCTCTATGCTCGTTGTGCAAACTTTTCAGGGTCAAGCTCGAATGAATGCAGGAAGGTCGCCTCCTCGGGTGTCTGTGTTTGCCTTCGCGTCTGAAACTAAAGACCGCATTCCGCCCATCCTAAGAAACGCGTTTGCAGGCGCCGCGAATTCCGAGCAGGTGCCGCGAAGGTTAGCGAAGTCCCGCGTAGCCGAGTTTCCAAGGCCGGAATTGCTGCGCGATACACCAATGGCGGGTTCGGTGAAGCTGCATCGCGGCACGGGCTCCCAACTTCAACGTCCGCTAGGGGCCGAAAACTTAAGTGCCGAAAAACGTTCAAACTTACCCTCACAAACTTGTAGCTCTGAGAAAGATCAGAACCGTGTTAAGTGCGCCGGATGAAGAGCTTTCGCGACAAGATGCTTGAGGTGCGACCCGGATCGCGAAGCGTGAGTCAGAGTTTTTTACAGCGATTCAAATTGCTTACGCCTCCTTATGAATACTGAACTGGCGGGCTACGCCCGATAGGCCCATCAAGGGGGCCTCCACGTGCCGATCTTTGCAGTCTCCGTGCCGCAACCGATCACACCCGCGAACTTCTCAATGCGTTCGCAGACTAAATTAAAGAGGATGAGATCACATGAGCGCCCCGGTTCCGGTTTTCGACGGCCATAACGACTTCCTTCTGCGCCTGCTGCGCGCCCCGGAGGCCCGCGAGACAACTTGGCTAAGCGATACCGGAGAGGGCCATCTCGATCTGCCGCGAATGCGTGCGGGTGGTTTCGCTGGCGGGTTCTTCGCGGCCTACATTCCGTCGCCGGTCGCCCATGACGATCCCGATTTGGACGCGATCATGCGAAATCCGCCCTTTTCGTTGCCCTTGCCGGAGGAAATTCCGCTTGAGGACGCACTGCCCGTCGCAATGAAGATGGTCGGTCACCTCATGTGGATGGAGCGTGAGGGGAATCTGAAAATCTGTCGCTCTGTCGCGGATATCCGCAACGCGATGGCAGCAAACAAGATTGCCGCGATCTTGCATTTCGAAGGCGCCGAGGCGATCGGACCCGATCTCGACCTGCTGCATGTCTGGCACGCGATGGGGCTGCGTTCGCTCGGGCCGGTCTGGTCTCGTCCGACGGCTTTCGGCAACGGTGTGCCTTTCGCTTATCCGTCCTCGCCCGATACCGGAGACGGGCTGACCGCGGCAGGCAAACGGCTGGTGGCGGAATGCAATCAGCTGAAGATAATGATCGACCTCAGCCACCTGAACGAGAAAGGCTTTAACGACGTCGCGGCGCTTTCCGATGCGCCCTTGGTCGCCACCCATTCCAATGCGCATGCGCTCTGCCCCTCGTCGCGCAATCTCACGGACCGACAGCTTTCGGTGATCCGCGAGAGCGACGGCCTTGTCGGGCTCAACTACGGGCTGGGTTTTCTGCGCGAGGACGGCAGGGGAGAACCTTTCGCCGGGTTCGACCCGATGCTTCGTCACCTCGATCACCTGATTGAGACATTGGGCGAGAGCCGGGTCGGGCTCGGTTCGGATTTCGACGGAGTGGCTGTTCCCCCCGATCTCAGCGACGTGGCGGGGCTGCCGCGCCTGATCGAGGCGATGCGCGCCCATGGCTATGATGCGCCGCTGATCGAGAGGCTTGCACATGGCAATTGGCTGGCGCTGCTCGAGAGGACTTGGGGCGGCTGACAGCATCGAAGCTCGCAAATACGCAGATGCCGTTCGCCCGCCGGACAGTCACTCAACTATCGCTTTCAGCTCTTTTCTAACCTCGCGGACAACGGGCGGGGAGCAGTCGTTCGCTGCGTTCATTCCACCTTCAGTCGATCTACCAGAGAACCGAAGTTGAAACCCTCTGCATGCTTTGGCAGGTCGAAATGTGGGCTTCAAGATCCACGTAGCTGAACAGCGAACCGCTCGCGTCGTCGGATTCCCGCGTGACCTTCTCCCTCACCGGCATGAAGAAGGTAGAGCCATGAACTTCGATCAGGCGCCAAGACCGGCTTTGTCAGAGGCTTGATAATCATAACACACCTACGCTCGGCCACACGTCGCCGGATAGACAATCCCGTGAGAGTTCAGTTAAATAATCGGAAAACTTTTGGAGGGAATGTGCCGTATTTTGAAAAGTTGCCCGACCAGTGCCCGCCTTCTACTGCGATGGATCAGGCTCTCGATGGTGTTCTGCGGTTCGTGTCCGAAGGCGATGTTTCCTCCATTACTATTCAAGATTTCCTGTCCTACGCGGCTCTTGGAAAGACAAGACGAAACGCGGATCCCTGCGATCTTGCTTCTTGTTCCCTATTCGCCAACGAACATTGCGATGGTTTCAAGACTGCACGTAAATTTCCAAAGCTTCGGGAAAAACCTGTTGCAAGGGTCTCGATCCCCATTGGCTCAGGAAAATCTCTGGTGAACAAGAAAGGCCACATACACTTCTGGATGTTCAATTCCTTTGATCCAGTGAGTTCTGTTGTGGAGGTGATCCAAAGTGACGCAGCGTAGGCGAAAGGCTGTCTTTAAGGCTGATCTCGTTGTGTTCGACGAGCCGCAACTGTTTTGCCTTACGGCAGGCAAGTCGATGGTGATCGTCGTTGCCGTGCCCGAGCAGGGAGACGAGAGGTTCGATCACATCGCTGCCAGCGTTACAGCTAAGAATTGGGATCGGTATCTCGGTGGATTCGTAGATGTTCGCTACCTATTCACATACCCGTTTCATCGTTCACTCTATGTTTTCCACTCTGACGATATGAAAGACGATGAGGTTATGTTGCGGCCTCGTGAACAGGAGTTTCCCGAGAGCCTTCTACCCTCCCATGGCATCTTCTCATCCAGCCATACGGAAGAATTTGGAGATTATGAGGAAGCCGACGGTGAGGAGCAGCTCTTTATCGACGGAGAATGGGAGCTCAATGAGTTTGGCGCATTCTATCAGCGCTACTCGGATATATATTTCTTCTCGGCAGCTCTCAAAAATTATGGGCGCACCGACGTGGAGCAAGCCTATAAAGGCCGCATCAAGAATGCATTTGGCCGAAAGCCGTTTAAGGGTGGATCGAGCTACATGCACATGTTCGACGAACTCCAAGACTGCCTTCCGAGAGGCGAAAAACTCAGCCTGGATGGGATAGAATATAATTCCCCTGGCGACGTGCGCATGAACGGGCTCCCCGAGCACTTCTCCGAGATTGAAAAGATCATTTCAAACTATACAATTAACCGAAACGATATACGAGAGTCACACAAGAAACTTCGAGATCTCTTGACTAGAGAGAAATTCCTTGGACTTGCCGCAGAAAGGTTCGACCTGAATTCCGTTCACGCGACGACCATCCGCGAGGGCGCTAAAGAGCTTGGAGGAAAGCTCGTTCTGACCGGACTTGATAGAGTCGAATCGCTTTGCGAAAGCAATCCGCTTGTATTCGCTAAGGTCATGCTTGCTATCTTTCGCAGGATTGACGCGGCCGCCTCTTTCTTCGCCGAAGGTCGAATGGCATTTGAGCGGGAAGCATAAAAAACTGGATTTCTACCAAGCTGAAGTTTGACTGTCCAGCTCAGTCATGCCACCTTCGCAGCGGGACGCACCTAACTCAGCCCTTGGCTCGCCAGATAGTGCTGCACGACTCCACCGATAGCTGATTTTGGGCAACCGCACCGCAGCATAAGCGATCTTGGCGAAGGTCCGTAGTAGGCCGATGACTCTACTTCAGAAAAATTTGCATAGTGCCAGGCAGGATTGGCTCGGCTCCAACTGAAAACCCGTTAGCTGCCAAGAGTGCATCTCTTGTTTGTTTCTCGCAAGTCGCTAGGATCATAAAAGCTTGCTGAAGCGATGAGCCTGGAAAATGGGAGTTTGCTGAATATCCCTGCATTTTTTTCAGCATCGAAATCACTATGGCGCTCAGAGAATAAAATGACTCATGCGCCAAGTCACGTTCGACGGAGTCTTGGTATAAAATACAATATAATCTTTCCATCACTTCTAGCTTTTCACCCCCTTCTGCATCTATTGGCAGAGACATATTCGGGCGGCGGTTGAAATCTTTGTGACAGTCTTTGTGACACTGCCTACATAGTGTGATCCCATTGCCTGGATCAAACTGTGCCGGACTAGCTATCACTTTTCTGAAAATGTGATGAGCTGCCAATCCATTCGCTTCATGACAGTCGACACACCTTTGACCGTCACGATAGCGCACGAAATCACTCCATTTGGAAAGGCAATAGGATCGAGAACGCCCTTCGCTGACTGCCTTTTGGAGCTTAGATAGTTTCGAATTAAGCAACTGAATATCTGGTTCAATCATTCCAGCCTCCTAATTGCCTTACTATATGCACTCCTCCTGACCGCCTCAAGCTCCGTTTTACCTAACGCAGCTGTCCGAAAAATCCACACGCGGCACACCCCACCAACGTCGGCTCTGGTGAATCTGCGCTGCAGCGGAGAGGCGCGGGACAGATGTCTCCTTTGGGCCGGAAGTGGATAGGCGTTGTGGGCTAGCTTGTTCAAGCGCTCCGCGGATCGATCCCGTTATTGCGATCCGCCTACCTCACTCAGCCAGTCGAGAAATGCCCCAAGTCTTCGAAGCCCGGCCGCACGCGTCATGTAGACGGCTTGAACCGGCAGGGGATCGGCGCAGAGCCTGCCGGGAAACAGCTCTACCAACCGCCCTTCCGCAATGTCCCGCGCCACCATGAAATCGGAAAACCGCGCTATCCCGAGACCAGCGCAGACGAGCGCACGGGCCGCCTCGCCATTCCCCGCCGTGACCGAGGGCGCGAGTGCAACCGGTTCGGGGTCATCGTCGAAGCGCAATTCGTTGATATGAGCGGGGCTCTGGAAGCGCACCTGCCGGAACCAAGGCAGATCTTGCGGCGTCTCGGGGGTGCCGTGACGTGCAAGATAGTCCGGCGCGGCCACGAGCCGCCACACGGCGTGGCCCAAAGGGCGGCGCAGCAGCTCGCTATCGCCCAGCGTGCCCATCCGGATCGCGACATCGGCCTGCGCGCCGATCAGGTCGACGACGCTGTCGGTCATCTCGATGCTGATCTCGATCTCGGGATAGCGTGCGGTGAAATCGGGCAGAGCGGGGGCGAGCACATGCAGCACCCACGGCACCGGCGCGTTGATCCGAAGCGGTCCGCGCGGCGTGCCGCCTTGCGTCGCGAGATCGGCCAGCGCCTCGGTCCGGTCGACGATCTCACGCGCGGCTTCCAGCAGGTCGCGCCCCTCCGAGGTCAGTTCCAGCGCCCGCGTCGTGCGACGCAGAAGGACCACCGAAAGCTGCTCCTCCAACCGGCTCACCGAGCGGCTCAGCGTCGAAGGCGCCACACCCCAGCGCCGGGCGGCTTCGGCGAAACCGCCCGCCTCTACGACACCCACGAAGGTCGCCAGATCGCGGGTTTGCGGCAATTCGTGCATTTTACGCAATGATCCTTTCCGGAGATGCTTGTTCACGCAAAGCCTGACCCATGACAGATGGGTTGTCGATATCCAATCCAACCAAAGGGAGATCGACATGCCTCTTGCTCTCTGGGCGCTCACGATCAGCGCCTTTGCCGTCGGCACGACCGAGTTCGTGATCGTCGGCCTTATCCCCACCATCGCCCAGTCGCTGGGTGTGCCGCTGCCCTCGGCGGGGCTTCTCGTGAGCCTCTATGCACTTGGCGTGACCATCGGTGCGCCGGTGCTGACCGCGCTCGCCGACCGGCTGCCGCGCAAGACGCTGCTCTTGGCGCTGCTGGCTCTGTTCATCGGCGGGAACGCTTTCGCGGCGGTCGCGCCCAGCTACGGTGCGCTGATCGCGGCACGGTTCATCACCGGCCTCGCACATGGGGTGTTCTTCGCCATCGCCTCGACCATCGCGACGAGCCTCGTGCCGCGCGAAAAGGAATCGAGCGCGATCGCCATGGTCTTCATGGGCCTGACCGTTGCGCTGGTGACCGGCGTGCCGTTTGGCACATGGATCGGGGCGCATTTCGGCTGGCACGCCACCTTCCTCGGCGTGGTCGGGCTGGGCGTGATCGGCTTCATCGCCTCGGCTTTGCTGGTGCCGTCGAACCTGCCGCGCGGGGCGTCGCCGTCGCTGAAGCAACAACTAAGCGTTCTGACCTCGCCGCGGCTTCTGCTGGTCTATCTGATCACCGCGGTGGGCTACGGTGGCAACTTCATCGCCTTCACCTATCTCGCGCCGATGCTGACCGATGTGACGGGACTTAGTGCGGGATCGGTGAGCCTCGTGATCCTGCTCTACGGGATCTCGGTCGCGGTCGGGAATATCGCGGGCGGCAAGCTGTCGGACCGGATCGGGCCGGTGCCTGCGCTCACGCTGATCTTCGCGGGGCTGGCCTTAGCGCTCGCACTGCTGGGGCTCAGCCTCGTCACGCCTTGGGCCGCCATCGCAGTGGTGCTGTTCTGGGGCGGTTTCGCCTTCGGCAACGTGCCGCCCCTGCAGGCCTATGTGGTCGATATCGCGCGTTCCGTCGCACCGGGGGCGGTCGATGTGGCCTCGGGCCTCAATATCGGCGCCTTCAACCTTGGCATCGCGGGCGGGGCCTGGGTCGGCGGCCTCGCGGTCGATCAGCTCGGCCTGTCGGTCACGCCGTTCCTCGGCGCGGTGGTCGTGCTGGTCGGTCTGGCGCTGACCCGGTTGAGCGGACGTCTTGCGAAGAGTGCGTTTCCACAACCGGTGGAGTGATACGGTTTGAGCCCTGAAAATGGGGGCGGGCGTGCGCATAAAGACAGAGGGGCGCCCGCCCCTCCCTCACGCTCACCAATTTTGCAGCCCGATGCCTATCGCCTGCTTGATACAGGCTTCAGGCAGTATTCGAAGTCACTTTCGCGTTTCACCACGGTCTGACACCGGACTTTCGCTACACTTGGCACTAACGTCCGGTTTGGGCCGCAAGTGGCAGCCCAGCCCTGGCGACCCAGGTTCTGCCGCATTGCGCTGCAGCAAATCCGCTCAGAGACCCAATTAGCCGTGTCGATCTCGGGTTATTTGGCGGTTGCAGCGTGGGCGCGCCCGTCAAAACCGGCCCTAAGCAGGCATTTCTCGTCAGTGCGGCGAAAGTCCGCTTTCTCGTTCGCCATGTGCAGCCACAAATCTCCGAAATTGAGCGCATCGGAACAGCATGCCAATTTTCGCTAAGTCGGAGCATTGGCTTGCTTCGGGGGGATAATCGTGAGCGTATGATCAATGCATCTCAACCAGCGAGCAGCCATGAACGATCTCGAGTTGCCGGCGGACGGCAGCGGCCATTTGGACCTTATCTTGGCGACGTCCGAGATCGGGATTTGGGAACTGGATGCTACGACGGGAAAAGCGGTGCGCAATCTGCGCCATGATCAGATCTTCGGCCACGATACGCGCCTGCACGAATGGAGCGCGGATAGATTCCTGACTTATGTCGAACCTGACGATCGTGAACGGGTCAAGCAATTGCTCGAGGCGTCTCTGGCCAAGGGCGAACCCTGGTCTTTCGAAACGCGTATCCGGCGCGCAGATGGGGCAGAGCGGTGGATAAGCGCAAAGGGGATGCCCAAGTTCTCTGATTCCGGTCAGGTTGTGAAGCTCATCGGGCACGTGATCGATATCACCGAGACGAAGCTGAACGAAGACCGCCTCAAGCTGCTATCCCGGGAACTCAATCACCGCGTCGGGAATACCTTTGCGATTATGAATTCTATAGTCCGTCATGCGAGCAAGAAGGCGACGACGGTCGAAGACTTTTCCGCGACTTTGCTGGAACGGCTCGCCGCCTTGGCGCGTGCGAACAAAATTCTCATCGCCGCCGAGGCTGAGCGTTCGAGCTTGAGTGAAATCCTCGAAATGGAACTCAATGCTTTTGAAGGCTGGCAGAGCCGGATTCGAATTACTGGAAATACGAAAATTTGGTTTTCCGGCGAGGCGTCTGAAGCGTTGGCAATGATCCTCCATGAATTGCTCACCAATGCGGTAAAGCACGGAGCGCTTTCTGTGCCGAAAGGTCAGGTCGCACTCAGTATCGTTCATGCAGAAGGACGTCAGGTTCTGATTCAATGGGCCGAAGAAGGTGGGCCTCCCGTCGCGAAAACACGGCGCACTGGTATAGGCTCGACCATCCTGCAAAACGCCATGCGCGACGAAGGCACGGTCAATTTAGATTTCGCGGGGCAGGGTTTGATCTGCGACATCGTGGTTCATCATAGCTTTGAACGCGAGGTTTTGGACGCCGCGGGCGAAGCGTCGGCTCAAACCTCGGAGCCCCCCTCGGACACGAAGGCAAGCAACGACACTTCTTGCACAGGTCGAAAGATCATGATCGTCGAGGACGACCCAATCATCGGCATGGATATCGCCGAGATTTTCAGCTCGCGGGGGGCGGAAGTGCTTGGTCCTTTCACGACCGTCGTAAGCGCTCTTCAGGCGCTGCGGCGCCTCCCCGAAGTTGCGCTGCTGGACGTGAACCTTCGACATGAGACCACCGAAGTGATCGCGTCTCAACTGTCTGAACACGAAATCCCTTTTCTGATCTTGAGCGGCCAAGTCGATCATTCCGACCTACCTCCGTCGTTCGAAGGGACCGAGATCGTAAGCAAACCATTCTTTGAAGCAGACCTCGTAGACCGCGTATTATCGTTGTTGCGAGAGAAGCGAGGGGTTGCGCCTCAGTTATAAGAACGGTGCGGTTGTCCCGCGGACGCGGCGAAACTCGACCGGATTCATTCGGCAGCGTCACTCCTCCCTCTGGGTATGTTGCCTTGCCTAACATGGGCTCATCAGGCGGCGATGGGAGCGAATGAATGATTTGAGGCCGCCAAAAACGAACAGAGCGGCAACCAGCATCAGGTAGGCCTTGCCAGCGCGTTTCCATACGGCATCGGCCCTAACCAGACATTCGTTGTCCTCGTCGGCGCTGCAGCGCAGCTTCTCCGAAGCGGTCTTCAGGGCCCGCCGCAGCACCTTTCCGGCTCCTATACAAGCTCTGCGGGACAAGCCTGCCGATCGCAGCATTTACTCGATCTGTGCCGCAAGGGCGAAGGGTTTTGCAAGGACGCTGAAATTGGATTTTTGCTAAGGTATCGATGAATGACTGAACAAGAAAAGGAACGGCTGATAGTAGGTTGTGCTGAGCCGACTATTCTGTTGCCCCATCGCTTCGGAGACATCGTTCAAAGCAGTTCGTTCGACGGTCAGTTCGGGCCAACGCCATGGACCAGAGCCATCACTAACGGTTCAGATCAGGGCTTGTAGGCCGCGTCTTTTTCCCAACCGGCGAAACCGGTTTGCAGGACGACGACGTTCGTTCGACCTGCCACCCGCAGGGCAAATGCTGCTTGGGCGGACAGACTGCCGGTGTTGCAGAAGAGGACTGTCATTCGATCCTCGGGGATCTCGTCAATCCGGTCCAGCACTTCGCGCCATTCGATATTGATGGAACCGGGAATCGTGGCAGCGTCGAACTGCTCTGCGTCGCGTGTGTCGACGAAAAGCGCCGTTTCAAAGACGGCCTGGTCGATCTGTTGCGGCAGTATGATGCCGGCCTCATATTCCGAGAACATCATGTATTCCTGCATCGCCTCGATGGCGGCGTCCTGCGCCAAAGTGGGAGTGGAATGAAGGCAAAGCGCGACAGTGGCCGCGCCAAGGACGTGGGACAGTTTCATCTGGGTGCTCCTTGGTTTTCGCTCTTATTCGGTGACTTGTGCTTGCAGCTCCGTAAGGAACGCCTCGATGCGTCGGGCATTGGCACCGCGGTCGATCTGCCCAAGGCGCGAGCGTGACCGCATGTCGATGCGGCAGCCTGTCTCGGTGCCGGTAACCCGAACTGCAACCTCGTCTTCGAAGCCGAAGACGTGGCTTCGGGCGATGGCTTCGATCTGGTTTTCCGCAGGGTCGGCAGAGAGAACCTCCCAGCCACGCGTTTCGACAAGGGTCAACGCCTCTGCGAATGCATCCTCGACCGGGATCGGAAGGTCCAGCGGGCGCACGTCCGGATAGGCGGAGCGTTGTGGCTCGGCATTCTGCGCCGGGTAGTCCGTTGGGGTCGCGGTGAACCAGTAGACCGGCGGGTCTTCGGTATCGGTCGAGATGTCGTTTATCGGCGGTGTCGTCCAAGCGGCGATTTCGAAAGCCGCTCCGAGGCCTACAACGGGCAATGACAGGATAAGACCAATCAGCGCAATGCTGGCACCGCGGCTCTTGCGGATAGCCCCCGCCAAGGTCACGAGCGCTGCGACGACCCCCACTAAGGCCGCCCAGACACCCCAACCGGCGATGTTATAGGCTTGGGGCCAGGACCATCCGCCCGCACGATACCCCCAGACGGACAAAGCAAGAAGCGCAAGGGACACAAGGCCCAGAAAGATCGCCACATAGCCAAGGCGTCGCGTTATGAATTCAAGCATCTGTCTCTTCCTGATCGGGGGCGGGATTTAAGCGCGGGTGCGTGTTCAAGGATCAACGGGCCGCCTGAAAGGCGAAAAGAACACCTGCAAGAGCTGTTCAAGAAAGGGGCGCAGGTTCTCGCGGATGCCGAGGGTATAAGTCATTCCTCTTCCTCCACCGCGATGCGTGGGTCGAGAGCATGGCCCGAAACCGGGCCACGCAGGGGCTGGAGCAGCATCCTGTCGATCCAAAGGTCACGGCGCGTGCGGAACTGTTCGATCCCGATCTCCATGTCCTGATGCCCCTTTGCCGGTTGCGCGGCATAGGTGCCTAATAGCCGATCCCACCAGGGCAGGTTGAAGCCGTAGTTCGAATTGGTCTCACGCGGATCGACGGAATGGTGGACGCGATGCATGTCGGGCGTGACCACGATCAGGCGCAGCACTCTATCAACCGGACGCGGCAGATCGATATTAGCGTGGTTGAAAAGCGCGGTCGCATTCAGGATCACCTCGAACAGCAGCACCGCGACCGCAGGCGGCCCGAGCGCCGCGACCACCGCCAGCTTGATCCCCATCGAGATCAGGATTTCCAGCGGATGGAACCGCAGGCCCGTCGTTGCGTCGAAGTCGAGATCGGCATGGTGCATCCTATGTAGCCGCCAAAGACCGGGGACTGCGTGGAACATGACGTGCTGAAGGTAAATCGCCAAATCGAGCACCAGCATCGAAACAAGGATGGCCGCCCAAGTCGGCCACTCCAGATTATTGAACAGCCCCCAGCCTCGGTCCTCGGCCATGACGGCCAATCTGACAGCGAGGATCGGGAATGCCAGGCGCAGGATCACCGTGTCCAAAAAGACCATGGCGATATTGTTCGACCACCGGATCAGGCGCGGGATCTCTCTGCGCCGCCGGGGTGCCGCGAGCTCCCACAACGCCATCGCCGCCAACACGCCCAAGAAAGCGGCAAGTCGGATCGTCGGCTCGGCAGAGAGGATCGTTTCGGTCATGTGTTCGGCCTTGCTCTTGTGGCGCAGGCTGGATTCGCTATCATTCAATTATTCGATTGAGTGATGTAATATCCCGAGGCAGCCCATGTCAATTAGCCCGAAGATGGCCCTTCTCGAAGAATACGCCCTTGTCGCGCGGGCCTTGTCGGCCCCCGCACGCCTTATGCTTCTTGAGCAGCTCGCCCAGAGCGAGCGCAGGGTAGAGGCGCTTGCGGAAAAAACCGGGCTCACTGTCGCGAACTGTTCGCAGCATTTGCAGCAATTGCGGCGCGCTGGCCTTGTCACCAATCGGCGCGACGGCAAGGCGATAATCTACAGGCTGACCGACGCGAGGACGCTGACGTTGTTGGGAATTTTGGGCGATGTGGCCGAAAGGAACCTCGCACAGGTTGGGGAGATTCTGCGCGGAATATCGAACGGCGAAGATGCGCCGGAACCGATCAACCGCGACGAGCTTGCCGCTCGACTGAGTGAAGGGTCGGTGACCGTCCTCGACGTGCGCCCCGCCGACGAGTTCGCCGATGCACATATCCCGGGCGCACTCAACATGGCCGTGACGGAGCTGGACAAGTTCCTGACGGATCTCGACCGGAACACCGAGATTGTGGCCTATTGTCGTGGTCCATACTGTGTCTACGCCCACCAAGCCGTGGCGTTCTTGCGCAAGAATGGCTTCAACGCTCGTCGTCTTGACGGCGGTCTGCCTGAGTGGCGCGAAGACGGTCGAGCCATTCAGGCAACATCCTGATCTACAAAGGCCTTATTCGATGCCGCAACGCGTCGGTCTGACTATGTGAGCGCACTGCGTGCGAGGCCTTCGAAATGCCATGATGAGTCGCCCAGACTTCGCATGGGATCTCATGATGGAAGCAACCTCCGCTTAGTGTCTGCTACCGGGGCGCCGTTCATGGACGGCCAGTTGCTGCCGTTGATACGCATGCCGGAGCGCTGCTCTACACCGCGACACACCTCGCGCAACTCTCTTGATACCCGCGCGCGCCACCGCCATTTGGTGTGCGGTAAGCGGCGATGACCGCATAGGGATGGACTGAGATGTTCGAGATTTGGGGGCCCATTCTGGCGGGGCTGGTCGCGCTGGTGGTCGGAGGCGAGCTTTTGGTCCGCGGGGCGGTCCAGACCGCTGAGCGGATCGGTATCTCACCGCTTGTGATCGGATTGACACTGGTGGGGTTCGGCACCTCGACACCGGAACTGGTGACATCGGTCCAGGCCGGTCTGAGTGGATCGCCAGGCGTCGCCTTCGGCAACGTCGTGGGCTCAAACATCGCGAATATCCTTCTGATCGCTGGCGTTTCTGCCGTTATTGCGCCCCTCGTTGTGGCGCGCGTCGCCCTGCGACGAGATGCGATGGTGATGCTGGTCGTCGCCGTCGTCTTCGCTGGGGTCGCGCCGTTCGCTCCGATGGGGCGGATCGCCGGAGTTGGATTGATCGCAGCGCTAGTCGGCTATTTGGGCTTCGTGATCCATCAGGAACGCCAGCACGCTGACCGCGGCGCGATCTACGACAAGACGGTGGCCCTTGCTGACGCGGATCCCGGCCTCGCGCCACCGCATGCGCCTCACGGTATTCTCATGCCGCTGTTGCTCGCGTTCGCCGGATTGGGACTCGTGGTTTTCGGTGGCTCATTGCTGGTTGGTGGCGCCGTATCACTCGCTCGGGCTTTTGGCGTCTCGGAAACGGTCATCGGTCTGACCATCGTGGCGATTGGCACCTCGATGCCCGAGCTGATCACCTCGATCGTGGCGGCGCTGAAGCGTCAGGGCGAGGTGGCTTTCGGAAATGTAGTCGGATCAAACATCTACAATATTCTCGGCATCGGTGGGACGACAGCGCTGATCGCCCCGTCGCGCGTGCCCGAGGAAATCGCGCGATTCGACGCCCCGCTGATGGTTCTTGTCTCACTCCTTCTGGTGGTCTTCGCGACCACCGGGCTACGGATCACCCGATGGGAGGGGCTGGCGCTAATCGCGGGCTACGGTATCTATCTTTGGAAGCTTTGGCCTTGAGAACGTTGGGGCCAAAGGTGAAAACTTTGAAATGTCGAACCCTGGGCGGGGCGGCGTCAAAATCTGAAAAAGCATATGGGGCACGAATACCAGGCGCCTTGATAGCAATGCTATTATTGCCAGCGAATAGGGGACTTGGATGAACGAAGCGCGAAAGGATCACTGGGATCGGATCTACGGCAGCAAGAGTGACAGTGACCTCAGCTGGCATCAGGACGCTCCGGAGATCTCGCTCGAACTTGCCGAACACGCCGGTTTGACGCCGGATACTCGGGTGATCGACGTGGGCGCTGGCACTTCGCGGGTCGTTGACGGCTTGATCGCGCGTGGCCTGCGCGACATTTCCGTTCTCGACCTCTCCCAGACGGCCCTCGACGCCCAGCGTGCCCGGCTTGGGCCGCGCGGCGCGGATGTGGAGTGGATCTCGTCGCCGATATCACGCGCTGGTCGCCCCAGCGGGTCTATGATCTCTGGCATGATCGCGCCGTGTTCCACTTTCTGGTCGACCCATCGGAGCGGGCTGCCTATGTGACGCGCCTGTCTCGTGCCCTGCGCGTTGGCGGTCACGCGATCATCGCGACCTTCGCGCCTGACGGACCGGAGACTTGCAGCGGCCTTCCCGTCCGTCGCTACAGTCCGGAGGCCCTCGGCGATGCGCTGGGCCCCGATTTTGAGCTGGTGGCGAAACGCTCCCAGAAACACGCGACACCCTCAGGCAACCTGCAGTCTTTCCAGTTCAGCCTGTTCCGGAAGCTCCGCTGATCGGTCCCTATGCTACGGGGTCAGCCTATCGCGTCGTGATCGTCGGCGAGGCATTCCGAGTGGTCGCGCAGCACCTCCAGCACCCGGCAATCCGAAGCGGTTCCGCCGCGACATTCGCCGATCATCCGTTCCAGTTCGCGCTTGAGCGCTTCGAGCCGCGCGATCCGGGTCTCGACCTCGCGCAATTGCCGCCGCGCGATCGAATCCGCGGCCCCGCAATCGCGCGCAGGGTGATCTGACAGGTCCAGCAATTCGCGGATCGCCTCGAGCGGGAAGCCGAGCTGGCGCGAGTGTCGGATGAAGGCGAGCCGGTCGAGATCGGCATCATCGTAGCGCCGCTGACCGCCGTCGGTCCGGCCGGGCTCGGGCATCAGGCCGATCTGCTCGTAATAGCGGATCGTCTGCACCTTGGTGCCGGTGCGGCGCGCCAATGTTCCTATCGTGTGCATTTTGCTCCATTTCACGGCTACGTGAGGTCGAATTTCCCCCTTGAACCTATAGTGGCTGTAGCTCCTATCTTTCCCACTGTCGAGAAATCGAGAGTGAGAGGATGGTATCGGATGACCGAGGCGAAAGACCTTCAGGAATGGCGCGTGACCGGCATGGATTGTGGCGCCTGCGCTGCGAAGGTGCGCGGCGCGGTCGAGGCTCTGCCCGGTGTAGACGCTGTCGAGGTCACGCTGATGAACGAGCGGCTGCGGTTGCGGCTCGACACGGCCACTACCTCGCGCGAGAGCGTGGAGAAAGCGATCCGCCGCCTCGGCTACGGCGTCTCGGCCAAGGGGGCTGCGCCGGAAAAGCCCAAGGGCGGCTTCATCCTGCCTGACGGCGCTTTCCCCGGATCAGAGAACAGCGCGGACGAGCCGGACACCCCGGCCCAAAGCATGGACACGCGGCCTACCGATCCGTCATGGTATGCGACCCCGAAGGGCCGTTACCTGATCGCGACCGGGCTTCTGCTGGCTGCGGCATGGATGGTCGAGCTGTTGATCGGCGGGCCGGTCGCGCATTGGGCCTTCGTGCTCACGACCGTGATCGCAATTGCCCCTGTGACCAAGCGCGCCGCCCTGATGGCACGGGCGCGGATGCCCTTCACAATCGAAATGCTGATGAGCATCGCCGCGATCGGCGCGCTCTTCGTCGGTGCGGCGGAGGAAGCGGCGCTCGTGGTCTTCCTGTTCGCGGTGGGCGAGATGCTCGAAGGGCTTGCGGCGTCGCGCGCCCGCGGTTCGATCCGGGCGCTGGCCGATCTGGTGCCGAAGACCGCGCGGCTGGTTGTCGGCGACCGCATTCGCGAGGTTCCCGCCGACAGCCTCGCCATCGGCCAGATCGTGCAGGCCCGCCCGGGCGACCGCATCCCCGCCGATGGCACCATCGTCTCCGGCAGTTCCGGCGTCGATGAAAGCCCGGTGACGGGCGAGAGCGTGCTAGTCCTGAAAGAGCCCGGCGACGCAGTCTTCGCGGGTGCGATCAACACCGAGGGCGAGCTGCGCATCCGCGTCGAGAAAACCGCCGAAGACAACACGATCTCGCGCATCCTACATCTCGTCGAGGAGGCCGAGAGCGCCCGCGCGCCGGTGGAGCGGTTCATCGACCGGTTCAGCCGCGTCTACATGCCGGCGGTGGTGGGTGTGGCGCTTCTGGCCGCGATCGTGCCGCCGCTGGTCTTCGGCGCGCCGTGGGAAACGTGGATCTATCGCGGCCTTGCGCTCTTGCTGATCGGGTGCCCCTGCGCGCTGGTGATCTCGGTTCCCGCCGCGGTTGCGGCGGGTCTCTCGACCGGGGCGCGCCACGGTCTGCTGATGAAGGGCGGCGCGGTGATGGAGACAGCGGCCAAAACCAGCCTCGTCGCCTTCGACAAGACCGGCACGCTGACCGAGGGGCAGCCGCAGATCACCGATCTTCTGCCGCTGAACGGGACCGAGGCTGACCTTCTCGCCACTGCCGCGGCGGTCGAGACCGGCAGTAGCCACCCGCTGGCGCAGGCGATCCTCGCCCGGGCGCAGGCGGGCGGCATCGCGGTGCCGGAGGCGACCGAAGGCATGGCGATCCCGGGCCGCGGGGCGCGGGCCCAGATCGACGGCGAGGTCTGGAATGTCGGGGCGCCGCGTCTCGCGACCGAAGCGGGTGTTCTCAGCGCCGCCGACAGCGCCACGGTCCGCCGCCTCGAAAGCGCGGGCAAAACCGTCGTCTGCGTCTTCACGCCCGGGCGCCTTCTGGGCCTGATCGCACTGCGCGACGAGCCGCGCGCCGATGCGGCAGAGGCGGTCTCCGCGCTCAAGCAAATGGGGATTTCCTCGGTCATGCTGACCGGCGACAATCCGGTGACGGCCCGCGCGATCGCCGACGGGTTGGGCATCGAAGCCCGTGCCGGGCTGTTGCCCGAGGACAAGGTGACGGCAGTGCGCGATCTGGCCCGCGATGCGCATGTGATGATGGTGGGCGACGGCATCAACGACGCCCCGGCGCTGGCGACTGCGCATCTCGGCATCGCGATGGGCTCGGGCACCCATGTCGCGCTCGAGACCGCCGACGGCGCGCTGCTGCGCGACCGCGTCACCGATGTCGTCGAGCAGATTCGGCTGGCCCGCGCGACGATGGCCAATATCCGTCAGAACGTCGCCATCGCGCTCGGGCTGAAGGGGGTGTTTCTGGTGACGACGCTCCTCGGGATCACCGGGCTCTGGATCGCGGTAATGGCCGATACCGGGGCGACCGTGCTGGTCACGATGAACGCGCTCCGCCTCCTACGGTTCAAGGCGGAGGCGCAGTAGGCCTGAAATCTCTGCTCAAGCGCTGGAGATTGGCGGTTGAGAAATCGTTCGCGGCACTCGCGAGACGGTTTCTCAAAATCGATAAACCCCGTGTCGTTCAACCGGGCAGCCGAAAACGTTTGAGGCAACTCGAAGCTGGAGTGCCTACTCTTTCTCTGAAGGAATCCGCTGCGGCGATTTGTGGGATAGCGCGCCCTGAATGGCTGCTTCCAAATGATAGAGGCACTATTTTGTCTTTGCAGCGAACGACCGCTCCCCGCCCTTTCGGCCAGCGAGGCCAATGCTGTTTCTCTCTTGGTAATTGGAAGTCGATAGCTACTCGGGTAAGCCTGCCTCAGCGAGCCCTCTGGCATATGCTTCTCTGTAGGCAGGATGCTGGATGATCCGATTGACTGCCAGCACATCGCTCACTGTTAGCGGTTCGCCGAGAGCCTGAGCCTCCACTATCTCCCACTCTGCGGAGACTTGGTCGCCCTTCATTGCATATGAAGCCGCGAGCCAAAGATGGGCAAAAGCAGCTGTCGGGTTCATTTCTATCGCGAGCGACAAATCTTCGACAGCATTCGCGAAGGCGCCCTCAAAATAGGATACGATACCGCGATTTTGAAAATACCATGACGGCGGCGTCTCATTCAGAGCGAACGCTTTGTCTATTGATTTGCGTGCTTTTTCCTGCTCGGCACCGCCAACGTAAACCAAGCTAATGAATCCATAGGCATCCGCATAATTCGGGTCTATCGCAATGGCTGCCCGCAATTCTCCGATGGCGCGTGCCCGACTGTCCTGGGTTCTGCCAAGGCGCGAAAGGACGCGACCCAGCGTCCAGTGCGCGAAAGGATTTTGAGGGTCGAGGCGGACCGCTCGCTCTGCCATCTCGAGCGCGAGAGCACGGTCTGCCTCGAAGCCTTCACCCCATCCAAAGCGGGAGGAGAAATCATACATGTTGGCAAGGCGTGAATAGGCTTCGGTAAACCCGGGATCCACGTCGAGAGCGCGACGGTAGAACGTAATCGCTCGGGTGACGCCAGCGCGGTCCAAGGACGTTTCGTAATAGCGACCGCGCAAAAGTAGATCATATGCCGACACGGCGTCCGTCCCGGCTTTCAGCAAACGTTCCCGTTCCTGCGGGGCAAGCTTGAGAGAAAGGGCTTCGACGATACGTGTTCGCACATCGTCCTGAATGTCAAAGAGGTCCCCAAGCTTTCGATCGTAACGCTGAGCCCAGACATTGGTGCCGGACGAAAGCTGGACCAGTTGGACACTGATCCGGATCATCCCATGTTCACGCCGAACACTGCCGTCAACGAGATGAGTGGCACCGAACCGCTCTATTGTGGCCGGTATGGTCGCCGCCGTGTTGCGAAGCCCGAACGTCGTGTTGCGCGACAAGACCTTCACGGCTCCGATCCTCGAAAGATCTGTCAACAAGTCCTCTGCCAATCCGGAAGACAGATAGTCCTGCTCAGGATCGTCGCTCAGATTTTCGAAGGGAAGGACCGCGATCGTGACTGGCTCCGGCGGAATGACTTCTTGGCTCGGCAACAGAGTGGCAATTCCAAAGGCCATTCCCAACGTTGCGACAGTCGCGGAGATTGCCCAAACGCGGCGCGACATTGATCGTAGCGCGCGATACACCTTCGGTCCGCGGTCTGATGTGACTTCTTGGCATGTTTCCGGTCTCCTTCCTGCGTTGAGCCGGTAGCCGTGGCGCGGAACAGTGGCCAACAGTTTCGCTTCATCTGGACCAAGCGCCCGTCGAATCTCGGATACGCACTGCACAAGGCTATCATCGGTCACATAAGTGTCCGCCCAGACGGCATTCATGAGGGTGTCTTTAGTGACGAGCTCTCCATTATGCTCCGCAAGAATTCCCAGCACCCGGGCAGTTTGTGGGCGAAGAGGCACGTCCGTGCCATCTGGAGCGATCAATTCCTCGCTTTCGGCATCGAAACTAAATGCTCCAATAGAAAGCATTTTTTCTGCCTTCGCCAAAATTCGTGCCAGCCTTCGTGACTTTCGTGGCCTTGAACGAGCTCGATGTCATTGGGCGTCCCGATCGACGCCTCAACACGCATCCACGAACCCAAAGCCATGGAGACCATTATGAACAAGGCAACCCTCGTTTCCACCATTTTCGTCGTCGGCGCAGCTCAGGCGTCGGCGGATAGCGCCCACACCCACGACCTCTCGAAACTGTCTCCCGACGTTTCTGCACGTGTCATCGAGTTGGAGAAACATGGCGTTCGTTTCGACGCCGTGATCCACGGAATCTTGGCCGAGGCGTCGAAGCCGACCTGGACCTTCGATGACAACGCGCGCGAACCTGTGGCGAACAAACAGGACGAGCCAGAGAGCTGAACCGCATACTGCGAGAGTGGCGAGCCGGTTCCCATTTGCTCGCTGTTCTTGCCTTTCAGCACGCAAAGCGTTTGCTGATTAAAGTCTCTAAAAAGCGATTGAAGTTCTGCGTGTGTCCCGCCCCTTGGGGGGAATGAGCCTGCTTGGTTTGGTCCTTTGCCTGCGCAGCTACGTTCGAACTCGCTAAATCAACTGAATGTCGTCCCGCTCCGTCGCGGGGGTGTCTGGTTCTCTCATGTTGCGAAGGTCCGCTTCCTGCGCATTTGCGGTCATTCATCCATGGCGCAGCGAATGACCGCACACCGCCCAAATTGCCCACATAATGTAAACGCTCCGGTTTCCTTCGAACCGGATACGCTCACTGGCTGAAATGAACTGGCACCGTCCACTGAACGTGCAGGCCGCGCCTCACGCTCCAGCAAGGCAAGCATCGAGATATTTCCGGATCTCCAAGATTTTTTCCAATCCTCCTCTGATTGCCTCATCAACAGGGCGCGCGCCGAGAAACAGCGGCCCGGTGTTGGTGCGCGTCATCCAGGAGCTCGCGAGCGGCTCGACGAAATAGAGTTCAAGTGCCTTGTAGATCCCAAGCGCTGCAGAAAGCCGAAGAAGTTGATCCTCGGTCAGAGATGGGGCACCGTCCGACCTCTTCAGGCCACTCCAAACTGCCTCGGGGATTCCGATGAGACCAGAGGCTTCGCTTTCAGAAAGCCCCCATGCGCACGTAAGGCGCGAATAGGCCTTCAAAACCACGTCAATCTCCTCCTGAGAAAAACTGCTGCCTTCAATCTCCATCCGCTCTCTCCGCAAGCAGGCTTTTTTCACGTCGGCACGAACGGGTTGACCCGAACCTCGGATCAAACGGGTTGCGCCAGATTGTCGGCGACGCACCTGACAGCGTGCCTCTGAGGTCGGCAGCGCAGGGCCGCATAAGTATTGTCGTCAATGCAGCAGCGGCAGGGCTTCACGTGCAAGCACGCCATCGATCAGCTTGAGCACCGCGCGCAGATCCCATCCGCGCTCGGCACCTCGCAGTATGTCAGCGAGCGCTTCGGCTGTATCCGCTGGTAGGCCGCGCGCCGTGCCTTCTCGGCGCGCGAAATAAGCCAGATGCGCGTTAGAGAGCGGCGGGATTTCGACTACACGACAGCGGCTCAGGAGTGGCGCTGGCACGGCCCGACGATTGTTCGAGGTCAGGATCCAGCTGATCCACCGCATATCGAACCGCACCCGGTAGTAAGGACAGTTCCAGGTCCGAGCGCTGAGAGGTTCGAGCAGCGGCAAGAGTGCATGACTGAGCGCGAAACTGACGCCCTTGTTCGACTGCACATCGCCGACCTTGTCCACCTCGTCGATCACGATGACCGGGTTCCCCACGCGCTTATTCAGGATGAGCTCCACAGGCCGGCCGGGATGGGCCGTCGACCAGCCTTTCTGACTGCCCGCCACCGCGAAGCCCGCCGGCTCGTTCGCAGCATCGATCAGTTCCGATGGCATACCAACGAGCTCGGCCAATCGACGCGCCCAGTGGCTCTTACCGATACCAGGAGATCCATCGAGGAGGAGCGGCGGCAGGCGCACGGCCGGCGCACCCTCACGCACGCTTTCGCGCAAGGCGTGCCAGGCGATCTCAGTCGCGCGGGCCATCCAGGGCATCTCTTCGTGCAAAGCAGCGGCGATCTCGTCGGCGCGGTGTTCGCTCGCGAGCTGTTCCATGTGCACGCCGTGTTTGAGCCCCGCTAGCGTCTCACGTGCCTCACGGCCCAGATGCGCCATTCCAGACGCGCGCAAACGCAGATCGGCGAGCGCGGAAGCCCGACGCCGGATTCTGTCGCCATCATGCGAGCTGAGGCGGCACGCGCGCATGGTATCGTCCCAGCGGTCATCATCAAGCGCCGCGTCGAATTCTCCCGGGTCGTGCCCCAGTGCGACCCATCGTAGCTTGCGCAGGTATCTGGTGAGCTGGGCCTCGATCTTCGCGGGCGAGGTCTCGAGATCGAAGCGTAGATCGCAGATCGGGAAATGGTCGGACATAGCAGGCTCCTTCTGGTCAGGCGGCACGCGCCGCTGACGCCCCTCGCGAGACGGCTGTTCGCGAGGAGTTGATGATGAGGAACCCGGGTTTGGGTGGAGGTTAAGTCGATTTCCCGAGGCGACGTCAACCGCACGGAGCGCTGGAAAACGGGTCAGAAAGCCCCTTTGTCGGGGATCAGATAAAGCATTGAAACAAAAGAAAAACCACCGAAGGCGAAGCTTCGGTGGTCACTTTATGCTTTCCGGAATGGACAAAAACCTACCGGAATGGACATTTTATGCGGCGATCAATAATTTGGCTTCAACTCATCCGGCTCAGCCGCATTTGGAGTGGCCGCAATCGGCGCAGGTCATGCAGCCTTCGACCATCCGCAGGGCGTAGGAGCCGCAGGACGGGCAGGCTTTGCCGCGGGGGGCTTCGCCGATGGCCATGCGGTCGGCCTCGGGGTCGGATTTCAGCCCCAGCCCTTCGCCTTCGAGGAAGCCGATCGAGATCATGTGACGCTCGATCACGCCGCCGATCGCCGCGAGGATGGAGGGGATGTATTTGCCCTGCATCCAGGCCCCGCCGCGCGGATCGAACACGGCTTTGAGCTCCTCGACCACGAAGGACACATCGCCACCGCGCCGGAACACCGCCGAGATCATCCGGGTCAGCGCCACGGTCCAGGCGAAATGCTCCATGTTCTTCGAGTTGATGAAGACCTCGAAGGGACGGCGGTGACCGCCTTGGACGATGTCGTTGATCGTGATGTAGATCGCGTGTTCCGAACCCGGCCACTTGATCTTGTAGGTCGAGCCTTCCAGCGCCGCGGGACGGTCCAGCGGCTCGGTCAGGTAGACCACATCGGCGCCTTCATCGACTTCCGGCGCGTCTTCGGATTTCTCCGACACGCTGAGAACCGAGCCCGTCACGTCGTTCGGACGGTAGGTGGTGCAGCCTTTGCAGCCGGTGTCCCAGGCTTCCATGTAGACCGATTTGAACGCCTCGAAGGGGATATCCTCGGGGCAGTTGATGGTCTTGGAGATCGAGCTGTCGATCCATTTCTGCGCAGCGGCCTGCATCCGGACGTGATCCATCGGCGCGAGCGTCTGGGCGTTGACGAAATAGTCGGGCAGCGGTTTGTCCCCGAACTTGTCGCGCCACATCTGCACCGCGTAATCAACCACTTCTTCCTCGGTGCGCGAGCCGTCGGGCTGCAGCACCTTGCGCTTGTAGGCATAGGCGAAGACCGGCTCGATGCCCGAGGACACGTTGCCCGCATAGAGCGAAATCGTCCCGGTCGGCGCGATCGAGGTCAGCAGCGCGTTGCGGATACCGTGTTCGCGGATCGCCTCGCGCACGTCGTCATCCATCTGCATCATGTTGCCCGAGGCGAGGTATTTCTCGGCATCGAAGAGCGGGAACGGACCCTTCTCCTTGGCCAGATCGACCGAGGCGAGATAGCTCGCCCGCGCGATCTGCTTCATCCAGGCTTCGGTCTGCGCGGCCGCCTCTTCCGAGCCATAGCGCAGACCAAGCATCAGAAGCGCGTCGGCGAGACCGGTCACGCCCAGCCCGATACGACGCTTGTTCTGCGCCTCTTCGCGCTGTTGCTCCAGCGGGAAGCGCGAGGCGTCGACCACGTTATCCATCATCCGGATGGCAAGGCGCACCATCTCGTCGAGCTGCTCCGGGTCCAGACCCGCATCTGCCTCGAACGGGTTCGTCACGAGCCGCGCGAGATTGATCGAGCCCAGCAGGCACGCGCCATAGGGCGGCAGGGGCTGCTCGCCGCAGGGGTTGGTCGCGGCGATCTGCTCGACATAGTTGAGGTTGTTCATCTTGTTGATGCGGTCGATGAAGATCACGCCCGGCTCGGCGTAGTCATAGGTCGCGCGCATGATCTTGTTCCACAGATCGCGGGCGTTCAGCGTGTGATAGACCTTGTCGCCATATTTCAGATCCCACGGACCATCGGCCTTCACGGCCTCCATGAACGCGTCGGTCACCAGCACGGACAGGTTGAACATCCGCAGACGGGCCGAATCCTGCTTGGCGGTGATGAAGCTCTCGATATCGGGGTGATCGCAGCGCATCGTCGCCATCATCGCGCCGCGACGCGAACCCGCCGACATGATTGTGCGGCACATCGCGTCCCAGACGTCCATGAAGCTCAGAGGGCCGGACGCATCGGCAGCGACGCCCTTCACTTCGGCGCCACGCGGACGGATGGTCGAGAAATCGTAACCGATTCCCCCGCCCTGCTGCATCGTCAGCGCGGCTTCCTTCAGCATGTCGAAGATGCCGCCCATGTTGTCAGGGATCGTGCCCATGACGAAGCAGTTGAACAGCGTCACCGCGCGGCCGGTGCCGGCACCTGCGGCGATCCGGCCTGCGGGGAGATATTTGAAATCTTCCAGCGCGCCGTAGAATTTCTCTTCCCATTTCGCGGGCTTATCCTCGACCTCGGCCAAGGCGCGCGCGATCCGACGCCAGCTATCCTCGACGGTCGCGTCGATCGGGGTCCCGTCCTGTTCCTTCAGACGGTATTTCATGTCCCAGATCTGTTCGGCAATCGGGGCGGCAAAACGGCTCATGAGGTCCTCGTTGGCAGCAGTTCGAGTGAGGTAAAAATCGAGCGCCCCCTCCGCATATCGTGCGTCGGGGGCGGGCTGACACTATACCTAAGGCCTCTTCGCATGACCAGACGCAAATCGGACATTGCCGTCGCGGGACCGAAAACCTAATTAAGGGGCATGGGTGACAAAGTGGTGAATCTGATCAAACTGTGCGTCGGCGCCGAGAAGGTCGAGGACCTGATCGCGTGGCAGGCCAGCCGCTATGGCAAAGGCCCGGCCATGCATGTGACGCGCATGTGGCCGAAGCGCGCGGACGAGATCCTGAACGGCGGGTCGCTATACTGGGTCTTCAAGGGCGCGGTGCTGGCACGTCAACGCATTCTGGAACTGTCCGAAGTGATGGGCGCGGACGGGATCGCGCGCTGCGCGATCGTGCTCGACCGCGAGGTTGTCCGCACCGAGGCCCTGTCGCGCCGCCCGTTCCAGGGCTGGCGCTACCTGAGCCCCGATGATGCGCCCCGCGACCTGCCCAAAGGTCGCGACCGCGAAGAGGCCCTGCCCCGCGAGCTTGCCGTGGCACTGTCCGAGATCGGCCTGCGTTAAGAGGCGAGCCAGCTTTCCGCCTCTCCTTGCGCGGTGAAGATGCGAAATGCGCCGCCCTCGCCCTGCATGCTCGCCTCGGAGCGCATATCCTCCGGCACGACCAGCGCACAGCGCCCAGCCTGACCGTCTTCGCAGCTTTGACGCAGCCCGCCGATCAGTTCCGCCATGTAGCCATCGAAGCGCGGCGCGACGACCACCATCATCCGATCCGCAGACCCGACGAGGCGCATCGCCTCGGTCACATCATGTTTAAGAACGGTGCCGGATGCGATCAGACCGACCACACCTTCGGGGCTTCTCTCGATCGACTCGATCATCGTGGAATTCCTTTGTTCGAACACCAGACGGCGAGGCGCTACGCCCCGCCTATAAGCTGAACGGAAGGATGATCGGCGCGGTTCCGGCCACAGGCGGCACCGTTACCACACCGTTACCACGTGGCAGGCTCAGCTGCGCAGCGATTGCACCCGCGCGACAAGCTGCCGGGTGGAGCCGTCCTTGCCCTCGCCCGCATCCTCGCCCTTCAGCACCGGGGCCAGCGCGAGCGCCAGTTCCTTGCCCAGCTCAACGCCCCACTGATCGAAGCTGTTGATGCCGAGGATCACGCCTTCGACGAAGACGCGGTGCTCGTAAAGCGCGACGATCCCGCCGAAGACCTCGGGTGTCAGTTTCGGGTAAAGCAGCGTGGTCGACGGTCGCGAACCCGGGAAGACGCGGTGCCGCGCCTGACGGTCCAACTCGTCGCCCTCGAAGTCTTTCTTGCGCATGATCTCGGTCGCCTCGGCCAGCGAGCGCCCGCGCATCAGCGCCTCGGATTGCGCCAGACAGTTGGCCACGAGCAGCGTATGCTGATGCGCCAGATCGGGCTCGTGCCCCTCGGCGGCGACCATGAATTCGCACGGAATGACCCGCGTGCCCTGGTGGATCAGCTGATAGAACGCGTGCTGGCCGTTGGTGCCCGGCTCGCCCCAGACGACGGGGCCGGAATTGTAGGGCAGATCCTTGCCATCCATGCTGACGCGCTTGCCGTTGCTTTCCATCTCCAGCTGCTGGAGGTAGGCCGGCAGACGCGCAAGCCGTTGATCATAGGGCAGAACCGCGCGGGTCGCGTAGTCGCAGAACTGATTGTGCCAGATACCGACCAGCGCCAGCAGCACCGGCAGGTTGTCCTTGAATTCGGCCTTGCGGAAATGCGCGTCCATCGTTGCGGCGCCCTTGAGGAACCCCGCGAAATCCTCCGGCCCGATGGCAATCATCAGCGACAGCCCGATCGGCCCCCACATCGAATAGCGCCCGCCGACCCAATCGGCGAAGCCGAAGACGCGAGCCTGATCGATCCCGAAGGCAGCAGTCTTCTCAGCCGAGGTCGAGAGCGCCGCGAATTGCTGCGCCGGATCCGCGACCTTCTCGGCCATCCACCGCTTCGCGGTCTCCGCATTGGTCATCGTCTCGATCGTGGTGAAGGTCTTCGAGGCGACGATCACCAGCGTCGTTTCCGGGTTCAGACCGGCCAGCGTGTCATGGATATGCGCCCCGTCCACGTTGGAGACGAAATGGCAGCGCGGCCCGTCGTGATAGGGCGCAAGCGCCAGCGTCGCCATCGCCGGGCCCAGATCCGAGCCGCCGATGCCGATATTCACCACATCGGTGATCTTGCCGCCCTGCCCCGTGAACTTGCCCTCGCGGACATCGCGCGCAAACGCTTCCATCCGGGCATAGGTCGTGCGGACCTCGGGCATGACGTTCTCGCCATCGACGAACACGTCCGTCTCGAGATTGCGCAGCGCGGTATGCAGCACCGCGCGGCCCTCGGTGTCGTTGATCTTCTCACCGGTGAACATCGCTTCGGCACGGGCCGCGACATCCTTCACCTCGGCCAGTTTCACCAGCAGATCGAGCGTCTCCGCATCGATATTGGTCTTGGAGAAATCGAACAGAAACGACCCGGTTTCGCGGCTGAATCCGCCTGCGCGATTGTCCTTTTCGAACAATTCTCCGATTCCGCGGGATTGTACGGATTGCGCCTTGTCGAGGAGGTCTTGCCAGATGGTCATCGCTTGCTCTGCCCAGTTATTCAGCCCAGTGAACGGTCGCGTCCTTGAGAACGGCGCGCACCGGCGCCTGTTCCACAGGGAGCCTTTCGGCTTTTTCGATCGCCTCGCGCTTCTCAGCGCCGGTGATCAGGATATGCGTATACATCGCGTCGCGCAGCACGGGCGCGGACAGGGTGATACGCGGCTCGCCCGCAGCTTCGGCCCGCATCGGCAGCAAGATCGGCGCATCATTCGACAGCGCCTCTATCAGCCGGTCGGCGCCCGGGAACAGGCTCGCCGTGTGCATATCCGCACCCATGCCCAGAAGCAGGACGGAGATCGGCAGATGCGGCGCGATACCCTCGGCCAGTTCTTCCATCTTGTCCTCGGGGCGCTCGGCCTCGGCATAGAGCGGCACCAGCGTCGCCGCTGCCGCCCGGCCCTTCAGGAGCCGCGCACGGATCAGGCGCGTATTCGAACGCTCCGAGCTTTCGGGCACCCAACGCTCGTCATTGAGGAGCACCGCAACCTTCGACCAGTCCAGATCAATGTCGGAAAGGATGTCGAAGATCGGACCCGGCGTGGAGCCGCCGGGCACCGACAAGGTCGCACGGCCCTCGTTGTTGATCGCCGCGCGCAATTGGCTCGCGATGCGGTCCGCAAGCCCCATCATCAGCATCTCGCGATCGGGATAACTCTCAAAATTCATTCGCGAATCTCCCGCCAGCGGCGTCCGTCGCGATGCATCAGCATCAGCGCGTCATCCGGCCCCGACGCGCCGCTGTCATAGGTTTGAGGTTTGTCGCCACGCGCCTCCCAGCCCTCGATGATCGGGTCGGTCCAGGCCCAGGCGGCCTCGACCTCGTCACCGCGCATGAACAGCGTCTGGTTGCCGCGGATCACGTCCATGATCAGGCGTTCATAGGCGTCGGTGATGTCGGCCTCGTCGCCCAGAGCTTCCGCGAAGGACATGTCGAGCGGCACCTGCACGAGGCGCATCCCGCCCGGCCCCGGCTCCTTGATCATCATCTTCAGGTTCATGCCCTCATTGGGCTGCAGCCGGATCACCAGCACGTTCTCGCGCCACTCGCCTTCGGCTTCGTCGAAGATCTGGTGCGGCGGCTCTTTGAAGGTGATCGCGATCTCGGAGGTGCGCGCGCGCAGCCGCTTGCCGGTGCGCAGATAGAAGGGCGTGTTCACCCAGCGCCAGTTCGCGACATGGCATTTCATCGCGATATAGCTCTCGGTCGTCGACTCCGGATCCTCGGCATCTTCGAGATAGCCGGGCGCATCCTTGCTGGCCGCGTACTGACCGCGCACGATATCGGCAGGCTGGACGGGCTGGAGCGCGCGGATCACCTTGAGCTTCTCGTCGCGCACCGCATCTGGATCGAAGTGGTAGGGCGGCTCCATCGCGATCAGGCACAGAAGCTGCATCATGTGGTTCTGGACCATGTCGCGCATCGCGCCCGACTTGTCATAATACGACCCGCGACCGCCCACACCGACCGTTTCAGCCACGGTAATTTGCACATGATCAACAAATTGGCTGTTCCAGAGCGGCTCGAACAGGATGTTGGCGAAGCGCACCGCCATCAGGTTCTGCACGGTCTCTTTGCCGAGGTAATGGTCGATCCGGTAGATCTGCGTTTCGTCGAAATACTCCGCCAGCGCCGCGTTGAGCGCCTTGGCCGAGGCGAGGTCGCGCCCGAACGGTTTCTCGACCACGATCCGCGCCTCCGGACCCGCGATACCGCGCGTGTGGAGGCGCTCGGCCAGATCTCCGAACAGCGCCGGCGCAACCGAGAAGTAGAACGCATTGACGGTGTCGTCGCGCACTTTCGACTTCAGATCGTCCCAGCCGCCATCGCCTTTCGCGTCGATCGCGACATAGTCGAGCATCGGCAGGAAGCCGTCCAGCGCGCCTTCGTCGTCGCATTTATTGCCGCCGAATTCGGCGATCGCGGCGCGGGTCTGGTCGCGGAACTCCTCGGGGGTCATCTCCGAGCGCGCAGCCCCGATAATGGTGGATCCTTCGGGAATTTGACCGGCGCAATAGCGGCGAAACAGGCCGGGGAGAATTTTGCGATTGGCGAGGTCGCCAGTGGCGCCGAAAATCACCAGATCGAAACGATCGACGGGAATGACGCGCGAAACCATGGGCTGCTCCGTGTTTGGGGTCCGTTAGCGCTAACGACCCCCTTTTACTCACCTTACCTGAACAAGTCTAGCATGGGAGCGACATGAGACAACGCGAGGGCGCGGATTAAGCGCTCTCACGCGAAAGAAACGTCTCAAGCGCCTGAATTTCCGGCACGATTTCTTCGGCCATACCATCTGCGAAAGCTGCGAAATCGGCGCGCGTTTCGGGCGGAACGGACAGAAGCACCGGAAAATCGGAGGCCATCGCCTGCGCGATCAGGTCGCGACACCCGCGCCCTGCGGCCTCCTGTTTGCCGAATTTGTTGAGGATCACGATGGCGCCCGGTGGCGCCGTTTCGAGCGCATGACCGACCTGGGCGACGACCTCTTCGAGCGCACCCGCATCGAGCGAACAGGCCCCAGCGCCCTGCCCCAGATCCTGCGAGATCGTGCGGGTTTCGCCTTCGGGCAAGAGGCGCAGATGCATCTCGCATTCGAACCGCTGCGGCACCTCGGCGCGCACCATGCCGATCACGTCGCGCCCTTGCGACAGCAGCCTTTCGGCGAGCTGGGCAAGGAGCTTGTCGGCCGCGCCGCGCTCTTGGCATGTGATGAACCCGATCATTGCGCCTGTTTGGCGAGGCTTTCGCGGGCGGTCAAGGGGCGACACCCGGACAGGCAGCGCGAGATCACGCCGCCAGTGCCTTGCCGAAGCGCGGCAGACGCGCGCGTTTCATCAGCGCCCGGATCGGCTGCGGCTCGCCCGAGAGGCGCTCGGCCTCGGCGCGCACGGCCTCGGTGATGGCGCGCATCTGCTCGGGATGTTCGGACAGAAGCTGCCAGAGGAAGCCGTCCGGATCGCGCCGCTCCAGCCCCTCGCCCGCCAAGGTCCCGCGCGGAAAATCCTGCGCGTTGAATGTGAGGATCGCATCGGCACTGCCCGCAATCGCCACCGCCAGCACATGAAGGTCATTCTCGTCGGGCAGCACCAGCCGCGCCTCGATCCCCGGCTGGGCGGAAATCTCGGCTTTCGGGAACCCCGCCCGCAGCAGCGCGATCTCGCCGCGCGCGATGGCCTCGTCGGCAGGCGCGCGGCGGGCCGCCGCACGCGCCCATTCCTCGAGGATGCGCGCCGACCAGAGCGGACGGTAGAGCCCCGCCTTCGCCGCCCCGATCAAGATCTCGCGCAGCACCGTCGGGTAGAGCACGCAGGCATCGAGCACGATCCGCATCAGTCGAGCCGGAAGAACAGGGATTTCAGATAGCCCGATTCCGCCAGTTGAGGCAGCATCGGGTGATCGGGCCCGGCATAGCCGGTGTGGATAAGCTGCGCCGACCGCCCCGCCTTGCCGATACCGCGCGTGCAGGCCGCGCGGAATTGCGACAGATCGGCGGCATGCGAGCAGGAGCACAGCACCAGATAGCCGCCCGGCTCGACCAGCGGCGCGGCCATACGCGCGATCCGCTCATACGCGCGCAGCCCCGCCTGAAGCGCAGCCTTGGCGGGCGCGAAGGCGGGCGGATCGCAGATCACCAGATCAAAGCGCTCCCCTTCCCGGCCCAAAGCGTCGAGCGTGTCGAACGCATCGCCCTGGCGCGTGGCAAACCGGTCCGCCATACCCATCGCGGCCGCGCCCTTGGTCGCAAGATCCAGCGCCGGGGCCGAGGCATCGACCGATAGCGCCGAAGTCGCACCACCTGCCAGCGCGGCCAGCGCGAAGCCGCCCACATGGGAGAAGACATCGAGGACTCGAGCATCCTCTGCCAGCCGCGCGGCAAAAGCGTGGTTCGGGCGCTGATCATAGAACAGGCCAGTCTTCTGCCCGCCCATCAGGTCGGCGAGGTAGATCGCGCCGTTCATCGGCACCTCGACCGGCGCATCGATGCCGCCACGCAGCGTGAGCATATCCTCGTCCAGCCCTTCGAGTGTGCGCGCGCGCCCTGCTGCGTTCTTGATGATCGTCGTGACGCCCGTCACCTCGGCCAGCGCGGCCTCGAGGTCGGAGATCATGACCTCCGACCATGCCGCATTCGGCTGGATCACCGCCGCATCGCCGAAGCGGTCGATGATCACGCCGGGCAGCCCGTCCGCCTCAGCATGCACGAGCCGGTAGAACGGCGCATCGAACAACCGCGCACGCATCTCCAACGCGCGGGTCAGCTTCGCGGCGATCCAGTCGCGGTCGATCACCGCCTCCGCGTCGCGGCTCATCACCCGGCCAATGATCTTCGAGTTCGGGTTGACCGTCACCGTCGCGAGCGGACGCCGCTCGCCATCCTCCAGCGTCGCGATCGTGCCGGGCGCCAGCGCTTTGGTGCGCCGGTCCGTCACCAGCTCATCGGCATAGACCCAAGGAAATCCGTGGCGGATCGCGCGGGCCTCGGCCTTCGGGCGCAGCCGAACGGTCGGGCGGGTGGCGGTGTCTTCGGACTGGCTCATCGGATGCTCCTTGCGCGCGCTGTCTCAAGCGCCGCCTTCCTAGCGCCAAGCGACCCGGCGCGAAAGCCCTCGCGCTTGCCGCATCCCCGCTCTGCCCCAGATAATCGACAAAGGGAACGGGTTGCGGCGTTAGCGCTAACATGATAGCGAAGAAGCGACCGCGATCCGCGCCCGCTGCGCGAGCGGCCCGCAAGGGCTGCATGTTCCGCATCAGATGCATAGCAAGGAAAGGCCCCGCCGATGACCCTCGATGCCACAATCGCCCGTGTGACCGACCGAATCCGCGCCCGCTCCGAAGGCCCGCGCGGCGACTATCTTGCCCGGATGCAGGCGGCTGCCGATGCAGGCCCCGCCCGCGCGCATCTCAGCTGCGGCAATCAGGCCCACGCCTATGCGGCCATGGGCGAGGACAAGGACACGTTGGCAGGTGATCGCGCCCCCAATGTAGGCATCGTGACGGCCTATAACGACATGCTCTCGGCGCATCAGCCGTTCGAGACCTTCCCGCAGACGATCAAGGCCGCGCTGCGCGAGATCGGCGCCACCGCACAGGTCGCAGGCGGCGTGCCCGCGATGTGCGACGGGGTCACGCAGGGCCAGCCGGGGATGGACCTGTCACTCTTCTCGCGCGACGTGATCGCAATGGCTGCGGCGGTTTCTCTGAGCCACAACACCTTCGACGCGGCGCTCTACATGGGCGTTTGCGACAAGATCGTGCCCGGCCTGATCATGGCGGCGGCGACCTTCGGGCATATCCCGGCGATCTTCATCCCCGCGGGGCCGATGACCACCGGGCTGCCCAATGACGAGAAAGCCAAGGTGCGCCAGCAATTCGCAGCCGGCGAAGTCGGTCGCGACGCGCTCATGGCCGCCGAGATGGCCTCCTATCACGGCCCGGGCACCTGCACCTTCTACGGCACCGCAAACACCAACCAGATGCTGATGGAGTTCATGGGTCTGCACCTTCCGGGCGCGTCCTTCGTGAACCCGAACACGCCGCTGCGCGAGGCGCTGACGGTCGCAGGCGCGAAACGCGCCGCCGAGATCACCGCGCTTGGCAACGACTACCGCCCGGCCTCGGAAGTGCTCGACGAGAAAGCCTTCGTGAACGGCATGGTCGGTCTGATGGCGACGGGTGGGTCGACCAACCACGTCCTGCACCTGCCCGCGATGGCACGCGCCGCCGGGATCGTGCTCGATCTGGAAGATTTCGACGAGATTTCCTCGGCCGTGCCGCTGATGGCGAAAGTCTATCCGAACGGCCTCGCCGACGTGAACCACTTCCACGCGGCGGGCGGGCTGCAATTCATGATCCGCCATCTGCTGGGTGCGGGCCTACTGCACGAGGACGCGAAGACCGTCGCGGGCGACGGCCTCACCCGCTACACCCAGGAGCCGAAGATCACCGAGGGCGGTCTGATCTGGGAAGAGTCCGACCCCGAAAGCCAGAACGAGAAAATCCTCCGCAAGCCCGCCGATCCGTTCCAGAAAACGGGCGGCCTGAAGCAGCTCGAAGGCAATCTCGGGCGCGGCGTGATCAAGGTCTCCGCCGTCAAGCCCGAGCGCCATGTGATCGAAGCGCCGGTCCGCGTCTTCAAGGAACAGCACGAGGTGAAGGACGCCTTCAAGAACGGTGAGTTCACCTCCGACACGATCGTGGTCGTGCGCTTCCAGGGGCCGAAGGCGAACGGGATGCCAGAGCTGCACTCGCTCACCCCGACCCTCGCAGTGCTGCAAGATCGCGGGCTGAAAGTGGCGCTGGTCACCGATGGCCGGATGTCGGGCGCCTCGGGCAAGGTCCCGGCGGCGATCCATGTCTCGCCGGAGGCCGCCGATGGCGGACCGCTTGCGAAGCTGCAAGACGGCGATATGGTGCGTCTCGACGCGACGACGGGCGAGCTGACCTGCCTGAACGAAGGTTTCGAGAGCCGCGCGCCGGTCGTGCCCGACCTCAGCGGCAACCAGTTCGGACTCGGCCGCGAGCTGTTCGGCGCCTTCCGCACCCATGTCGGCCCGTCCACCAAAGGCGCCTCCGTGGTGCTGTGAGTTTTCTTGCCTCCGGCGGGGATATTTGTACCAAGGCGAAGACAGGGTTCTGCTTTCGGCTTGGCGATAAATATCCCCCGCGGAGCGTCCTGCCCTCTCCGCCCGCGCGGGCGGCCCAGACTGGAGTGATCCGATGACCCCTAGCGAACAATCCGCATCCGCCCGCAAAATCTGCGAACTTGCCCCGATCGTGCCGGTGATCGTGGTGAAGGATGTGGCCCATGCCGCGCCTCTGGCCAAAGCGCTCGTCGCGGGCGGCCTGCCTGCGCTGGAAGTGACCCTGCGCACGCCCTGCGCGCTCGACGCGATCCGCGCCATGGCCGATGTCGAAGGCGGCGTGGTCGGCGCGGGCACGCTGCTGACCCCTTCCGACGTGAAAGCGGCCAAGGCGGCGGGCGCGAAATTCGGCGTCTCTCCCGGCGCGACCGAAACGCTGGTGAAAGCCTGCGAAGATGAAGGCCTGCCGCTTCTGCCCGGCGCCGCCACCGCGTCGGAAGTGATGAAGCTTCTCGAGATGGGGTACGACGTGCTGAAGTTCTTCCCCGCGGAAGCCTCGGGCGGCGCGCCTGCGCTGAAAGCGATCGGGGCCCCGATCCCGCAGGTCAGCTTCTGCCCGACCGGCGGCGTCAGCATTAAAAACGCCAACGATTACCTGAGCCTGCCGAACGTTCTTTGCGCAGGCGGCTCCTGGGTCGCGCCCGATGCGATGGTGCAATCGGGCGACTGGGCCGGGATCGAAGCGCTTGCGCGCGAGGCGGCGGCGCTGCCGCGCTAACCACCCTGCTAGGGACGGCGCGCCCGCCAGCCGCCACGCCGCATAGGCGGGCCGCTTTCGCGGGTCAGACCTTCTTCGAGCACCCGGGTCATCGGGTGCTCGGGCGGCGCTTGATAGGCCGCGAGCACGGTGCGCATCGCTTCATTCGCGTCCATCCCGGGGCCAAGGCTCAGCGCCCAATCCATGAAGATCGAGCGGCACTCTTCCGTGCTGATCCCGTCGATCTTGAAGCTCTCGCGGATCAATCCTTTCGGGTCCGCCTCGCTCAATTCCATCAGTTTGCGCGCCATTCAGCCCTCCAGAGCCCTGTCCACGATGGCGGCCGTCTCGGTCGTGACCTCGTTCAGACGCGCCGCCAGAGCATCGAGATCATCCAGCCCCGTCTCGCGCAACAGGAAAGCGCGGCCGCCCTCTCCGATCGCCGCCATATCCAGACGTTTTTCGTTCAGCAAGCGCCCGCCTGCCTGCAGTCGCCACAAGAAACGATAGGCGGTAGCGAGCTGCTCGCCCTCCTCGCGTGTCACGAACCCGCCACGCGGCCCTGCGCGCAGCTGCGCCTCGACCTTGCGCGCCGGGACGCCTGCACGAAGCGCGAAGCTTTGCGCCAGAAGCTCGATATCCTGCAGCCGTCCGGGGCCGACCTTCGCCTCCCAATCGCCATCGGGGGCCTTGGCCGCGAAGATCCGGGCGCGCATCTGCGCCAACTCGTGGAGCACCGCGTCTCCGCCGCCTTTCGCCTCCAGAACCTTGAGACGGATCGCCTCGACCCGGTCGGCCAGATCGGCGCATCCCGCGACGGGCCGCGCGCGGGTCAGCGCCAGATGCTCCCAGGTCCAGGCCTCTTCCATCTGGTAGCTCTCGAAGCTTTGCACAGAGGTCGCTACGGGCCCTTGCCGCCCCGAAGGCCGCAGCCGCATATCGACCTCGTAGAGCATCCCCTCCGGCATCGGCGCGCTGAGCGCTGTGATCAGGGCCTGCGTGAGCTTCGCGTAGTAAGCCCTTGAGGCGATGGGTTTCTTGCCTTCGGAAAACTCCTGTCCGTCCGCGTCGTAGATCACGATCAGATCGAGATCGGATTGCGCGTTCAGGCGCTCTGCGCCGAGGCTGCCCATCCCCAGAACCACCGCGCCCTTGCCGGGGCACGGCCCGTAGCGACGCGCGAATTCGCCCTGCACAATCGGCCAGAGCGCGCCCAGCACCGCCCCCGCCACATCGGCATATTGGCCCGCGGCTTCTGACGCATCGACGAGACCGCGCAGGTGGTGAACGCCGACACGGAACTTCCACTCCTTCGCCCAGCGCCGCGCCGCGATCAACGCGGCCTCGTAGTCGCCCGCCCGCCCCAGCAGCCGCGCAAGATCGGCCTCCAGCGCCGGT
The DNA here is from genome assembly GCF_055666785.1 of Thioclava sp. PTB-PU3-1. Classification (NCBI taxonomy): domain Bacteria; kingdom Pseudomonadati; phylum Pseudomonadota; class Alphaproteobacteria; order Rhodobacterales; family Paracoccaceae; genus Thioclava; species Thioclava sp. PTB-PU3-1. The sequence goes on along the minus strand of NZ_JBVNVL010000002.1, from coordinate 824,666 downwards.
TTGCCCGGCCATGGCGCGAAGAACGAGCCGCCCAGAACCGCGTCCAGCACACCGGCATTGCGCGAAAGGTAGCTCGCCAGCCCCGGCGCCGTGGCGCAGATATCGACGATCAGATCGACGAGCTGGGGATTGGCCTCGAATAGAGAGAACAACTGCACCCCGGCGGGCAGCCCCTTGAGGAAGCCGTCGAACTGAGTCAGCGCCTCCTCCATATTTGCCGCCCGGCGCATCCGGTCGAGCAGTTCCGGCTCCAGCCGCTTGAAGATCGCGCGCGCCCGTTCGGATCGCAGCGCCGGATAGCCCGTCCAGCCCTCGACGATCTCGCGCGCGGCTTCGCTCAGGTCGGGACGCTCGGCGGCGGCATCGGGGGCGAAGAAATCATTCGTCAGCCCTTCGACCCGCTCCAGCCGGTCGCGCAGCCGGTCGCGCCAGCGCGCCACATCCCCCTCGCCCATCATCGCGGCGATCCGCGCGAGCCCCTCTTCGTTGCCGGGCAGAATCTGGGTCTGGGCGTCGCCCACCATCTGCAGACGGTGCTCGATCTCGCGATGCTCGCGGTAGTGATCGATCAACTCCTCCGCCACATCCTCGGGCACCCAAGTCTTCGCCGCGAGCGCGCGCAGCCCGCCCACGGTGGTCCGGTCGCGTAGGCTCTCGTCGCGCCCGCCTGCGATCAATTGCCGGGTCTGGGTGAAGAACTCGATCTCGCGGATGCCGCCCTGGCCGAGCTTGATATTGTGACCCGCCACTTCGATCGGGCCATGCAGCCCCTTATGCTCGCGGATGCGCAGGCGCATGTCGTGGGCGTCCTGAATGGCCGCGAAATCGAGATGCTTGCGCCAGACGAAGGGCCGCAGCCGCTCAAGGAATTGCTCGCCCGCCGCGATGTCACCGGCGCAGGGACGCGCCTTGATATAGGCCGCGCGCTCCCATGTGCGGCCCTCGGCCTCGTAATAAAGCTCGGCCGCGCCCATCGAGATACAGACCGGCGTGACGGCGGCATCGGGGCGCAGCCGCAGATCGGTGCGAAAGACATAGCCCTCGGCGGTGCGGTCGTTGAGCATCGCCGCCATCTTGCGCGTCGCCCGGATCAGCGCGCTGCGTGCCTCCATCGCATCGTCGGGATCGTAGCGGCTTTCGTCGAACAGGCAGATCAGGTCGATATCGGAGGAGTAGTTCAGCTCCCCCGCCCCCATCTTGCCCATCGCGAGCGCGACCATCCCGGCGGCACTATCTATATCATCGTTGGTCGCCCCGGGGATTTTGCCGCGGCGGATTTCCTCGGCCACCAGCCGCTTCATCGCCAGATCGACCGCAATATCGGCAAGCCGGGTCAAGGCGCCGGTCACTTCTTCGAGACACCAGACACCGCCCAGATCGGCAAGCCCGGCCAGCAACGCGACGCGACGCTTCGCCCGACGCAGCTCTGACGGCAGATCGGCGAGGCTGACGGGCGTGATCCGCGCGAATTCCTCGGCCAGCGCGGCTTCGGGATTGCCCGAAATCGCGGGGCGCAGCCACTCGGCCTCTTTCTCCATCAGGCCTTTGAGATAAGGGCTGCACCCTGCCGTCCCCCCGAGCAATTCGCGCAACTCCGGCGCGAGATCGGAGAACAGCTCTTCGGCTTCGGCGGCGCGGTCGCGCTCGAAAGGCAGGGGCGAACGGGTGAGACGCGAGGCAAACGGCATGGCGCCATGCTTACGCCGCCACGCGAGCCGGTCAATGGGGATTGCTGTCGCGCGACATCTGGCCATAACTACACCCCGCCCCGGCGCCTCCGCGCCCGACCTCAGATCCTCCGGAGCCTCGCCATGAGCAAATCCCTCAAACGCGTCCGTGCCGCCCTCGAAGCCGCAGGCGTGCCCTTCGAGATCACCGAGCCGGGCGAGGCCCGCACCGCCGAGATGGCCGCACAGGCGGTAGGCTGCGAGGTCGACCAGATCGCCAAATCCATCATCTTTCGCGGCGAAGACAGCGGCCATGTCGTGCTGTTCATCACCGCAGGCGGCAACCGGGTGAGCGCGGAGAAGGCAAACGCGGTCGCGGGCCAGCCCTTGGGCAAGGCCGATGCGGCGCTGATCCGGGCGGAGACGGGCTTCGCGATCGGCGGCGTCGCGCCCCTTGGCCATGTCGGCCCGGTGACGGCTTTCCTCGACCCCCGACTGTTCGAATTTGATACCGTCTGGGCTGCAGCAGGCACGCCACGGCATGTTTTCGCCATCGCCCCGGCCGATCTGGAGCGGATCAGCGGTGCGAAACAGGCCGATTTCACCGAATAAAACAAAGAGAATCCAGTGATTTGCGAGAAAAATGTAAAAATCATTTACATACCCCCTTGCAAGAACCGCCCTGACTTCCGATCTTGGGTATGTGAAAGGAATTCACATGCTCAACCCGGAGGTTCAAATGTCCGCCTATTCCACCAACTCCATGCCCGTCGCGGTTGGTAACTGGTTTACCCGCGCCGTTAACTGGATGGATGGGAACGGCCCCGGCGCCTGGATCGCGCTGATGGTGGCCGGTTTCATTTTCGCAGGCCCCCTCGGCCTCGTCATTCTCGCTTTCATCCTGTTCACCGGCCGCTTCGGGCGTCGCTGGCGCACGGGACAGGCGGTTCAAAAACGCAGCTTCGGTTGCTCCGGCGTCGGTGGCGTCCATGTCTCGCGTTCGACCGGCAACGCGGCGTTCGACGCCTACAAGGCCGACACGCTCGACCGACTGCAGCGCGAACAGCAGGAATTCGAAGAGTTCCTCGGCCGTCTGCGCGAAGCCCGCGACAAGGCAGAGTTCGACCAGTACATGGAAGAGCGCGCCAAGGAAGCGGCTCAGTCGGAGGACACCTCCGAGGACGCGAAAGCCTAACCATATAGACAGTTCGCAATGCGATTTCGGCGCCCCGGTTGACGTAACCGGGGCGCTTTCTATGTCATCAACATGAAACACTTGGCGGGTGCGCGCTCCTTTGCTAGCCTGCCGCGACCCCTCCCCGACGAGGCTACTGATGCGCCATTCGCTTCCGCTTGCACCGCAGTTCTACGTAACCGCGCCGCAGCCCTGCCCCTATCTGGACGGCAGGTCGGAGCGGAAATTGTTCACCGCATTGCAGGGGGAGTCGGCCGAGAAGCTCAACAATGCGCTGTCGCGGCAAGGCTTTCGGCGCTCGCAGAATGTGCTCTATCGGCCCTCCTGCGCAGATTGCACCGCCTGCCTGTCGGCCCGCATCCGGGTCGCAGATTTCAAACTGTCGAAATCGCAGCGTCGGGTGCTGAAGAAAAACGGCGACCTAAAGCGTACCGCGACCTCGCCCTGGGCGACGGAAGAGCAATTCGCACTGTTCCGCCGCTATCTCGATGCGCGCCACGCCGATGGCGGCATGGCTGACATGGACATCTTCGAATTCGCCGCGATGATCGAGGAGACGCCCGTGAAGTCGCGCGTGATCGAATATCGCGAGACCGCCGCCACGCCAGACAGCATGCGCGCCCTGATCGCGACCTGCCTGACCGATGTGCTCGATGACGGGCTGTCGATGGTCTATTCCTTCTACGAGCCCGAGCGGATCCGCGACTCCCTCGGCACCTACCTGATCCTCGACCATGTCGAGATCGCGCAACGCGTGGGCCTGCCCTACGTCTATCTCGGCTATTGGGTGCCCGGCTCGCCGAAGATGAACTACAAGGCGAACTTCTCCGCGCTCGAAATCTACAAGGGCGGTCAATGGACCGATCTTGGCGATCCGGCCACGCACGAGACGGAGACTCATCCGCTTTCCGTGCCGCCCATCGCGGAACAGGTCGCCCGGATTCAACTCCCCGATACACGCAATAGTTGAGCAACACCCAGCAACGGACGTCACTCTCGCAGGCAATTGCTCAACCGTTCGGCAGACACCATCTGTCAACTCATTTTTTCAAAACTATTCCGTGACTTCCGACGATTACGGGCCCGTGAACTCTGGACACTCCCGGCCCGTGGTGAAACGGTCCCGACAGACCCGCCGCGGAGGACACGAGGCGGGCGGCGAGGACCGGCCTCGCACAACGGAGCAATAATGGGAGGATCCTAAATGGACCGTCGTTCCTTTCTGACGAAAGCCGCGCTGGGTAGCGCGGCCGCGAGCACGCTGGCAGCCCCCGCGATCGCACAAAGCAATCCGCAAATCACCTGGCGTCTCGCCTCGTCTTTCCCGAAGTCGCTCGACACGATCTATGGCGGCGCGGAAGTGATGTCGAAGATGGTCGAGGAAGCCTCGGACGGTAACTTCAAGATTCAAGTCTTCGCCGCTGGCGAGATCGTCCCCGGCCTTCAGGTCGCCGATGCGGTGATGAACGGCACGGTCGAAGCCTGCCACACCGTCGGCTACTACTTCTGGGGCAAGGATCCGACCTGGGCGCTCGGCGCAGCTGTGCCCTTCTCGCTCAACGCGCGCGGCATGAACGCATGGCACTACCACGGCGGCGGCATCGAGCTCTATAACGAGTTCCTCGGCAAGCAGGGCCTCTATGGTCTGCCGGGCGGCAACACCGGCGCACAGATGGGCGGCTGGTTCCGTAAGGAGATCTCGACGGTCGAAGACCTCAAGGGTCTCAAGATGCGTGTCGGCGGCTTCGCGGGCAAGGTGATGGAGAAGCTTGGCCTCGTGCCGCAGCAGATCGCCGGCGGCGACATCTACCCGGCGCTGGAAAAAGGCACGATCGACGCGACCGAATGGGTCGGCCCCTATGACGACGAGAAGCTCGGCTTCTACAAAGTCGCGCCCTACTACTACTACCCCGGCTGGTGGGAAGGTGGCCCGACGGTCCACTTCATGTTCTCGAAAGAGAAGATGGAAAGCCTGCCGAAACAGTACCAGCAGCTCCTGCACACCGCATCGCAAGCGGCCGATGCGGACATGCTGCAGAAATACGACATGAAGAACCCGAAGGCGCTCAAGACGCTGGTCGCCAACGGCACCCAGCTGCGCGCTTTCTCCCCCGAGATCATGCAGGCCTGCTTCAAGGCAGCCAACGAGGTCTATTCGGAGATGGAGGCGAACAACGCCGAATTCGCGAAGATCTGGGGTTCGATCAAGGACTTCCGCAAGGACTGGTTCACCTGGGAACAGCTGGCCGAGTTCAACTACGACTACTTCATGATGAGCGAAGCCAACAAAGGCGAGCTGTAAGCCGCCCAAACTGGTCAAGCCAGATAACCGAAGCCCCGGCGCAACCTGCGCCGGGGCTTTTTCTATGCCCTGACGACCGAAGATACCCAACGGATATTCTGCGCCTGCATTGCCACACTGCAGCAAGCTTTCGAAACTGTGACCATATGCGACATAAAATTACTTGCAGGTCGGTTTACACGCGGAACCGGTCAAGTATTGTGACCGCAATGCCCACACCGGAGGGAACGCTAATAATGGAGCGGTGTGGTCAGAAAAATTGACAGACATCCACGACTTGGGAGGAAACCATATGGATCGTCGTTCTTTCCTGCGCAAAGGTGCGCTTGGCGGGGCAGCCGCAGCTGCAGGTAGCGCGCTCGCCGCACCGGCTATTGCGCAAGAAACCCCTACTGTGACGTGGCGCATGACCTCGTCTTTCCCGAAATCGCTCGACACGATCTACGGCGCCGCCGAGACGATGGCGAATTACGTCAAGGGCATGACCGACGGGAAATTCAACATTCAGGTCTTCGCGGCGGGCGAAATCGTCCCCGGCCTGCAGGCAATGGACTCGGTGTCGAACGGCACCGTCGAGGCCTGCCACACCGCCTCCTACTACTACTGGGGTAAAGATCCGACCTTCGCTTTCGCGACCGCAGTGCCGTTTGGCCTGAACATGCGCATGCAGAACGCCTGGTTCTACTATGGCGGCGGCAACGACCTGATGAACGAGTTCTATTCGAACTACAACATCACGGCCTTCCCGTGCGGCAATACCGGTGCCCAGATGGGCGGCTGGTTCCGTAAGGAAATCAACACCGTCGAAGACATGAAGGGCGTGAAAATGCGCATCGGTGGCTTCGGCGGCAAGGTCGTCGAGAAGCTCGGTGTGGTGCCGCAGCAGATCGCGGGTGGCGACATCTACCCGTCGCTCGAAAAAGGCACGATCGACGCCACCGAATGGGTCGGCCCGTACGACGATGAGAAGCTCGGCTTCTACAAGGTCGCGCCCTATTACTATTATCCCGGCTGGTGGGAAGGTGGCGCCTGTCTGCACGCCATGTTCAACAAGAACGCCTATGAGCAACTGCCCGAGGCCTACAAGATCGCGCTGACGGCGGCGACGCAGGCGGCGAACTCGGACATGATGGCGTCCTATGACTACAAGAACCCGAGCGCGCTGAAGAAGCTGCTGGGCCAAGGCGCGCAGCTGCGTCCGTTCAGCCAGGAGATCCTCGAAGCCTGCTTCAACGCGGCCAACGAGGTCTATGCCGAGATCAACAGCTCGAACGCTGCGTTCAAGAAGATCTACGACAGCCAGTTCGGCTTCCGCAACGATGCCTATGGCTGGTGGCAGCTGTCGGAGTTCAACTCTGACTACTTCATGATGCGCCAGCAGGCTGCGGGCAATCTGAAGGTCTAAGCCGCGTCTAGCGTGAATTGAGAAGTCCCCGGGGTTCGCGCCCCGGGGACTTTTCTATTGGTCTGGTCACAAAACTCACTTCGTCGTGGCCGCGCCAACCGTGGCACCCGCCACGGCGCCAACCGGCCCTGCAACCACGAGGCCGCCGACACCGCCGGTGGCGGCACGTTCGGTCGCGTTGTCACCACATGCCGCGAGCGAAACCAGCAGGCCGCCCGCCATCAAGATCGTCGCAATTCGCATCTTCTCGTCCTTTCGATAGCAGCCACAATGCGCGGCTTCCTCAAGGACAAGACGCCGAAACGCCCGCCGCGGTTCCCAAGTACCGCGATTAGCTGGCCGTCAATTCTTGCGCGTCACGACGCCGAGCCCGGCTCCGACGACCGCTCCGACAGGTCCCGCCACCACGAGACCGGCCACGCCGCCCGTCGCCGCGCGCTGCTCCTTGGTCTCGCCGCAGCCCGCCAGCGCAAGCAACGAAACCCCGACAATAACGAAAAGAGGATACCGCATCCCTCGCCCTCCACTCTCTCTCTATAAAAAAGGGGCGGCCCCTGAAGGCCGCCCCGATCTTTCATTTTCCGGTCGATCAGTTGCTGCCCGGTGTGGGAAGCGGGGGCAGCCCGCCCGGAGCCGCGCTTCCCGAGCCCGACCCGCCAGAGGTCGAGCCACCCAGAGGCGCCAGCGACGGCAGGCCACCGAGGCCGCCCCCATCGCCCATGCCCGGCATCTGCGGCAGCTTGATCTCGACATCCTTCAGATCCACCTGCGGCCCCTTGTAGTGCATCACCATGGCCGGGAAGGCGATCACGATGGCAATCATCGCAACCTGGATGAACACGAAGGGGATAGCGCCCCAATAGATCTGCGAGGTCTTCACCGGCTCCATTTTCTTGCCGGTGACCTTGTCGATATAGGGCACCTTGGCCGCGACCGAGCGCAGGTAGAACAGCGCGAAGCCGAATGGCGGGTGCATGAACGAGGTCTGCATGTTCACGCCCAGGATCACCCCGAACCAGATCAGGTCGATCCCCAGCGCCTGCGCGGCAGGCGCCAGAAGCGGCACGATGATGAAGGCCAGCTCGAAGAAATCGAGGAAGAAGGCGAGGAAGAACACCAGGAACGACACCACGATCAGGAAGCCCAATTGGCCACCCGGAAGCGAGGTCAGCAGATGCTCGACCCAGACCTGCCCGTTCACCCCGTAGAAGGTGAGCGAGAAGACCCGCGCGCCCAGCAGGATGAACAGCACGAAGGCCGACAGGCGCGTCGTCGCCGCCAGTGCGTCACGCACGACGGGGAAGGTCAGACGCTTCTTCACCGCCGACAGCACTAGCGCGCCGACCGCGCCCATTGCGCCGCCTTCGGTGGGCGTCGCGACGCCGAGGAAGATCGTGCCCAGCACGAGGAAGATCAGCGCCAGCGGCGGGATCAGCACGATCACCACCTGCTGCGCCAGACGGCTCATCAGGTTGGTTTTCAGCGCCTTGTCCAGCAACGCCACGATATAGATCGCGATCACGGCCACACCGGCTGCGAGGATCTCGGAGTTGTTGACGCTCGACCCGCTCGCCTCGAAATACTTCTCGGCGAAGATGAAGATCGCGACCGCACCGGCCAGCGCCACCAGGAGCGACATCACGCCAGAGCCCAGCGTGCGCGCCTCTTTCGGCAGAGCCGGCATCGACTTCGGCTTGATGATCGACATCACGAGCACATAGCCGAGGTAGATGCCGGTCAGCACCATACCGGGGATCAGCGCGCCCTTGTACATGTCGCCCACCGAAACGCCCAGCTGGTCAGCCAGAACGATCAGCACGAGCGAGGGCGGGATGATCTGCGCCAGTGTCCCTGACGCCGCAATGACACCTGTGGCCACCTTCCGATCATAGCCGTAGCGCAACATGATCGGCAGCGAGATCAGGCCCATCGCGATCACTGAGGCCGCAACTACGCCCGTTGTCGCCGCCAGAAGCGCGCCCACGATGATCACCGCATAAGCGAGACCGCCGCGCACCGGGCCGAACAGCTGACCGATCGTGTCGAGAAGATCCTCGGCCATGCCCGATTTCTCGAGCACGATGCCCATGAATGTGAAGAATGGAATGGCAAGTAAGGTCTCGTTCGACAAGACCCCGTAGAACCGTTGCGGCATCGCATTCAACAACGGCCAGTCAAGATTGATCGTCCCGCCGGAGTAACCCGACAGTTCAACGCCGATGACGAAGAACAAAAGACCGTTGGCCGCGAGTGCGAAGGCCGCAGGATAGCCGATCAGCAGGAAGACGATCAGCGAGATGAACATGATCGGGGCCATGTTCTGAGCGATAAGCTCGAGCATTACAGACCCTCCTCTTCGGCGATGGGATCATGGCCGTGATGGCCCGCGCTGTCGGCATGGGGATCGTCGATCAACCCACGCATCACACCGATCTTCTTGATGATCTCGGACACGCCTTGGAAGAACAGCTGCCAGAAGCCGATCAGCAGCAGGAGCTTGGCCGGCCACAGGATCAGACCGCCCGAATTCGTCGACATCTCGCCCGAGCGGATCGAGATCATCACGAAGGGCGTCAGCTTGAACAGCATCAGCAAGACGAACGGCATCAGGAAGAAGATATGCCCGAGCAGATCGATCCAGTGCTGCACTTTCCGCGAGAAGGCACCATAGACGATGTCGATGCGGATATGCTCGTTTTGCTTGAGCGTGTAAGCGGCAGCGCCCAGAAACGCCGCGCCGAAAAGATACCATTGCAATTCCAGCCAAGCGTTCGACGACATGTCGAAGGCTTTGCGCACAATGGCGTTGGTCGCACTCACGAGGACCGACACCAGAATAAGCCACGACACCGCCTTGCCGATGGTCTCGTTTATCCGGTCGATCGCGCGTGAAAGGGCCAGCAAAGCGCCCATCTCACTTCCTCCCTAATTTTGTCCCGAAAGCCTGCCTGAGGCTTTGCCCGTGATTGGCCGAGTGGGGGAGAAAGGTCAAGCAATTAAGGCTCCATCTGGTCTGTTCACTTGACCAGATCGGCCTAAAAGCCCCGCCTCTGAGCCCGATATCGCGACTGACCAAGCGTCAACGAGATCAATTCACCGCGACTGCCCCTGCGGCACCCGGCTCGGGAGCCTCTTCCGATTTCTCAAAGTTGCGACTCGCAGGCCGCAGCGCGCAATAATCGGGAAGAAAATTCCGTCGCTCGCGACATTTTATTCAGCGTTTGGGCATTGACGCCCCCAACGCCCGATCCTAATGTCCGCGCAAAGCAGTCCGAAAGGGATCCGCAATGGATGCGATTCTTCTTGTCGTCGTAGGAGCCAAGCGCATGGGCCGGTAACGGTACAACCATGAAGGTTCCCATGCGCCCCCGCCTCAAAGCCGGGGGCTTTTTCTTGGACAGGTGGATGCTTGAGAGTTAGCGGTGGGCGGCGTGGCCCTCGCGCAAGGATGGAGTGAGCATATGGCACGGCAGATGACCGGCGCGAAGATGGTGGTTCAGGCGCTGAAGGATCACGGGGTCGAAGTAATTTTCGGCTATCCGGGCGGCGCGGTCCTTCCGATTTATGACGAGATTTTCCAGCAAAACGACATCCGTCACATCCTCGTCCGCCACGAGCAGGCCGCGATCCACATGGCCGAAGGCTATGCGCGCTCGACCGGCAAGCCGGGCGTGGCGCTGGTGACCTCGGGCCCCGGCGCGACCAATGCGGTGACCGGGCTGACCGATGCGCTGATGGACTCGATCCCGCTGATCGTGCTGTCGGGTCAGGTGCCGACCTTCCTCGTGGGCACCGACGGTTTCCAGGAGGCCGACACGGTGGGCATCACCCGCCCCTGCACCAAGCATAACTGGCTGGTGAAGGATCCCGCGAAGCTCTCCGAGACGATCCATCAGGCTTTCCACGTCGCCACCTCGGGCCGTCCCGGCCCGGTGCTGATCGACATGCCCAAGGACGTGCAATTCGCAGTGGCCACCTATACCGAGCCGAAAGCCGCGCGGGTCGACCATTACCAGCCGCAGGTGAAAGGCGATCTCGACGCGATCACCAAGCTGGTCGAACTGGTCGAAACCGCCGAGAAGCCGGTCTTCTATACCGGCGGCGGCGTGATCAATTCGGGCCCCGCCGCGAGCCAGCTGATGCGCGAGCTTGTCGATGCGACCGGCTTCCCGATCACCTCGACCCTGATGGGTCTGGGCGCCTACCCCGCCTCGGGCAAGAATTGGCTCGGCATGCTCGGGATGCACGGTCTCTATGAAGCCAACCTCGCGATGCATGGCTGCGACCTGATGATCAACCTCGGCGCGCGCTTCGACGACCGGATCACCGGCCGCGTGGCGGACTTCTCGCCGAAATCGACCAAGGTGCATGTCGATATCGACGCCTCCTCGATCAACAAGATCATCGCCGTCGACCTGCCGATCCTCGGCGATATCGGCCATGTGCTCGAAGACGTGCTCAAGGTCTGGAAATCGCGCGGGCGCAAGGTGAACAAGCCCGCGATCGAGAAGTGGTGGAAGAAGATCGACGAGTGGAAGAAGGTGAACTGCCTCGCCTACACCAACTCGGAAAAGACGATCAAACCGCAATATGCGCTGCAGCGTCTCGAAGAGCTGACCAAGGGCATGGATCGCTACATCACGACCGAGGTGGGCCAGCACCAGATGTGGGCCGCGCAGTTCCTCGGCTTCGAGGATCCGAACCGCTGGATGACCTCCGGGGGTCTGGGCACGATGGGCTATGGCTTCCCGGCTTCGATCGGCGTGCAGATCGCCCATCCCGAGAGCCTCGTGATCAACGTGGCGGGCGAGGCGAGCTGGCTGATGAACATGCAGGAGATGGGCACCGCGACCCAGTTCCGCGTGCCGGTCAAGCAGTTCATCCTCAATAACGAGCGTCTGGGCATGGTCCGCCAGTGGCAGGAACTGCTGCATGGCGAGCGCTACTCGCATAGCTGGTCCGAAAGCCTGCCCGATTTCGTGAAGCTCGCCGAGAGCTTCGGCTGGAAGGGGATGCAGGTCTCCGACCCCGCCGATCTCGACGATGCGATCATGGAGATGATCAAGCATGACGGCCCGGTGCTGTTCGACTGCCTCGTGGAGAAGCACGAGAATTGCTTCCCGATGATCCCGTCCGGCAAGCCGCATAACGAGATGCTGCTGGCGGCCGATGCCGATGTCTTCAAGGAAGGCGCGGCGCTGGTGTGAGCGACGCCGGGGGCGCTGCCCCCGGACCCCCGGGATATTTGGACCAAGCCGAAGATCGGGTCCGAACTAGGAAAAGGAGAGAGGCAATGGCCGCTCTGAAGATCAAGAAAGGCTCCTCGAGCCATTCCGCTTACGACCTGCGCGACAGCCACGACCAGATTGAGCGCAGCCATACGCTCGCGGTGATCGTGGATAACGAGGCCGGGGTTCTGGCCCGTGTGATCGGGCTGTTCTCGGGCCGCGGCTACAACATCGACAGCCTGACCGTGGCCGAGGTGGATCATAAGGGTCACCGTAGCCGGATCACCGTCGTCACCCGCGGCACCGAGAACGTGATCGACCAGATCAAGGCGCAGCTGGGCCGGATCGTGCCGGTCCATGAGGTGAAGGACCTCACCGTCGAGGGCTACCCGGTCGAGCGCGAACTGGCGCTGATCAAGGTTGCGGGCACGGGCGACAAGCGCATCGAAGCGCTGCGTCTGGCCGAGATCTTCCGCGCCAATGTGGTCGACTCGACGCTGGAGAGCTTTGTCTTCGAGATCACCGGCACGCCCGAGAAGATCGACGCTTTCGCCGATCTGATGCGCCCGCTGGGTCTGGCCGAAGTGGCCCGCACCGGGGTCGCGGCCCTCTCGCGCGGGGCCTGAGCCAGAGCGACATGGCAGAGCCGCACCCCGCCACCGGTCCTGCTCTGGGTGTCGTCATCGTCACCTATCGGTCTTCGGACGTGATCGCGGCCTGCCTTGCCTCGCTGCGGGCAGCGACCGGCGTGGCGCTGCATGTGGTGGTAGTCGACAATGCATCGCCCGATGACACGGTGGAGGTGATCCGCGCAGCCGTCCCCGATCTGATGGGGGCAGCGGAGGCGGGTCAGGAAGGCATTGCTCTGATCGAAGCGGGGAGCAATGGAGGGTTTGCTGCGGGCGTCAATCTGGGGCTGGCGCGGCTCGCGGCCAATCCCGCGGTCGACCGGTTCTGGCTACTCAACCCCGATTGCGTGGTGCCGCCCGAGACGCCTGCCCTTCTCGCCTCGCATGATACTAGACCGCGAGGTGCCGCGATGATCGCGCATCGGGTGGTCTATGGCGACGCGCCCGACAAGATCCAGATCGACGGTGGGGTGATCGACCGGCGCACCGGGATCACCCATAACCTCAACCAGTTCGCTCCCGCCGACAGCCCTGCCCCGGACCCGGAGCACATCGACTTCGTCACCGGCGCGAGCCTTGTCGCCACCCGCGCCCATCTCGAGCGCGCGGGGCCGATGACGGAAGACTATTTCCTTTATTACGAAGAGGTCGACTGGGCGCTACGCCGGGGCGATCTGCCGATCTCCTATTGCGCAGGCGCGGTCGTCCATCACGTCGCGGGCACGGCGATCGGCTCGCAGCGGATGGGCTCGGTCGCCTCGCCGTTCTCGCAATATTTCAAGCATCGCGCGCGGGCGATGTTCCTGCGCCGCCATTTCCCCGCCGGGTTGATCGGCGGTGCGGCGTGGTCGCTGGCGAAAGCCGCGCAACTTCGTGTGCAGGGGCATGGGGCGGAAGCCGCCGCCCTGCTGCGGGGGTTCTTCGGGATGGCGCCGCCTGCACAAGTTCTGGCCGCGCTCAGCCCCGATGCGCGAGCGAAGATCGGGCGTTAATCCCCTCGCCGATGCGTCTGCGCAAACCGTGTGTAGCTGGTGCCGCGCGCCTCAGGCCGTCTCGCATCCTCGGGTGCATCGCCCCCCTCTTTCACCGCCTCGGTCAGCATCCACATGCCCGCGCCGAACAGAAAGAAGGTGAAGGCATAGATCGACTCCCAGACATAGACGGTGCAGAGCGTGAAGGTCATCCCCGCGAAGGTGAACACCCAGGAGCGGCGGAAATTCTGCATCCGCGTATCGCCGCCGAAATCGCGGAACATCACCTTGAAAAGCCCCCAGACATAACCGCTCGTGACCAGCAGGAAGCCCGGGATGCCATAGCGCACCGCCATCACCAGCCAGAAATTATCCATCGAGCCGGAATACATGTACCACGGCCGCACCCAGTCGTTCAGGCCGATGCCGAAGATCGGGTTGGCCCAGACATTCTTCAGCCCCCAGTCAAAAATGATCGTGCGCCAATAGGCGGTATGGGCCGAGAAGGTCGCGTAGCTGAGAAACACCATGATCGGCGAGCGGTTCGACAGCAGGTCGACCGTGACATAGGCGAAGGCACACAGCCCCGTCAGCAGCCACCAGCGCCATTCGATCCGCACGAAAGTGACGTACCAGCCTATCAGTCCCAGTTGCAGCAGCAGCGACAGAAGCGCCCCCGAGGAGAGCGCAAGAAAGCCGTTGAGCAGGATCAGCCCGCTCGCCACCACCCGCCAGCCGAGCGTCTTGATCCCGTCGAAGGCCACAAAGGCGAAGGCGAAAACGACCGAGCAATAGAGCCCGAAATGGATCGGATGCGCGAAGGGGCCCTGCACCCGCTCCAGCCCCAGGCGCGGCTCCTGAAAGTTGTAGGTGATCGTGCCCATCCCCGGCAGCTTGTCGATCAGCGTCGGGATCAGGGTCGTGCCGGTCTTCGTTTCGTAAAGCGAGAAGGGCGTCAGGATCAGCACCGACCAGATCAGCACCTTGCCCAGCGCCGCGAAATCCTCGCGCGAGCGGATATAGGCGCGCCCGATCAGGTAACCGCCCAGAACCTCCAGCCCGACAGAGCCTGCCTGCTGGATCACCCGGTCGGGGTTGTTCACCGCCAGCGCGACCGACAGCCACAGCGCATGGAACAGGAACAGCCAATCGACCGGCAGTATCCGCCCTGCCCGCCCGCTGAAGACCCGCGCGAAGGCGGGCAGGATGAAGGCCATCAGCACAAGGCGGCTCCCGGTGATCGCAAGCGGGCCGAGGTTGAACTTGAAGGGCAGCAGGATCGACAGCACGAACAGCAGCACCGGCCACGGCAGTTTCGCGGTCGCGAGCGCGGCGGTCTCGGCGATACGGGATCGCCCGCCCGCGCGGCTTGTCGGGCGCGCACGTTGCGGAGTGGCACTGCCAATCGCCCCGGCGCGCATCAGCGCATCGCCCCGCTCACCGCGGGGCGGCTCGCGGTCAGATCAAGCGCCTCAAGCTCGCCATGGAAGCTGCCCTTGCCGAAGGGATTGCCCAGCGCGAGGCCCCAATATTCCATCGGTTTGAGCCGCCCCGAGACGGTGCCCTTGCCGATCACCTCCTCGCCCGCGAGCACCTCGAATAGGCTATCGTCGGACGCGTAGCGGAAGGTGATGTCGTGCCACTTGCCGTCATAGATCGGGACGCGCTTGGTACGCAGGAACAGCCGTTGCCCGCTCTCGGGCCAGAACTCGACCTCGAACGTGCCGCGTCCGGTCACTCGCACGATCAACGACTGATGCACGCGCAACAACTCCCCGGCGGATTTGTAATCGCCTACCGCGCGCAGCTTCATATGCAGCGCGAAGCGATCCGCCCCGTAGAGCGGCGCGACCATCTCGCGCGGGATCACCACGGCGCCGCCGCCCAACCCGAATTCCAGCGCGCCGGGGCTGAGCGGGATCGAGTCGAGCGCCTCCGGCTGCGCCCCGGCATGCGAGATCAGTCGGCCCAGCTCGGGGTCATAGCTGAGGATACGGTCGTCGCGGACCATAACATAGCCGCTGCTCTGCGCGCTCCGCCCGTCGGGCAGAGTCAGCGACAGCGTCACCTTGTGCCGCCCCGGCATGCGGAAGCCCACCGGCACCTGCGCGCCGTCGAGGCTGGTCTGCCCGTCGATCTGCCAGTGATAGGCGACCTCGGCAGGGTCCACCCCCTCGGGCAGCACACTCTCGCGCGCGTCGAATTGCAGCGTGGTGCCGCCGCCCTCGCTGCGCGCGAACCGCATGACCGGCTGGAACGCCTCCGGACCGCCGAGAATATCGAGCATCGGCGCACCGATCCCGCTCCCGGCCAAGGCCCCACCCGGAAGATAGGCGTAATTCATGATCTCACGCGGCGCACCGGTGCGCGCGGCGACGAAGAGCTGGTCGTAATAGCTCGCCCGCTGCGGCGTGATGTCCTGAATCAGCAGGTTGTCGCGGAGCTTCCAGTCGGGCTGCCCCGCCGGGCCTGCGATCTCGCTCACCGCATTGCGGGCGATCTCCACGGCGCGGGCGTCGCGCGCCACGCGGATCTGCGGGATCCAGAGAACCGGATCGCGTTTCTCGCCCTCGGAATAGACGTCATGGATGAGCGTGTTGTTGGCGATCTTAACGCCTTCCGCCTCGCCCACCGTGATCCCGTGCAGATGGGCGTTGATGATGACGTTCCCGCTGATCTCGACATTGCGGTAGAACATCTCCGCGCCCGCCTTGCCGCGATCGACCAGCTCGTTGCGCATCAGGATCGACTGGGTGAAGCCGCCCTCGCCGGAATTGAGCAGGTTGTTCGTGATCGCGATGTCGCGGCTGGGCCGTTCCGTGCCTGCGGTCCAGAACTGGATCATGTCGGCATGATCGCCCGACGCGACGGCACGGCGGAAATCGTGAATGTGGTTGTTTGCGACCTCTGCGCGTTCGATCTGGGCAAAGTTCAGCCCGTCCATCCGCATGTCATGGATGTCGTTGGCGACCACCACCAGATCGGTGCAGTCAGTGAAGATCGCGCCGCGATAAAAGCGACGAAACTCGGAGCGCTCGACCGTGATCCCGGTCGAGGCGCGTACTGCGAGGCCAAAGGCCGTGGGCAACGGCCCCTGCTCGATCAGATCCGGATCGGCGGGGGCGAGATCCCCATCGAACAGCGCATTGCGGATCGTCAGATCGCGTGTGGTGAAGACCTGAAACGGGCGGGTGTTGGATCGGTCGCCCTCGGTGTAACGGTAATCGAAGGTCACGGCCTCGATCACGACATGACTGACTTCCCGCAGGTTCATCTGCGCGATCACCGCCCGGTTGTCCGGATCGGCAGAGCGGAAGGTGATCGGCGCATCCTCGCGCCCTGCCAGCCCCCGCAGATCGAGCGCGTCATAGTCGCCCGGCGCGATCAGAACCGTGTCGCCCGGCGCCAGCTTCGCCCCGATCCGCGCCAGCCCGGCCTTATCCGAGACCTGCCAGTCGCGCGCCAGTGCGGGCAGCGCCCCAAGCACGAGAAGACCGACGGCCAAAAGCCCACGCCGTCCGACGCGGGCTGCATGCCTCGTGGTGAATGCGATCTGCTCCATCGCTGCCTGCCTGTTCCGGGCCGCTTTTTGCGGCTCTGATATCTTGCCGTCACGCTAGCGTGAGGAAGATCGACGCGGCAAGAGCTTTAACCCAGATTAAACCTTGCACATTGCCATTGTGGCCTTCGCGCCGCTAAAGCCGCCCGAAAACCGCCTGCCGGAGCATCCAGCCCATCCGCGCGAGCCGCAGTCTCGCGAGCGTCGCCACGGCGCGCCACCGCTCGGTCGCGCCGCGCAGGTCGGGATGGCGCAGCACCATGGGCAGATGGGCGAGGATCGAGACGGGCATCAAGAGCGCCTTCGCCCCCCAGCGCAGCCGCGCGGGCAGGTTTGATCCATTCACGCCGAAGCCTTCTTCGGTCAGACGCCGCCATTTGCGCGACAGCGCCGCCCAGTTTTGCCGCGACGGATGGCCTACGCGCAGCCCGTCGGCATAGATCAGCGAATAGCCCTTCGCGGTCGCGCGACGGCACCAGTCGAGATCCTCCGACAGCCCGGCGATGAAGGGCCCCGTCGCCTCGTAGACATCGCGCCGGGTCAGCAGGTTGCCGGTGCCGGAGAAGCCCTTCTCCTCGATATAGCGGCGAAAATCGAAGGCGAAGACGGTCTCGAAGGCCTCTGCGCCGGATCGCGGCGGCGGAGTCTCATCGAAGACGAAGACATGCCCGCCAACCAGATCGCCCTGCCCGGCCATGGCGAAGGCGGTCGCGATCCAGTCCGGGTCGGCCACGCAGTCGCTGTCGATGAAGAACAGCCGCGCCGCTGTCGTCTCCGCCACGCCACGATTGCGCGCCTCTGCCGCGCCCTTCTTAGTCTCGGTCACGATCCGCAGGTCGGGATAGGCCGCGCGGACGGGGCCAAGATCCTCGGTCGAGCCATTGTCGACCACCAGCAACTCGCAACGCGCATCCAGCTGCGGCGCGAGCGTCTCGAGGCAGCGCATGAGCCGCGCGACATCGTTGTAATGCGGGATGATGATCGCGGCCTCGGCCATCACAGCGCCTCCATCAACTCAAGCAGCGCCGCGTCATAAGCCCCAAGCCGCTCGATCCCGCGCGCCAGCGCCGCGTTCGCCTCTGCGGCCAGCGTCTCGCGATTGGCAAAACCCTGCTCCAGCGCCGCCATCACCGCATCCGCATCCGCCTTGGTCGCATCGACCGTATGGTCGTAGCCAAGCGCGCCGAACAGCCCCGCAAACTTGCGGCTATAGGCGAGCGGCACCACAGCGACACCGGACGAGAACGCCGCGATACAGGCATGCATCCGCGCCCCGGTGAAGAAATCGAGCCCCGCGATATAGCTCTTCGCCTCGGACGGGCTTGCGAAGGCGGGCACGCAGATCACGTCATGCTCGGCGGCCAACGCCTCGCAGGCGCGCAGGTCATCCTCGATCACCATCGGACCTTCGGGCACGATCACATGCGGGACCAGATGGACCTCGGCCCCCTGCCCCTTGAACCAGTCGATCGCGCGCGCGATCAGCGCGGGATAATCCAGCGCCATCCCGAAATCATTGGCCCCGTGATAGCCCCCCGCCATCAGCAGCCCCGAGACGTTGATACCCACGCGCACCGGACCACTGTCGCGCGGCGCGGGCGGGTCATAGGGCAGCCGCAGCGCCAGATCGGAGGCCAGAACCGGCGCGCCGCGATAGCCCAGATCGTCCAGCGCCGCGCGGGAGCGTTCGTCGCGCATCGCCACCAAGCCCGAGCGGTTGAGGCTCATCCGCGCCAGCCGCTTCGACCAGCCCTTGGTGAAGGGCCCCACGGTCTGCGGCGCGACCACCAAAGGCGTGCCCGCGAGATGTGTGGCGAACTTCATCCAGAACATCTTCACCAGTCGCGAGGCCCCATAGATGTCCGCGAAACTGTCGCCGCCGCCAATGTCGATCACCAGATCGGCGGCCTTAACTTCGGCCCACAACCCTTTGGGAGATTTCAGAAACGCGCCATCCACCTCGATCAGCCGCAAGTCATCGCCTGCCACATAGGGCGCGCGCCGGTCTTTCCAGTCGAGCACGGTGATCGCGACCTGGCGCCCCGCTTTGGCGGCAAGATCGCGCAGCAGGGCGATCTCCGACACGGTCAGCGCGCCGACGCCAAGATTGTCCGAGCGCGTCGAGTGGAAGATCAGGCAGACGCGCAGCGTGCGGCTCATTTTCGGCCCCGCAACACACGTCGGACCGTGCCTGCGAAATTGCGCAGGTTCCGCGTGACCGGGTTTTGCAATGCGCAGGCGCGCAGGTTCATCCCCTCGTAACGCGGGATCGGGCGGGCCATCAGTTTGAGCGCCGCGAGACGCGCGAAAAGGGCACGGCGACGTTCGCGCTGGCCGGGCTGGATCGCGGCCAGTTCCGCCACATCGAACGGCGCGGTCTCGACCGCCTCTGCAGCTTCGGCCTCATGCAGAATCTCCGCGCCGAGCCGCGTGCGCGCCACGATCAGGCTGCGCCCCGGCGCCTCCTCGAACAGCGGATAGCCCGCATCGTCGGCCTCCCACGCATCGGCGCAGACCAGATCGGCGGCGACGCCGGTGCCATCGGCGCAAATCTTGCAGCGGTGCTGGACATGGCGCGAGAGCACCCCGCCCCAGGCCGCGTGATAGCTCGTCTCGCGGGTGGAGCCATCATGCAGCGCGGCCACCGTCTTTCCCGGCCAGCCATTGCCGCGATAGCGCAGGCCCGCCAGCTGATCCTCGGGCGCGCCCATTTCCGCCAGCAATTCCCGCGCGCCCTCCGCGCTGGGAACGCCCGCGCAGAAGAAGGACAGGATCACCGGGAAACTCCGCGCAAATTTCGGATCGCGCGCGACCAGCGCCCGCAAAGCCACCGCATCACAAGGCTTGCCGATCACCGCGAAGCGCCGCCCATCCGCGATCAGCGACGACAGATCGGCCAGCGGCGCCGAAGGCGCATAGCGCGAGCCCGCCGCCCCCAGAACCTCGTCGCGCGTGGTGCTCAGCCGCATCCGGTTACCGATCGGGTTGTCGGGATCGGGCTCGATCTGGGCGATGGCGTCGACGCGGCCCGATTGCAGCAGATGCAGCGCCAGCGCCGAGAGCGCCCCGCCCGACGCCCCCGCATGGCGCAGGTCCGCGTCGGTGGCGTGACCGCTTTTCATCTCGGCGAAGCGCCCCCAGAGCGGCTCCTCCCCGGGCGCGACGCGCTGCGCGCTCTGGCCCAAGCCCGGGCAGCAGGCGGCAATCGCGGTCTCCGCACGCGCGCTGATCTCGGCGCTTTGCACCGGGCGCAGGAAGCCCCGCGCATCGGGCGCCATCGCGATCTCATCCGGCGCGACCCCGGCGCACAGCCCGCAGCCCGCGCAGAGATCGCCCGCCGCGACATGGGCGAGCGCCTCGCTCGAAGGCGTCGAAATGGGGCTGTGATGGGTCATGCTCGGCCGATCTGGTTTTTCAAGGAGTTGAACAGCAAAGCCGTGAATCTGGCAAGGCTTGGCTGGGTCGGTCGGCGCGCGTGACGTGGCCGTCAAGCCACAGCCGCCACAGCGCGCTTGACCCGACGGCCCCTCGGGCGGGATTATGGGCGCAAAACATGCGCGGGCGGCCAAACCCCGCGCCATATCGGACAGTACATGCTTCGCACCGCGATCCTCATCCTCAGCGGGAACGCCGCCACCTCGGCGCTGATGCTCGCGCGCAACCTCGCGATCGCGCGGCTGATCCCGGTGGCCGATTACGGCGTGGCCGCGACTTTCGCGATGGTGATGGCGGTGATCGAGATGGGCTCGACGCTGGGGCTGCAGCAGCAGATCGTGCAGTCGAAGCGCGGCGACGACCCGGCGTTTCAGGCGGCACTGCAAGGTTTCCAACTGCTGCGCGGCGTCATCGCGGCGGCGGCGCTGTTCGTACTGGCCGGGCCGATCGCAGGCTTCCTCGATATCCCCGAGGCCGCATCTGCCTATCGCTGGCTCGCGCTTGTGCCGCTCCTGACGGCGGCGCAGCATTTCGACATCCACCGCGCCCAGCGCAGGGGCCACTATCGCCCGATGCTGCTGACAGGCGCCCTGCCCGCACTGGCCGCGCTGATCGCGATCTGGCCGCTCTCGCGCCTCTTCGACGACTGGCAGGTAGCGCTTTGGGCGATCCTGCTGCACGCGGCCCTCGGCGTTCTGGTCTCGCACCTGATGGCCGAGCGCCGCTACCGCCTGCGCCTCGACCGCGCCGAGATGCGCGCGAACCTGCTTTTCGGCGCGCCACTTCTGGCCAATGCGGCCCTGATGTATCTGGTCTTTCAGGGCGACAAGATCATCGTCGGGCGGCTGGCGGGGATGGAGGCGCTGGCGATCTTTGCGATGGGCATGACGCTGACGCTGACGCCCACGCTGATCGGCGCGAAGTCGGTGCAGAACCTCTTTCTGCCGAAACTCTCGGCCGCGCATGGCCGTGCGGACGCCCTCGCGCATCGCCAGCTTGCCGGGGCGACTTTCGAGGGGATGTTCCTTACCGGATCGATCCTGCTGCTGGGCACGGTCCTTATCGGACCGCTCGTCGTCACGGCCCTTTTGGGGGCGAAATATGCAAGCCTCCTGCCGCTCCTGATCCCCTTCGCGCTGATGAATGCGCTCCGCGCGATCAAGAACGGGCCGAGCACGGTCGCGCTCTCGGCGGGGCAGACAGATAACGGCTTTTGGGGGAACCTGCCCCGGATCGCGGTGCTGCCGCTGAGCTATTGGGCGCTGATTGAGACCGGCTCGGTCGTGCCGGTGATCTGGCTCGGGGTCGCGGGCGAGGCGATCGGCCTTGGCGTGGCGCTCTGGCGGCTGTCGCGGATCATGGCGCTGCCACAGGTGGGCCGCGCCGCGCTGACGACCGCACTCGTGTTGATCGCGGTCCCGCTGATCACGCTGGCCGCGCCCGGCGCGCTGGTGATCTGGCCGGTCGCGCTGATCCTGATCGCGATGCAACTTGCCGCCCTGCCCCATCTGCGGGCCTATTTCGGCCGCCCGCACACCAGCACTGCGTGACCCCGCGCCTCTGTACGATTTTCGTGCTACACTCCCCGATGACGCGCGCCATAAACCAAAGAGGGAGGATCGGTATGAACCGGTTTCTGGGTTATGTCTTCGTCGCGGCTTTGTCGTTCACCACACCTGTCCTTGCCGAGGAGATGCGTGAGGTTCCGGTCTATTTCTCAGCCGGAGCGGATAACGCGGTTCTGAGCGACCGCATCAAGGGCTATGACAGCGTGATCTACACGATCGGCGCCGAGGCCGGTCAGACGATCGATATCAAGCTGTCCACGAACCACACCGCCACGTATTTCAACCTCTACGGTCCCGGGAGCGGCCCGGGCGATCAGGCGATCATGACCAGCCAGTTAACGCCCGAGCTGAACCACTACACAGGCACGCTGCCCAGCTCGGGAACCTACAAGATCTCGGTCTACATGATGCGCTCGGCGGCGCGGCGCGACGAGGTTGCGAATTTCGACATCCGGATCGGGATCACCGGGAAGACCGGCGCGATCGTGCAGGGCGATTATGCCGACGGGCTGCAGGGCGGGCCGGATTTCTGGGAGGTCCAGACCGGCGACATCAACGATCCGCTGAACCTGCGCGCGGGGCCCTCGACCGGGGCGGCGATCCTCGGGCGGTTCCCCGAGGGGGCGATCCTGCGCAACATGGGCTGCCGGATGGCCGAGGGTCAGCGCTGGTGTCAGGTCGCGGCCACCGAAGGCTCTCTGACCGGCTGGGTCGCCGGGCGCTACCTTCGTGAAGGCTCCGCCCCGCCGCCACGCGTGGCCGAACCCGAGACCCGCGATCAGCAGGTCCAGTTCGCCCCCGGCACGAGCGGCGCGGTGCTGAGATCGACCCTCGCCGCCGGAGCCGCGGTGAACTACCGGCTCGGTGCTCGGGAAAAGCAGTTCCTGACGGCGCAGCTCCAGACCGACTCGCCTGCGGTGCATTTCAACATCTTCACCCCGGACGGCGAGCTTCTTTACGAGAGCCGCGGCGGCAAGCGCGACTATCGCGGACAGCTCTGGCTCAACGGCGAGAACCGGATCACGGTCTACAATATCGGTGACGCCCCGGCCCCCTTCACGATGATCGTCGGGATCGAGTGAGCACGCGGGCGTAAACCGGTGAGAGCAGTTCGATGACCATGATGACGACACTCACACGCAGGGCCGCAACCGCGATCCGGGCGAGCGTAACCCTGATCGCGCTCGCAGCCTGCGTTCCAGAGCCACCCGACGGTCGGCCAAGCCCGCTCGATGGGCACTGGGTCGGAAGGTACACCCCCCAGACCATGCATGTGATGGATCGCCCCTGCACGCCGGGCTATGGCGGGATACTCATCCAGGACGGCCGGCTTTCGGGCCAGGCCACCAACACCTACGGAGCCTCCTACAGGATTTCCGGGCATGTCGTCGGAGCCGACCGGATCGTCGGGAATTTCTACTTCCGGACGCGCTCTGTCGGCTCGCTCAAGGGGCACCTCGTCAAAGGGCGCCTCGTGGGGAATTATGAAAACGTCGATGGGTGCAGGGGCAGCTGGGTCGCCACGCGTCAGTGAGGAGGCTTACTCGGAAACCTTTTTCACGAATTGCGACTTCAGCCCCATCTGACCGATGCCGGGCACCTTGCAGTCGATGTCGTGATCGCCATCCACGAGACGAATGCCACGCACCTTGGTGCCGACCTTCACGACCGAGGAGGAGCCCTTCACCTTGAGGTCCTTGATCACGGTCACCGTGTCGCCGTCGTTCAGTACGTTGCCGACCGCGTCGCGCACCTCGGCAGGCGCATCCGCGTCACCCGAGGCCGACCATTCATGGCCGCATTCGGGACAGATCAGGAGGGCGTCCATCTCGTAGGTGAAGGACGAATTGCATTCGGGGCACGGGGGCAAGGTATCGCTCATGGGTCATGCCCTTAGTCTCACGCGCCTGTTATCGCCAGAAAAATCGTTCACCTGCGACAAAAAGCGGGAGAGGACCGGTGCGACCGGTGCGGTCCCAGCCCGCTCAGGCCGGGTCTGGCAGGCCGTGAACCTCGCCCGCGCGCAGCACCTCGGGCGCATAGGCCTTGCGGGCGAACACCTCGCGGACATCCTCGACGAAGCTCTCCAGCGGGTCCATCGGATAGGCCGGATCGAAGCTCGACTGATCCCAGCGCTCGCAGAATTGCTCGCAGCTGTTGTAGCAGGGATGATCCTTGAATTTCTGGCGCTCTTCCGGGTCCCAACCGTAGTGATGGCCGTAATAGGCGATCTGGAATATGCCGTGATGCTCCACCACCCAAGAGACCTCTTCGCGGACATAGGGGCGCAGGATTTCAGCGGCCATCCGATCGTGGTTCTGCGGGGCGAGCCGGTCGCCGATATCGTGCAGCAGCGCCGCTACGACCCAATCGAGATCCGCCCCGTCGCGCCGGGCCCGCGTCGCCGCCTGCAGCCCGTGTTCGAGCCGCGTGATCTGGTAGCCCGACAGCGTCTCCTCCGCCTGCGCGGCCAATTCGCGCAACAGCCGGTCCGCCGTCCCTGCAAGGAAGGGCTTTTCCAGCTCTTCGAGCAGTTCGTAATCCTCGCGGGTGCCGTCTTTCATCTGGGTGAAGGAGACTGTCGGTCCGGATGCGGTCATCTGCGGTCCTTCCGGTTGCGGGTTTCGATCCTCGGCCCCCTCGGGCCCCTGCGCATATCGTGACGCGAGGCCGCGCAAATGACCAGAACCCGCCCCTGCCCTCTCCGCAAGAAATAATGCGGCCCTCTCCGGGGGGTTGGAGAGGGCCAGTTTCGCCGATCAGGCTCATTCGTTGACCGCCCGAGCTTATCGTCGTTTTGCCTGGGCCTTCTCAGCGTCTGGGGCGAGCGCACCCGCCCCGGATCTCGTTTTCGCGCGCGGCGCTTAGTGCAGCGCCATCTCGCGCGCGGTCATCAGGGTGACGGTGGTCGCACCGCCTCCCATGCGGATATCGGTCACGTCGAGCGCGTGGTGATCGAGGTCGCCGCCGAGGCAGGCGATCTCGATGCCGGTGAAGGTCGCGTCGATCAGCGAGGTCAGTTCCTCGCCCACCAGCTCGGCCTCGATGCCACCGGGAATCCGGCGCGTGGCTTTCGGGGTCACCTTCTTATTGCCGACGATCAGATCCAATTTCCGCTCCTTTTGCCGCCTTTGGCGGTCGTTCTGTCCCTCGGCCCGCCATGCGAATGGGCCCCAGCCTTCACGTCCCAGTCCCCGCCACGCGGATCGCGTGGCGTCGTCGTCGGGGCCCCGGCCGCCAGACCGAGACCCCTGTCCCTCAAGAGCAACCGCTGGTCGCCCCGCAGGTGTTGCACTTCATGCAGGTGCCGTTGCGCACGAGCGTGTAGTTGCCGCAATCGCCGCAGGCCTCGCCCTCGTAGCCCTGCATCTTCGCCTTGGCGCGCGCATCCATCTGGACACCGCCAGAGGAGACCGCGGTGGAGCTGGACGCACGGGCCTGCGCGCTTTGCGCGGGCATCTGCGAGGTCACGACGTCCACACCGCCCTGCAGCACCATCAGCTCTTGCGGCAGGCGCTTGCGCAGGTAACCGGTCGAGGAAATCTGACGCAGCACTTCGAGCGATTTCGACGCGTTCTCGGACATCGGCTCGACATTGCCATCGGCGCGCTTGCCCTCGTTTTCGCCGCCGCCCAGATCGTCGAAGCTGGTGCCCTGCGGCTTGATATGCGCAAGGTCGGTGCGGTCGAGATAGGACACGGCCAGTTCGCGGAACACGTAATCGAGGATCGAGGTCGCGTTCTTGATCGAGTCGTTGCCCTGAACCATGCCGGCGGGTTCGAACTTGGTGAAGGTGAAGGCGTCCACGAACTCCTCCAGCGGCACGCCGTATTGCAGGCCGACCGACACGGCGATCGCGAAGTTGTTCATCATCGCCCGGAAGCCAGCGCCTTCCTTGTGCATGTCGATGAAGATCTCGCCCAGCGTGCCGTCGTGGTATTCGCCGGTGCGCAGATAGACCTTGTGGCCGCCCACGACCGCCTTCTGGGTGTAGCCCTTGCGGCGCTCGGGGAGCTTCTCGCGGTGGCTGCGCACGATCTCCTTGACCAGCACCTTCTCGACGATCTTCTCGGCGAGCACGGCGGCTTTTTCCTGGGTCGAACCGGTGGCGAGGATTTCCTCGGCCTCCTCGTCATCCTCGACCAGGGCTGCGGCCAGCGGCTGCGACAGTTTCGATCCGTCACGATAGAGCGCGTTGGCCTTGATGCCGAGCGACCAGCTGAGCTCGTAGGCCGCTTTCACGTCTTCGATCGAGGCGTGGTTCGCCATGTTGATCGTCTTCGAGATCGCGCCCGAGATGAAGCTCTGCGCGGCGGCCATCATGTAGATGTGGCTGTCGACGCTGAGGTAGCGCTTGCCCTTCTTGCCGCAGGGGTTGGCGCAGTCGAACACGCTCAGATGCTCGTCCTTCAGGTGCGGCGCACCTTCCAGCGTCATCGTCCCGCAGACATGGTCGTTTGCGGCGTCGATCTGCTTCTTGGTGAAGCCGAGGTGACGCAGCATGTCGAAGGTCGGATCGTTCAGCTTCTCGGCCGGGATGCCCAGCGTCTGGGTGCAGAACTCCTCGCCCAGCGTCCACTGGTTGAAGACGAAGCGGATATCGAAGGCGGTCGGCAGCGCGGCCTCGACCTTCTCGATCTCGCGCGGGCCGAAACCGTGGCCGATCAGCGCCGTGGTGTTGATGTCGGGGCAGTTGCCGAGGCTGGCGTGACCCACGGCATAGGCGATGATCTCTTCGATCTGCGCCGACCCGTAGCCCAGCGTTTCGAGCGCGCCCGGCACCGAGCGGTTGATGATCTTGAAGTAGCCGCCGCCTGCGAGCTTCTTGAACTTCACCAGCGCGAAGTCCGGCTCGATCCCGGTGGTGTCGCAATCCATCACGAGACCGATCGTCCCGGTCGGCGCGATCACCGACACCTGCGCGTTGCGGTAGCCATGCTTCTCGCCCAGCGCCAGCGCCTCGTCCCAGGCTTGGGTGGCGAGTGCGACCAGATCCTGATCGGGGCAGCCCTTGTGGTCGAGCGCGACCGGCTTGGTCTCGAGCGCCTCGTAGCCGTCGGTCTTGCCATAAGCCGCGTTGCGGTGGTTGCGAATGACGCGGAGCATATGCTTGGCGTTCTTCTCGTAGCCCGGGAACGCGCCCAGCTCGCCCGCCATCTCAGCCGAGGTGGCGTAGGAGACACCGGTCATCACGGCGGTCAGCGCGCCACAGAGCGCCCGGCCCTCTTTGCTGTCATAGCCCAGACCCATGTTCATCAGCAGGCCGCCGATATTCGCGTAGCCGAGGCCCAGCGTGCGGAAGTCGTAGCTGCGCTGCGCGATTTCCTTCGAGGGGAACTGCGCCATCAGCACCGAGATTTCCAGCGTCACGGTCCACAGGCGGGTGGCGTGCATGTAGCTTTCCGCGTCGAACTTGCCGTCCTTGTAGAAGGTCAGCAGGTTCATCGAGGCGAGGTTACACGCCGTGTCGTCGAGGAACATGTATTCCGAGCACGGGTTCGAGCCGCGGATTGCACCGTCTTCGGGGCAGGTGTGCCATTCGTTGACCGTGTCGTGGAACTGGATGCCCGGATCGGCGCAGGCCCAGGCGGCGTGGCCAACCTGCTCCCACAGATCGCGCGCCTTCACGGTCTTCGCGACCTTACCGTCGGTGCGGCGGATCAGTTCCCAATCGGCATCGTCCTTCACCGCCTTCAGGAAAGCGTTGGTGACGCGCACCGAGTTGTTCGAGTTCTGGCCCGAGACCGAGACATAGGCTTCCGAGTCCCAATCGGTATCGTAAGTCGGGAATTCGATCGAGCTGTAGCCCTGCCGCGCATATTGCAGCACGCGGTTGATATAGGTCTCCGGGATCATCACGCGCTTGGCGGATTTGATCGCGGCTTTCAGCGCCTCGTTCTCGCTCGGATCGACCGAGGTCTCCGCCGAACCGTCGAATTCGCGGATCGCGGTGAAGATGCCGTTAAGTTCGCGCTCATGCAGCTTGGAGCCCGCGACCAGCGAAGCCACTTTCTGCTCTTCGATGACCTTCCAGTTGACGAATTCCTCAATGTCCGGGTGATCCATGTCGCAGATCACCATCTTCGCCGCGCGGCGCGTGGTGCCGCCCGACTTGATCGCACCCGCTGCGCGGTCGCCGATCTTGAGGAAGCCCATCAGGCCCGAGGATTTGCCGCCGCCCGAGAGGCTCTCGCCCTCGGCGCGTAGGCTCGAGAAGTTGGTGCCGGTGCCCGAGCCGTATTTGAACAGGCGTGCTTCACGGACCCAGAGGTCCATGATCCCGCCCTCTTTCACCAGATCGTCCGAGACCGACTGGATGAAGCAGGCATGGGGCTGCGGATGCTCGTAGGCCGAGGTCGAGGAGGTCAGCTTGCCCGACTTGTGATCGACATAGAAGTGACCCTGACCGGGGCCGTCGATGCCGTAAGCCCAATGCAGGCCGGTGTTGAACCACTGCGGCGAGTTCGGCGCGGCCATCTGTTCGGCCAGCATGAAGCGCATCTCGTCATAGTAAGCCTGCGCATCAGCTTCCGTGGAGAAGTAGCCGCCCTTCCAGCCCCAATAGCACCAGGCACCGGCGAGACGGTCGAACACTTGCTTGGCTGAGTTTTCACCGGTGTAGCGCGCCTCTTCGGGGAGCTGAGCAAGCGCCTCTTCATCGGGGACCGAGCGCCACAGGAATTCCGGCACGCCCTTCTCTTTGACCTTCTTCAGCGCCGCCGGAACGCCGGCCTTGCGGAAGTATTTCTGCGCGAGCACGTCGGATGCCACCTGGCTCCAGCGGCCGGGCACTTCGACCGACTCATTTCGGAACACCACTTTCCCGTCGGGGTTGCGAATCTCAGACGTGGTCGTCGTGAATTCCAGCGCGCCGTAAGCGCCGGTTTCGTCGGTGGTGAACTTCCGTTCGATCTTCATTGCCCTGTCCCCGTTTGCAGTCAGTCCAATCTGGTGCCGGCGGGAGCCGCAGAAGACAAAGAAGCCCGGGCCTCGCAGTCGACACCGCGAGAGCTGCGCGCCCCGGATTCGGGGGTGCAATGTCCGAAATCTGTCCCTTGGCCCTAGGCTCCACTACATCTGGTGGGTTAGCCTCCGACACCACACAACCTGCCGTAGGCGTACCGAGCCGTCAACGAAACTTTCACCTTGAGTCAGTCCATTTTTCAGTTGACCGACCCCAAGGGAAGCGCGCTGCACGATTCCTCCACATTTGGTTAACGCATGGGCGCTGCATTGCGGCACCAATAAGGGCCAAATTTCATTGAAGATTCGGGGGCTTTGGCCGCTCATCTGGCAATTTCAATCCACAGAACGCAATATCTTGTGGATAGCCTCGCCCGGGTTGCGCAAAAATTGGGCAAAGCCGAAGAGCGTGTCGCTAGTGTCACAATCAAGAGCCTACCACTAGATATAGCGGGCCTGATTCCGGCGATTTCGAGGGGATGGTCGGGGCGGCGAGATTCGAACTCACGACCTTCTGTACCCAAAACAGACGCGCTACCAGGCTGCGCTACGCCCCGACGCCCTCTCCTTACAAAGAGGTTCGGCCCAAGGAAAGGGTCATTCGCAGGGAAATGCGGCCAGCGCGGGATCGACGCTGGGATGTGCCAGCTGCGCCCCCGGCGCGATGCCGTGGCGCGCCGCCATCCCGGCATTGATCTCGAGCACGTAGCGCACCGGTGCGCCGGAGGGAATCGGGGTGTCGTCATTGGGCGTCGTATTGGCCGCGACCTTCACCACTTCGCCCGTCGGGTCGATGAACACCATATCGAGCGGCAGCGGCGTGTCATGCATCCAGAAGGCAACCTCCCGCGCATGCTCGTAGATGAAGAGCATCCCTGCCCCTTCGTCCATCTCGCGCCGCCCCATCAGGCCCTGCGCGCGCTCGGCGCTGCTATCGGCAATTTCGACGGTGAAGCTGACCGGCTGGTCCCCGGTGCGCAGAATGGCGAGGTCATCGCGGCACTGCGCCCCTTCCGCCGCGGCGAGGCCCGGCGTTACGGCAAGGAAAAGCGCGGCGCTCAGCGCCCGGATTTCAAACCGGCATCCCATGCGAGAACCTGTGCCGCCATCCGACCGCGCTTGCCTTCGATCACGCGCAGGCACACCGCTTCGCCGGGGGTAAGATCGGCAAAACCCGACCGGCGCAGAACTTCCATATGGATGAAAATGTCCTCGTCATTCTCGAAGACATTGGCAAAGCCGAAGCCCTTGGATTTTTCGAACCACTTCACCCGTGCAGGCTCAAGCGGCAGCGCCGCGATATCGTCGAACGTGTTGTCGCCCAAATCCTCGATCGGCGCGACGGGCTCGCCTTCCGGAGGAAGAATCTCCAAAACCTCGACCGCCTGCGCGCCGCGCGGGGTCAGCTGCATCTGGACACGAATCCGCGCGTGATCGGCAATCGAGCCCTGACCGAAATTGCGCAGAACATTCGCATGAAGAAGGATGTCAGGCCCTCCTTCGCCATCGACGATGAAGCCGAACCCTTTGACAGGGTCGAACCATTTGACGGTGCCGGTCACCTCACGAAGCTCTGCCTCGGACTCCCCCAGCATATTCCATCCCGTTTGCATTCGCGGGCTTTCCTGTTCGCATTTCCTCCGCACGTCCTTCTGGAAATGCGGTGTTTAGGGGACACTTCAAGAGATTGCCCAAAGTTTCAAGACCCTATGCAATTCACGAAGCGCGAGTTTCAGGGGTTCAGGCGGGTCACAACCCACTGATCGGCAAGGGTTTGCCGGCTCCAGCGGAAGCGATCATGAAGGCGAAAAGAACCGTCTGCCCAGAATTCCAACTCCAACGGCTTGATTCTGAACCCTCCCCAAAACGGCGGTCGATCGGGATTCGCACCGTGGCTCGCGGTCACCTTCGCGACCTCCGCCATCAAGGCGCTGCGTGAACTCAGCGGCTCACTTTGCCGTGAGGCCCAGGCGCCGAGACGCGATTTCAGCGAGCGCGACTTGTAGTAGGCGTCAGCCTGCGGCCCCTCTTCGCGCTCAACCATACCGCGAACCCGAATCTGCCGGCGCAGCGATTTCCAATGCATCACGAAGGCGGCTTTTCCCGCGCTTTCGATCTCCTGCGCCTTCACCGATCCGTAGTTGGTGTAGAAGACGAAAGCCCCGCCGGAGGGCATGTCGCGCCCTTCGATTTCCTTGAGAAGAACCATACGCGCATTGGGCAACCCGTCCGGATCGACTGTCGCCAGGGCAATCGCATTGGGATCGTTGATCTCGGTGTCCGCGGCCTCATCCAGCCATGTCTGCGCGATGGCAAAAGGATCGTCGCCTGCGAAAATTCCGGTTCTGTCACTCATACTAGCCTCCAGTCTCGCCGCCGCTCGCACATCAGGCGCAACGCCCCGATCTGCAACACGATCCACACGATCATGCTTGACCGGAGGTCAGTAGCCTTGATGCGTCTCCACCTTTCGCCTAAAGCATTCGGACTTACCAGAGCGAAGCGGGGGAAAACCTGACATGTCAAACAACCTGATGGCAGGCAAACGCGGGCTGATTATGGGCCTTGCGAATGACAAATCCATCGCCTGGGGCATCGCCAAAGCCCTCGCGGATGCCGGTGCGGAGCTGGCCTTCTCGTTCCAGGGCGAGGCGCTGAAGAAGCGCGTGGGCCCGCTGGCCGAACAGCTCGGCTCCGAGATCCTCGTCGAATGCGACGTCGCCAACGGTGACTCGATCAAGGCGCTTTTCGAGACGCTGCGCACCCATTGGGACAGCATCGATTTCGTTGTCCATGCGATCGGTTTCTCCGACAAGTCGGAGCTGCGCGGGCGCTATGTCGATACTTCGCGCGAAAATTTCAAAACCACGATGGACATCTCGGTCTATTCCTTCACTGCCGTGTGCAAGGAAGCCGCAGCGATGATGAACGAGGGCGGCTCGCTGCTCACGCTCACCTATTACGGTGCCGAGCAGGTCATGCCGCATTACAACGTGATGGGCGTGGCGAAAGCGGCGCTGGAAGCCAGCGTGATGTATATCGCCGAGGATCTGGGCAAGGACGGCATCCGCTGCAACGCGATCTCCGCCGGCCCGATCAAGACCCTCGCGGCTTCGGGCATCGGTGACTTCCGCTACATCATGAAGTGGAACGAGCTGAATTCGCCGCTGCGCCGCAACGTGACGC
This sequence comes from Thioclava sp. PTB-PU3-1, assembly GCF_055666785.1. Lineage (NCBI taxonomy): Bacteria > Pseudomonadati > Pseudomonadota > Alphaproteobacteria > Rhodobacterales > Paracoccaceae > Thioclava > Thioclava sp. PTB-PU3-1. The sequence goes on along the minus strand of NZ_JBVNVL010000002.1, from coordinate 792,558 downwards.
AGGAAGAGGTCGGCAAGGCCGCGCTCTACCTGCTCTCCGATCTCGGCTCCGGCACCACCGGCGAGACGCTGCATGTCGACGCTGGCTATCACGTGGTGGGCATGAAAGCGGTCGACGCGCCCGATATCGACGTGGTCACCAAGCGGAAGGAATGAGATGACCCTCGCGGCCCTCACCGCGATCTATTTCGTGCATCTGGCCGCGGCGATGTCGCCGGGGCCAGCGGTGCTGCTGGCTGCGCGCACGGGTCTGCGCGAAGGCTTCGGACGCGGCATCTGGCTCGCGCTCGGCATCGGCCTGGGCGCGGTGATCTGGGCAGCGGCGGCTCTGTTCGGCCTCGCCCTCGTCTTCAAGGTCGCCCCTGCCCTGCTGACCACACTGAAAATCGCGGGCGCGGCCTATCTGCTCTGGCTCGCCTATAAGATGTGGCGCCATGCGGGCGATCCGATGGATGAAGAGATCCCCGACCTGCCGCGCACCCGCTCCATTCCCCGGCTGATCTGGCTCGGCGTCTCGACCCAGCTCGCCAACCCCAAACCCGCCGTGTTCTTCGGCACTGTCTTCCTGACCTTCATCCCGCCGTCGGCGCCCGCCTGGGCCTATGTCGCGATCCTCGGCATCGTGATGTTCAACGATGCGGGATGGAACGTCATCGTCGCGCGAATCTTCTCGCTCGAGAAGACGCGCGCGGCCTATCTGAACCTGAAAACCGTGATCGAGCGCTGCTTTGGCGGCCTGCTGGCGCTGCTCGGTCTGAAACTCGCTCTGAGCTGAGGAGACCCCCGATGTCCGATCGTCTGCCGCATGAAAAAGGCTTCCATGTCAGCTGGGACCAGATCCACCGCGATGCGCGCGCGCTCGCATGGCGCCTCGACGGCAAGGGCCCGGGCGACGGCAGCTGGCGCGCGGTGGTGGGCATCACCCGTGGCGGGCTGGTGCCCGCGGCGATCGTCGCACGCGAGCTCGACATCCGCACGGTCGATACGATCTCGGTCAAAAGCTACAACCATCAGGAACAGCGCGAAGCGCAGGTCATCAAGCCGACGCAAGAGAGCCTGATGGAAAACGGCGGCGAGGGCGTGCTGATCGTCGACGACCTCGTCGATACCGGCAACACGCTGAAGCTGGTGCGCGACCTTTTCCCGAAGGCGCAATTCGCCACCGTCTACGCCAAGCCGATGGGCGCGCCGCTGGTCGATACCTTCATCACCGAGGTCAGCCAGGACACCTGGATCTTCTTCCCCTGGGACATGGCGCTGCAATATGTGCAGCCGTATCGCGGCACGGACTGATCGGTGAAATTCGGCGCCCCCGGAACCCCTCTGGGTCGGTTCCTGCACTGGCTCTTCGAGGTCAGCCTGATCATCAAGGCAATCTTCGAGATTGCGGAAACGCTGTCTGGCCTCGCGCTTCTCGGCCTGCCGAAGAATGCGCTGTTCGATGCGGCGCATTGGCTGACCGCGCGCGAGCTGCGCGAGGATCCCAATGACCGCATCGCCAATGCATTCCTGAACGCGGCCCATCACTTCTCGATCCAGACGCAGGATTTCTACGGCTTCTATTTCACCAGCCACGGCTTGCTGAAACTTGTCGTCGTGCTGCTGCTGATCCGCGGGCTGATCTGGGCCTATCCGATGGCGATCGTGATGATGACGGGCTTCGTGGCCTACCAGATGTATCTCTATAGCCTGAACCATGGTGCGGGCATGCTGGCGCTGACGGTGCTGGATCTCGTTGTGATCGCGCTGACCCTGCGCGAATGGTACGTGCGGCACAACTTCGCTTGGCGCAATCACCGTGAGAGACGCAGCTAGGGCGCGCCGCCTCCCTTCGCCTGCCCGGCGATAGTTTCGCCAAGAGTAAGCGCAAACCCCTTCTTCTCGATCCAAATATCCCCGCCGGAGGCTCCCGCCTCTTGCCAAGCGCGCGACGCTCTGCTGATCTCGCGCCGATCATCCAGAAGGACCCCCATGCCGCATCCGCTCAATCCCGCCCTCGCCGCCACCTTCCCGCCCCCGGTCATGGAGGCGCGGCGCTGGCTCGACGGGGTCGAGTTCGCCGCCGATCGCCCGTTGATCAATGTCTCTCAGGCAGCCCCTGTCGATCCGCCGCCCGAGGCGCTGCGTCAGGCGATCGCCGAGGCCGCGCTGAACGATCCGCAGGCGCATCTTTACGGCCCCGTTCTGGGCCTGCCCGATCTGCGTGCGGAACTCGCGCATCAATGGGGCCTCGCCTATGGCGGCGAGATCGCAGCGCGTCAGGTCGCGATCACGCAAGGCTGCAATCAGGCGTTTTGCGCGACGCTGGCCACGCTCGCAGGTCCGGGCGACGAGGTGATCCTGCCGACGCCGTGGTATTTCAATCACAAGATGTGGCTCGACATGGCGGGCGTGCAGACGGTGCCGCTGGCCCCCGGCGCGGGGCTTCTGCCCGACCCGGAGGAGGCCGCCGCAAAGATCACCGACAAGACGCGCGCGATCGTGCTGGTCTCGCCCAACAATCCGGGCGGGGCGGAATATCCGGCCGAATTGCTGCGCGCCTTCGCCGATCTGGCCAAGCGGCACAAGCTCGCGCTGATCGTGGACGAGACCTATCGCGATTTCGACTCGCGCACTGGCGCGCCGCATGACCTGTTCTCGGATCCCGACTGGCCGCGCTATTTCATCCATCTCTATTCCTTCTCCAAAGCCTATCGCCTGACGGGCCACCGCGTCGGCGCCATCGTCGCGGGCGAGGCGCGCCTCGCCGAGGTTGAGAAATTCCTCGACACGGTCGCGATCTGTCCCTCGCAGCTTGGTCAGATGGCCGCGCATTGGGGCATGCTGCACCTGTCGCAATGGGTCGCGGGCGAACGCGCGGAAATCCTGCGCCGGCGCGCGGCCATGGAGGCCGCCTTCGCCGATCTGGAAGGCTGGGAGATGCTCGGCTGCGGGGCCTATTTCGCCTATGTGACGCATCCCGATCCCCGCCCCTCTCCTGATTTCGCGCAGGCTCTGGTGCGCGAGGCGGGCGTGCTGATGCTGCCCGGTACGATGTTCATGCCGCAAGGCGCAAACGGGGCCGCGCAGCAGATGCGGATCGCCTTCGCCAATGTCGATACGGACGGGATCGCGGCCCTTCGCGACCGGCTGGCGGGCCTCGCGCGCGGCTAGCCTTGCAGGCCAGTAATCAAAGCCCTAAACAGCGCCCAACAAACAATGCCCGAGGAGGAACCCCGATGAAGATGCGCAGCCACGGCAAGAGTGTCGTCGTCTGGATCTTGCTGGCCATGCTGATCCTTGGTCTCGGCGGTTTCGGGCTACGCAATTTCTCCGGTTCGGCCAAAGCGGTCGGCGCGGTCGGCGACACCAAGATCACCGTCGACGATTACGCTCGCGCCCTGCGTCAGGAGATGCAGCAACGCAGCCAGCAGCTTGGCCAGCCGGTCACGATGGCGCAGATGCGCTCCTCCGGCGTCGACCAGCAGGTGCTGGGCAAGCTGATCGGTCAGGCCGCGATCGGCGAAGGCGCGCGGCGTCTTGGCGTGTCGGTGGGCGACCAGCAGTTGCAAAAACAGCTCTACGACGTTCAGGCCTTCCAGAACGCCTCGGGTAAGTTCGACCGCGAGACCTATAAATTTGCGCTCCGCCAGCAGGGCTATACCGAGCCGCAATTCGAGGCGCAGCTGCGCGACGATCTCTCGCGCTCGATCATTCAGGGCGCGGTCGCAGGGGGCGTGGATGCGCCCAAGCCGGTGGTCGACGCCTATACGAAATATGTCAGCGAGAAGCGCGGCTTCACCTGGGCCGAAGTGAGCGAAAGCGATCTGACCAAGGCGATCCCGGACCCGACCGACGATCAGCTTCAGACCTATTACAACGACCACATCGATCAATTCACCGCGCCGCAGACGCGCGACATCACCTATGCGTGGCTGACGCCGGACATGCTGGCCGACAAGGTCAAGATCGACGACGCCACGCTGAAGGCCGAATACGAGCGCCGCGCCGACGAGTTCAAGCAGCCCGAGAAGCGCCTTGTGGAGCGTCTCGTCTACTCCGACATGGACGCAGCCAAGGCCGCGAAAGCCAAGCTGGATGGCGGCGCAACCTTCGCCGATCTCGCCAAGGATCGCGGCCTGTCGCTCGACGACGCCGATCTGGGCGATGTGACCCGCGACGATCTGGGCAAGGCTGCCGATCCGGTCTTCTCGGCCGAGAACAACACCGTGGTCGGCCCCGTCGAGACCGATCTGGGCCCGGCCCTGTTCAAGGTGAACGGCATCATCGATGCGCAGGAAACCTCCTTTGCCGAAGCGCGCGACGAACTCGCGGGCGATGCCGAAGCAGAGAAAGCGCGCAACGAGATCGGCAAGATGAGCGAAGATCTGCAGGACCGTCTGGCAGGCGGCGCGACGCTCGAGGAAATGGCCAAGGAAACCGATATGGAGCTTGGCCAGATCGACTACACCGCCGACAGCACCGACGGCATCGCGGGCTATGACGAGTTCCGCAAAGCGGCCGACGAGGCCACGACCGACGCCTATCCCGATCTACAGACGCTCTCGGATGGCGGCGTCTTCGCGCTGCGCCTCAACAAGATCGTGCCGCCCCAGCCCAAGCCCTTCGCCGATGTGAAGGACGAGGTCGCGGCGGCATGGCGCGCCGATCAGGTGGTGCAGGCCGAAGAGGACCGCGCCAAGGAGATCGTCTCGGCGGTCGAGGGCGGCAAGTCGCTGGGCGAGACCGGCGTGCTGACCACCAAGGTCGCGAGCATCGGCCGGGGCGGCTATTCCGACGAACTGCCGCCGCCGGTGATCTCGAAGGTCTTCAAGACCGAACCGGGCAAGCCCGCGCAGATCACCGCCAACGGCAAGGTCTATGTCTTCGTCACCGACAAGGTCATTCCGGCGGATATGGAAGATGCCGACACCAAGCTGATCTCGGGTCAGATCGGTACCCAGCTGTCGAACTCGCTGGCCAATGACCTGCTCAATTTCTACGCGACCGCCGTGGAGTCGGAAGCCGGGCTCGATCTCGACAACCAGACCGTGACCGCCGTGCAGTCGCAGATGCAGTAAGGAGGCCCACCGTGGTCGCTCTCTCCCCCTCTTTCGAGGCGTTCGAGGAACGCTGGGCCAAGGGTGAAAACCAGCTCGTCTACGCGCGTCTCGCGGCCGATCTGGACACGCCCGTCTCGCTGATGCTCAAGCTCGCCGAGGCGCAGCCGAATTCCTTCATGCTGGAATCGGTGACCGGCGGCGAGGTTCGCGGGCGCTACTCGATCGTCGGCATGAAGCCTGACGTGATCTGGGAATGCCGGGGCGAGCAGGCACGGATCAACCGCTCGGCGCGCTTCGACGAGGCGTGGGAGGACCTTCCGGGCCACCCGTTCGACAGCCTGCGCGCCCTGATCGCTGAAAGCCGCATCGAGATGCCCGACGATCTGCCCGCCGCGGCGGCGGGTCTGTTCGGCTATCTCGGTTACGACACCATCCGTCTGGTCGAAAAGCTGCCGAACGTGAACCCCGATCCGCTGGGCGTGCCCGACGCGATGCTGCTGCGCCCGTCGGTCGTGGCCGTGCTCGACGGGGTGAAGGGCGACGTGATCATCTGCGCGCCGGCCTTCCAGGCCGAGGGCAAGTCCGCGCGTGCGGCCTATGCGCAGGCCGCCGAACGCGTCTCGGATGCGCTGCGCGATCTCGACCGCACCCCGGTGGAGAGCCGCGATCTGGGCGAGAGCCTGCAGGTCGGCGAGATGCATTCGAACTTCACGAAAGAGGGCTACATGTCCGCCGTGGAGAAGGCGAAGGATTACATCCGCGCGGGCGACATCTTCCAGGTGGTTCCGGCACAGCGCTGGTCGGCGCATTTCCCGCTGCCGCCCTTCGCGCTTTACCGCAGCTTGCGACGCACCAACCCCTCCCCCTTCATGTTCTTCCTGAACTTCGGGGGCTTCCAGATCGTGGGCGCTTCGCCCGAGATCCTCGTGCGCGTGCGCGAGGGCGAGGTGACGATCCGCCCGATCGCGGGCACCCGTCCGCGCGGCGCGACGCCCGCCGAGGACAAGGCGCTGGAAGAGGACCTGCTGGCCGACAAAAAGGAACTGGCCGAGCACCTGATGCTGCTCGATCTGGGCCGCAACGATGTGGGGCGCGTCGCGAAGATTGGCTCGGTCCACCCGACCGAGAAATTCATCATCGAGCGTTACAGCCACGTCATGCATATCGTCTCGAACGTCGTGGGCGAGCTGGCCGATGATCAGGACGCGCTCTCGGCGCTGCTGGCCGGTCTGCCCGCGGGCACGGTCTCCGGCGCACCCAAGGTCCGCGCGATGGAAATCATCGACGAGCTGGAGCCGGAGAAACGCGGCATCTATGGCGGCGCCGTGGGCTATTTCGCGGCCAATGGCGAGATGGACATGTGCATCGCGCTGCGCACGGCGGTGGTGAAGGACAAGACGCTCTACATTCAGGCGGGCGGCGGCGTGGTCTATGACAGCGACCCCGAGGCCGAATGGATGGAGACGGTCAACAAGTCCAAGGCGCTGCGCAAAGCCGCCGAGGATGCGGGGCTGTTCGTCGCCACTCGCGGCAACGGCTGAGGCAGTCGCCTTTTCCCAAGCTTTGAGAACGCGGGCTTACTGGCCCGCGTTTTCCATTTTCGGCTCGGTGTCCGGAGTGCCAGCCGCCACGCTGTCAAGCGCCAGTGCCGACACCGGGGTCAGCGTTACCTTGTTCTGCGCATCGACATACCAGTCCTCGATCCCCTGAACCGATTCCGGCCAGGCCGAAAGCATCACCACGACCGAACCGTTACGCTCCGCCTCGAAATCGGCGCGCGCCAGCATCCGCGAGATCACCGCGGCCTTCTCGCGCCCGTCATCGATCACGCGCCAGACCTGCGCGCGCGGCAGATCGGCCGAGGTCGCGATCTGGTTGGCGCTGTCGAAGCCCTTCTTCTGCGTCACCACACCCAGCCCGCCGCGGCTGAGCGCCGAGATCATCTGGCGCGCAAGCGGGCGGTTGTTCTGGAATTGCGGCTGCGGCGGCTCCACGACGGCGACCGCCTCGGGGATCACGTGACGCCAGGCCTCGAGCGCCACTTCGACATCCTCGGGCGCGGCGTTCGCGGGGAGCCCGGCTGCGAGGATCGCGACCTCGAACCCCGCCGCGCGGAAGGCTTTCGCATCGTCAGCCGCGCCGTCGCGGGTCGGATCGATCGCGATGGTCATCGGCAGATCGCTCGCGGTGATCGTCGCCGGGTCGAGCCCGCCGGCCGCCACGCCCTGATCGATCAGCACGAGCGAGATTTGCGGCTTGTCGCTGATCGGTGCGGGGGCTGCGAATTTCTGGATCGGGTTCAGATCGGCTGCATCGACCGCAGCGACCTCGGGCATGTCCTGCGCGGACTGCGCGTCGAGGCCTTCCTCCGGCGAAGGCGCGGTCGAAGGCGTCACTTGCGGCAGGCGATCCACCACCACGCCGGGCGCGGATTTGAACCCGCCCATCGGTTTGCCCGGCAGCGACGGGGCGTCTTGCAACGAGAAGATGCGCGGCTTGATCGGGGCTGCATCCCCGGCTTGCGGCAGGGCGCGCCCGGCGGGCAGGTCCGGGCTTGTGGCCGGGTCGTTCGAGATCTCGGGCTTGTCGGCCTGCGCGGTGTCGATGCCCTCCCCCTCGGGCGGCAACTGATCGGGCGCGGGCATATCACCGAGCGACGGGGCCGCTTGGGGCTCCGCCTCGGGGGGGGCGATCTCGGCCTCGGGCAGTGCGGGCATCTCGCTCGCCGCGACGGTCGTTTCGCCCTCATCGGCAGACGGCGTCGCTTGCTCGGGCGCTTTCGGCGGCTGCAAGGTCACGTCGGGCAGCGCGGGCATCTCGGCTGCGGGCGCAGTTTCGGCGATCTCCTGCGGTTGCGCTTCGGGCGCAGGCGCGCGCGCGGCGGCAATCTCGGGCGTGGCATCGGGCGCGGGCGCGCCTTGCAAAGAGGCAGGCGGGGCGCTGTCGGGTTGGGCCCCTGCCTCCGGCGTGACCGGCTCGGCGAGCGCGACGGTCTCCCCGTCCGCCTCGGGACGCGGCTCGGCCATCTCGGTCGCCATTTCCGGGCGCGCGGCGCTTTGGATTTCGTCGGCACTGGGCGGCGCGAGGCTCGGCTGCGGCTCGGACACGCGCGGCGTCTTGGTCGGCGCTGAAATCGGCGCCCCGTCCGGTGTCGGCATCGAGGGCGTGCGATCGGTCGCGGGGCGCGAGAAATCGGAGCCCGCGGGCAGGTCCACATTCGCGGGTTCTTCGGGCGTCGGGCTTCCGGCGAGCTTGATCTCTGCGCCGGGCTCTTTCGGCGCCGGGAAGATCAACGACATCACGCCCGCACCGAGTACCGCGACCAGCAGACCGGCCAGTCCGCCCTTCATCACAGATCGCATCATTGCCTGCCTCCATCTTCACCGCTCTTGATGCGCGGCTTTTCCCGGGGACTGCCCTTGACCCCGACCCTTCGCTGATAGCATCTATAGCCCGACCCGTTCCCCGGTTCACCCCCCTTGATAAGCGCATCGGCGCTTGAGTGCATGGGGGACGCCGGGGGCCAACAAACGAAAGGGCCCGGCCATGCTGCTGCTCATCGATAATTATGACAGCTTCACCTATAATTTGGTGCACTATTTTGGCGAGCTGGGCGCCGATGTGAAGGTCTGGCGTAACGACGCGCTGAACGTGCAAGACGCGATGGGCATGGGCGCCGAGGCGATCGTGCTGTCGCCCGGGCCTTGCGATCCCGATCAGGCGGGCATCTGCCTGCCGCTGGTGATGGCCGCCGCCGAAGCGAAACTGCCGCTGTTCGGCGTCTGTCTGGGGCATCAGACCATCGGTCAGGCCTTTGGCGGGAAAGTGGTGCGCGCCTCCGAGATCGTGCATGGCAAGATGGGCGAGATCCGCCACGAGGGCAAAGGCTGCTTCAAGGGCCTGCCCTCTCCGCTGAAAGCGACGCGCTACCACTCGCTGATCGTGGAGCGCGAGAGCCTGCCCGACTGCCTCGAGATCACCGCCGAGCTGGACGACGGCACGATCATGGGCCTGCGTCATCGCGAGCTGCCGATCGAGGGCGTGCAATTCCACCCGGAATCCATCGCCTCCGAGCATGGCCACGCGATGCTGAAGAATTTCCTGACAGAGGCAGGCGTCAGCCTGAAGGTGCCCGCATGAGCCAACCGATGAGCGAAGCGATGAAGCCGCTGATTTTCGCGGCGTCGGAAGGTCCGCTGAGCCGCGCGCAGGCCGAAATGGCGTTCCAGTTGCTGTTCGAAGGCGAAGCCTCACCGGCACAGGTCGGCGGTTTGCTGATGGCGCTGCGGGCGCGCGGGGAATCCGTGTCGGAATATGCCGCCGCCGCCGCCGCGATGCGTGCGAAATGCGTGCCGGTGAAAGCCCCAGAAGGCGCGATGGATATCGTGGGCACCGGCGGCGACGGGATGCACACGCTCAACATCTCGACGGCTGCGGCCTTCGTCGTGGCGGGCGCGGGCGTGCCGGTCGCGAAACATGGCAACCGCGCGGCCTCATCGAAATCGGGCACGGCGGATGTGCAATCCGAGCTCGGCATCGACGTGATGGCCGGTCCCGAGGCGACCGAGCGCGGTCTGGCCGAGGCCGGGATCGGCTTCATGATGGCGCAAATCCACCACCCCGCGATGCGTCACGTCATGCCGGTGCGTCAGGAACTGGGCTGCAAGACGATCTTCAACATCCTCGGCCCCCTGACCAACCCCGCAGGCGTGAAGCGGCAGCTGACCGGGGCTTTCGCGCCCGACCTGATCTTCCCGATGGCCGAGACGCTGCAGATGCTCGGCTCCGAGAAGGCATGGTTGGTGCATGGCTCGGACGGGACCGACGAGATCACCATTTGCGGCACGACCGAAGTCGCCGCGCTGGAAAATGGCCGCATCGAGTCGATCCAGATCCACCCCGAGGATGCGGGCCTGCCCGTGCACAAGTTCAAGGATCTGGTTGGCGGCACGGCGGCCGAGAACGCCACCGCCCTGCGCGCGCTGATGGATGGCGAGGCTTCTGCCTATCGCGACGCGGTGATCTTCAACGCGGCTGCCGCGCTCGTCGTGGCCGACAAGGTCGCAGACCTGAAATCCGGGGCGGAAATGGCCGCCGAGAGCATCGATAGCGGAAAGGCGAAGACCGCGCTGGAAACGCTCGCCCGCATCACGCAGGAGGTCGCCGGATGAGCACGATCCTCGACAAGATCAAAGCCTATAAGCTGGAAGAGATCAAAGCGGCCAAAGCCGCGCGCCCGCTGAGCGAAGTTGAGGCTCAGGCCAAGGCGCAGGCGTCCACGCGCGGTTTTGCCAACGCCCTTACCGCGAAGGCGGAAACGGGCTACGGGCTGATCGCCGAGATCAAGAAGGCATCGCCCTCGAAAGGGCTGATCCGCCCCGATTTCGACCCGCCTTCGCTCGCGAAAGCATATGAAGAGGGCGGCGCGGCCTGTCTGTCGGTGCTGACCGACACGCCCTCGTTCCAGGGCGCGCCGGAATTCCTGTCGGCGGCGCGCGCGGCCTGTTCGCTGCCCGCTTTGCGCAAGGATTTCCTCTATGACACCTATCAGGTCGCGGAAGCCCGTGCCTGGGGCGCCGATTGCATCCTGATCATCATGGCCTCGGTCGAGGATACCCTCGCCGCCGAGCTGGAAGACGCGGCCTTCGGTTGGGGCATGGATGTGCTGGTCGAAGTGCATGACATGGAAGAGACCGAGCGCGCGCTCAAACACCTGAAATCGCCGCTTCTGGGCGTGAACAACCGCAACCTGAAGACTTTCGAGGTTACGCTCGACGTGACCCGCGAACTTGCGCCGAGCATTCTCGCCGAAGGCCGCGATCTGGTCTGCGAAAGCGGCATCTTCACTCGCGACGATATGGCCGCGATGGCCGAAGTCGGCGCGCGCCGCTTCCTGATCGGCGAAAGCCTGATGCGGCAGGACGATGTCGCAGGCGCCACCCGGACGCTTCTGGAGGTCGCATGAGCCTGTCGCATTTCGACAAGGACGGTCAGGCCCATATGGTCGACGTCTCCGATAAGGAGGTGACCGACCGCATCGCCGTGGCCGAGGGGCGCGTGGTGATGCTGCCCGAAACGCTGGACTATGTCCTGAAGGGCACCGCGAAGAAGGGGGACGTTCTGGGCATCGCACGGATTGCGGGGATCATGGCCGCGAAGAAGACCTCCGATCTGATCCCGCTCTGCCACCCGCTGCCGATCACCAAGGTCACGCTGGACCTGGAGCCCGACGAGGCGCTGCCCGGCGTTCGGATTCGCGCGACCGTGAAGACCTCGGGTCAGACCGGCGTCGAGATGGAGGCGCTGACGGCGGTGTCGGCGGCGGCGCTGACGGTCTATGACATGCTCAAGGCGGTCGAGAAATCCATGCAGATCGAAGGTATCCGCGTCGTGCTGAAAGACGGCGGGAAATCCGGCAAATACGAGGCCGAAGGGAGCGCATCATGAGCCTGTTGCCCGTCGAAGAGGCGCTGGAAAAGGTTCTGGCACTGGTCGAGCCGCTGGGCACCGAGCGCGTGAGCCTGCGTCACGCCCTTGGCCGCGTCATGGCGGAGCCCGCCACGGCGCAACTGACCCAGCCGCCGTTCTCGGGCTCGGCGATGGATGGCTACTGGATCGACGTGGCCGACCACCTGCCCGGCGCGACGCTCACCGTCGAGGGCGAGGCCGCCGCCGGTCGCGCCTATGAAGGCACGCCGACTCCGGGCCAAGCCGTGCGCATCTTCACCGGCGCACCGGTGCCGGGCCCGAATGGCGTGGTCGTTCTGCAGGAGAACGTGACGCGTGAAGGCGACACGATCACCCTGCCGCAAGAGCTTGATAGCAACGCCAATATCCGCCCCAAGGGTCAGGACTTCGCGCAGGGCGAGAGCTTCTGCCCCGACCGCCCGCTGACCGCGCGCGATCTGGGCCTGCTGGCCGCGATGAACGTGGCCGCGGTCACCGTGCGCCGCCGCCCCATCGTCGCAATCATCGCCACCGGCGACGAGCTGGTGATGCCGGGCGAAGAGCCGGGGCCGGACCAGATCATCTGCTCCAACAGCTTCATCGTCGCGGCACTGGCCGAGCGCATGGGCGCCGAGGCCCGCATGCTGCCGATCGCGCGCGACGACCGCGACAGCTTGCGCACCGTGTTCGAGCTCGCGAAAGGCGCCGATCTGGTGGCGACCTCGGGCGGCGCCTCGGTCGGTGCGCATGATCTGGTGGGTGAGGTCGCCGCGGAACTGGGGCTCGACCGCAGCTTCTGGAAGATCGCGATGCGCCCCGGCAAGCCCTTGATGGCGGGCCGGATCGGCGAGGCCGCGATGCTGGGCCTGCCGGGCAACCCCGTCTCGGCCACCGTCTGCGCCGAGCTGTTCCTGCGCCCGATGCTGCGCAAGCTTTCGGGTCTGCCGCCGGAAAGCCGCGTGCAACAGGCGATCCTCGCGACCGATACCGGCCCGACCGGCCCGCGCACCCATTACATGCGCGCGCGCCTCGCGCCCGGCGATCCCCTGCCCCGCGTCACGTCCTTCGACAATCAGGACTCCGCGATGCTGAGCCTCCTGTCGCAAGCCAATTGCCTTCTGATCCGCCCCTTGGGCGACGGGCCGCGCAAGGCAGGCGAGACGGTCGAAATCCTGCCGCTGGATTGAGCCGCACCCGCCTCGGGCGTTGACAGCCTCCGTGAACAAGGGTAGAACAATCCTTGAACATGTGCCTTGACCGGGGAACGGAGGGTCGCGGATGCTTACGCGCAAGCAGCTGGAATTACTGGAGTTCATTCAAAAACGGATGATGAAGGACGGTGTTCCACCCTCTTTCGACGAGATGAAGGACGCGCTGGACCTGCGCTCGAAATCCGGCATCCACCGTTTGATTACTGCTCTGGAAGAACGTGGCTTCATCCGCCGCCTCGCCCATCGGGCCCGCGCGATCGAGATCGTGAAACTGCCCGAGGCTCTGGAGAAGAAATTCGGCGCCCCCGCGGGCGACAGCGCTGGCAGCTTCGCGCCGCAGGTGATCGAAGGTGACAAGACCGACCCGCCGCGCGGCGCGATGCCGGTCGACGTGATCCACGCGCTGGAACTGCCGGTGATGGGCCGGATCGCCGCAGGTGTCCCGATCGAGGCGATCTCGGAGGTCTCGCATCACGTCGCCGTCCCCGGCTCGATGCTGAGCGGTCGTGGGGAGCATTACGCGCTCGAGGTCAAAGGCGACTCGATGATCGAGGCCGGGATCAACGACGGCGATGTCGTGGTGATCCGCGAACAGGGCACCGCCGACAATGGTGATATCGTGGTCGCGCTGGTCGAGGGCCATGAGGCGACGCTGAAACGCTTCTACCGGCGCAGCGGGATGATCGCGCTGGAAGCCGCGAACCCGGCCTATGAGACGCGGCTGCTGCGCGACGATCAGGTGAAGGTGCAGGGGCGGCTCGTCGGGCTGATCCGGAGCTACTGAGATTTGGTGAATTCCTGGGAAAGAGCGTCCTGCGGGGCGCTCTTTTTCGTATGTCGCGCGGGTGGCGTGGGCTGGAGCCTCCGGCGGAGATATTTGGAAAGAGCGAAGATCAGGGGCGCGTCCAAGGGCGACGACCCTTGATTTGCGCAGTCGTCGTGACCTCGCCCGTGGCGCTGAAGCCGACAGCGCCAGCCTCCCGCAGGCGCGCGGCGTCCCATAGATCGCAGAGGCCCGTGGGCGCTTCGATCTTACTGGAAATCACGACGATGCCGCCCTTCGCGCAAATTGCAGGCAGAGCCTCTTTTGCCGATTTTCCAGTGAGATGGGCGAGCGGAGCGCGTCGAAACTGCGCAATCCGCGCACCGCGCGGCCCAGAGAAGGCGGGGCGTGCGGCGGCCTCTTCCAGCGACGCCGGATCGCCATCCGCCGCTAGCCAGCGTTCGGAGATGAACCCCGCGCCCGGCTTCGACAGCGCCCGGCCTTGCGAGGTCATCAGACCGACCTGCTGCGCCTCGGGCGCGATCAGCAGCGCCGGACGCTCCGCCCCGGCGCGCAGCCATAACGCGCAAGCCACGGCGATCAACACGACGCTCACACTGCGCACGGCCCCGCGCGTCAGGATCGCCCCCAACGCGCCAAGCGCAATCAAAGGGATCACCCACGGCCCCGGCTGGACGATCGCGAGAACCGAGCCGTCGAGGCCGCTCACCCACTCCGCCACGCGCAAGATCCACGCCGTGCCTTGCCCCATCGCCCAAAGCGCGGGACCACTCAGACCGAGGGGGGCGAGCAGCGCCGCGAGCACGCCCATCGGCATGATCACGAGCCCCATTGCGGGCACCGCGAAGAGGTTGGCCAGCACCCCGTATTCCGAGAGCCTGTGAAACTGCGCGGCCACGATCGGTGCGGTGGCCGCGCCTGCGATCAGAGAGGTCGCGACCAGCATCAGGACCGGGCGCAGCAGGCGCGGCAGATGGCACGCCGCGCGGGTCCACGGACCCAGCGCCACGATCAGCGCGGTGGTCGCGGCGAAGGACATCTGGAAGCCAGGCTCGGTCAGGCTCTCGGGCTGCCAGATCAACAAGAGCGTCGCGGCGAGCGCGACGGTGCGCAGGCTCAGCGCGCGCCGGTCGAAGAGCACCGCGAGAAGCATGATCGACACCATGATCCAAGCGCGCTGGGTCGAGACAGCAGGCCCCGCGAGCCAGAGATAGGCGCTGGCCGCAACCAGCGCCGCGATGGCGGCCAGTTTCTTCGTGGGCCAGATCAGGGCCGGGCGCCCCGCCAGCGCCAACCCGTAACGCACCAGACCGAAGACGAAGCCCGCCAGCATCCCCATATGCAGCCCGGAAATCGCGATCAAATGGGCGAGGCTGGAGCGGCGCATCACCTCGCGCGTGGCCTCGCTCAACCCCGAGCGATCGCCGGTCATCAAAGCCGCCGCGACCGCGCCGGGCTGTCCCGCGATCCGCGATTGGATCGCCGCAGAAAGCCGCATCCGCGCGCGATGCGCCGCCATTGCCCAATCGCCGGGATCGGGCGGCGCCACTCGCATCACCGGCGCGCGGGTATAGCCGATCGCGCCGAGCCGGTCGAACCAAGCGGTGCGGCGAAAATCGTAATCCCTTGGGGCCGCTGGCGGCGGCGGGGGAGAGAGATTCGCCGTGAGCATGACCTGCGTGCCGGGCTCGGGGCTGAACTGACTTTGATCGCCATGCAGCGTCACGCGCACCCGCGCAGGGGTCTTGGCGGGAGGAATCCGGTCGATCCGCACCCGGTCCAGCGTCAGCCGGATCAGGTCGGAGCGCGCGCGGTCGATCTTCACGATCCGCCCGCTGACGGGGCCGTAGTAGCGATACTGCAGCACCGGGGCGGCGACGAGATGGGCGCGCAGCCCCGCGAGCAACAGCCCCAGAGCCGCAAGGGCGATCAGCGCCGCGGGCAGCCGAAACCATGCCGCAGCGCACAGCCAAAGCGTAAGCGAGAGTACGCAGATTACGAGCGTGCTCAGGTAGATAGGCCATCCCGGCTCGACGCCGAGGGAGAAATACGCACCGACCCCGACGCCGAGCGCCACCGGCATCCACAGGAAAAGCTGCGCGCGGGCCCGCGCCAGCGCGCCCAGCGGATCGGAGAGCCCCCCGAAGAGCGCCGCGATCAGACGCGGAGCGCGCCCCGCGCCCGTCGCGCCCTCCGCCTGCGCCCAGTCGCCGGGTTCGGCATTGATCGCCATGCTTGTCCTCGGCCCCGTCCCTGCTTATGCATCGAGCCGAGAAAGCCTATGCGCTTGATGGTTTCCGATAGGTTAACGCGGGCCGGTAAGAGCCCGCGAAGAAAGGTCCCGACATGTCCGACCAGATTGTCACCCGTTTCGCCCCCTCTCCCACCGGCTATCTGCATATCGGCGGTGCGCGCACGGCGCTGTTCAACTGGCTCTATGCCCGTGGGCGCGGCGGCAAATTCCTGCTCCGTATCGAGGATACCGATCGCGAACGCTCCACCCCCGAGGCCACGGCGGCGATCCTGCAGGGGCTCGAATGGCTTGGGCTCGATTATGACGGCGACGTGGTGAGCCAAGCTGCGGGCGCGGCGCGCCATGCCGAGGTCGCCCATCAAATGCTGGAGAAAGGCCACGCCTATAAGTGCTTCTCCACGCAGGAAGAGATCGCGGCCTTCCGCGAGGACCCGGCGAACAAGGGGCAGATGTTCCCCTCGCCGTGGCGCGATGCCGATCCCGCGACGCATCCGGATGCGCCCTATGTGATCCGTCTGAAAGCGCCCCGCGAGGGCACGACCGTGATCACCGACGCCGTGCAGGGCGAGGTGACGATCCGCAACGATCAGCTCGATGACATGATTTGTTTACGTTCTGATGGCACACCGACTTACATGCTGGCCGTTGTCGTCGATGACCATGATATGGGCGTGACCCATGTGATCCGCGGGGACGACCATCTCGTCAATGCCGCGCGGCAGATGCTGGTCTATCGCGCGATGGGCTGGGACGTGCCCACCTTCGCGCATATCCCGCTGATCCACGGCCCCGACGGCAAGAAGCTGTCGAAGCGCCACGGCGCGGTCGGCCTCGAGCAGTATCAGGCCATGGGCTATCCCGCGACGGGGATGCGCAACTACCTCGCGCGGCTCGGCTGGAGCCATGGCGACGACGAATTCTTCACCGACGATCAGGCGAAGGAATGGTTCGACATCACCGGCATCAACAAGGCGCCGGCGCGGCTCGACTTCAAGAAGCTCGAAAATATCTGCGGCCAGCATATCGCCATCACCGATGAGGCCGAATTGCTGCGCGAAATCGAAGGTTATCTCGCAGCTGCAGAAAAACCGCCGCTGGGTGACGCACAGAAATCTGCGCTTATGCGCACGCTTCCCATCGTGAAGGGCTCGGCGAAGTTGTTGCCGCAACTTCTTGAAAAGGCGCATTTCTCTCTGACGCAGCGCCCGATCGAGATCGAAGAGAAAGCGGCCAAGGCGCTCAATGATGTATCCCGTGGTATACTGAGTGAATTGACCTTTGCGCTGCAACGCGCTAATTGGTCGCGGGAAGACCTGGAAGCCGCCGTCGGACAGGTTGCCGAAGCGCACGGACTGGGCCTTGGGAAGGTCGCTGCTCCGATGCGGGCGGCCTTGGCGGGGCGAGCGGCTACCCCCAGCGTATTCGATATGATGCTCGTTTTGGGCCAAGAGGAGACTCTGGCACGACTCGACGATCAGGCGGCCTGAGGCCTGGCCGCCCTCTCCGGACGCCTGTCCGGACGCGATAGACCGGCGCGGCCCAGCCGGAGGATGAAAGGGAATTTACATGGCAGACAATTCGAAGACCGCCACGCTCTCGCTTGACGGACAAACCTATGAGCTTCCCGTGCTCTCGCCCTCGGCTGGTCCCGACGTGCTCGATATCCGCAAGCTCTACGGTCAAGCCGACGTCTTCACCTACGATCCGGGCTTCACTTCGACCGCAGCCTGCGAGTCCAAGATCACCTTCATTGATGGTGGCAAGGGCGAGCTGCTGTATCGCGGCTACCCGATCGACCAGCTCGCCTCGGAATCGCACTATCTCGAAGTGTGCTACCTGCTTCTCTACGGGGAACTGCCGAGCAAGCAGCAGATGGAAGATTTCGAATATCGCGTGACCCGTCACACGATGATCCACGAGCAGATGAAGCAGTTCTTCCAGGGCTTCCGCCGTGACAGCCACCCGATGGCGACCATGGTCGGCGTCGTGGGCGCGCTCTCGGCCTTCTATCACGACAGCCTCGACATCTCGGACCCGTGGCAGCGCGAAGTCGCTTCGATCCGTCTGATCGCGAAGCTGCCGACGATCGCCGCGATGGCCTACAAGTATTCGATCGGTCAGCCCTTCGTCTATCCGAAGAACGAGCTGAGCTACGCCGAGAACTTCCTGCACATGTGTTTCTCGGTCCCGGCCGAAGACTACAAGATCGAGCCGGCGCTCGCGAAGGCGATGGACCGTATCTTCACGCTCCATGCCGATCACGAGCAGAACGCCTCGACCTCGACCGTGCGTCTGGCAGGCTCCTCGGGCGCGAACCCGTTCGCCTGTATCGCAGCCGGCATCGCCTGCCTCTGGGGCCCTGCCCACGGCGGCGCAAACCAGGCCTGCCTCGAGATGCTGCGCGAAATCGGCACCGTCGATCAGATCCCGGAATACATCAAGCGCGCCAAGGACAAGGATGACCCCTTCCGCCTGATGGGCTTCGGCCACCGCGTCTACAAGAACTTCGACCCGCGCGCGAAGGTCATGAAGGAATCGGCGGACGAGGTGCTCGACCTGCTCGGCATCCACGACAACGAGACCCTTCAGGTCGCCAAGGAACTCGAGAAGATCGCTCTGGAGGACGACTATTTCGTCTCCAAGAAGCTCTATCCGAATGTCGACTTCTACTCGGGCATCATCCTCGAGGCGATGGGCTTCCCGACCTCGATGTTCACCCCGATCTTCGCGCTCTCGCGCACCGTCGGCTGGATCTCGCAGTGGAAAGAGATGATCGAGGATCCGACCGGCAAGATCGGTCGCCCGCGTCAGCTTTATACCGGCGCGACCTATCGCGATTACGTCGATATCGCCAAGCGCTGAGCGTATGCCAAATCATTGCGGGCCGGAGGGGAGACCTTCCGGCCCGTTTTCTATTCTGATACCCGGGAAAAGGGGGCGCTGCCCCCTTCTGGCTGCGCCATTCATCCCCCGGGATATTTACCCAAGAGCGAAGACATGGCTGACCGTCTGACATATCGCCCGCATCATTTCCTCTGCTCGCTCGGTTTCGAGGGGAAGGGATATTCGGATCGCTTCACCGCGAATATGACCGAGATCGTCGAAGGACGCTTGCGGCAACCGGAGGGCGCCGCAGTGGAGATCGAAGTGGTGGGCGCGGCGGATGACATCTGCGGCCCCTGCCCGTCGCGGCGCGGATCGGGATGCACCGCGCAGGCGAAGATCGACCGGCTGGACGCGGCCCATGCCGAGGCGCTGGATATTGCGCCGGGCGATGTGCTGACATGGGGCGAGGCGCAGGAGCGGATGGCCGCCCTGCCCGCCGATGTGCATCAGACGATCTGCGCCGAATGCCAATGGCTGGGCGCGGGCATGTGCGCCGCCGCTCTCGCGCGACTTCAGGACGAGGCGTAGCGCCGCCCCCCGTCAGGAGGGTGGCGGCGCCGCAAAGCTGACCAACCCGGCCTGCGCGCCAAGCTGCAAAACAGCGGGAAAGGCGCGGGACGTGCATCTGCACGCTTGCGCGACGGCGGGCGTGGTGGCAAGAAACGCGCCATGAGCACGGATCAGACCCAAGACCCTTCGCAGGGCAAGAAACTGGCGCTTGTCACAGGCGCTTCGCGTGGCCTTGGCGGGGCGATCGCCGAAGCTTTGGCCGCAGATGGCTGGCATGTCATGGCCG
Source organism: Thioclava sp. PTB-PU3-1 (assembly GCF_055666785.1). Classification (NCBI taxonomy): domain Bacteria; kingdom Pseudomonadati; phylum Pseudomonadota; class Alphaproteobacteria; order Rhodobacterales; family Paracoccaceae; genus Thioclava; species Thioclava sp. PTB-PU3-1. Next base: position 773,139 of record NZ_JBVNVL010000002.1, on the reverse strand, counting down.
TCGCACGGACCACCGGCGCGCTGGAAGAGCTCGACGACCGCATTCAGGCGAAGGGCGGTACCGCCTCGCTCGGTCCGCTCGACGTGACCGAACCCGATCAGATGGCGCATCTCGCGCAGTCGATCGGCGCGCGCTGGGGTGGGCTCGATCTTTGGGTGCACACGGCGATCCATGCCGCGCCGCTGTCGCCGACGGGTCATATCGACGCGAAGGAACTGGCCAATTCGGTCAAGGTGAACGTGACCGCGACCGCGCAGCTGATCGGGCTGATGGAGCCGCTGCTGCTCGCGCGCGAAGGCACCGCGCTGGCCTTCGACGATCCGCGTGCAGGGCAGAAATTCTTCGGCATCTATGGGGCTACGAAAGCCGCGCAGATGGCGATGATGCGCTCGTGGCAGGCCGAGACCGTGAAGATCGGGCCGCGCGTGATGATTGCGGAGCCTGCGCCGATGGCGACCGCGCTGCGCGGACGGTTCTTCCCCGGCGAAGATCGCGACGCGCTGGCCGACCGCCACGCCGAGGCGCGGCGCATCCTCGACACGCTCTGAGAACGACCAAAGCGCCGCCGAAATGCCCTTCGGCTGCGGCGCTTTGGCGACACATCCGCGCTGTCGCCCGCCCCCGCTTTACCCTTCATCCGCCGCACGGTAAGCATCGGGTGACGCGACGGCGAACTGGGGGCAACATGCGTATTCTCATCACCAATGACGACGGGATCGACGCACCGGGACTGGCCGTTCTGGGCGAGATCGCCGAAGAACTTGCAGGCCCCGATGGCGAGGTCTGGACGGTCGCGCCGGCTTTCGAGCAATCGGGCGTCGGGCATTGCATCTCGTACACCCGGCCGATGATGATCTCGAAACTGGCCGAACGCCGTTTCGCAGCCGAAGGCAGCCCCGCCGATTGCGTGATGGCTGGGCTGTATGACGTGCTGGAAGGTCAGCGGCCCGATCTGGTGCTCTCGGGTGTGAACCGGGGCAACAACTCCGCAGATAACGCGCTCTATTCCGGCACGTTGGGCGGCGCGATGGAGGCGGCACTGCAAGGCGTGCCCGCGATCGCCCTGTCGCAATTCATCGGCCCCGAGGTCTTCAACGCCCCCGACATGTTCGAGGCAGCCCGGGTCCATGGCGCGGCGCTGGTGCGCAAGCTGATCGATGATGGCATCTGGGACGACGGCGATTACCGGGTCTTCTACAACGTCAACTTCCCGCCGGTGCTGGCCAAGGACGTAAAAGGCCACAAGGTCGCAGCCCAAGGCTTCCGCAAGGATTGCTTCTTCTCGACCGAGGCGCATCACGCGCCCTCGGGGCGGCGCTTTCTGTGGATCAAGGGCGGCCCGCAGCACACCCCGACGCAGCCGGGCACCGATGCCGCCGTCAATCTCGACGGCTATATATCGGTCACGCCGATGCGCGCCGATCTGACGGCGCATGACGTGATCGCCGATCTGGAGGCCCGTCTGGGATGAGCGAGGATGCGGAAGAGGATCTGGCCGAGCGCAAGATGCGGTTCCTCTTCGCACTGCGCTCCAAGGGCGTGACCGACGCGCGCACGCTGCACGCGATGGAGGGGATCGACCGCGGCCAGTTCGTGCGCGGCATCTTCGCCGACCGCGCCTATGAGGACATGCCGCTGCCGATCGCCTGCGGGCAGACTATCTCGCAGCCCTCGGTCGTGGGGCTGATGACGCAGGCCGCGGATGTGGGTTCGCGCGACACCGTGCTCGAGATCGGCACCGGCTCGGGCTATCAGGCGGCGATCCTGAGCCAGCTCGCCCGCCGCGTCTATACGGTGGACCGGCATCGCAGGCTGGTACGCGAAGCCGAAGGCGTCTTCAACGCGCTGCGGCTCACCAATATCGTCGCGATTTCCGGGGATGGCTCGCACGGGCTGCCCGATCAGGCGCCCTTTGATCGAATCATCGTGACTGCCGCCGCGGAAGACCCTCCCGGGCCGCTCTTGGCCCAGCTGAAGATCGGGGGTATCATGGTTCTACCCGTGGGCCAGTCGGACACGGTGCAAAGCCTGATCCGGGTGCGCCGGCTCGAGACGGGTTTCGATTACGAAGAATTACGTCCGGTGCGCTTTGTTCCCCTCGTAGAGGGCGTGGCAAACGACTAAGTGGCAGGTAAGAACGGACCCCGAAGAGGTCTGAGAGACAGTGAGGACGAGCGGATGGCAACGAAGATTTCCCGGCTGCGGCTGATCCTGGCAGGTGGCGTCGCGCTGACGGCGTTGGCCGCCTGTAACCCGAACGGGTTCGATCTGGACATGCGCGGTTATGGCAATGGCGGGCTCGACACGAGCGCCGCCGCCCGGCAGGCGGTGCAGGATCGCCCGCGCCCGAATGATCAGGGCATCATCACCTACCCGAATTATCAGGTCGTGGTGGCGCGCCGCGGCGATACGGTCAATTCGGTCGCGCAGCGTATCGGCACCGATCCCGGCGCGCTGGCCCGCTACAACGCGGTCTCGCCCGATGCGGTGCTGAACGCGGGCGAAGTGCTGGCCCTGCCCAACAAGGTCGCGACCACGGGCGGCTCCGCGACGCCGGGCAACTCCAGCGCGCTGACCTCGGAGACGATCGACATCACCTCGCTCGCCTCGAACGCGATCGATAGATCGCAGGCGAACCAGCCCGCCAAACCGACCCCGGCCTCGGCCCCGGTCTCCACCAACAGCGCCGAGCCGATCCGCCACAAGGTCGCACGCGGCGAGACCGCCTATTCCATCGCGCGCTACTACTCGGTGCCGGTGAAGGCGCTGGCCGAGTGGAACGGGTTGCCGAACGATCTGCGGGTGCGCGAAGGTCAGGTCCTGATCATCCCGGTCGCGTCGAGCCGTCAGCCCGCGAAAGTCGAGACCGCGACGGCCACGACCGCGCCGGGCACCGGCTCGCCGACCCCGGTGCCGCCGTCCGCGGCAGAGCCCCTGCCCCAGAAGACGCCGCCGAAAGCATCCGAGCCGGTCAAGACGAAGACCCCGGACATGAGCACCGATCGCACCAAGGCGTCGGACACGTCGAAGATGGCGATGCCGGTGCCGGGTTCGATCATCCGACCCTACAAGAAGGGCTCGAACGACGGCGTGGATATCTCGGCTTCGGCCGGGACGGCGGTGAAAGCCGCCGAGAGCGGCACCGTGCTGCTGATCAGCCAGGACACCGACGATGTCGCCTTCCTCGCGATCAAGCATCCCGACAATCTGGTGACGGTCTATTACAACGTGACCGGCATCACGGTGAAGAAAGGCGCAAGCGTCAAGCGCGGCCAGACCATCGCGAAAGTCGCCTCCGGCGATCAGGGCTATCTGCATTTCGAGGTCCGCAAGGGGATCGATTCCGTCGATCCGATGCCCTACCTCAACTGATCTTTTGCGGCGGGCCGGAGATGTTCCGGCCCGCCCGCACGCCCTGCCCGCTCACCCCGCGACAGGCGCAAGCAGCAGACAGCTCTCGCTGTTGAGCACCCCCGGAATTTCCCGAACATCGCGCAAGGCCCGGTCGAATTCGCCCAGGGTCTCGGCCCGGATTTCCGCCACCAGATCCCAGTTGCCATTGGTCGCGAAGACCGTCGTCACCTCAGGGATGCGGTGCAGCGCCCGGATCACCGCGCGCGACATCTTGCCCTGCAACTCCACGAGCGTGATCGCGCGCACCTGCCCCTCGACATCCGTCTCTGTCTCGATGGTGAAGCGCCGGATCTGACCCGAGGCGACCAGCGCCTCCAGCCGGGCCCGCGCGGTCGTGCGCGACACGCCCACCTGCAGCGCCAGATCGGTCATCGAGAGCCGCGCATCCGCGCGCAGCGCGGCCATGATCGCGCGGTCCGTATCGTCGAGCTGCATTTACCCTCCGTTTTGATCAATCGTCTAGTCGAATTGATCAAATTTAGTTCCGTTTTGCGCAAATTGACAAGCGAAACCTCTGCGCCATTTCGTCAGACTAAGATCAACAAGGGAGATTTCGATGACACGCACAGTTTCGATTCTGGGCGCGCCTATTCAAACTGGCGCTTCGCAACCCGGCTGCATCATGGGACCGGCCAGTCTGCGCATCGCGGGGCTGGGCGACATCCTGACCGAGCTGGGCTGGGAGGTGGATGATCTGGGCGACCTGTCGATTCCCCCGCAAGAGCCGGTGCCGCATAAGAACCCCGCGATCCACGATCTGGCCGAAACCCGTGCCTGGATCGAGGCGCTCTCGCAGGCCGCCTTTGACGCCGCGCAGACCCATGACCGCCCGATCTTCATCGGCGGCGATCACGCGCTGGCCGCAGGCACGCTGAGCGGCCTCGCGCGGCATGCGAAGACGCAAGATCGTCCCCTCTTCGTGCTCTGGCTCGATGCGCACCCGGACCTGCACACGCTGGAGACCACCACCAGCGGCAACCTGCATGGCACGCCCGTGGCCTATGTCACCGGGCAGCCCGATTTCGAGGCCTTCCCGCCGCTGGAAGCCAGCATCGATCCGAAGAATTTTTGCATGATGGGCATCCGCTCGGTCGATCCGGCGGAGCGCGAGCGCATCAAGAAGATCGGCTTGGAAGTCCATGACATGCGCGCCATCGACGAGACCGGGGTGCTGGCCCCGCTGCGCGCCTTCCTCGATCGCGTGCGCGAAGCCAACGGCCTGCTGCATGTCAGCTTCGACGTCGATTTCCTCGACCCCGGGATCGCGCCCGCCGTGGGCACCACCGTGCCGGGTGGCGCCACCTTCCGCGAAGCGCATCTGATCATGGAAGAGGTCGGCGACAGCGACCTCGTGACCTCGCTCGACATTGTCGAGCTCAACCCTTTCCTCGACGAACGCGGTCGCACGGCGAAACTGCTATGCGACCTCGCAGCCAGCCTCTTCGGCCGCCGCGTTCTCGACCGCATGACACGGAGCTTTTGATGGATATGTCCCCTCTCGCCCCCTCCAAGCTGGCCTTCGTGCCCTTCGTTTCCGTCGCCAACATGATGAAGCTGGTGAACGAGATCGGCCCCGAACAGGTGATGCGCGACCTCGCCGCCTATATTGAAGAGGATTTCCGCCGCTGGCCGGATTTCGACAAGACCCCGCGCGTGGCGAGCCATTCGGCGGAGGGCGTGATCGAGCTGATGCCGACCGCGGACGCGGAGAATTACGGCTTCAAATACGTCAACGGCCACCCCAAGAACGGCCGCACCGGGCACCAGACTGTCACCGCGTTCGGCGTGCTGTCTTCCGTCGCCACGGGCTATCCGCTGCTGATGACCGAGATGACGATGCTGACCGCACTGCGCACTGCGGCCACCTCGGCGCTGGTGGGCAAATACCTCGCTCCGAAAGGTGCGAGCGTCATGGGCATGATCGGCAACGGCGCGCAATGCGAGTTTCAGGCGCTGGCCTTCCGCGCGATCTGCGGTATCGATACGCTGCGGCTCTATGACATCGACCCGACTGCGACCGAGAAGGCCGCGAAGAACCTGACCGCTCAAGGGTTCAACGTCACCAAATGCCGCTCGGCCGAGGAAGCCGTCGAAGGCGCGCAGGTCATCACCACCTGCACTGCTGACAAGCAATATGCGACGATCCTGACCGACAACATGGTCGGCTCCGGCATCCACATCAACGCGATCGGCGGCGACTGCCCCGGCAAGACCGAACTGCATCGTGACATCCTCACCCGCTCGGAGATCTTCGTCGAATACCCGCCGCAGACCCGCATCGAGGGCGAGATTCAGGCGCTCGACGAAGACCATCCGGTGACCGAGCTGTGGAAGGTCATGCGCGGCGAGGCGAAAGGCCGTCGCGACGCAAAACAAATCACGCTGTTCGATAGCGTGGGCTTCGCGATCGAGGATTTCAGCGCGCTGCGCTACATCCATGACCGCGTGAAGGGTGGCGACCACGCGCAGATGCTCGATCTTATGGCAGACCCCGACGATCCGCGCGATTTGTTCGGGATGCTGACGCGGGCGGGCTGAGCCCCGCTTGCGCTCGGCGCGCGCGCGTGGCACCGAAAGCCAAACGCCCCTTTCAGACGAGTGCGCGACATGACCCATCAGACCCATCCCTATGCGGGCGACGGCAGCCACACCGGCAGCTACTACGCGGCTTCGGCCAATCCGGCGCCCTTGCGCGCAGAACTGGTGGGTGAACAGGAGGCGGATATCTGCGTCGTGGGCGCAGGCTTCTCGGGGCTGTCCACCGCGCTGCATCTGGCAGAAAAGGGCTATAGCGTCACCGTCGTCGAGGGCGCACGCATCGGCTGGGGCGCCTCGGGCCGCAATGGCGGTCAGGTCGTGAACGGGCTGAACGCCAGCCTCGACGTAATCGAGAGCCGCTACGGGCAGGACACCGCGAATTTCGTAGCCGGCCTCGTGATGGAAGGCGGCGACATCATCCGCGAGCGCGTCGCGACCTATGACATCCAGTGCGACCTGAAGCCCGGCAATGTCTTCGCGGGGCTGACGGCCAAGCACATGCAGGAACTGGAAGCGCGCTGGAAGCTCTGGCGCAGCTACGGCATCGAAAGCCAGGAGATGCTGAGCCGCGAGCAGATGCGCGAGCATGCGAATTCTGACCTCTATGCGGGCGGGATGATCGACCATAAGGGCGGCCATCTGCATCCACTCAACCTCGCGCTTGGCGAGGCGGCGGCAGTCGAGAAGCTCGGCGGCACGATCTACGAGATGTCGCCCGTGACCTCGGTCGATACCGAGGCCGCGCGCCCGGTGATCAAGACCGCAAAAGGCCAGATCACCGCGAAGACGCTGGTGCTCTGTGGTAACGCCTATCTCGGCCATGTGGTCCCGACGCTGGAGCGCCGCGTGATGCCCGTCTCGACGCAGGTGATGGCGACCGAACCGCTGGGCGAGGCGAAGGCGCGCGAGTTGATGCCGTCCGACGCCTGCATTGAAGACGTGCGCTATATCCTCGACTATTACCGCATGTCCGCCGACAACCGCCTGCTCTTCGGCGGCGGCACGGTCTATGGCGGGGCGGATCCGAAGGACATCAAGGCGAAGCTCTGGAAGAACCTCGAGAAGGTCTTCCCGCAGCTCAAGGGCACCAAGATCGACTACGCATGGTCGGGCAATTTCGCGCTGTCCTTCAGCCGGGTGCCGCAGATGGGCCGGATCGGGCAGAACACCTATTTCGCGCATGGCTACTCGGGCCACGGCGTGACCGGGTCGCATACCTTCGGGCGCATCCTGTCGGAGGCGATCAACGGCGATCTGACCCGGTTCGACACGTTCGCGAAACTGCCGTGGATCCCGTTTCCCGGCGGGCGCACCTTCCGCGTGCCCTACTCGGTCGCGGGGTCGTGGTGGTATGCGCTGCGCGATCGGCTGGGGGTGTAAGCCCCCTGCCCGCGACGCCAGTGATGCGGAGAGACGCGCTTACAGCGCGACGCCGCGCCGCCCGGCCAGATCGGTAAAATACTGCCAAGCCACGCGGCCCGAACGCGCCCCGCGCGTCGCCTGCCATTCGATGGCCTCGGCGCGCAGGTCTTCGTCGGAAATCTCCACGCCATAGCTGTCGCAATAGCCGCGGATCATCGTGAGGTATTCGTCCTGCGAACACGGGTGGAAGCCCAGCCACAGCCCAAAACGATCGGACAGCGAGACTTTCTCCTCCACCGCCTCGGACGGGCTGATCGCGGTCGAACGTTCGTTCTCGATCATGTCGCGCGGCATCAGGTGGCGCCGGTTCGACGTGGCATAGAGGATCACGTTCGCGGGCCGCCCCTCGATCCCGCCATCGAGCACCGCCTTGAGCGATTTGTAATGCTGGTCGTCATGGCTGAACGAGAGGTCGTCGCAGAACAGGACGAAACGCATCTCGGGCGCGTCGCGCAGATGCGCGAGCAGACGGCCGACCGAGGGCAGATCCTCGCGCGCAAGCTCCACCAGCTTGAGCGGCAGCCCCTCGGCCACCGCCGCAGCATGGGCAGCTTTCACGAGCGAGCTCTTCCCCATCCCGCGCGCACCCCAGAGAAGCGCGTTGTTCGCCGCCGCCCCACGCGCGAATTGCAGCGTGTTGGCCAGCAGCGTGTCGCGTGAGCGGTCGATGCCGTGCAGCAGGCTGAGGTCGACGCGGTTCACCTGCGGCACGGGCTCCAGCCGATCCGGCGAGGTGTGCCAGATGAACGCGCTGGCCGAGGCGAAGTCGGGCGCGGGCTGCGGAGCGGGCGAGAGCCGCTCCAGCGCCGTGGCGATCCGGTTCAGCGCCGCGTCACTCATGCCTTGCCGTCCTTCTCATCCTCTTCGTCCTCGTCATCGTCCCACTCGTCGGGGTCGATCCAGGTGCCTTCGGCGCGCATCCGGGCTTCGCGGGTCTTCTCGATCCGTTTCACGAGCTGGATGGAAATCTCGTAGAGACCGTAAACCACCGTGAACAGGATGACCTGAGAGATCACGTCCGGGGGCGTGGCGATCGCCGCCACCACGAGGATCGCGACCACGGCATATTTGCGCATGTTGCCGAGACCTTCTGAGGACACCAGCCCCGCCTTGCCCATCAGCGACAGCAGCACGGGCAGCTGGAAACAGATCCCGAAGGCCATGACGAACTTGATCGTCAGGTTGAGATATTCCTGCACCGAGCCTTGGAAGCCGATCGCGGCCATCTCGTTCGCGCCCGAAGTCGCGCCGATCTCGCCCTGCTGGAAGCCGAGGAAGAAGTTAAAGGCCAGCGGCAGGATGATGTAATAGGCAAACGCCGCGCCAAGGAAGAACATCACCGGCGAGGCGACCAGGAAAGGCAGGAACGCGTTCTTCTCGTTGCGATAGAGGCCCGGCGCCACGAACCGCCACATCTGATAGGCGATGATCGGGAAAGCCAGGGCAAAACCGCCGAGGAAAGAGATGTTGATCGCGACGAAGAAGCCTTCCTGCAGCTTGATCAGGTAGAGGCCGCATTGCTCGCCGCGCGATTCCAGTGCCGAGCAGACCGGACGGGTCAGGAAGTTGAAGATCGGGTTCCAGACCGTGTAGCAGACCACCATCGCGACGATGAAGGCCCCCAGCGAATAGAGGATGCGCGTGCGCAGTTCGGCAAGGTGCTCGATCAGCGGGGCCGAGCTTTCCTCGATCTCGTTATTGTCGCTCATGCGTCACCCTTCTTCGCGGCGGGTTTCTTCGCCGCCGTCTTTTTGGCCGCCGGTTTGGCACCGGTTTTCGCGGCGGGTTTACTGCTCGATTTGGTTGCCGGCTTGGCGCTGGATTTCGCTGCGGTCGAAGTGCCCGTCTTGGTGCCAGTCGTCTTGGCGCCAGTCTTGGCTGCGGTCTTCGGCGCGGCTTTCTTCGCAGCGGGCTTGGCCGCCGGCTTGCTTGCCGTCTTGGATGTCTCGGGTTTGGCCGTCTCGGCCGGGCTCGCCTCGGGTTGGGCAGCCTCGGGCTTGGGCGGCTCGGCCTCGGGATCGGGCTTGAGCGAGGTCTTCCCGCTCTCGGACCGGCCCGGCTCCCATTTCTCGAAAGCGTCGGTCGCTTTTTCCAGCGCGTCGAGCCCGAGCGATTTCTTGGACGCCAGCGATTTCAGGTCGCGCACGGAGCCCGCAGCTTCATCGAGCCCGGTATCCTTCGCCGCATCTTCCATCGCCCGCGAAAACTCGCGCCCCATCGCCTTGGCCTTCGCAGTGATGCGGCCAAGCTGGTGGAACATCTTGGGCAGATCCTTCGGCCCCACGACGATCAGCGCCACGACGCCGATCAGCAGAAGCTCGCTCCAACCGATGTCTAACATGAGTGCTCAGGCCTCCGGCCGATTGAGGACGCAAAGGCAAACGGGCACCAGCCCGCAACCCCCGAATGCGATCAGGCTCAGGCCTTGTCTTTTTCTTTCTGGACTTCGTCAGCCGGGGTCACGTCACGTGCCTCGTCGACGGTGCCGTCCTCGATTTCTTTCGAGCCGTCGCTCACGCCTTTCTTGAAGGCGGTGATGCCTTTGCCGACTTCACCCATGAGCGAGGAAATCTTGCCGCGGCCAAAAAGAACCAGAACCACGACGGCGATCAGAAGAAGGCCGGGAAGGCCGATATTGTTGAGCATTGTTGTCTCTCCTCTGGTCACGGGCCCGCCGCCCGCGCCTTATGTCGGTCCCGAGTTTTAGGATCATGCGGGCCTCAATCCTAGAGCGATTCCGCCCAAACGGGGCTTTGAGGGGCAGATTACTGACAGTTCATTGTCAGTTGCCCTCCCTCGCGTTACCCTTCTCGCGACCCGATCGGAGAACCCCATGACCCGCGACGAGCGGCTGCAACAGATCATCGCTATCCTGCGCGACGGCAAGATGCATCGTGCCAGCGATCTGGCCGAGCGGCTGGGCGTTTCCGCCCGCACGATCTGGCGCGACATGGCGGAAATCTCGGCCTATGGGGTGCCTGTCGAGGGCGAGCGCGGCGTGGGCTACATCCTGCGCCGGGCGGTGGGGCTACCGCCTCTGGTGCTGACCCGCGAAGAGCTGGCCGCACTCGATCACCTGCTCGATCTGGCCGAGGCGGTGGACGATCCGCGCCTTGCCGGAGGGGCCGCGAGCCTGGCCGCGAAGATCCGCGCCGCCCTGCCCTCTGCGCCCGTCGAAGCCTCTCCCGAAGACGCCGGGGAAGGACTGGCGGGGGATCGGGGATGACGCTAGGCTCGCCCGCGAAACTTGGAAGGGATGCCCCCACGTGATCGGTGCCGAATACATCACTGCTTTCGTGACGCTTTTCGTCATCATCGATCCAATCGGTCTGGCCCCGGTCTTCATCGCGCTGACGCTGGGCGAAAGCCACCGCGCGCGTCTGCGCATCGCCTTCCGCGCGCTCATCATCGCCGCCGTGCTGCTGACGCTGTTCGGCATCTTCGGCGACAAGATTCTCGCCGGGATCGGCATCTCCATGCCCGCCTTCCGCATCGCGGGCGGGGTGCTTTTGTTCCTCACCGCGCTCGACATGCTTTTCGAACGCCGCACCAAGCGCCGCGAGGCGCAGGGCGAAGAACACGAGGCCGACCCTGAGACCGACCCCTCCGTCTTCCCGCTGGCCACGCCACTGCTGGCCGGGCCCGGCGCGATGGCCACGATGATCCTGCTGGCAGGGCGCGAGGGCGGCGACTGGCTGCATGTCGTGGCGATCATCGCCATGATGCTTCTGGTGCTGGGCTGTGTCCTCGTGATGTTCCTGCTCGCCACTCCGATCGAGCGCGCGCTGGGGCGCACCGGCACGATGGTCGTCACCCGGCTTCTGGGGATGCTGCTGGCCGCGCTGGCGATCCAGTTCATCCTCGACGGGCTGCACGGTGCGGGGTTGATGGGCGGCGTCCCGACCGGCTGAGGCAATCCGCCCTCTGGGAAAGTCACCTGAGCGGACCTATCTGAAAGAGATCGGTAGGGGTAACGAGGATCATGGTGGAGACGATCATCAGCGAAAACTGGGGACGGCTGGTCTATCTGAGCCTCCTGCTCGTCGCCGTGGGCGGGTATTTCGTGCTCGAAATCCGCCGCCGTCCCGGTCGCACCATGCAACAGGCCGCGATCTGGGGACTGATCTTTCTGGGCACCCTCGCCGCGGTCGGGCTTTGGACCGATATCCAGCGGCAAGTCTCGATCCCCGATCAGGCGGTGATGCGCGATGGCCGGATCGAGGTACCGCAAGCGCCCGACGGCCACTACTACCTCACCGCAGAGGTCAACGGCACGCCGATCCGCTTCGTCGTCGATACCGGCGCGAGCCAGATCGTACTGACCCAGCGCGCCGCCGAGCGCGCGGGCATCAACACTTCCGATCTCGCCTATATCGGGCAGGCGCGCACCGCCAATGGCATCGTCGCGACCGCGCCGGTGCGGCTGGAGCGCTTCGATCTGGGGCCGATCCACGACAGCAACCTGCGCGCCGTGGTCAATCGCGGATCGATGGATACCTCGCTTCTGGGCATGACCTATCTCACCCGCTTCGCGAAGGTGGAATTCGCGCGGGGCACACTGATCCTCGAGCGCTGAGCGGGCTTGGCCCGCAATCGTCGTGATCCTGCCTTTTTTGCGCCTCAATCTTTACCGAGGCTCCGAGGGCGCCCGCCGTTCAGGCCGCGCCACTCAGGCTTCGTTACGAGGAAAACACGCATGGTTGCTTTCGACACCCTCGCTCTCGCGATCATCACCGTCGCCGCCATTCGCGAAGCCTATCTCCGCCTGCGCCCGATGATGCGCTCTGCCGAAGCAGAGCGCGGCTAAGCTAGCCTTTCACCAGAACCGCGAGATCGGCCACATTCGTGCCGGTCGCCCCCGTCATCAGCAGCGCACTCGCCGCCTGCAGAACGTGATAGCTGTCATTGCGCGCAAGCGCCGCATCGCAATCGACGCCAGCCGCCCGCGCTGCCGCGCAGGTCCCCGGCCCTACCAGACCGCCCGCCGCATCCGTCGGCCCATCGCGGCCATCGGTACCGCCCGACAGGAAGCGCCAATCACCCTCGATCCCGGCCACCTCTGCCGCGCAAGCCACCCGCAGAGCGAGCTCCTGATTGCGCCCGCCGCGCCCGTCGCCCTTGATCGTCACGGTGGTCTCACCGCCCATGACCAAAGCGCCAGCAGGCATATCGCGCAGCAGAGCCACGATCTGCGGCGCAAGATCGGCCACGTCCCCGTCGAGCGCGAAGGGCGCGGCCTCGGCTCCAGCCGACACCATCGCCGCGACCGACAGCCCGTTCGCCCCGATCAGGCGATTGCGGGCAGCGGGCAAAGCAGGCTCCGCGCCCGAGGCCTCAAGATGCGCCTGCACAGGGGCGGGCAAAGCCTCCCAGATCCCGAGATCACGGCAAAGCTGCGCCGCCTCAGCCCGCGTACCGATCGGCTCGACCGTCGGCCCCGAGGCAATCACGCGCAGATCGTCGCCCGGCACATCGGACAGGATCAGCCCGGTCACGGGGGCCCCGCTGGCAAGCAGCCAACCGCCGCCCTTGAGCTGGGAAAGTTGCTGGCGGATCAGGTTCATCTGCGTGATATCCGCCCCGCAGCCGAGCAGCAGGCGGCTGACCTCGGCCTTGTCCGACAGGCTCAGCCCCTCGGCAGGCGCGACGGCCAGCGCGGAGCCGCCGCCGGAGATCAGCGCCAGAACCCGATCCTCCGGCCCACAGCCCTGCAAGCACTCCAGAATCGCGCGCCCAGCCCGCTCGCTGCCCTCGCCCGGCACCGGGTGGTCGCCCGCGATCAGCGTAACGCCCGCGCGCGGCGAGGCCGCTTCGGCATTCTCGGGATTGGTGACGACCAGCGCCTGCGCCTCCGCGGGCAGAGCGTCCAGCGCTGCCGCAGTCATCGCCAGCGCCGCCTTGCCGAGCGCGATCACCTGCCAGCGCCCGCCCGGCCCCGGCGGGTTGTCCGTCGCCCAGCCCATCGCGCGGGTCACCCCCGCTGCCGGGTCGGCCGTCTTCACCCCGATGTCGAACAATTCGCGCGCGCGTGCTTCCAGATCCATTCCTGCCCCCTTGGTTTGGTGCAAGTATCCCCGGGGAGCGGTGGGCTGCAACCCCGCCAGCGGAAGACAAGCCAAAGGCAGAACCAAATAAAAAGACGCCCGCGGGGAGCGCGGGCGTCGAAACACGATCAGGCGGAAGGCCCCTGTCGGTTTAAGTGAGCGGGGACCGAAGCCCCCGCCCGGGGAGGGTATTAGCCACCTTGGCTCTCGATATAGGCGAGCACCGCCTTGACGTCTTCGGGGTCTTTCAGACCGGCGAAGGACATCCGGTTCTTCGGAATGTAGCCCTTCGGGTCGGCGAGATACTCCTCGACGGTTTGCTCGGTCCAGACCAGACCGTCCTCGCCGTGCTGGGTCATCGCGCTCGAGTATTTGAAGCCGTCGACCGTCCCGGCCTGGCGCCCGATCAGCCCGTTGAGCACGGGACCGACACGGTTCTTCGCGCCGTCGCCGACCTGGTGGCAGGCCTTACACTTCTTGAAGACCTTCTCGCCAGCTGCGACCAGCTCCGGGTCAGCCGAGAGGCTTTCCGCCGGTGCGGCCTCTGCCTTGGCTTCCTCCGCAGCCGCCGGAGCGTCCTGCGCCGGAGCTTCGGCAGTGTCGGTTTGGGCCGTATCGCTTTGGGCCGTGTCGGTTTCCGCCGCAGTATCGGCAGCCGCCGTGTCCTCGCCGTTGCCCTCATCGGGGGTCACGTCGAGAATGGTCGCCTTCTTGGTGATCTGCACGTCGGTCTTACAGTCGCTCATGCAAGCGGCTTCCGAGAACTTCGGCACTTCGACCTCATCGCGGTTATCCACGATGAACCCATCCGCGTTCGGCATCTCCACGTCTAGGAAGTTATCCTTCGTGAGGACGAAATCGTCGTCCACGAGATAGTTCGAGTAGAGGATGTAGGCGACGATGGCGTAGGTCTCGTCGACCGTCAGCGTCTGCGCGTTGCCGAACGGCATCGAGCGGTGCGCATAGTCCCAGACAGTGGACAGGTACGGCCAGTAGGAACCGACGGTTTTCACCGGGTCCTTGTCGGCCAGCGTTCCATCGCCCCCGGCCAGTTTCGGCCAGTTGTCGACGCCCTCGGCGAAATCGCCGTGACACGCCGCGCAATTGTCGCCGAAGATTTTCTCGCCATCGGCAACCGAACCCGACCCTTCGGGAAGGTTCTTGCCATCGGGGAAGACCTCGACGGTCCAGGCGTTGATTTCCTCGGGCAGCGCTTCGCGCCCCAGACCGTATTTCTCGGCCAGAGCGGGCGTCGCGACGAGCGGAGCGGCCAGAAGCGTGGCCAGCAGCAGATTACGACGACACTTCGACATTCTCGGACTCCCCGTTTTCCTTGACCCACCAGGTCTGGATACCGTTGTTGTGATAGACCGAATTCTCGCCACGGATCGCGCGGAGCGCGTCCTTGGTCGGCTGAACGTAGCCGGTGGAATCGGTAGCGCGGGACTGAAGGAGCATCTCCGAACCGTCCCAGTCGATCTCGAGGTAGAAGCGCGAGACCGCCTTGTCGGTGCCCGGCTCGGCCAGACGGGCTTCCTGCCAGTTCGCACCGCCATCGATCGACACGTCGACCTTGGTGATGTGACCGCGACCCGACCAGGCCATGCCGGTGATGACCAGCGGGCCCTTGCCGTGCTTGATCGGCATCTGCGGGCTGGGCGAGGTGACGACCGATTTGGCGTCCATGACCCAGGTCCACTTGCGCGACGTGCCATCGGCGAGCGTGTCGGTGTATTTCGAGGTTTCTTCGCGCGACTGCACGGCCTCGTCGGTGACTTCGAGGCGACGCAGCCACTTCACCCACATGTTGCCTTCCCAGCCCGGAACCACGAGGCGCACCGGATAGCCGTGCTCCTTGCGCAGTGCCTCGCCGTTGGCCTTGATGGCCACGAGACAGTCGTCGAGCGCTTTCTCCAGCGGGATCGAGCGGCCGTTCGAGGACGCGTCGGCGCCTTCGGCATAGACCCACTTGTCCTTGATCTGGTCGCCGAGATTGGTGATCCCCGCTTCTTCGAGCAGCGTCCGCAGCGGGATGCCCGAATATTGCATGTTGTGGATCATGCCCTGGGTGAACTGCGCACCGTTGAGCTGTGCACCAGCCCATTCCATGCCCGAGTTCGCCGCACATTCGAGGAAGTAGGTACGGTTCTCACGCGGGAAACGCTCCAGATCCTCGTAGGTGAAGACCAGCGGCTTATCGACGAGGCCGTTGATCATCAGACGATAGTCTTCCTTCTTCAGCTCGATCGCGCCCGAGTGGTGACGCTCGAAGGCGCAGCCGGTGGGGGTGATCGTGCCGTCGAGGGCGTGGATCGGCGTGAAGTTGATCGACGAAATCGTATCCGCCGTCAGCCAGCCGACATTGCGGCGGATGACGTCATCTTCGAATTCGATCGGCAGGCCATAGGGGGTTGCATCGACCCCGTCGCCCCAGCCCGAAGCCCAAGGCTGAACTTCGGTGATCAACGGATCGGGTTGCGTTTGCGCGCGCGCGGCACCAGCACCTGCGGCCATCGCACCGACCGCAGCCCCTGCGCGGAGGAACCCGCGGCGGCTGAGGGCGGCATTGGTGGCCGGGTTGCCCTGGCGTTCCTTGTCGTCCATGTGTTTTCCTCCAGTCTCTAACCCCCTGCGGGGCGCAATCATCGACGGGCGGGACCGGCTTAAACGCCGGTCACGACCACCGAGTCATTCGGTTTCAAGTCAACGGTTTTGATCTTGCGCAGGTGATCGGCGATCACGTCCCAGATCTGCGGCCCTTCGGTGCCTTCGTTGACCGAGGCCCAGCCCGTCACGACGTAGTTGCGTGCCGGGTCGATATCGGAGCCGTCCTTCAGGAGCGTCATGTTGGAAATCCGCTCGCCGATCGGCTTCGAAACGTCGATGTGGTAGCCCATGCCACCCACACGAACCATGTCCCCGCCCTGCTGGTAGTAGGGGTCGGAGTTGAAGATGTTGTCGGCCACGTCTTCGAGAATGGTCTTGATCAACTCGCCCGACATTTCGGTGCGATAGTTCTCGCCATAGGTCATCGAAGTGGCGTTGAGCACGTCTTCCATGGTGATCTTCTGACCGGGGATCAGCGACGGCCCCCAGCGTACGCCCGGGCTCATCGCGATCTCGGCGTCCTGCTCGGACAGCATCGCCTCGCAGATCAGGTCGTCCCAGGTGCCGTTGAAGTTGCCGCGGCGGTAGAGCAGCGAGTTGGTCTCGCCCACAACTTCCTCGAGCTCGGCCTTGTAGGGCTCGCGATGGCCCATGATGACGTCGGTCATCTCTTTGTCGGGCTCGATCACATCCGAGAAGATCGGGATCAGCTTATGGCGGAAGCCCATCATCTTGCCGTCGCGCACGTCGAGATCGACGCGGGAGACGAATTTGCCGTTCGAACCCGAGGCGATCAGGATCGTCTCGCCCACGAGGACCGGCTCCGGAATGGCGTCATGGGTGTGACCGGTGAGGATTACGTCGATGCCCTTCACGCGGCTCGCCATCTTGTGGTCCACGTCGAAGCCGTTATGCGACAGGCAGACGACGAGATCGACGCCCTTCGCACGAACCTCGTCGACCATCGCCTGCATGCGCTCTTCGCGGATGCCGAAGGAGTAGTCGGGGAACATCCAGCCGGGGTTCGCGATCGGCATGTAGGGGAAGGCCTGACCGATGACCGCGATCTGCGTGCCGTTGCGCTCGAAGATCTTGTAGGGCTCGTAGGCGGGCTCGTCCCATTCGGCGTCGAAGATGTTCGCGCCGAGGAAGGGGAAGGGAAGGCCGTCGACGATCTCGTTCACGCGGTCCTGACCATAGGTCCATTCCCAGTGCGAGGTCATCGCTTCGACGCCGAGCGTGTTCATGACGTCGACCATGTTCTGGCCCTTGGTCTTCAGCGCGACCATCGAGCCATGCCAGGTGTCGCCGCCATCGAGCAGCAGCGCTTCGGGACGCTCGGCCTTGATCGCTTTCACGATCGTCGCCACGCGGTCCATGCCGCCCATTTTGCCGTAGGACTTCGCGAGATCGGTGAAGTTCTCGTAGGTCAGCGCGTAGGCGTCGGGCGTGTTCGGCTCGATGTTGAACATCTTGAGGAAGTCCGCGCCGGTGACATGCGGCGGACGGCCCTTGGCCTCACCCACGCCGAGGTTGATTTCCGGCTCGCGGAAATAGATCGGCATCGCTTGCGCGTGGATGTCGGTGATGTGGATCAGCGTGACGTTGCCCAGCGGCTCGAACTGCAGGAGCTGGTCCTGAGTCAGCGACTGCTGCGCCATGGCGCGCGACCAGCGCGACAGGCCCGAAGCACCGAGGATAGTCGAGGCGGCCAAGCTCGCCTGAAGAAATTCCCGCCGGGAAATCATGCGATGTGTCTCCTTCTTCTCACCGGGCCCGTGCGCCCGGCGGTCGTTTCATTCGGGTAAATTGACAAACGAATTCAGACAGATATTAAAAATTGAATATGTTGAAACGAAACGCGCGGGACAGGGAGGCCCCTGCCCCGCGCATCAAGTCAAAGGTCAGGGACGGACGCCGCCGCCCTCGATGTCGAGACCCAGGCCGCGCGAGGCGACGTAGAGCTCAAGATTGCGGAACTCGTCCGAACCGGGGCTGTAGGTTTCCGCGCGCGTGTCGCGGATACAGCCTTTGAAGCGGTTGTGGATCGAAACCACGCCCGCGTTCTTCAGACGGTAGACCGGGAAGCCCTGAATCTGGCCCTGGCTGAGGTGGTCAGCGCGGATGTAGTTGCCGTAGTTCTCTTCGTGGCACGACGCGCAGGACAGTTCGAGCTGGCCGTAGCGGGTGTAGTACATCTCCTTGCCCTTCTCCCAGAAAGGCTGGGCCTCGCCGTCGATCTTGACGCTGACGGGCATACCACGCGACTCGACCGCGATCGCGGTGGTCATGTTGTGCATCGGAGTGCTGTCCCAGCCCCAGGCTTCGGCGCCCATGCGGTTGGTGCGGCAATCGTTGATGTAATCTTCCATCGACCACAGCTTGCCGGCTTCGTTCACCTTCGGCATCGAGGCGCGGACGCCTTTCATGCCTTCGCTGATGTCGCCGTGGCAATCCGCGCAGGACTTGCCCTCGGAGCCGTCAGCGGTCGACCAGGTTTCCTGGCCTTGCTCGGCAAAGATCATGATCGGGTTATCGAAGTCGTCCTGTTCCATCGCGCGGGTCTCGTCCGTGCGGAAGAGCCAGCCGGAATAGACCTCGTCGAGGTGCCCTTCGAGGTGATCGGCGGCGGGCGCCTTCACCGTGATCGGGGTGTCGCCGTTGATGACGAGTTCGTCGTCAGCCATTTCGGCGTGCAGCGCCGCGGTGCTGAGCGCGAAGGCTGCAGTGGCGGCTAGGATGGTGCGGCTGGTGCGCAACGTCATATTCTGTGTCCTCCCTGGGTGTGCCCCGCGCCCATCGATCTCCCCAAACAGGCGCGGTTCTCTGTTCTTGGTGAGGCGGCGCGCTCCCTCACGCGCCGCTAGCCATTCGGCCGATCAGCTCACTTCGATCTTCTGGCTGTCTTCGTAGGTCGAGCCGTCATCATCGTACCAGGTGAACTTGAACTCACCCGATTCCGGGACTTTCGCCTCGAATTCGATGTAGGGGTTCGTCGAGATCGCCGGCTCGAGGGTCACGTCGACGACGTTCTCACCGTTGAAGTCGCAGGTGAAGCGATTGATGATCTCGCGCGGGATGACGTTGCCGTCTTTATCCTTGCGCTGACCCGATTCCATCGGGTGCGAGATCAGGGTTTTGATGGTGATCGTGTCACCGGCCGAAGCTTTTTTCGGCACTTTTACGCGGGGTCTCACGCCTTTCATGGTCTTGTCTCCTCAGATACCGAATTTAGCCGCCGCAGCCGCCGATGGTGACCTTCACGGTCGATTTCGCCTGGACGAAGCTGCCGTCAGCCATCTTGGCGACAGCGATCACGTCCTGGGTCTTCGAGAGGCGAATGCGGGTCGAAGCCATCTGCGAGCCTGCCAACGGACCGAACTTGAAGGTCACGACGTCGGGCGTCGGGTTGCCGGTCGCGAAGACCGCGATCTCGGTTGCGCCGGGCGCATCCACGGAGATCGGAACGGTGTTCCCGTTCTCGGCGATTTCCGGCGCGGTCAGGGTGACGCCGTCACCCATTGCGGCATCGGCGCCGCCGGTGAACTTGGCGATGGCGTCGGCACCGGCATCGGCCAGCGCGGGCAGCGGCAGCATGGAAGCAGCAACGCCGCCCATCGCCAGCGCCAGCGCGTCACGTCTGGTCATGGTCATGTTGTATCTTCTCCTCTCGGGTTTGTCGTTCAGAGGGTCACTCTTCCTTGAGGGTCATCAAGAAAGCGACCACATCCTCAACCTGTTGTGCATTCAAAATCGGCGGCAGATCGGCAGGCGCAGCCTTGCCGGTGTACCCGTCGCCGGGGCGAATGAAGGGACCGGTTTTATACATTGCCGGCATTACCGTGCCTTCGAACGTGTGCTTGGCATCGACGACGATGCCGCGCAGCTGCGACTCGTCCCAGCGGTCGGCGGCGCCGTTCAGCTCCGGGCCGACATTGCCTTGGAACGACGCGTCGAGCGCCGAGACCTTATGGCAGGCCACGCAGTTGCCCAGCGACTTGGTCGCCGCGACTTCTGCGCCTTTAGCTGCATCGCCCGGCTGGCCGGTCAGCGACTCGGCCACCGCGCCCACATCGGTGAATTTGACATCCATCGGCGCGGTTTCTGCGATCGCGGCGCTGGCTGCGAAGGTGACGGCCATTGCGGCCCACGCAACGTGGCGTTTCATAGAAGTCCTCCCAAATTCTCTCCCTGACTCACTTTTAAGCGAGCGCGCTACAGTGGTGCAATGGATAAATTCAAAAAACCGCATATTTTCCAATATGTTCACTCGGATATATCGAAGCATACAGCCGTATACCCAAGATTTTTTTAGCAAAATCAGAAACATTCGCGGGTGCAGCACGAATGCTGCACTGGCAAGCAAGCGATCACGACTCTGTCAGAATCGCCAAGAGAGCGCTCACTTCGCCATAACTTTCTCGGCAACGTACTTCTGAAAGTTCTGCCCGCTCTCATAGCCGTGAGTCTTTACCCACTCGAGCAACGCCATCGTCGTGCCCTTGCCGAAAGCCCCCGGCATCTGCGCCACAGCCTGCTTGTTGGCGGGCTGATCGGAGGCCTCTTCGGGGAAGAACATCATGGTCGGCGTGAACATCACGCCCCACTTCATCGCCATCTCTTTTTCGGGCAAAGCCTCGCCGTCGAAATCGGTCACTTCGACATCGCCGAAGAGGTTCATCTGCACGACGTAGTAATTGTCGGTGATGTATTTCGCGATATCGGCGTCGGAGAAGACCTCTTCGTGAATCTTCTTGCAGTAGATGCAGCCGCGCTGCTCCCAGATGACCATGAAGCGCTTGCCCTCGTCATTGGCAGTCGCAAGATCGTCCGACATGTCCTTGAACGTGTCGTGGAACCACGGCTCCTTGTGCAGCCCGTCATCGCCCAGCTCGGCCGCATGGACCGGCAGGGCCAGCATCGCGGCGGTGAAAGCGGCAGTCAGAAAATGACGCATGATCGTTCTCCCTAGAAACAGACGGTCAGCCAAGACTCCCACTCGGCATGACGTCGATCAGAAACTCACCAATGTAGCGCAGCCCCCCGGTCACGATGAGAACCGCGAACAGGATCAGCATAACCCCCATCGCCTTTTCGACATAGCCGAGCTTCGCGCGGTGCTTCGCCATGAAGGCGAGGAAGGGCCGCGTGAAGAAGGCCGCGATGATGAAAGGCAAGGTCATCCCGATCCCATAGGCAAAGAGCAGCAACCCGCCCTTGGAGATATCGCCCATGCCCGACGCCACCATCAGGATCGCCGCAAGCGCGGGGCCGACACAGGGCGTCCAGCCGAAGCCGAAGGCGAGCCCCATCACATAGGCGCCGAGGAAAGTCGTGGGATCGGTCTTCGCCTCCATCCGCGCCTCGCGATAGAGGAACGGAATGCGGATCACGCCGAGGAAATGCAGACCGAAGACCAGCAGGATCGCCGCGGCCACCCAGCTCAGCGGCCCCATCCATTCGCGGAAGGCAGCCCCCAGCGCAGTCGCCCCCATCCCCATGAGCACGAAGATCGTGGTCACGCCCAGTGCGAAGGCCACCGAAGAGGCCACCATGCGCGCCTGCGCGCCCGGGGCGATCTTGCCGTCGCCACGCAACTCCGACATCGACAGCCCGGCCATGTAGGACAGGTAGAACGGCACCATCGGCAGAATGCATGGCGTCAGAAAAGACAGCAGGCCAGCAAAAAACGCCCCACCA
This sequence comes from Thioclava sp. PTB-PU3-1, assembly GCF_055666785.1. Classification (NCBI taxonomy): domain Bacteria; kingdom Pseudomonadati; phylum Pseudomonadota; class Alphaproteobacteria; order Rhodobacterales; family Paracoccaceae; genus Thioclava; species Thioclava sp. PTB-PU3-1. The sequence continues at coordinate 751,414 of NZ_JBVNVL010000002.1, read as the reverse complement.
TAGGTAATATCGATCGGCACTGTTTCCTCCCTCGTGACGCGCCCTAGCCTATATGGCCTCGGTCTCCCAACCGTCCTTGAAGGGGCCCGTCAAACACATTACGATCTTTATATGTAAAAAGGGGTCCGTCAATGTTCCGCATTGTGTGGCATACGATTTCCATGGCCGCGGCGCTGGCGGTCGTGCTGGGTGCGACGGGTCTTGTCGCGCGCGCCGATACCGCATCGCAATCGACCGATACGGCAGGCTCGGCCACGGCCGCCACCGAGACCACCGAAGCGCAGGCCGAAAGCGAGTTCCGCCTGTTGATGGTCGAGCAGGTCGGCTGCGTCTATTGCCGGATGTGGAACAACGACCTCGCGCCGATCTATCCGAAGACTCCCGAGGGCAAGACGGCCCCTCTGCAGCGAGTCGATCTGCACAAACCCTTCCCCGAGGACATCACGATCACCGGGGGCAAACCGCTTTTCACACCGACCTTCATCCTGCTGCAGGACGGGGTCGAGGTTGCCCGCATCGAAGGCTATGCGAGCGAAGATTTCTTCTGGGGCCTCCTCGATCAGGCCCTGAAAAAGAATGGCGCGACGTATCAGACCCCGTCAAACTGAGGTTTGACCTGCGCGCTTTTGTCCCGGCTCGTGCGGGTTTTTGTGCACTCGGGCTTTGTTCCGGCGAATCGACATGCTAAAGCCTGAGTCATTCGATCAATACGGCCGCGGTGTTCGCGGCTCCAAGGAAGGACGATGCGGTGCGGCATCTGGTGCCTGACGGTCATGCCGAAAAGCTTGCCTCTGCCACGGCCGAGTCGAGGTGTTCCCGCATGGATGCAGAAGAGCTACTCGATCGCGCGCAAGACGCCTCCAACCTCATGAAGGCGCTCGCCCATGAGGGGCGGCTGATGATTCTGTGCCATCTGAGTTCGGGCGAGAAATCGGTGACCGAGCTGGAAAACCTGCTGGAATCGCGCCAGGCCGCGGTGAGCCAGCAATTGGCGCGGCTGCGTCTCGAGGGGCTCGTCAGCGCACGCCGCGAAGGCAAGGCGATCTACTACACGCTCTCGGATCCGCGTGCGCGTCGCCTCGTCGAGACGATTTACGACATGTTCTGCGCCACCGACTGACGCCGGTGAGCCATGAGACCGGACACTGGGTGATCCGGGAGGGAGAAGGGCAATGGAACAGATTCCGATGGGTGCCTTGGCAGCCATGGTCGGGGCGATCGGCGGCATCATTCTCGGCCTCGCTGCGCGCCTGGGCGATTTCTGCACCCTCGGCGCGCTGGAAAGCGCGGCCTATGGCGACGACCAGAGGCGCCTGCGCCTCTGGGGGATCGTGCTGGGCGTGGCGATCACCGGCGCCTTCGTGGCCGAGGCCCTGGGCTATGCCGACATCACCCGCAGCTTCTATCACACGATCAAATGGTCGCCGCTCGCCTCGATCGTGGGCGGGCTCGTCTTCGGCTATGGCATGGCGCTCGCCGGCAATTGCGGCTTCGGTGCGCTGGTGCGTTTCGGCGGCGGCGATCTGCGCGCGATGGTCGTGGTCGTGGTGATGGGCATCTTCGCCTTCGTGACGCTGTCCGGCCCCCTCGCCCATCTGCGCCTTCTGATCTTTGACCAGCAGGCCGCCGACACCCCGCAAGGCATCGCGCATTGGCTCTCGGCGCGGACCGGGCTTCCGCCCTTGGTCTTCGCCCTGCCCGTCGCCGCCGGCTTCCTTGCCTGGGCGCTGAGCTATCAGCCGCTGCGCGCCGACAAACGCCGCCTCGCCTGGGGCGTGGCCGCGGGTCTCGCAGTGGTCTGGTGTTACGTCGGCACCTCCTATCTCTTCAACCAGAGCATGGGCGCGACCGGCGTCGAGGCGCCGTCCTTCACCGCCCCGCTCGGGCGCACGATCCTCTATTTCATGACCTCCACGGCGGGCGGGCTCACCTTCTCCGTGGGTCTCGTCGCAGGTGTGCTGGGCGGAGCCTTCCTCGGCTCGGCCATTCGTGGCCTCTTCAAATGGGAAGCCTGCGAAGACCCGCGCGAACTGGGCCGTCAGGTCAGCGGCGCGGCCCTGATGGGGATCGGCGGCACGATCGCGGTCGGCTGTTCGATCGGCCAAGGGGTGAGCGCGATGGCCGTGCTCTCCTTCTCCGCACCGGTCACGCTGGCCTCCATCGTGATCGGCGGCCTGATCGGCCTGCGCCAGTTGATCCACGGCTTCCAGCCCGAGTAAGTCCCGGCCGCGCAAATCGGCCCATTTTCGGCTTGGCGTAAATATCCCGGGGGTGAGGCGCGGACGCGCCGAGGGGGCAGCGCCCCCTCTCCCCCGAACTCTTCCCGCACAACGCTTGCGAATCTGATCCGGGTTTCCTATATCGCCCCTCGAGAGGTTGGCGCGGGCGAGCGCCTCGCCAACCCGGTCAGGTCCGGAAGGAAGCAGCCGCAACGAGCCCCGCTTGGGTCGCTGTCCAGCCTCTCACCCTCCCCCCACAAACTCCCTTGGCTTTGCCGCCGCGTCACCATGCCCGATTGTGCGACGACGTCGCCAAGCTAAACTTCCCGTCAAAGGGGAGGTTTCACCATGTTGCGTTTTGCTCTGGCCGCTCTGGCCATTATGCCTGTGCCGCTCTTCGCAGGCACGCTTACCACCGTCGAAGTCGCACCGAACACCTATGCGATCGAGGGCCCCTTCGGACAGCGCGATGCCGAGAATCTTGGCAATAACGCGACCTTCGGGCTGATCGTCACGGATGAGGGCGCGGTGCTGATCGATGCGGGCGGCACCTATAAGGGGGCGGCGGCGCTCGACGAAGTGATCGGCACCCTTACCGATCAGCCGGTGAAATACGTGATCGACACCGGCGGGCAGGATCACCGCTGGCTCGGCAATGGCTACTGGAAAGAGCATGGCGCCGAGATCATCACCTCCGAGGATGCGCTCGCCGACCAGAAAGCCCGCGCCTCGCTGGAGCTGACGATGCTCGACGCGCTGGTCGGACAAGAGGCGCTCGCAGGCACCGAACCCGTCTATGCCGACACGACCTTCGACGAGAGCTACACGCTCAGCCTCGGCGGGCGCGAGATCGAGATCACCCATCCCGGCCCCGCCCACACGCCCGGCGACAGCTTCGTCTGGCTTCCTGCGGAAAAGGTGATGTTCACCGGCGATATCGTCTTCGTGGGACGCATCCTCGGCGTGCTCGACATGTCCTCGTCAATCGGCTGGGTCGAGGCCTTCGAGGCGATGGCCGCCTATGAGCCCGTCCATGTCGTTCCGGGCCACGGCCCCGCCACCGATCTCGCGACCGCGACGAAGGACACCTATGATTACCTGACCAATCTGCGCAGTCAGATGGCCGATTATATCGACGAGGGTGGCGACATCATCGGTTCGGTCAATGTCGACCAGTCGCAGTTCGAATACCTCGAGGATTTCGACACGCTCGCCAAACGCAACGCGCAGGCGGTGTTCAGCCAGATGGAATGGGAATGAGCCGGGTGGACGCCGACGCCCCGGGGGCCTAGTCTGACGGCTGCCTATGACACCGGAGCTTCGATGACCGACACCCAATATCAGGTTCTCGCCCGCAAGTACCGTCCCGAGACCTTCGCCGACCTGATCGGACAGGCGCCAATGGTGCGCACGCTGAAGAACGCCTTCGCGGCCGACCGGATCGCGCAGGCTTTCATCATGACGGGGATTCGCGGCACCGGGAAAACCACCACGGCGCGGATCATCGCCAAGGGCCTCAACTGCATCGGCCCCGACGGCAATGGCACCCCCACGACCGACCCCTGCGGCGTGTGCGAACATTGTCGCGCGATCATGGAAGGCCGCCATGTCGACGTAATGGAGATGGACGCGGCCTCGCGCACCGGTGTGGGCGATATCCGCGAGATCATCGAGAGCGTGCATTACCGGGCCGCCTCGGCGCGCTACAAGGTCTACATCATCGATGAGGTTCACATGCTGTCCACGAGCGCGTTCAACGCGCTCCTAAAGACGCTCGAGGAACCGCCCGCCCATGTGAAGTTCATCTTCGCCACCACCGAGATCCGCAAGGTGCCCGTCACCGTGCTCTCGCGCTGCCAGCGCTTCGATCTGCGCCGGATCGAGCCCGAGGAGATGATCGCGCTGCTGCGCCGGATCGCCGATGCGGAAGGCGCAGAGATCGCCGATGACGCGCTCGCACTGATCACCCGCGCCGCCGAAGGGTCCGCGCGGGATGCGACCTCGCTGCTCGATCAGGCGATCGCGCATGGCGCTGGCGAGACTACCGCGGAACAGGTCCGCGCGATGCTGGGTCTGGCCGACCGCGCCCGCGTGCTCGATCTCTTCGACATGATCCTGCACGGTCAGGCCGCCGAGGCTTTGACCGAACTTGCCGCGCAATATGCCGATGGCGCCGATCCGATGGCGATCATGCGCGATCTCGCCGAGATCACCCATTGGGTCTCCGTCATCAAGGTCACGCCCGAGGCCGCCGAAGACCCGACCGTTCCGCCCGAGGAACGCAATCGCGGTCAGGAAATGGCGGCAGCGCTGCCGATGCGGGTGCTCTCGCGGCTCTGGCAGATGATGCTCAAAGCGCTTGAAGAAGTCGCGAGCGCGCCCAATGCGATGATGGCGACCGAGATGGCCGTGATCCGCATGACCCATGTGGCCGACCTGCCGGACCCGGAAACGCTGATCAAGAAGATCCAGCAGGGCAGCACGAACACGCAAGCCGCAGGCCGGGGCCCCGCACCCTCGACCGGGCCGGTCCATGGCGCGACGCTGCGCGCCCGACGTGCCGGTGGCGGGGCTGTCGCCGCGGCGGCCCCTGCGCAACAGCACGATCCGATGGCCGACGCGCTCGCCCGTTTCGCGAGCTTCGACGACGTGGTCGACCTGATCGCCCGGATGCGCGACATGACCCTGCTGCTGGAGGTCGAGAGCAACCTGCGCCTGGTGAATTACCGCCCCGGCCGGATCGAGTTCGAACCGACCCCGCAGGCCTCGCGCGATCTCGCCGCGACGCTCTCGGCACGGCTGCAAGGCTGGACCGGCGCGCGCTGGGGCGTCTCGGTCGTCTCCGAAGGCGGCGCGCCCACGATTGCCGAGGTGAAGGCCGAGGAAATGGCGAAGGCCGAAGCCGAGGCGATGAAGAACCCGCTGGTCGCGGAGATCTTCGCCCGCTTCCCCGGCGCGAAGATCGAAATCCTGCCCGAGGAAGATACCGCCGCGATCGAGGCCGAGGCTCTGGCCGAGGTCGAAGACGAATGGGACCCCTTCGAGGAAGGCTGAGCCACGCCAAGGGCGGCCCCGCGCGATCCTGCCGCGCCGTTTTCCGCCTTGTCCCTTGTCCCTTCGCGCAGCGATGCGTATCTCTCACTCAAGCCAAACGTGACGGAGAAAGCGATGTTCAAGGGATTGGGCGCCATGGGCGACATGGCCAAGATGATGAAGGCCGCCAAGGAAATGCAGGAGAAGATGGGCGAGCTCCAGGAGGAGCTCAAATCCATCGTGGTCACCGGCGAGGCCGGGGCCGGTCTCGTGCAGGCCCGCGCCACCGCGAAAGGCGAATTGACCGGGCTCTCCATCGACCCCTCGATCCTGCAGGCCTCCGAGAAGGAAGTCGTCGAAGACCTGATCCTCGCCGCGATCAAGGACACGCAGGAAAAGGCCAAGTTCCGCGAACAGGAAGAACAGAAACGCCTCCTGCGCGAGTTGGGCCTGCCCGAGAATATGGACCTGCCGGTCTGATCCGATGAGCGGCGCGCGCGACGAGATAGAGGCGCTGATCGCCCTGATGGCGCGGCTGCCGGGGCTTGGCCCCCGCTCCGCCCGGCGCGCGGTGCTGCATCTGATCTCGAAACGCGCGCAACTGATGGGCCCCTTGGCCGAGGCGATGGCGCAAGTGGCCCGCACCGCGCGCGAATGCCAACGCTGCGGCAATATCTCCACCGCGCCGATCTGCGACATCTGCGAAGACCCCAAACGTGCCACTGGCGAGATTTGCGTGATCGAGGATGTCGCCGACCTCTGGGCGATGGAGCGCGGCCACGCCTTCAAGGGCCGCTACCACGTCCTTGGCGGCACGCTGTCTGCGCTCGATGCGATCGGCCCCGAAGACCTCCGCATCCCCGACCTGCTCGAACGCGCCACCGAGGAGGGCATCACCGAGGTGATCCTCGCCCTCAACGCCACCGTCGAGGGCCAAACCACCGCGCATTACATCGCCGAGGCGCTCGAAGGGCGCGGCATCGCGGTCACCAGCCTCGCCCAAGGCGTGCCGATCGGGGGCGAGCTGGATTATCTCGATGACGGCACGATCCAGGCGGCGCTGCGCGCCCGCAAAAGCTTCTGATGGGCACCCGACCCGAGACGGAGGCGCTGCTGCGCGACTGTCTCGGCGACCGGATCGCGACCCGGCCGATGTTCGGCGAATACGCGGTCTATATGGGCGGCAAGACGGTGGCGCTTCTGTGCGACGACACGCTGTTCGTGCGCCAATTGCCCGAGGCCACGCGCCACCTTGAAGACAGCGGCCACGCGCCCGTCGCAGGCAAACCCTATCCGCGCGGCAAGGATCACTGGCAGATCGACCCGGACCTCTGGGAAGACGCCGACTGGCTCTTGGGCCTTCTGAGCGTGATCGAGGCCGCCCTGCCCGCCCCCAAACCAAAGCGCAAACCCAAACCGAAAGCCTAGTCCCGGCACCCCTTCGGCTTGGCAAAAATATCCCCGCCGGAGGCATCCGACCTGTGCCGTCCCGATCACCTTCCGGCAAGGGAGCGCCATCGGCGGGATTGTCGCCATTGAACCCGCCCGCGCCCGCCGTTATCAGTTCTCCAAATCCCCCAACGAGAATTGCGAGCGTCGCCCCGATGATCCGCCTCTACCATGTCGCCCTCTCCCCGTTCTGCCGCAAGGTCCGCCTCACGCTGGCCGAGAAGAAACTCGAGGTCGAACTCGTCGAGGAACGCTACTGGGAACAGCAGCCCGATTTCCTGCGCCGCAACCCGGCGGGCAAGGTTCCGGTTCTCAAGATGGACGGCATGATGATGGCCGAGAGCCAGGCGATCTGCGAATATATCGACGAGACCCATACCGACGCGCCGCTGATGCCGCGCGATCCCGCCGCGCGCTACGAGGTGCGCCGCCTGTGCGCGTGGTTCGACGACAAGTTCAATTCCGAGGTCACCGCGCGGATCATGGGCGAGCGGGTCTGGAAGAAGGTCCGCAAGGAAGGTTATCCGGACAGCAAGACCGTGAAGGCGGGCCTTACGGCGATCAAGTATCACCTCGATTACATGGGCTGGCTGCTGGAGCAGCGCCGCTGGCTTGCGGGCGACGTGATGACGCTCGCGGATTTCTCGGCGGCCGCGCATCTGAGCTGCCTCGATTACATTTCCGACGTCGACTGGAACCGGCAGGAGGCCGTGAAGGACTGGTATGCGAAGATCAAGTCGCGCCCGGCCTTCCGCTCGCTTCTGGCCGACCAGCTGCCCGGCATGCCGCCCGCGTCGCAATATGCGGAGCTGGATTTCTGAGCGCCGCGCGCGTCCTACCCAACATCGCCTTACTTTCACTGCGCCGTCCGATCCCCTCGGGCGGCGCAGTCATTTTGCGCGGCACGGTGCTGGCTCACGCAAAGGTGCGCGCCTCACGAAATTCAAACAATTGATTTAATCATTCGCTTCACTACCTCAGGGACAGGCCCAAGCCGATCCGGAGCTTGGCCCGGACTGCAAAGCGAGGACTGCCATGCCCCACCCCGTGCTGATCGTGGGGGCCGGCCCGACCGGTCTCACCGCCGCTTACGAACTGGCCCGCCAGGGCGTGCCCGTCCGCCTGATCGAGAAATCTGCAAGCCCCGCCACCACCTCGCGCGCGATCGCGGTTCAGGCCCGCACGCTGGAGATGCTGGCGCAGCGCGGTCTGGCGGACACCCTTGTGGCGCGCGGCGTGCAGACCCGGATCGCACAGTTCTATGGTGAGGGCGCCCCGCTCTTCCGGCTCGACTTCGCCCATCTCGAGAGCCGCTTTCCCTATATCCTCTTTGTCTCACAGGTCGAAACCGAGACCGTGCTGCGCGAGGCCTGCGCGGCCCTTGGCGTCGAGACGGAGTGGAACACCGAACTCGTCGCGATCGCCCGCGAGAGCCATGACGGACAGGCGCGACCCACAGCGGTGCTGCGCGGCCCCGGCGGCACGCTCGAAGAGCTACGCCCAGATTGGGTGATCGCCAGCGGTGGGGCGCATAGCCTGATCCGCCGCACGCTCAATCTGCCCTTCGAGGGGAAATCGGTGGGTCAGGGCTTCGTGCTGAGCGATCAGATGGTCAGCGGCTCGCTCGCCCCCGAAGAGCTGCATATCTTCTCCTCCAGCGACGGCTTTCTGGGCATGTTTCCCTTGGGTGGCGGACGTTTCCGTCTGATCGCCTCGGATGTTGCGGACAGCGAACAGCCCGACCTTGAAACATTGCAGCAGGTCTTCGACGCCCGCGCCCATCTGCCTGCGACGCTCCATGACCTGACGTGGTCCTCGCGCTTCGCGATCAACAGCCGGATGGTCGGGACGCTGCGCTTGGGGCGCTTCCTGCTGGGCGGCGATGCGGCGCATATCCACTCGCCCGCCGGCGGTCAGGGAATGAATACGGGCATGCAGGACATGATGAACCTCGGCTGGAAACTCGCGCGGGTGATCGAGGGCCGCGCGCCCGAAAGCCTGCTCGACAGCTATGAGGCCGAGCGTCTGCCGGTGATCCGCGATCTGCTGCACGGGACCGAGGCGTTGACCGCGAATATGGCCTCGACCTCGCAGGTGCGCCGGATGCTGATCGACCATATCAGCCCCTATCTCGGCAGCCGCGATCTCGTGCAGGAGAAAGTCGCGGCCCGGATGGGCCAGATCGCGATCGGCTATGAGGGCGGACCGCTCTCCGACGGCCCGCATGCGCGCGGCACCATCGCACCGGGTGCGCGGCTTCCCGATCCGCCGTTGGAGGTGGCCCGCGATGGGGCATTGCATCCGGCCCACGTGCAGGATCTGGTCGATCCGTCGGAATTCGTCCTGCTCTGCGCGGGGGATGGCCCCGCCCCCGAAAGCCGCTTTGCCAACAGCCTGAAAGTTCGCCCTGCCCCCGATCACGCGGAGGCGTTCACGCAGGTCTTCGGCCGCGACGGCGCGGCAGTGCTGGTGCGGCCCGACGGATATGTCGCGCTGAGCGCGCCGCTTACCGACGCAACCCGCGCGGTGGCGGCTTACGCGGAGGCGCATTTCGCCACCTGACGCGCGCTGCCCCGCCCCTTGTCTTGCCCGCCCGGCTTCGAAAGGATACGGCGACGGTGCGATGCGGGCCGCATCCGTCATGCGCCGAGGGGGCTCTGCCCCCGCCGGCCTGCGGCGCGGCCCCCCGGGATATTTGGACCAAGGCGAAGCCATGAGTGCGGAGTTGAAAGCGCGGTTGATCGAGACGGCCCTTGCCGAGGGTTTCTCGAAGGCGCGCATCACCACGCCCGACGCGATCCCGCAGGCCGCCGAGCGGCTGGCCGCCTTCGTGGGCGCGGGCATGCATGGCCAGATGGGCTGGATGGAAGAGCGCATGGGCTGGCGCGGAGATCCCACGGCGCTGTGGTCCGAGGCGCGCTCGGTGGTGATGCTGGCCGAGACCTACACGCCCGATTACGACCCGCTGGACCTGCTGAAGGCGCGCGATCACGGGGTAATCTCGGCCTATGCGCAGGGTAAGGACTACCATGATCTGGTGAAGAAGCGGCTCAAGCGCGTCGGGCGCTGGTTGCTCGATCAGGCGCCTGAGGGCGAGGAGATCAAGGTCTTCGTCGACACCGCCCCGGTGATGGAGAAGCCCTTGGGCGAAGCCTCGGGTCTGGGCTGGCAGGGCAAGCATACGAACCTTCTGGCGCGCGATCTGGGCAGCTGGTTCTTCCTCGGCGCGATCTTCACCACGGTGGAGCTGCCGCCGGACACACCCGAGATCAGCCATTGCGGGTCCTGCACGGCGTGTCTCGACATCTGCCCGACCGAGGCCTTTCCCGCGCCGTACCAACTCGATGCGCGGCGCTGCATCTCCTATCTGACGATCGAGCATAAGGGGCCGATCGACGAGGAGCTGCGCGCCAAGATGGGCAACCGGATTTATGGCTGTGACGATTGTCTCGCCGTCTGCCCGTGGAACAAGTTCGCCGCAGAGGCGCGGGAGGCGCGCTATCATGGCGGCGTCGGCGCGCCGCCTCTGGCGGAATTGGCCGCACTCGACGATGCCGGATTCCGGGCGCGGTTCTCGGGCTCGCCGATCAAGCGGATCGGCCGCGACCGCTTCCTGCGCAATGTGCTCTATGCGATTGGAAACTCTGGCGATCCGGGTTTGACCGAGGCCGCGCGCCCGCATCTGGACGATCCCGATCCAGTGGTGGCCGAGGCCGCGCAATGGGCGCTCTCACGGCTGGAGCAAGTAGCGTGACGAAACCGATTGCCGCGCCCCGCTCACGGCCTATCTGATCGCGGTCATGACACCGGTTACCACCCAGACCCCTCGCCCGCTCCTTGGAATCGCGCTGAAGCTCGGCACCGTCACCGGTTTCGTCATCATGCAGGCGCTGATCAAATCGGTCTCCGACCGGGTGCCGCCGGGCGAAGCGGTGTTCTTCCGGTCTTTCTTCGGCATCGTGCCGATCCTGCTCTGGTTGCTGTGGCGCGGTGAATTGCAGGGCGGGTTGCGGGTCGAAAAACCGATCAACCACGTCATGCGCGGCGTCGTGGGAACCACCGCGATGGCGCTGAGCTTCGCCGCGCTCGCCTTCCTGCCGCTGCCCGAGGCGACCGCTCTGGGCTATGCGGCGCCCCTTCTGACGGTCGTCTTCGCGGCGCTACTGCTGGGCGAGACGGTTCGGGTGTTCCGGTTCTCCGCCGTGGGGCTCGGGATGGTCGGCGTTCTGATCGTGCTCTCGCCGAAGCTTGGCGGTAGCGGGCCGGAAGGCGGCGCGGAGGCACTTGGCGCGGGGTTGGCACTCGCGGGGGCTACCTGCGCCGCGCTCGCGCAAATTCAGATCCGCCGCATGGTCGGATCGGAGCGCACCTCCGCCATCGTCTTCTGGTTCTCTTGCACCGCCACTGTGCTTTCACTCCTGTCTCTGCCCTTCGGCTGGGTCGTGCCGACAGTGTGGGAGGCGACGCTGTTGATCCTCGCCGGGCTCATCGGCGGCACTGGCCAGATCATGATCACCTCAGCCTATCGCTTCGCCGACGCCTCGCTGATAGCACCTTTCGACTATGCCTCGATGCTCATGGCGCTCCTGATCGGTTATTTCGTCTTTGCCGAAGTTCCGACCCATGCGACGCTCGCGGGTGCGGCGCTGATCATCGTCGCGGGCATCGCGATCATTCTGCGCGAACACCAGCTGGGACTGGAGCGCAAACGCGCACGCAAGGCCGCCCCCCCCCCCAAGGCTGAGCGCCGATCCGCCTGCGACAATAAACCTGCCTGCCCCTGCGTCACGACTCGGTCGAATCGTGCTATGGTGCGCCTATCAGAGGCGATGACGAGAGGAGGAAGATATGTCCCGTCACATCATCGACCGCGCCGAACTCAAGGCAGAAGGGCCGCGCGTGAAGCGGTTTCTCGAATTGCAACGGCGCGAAGGCATCCACCCGGTGATCAAGGAGCTCAGCAAACGCGGGCGGCCCGATCACGGCGCGCGGATGAAACAGTTCCTGCGGATCGAGCGGGCCGAAGCCACCTGACGACCTGATCGGCTCTCAATAGCTGTGAAAACGCGAAAGGGCGTGCCGGGGGGCACGCCCTTCTGTTTTCTCGACCGAAGCGCGGATCAGGCGCGCACGAGTTTCTCGTAGGTCTCGGCGATATCGCGGGTTAGCGCGCCGACCTCGAAGTTGAAGTCGCGGATCTGGCTGACCGGTGTCACCTCGGCTGCGGTGCCGGTAAGCCAGCACTGTTCGAACTCGGCCAGTTCGGTTGGCTCGATCAGGCGTTCGTGGACGGTGATGCCCTTTTCCTTAAGCAGGCCGATCACGGTCTGACGGGTGATCCCGTTGAGGAACACGTCTGCCTTGGGCGTGTGAACCTCACCATCCTTCACGAAGAAGATGTTCGCACCGGTCGCCTCGGCCACATAGCCGCGCCAATCCATGAACAGCGCGTCCGAATAGCCGCGATCTTCGGCGGCGTGCTTGGACATGGTGCAGATCATGTAGAGACCCGCGGCCTTCGCCTCGGCGGGAATGGTGCGCGGATCGGGACGACGCCATTTCGCGATGTCGAGCTTGGCGCCCTGCATCTTCGCATCGCCATAATAATTGCCCCATTCCCAGCCAGCGACGGCCAGACGCACAGGGTTCTTGCGTGCCGAGACACCCATATCCTCGCCCGCGCCACGCCAGGCCACCGCACGCACATAGGCGTCGGTCCAGCCATTGGCTTTCAGCATGTCGTATTTGGCCTTTTCGATCTCCTCGACCGAATAGGGGATTTCCATGTCGAGCAGTTGCGCCGATTTGCGCAGGCGGGCGGAATGCTCTTCGCCTTTGAAAATCTTGCCGTTGTAACAACGCTCGCCTTCGAAGACGGAGGACGCGTAATGCAGCGCGTGAGTCAGGATGTGGACATTGGCGTCGCGCCACTCCACAAGCTGTCCATCCATCCAGATCTTGCCGTCACGATCGTCATACGAGCCCGACATCTTACTCTCCTTGCAGTCACGCCATTTTACGAATATTGCGCAACTTGCGCCCGAAGTGGACACTTTGTTGCGTCAAAACTGCTCTGCGGTAGCAGTTGAGTCTTGGATAGTCAACAAGGCTGACATAAAGTCACGCAAAAGAGAGGGACGATATGGCAGATAGCGGAAGCCCCGGGGGCGAGACACTTCTTTTCCTGACGGACGAACAATTGCGCAAGGGCATCGAGGCGATGTTCTTCGCCTATCGCGCCTTTACCGCCGATCCTGACCGTCTGCTCGAAGAATACGGCTACGGGCGCGCACATCACCGCGCGCTGCATTTCATCAACCGCCAGCCGGGGCTGACGGTGACGACGCTGCTCGCGGTTCTGGGCGTGACCAAGCAATCGCTCAACCGGGTGCTGCGCACGCTGATCGAGGACGGGTTGGTGGAAAGCCGCGTCGGCACCCGCGACAAGCGCGAGCGGCGGTTGCATCTGACCGCCGAGGGCGAGACGCTGGAACGCGCGCTGTCCGAGGCGCAGCGCGGTCGGATGCGCTCTGCCTATCGCGCAGCGGGGCCGCAGGCGGTGGCAGGCTTCCGGCAGGTGCTGGAGGCGATGATGGGCCCCGACCTGCACAAGCTCTATCAAATGATGAAAGACGACTGATGCCCTACTCGGCCGACCCTCATCTCCTCATCGTCGACGATGACGAGCGCATCCGGACGCTGCTCAAGAGCTTTCTGCAGCGCAACGGTTTTCTCGTCACCGCAGCGCGCGACGCAGCCCATGCGCGCTCGCTGCTGTCAGGGCTGGAATTCAGCCTGATCGTGATGGATGTGATGATGCCGGGCGAGGACGGGCTGTCGCTGACCCGCGATCTGCGCGGCAAATCGATCGCGACGCCGATCCTGCTGCTGACCGCGCGCGGCGAGACGCGCGAGCGGATTGAGGGGCTGGAAGCGGGCGCCGACGACTATCTCGCGAAACCGTTCGAGCCGAAGGAACTGCTGCTGCGGATCAACGCGATCCTGCGCCGGGTGCCGCAGGAGACCGAGAGCGGTCCGAAATACCTCTCGCTGGGGCCGCTGAAATACGATCAGGAGCGGGGCGAGCTGTGGGATGGCGATGCGCTGGTGAAGCTGACCGCAACCGAGGTGCAGCTGATGCGTATCTTCGCGACTCATGCGGGCGACGTGGTCAGCCGCACGGAACTGATCGAGGAGCTGGGCCGCGAGCGCGGCAGTGGCGAGGAAGGCGGCGGCGATCGGGCGGTCGACGTTCAGATCACGCGCCTGCGCCGAAAGATCGAGCGCGACCCCCGCGAGCCGCGCTATCTGCAGACGGTGCGCGGTCTGGGTTACCTGCTCGCGCCCGACTGAATGAAAGGACGGCGGATACTACATGTTGAGGGGCCACCATACGGGGTGCGATAGGCGCCGCGTGGGGCCCGTTCATCTTCAAAAATGCGAATTTGTTATATGTTTTTAAGGTCACGAATCGCTTTTCCCCAATAGGGAGCAGTATTTGTGCGTCGAGCTTCTCGCGCGGCCCCCTTCGCCGATGCGCATGGCCATTGACCTTGGGTGATCTGTTGCAAGAGCGACATTTAACTGCCCCTCAACACAAATTCAGGCGAATGTGTTCTGGACTGACAAATTCGTGATTGGTATGAGAGCGGCCATGTTTGGCGGCACCTCGCGACGTGCCCCGGCACGTCACTATCGGCCCCCTCGCGGGCCCGGGAAGGAGAGACAACGTGTCCCACGCAGATAATAACGCAGGCACCCGGAGGGATTTCCTCTACTACGCCACCGCCGGTACCGGCGCGGTGGTGACCGGCGCAGCCGTCTGGCCGCTGGTGAACCAGATGAATGCCTCGGCCGACGTCAAGGCGCTCTCGTCGATCTATGTCGACATCTCGGGCGTCGAGACCGGCACGCAGCTCACGGTGAAATGGCGCGGCAAGCCGGTCTTCATCCGCCGCCGCACCGAGGAAGAGATCGAACTGGGGCGTGAAGTGCCGCTCTCCGATCTGGTCGACACCTCCGCCGAGAACGCGAACAAGCCGGGCGCCGAAGCGACCGACGAGAACCGCACCCTCGACGAAGCGGGCGAATGGCTGGTGATGATCGGCGTGTGCACCCACTTGGGCTGCGTGCCGATCGGCAACGGCTCCGGGGACTACCACGGCTGGTTCTGCCCCTGCCACGGGTCGCATTACGACACCGCCGGCCGGATCCGCAAAGGCCCCGCACCGCGCAATCTCGATATCCCGGTGGCCCAGTTCACCGATGAAACCACCATCAAGCTGGGCTGAGGAGGCATTTAAATGTCGGGCATTCCCCACGACCATTACGAGCCCAAGACGGGCTTCGAGAAATGGACGCATAAGCGTCTTCCGATCATCGGGCTGATCTATGACACGATCATGATCCCCACCCCCAAGAACCTGAACTGGTGGTGGATCTGGGGCATCGTGCTGGCCTTCTGCCTCGTGCTGCAGATCGTCACCGGCATCGTTCTGGTGATGCATTACACCCCGCATGTCGATCTGGCCTTCGCCTCGGTCGAGCACATCATGCGCGACGTGAATGGCGGCTACATGCTGCGCTACATTCACGCGAACGGCGCCTCGCTGTTCTTCCTCGCCGTCTATATCCACATCTTCCGCGGCCTCTATTACGGCTCCTACAAGGCGCCCCGCGAGATTACCTGGATCATCGGCATGATCATCTACCTGTGCATGATGGGCACGGCGTTCATGGGCTACGTTCTGCCCTGGGGTCAGATGTCCTTCTGGGGCGCGACCGTGATCACCGGCCTGTTCGGCGCGATCCCGGGCATCGGCGAGTCGATCCAGGCCTGGCTGCTGGGCGGCCCGGCGGTGGACAACGCGACGCTGAACCGCTTCTTCTCGCTGCACTACCTGCTGCCCTTCGTGATCGCGGCGCTCGTCGTCGTTCACATCTGGGCCTTCCACACCACGGGTAACAACAACCCGACCGGCGTTCCGGTCCGCACCGGCTCGAAAGCGGAAGCCGAGAAGGACACTCTGCCCTTCTGGCCCTATTTCGTGATCAAGGACCTCTTCGCGCTCGCCGTGATCCTGCTGGTCTTCGCCGCGGTTGTGGGCTTCATGCCGAACTATCTCGGCCACCCCGACAACTACATCGAGGCGAACCCGCTGGCGACGCCCGCACACATCGTGCCGGAATGGTACTTCCTGCCGTTCTACGCGATCCTGCGCGCCTTCACCTCGGACGTCTGGGCCGTGATGTTCGTCAACTGGATCACCTTCGGCATCGTCGACGCGAAGTTCTTCGGCGTGCTCGCGATGTTCGGCGCGATCCTCGTGATGGCGCTGGCCCCGTGGCTCGACACCTCGAAAGTGCGCTCGGGCGCCTACCGCCCGATGTTCAAATGGTGGTTCTGGCTGCTGGCGATCGACTTCATGGTGCTGATGTGGGTGGGCGCGATGCCGACCGACGGGATCTACCCCTACATCTCGCTGATCGGCGCGACCTACTGGTTCGTCTATTTCCTCGTGATCCTGCCGCTGCTTGGCCTGATCGAGAAGCCGCAACCGATGCCGGCGACGATCGAGGAAGACTTCAACCACCACTACGACATCAAATCGGCTGAATGAGTAAGGAAGAGGGACACCAAATGAAACATCTTCTGATCTCTGCCCTGTCGGCGCTGGTGATCGGGGCAAGCGCCCTGGCCTCCCCGGCGATGGCGGCCGAAAGCGGCGAAAGCCATGTCGAGGATATCGACTTCTCCTTCGAGGGCCCCTTCGGGACCTTCGACCAACAGCAGCTGCGCCGCGGCTTCCAGGTCTACCGGGAGGTCTGCTCGGCCTGCCACGGCCTGCGCTATGTCGCCTTCCGCACGCTCGCTGATCAGGGCGGCCCGATGATGGACCCGGCCTGGGTGCGCGCCTATGCTGCCGAGTTCACCGTAATGGACAAGGAAACCGGCGAAGAGCGCCCCGGCAAGGAGACTGACCACTTCCCGTTCATCTCCGGCATGGGCATGGGTCCGGATCTGTCGCTGATGGCGAAAGCGCGTGCGGGCTTCCACGGCCCCTACGGTCTCGGCATCAACCAATTCTTCCGCGGCATCGGCGGCCCCGAGTATATCTACTCGGTCCTGACCGGTTACACCGGCGAAGAGAAGGAAGAGGCGGGCTCGTATTTCTACGGCAACCACACCTTCCCGGGTGGTTGGATCGCCATGCCTCCGCCGCTCTCGGAAGACCTCATCGAATATGAGGACGGCACGCCCGCCACCGTCGAACAGATGGCTCAGGACGTTGCTGCCTACCTGATGTGGACCGCCGAGCCGAAGCTGGAATCGCGCAAGCGCTGGGGCTTCGTCGCGGTGCTGATGCTGGCGGTGCTGAGCACGCTGCTGTACCTGACCAACAAGAAGCTCTGGGCGCCGCATAAGGGCAAGAAGTTCGACCTGTAAGCCCGGGCTCCACCTGCTAGACTGATGAACGCCCCCTCGCCCGCGAGGGGGCGTTTTCCGTTCTCTGGAGATACCCGATGTCCACCCCGCCCCCCGGCTTCGCGCCCCTGCCCGACCCGCCCTATTACGCGGTGATCTTCGCCTCTCTGCCCGGGGCGAGCGATGAGGGCTATGGCGCGATGGCCGAACAGATGGCCGCGCTCGCCGCAGAGCAGCCCGGCTATATCGGGATGGAAAGCGCACGCGACGCGACGGGCTTCGGCCTCACCGTCAGCTACTGGGCCGACGAGGCGGCGCTGATCGCGTGGAAAGCGGTGGCAAAGCACCAGCTCGCGCAGCAACTCGGCAAGGATCGCTGGTATCGCCATTACGCGCTGCGTGTCGCCAAGGTCGAACGCCAGTATGACGGCCCCGAGGGGCGCTGAGCCTGCCGCTTCGCTGACGCGGCGCAATGCGCCCGCGCTCTTGGATGTCGCGGGCAAGCGGGCTATCTGGGAAGGGACAAGAGGAGTAACAATGCCCGACATTTCCGAGCTGCCCCATATCAGCCCCGCCTCCCGCGCCCCGCGCCTGTGCGTGCTGATCGACGCCGATAACGTCCCCGCCGGATATGCCGAAGCGATCTTCGAAGAGATCGCGTCGCTGGGCGAAGCCTCGGTGCGCCGGATCTACGGCGACTGGTCGGCGCAGCGCCTCGCGGGCTGGGCCAAGCGCGTGGCCGAACTGGGCCTCGTCGCGGATCAGCAATTCGCCAATACGAAGGGCAAGAACGCCTCCGATATCGGGCTCGTCATCGCGGCAATGGATTTCCTGCATTCCGACCTGTTCGACGGTTTCGTGCTGGTCTCCTCGGACAGCGACTTCACCCGCCTCGCCGCCCGCATCCGCGAGCAGGGTCTGGACGTCTACGGCATCGGCGAACAGAAGACGCCCGAGGCCTTCCGCAAGGCCTGCAAACGCTTCATCTATGTCGAGAACCTCGGCAATGGCGACAGCACAACCGACACCACCGCCAAGCCGACTTCGGACAAGACCAGCAGCACCAGTGCCCCGAAATCCTCGGGCGGCAAGCAGGAGCCGAAAGCCGCGATCCCGATCATCGTCAACGCGATGAAAGCGATCGGCCTGGAAGAGGAATGGTATTCGCTGGGCCAGCTCGGCCAGTTCATCACGCAGGCCAACCCTGATTTCGACACCCGCACCTATGGCAGCGCGAAGCTGTCGGACCTGCTGATCAAGACGGGCCGCTTCCAGTTGCAGCGCGGCGAGGGCAATCAGTGGATGGTGCGCGATCTGGCCTGATCAGGCCTTCGCCGCGTAGCGCGCGAGGAACATCGCGACCGCGCCCCGGATCACGCGCTCTTTCTGCTCACCGGTGAAGCTGTCGCAAATCCCGAACAGAAGCTTCGGGTGCAGTTCCGACTTGCACAGCTCGATAAAGAGGTAGGCGGCAAGGTCGATATCGTCGATCACCAGCTCGCCCCGATCGGCAGCGCAGCGCAGATAGTCCATCAGCAGCTCATGCACCAACTCCGGCCCCGCCGCGTAGAAGGCGCGGCCCAGTTCGGGAAACCGCTCGGATTCGGCGACGCAGAGCCGGTAGAGCCCCTGATTCAGCTTGCAGCTCATCGAGTCGACGATCTGCGCAGCGGCGAGCGACAGAACCACCTCGGGGGCGGCACCGAAATCGATCGTGGCGACCGCGCTGTCGGTCTGCTCTTTCAGTTGCGAGCGCACGACCTCGACGAACATCAGCCGCTTATCGGGGAAATAGCTGTAAAGCGTGGCTTTCGACACGCCCGCTTCCCTGGCGATGTCATCGACCGAGGCCCCGTCGAACCCGTCACGCAGAAAGATCGTCCGCGCGCCTTCGAGCACCTGATCGAACTTGCGCCCGCGATTGATCTGATCTGCCTGTGACATCTGCCCTCCGGTCCCGGGAAACCGACCCGGGCCCGCAGAATAAACCGGGCGGTTCACATCCCGCAAGGTCGCGCACGCCACGTCATAACACTCTGCACCGGCGCCCGGCAGACCACTGCCTGTCTTCGGCTTGGCCAAAATATCCCGGGGGGCTCCGAAGGAGCGGGGGCAGAGCCCCCTCTTGCCTCGATAATGTCGCCCTCCGGCGAAGGAGGCAGAGCCCCCTCAGCCGATCGTGCCGCGCACACCGCCGGTCTGCGCCCGGTCCATCAGGAACTGATCAAGGATCACACAGGCCATCATCGCCTCGGCCACCGGCACCGCGCGGATGCCGACACAAGGGTCATGACGGCCCTTGGTGATCACCTCCACCTCTTCCCCCGCGACATTGACCGAGCGGCGCGGCGTCAGGATCGACGAGGTCGGCTTGACCGCAAAGCGCACCGTGATCGGCTGGCCGGTGGTGATCCCGCCAAGGATGCCGCCTGCGTGGTTCGACAGATATTCGACGCCCTCGGGGCCCATCACCATCTCGTCGGCATTCTCCACGCCGGTCAGCGCCGCGGCGGCCATGCCTTCTCCGATTTCCACGCCTTTCACAGCATTGATCGACATCATCGCGGCGGCCAGTTCGGTATCCATCTTGGCGTAGATCGGCGCGCCCAGACCTGCCGGGCAGCCCTCGGCCACCACCTCGATCGCGGCACCCACCGAGTTCTGGCCCTTGCGGATCGCGGCGAGGTAATCGGCCCATTCATCCGCTGCCTCGCCATCGGGCAGGAAGAACGGGTTTTGCAGGATGGCGTCGCGGTCGAACTTCGCGCGGTCCAGATGTTTCGCGCCCATCTGCACCATGTAGCCATAGATCTGCAGATCGGGGACCAACTGGCGCAGCGCCGCCTGCGCCACCCCCCCGGCGGCCACACGCGCCGCCGTCTCGCGCGCGCTGGAGCGCCCGCCGCCGCGATAATCACGGACACCGTATTTCTGGTGGTAGGTGATATCGGCATGACCGGGGCGGAACTGCCGCGCGATCTCGCCGTAATCCTTCGAACGCTGATCAGTATTCTCGATCATCAGCTGGATCGTCGTGCCGGTCGTGCGGCCCTCGAACACACCCGACAGGATGCGCACCGCATCGGGCTCCTTGCGCTGGGTCGTTTCCTTCGACTGGCCCGGACGGCGACGATCGAGGAATTGCTGGATGAACGCCTCGTCGATCTCGATGCCGGGCGGGCAGCCATCCACCGTCGCGCCAAGCGCGGGCCCGTGGCTTTCGCCCCAGGTGGTGACGCGGAACTGATGACCGAAAGTGTTGAACGACATGGGACGCGCGCCTCGCAGGTTTCCTTCGGCGCTGGCTTAGCAAGTCAGGGGCTGCGAGGCAACGCGCATGGCGTTGGGCGCGGCACTCTCCTTCACGGCTTGTCGCCCCTACTCCACCGCGCGGATCAGCTTGCGCTCGAGCACGCGCAGCACCTGGCGCAGATCGTGGCCGCGCCGCAGCACCTGCCCCTGCTGCCCGATCACCGCATATTGCCCCTGTTTCGAGCGTAGCGCGGGCCGTTTCTCGATCCGGTAGATCGGCACTTCGGCGGCGCGGCGAAAGATCGAGAAGACCGCGACGTCGCGCAGAAAACTCATCCCGTAATCACGCCACTCCCCGGCAGCGACCGCGCGCCCGTAAAGCGACAGGATCACGCCAAGCTCGGAGCGATCGAAAGCGATCTGCTCCGGCACGCCGGAAGGGTTCGGATAGGGGGAAGGCGTTTGAACCGTCATTTACAAAGGGTACATCGCGCGTGGCGCAAATCAAGCCCACCCGCGCTAAGGTTGCACGCGCCTTTGCCGCGCCGGAATAAGACCGCGAAAATGCCTGATTTCCTGCGCCTTCCTGCCGGGTTTCCAAGCCACCTTCAATTCAGCGGAAAACGCTAAAAGCCCGACGGTGCGGTAAACAGCCCCCACCCAGTTCGTATCGTCGGGCGCTTTTCCCTCCTGCAGAAAAGCCCCGTGTCCTGGTCAGACACGGGGCTTTTCATTTTCCGTTCCGCCGCACGCTCTGCCCTAGTAGCAGCGCACCGCCGCGATCGTGCCGCTCTCGTCGATCTCGAAGTTCACGCGATCCGGGGCGTAATCCATCGTCACCGCATCGCCCGGATGAATGATCCGATGGGGCCGCGCGAGGGTGAGCCCCGCCAGCACCGATTCAGGCCGCCCAACGAGCGACGCGAGTCCGGGCGGCGGACAGGCGCCGGCCGCGGGCGCACCCGACCGCGGCGGCATGCGGTGCGGCTGGCAGGCCGCGACCCCGAAAGCCGCTACGCCCAATGTGACGATCAGACCGATCCGCGCCCTGTCCCGTTCCATCAGGCTCACCCGCAATCGATGTTGTAGACGTTGCCGCGCGAGTCGAGCCGGAACACGACGCGCTGCGGATTGTAGACCTGATCCTCGACGCCGCGCCATTCCACGATGCGATAGGGCTTGGCGATCCCCAGCGTCTGGATTTGCGCCGCTGGCTGGCCGAGGACCGAGGTGTAGTTCACCGCACCGCAAGTGTCGGGCTCGCGCTCCTGCAAGCCGCCCTTGGTGACGCTGACCGGCGAAGTGACATAGGGCGCGGGCGCACCAGGCTGGGGCGCAGGATAGGCGCCACCCGTAGGGGTCTCGCTCATCGGACCCGCGGGATCGCAGGCCGCAAGCGCCAGCATCGAACCCATGACGAAAAATCGTTTCAACATGTCGCACCCTTCATTGCATTGGCCGCGCCGATAACGCAGGCTATTGCGGAATTTATACAAGGAGTATGCGCCCATGAGAACCCGTGCCGCAGTCGCGCTCGAGGCGGGAAAACCGCTCGAAATCATGGAAGTGGAGCTGGAAGGCCCGAAAGCGGGCGAAGTGCTCGTCGAGATCAAGGCCACCGGCATCTGCCACACCGATGAATTCACCCGCTCGGGTGCCGACCCCGAGGGCATCTTCCCGACCATCCTCGGCCATGAGGGCGCGGGCATCGTGCTCGAAGTCGGCGAAGGCGTGACCACGCTGAAGCCGGGCGATCACGTGATCCCGCTCTACACGCCGGAATGCCGCGAATGCCCGTCCTGCCTCTCGGGCAAGACGAACCTCTGCACCGCGATCCGCAACACCCAAGGTCAGGGCCTGATGCCGGACGGGACCACGCGTTTCAAGATGCTCGATGGGACGCCGATCTATCACTACATGGGCTGCTCGACCTTCGCGAACCACACGGTGATGCCCGAGATCGCGCTCGCCAAGGTCCGCGACGACGCGCCGTTCGAGAAGATCTGCTATATCGGCTGCGGCGTCACCACCGGGATCGGCGCTGTGATCAACACCGCGGGCGTCGAGATCGGCTCCACTGCAGCGGTCTTCGGCCTCGGCGGCATCGGTCTGAACGTGATTCAGGGCCTGCGCATGGCGGGTGCCGACATGATCATCGGCGTGGACCTGAATGACGGCAAAGAGGAAATGGCGCGCAAGTTCGGCATGACCCATTTCGTGAACCCCTCGAAATCGGACGTTCCGGTGGTGCAGCAGATCGTCAACCTGACCAAGACCGAGCGCGACCAGATCGGCGGCGTGGACTATTCCTTCGACGCCACGGGCAATGTGCAGGTGATGCGCGACGCGCTGGAATGCTCGCACCGCGGCTGGGGCGTGTCGGTCATCATCGGCGTCGCACCCGCGGGGGCCGAGATCGGCACCCGCCCGTTCCAGCTCGTCACGGGCCGGACGTGGAAAGGCACCGCATTCGGCGGCGCCAAGGGCCGCACCGATGTGCCGAAATTCGTCGAGTGGTACATGAACGACAAGATCGAGATCGACTCGATGATCACCCACACCATGCCGCTCGAAGACATCAACAAGGCGTTTGATCTGATGCATGCGGGCGAGTCGATCCGCTCGGTCGTGATCTACTAAGCCCAAGTCCGGGGGCGCTGCCCCCGGACCCCCGGGATATTTGGGCCAAGGCGAAGCCAAGGGAGCGATCTCCCCTTCGCTCTTGGTCAAATATCCCCGGGTGAATTCGCGCCAGCGAAGAGGGGCAGCGCCCCTAACTCCCCAGATAATCCCGCAGCGCAGGCGGCGGATCGTCGAGAAGCGGTCCGGTCTCTTGCGGCGCATGGGCGTGGCCCTCGGCCACCAGAACCGTCTGCGGGCAAAGCGCGCGCGCATCCTCGGGATCGTGGCTGACCATCAGCACCGTCGTGCCCTGTTCGCGGGCGATCTCGGCCACCAGCGCCAGCATCTCGGATTTCAGCGCGGGCCCCAGCGCCGCGAAAGGCTCGTCCAGCAGCAGGATCGGGCGGCCACGGAGCAGCGTCCGCGCGAGCCCCGCACGGCTTTGCTGCCCGCCCGACAGCGCGCCGGGTTTGCGCCTCTCCATCCCCTCGAGGCCCACACGCGCCAGTGCCGTCTCGATCCGGGCGCGATCGGTCGCGTCGATCTTGCCCTTCGGGTTCAGGCCAAGCGCGAGATTGGTCTCGAGCCGCAGATGCGGGAAAAGGTTCTGATCCTGAAACAGGATCGAGAGCGGGCGCTCCCCCGGCGGCGTCGCGGTGATGTCCTCGCCCTGCCAGAGGATGCGGCCACTTGCGGGCGCCAAGAACCCGGCGATGGCCGAAAGCAGCGTCGATTTCCCCGCGCCGGACGGGCCGATCAGCGCGACGCGCGCGCCGGCAGGGATCTTCAGATCGGCATCGAGGCGGAAATCGCCCTGTGTGAGGGTCAGTCTATCGAGGGTCAGCATAATGCCCCGCGCGGTCGAGCGCCCAGAAAAGCGCGAATGTGAGGATCAGGAGCAGGCTCGCAGCGCCCGCCGCCTGATCCATGCGATAAGAGCCCATGAGCTGGAAAAGCGCCAGCGGCAGGGTGCGGGTCTGCCCGTCCGAGAACAGCGTGATGACGCCCAGATCGCCCATCGAGAAGGCTGCGGCCAACCCCGCCGAAAAGCCCAGCGGCCGGGCAAGACGCGGGACCGTCAGCAGGCGCAGCCGCGCGAAGCCCCGCAGCCCGAGTGAGGCGGCGAGCCGGTCGTAATCGGCCTGCAGCGTGCGGATTTCAGGCATCAGGATGCGGGTCGCGAAAGGCACCGAGAGCGCGGCATTGGTCAGCAGCACCATCGGCAGGGCGAGGTCCGTGGGGTTCACGAAGGGCCGCGCGATCAGGAAGGCGCCGGTGCCCATCACGAGGCTCGACGCGGTCATCGGCAACATTGCCGCGATCTCCGCCCACCGTTGCCGCGTGGCGGCCAGCGCAAGCGGCAAAGCGATAGCGAGCGTGATCACGGTCGAGGCCAACGCGATCACCAGCGAGGTCAGCGTGGCGGGCCAGATCATCTCGGGCAGCTCGGCCAGCGCAGGCAGCCCACGGGCGAAGACCGCCCCGATGGGGAGCAGCAGGAAGACGGCCGCCAGAAGGATCGCGAGCGTATCGAAGGCCACGCGATCCGCCCCGCCGGACAACTGCGGGATCGGCGTGGCGCGGCGGTCATGCCCCGCACCAAAGCTCGACGGCAGGGTGGCGCGCGCCGCGATCAGCAGCGCCGTGACGGAGATCGCGACCTGCACAAGCGCAAGGCTCGCCGCGCGTCCCATGTCGAAATCGAAGCGGAAGGCCTGATAGATCGCCAGTTCCACCGTGGTCGCGCGCGGCCCTCCGCCCAAGGTCAGCGCGACCGCGAAGGAGGTCAGGCAGACGAGGAAGATCGCGAGAAACGCACCGGGCAGGACGCTGCGCAGCATCGGGCGTTCGAGGTGGCGGGTAACCTCGGCCGGGCCGAACCCGAGGGTGGCCGCAAGGCGGAACCGCTCGGCCGGGATCGCCTCCCAACCGTGCAGGATCATCCGTGTGGCCAGCGGCAGGTTGAAGAAGACATGGGCGATGATCACGCCCTGCGCCCCATAGATCGAGATCGGATCGATGCCGAAGGGCGCCAGTGCCGCATTGACCAGCCCGCGCCGTCCGAAGACCGCGATCAGCCCGAAGACCGCGACGATCACCGGCAGGATGAAGGGCGCCCCGAGGAGCGAGATCAGCAGCCCCCGCCCCGCAAAGCGGCGCCGGTGCAGCGCGCGGGCCACCGGGATCGCCAGCGCGCAGGAGATCAGCGCCGAGGCCGCAGCCTGCCACAGCGTGAAGCGGATCGCCGCGAGGTCGGTCTCGCGCAACCCCGTCAGCCCGCCCGCGCGGAGCGTCACCGCAGCCAATGTCCCAAGGACGAGCGCGGCCAAAGCCGCACCCGCCAGCATCGCCCAGAGGGGCGCGCGTTTTATCTGGAGAAGGCGCGTTGCCATTCGTCCAGCGCCGGACCGCGCAGTTTCTCGGCCTCGGTCTCACCCAGATAAAGCGTCTTGTCGGGCATCGGCAGGTTCTGGAACACCTCCGGCAGTTGATCCTTCGGCAGTTTCGCCGGGAAAGACCAGTTCGCCGTCGCGATCATGCCCTGAAAATCGGGGCTGAGCACGTAATCGAGGAATTTCTGCGCCAGCTCTGGATGTTTCGAGGTCTTGAGCTGCGCGACCAGTTCGGGAGTGAAGTAATGCCCCTCGGGGAAGATCGCGGCGACCTTGCTGTCATCCTCCTCGGCCATGATGTGATAGGCGGGCGAGGTGACGTAGCTGAGCACCATATCCGCCTCGCCATCGGTGAACATCCCGTAGGCCTCGGACCAGCCCGGCGTCACCGTCAGCACCTTGGGCGCGATCTTCGTCCAGGCCTCTTCGGCCTTGTCGCCGTAGATGTCCTTCACCCACAAGAGCAGCGACAGACCCGCGACCGAACTGCGCGGATCTTCGATGACGATCTTGTAGGCATCGTCGGGCGCATCGAGCAGGTCCTGGAAGCTCGCGGGTGGGTTTTTCAGCTTGGTCTTGTCATAGACGAAGGCCAGTTCCGACCAGTCGAAGGGCAGGAAGATCGGATCGTCCCATTTGACCGGCATGGTCAGATCGGAGGTGTCCTCGTTATGCGGGGCGAACAGACCCGTGGCGCGCGCCTTCGCAGTCACGTCGGTGTTCAGGCCGATCGCGATATCAGCCTGCGTCTTGTCGCCTTCGAGCAGGATCCGCGGCAGCACATCGCCCGCCACGAATTTAAGGTCGCAATCGCAATTCGCCTCGAACCCCTTCTCGATCGCAGGGCCGGGGCCCCATTCGCTCGTGAAATAATCGGGCGCATAGACGGTGAGTACGGGCTTGTCCTCGGCCGCCGCCATCGTGGCGATCAGGCTCAGGGCTCCCGCAAGCATCAGGTGGGTTTTCATGCCTCACTCCTTGGGCTTGCCGGGCGGAGTGGGGCCGGGAGATCCGGCTACCTTCCCTCCGCCGGTCTTAACCGGTTCAGGTTCAACGGGTTCGCGTGAATCGCATCTCAGCCGGATCGTCCGGCACCCCGAGGTAGGGCGCAACGTAAGCGCGCGCGGCTGCGGACGCAAGGGCAAGCAGGCACAGCGTCCCTGCCCCGCGCCCGGACGCTCTGGCGAGTTCCCGCCAGTGGCGAGCCGCGCCGGATTTCAATGGCTTGCATCTGCGCGCGGGGCGACGCAGGCTCGATCTGGTACGGATTTGGGAGGAACCGATGCGCATCACCCTGACGGCGGCCCTGCTGGCCGCGACCGCCCTGCCCGCCTTGGCCGACACGATCGAGGCACCGGGCAAGATCACGGCCGTGACGCTCTTTCCGCAAGGCGCGCAAGTGGTGCGGCAGGTGACGCTCGATGCGCCCGAGGGCAGCCATGACCTGCTGGTGCCGGGCTTTCCCGAAGGCACCGACATCTCGACGCTGCGGGTTTCGGGCGACGGTGTACAGATCGGTGCGGTGAGCCTGCTCTCCGGGCGCGCGCCTGCGATCAGCGGGCAGGACAGCGCCGCAGTGAAATCTGCGCGCGATCGGTTGGCCTCGGCGCAAGAGGCGCTTGCGGAACAAGAAGACGCGGTGGCGGTGATCCGCGCCAAGGCGCAGGCCGCGCGCGACCAGATCACCTATCTCAAGAACACCGACTCGCAGGTAACCGCACCCGAACAACTGCGCGCATTGGCACAGATGGTAGAGGATCAGATCCTCTCAGCAACGGAACGCGCAATTGCCGCCGAAGCCGAGGCGCGCCGCGCCGAAGCCGCGCTCGATCCCGCGAAAGAGACGGTGAAACAGGCACAGGCTGCGCTCGATGCGCTGCTGAACCCGGCGACGGATCGTGACGTGCTGAGCGCCAAGGTGCAGGGCTCGGGTACGCTGACGATCACTTCCTACGTTCAGAATGCGGGCTGGCAGCCCTCCTATGATCTGCGGCTCGACCGCGACAAGGGCGCGGTGGACATGGAGCGCTTCGTCTCGGTCCATCAGGCCACCGGCGAGGATTGGCGCGGCGTCGATCTGACCCTCTCGACAGCACGTCCCGGCGGGCGGGCCGAGCCCGGCGAGGTCTATCCGCGGCTGGCCAGGATCGGTGATCCCGATGCGCCGCCCACGCCGGTGCCGATGAAGCGTTCCCTCGCGGCATCCGATGGCGCTGCCTCTGCCCCGATGATGGAGGCCGCGATCAGCGACCGCGCCGATCTGCAGATGCAGGGCGAGACGGTGACCTACCATTACCCGAGCGCGGTGGACCTGCGCGACGGGGTGGATGATCTGCGCCTGAGCCTCGATTCCAAGACCCTGCCGATGGATGTCTTCGCCGAGGCCGCGCCGCTGACCGATCCGCAGGCCTATCGTGTGGCCGAGGGCAAGAATGACACCGGCGAGATCCTGTTGCCCGGCCCCGCGAACCTCTATGCGGATGGGGCGCTCGTGGGTCAGTCGCATCTGCCGATGGTCGCGGCGGGCGATGACCTGACGCTTGGCTTCGGGCCGATCGAAGGCATCCGCGTGGAGCGCCGCATGCCCGACACGATGGAGGGCGACAGCGGCTTCATCTCGAAATCCAATGAGCGCCGCGAGGTGGTCGAGATCGAGGTGAAGAACCTCACCGACAAAGGCTGGCCGATGCGGGTGATCGACCGGGTGCCTTATTCCGAACAGGAGGACTTAAAGATCACGACCAAGGCGACCCCGCCTGCAAGCGAGACCGACTACGACCATCGCCGTGGCGTGCTCGCATGGCGCTTCGATCTGGGCGCAGGCGAGACCAAGACGATCCGCACCGAGACCACGCTCAGCTGGCCGACGGATCAGGTGCTGCGCTAAGGCAAGGCTGCGCGAACAGCCCCGCGCGGCGAAGGCCCGCGTGATCAGGCCGCGTTTCGCGGATCGGCCGCAGCGCGCAGCTTCGCGAGCAGAGCTGGCGAGAGGCGCAGGAACCCGCGCGCGGGGGGCTCGGCCTTCGCCGCCTCGGGGGGCTGTGCCTCTGCACCGCTGGTCTTTTCGGTCGCCTCGGGCGCCCTCTCCTCCGGCACGGGTTGCGGTCCCACCGCCTGCGCGGCCTGCGCTGCCGCATATTCGGCAGCAGCCGCCCGTGCCGACGCGCCCTCCGCCACGGTCGCACCCTGCCCCGCCGTTGCTCCTACGATCTTGGTGCGCCCGCCATCGTCGCCCGGAAACGGCGCGCCGAAGCGCAGCACAAGCTCCGTGAGGCTCGGCCCGATCTCGTCGAGCAACATCAGGAAGCGGTTGGTGGGCCATGCATGCAGCCCCAATGCCCCGCCGCCTGCAAGCCGCAGAACGAAGCCTTCCCCCCGCAGCCGATGTTGCAGATCGAACCAGTCGCGCGCCTGATCCAGCGCCTCTTGCACCGCATGCATTTCCGGCAGCGGCGCTTTCGCACCGGATGTTTCGGGCGCAGCCTCCTCCGCCAGTCCGTCCTGCAACACGCGCCGGATCAGCTCTGCCGGGGGCAGACCGAACGCACGCGCTTCCGCCGCGATGCGGTCGATCAGATCGAGCGGCAGGCGCAGGGAGACAAGGCGGTGCTGAGAATAGGAGCGGGATGCAGATTGAGACATGGCGGGTCGAAGCTCGTTCGCGTTGGCGGGGTCCCCCCAGCCTCGCGCATCGAGCTTAACAGCCCGTGAACACCAGTCGGATTTCCGCCGCAGCGGAGCCGTCGGCCCCGCGCGGGGGCCAACGGGAATGGCAAAGCCTCAGAACGTCTCGAACCGATCCGTGTCGGCGTCATACTGTTCGAGAACGCCTTCGCCGATGTCGTGGCGCAGCCCGTGCAGCGTCATCCGGTCGGCATCGAGCGCCTCGCGCACGAAGGGGAAGGTCATCAGGTTCTCGAGGCTGACTTTCACCGCCTCACGCTCGAGCGCCAGCACCTGCTGATCCTCGGGCAGCTCGCTCACGCGCTCGTAGCCCGGGCGCAGCAGGTTCAGCCAGGTGCCGACGAAGGAGCTTTTCTCCTCCAGCTCCGGCGCATGGCCCGAGCACATCGCATGGCACCCCGCGACACCGCCGCAATTGGAGTGGCCGAGCACGATCAGATGCGCGACCTTCAGGCTGGTCACCGCATATTCGACCGCAGCCGAGGTGCCGTGGTGATCGCCATCGGGCGTGAATTCCGGCACGAGGTTCGCGATATTGCGGTGAATGAAGAACTCGCCCTGATCGGCGCCGAACATCGAGGTGACATGCACGCGGCTGTCGCAGCAGGCGATGATCATCGAACGCGGGCGCTGCCCTTCGGAAGCGAGGCGGCGATACCAGGCGCGGTTCTCGTCATAGGCGGTGGCGTGCCATCCTTGATAACGGCTCACAAGGTAGCTGGGCAGCGGTTTCACATGCTCTCTCATCGATCCCTCGTCTGGTGTCTGGCGTCTTATCGCTGCGTCAAATAGCGCGTTGCGCGCCGGGTTTCGAGAAGATTTTCCGTATCGCTCAACGAAATCTTGAGACCTCTCGATCACGTTACCGCCCGGGTGATGGTGAAATCAAAGGGGGTGTCGGGGTGACACAGGTGTCTCGCTTGCGCTGCAAGGAAAAGATGTCGTTGGATACGGCGCGGCTGGTGGTGCTCTATGCGGAGCTGGGACAGGACGGGGCGGAGCGGGTGATCTGCGCCACGGTCGAAGATCTCGCCTTCCATCTCAGCGCGTTGGAAGAGGCCACGAAATCGGGCCAATGCGGCAAGCTGCGCCGCGCGATCGTCGAGGTGATGGAGCTTGCCGAACAAGTCGGGCTGGTGTCGATGGTCAGCACGGCGCGCGACCTTCTGGACTGCATCTCGGGCGGCGATGCGGTGGCGCAGGCGGCGGTGATGGCGCGGCTGGGCCGGATCGCGGAACGCTCGCTCACCGAGGTCTGGGATATCGGCAACCTGTCTTCCTGAGGCGTGATCGATCGGCCCTTGCGGGCAGGCGCGGCGACGCTAGGCTCTGGGGCGAAAGCAACCACCAGAGCCAAGGAGCCGCCCCCCATGAGCGCAGACGAGACCCCCGATGTCCCCGCAGACTTTTCCTTTCTCGCCCCGCGCCCCGCGATGCGCTTCGCCGAGGCGGACACGCCCGCACGCACGCTGATCGCCGTCGCGCCCGAGGGGTTGGAGCAGGCTCTGGCCGATCTGCCTCCCGCGCAGCGCGCCTTCGTCGAGGCCACGGGGTTCAAGGCGAGCGCAGGTCAGGTCGCCCTGCTGCCCGGGCCGGATGGTGCGGAGGCGGCGCTGCTGGGCCTTGGGACTGATGCTGCGCGGGCGCGCGAGCGGTTCTCTCTGACGCGGGCGGCCTCGGCCCTGCCCGAAGGTACATGGCGGATAGAGGGCGATCTGTCGGAAGAGTTGAAGGCGGAAACGGCGCTCGGCTGGTTGCTCGCGGGCTATCGGTTCGGCCGCTATGCCGAAGCCGCGCCGCCGAAAGCGCGGCTGGTCTGCCCGGAGGGCTTGGACGCGGCGCAGATCGAAGCCGTGGCCGAGGGCGAGGCTTTCACCCGTGACCTGATTAACACCCCCGCCTCCGATATGGGCCCGGACGAGCTGGAGGGCGCCGCTCGACTGCTCGCCGAGCGTCACAGCGCAGAGGCCAAGGTGATCAAGGGCGACGATCTTCTGACGCAGAACTTCCCGATGATCCACGCGGTGGGCCGCGCCTCCCCGCGCACGCCGCGGCTGATCGAGCTGAGCTGGGGCAGCGAAGGACCGGCGCTGACGCTGGTCGGCAAGGGCGTGTGCTTCGACACCGGCGGGCTGAACCTCAAGCCCGGCGCTTCGATGGGGCTGATGAAGAAGGATATGGGCGGCTCGGCCACCGTGTTGGGGCTTGCGCATATGATCATGGCGACCGGCGCGAAGCTGCGCCTGCGGGTGTTGGTCCCGGCGGTAGAGAACTCGGTCGGCGGCGACAGTTTCCGCCCCGGCGACATCCTGACCAGCCGCAAGGGGCTGACGGTCGAGATCAACAATACCGATGCCGAGGGGCGGCTGGTGCTGGCCGATGCGCTGGCCTATGCCGATGAAACCCCGCCCGATCTGATGATCTGCATGGCGACGCTGACGGGGGCGGCGCGGGTCGCTCTGGGGCCCGACATCCACCCGTTCTACACCGATGACGAGGGCGTCGCGCAGGCTTTGGCGACGGCCTCGGGCGCGGTGGCAGACCCGCTCTGGCGGATGCCGTTCTGGGCGCCCTACGAGGCGAAGATCGAGCCCGGCATCGCCGATCTCGACAACGCCCCCTCGGGCGGCATGGCGGGCTCGATCACCGCCGCGCTGTTCCTGCGCCGCTTCGTGACCCAGACCGAGCGTTTCGCCCATTTCGATATCTACGGCTGGCAACCCGCCGCCGCCCCCGCCCGCCCGAAAGGCGGGGCCGGCCAAGGCGCGCGGGCGATCCTCGCGGCCCTGCCCGAGGTGCTGAAATGACCGATCGTCGCCGCCTGCCCTATTCAGGCAAGATCGCGTTGGAGACCCTGCGCGGTCAGATCGAGGCGGAAGGCTTCACCCACGGCATGCCCGCGCGGATCGTCGTGCCCGTGACCGATCTCTGCCCCGAGCCCGGAAGCTTGCGCGACCGGCAGCTTGTTTTTGGCGCCGAGGTAACCGTGATCGACCAGCGCGACGGCTTCGCCTTCGTTCAGGCCGCATGGGATGGCTATTGTGGCTGGATCGCCGCCGATACCTTCGGCACGCCCGAACCCGCTACCCATGTCGTCACCGCCCCCGCCACGCATGTCTATCGCGAGGCGGCAATCAAGCGCGGCGAAGTCATGCAGCTCTCGATGGGCGCGCGTCTGGCACTGACGGGCGACGACGGCATGTTCGCCGTGACCGCCGAGGGATTCGTGCCGCGCCAGCATCTGCGCGCGCTCGATCGGCCCGAGGACGATCCGGTCGCGGTGGCCGAGCGGCTGCTGGGCACGCCCTATCTGTGGGGTGGCAACAGCCGCGGGGGGATCGACTGCTCGGGTCTGGTGCAGATCGGTTTCGCGCTATGCGGGATGTCCGTGCCGGGCGACAGCGATCTACAATGGGCGGAGTTGGGAGAGGTGGTGCCGGAGGGCGCGCCCCTGAAGCGTGGCGATCTGTTGTTCTGGAAAGGCCATGTGGCGCTGGCCTGCGATCGCGAGACGATGATCCATGCCAACGGTCATACGATGAGCGTGGCCTATGAGGGCATCGAGGCCGCCAAGGCGCGGATCGCGGCGGCGGGCGAAGGGCCGTATCTGGGGGTGAAGCGGGTCACGCGGTAAGGGACGCGCCCGAGCCTTGGGTGGGCGCTTCGATCCGCCTGTGGCCAGGCGCTTTATCTCGCAAGCCCGAGTGACGGTTATGCGCGCGATGACATCGCCAATGCGCCCTCCCGGGGGGAGGGTCGGGCGCGGCCCGGGCTGGACGCCCGGGCAAACCCTCGTCTCAGAAAACACCGCCAAAAGAAAAACGCCCGATCCTCCGACCGGGCGTTTCCCAAATCCCAAAAGGCCGAACGCTCAGCCCTTTTTGAGCACGCGCTTGCCCAACGTCTCGGCGATCTGCACCGCGTTCAGGGCCGCGCCCTTGCGCAGGTTGTCCGACACGCACCAGATGTTCAGGCCGTTCTCGATGGTCGAGTCCTGACGGATGCGCGAGATGAAGGTCGCGAAATCGCCGACGCATTCGACCGGGGTGACGTAGCCGCCATCTTCGCGCTTGTCGACGACCATGATGCCGGGCGCTTCGCGCAGGATGTCGCGCGCTTCGTCCTCGTCGAGGAACTCCTCGAACTCGATGTTGATCGCTTCCGAGTGGCCCACGAAGACCGGCACGCGCACGCAAGTCGCGGTCAGTTTGATCGCCGGGTCGACGATCTTCTTCGTCTCGGCGACCATCTTCCACTCTTCCTTGGTGGACCCGTCATCGAGGAACACGTCGATATGCGGGATCACGTTGAAAGCGATCTGCTTCGGATAGACCTTCGGCTCCACTTCCTGACCGGGGACATACATGCCCTTGGTCTGGTTCCAAAGCTCGTCGATCGCCTCTTTGCCCGAGCCCGACACCGACTGGTAGGTCGAGACCACGACGCGCTTGATCTTGGCGCGGTCATGCAGCGGCTTGAGCGCCACGACCATCTGCGCGGTCGAGCAGTTCGGGTTGGCGATGATGTTTTTCTTCGCGTAACCGTCGACGGCTTCCGGGTTCACCTCCGGCACGACCAGCGGCACGTCCGGGTCGTAGCGGTAGAGCGACGAGTTATCGATCACCACGCAGCCCTGCTTGGCGGCGATGGGCGCGTATTTCTTCGTGGCATCCGAGCCGATCGCAAACAGCGCGATGTCATAGCCGGTGAAGTCGAACCCATCGATATCCTTAGTCTTCAGGGTCTGATCGCCAAAGCTGACCTCTGTGCCGAGGCTCCGGCGCGACGCGAGCGGCACCAGTTCATCGACCGGGAACTGGCGCTCGGCCAGGATGTTCAGCATTTCGCGGCCCACGTTCCCCGTGGCGCCCGCAACGACGACTTTATAGCCCATGAGGACCTCCTTGCTCGAATAGAACGCGGCTTCCTACCGCTTTACGTCAGGAAATGAAAGGGGTTCGACGCCCCGTTAGTTCCGAATGATGCGCGGATCGGAGGCAAGAAACCCACCAACCATCTCCGCTTCCGCGGCGAAATCATGCGGCACCTTGTCGGCCGAGCGCCGCCCCGACAGCGAAAGCGAGGCGAAGAAATCGAAGCCATAGAGGTCGAGCCGCGCCAGATCCGAGCGCAGGAGCATCTCGATCAGCATCGCCCCGGTCGTGGGCTGCGCGCCGAGCTTGAGCTTCAGCCCCTCGTAGTCGTCCAGCGGATGCAGGTAGAAACCGGGGCTCGTGGCGGTCTGCCAATCGAGCCGCTTGCGCTTATGGCTCATCCACAGGATGCGCGAAGGGGCGATGCGGGCGCGCTCGGCTTCGGGTAGTGAGGTCGCAAGCGCCAGCCAGTCGGTGCGCGTGCCGTGGCTCGTGGCCGAGGGCATCGGCGCGCGGTTGATCCGGATCACCACGTCATGCGCGTCGATCGCAGCCCCCGCCTGCCCCTCGGCCAGCGCGCGGGCATTGCCGACCAGCGCCACGGATTTGCCTGCCAGATCGCCCAGCAAAGCCTTTTGCGAGACAGAGAGCGCGGCCAGCGGCGCCTCGCGCCGCAGCGTGCGATTGATCAGAAATCCGAGCCGGGTCATGCGATGGGTTTAGCTCATGCCATCGCCGCTGTCGCGGGCGAAAACGTAGAAAACCAGCCCGATCATCAGCGGCGCGAGGAAGAATGCGAACAGCAGCCCATAGGCCACCGCGGGCGTGTGCCCCACCGAAACCGCATCGAAGACAGGGCGCGAGGCGAATTGCATCGCGGCCACGCCCATGATCGAAAACATGTTGTGCAGCGTCACGCCCCGGCCCGTCAGATGCGGCGGGTAGAAGGTGCGGCCATGCGCCATGATCACCGGGAAGGACGCGCCGAAGAAGCCGATCGCCGCCAGAAGCACCGTCGCCAGCCACAGCGACTGGCCCGGCAGGACGAAGAGCACCGCCAAGGCCACGGCCAGCACCGCGTTGCCGTAAAGCGCGACCCGCTTGTGGCTGCCGAAAATCTTGTCCGCCGGCCCATAGGCGAAATTGCCCGCGATCATCGCGAGGCCCATCACCAACGTCACCTTGCCGATCAGCTGCGCATCCGCGCCGAAGACATCGGCCAGATAGGAGCCCGCCCAGACGCCGCGGATCCCGGCGGCGGCGGTGTAATTCGCGACCGTCAGCGGAAGCAGCACCCAGAAGCCCGGCAGGCGCAGCACGTCGAGCGCGGTGCCGCGACGGCCTGCGGGCTGCTCCACCCGGTCGGGATCGCGCGCGAGCCACAGGATCAGCGCCGCCACCAGCAGCGTCAGCGCCGAGAGCGCCCAGAGCGTCGGACGCCAGCCGAAAGCCTCGATGGAGGCCGCAAGCGGCGCCGCGCCCGCGAGGTTGCCAAGGCTCCCCGCCCCGATCATCGAGGCCGCGAGCGTGCCGAACAGCGCCGGCTTGAAGCTGCGCGCGAAGATGAAATAGCTGCCCACCAGCACCGGCGCGCAGCCCGCCCCGATCAGGATCATCGCGATGTGGATGCCCATCGGCCCCTGTGCCATCGCGAAGACGGCCGCGCCCCCGCCCCCGCCGAGCGCCATCAGCACGCCCACGGTGCGGCGCGGCCCGATCCGGTCCAGCGCCTCGCCGATCGGGATCTGGATCAGCGCAAACGCCCCGTACCAAAGCCCCAGCGACACGGCGAGATCGCCCGGCGTCACTCCGATTTCCTTGCCCAGAACGGGTGTGAGAACGGCCAAACAAGTGCGGTAGAACTGGCTCAGAAGATAGGCGCCCACAAGCGAGGCGATCGAGATATACATGCGGGGGCTCCTTCGCGCGCACGCTCGCCCAAGGCGCGGGCAATGGCAAGAGCACATGACCCTGTGCATTCGCGCGCCCGCCCCTTGTCTTGGCCCCGGCACAGGATCAGGATAAGGGGCGCATGACGTGACGAGTGCGAGGGATGCCCGAATGGAACTGACCCGCCTGATGATGCGCCTCTATTTCGACAAGGCGATGCTGGGCCCCGGCAAGGTGCGGCTGCTGGAAGAAATCGCCGAACACGGCTCGATCTCCGCGGCGGGGCGCGCGATGAAGATGAGCTACAAACGTGCGTGGTCGCTGGTCGAAGAGATGAATGCGGGCTTCAAGTCGCCGCTGGTGGATCGCTCGCGCGGTGGCGCGAAGGGCGGCGGTGCGTCGCTGACGCCCGAGGGCGAAGCGGTCCTCGCAGCCTATCGCCGGTTGGAGGAGAAAGCCCGCGAGGCGGGTAGCGAAGAGATCGCCCTGATCGGCGCGATGGTCGCTGACTGAGGTCCCCAAGGTCCTTGCGCCGGATCAATGCGCATCGAACTAAGGTTCGCGCATCCTGCTGGCAGTAGCCAGTAACGGACCAAGACCATGTTCGATCTTTCGAGAAAGATGGCCGCGCGCGTTGCACCCCTCGCAGTCGCCGCTGTGCTCGCGGCCTGCATGCCGATCGGTACCTCGGACGCCCAGACGCTCGCCTCGAAGGTGGAGACCCTGCGCGCCTATGACCTCGCCACGGTGGACGGCAAGGCACCCAACCGCGCGATCCGCTTCTATATCGGGGATAATTCGCGCTTCGCCGTCTGCGGGCATTGCCTCTGCGTGACCGGGGTGATGTTCGCCCCCTACCCCGCGCTTGGCATCCGGCCGACCTCGGCCTCGCCCACATTCGCCTGCGAGCAGGAGACGCCGGAGTTCAAGGCCGATGCGGGCCTCGCGCAGCTATTCTTCGACATGAAGCAGGCGCAGGTCGAAGGTGCGGCGGTCACCTTCACCGGCAGCGGCGACCATGTGATGGTGTTCCAACGCGGCGGCACCGATCTCACGCCGCCGTAAGCTCTCGCATAGCAAAAAGCGCGGGAGTTACCCCCCGCGCCCGTGATTTTCAACGATCGTAGATGCCTCAGGCGTCGACCGTCTCGACCTGCTTGGCCTCCGACTTGGTCGGGCCCGCAATCTCGATCCGACGCGGTTTGAGCGCCTCGGGCACTTCGCGGACGAGATCGAGATGGAGCATCCCGTCTTCATGGGTGGCCCCGGTGACCTTCACATGATCGGCCAGCGCGAAGCGGCGCTCGAAAGCGCGGGTCGCGATGCCACGATGCAGGTAGGTGCGGCCGGAATCGTCCTCGGCCTTGCGACCGGTCACGATCAGCGCGCCGTCTTTTAGCTCGACAGTCAGCTCGTCCGACCCGAAGCCCGCAACGGCGATCGAGATGCGATAGGCATTCTCGTCGGTCTTCTCGATATTGTAGGGCGGATAGGTCGGCTGGGCGAGATCGCTGGTCAGCGCACGGTCCATCATATCAGCCACGCGGTCGAAGCCCACGGTGGCGCGGTAAAGGGGCGAAAGATCAAAGTTTCGCATATCATCATCCTCTCTTGAGCGATGGTTATGAAACCCGCCCCTTTCCGGGGCCGGGCAGTTGGGCGCCAGAACCCTAATCAGGCATTCCGGCACTCATAAATTTGGGAAATCTCTCGCGACGTTTCAAGAGGCGCGCCGCTTTGGGCCAAGCCCTTAGGGGCGCAGGAATTTCGCCCCGGTTGCGCCCCCGCCAGACAGGATGCGCGGCTGGCCCTGCGCAGGCAAAGTGCCCCGGATTTGCGGTGCGGCGGAGGCGCTGGGAGATACGGCGCGGATCACGCCCCGCCCGCTGCGCAGTGCGGATTTCAGCTGCGCGACGATCGCGGGCAATTCCATCCCATAGGCACGCGAGACACCGTTCTTGCGCGAGCCTGAGGAGACCAGCGAGACGATCTGCGCCCGCCCGCCTGCCGCCAGCCCCGAGCGGTCGAAAACCGGCGCGCCCGAAGAGCCGTGATCGACATCGCAATCGAACCCGATCAACCCTTTCGCGCGACCGAACACGCTGCAGGCCTTTTGCCAGGACAGCGCATCGGCCCGGCCCTGCGCGTAAGACACCACCGACACTTCGGCCCCTGCGGCGGGCACATCGCCGACGCGAAAAGGCGCGGCGATCGAAGTCGGGATCGGCGTAGATAGCTGCAGAAGGGCGACGTCGTGGCGCACGGTGTCGATCGAGAGCGGCACGAACGGGTTATAATCCGGATCGGCGACCATCGCGGCGACCGGGCGCGCCGCGATCTCCGCCCCGTCGGTTTGGGCTGCGGCAAAACCAAGCGTCGCCGGGTCTCGCGGCCCTTTGGCGCGCCGGTCGAAGATGCAATGCCCCGCCGTCAGCACCAGATCGGGTGCGATCAGAACGCCGGTGCAGTAGCCGTCAGCGCCGATGGTGACCTTGCCCACCGCCTCCCAGCCGAAGAGATCGGCACGCTGCGACAGCCGGTCGAGCGCGGAATTGCGCGCCTCCTGCGCCTCGCCCATGCCGCCCAGCAGAGCCAGAGCCACCACCCCGAAGATGATCCGCTTAACACCCATCGCGCTTACTTCGCCTTGATGAATTTTGCCCCGCCCGCGCGAATTTCGCGGGTGGTGGCGACGTTGTCACGGCTCTCGATAGCCTGCCGCAGATCGGCGACCCCATTGGCCAGCGCCCCGATCGAGACCGGGCGCGCGCCCATCTCGGCCTTGGCGGAGACCACCGAGACGATCTCGGGGCGACCATTGGCGAAGCTGAAGACCGGCGAGCCGGAGGCCCCGAAATCGGCCGAACAGCTCATCACTACCGTCGCGCCCGCACGTTCCAGCACCGAGCAATCGCGTTGCAGCGACGGCGCCTCCGAGCGGCCCTGCGCATAGGACAGAACGCCCACTTCCTCGCCGCG
This sequence comes from Thioclava sp. PTB-PU3-1, assembly GCF_055666785.1. Taxonomy (NCBI): domain Bacteria; kingdom Pseudomonadati; phylum Pseudomonadota; class Alphaproteobacteria; order Rhodobacterales; family Paracoccaceae; genus Thioclava; species Thioclava sp. PTB-PU3-1. The sequence goes on along the minus strand of NZ_JBVNVL010000002.1, from coordinate 712,593 downwards.
ATAGGGCGCGCTGCGCGACACTTCGAACGGCTGAAGCTGCGGCAGACGGATCGGCTGGGCGAGCTTGATCAGCGCCAGATCGAATTCCGAACGCTTCACGCCGACCGGCCCACCGTAGTGATAGGAGGGGTGCAGCACCGCGCGCGACACCTTGCGATAGGCCTCGGCACGACCGTTGCGCCAGCCCGCACGAAACTCGATCTCGCGCGCATCGATCAGCGCGCCGCTGCGCTTGTCATAGAGGCAATGCCCCGCCGTCAAAACCAGATCAGGCGCGATCAGCGTGCCGGTGCAAAAACTACCATGGCCCAGATCGAGCCGCCCCACCGCCTCCCAGCCGCGCGTATCGTCGCCGGTTTCCAGCGCCCGCAAGGGCGTCGCGTGAGTGATCGTCTCGGCCCGCGCCAGCACAGGCAGAGCGGTCAGACAGGCAAGAGCGAGAGCAAAAAGGCGCATCGGGGCTCCGAAGATTGCGGGGCGTTTGATCTTGCGTAGCGCCCCGATGCGGCCAGATTGTGGCGTGGATCAGGCCTGCGCAAGCGCCGGCGGCTTCGGCCCGCCCGTGGCCCAGTCCAAAAGTTCGACAGTGTGGACTACGGGTACCTCAGTGCCGCCGCCGATCTGCACCATGCAGCCGATATTGCCCGCCGCGATCACCTCGGGCTGTTTCGCCTCGAGCGTCGCCACCTTGCGCTTTTTCAGTTCGTCGGAAATCTCCGGCTGCAGCAGGTTATAGGTACCCGCCGAGCCGCAGCACAGATGGCTGTCGGCAGGCTCGACCACCTCGAACCCGGCTTGTTTCAGCAGGTCCTTAGGCGCGGATTTGATCTGCTGGCCGTGCTGGAGCGAACAGGCCGCGTGATAGGCCACACGCATCCCGCCCTTACCCTCGGGCAGGCCGACTTTCACAAGGAATTCCGACACATCGCAGGCCAGACCCGCGACCTTCGCAGCCTCCTCGGCCATCGGATCGTTGCGGAAGATATGCCCGTAATCCTTCACCGTGGTGCCGCAGCCCGAGGTGTTGATGATCACCGCATCCAGATCACCCTCGCTCAGATAGGCGCGGATATTGCGCGCGGCCTGCGAATGGCTCTCGTCCTCGCGGCCCATGTGATGCGAAAGCGCCCCGCAACAGCCGAGATTCTTCGGGATCACCACCTCGCAGCCCAGCCGCCGCAGAAGCCGGATCGTCGCGTCGTTGATATCGGTGTTGAGCGCCCGCTGCGCGCAGCCGATCTGCAGCGCCACGCGGTACTTCTTCTCCCCCATCGGGGCGAAGACCTGCGCGTCATCGTTACGGCTGACCGGCGGGATGGTCTTCGGCGCCATGCCCACCATCGCGCGCAGCCGCTTATCCGGCAGCAGCCCCGCGAAGGGTTTCGCGAGTTTCGCCCCGCCCATCGCCAGCCGGAAGCGGCCCGGATAGGGCACGATCTTCGCCAGTGTCCAGCGCAGCAGACGGTCCATCATCGGGCGCTTGTAGGTCTTCTCGACATGGGCGCGCGCATGGTCGATCAGATGCATGTAATGCACGCCCGAAGGACAGGTCGTCATGCAGGCCAGACAGCTCAGGCAACGGTCGAGATGCTTGACCGTCTTCTCATCCGCGGGCCGGTCGTTCTCCAGCATATCCTTGATCAGGTAGATGCGCCCGCGCGGGCTATCCAACTCGTCGCCCAGCACCTGATAGGAGGGGCAGGTCGCGGTGCAGAACCCGCAATGGACGCAGGCGCGCAGGATCTCGTTCGAGCGCGCGACGCCGGGATCTTTCAGCTGTTCGGGCGAAAAATTCGTCTGCATCAGCCCATCCTTCCGGGGTTCAGAATACCTTTGGGGTCGAATTGCGCCCGCAGCGCGGTGGTGAGCGTGGCGATCGGCGCGGGTTCGGGCTCGAAGGTCACGCCCGCCGCGCCCCGCATGCAGGTGGCATGGCCGGTGTAGGGGGAGGCCAGCGCACGGGCGTCGCTGCCTTCGGGCAGAAGCGCCCAGATCAGCCCGCCGCCCCAGTCGAGCAGCACCTCGCCACCCAGACGCGCGACGATCTCGGAGGCCTCCGACGGCTTCACCGAAAGCCGCCACAGATCGCCGTCCTTGCCGATAAACGGCTCCAGATCGCGCAGGCTTTGCCAGATCGCGGCCGAGCCCTCTTCCTCGACCCGCACCGGGCCGAAAGGCTCCATCAGTTTGCGCAACTGCGCCGCCCGGTAGGCGACGGATTCGGCCAGCCCCTCGACCCGCACCACCGCACCGTGACCGGGCAGCCAGCCCGCACCGGACACGTCGTAGGGCGAGCCCAAAGCCGCCGCCAGAGCCACCTGCGCGGCCCCTGCGGGCAAGTCGATCACAACCGTCGCCTGAGACGGGGCTGCTGGCAGCAGCTTGAAGGCCACCTCGCTCATCACCCCGAGCGTGCCCCAGCTTCCGGCCATCAGCTTAACCAGATCGTAGCCGGTGACGTTCTTCATCACCCGGCCACCGTTCTTCACGATCTGCCCGCGCCCATCGACGAACCGCGTCCCGATCAAGCTGTCGCGACAGGCCCCGGCCTGCACACGCCGCGGCCCCGAGACGTTCGCCGCCACGACACCGCCCACAGTGCTCTGTCCGCGCGCGCCCAGAACCGGCCCCCAGTTCGCAGGCTCGAAGGGCAGGCGCTGGCCCTCGGCAGCAATCGCCGCCTCGACTTCGGCCAAGGGTGTCCCCGCGCCCACGACCAGCGTCAGCGCGCCCGGCTCGTAGAGCGTGATGCCCGAAATCCCGACTTCCAGCGGCTCTCCCAGACACCGGCCCACAGGTCGCGTGCCGCCTCCGCGCACGGCCAGCGCACCACCCGCATCCCGGACGGCCTCGGCCAGCTGCGCCTCGCTCTCAACTCTCATGAAATCTGCCTTCCTCTTGGCAAAAATATCCCGGGGGCTCGCGTCAGCGAGCGGGGCAGCGCCCCTCCCGGCCCTCAGCTCGCGCCGTCAGCTCGCACGGCGGCTCGCGCTCGCGCCCAACGGAAACACCTTCGCCGGGTTCAGCAGCCATTTCGGATCGAACACGTCCTTCACCCGCATCTGCGCTTCAAGATCGGCGGGCTCGAACTGCACATCCATCAGATCGCGCTTCTCGATGCCCACGCCATGCTCACCGGTCAGGCAGCCGCCCGCCTCGACGCAAAGCTTCAGGATCTCCGCGCCCAGCTTTTCGCATTGCTCCTGCTGACCCGGCTCGTTGGCATTATAGAGGATCAGCGGGTGCATATTGCCGTCGCCCGCATGGAAGACATTCGCGACGTCCAGCCCGTAATCCTTCGACAGCTCGCCGATCCGGCGCAGCACGAAGGGCAGTTCCGAGACCGGGATCGTCCCGTCGAGGCACATGTAATCGTTGATCTGCCCCATCGCGCCGAAAGCGGATTTCCGGCCCAGCCAGATCCGCGCGGCCTCATCGGCCGATTGCGCCTCGCGGAACTCGACCGGCTCGTGACGGGTCGCGATCTGGCGGATCATGCCGATCTGCTCGTCGATCTCGGCCGGGCTGCCCTCGCATTCGACGATCAGCAGCGCCTCGCAATCGGGATAACCCGCATGACAGAAGGCCTCGGTCGCGACGATGCAGGGCCGGTCCATGAACTCGATCGCGACCGGCAGGATGCCCGCCTTGATGATATCGGCTACGCAGGCCCCCGCGACTTCGTTGGAGTTGAACCCGATCAGCACGGGGCGCGCGCCTTCGGGCTTGGGCAGGATCTTCAGCGTAGCCTCGGTCACGACGCCCAACTGCCCCTCCGAGCCGCAGATCAGCCCCAGAAGATCGAGCCCGCCAGCGTCAAGATACGGCCCGCCGATCTCGACCACCTCGCCTTCCATCGTGACCAGCGTCACGCCGAGCAGGTTATTCGTGGTCACCCCGTATTTCAGACAATGCGCGCCGCCGGAATTCATCGCGATATTGCCCGAGATCGCACAGGCGAGCTGCGAGGACGGATCGGGCGCGTAGAACCAGCCGTCGCTTTCCACCGCCCCGGTCACCGAGAGGTTCGTGCGCCCCGCCTCGACCCGGATGAAGCGGTTGGTGTAATCGGTCTCGAGCACGGCATTCATCCGCGCGAGGCCCAGCACCACCGAATCCGCCTGCGGCATCGAACCGCCCGCAAGCGAGGTGCCCGCGCCGCGCGGCACCACCGGCACGCCCAGCTCGTGACAGGCCTTCAGCGCCGCCGCGACCTCCGCCGTCGAGCGCGGCAGCACCACGCCCAGCGGCTGGCAGCGATAGGCCGAAAGCGCATCACATTCATAGGCGCGCGTCTCGCTGGGATCGTCGATCACCGCATCCGCGGGCAGAACCTCGCGCAGGCGGGCGATGATCTGCGGCTTGCGCGCCAGCAGATCCTCCTTCGGCTTGGGCATTTCCATGGCAAACTCCTCCCGGTTGGTCAGAAAATATAACCAATAAGCCCCGGTGACAAGAGAAGCTGCATCGCGCTAACTGTCGATATGATGACGACGTTTCATATCGGCCCGCTGGGGCCGCTCGACCTCGCGGCGCTCGCCCTTCTGGTCGCCTGCTGGATGGGGATCGGCTGGACGACCGAACATCCGAGTGCCGCCCGCCCGTCGATGGGCAAACTGATGGAGAGTTACCGTCGCGAATGGATGCGCCAGCTTGTGACGCGCCAGCCGCGGATCTTCGATTCGGCGATGGTGGACGGGCTGCGGCAGTCTACGACCTTCTTCGCCTCCTCCTCGCTGATCGCCATCGGTGCCGGGCTGGCGCTGATCGCGAATCCGCAGCCGCTCGCGAATCTCGCCGATGATTTCGACATCGCGCGCGGGCCCGATCTGCTCTGGGAGGCGCGCATCCTCACCGCCGTTCTGTTCGGGGCGAATGCGTTTTTGAAATTCGTCTGGTCGCACAGGCTGTTTTCCTATGCCGCGATCGCAATGGCGGCGGTGCCCAATGAGCCCGAGGACCCGCTGGCCTATCCGCGCGCCGAGCAGGCGGCGCAGGTGAACATCAACGCCGCGAAAAGCTTCAATCGCGGGCTGCGCTCGGTCTATTTCGCGCTGGCGACGCTGGCGTGGCTGCTGGGGCCCTATGCGCTCATTGCGGCGACGCTGTTCACGACGGGGATGCTCTGGCGGCGCGAATTCGCCTCGGACTCGCGCCAAGCGCTGCTGCAAGACATTCCGGAGTGAGGGCCCGAATGACGGCCTGAGTGACAGCCCGAGCAAGCTCCGCTTCATAGTGGCTGGCAGGGCTCGCGTGATTTGGCTACACCCAAAGGCATGAGCAGTTTCCTTTCCGTCGAGCAATCCCTGACAGGCCGCCGTTGGATCGGCCCCACACCCGAGGCCGACCGGCTGGCCGAGGCGATGGCGCAACAGACGCGCCTGCCTCTGCCGCTCGCTCGTATCCTCGTCGCGCGTGGCGTCACGCCGGAGGAGAGCGAGGGCTTCCTCGAACCCACTATCCGCGAGCTGCTCCCCGACCCGCGCAGCTTACGCGACATGGAGCAGGCAGCCGCGCGCTTTCTCAAGGCAGTGAAGTCCGGCGAGAAGATCGCGGTCTTTGCGGATTACGACGTCGATGGCGGCTCCTCGGCGGCGCTGCTGATCAATTGGCTGCGCGCGATGGGGCGCGAGGCGACGCTTTATATTCCCGACCGGATCGACGAGGGCTACGGGCCGAACGTGCCCGCGATGGAAAGTCTCGGCGCCGAGCATCCGCTGATCGTCTGCGTCGATTGCGGCACGCTGAGCCACGAACCTGTGGCCGCCGCGAAACCCGCCGATGTCGTCATTCTCGACCACCACCTGGGCGGCGAGACCCTGCCGCCCGCGCTGGCCGTGGTGAACCCCAACCGTCAGGACGAGACCGGCGAGCTGGGCCATCTCTGCGCGGCCTCGGTCGTCTTCCTGATGCTGGTGGAGGCGAACCGGCAACTGCGCGACGAAGGCGTGCAGGGGCCGCCGCTGATGACGCTTCTCGATCTGGTGGCGCTGGCGACGGTGGCAGATGTCGCGCCGCTCACGGGCTGCAACCGGGCGCTGGTGCGTCAGGGTCTCAAGATCATGGCTCGGCGCGAACGGCCCGGCCTCGTGGCGCTGTCGGATGTGGCGCGGCTCGACCGCGCGCCCGCCGCCTATCATCTGGGCTTCGTGCTTGGCCCGCGGATCAATGCGGGCGGACGGATCGGCGCGGCCGATCTGGGCGCGCAGCTGCTGTCGACAACCGACCCGCACGAGGCGCAATCCATCGCCGAGCGGCTCGACCAGCTCAACACCGAGCGCCGAGAGGTCGAGAACGCCGTGCGGGAAGCCGCACTGACACAAGCCGAGGAGCGTGGCCTGAACGCGCCACTGGTCTGGGCGGCGGGTGCTGGCTGGCACCCGGGCGTCGTGGGCATCGTGGCCGCGCGGCTGAAAGAGGCGACGAACCGCCCGTCGGTCGTGATTGGCGTGGATGACGGGATCGGCAAAGGCTCGGCCCGTTCGGTCGCGGGCGTCGATATCGGGGCCGCGATCCAACGCGTCGCTGCCGAGGGACTGCTGCTGAAAGGCGGCGGGCACAAGATGGCCGCGGGCCTCACGGTCGAGGAAGACAAGCTGGAGCCCGCGATGGCGCGCCTGTCGGAGCTTCTGGCCAAACAGGGCGCGGGCGAAATCGGACCGCGCGACCTGCGCCTCGACGGGATGCTGATGCCGGGCGCCGCGACGCCGCAGCTAATCGAAGATCTGGACCGCGCAGGCCCCTTCGGCCAGGGCGCCCCTGCCCCGCGTTTCGCCTTCGCAGATATGGAGGTCGTGGGCGCGCGCCGGATCGGAGAAAGCCACCTGCGTTTCAATTTCGGCGACGGTATGGGCGGGCGGATCGAGGCGATCTGCTTCGGCGCCTTCGACGGCCCGCTCGGCCCCGCGCTGAGCCAGCCGGGCGCGCAGCGCTTCCACCTCGCCGGGCGGCTGGAGATCAACACATGGGGCGGGCGCAACAAGGTGCAGCTGCGCCTCGAAGACGCCGCCGAAGCGTAACCGCTACCCCGCCACCGCACGCGGAAAAGGACTGTAATTCCAAGGCTTCCAACCTGCCGTAACGGAGGGGCAAAAACTTTCCGAAAATCCGCAATTACCCTCTTGCGAGTCACGGTTCTCTGGCCTAAACACCGCTCCACCTTAGGCAGGTATGCCCGGAAGGTTCAGAGTGGTCCGTTCGTCTATCGGTTAGGACGCCAGGTTTTCAACCTGGAAAGAGGGGTTCGATTCCCCTACGGACTGCCACTTCCGAGCCCTGACTGAGCGTTGTGCGGTCCGTTCGTCTATCGGTTAGGACGCCAGGTTTTCAACCTGGAAAGAGGGGTTCGATTCCCCTACGGACTGCCAATACTCCCCTGATTTCAAAACGATTTCGTCACGCGCTGTTTGGTCGCGCGTGTTTGCGTTTATCGCCTGGCATGGCTTTGCGCGCGTCGATCCCGCATGAAAAAGCGGCCCGTTTTGGGGGCCAACCCTTTGCAGTAGATGGTGCAGCGTGGGGCCTAACGCCTTGTAGGCGCGACGCCATGTCGATCAGCAGCTCCCGACATGATCTTCGGGAGCCGTCTGCGGCAGATGTCGGCTAGGCGTGACGAAGCTGCTGTTGCGGGAAAATGCGGCGTCGGTAATCTAGAGGCGGAGAGTGAGGAAGCATGATCGAGATCAGGCAAGCGATGGAGGCCGATGCTGTTGAGGCGGTAAGCACCCTGCGTCGCTCAATCACCGAACTCTGTGTTGCAGATCATCAGAACGATCCGTCCGAAATCGAAGACTGGCTTGGCAACAAGACAGTTGAGACCTGGCGACAGTGGATCGCGCGGGATGACGCCGTGGTGCTGGTGGCCGAGCGGGACAGGAAGATCATAGGGGTCGGGATGGCCTCCCTGAGCGGCGACATCCTCTTGACCTATGTCCATCCCGATGCCCGCTTTGGTGGCGTCAGCAAAGCTATTCTCTCAGGCTTGGAGGACGTCTTGCGCGCGCATGGCATCCGGCGCTGCCGTTTGGAAAGCACCGTTACGGCCCGGCCATTCTACGAAAGCTGCGGCTTCCGGGCAGAAGGCGGTGACGCGCACCTGCTCTCGAAATCCCTGTAGTTGCGGGGCTCGTGAAGGGCTCGAAGCGACGATTGCGCTTCGAGCCCTTCACGTTTCTCACGCGCACCATTTACTGAGAAGGCCTGACCTCTCGGAGCCGCTTTCTCGATGCTCTGTCAGAGGCCTCACGCGCCGTAGGGCACCCAGATGTTCTTCACCTGCGTCGCGCGGTCGAGGAACAGGCGCCCCTGCCCCGCACGGGCTCCCCAGTCGCGTGCGTCATCGGCTTCGACCCAAGTCTGCTTGAGGTTTCCGGCGCTTTGCGCCTCGACCATCTGGCAGCCCTCGGCATTGCCGAAATACCACATCGCATCGACGCCATCATGCGCCGCCAGCGTCTTCGCCAGCTCGTCGCGCGGGCCGGTGACGATGTTGACCACGCCGCCCGGCACGTCGGAAGTGTCGAGCACCTGATAGAGGTCGGTCGCGGCCAGCGGATGCGTCTGGCTCGGAACCAGCACCACGCGGTTGCCCATCGCGATCGCGGGCAGCACCAGCGAGATCGCCCCCAGAAGCGGCTGCGCAGTGGGGGCCACCAGCCCCATTACCCCGATCGGCTCGTTCATCGCGAGCGTCACGAACTCGGACTTCGTCGCGTGGACCGCGCCGTCGAACTTGTCGGCCTGGGCTGCATACCAGAAGCAGCGCTCGACCGCCGTCTCGACCTCGGCCTCGGCGGCTTTGCGCGAGGCGCCGAAGCTTTCCAGACGGGCCGCGAATTCCACGCCGCGCGCCGAGAGGTTCTCGCCGATGTAATAGAGCACCTGCGCCCGGTTATGGCCCGTGGCCTTGCCCCAGCCCTTGGCCTTATGCGCCGCCTCGACCGCGTTGCGGATGTCCTTGCGGTTGCCGAGCCCTGCGAGCCCCACGACCGCCTTGCCGCCCTTCACCTGATAGCTGTAGCCGCTATCGGGCCGCGCTTGCTTGCCGCCGACATAGAGCTTCGCGGTGCGGTCGATCTCGCCGCCCTTGATCGTGTCTGCGGGGCCGGTTTCCAGTTCGGCGGGGGTCGTTCCCTTACCTTTGCCGGTCGCCGCCGCGGGGTTGCGCAGATAGGCACGCATGCCTTCGCGCCCGCCCTCGCGGCCGAAGCCGCTCTCGCGATAGCCGCCGAAGCCCGCGCCCGCGTCGAAGATGTTCGTGGAGTTGATCCAGACGATCCCGGCCTTCACCTGCCCCGCGATGTCGAGACACAGGTTCACGTTCTCCGACCAGATGCTGGCCGCCAGCCCGTAGCGCGTGTTGTTGGCCAGCGCCACGGCGTCCGACGGCGTGCGGAAGGTGGTGAGCGTGACCACGGGGCCGAAGATTTCCTCGGTCGCGAGAACGCTCGCAGGCTCCACATCCGTCACCAGCGTCGGCGGGAAGAAGCAGCCCTGCGGGGCTGCGCCTTGGATCAGCGTCGCGCCCTCGCTTGCGCCCTTCTCGACCAGATCGCGGATACGCGCGAGCTGCGAGGGGTGCACGATCGCGCCGATATCGGTGCTCTTGTCCATCGGATCGCCGGTGCGCAGCGTCTTCATCCGGGCGCGCAGCAGCGTCTCGAACCGCTCGGCCACCGCCTCAGCCACGAGGATGCGCGAGCCTGCGCAGCAGACCTGCCCCTGATTGAACCAGATCGCATCCACCACGCCTTCGACGGCGGCGTCCAGATCGGCATCCTCGAAGACGACGAAGGGCGATTTTCCGCCCAGTTCCAGCGTCAGCGCCTTGCCGGACCCGGCGGTGCGCTCGCGCAGAATGCGGCCCACATCGGTCGAGCCGGTGAAGGCCAGCTTGTCGATCCCCTCATGGCCGACGATGGCAGCACCGGTCTCGCCATCGCCGGTGACGATGTTGATCACGCCTTTCGGGATGCCGCATTCCTGCGCAATCTCGGCGAAGGCAAGCGCGGTCAGCGGCGTGTATTCGGCGGGCTTCAGCACGACCGTATTGCCAGCGGCCAGTGCGGGCGCGACCTTCCACGACAGCATCAGCAGCGGGAAGTTCCACGGGATGATCTGGCCGCAGACGCCCTGCGCGGCATGGCCCGGCAGTTCGTCTTCGAGGATCTCGGCCCAGCCCGCATGGTGATAGAAGTGGCGCGCGACCAGCGGAATGTCGATGTCGCGGCTCTCGCGGATCGGCTTGCCGCTATCCAGCGTCTCCAGCACCGCCAGAAGGCGCGAATGCTGCTGAATGTGCCGCGCCAAAGCGTAAAGGTGCTTCGCGCGCTGATGGCCCGACAGCTTTGCCCAACCGCTTTGCGCCTTGCGCGCGGCGGAGACGGCGGCATCCACGTCCGATGCGGTGCCTTGCGTGACACGCGCCAACACAGTGTCGCTCGCCGGATCGCGGGTTTCGAACAGATCGCCCGGCTTGGTCATCGCGCCGTCGATGAAATGGCCGAAGCCGCCCTCATGCTTGGCGAGCCATTTGCGCGCCTGGCTGTCGTCTTCGGGGGCCACGCCATACTCCATCGTTTCGAGGATGTTCTGAATGCTCATTTTGTCTCTCCTCAGGCCAGCGCGTGACGGCTGCTATCGGCGTAACGGCCGGTGACGTAATGCTCCAGCTGGCGCTCGATATCGCCCAGCATCGAGCTTGCGCCGAAGCGGAACAGGTCGGGGTTGAGCCAGTCGCGACCCAGCTCTTCTTTCATCAGGACCTGCCAGGCCAGCGCCTCTTTCGCCTGCTTCATCCCGCCTGCGGGTTTGAAGCCGATGCGGTGGCCGGTCGCCATCCCGTAATCGCGCAGCGCGCGCAGCATGGTCAGGCTGACGGGCAGCGTCGCGTTGACGCTTTCTTTGCCGGTCGAGGTCTTGATGAAATCGGCCCCCGCCTGCATCGCGACCATTGAGGCGGAATAGACGTTGTTCAGCGTCTCCAGCTCGCCGGTGGCCAGGATCGCCTTCATATGCGCGCCGCCACAGGCCTCGCGCATCGCCGCGATCTCGTCATGCAGGCCCTGCCAGTTCCGGGTCAGCGCCAGTTCGCGGTTGATCACGATGTCGATCTCGGCTGCGCCCTGCGCCACCGCCCAGCGGATTTCCTCGAGCCGCAGATGCAGCGGCATCAGACCTGCCGGGAAGCCCGTCGCGACCGAGGCCACGGGGATATTCGACCCTTCCAACGCCTTGACCGCATGCGGCACCATCGTCGGGTAGACGCAGACCGCGCCCACCGTCAGCTCGCCCGCGCTCAGGCCCAGCCCCGCCTCGATATGCGAAGCCAAGGGCTTGCGCGCCTTCGCGCAGAGGCGCTTCACCCGGCCCTCGGTATCGTCGCCCGCAAGCGTCGTCAGATCGACGCAGCGCACCGCATTGACCAGCCACGCCGCCTGATGCGCCTTCTTCACGCTGCGCCGCGTGGTCAGCGTCGCGCAGCGGCGCTCGGCGGCGGCGCGGTTGACGCGGTGGCCCTCGAACATGCCCACATCGAGCGCCATGCCGGGGTTGCGCGCATGCTCTCCCGCCGTATGGGCGGTGGGCACCAAAGCCCCTTCCGCGCGCGTCTCGGTTTTCATTTCGGTCTTCATTGCGTGTCTCCTAAATCGGGACTCGTCACAGCCTCGCCGCCACGTCCGGGATAATTCCCGGGCGTGCGCGATCGGGACAAGATCAGCATAAGTCAGCCGAGCCCATGCTCGGAAAGAAAGTCGTCGAATTCGGCGGGCGTCGCGTAGCTTGTTTGCGTGCCGCGACGCGTGATCGACAATGCGGCATAGCGCGCGGCACGGGTCAGCGCCGCGGTGGGCTCCATCCCTTGGCCAAGGAAATGCGCGAAGCTGCCGATGAAAGCGTCGCCCGCGCCGGTGGTATCGACCGGGCTTACCGAGACCGGGGCGATCTCTTCGACGGTGTCCGCGGTGATCCGGCGTGCACCGCGCCCGCCAAGCGTCACCACCACGTTGTGAATACCGCGTTCGATCAGGCTGCGCGCGGCGGCGATCACTTCCTCATCGGTGCCAGTGGGCAGACCCGAAAGCATCGCCAGCTCGCTCTCGTTCGGGCAGAACCAGTCGAGCCCATCGAGCCGCGCGATATCCAGATCGGGATGCGCAGGCGCGGGGTTGAGGATCGTCGTCACCCCTTCGCGCGCCCCGAAAGCCACGGTGTGATAGACGGTTTCCAGATCGACCTCGAGCTGCATCAGGATCGCGGAGGCTGCGCGCAACGTCTCGGCCGCCGCATCGACATCCGAAGGCGCCAGCGCCGCATTGGCGCCTTTCACGATCAGGATCGCATTCTCGCCATCGCGCTCGACGAAGATCGGCGCCACGCCCGAGGCCGAGCCTTCGACGGTGCGCACATGGGTCGTGTCGATCCCGTTGGTTTCCAGATTGGCGCGGACCTGCGGGCCGAACCCGTCATCGCCCACGCAGGTGACCATCGCCACATCCGAGCCCAGACGCGCGGCGGCAACCGCCTGGTTCGCGCCCTTGCCCCCGAAGCCCATTGCGAAATCGGGAGCTTCCAAGGTTTCGCCGCGACCCGGCATCCGGTCGATATAGGTCACCAGATCCATCATGTTCGAGCCGACGACGGCTATCTTCTCAGGCATTCTCTTTCTCCGTCAGGTCGGAAATCGTCTTGGCGAGCGCGGTGGTCTCGGCCTTGTCAGTATAGCCGAAGCGGGTCGCGAATTGCGCGGTCTCTCCGGCTGCGAGGCTGCGGACATGCCCCTTCGCCTTCTCCGCCGTGTAGCCCTCGGGCTCGCAGGTGGACGGCAGCGCGAAGGCCGCGACCGAGGCATCCTCGCCGTTTAGTATCCAGCGCGCGAGGTGGTCGAATTGATCGGGCCGCCAGCTCATCGAGAAGCCGTCGCCCGCGGGCCGCTCCAGAAGCGCATGGCTTTCGCCCGATGCATCGGCTGCGGGGCGCTCGATATAGAGAACCTGCTCGGGGTTCCATTTCTCGGGTGCGTCCAGCGTGGCGCTGTCTTCGGGCGCCTCGGCCAGCAGTTCGATGAAATCGGTATAGGCCCGCGTCGGCTGCACATGGGCGGGCACGTCGCGGCGGACGCGGGTACGCTCAGGCGTGAAGGGGGCCGCCTGATGAATGCGCCCGCCGCTCACGAAGGCGAAGTTCACATGGCACATATACATCAGGTCCATCGGCAGGGCGGAGCGGTTCTCGACCGCCATCGCCATCTCGATGAGCGTGTTTTCCCGCACCGTGATCGAGGGCATCGCCCGGTAATGCGGCCCGAAACCACGGATGTAATCGACGTGACCGCCAAGGCGCACAAAGGCGCCCTGCCCGTCTTCGCCGATCTCCAGATGGGCCGCATCCATCGAGGCGCAGGCCATCTCGCCATGCAGGGGATGGTCGTCCTGCGGCCCGGGGCAGCCGTTGCGCAGCAACCCAGAGTGATAGGCAAGGCAGCCATAGGTCTCGACGATCACCTGCGCCGGGCGCGGCTCGTCAAAGGCGCTGTCCATCGTCAGGCGCACCCCGTCGAACACCGCATCCCAGAGCATCTGGCCCATGTAAGGCAGCATCTCGACCCGGCCGCGCGGGGTGTCCACGCCGATCATCTCGATGCCAAGCGCGGTGCGCCAGCCGGTGACGGTGAAGCTGTCTGTCTTGGCGAGCACGCTCGGGGCCAGCCCGAACCGCTCGCGCGGAAGAGGAATGATCACGCTCATCTTACGCTCCTTTCCGGCGGCGCCAGGAATTGAGGGCGATCACCCCGATCAGGAAGGCGCCCCAGACGAAATCGATCAGGTGGTTCGAGACCCGCATCATCTGGAAGCCCGAGGACAACAGCGTCAGCGAGATCAGTGCAAGGGCGACGCCCAGCACATTGCCGCGACCGCCTGCGGGGTTGGTCCCGCCCAGCACCGCGATCAGCACCGCCTGCAGCAGGTAGGACGCGCCGTAATCCGACTTCGCCGCATTGGTCCGCGCCGACAGCAGGATCCCCGCCATCGCGGCCAGCATCCCCGTGAGCATGTAGGAATAGAGGATCATCTGGCCGCGCTTCACGCCCGCATAGACCGCCGCTTTCGGGTTGGTCCCGATCAGCTTCAGCCGCAGCCCGAAAGACGTCCGCGCTAGCAGGAGCGACAGCGCGATGCAGACCAGCACGAAGATCACCAGCGGCACCGGGATGCCCACGAGCTTGCCGTTGCCGATCGCGTTCCAACCCGGCGGGAAGCCGACGATTGCAGGCCCACCCGTCAGTACGAGGCACATTCCGATGAAAACTTGGCCGGTGCCCAGCGTCGCAAGGATCGGCGTGATCTTCAGCACCGAAATCAGGAAGCCGTTCAACAGCCCTGCCAGCAGCCCCACGATCAGCGCCGCGCTCACGCCCAGCGTCACCGGGCCGAGGCCCAATGCGCCCGAGCCGCCATCGCCCGCCATCGCGCCGAACAGCGTGCCCGCGGTGATGCCCGCAAGGTTCGCGACGCCCACGATCGAGAGGTCGATCCCCCCGGTCAGCATCGCGATCATCATCGCGATCGACAGGATGCCGAGCTCGGGCATGAAGAAGGCCATCGACTCGAAGTTGTAAGACGACAGGAACATCGAGGGCCGCAGCGCCGTCATCGCGATCAGCACCAGCACGCAGGATACGGCCAGCATCACATTGGTTTGTGCCGCCTCGCCCTTGAGCCAGCCGCGCAGGCCGGGCCGGGAGGTGGCGTTGGTCTTGGTCTCGCTCATCGTCATCTCCCCTGCCTCACACCAAAGCCCTGCGGTCGCGCAGCGCCGTCACGGTCACAGCCGCAACCAGCATCGCGCCCACGACGACCCGCTGCCATGTCGTATCGATCCCCATCAGGATCAGCGAATTCTGGATCATCACGAGGATGAACACGCCCAGCACCGTACCCAGCACCGTGCCGCGCCCGCCGAAGATCGACGCGCCGCCCAGCACCACCGCCGCGATCACGTCGAGCTCCAGCCCCACGAAGTCGCGCGGATTGGCGAGCCAGATCATCGAGCTGTGCAACAGCCCCGCAAAGCCCGCCAGAGCACCTGCCGTGACATAGACGAAGATCATCGTCTTACCGGTCGAGAAGCCCACGCGTTTCGCCGCTTCCGGGTCCGCGCCATAGGCATAGACCGACCGCCCGATCATCGTGTGCTTCAGCACCAGATGCAGCGCGACGGCGAGGCCCAGATAGATCACGATCATCGCGGTCAGCCCGTAGGTCGAGCCGTTCGCGCGTTCGAGCACGAATAGATCTGTCTTGCCGAAATTCACCAGCGCCTCGGGCATCTTGTTGATGTTCACGTTCGAGGTGCCGACGAGGCCCAACACCAGCCCGCGCACGACCGAGGCCGTGCCGAGTGTCACGATCAGCGGGATCATCTTGAACTTGTGGATGATGCCCGCGTTCATCAGGCCCAGAAGCCCGCCGATTATGATCGCCGAGGCGAAGGGCAGCACCAGCCCGTTATAATCGAGCGCCACCATCGAGCGGACTACGAGATACATTCCCGCGACCGCGAAGGCGGTGAAAGACACGTCGATCCCGCCCGAGATCATCACCAGCAGAACGCCAAGCGCCATGATGCCGATCACGACGTTTTCCTTGAGCAGGCTGAACAGGTTGGACATTTGCCAGAAGGCCGGGTTCACCAACCCGATGAAGATCATCGCGATCGTGAGGATCGCCAGGATGATCGCGTCGGAGCTGCGCAGGAATCTCATGCGGGCTCTCCTTGTTTCTCATTGGACAGCGCCGCGTCGAGCGCCTCTTCGGTCAGCGCGTCGCCCGCCAGTTCTCCGGTGATGCGGCCCTCGGTCATGCACAGCACGCGATTGCAGTTCGCAGCCAGCTCCGGCAGGTCGTCCGAGATCATTAGAACCGCCAGATCGTTATTGCGGGTCAGGTCCTGAATGATGCCGTGGATCTGCTCTTTCGAGCCGACATCGACGCCCACGGTCGGGCCGTTGAGGATCAGCACGCGTGCATCGGTCATCAGCCAGCGGCCGATCATCACGCGCTGTGCGTTCCCGCCCGAGAGCGTGCCCACCGGCACGTCGATCCCCGGCGCGGAAATCGCCATCTCGCCGAACATCTTGTGGGTCTCCTCCCCCGCCTTCTCGGCATCGAGCCACAGATGCGGCGCGAAACGGCTCAGCGAGGAAACGATGGCGTTGTCGCGGATCGAGCGGGTCAGGAAGAGCCCTTCCGACAGGCGATCCTCGGGCACATAGGCGATGCCCGCCGCGATCGCTTCGGGGACGTTCTTCGGCATCACGGGTTTGCCGTCGACCAGCATCTCGCCGGACATATCGCTGCGCAGACCGAAGATCGCCTGCGCGATGGCCTTGCGGCCTGCGCCGATCAGGCCGGACATGCCGACGATCTCGCCCGGCATCAGCGTCAGGTTGATGTCCTGCGCCTTGTCGCCGACGGTCACGTTGCGCAGCTCCAGCCGCGGTTCACGCCCGCTGACATCGGGGGCTTGGAAATGCCCCTGATGCAGGTCGCGCCCGGTCATCGCCCGGGTGATCGAGCGTTCGTCATAATCCGAGATCGGGCCTTCGGTGACCTTCTTGCCATTGCGGAAGACGGTGAGACGCTCGGAGATTTCCAGCATCTCGCGCATCTTGTGACTGACGAACAGCGTGGCGATGCCGTCGGCCTGCAGATCCCGCACGATGCGGAAGAGGCGTTCGACTTCGCGCCCCGTGAGCGTCGTCGTGGGCTCGTCCATGATGATCAGCCGCGCATCGGCGAGCATCGCGCGCGCAATCGCCACGATCTGGCGGCCCGCGGCGGGCAGCGTCTCGACGGTCGCATCGAGATCGAGCGTCACATCGAGCCGCGCCAGCACGTCGCGCGCCATCTTGCGCGCCCGGGTCCAGTCGATCCGGGTCTTGCCTTCGCGCAGGAAGGTGTTGAGCGCGAGGTTCTCGACCACCGTCAGTGTCGGGAACAGAGAGAAATCCTGGTAGATGACCTGCACGCCATGGGCGATCGAGGTCGCGGGGTCGAGCTTACCGACCGGTTTGCCGTCGATCAGGATCTCGCCCTCGTCGGGCTGATAGACGCCTGAGACGATCTTGATGAGGGTGGATTTGCCCGAGCCGTTCTCGCCGGCGAGGCAGTGGATGCGGGCAGCGTCGAGCGTCAGCGACACGTCATCGAGCGCGCGCACGCCGCCGAAGCGCTTCGAGATGTTGCGCAGCTCGATCAGGGGAGCGGTGGCCATGGGGGTCTCCTCGCAGGCAGGTCGGCAACGGGTGGCGCGATCGCGCGCGCCACCCGAGCTTGAGAACCGTCAGGGATCAGAAGTCGTATTGATCCATGTTGTCCTTGGTCACGCCGACCCAGCCGGCCCCGTAGAGCACTTTCGCGTCCGCGCTATCGGCTTCCTTGAGATCGGTATAGCCTTCGAGACCGAGGTTGGTGCCCGCCTTGATATCGGCATGGTCCTTGCCCGCATCACGTGCTTTCAGCTCGGCCAGTGCGATCATGTTCATCGCGTAGCCAGCAACCGCCGGATCCCAGAACTGGATGTAGCTGATATCGCCCTGCGAGATGTACTGACCCGCGACCGACGGAAGACCGGTGCCCGCGAAGTGCAGCTTGCCCTGCAGACCGCCTTCCGCGATCAGACGACCGGCGCCTGCCGAGGTCGGCATCGGACCACCCACGACACCGGTGATGTCGGGATGCGCGGTCAGCGCCTCTTTCAGCTTGTTGTAGTCGGTGTTCGCGTCGTCATAGGTCTCCAGACGATCCGTCGCGAGCGACATGTCCGGATAGGCTTCCTTCTGACGCTCGATCGCGCCGTCGATCCACTCGTTTTGCGACTTCGAGGTCAGCGAGCCGACGGTGGCGACATATTTGCCCTTCTCACCCATCTGCTTGGCGAGGTGGTCCATCAGCTCCGCGCCATAGGCTTTGTTGTCGAAGGCTTCGATGTCGTAATCGACATTCTTGATGTTCGAGGCTTCGTGGCTCACCACGACGATGCCGCGATCACGAGCCTTCTTGAGCACCGGCTCGACCGCTTCCACCGAGAACGGCACGACGGCGATGGCGTCCACGCCCTGCGCGATCAGGTTCTCGATCAGCTGCACCTGCGCTGCCGCATCCGCCTGCGAGGGGCCGACCATCCAGGTGTCGCTGCCGGTGTCGTCGCCGAACTGCTTCACGCCGTCACGCATCCGGTCGAACCACGCGATGCCGTCGACCTTCACAACGGTCGCGATGTGATAGGTCTTGTCGGAGCTGAGCATTTCCTTGTCGACATTGCTCGTGTCGACGACCTGCTGCGCCAGTGCCGGGGTGGCCATGGCGACCGCGAATGCAGCGGCCGGAATGAATCCGAGCTTCATGATAATTCTCCCTTCAAGCGGACCTCCTCGTCCGCGTTTCCCGGTTCAGGCGCATGCCGAAACCGGCCCTCCAAGTAATGTTACGATCGCAACATAACTCGGGACCATCTAGGGGATGAAGGGAAGTGTCAACTACATCTTAAGCTGCGCTGCAGCGAGAAGTCCGGCCTCGGTGACGACGCCCGAAACCTCGTCGAGAGACGCGAAAACGACCGGCTTGCGCTGGCCGATCTTGCTGGCATCCATGACGACAAAACACTGTTTTGAAAGCTCTATCGCCGCACGTTTCAAGGGGACTTCATAGTCGTGCGAACAGCTGAGCGCCCCGTCGGAATCGAGCCCGCCCGCGGACAGGAACGCCACATCAATGTTCAAAGGCGCCAGTCGGTCGTGCGGATTTCCCGCATGGCAGGAGCGCGTGCTCGACTTGATTTCGCCGCCCAGAAACTCGACCGGGACGCTGCTGCGCCCCTGCAGGATCTCCGCCGTGGTCAGACAATGGGTGATGATTCGCCGCGCTTTGCCCTGCGCCAGAAGCCGCGCGAGATGGGGCAGCGTGGTGCCGGTATCGAGGAACACGACTGCCCCCTCGGGCACCAGATCCAGCGCATGGCCCGCAGCCGCGCGCTTGGCGTCGATGGCGCGGTTCATCTGCGCGTCGAAGTCGTAATGCTCAGTCGTGCGGGTGGTGACGATATAGCCGCCCCGGCAGGCAAACCCCGCTTCGGGCTGCGCCGCATCGCGCCGCAGGGTCATCTCGGTCACGCCCATCTGCTCGGACAGGTCGCGCAAACGCAGGGCGGGCGAGACATCGAGCAAGGCGGTTATCTGGTCGATCCGCTCTTGTTGGCGGCTGGGTCTGGTCACGATTTGGCTTTCAAGATTTGGGTTTCGAAACGCATTCTATAATCCGCAGAGTGTCCGAAACCGGACCTGCGAAAGCAAGCACTGCGTTCCAACCAAGACTGCGCCGCAGCGTCACACCTTGTCAGCGAGCCCCGTCACTCGGCTGCCTTGGCCATGCTCTCGCGCACCGATCGCGCCGTCGATTGCAGCGTCAGGAAGGCGTTGAACCGCGCCGCGTGCAAACGCTCCACCGCGCCGCCTGTGGGCGCAAACCGGGATGCGACCTGCGACATCGCGCCCATCGCGGCCTGCAGGTCGTCGAACCCCTCCGCCGCGACCGCGCCAAGCATCGCCGCCCCCAGCAGCACCGGTTCCTCGCAGCGCGTGACCACGACGTCGCGCCCGGTCGCATCCGCGATGATCTGGCGGGTGACGGGATGCGCCCCCGCCCCGCCCGAGATCGAAATCTCCGAAATCGGCGCACCATGTTCGGCCTGCACTTCGATAATCTGGCGCAGCCCATAGGCCAACCCGCAAACCCCCGCAACGTAGAGCGCCACGAGCGAGTCCAGCCCGGTCTCCATCCCCTGCCCCACGATCACCGCCCGCGCATCGGGATCGGCAAAGGGCGCGCGGTTGCCGAGGAACTCCGGCACGACATGAAGCGCCTCGGCAAGCGTCGCGACCTCCGAAGGCGAACCCGCCGTCTCGAGCGCGAGATCGGCAAGGAATTCCGGCACGGATTTGCCGGCGGCCTGCGCCCGGTCACGCGCCTCCTGCGCGGCCGGATGCAGTTGCACGAGCTGCGCGATCGCCGCCCCCGCACCCGATTGCCCGCCCTCATTGAGCCACATCCCGGGGATCATCGCCGAGAAATACGGCCCCCAGACGCCGGGCACGAAGGCAGGCTCGCGCGTCGAGGTCATCGTGCAGGAGGAGGTCCCGAAGACATAGCCCAGACAGTGCGCCGGATCGCCCGACCCGCCCTGCGCCGCCACGGTGCCGATCCCGCCGGCATGGGCGTCGATCAGCCCGGCGGCGACCGGCGTTCCGGGCGTCAGGCCCATCTGCGCGGCGGCTGCCTCGGTCAGCCCTGCCCCAAGCGGCGTGCCCGGATCGACGATACGCGCACCGATCCGTTCGAAGCCGCCCTCGGCCAGATCGCCAAGGCCGATCGCGTGGAAATACTCGGGATCCCAGCGGCCCTCATGCGCGAGATAGGTCCATTTGCAGGTGACCGTGCAGGCGGAGCGCTCCAGCGCGCCGCTCGCCTTCCATGTCAGGAAATCGGCAAGATCGAAGAACTGCACCGCCTGCGCGTAGATCTCGGGGCGCTCCTCGCGCAGCCACATCAGTTTCGGCGTCTGCATCTCCGGCGAAATCCGGCCGCCCACATAGCGCAGCACGTCATGATCGCCCGCATTGATCCGCGCCGCCTGATCGCGGGCGCGGTGATCCATCCAGACGATGACATCGCGCTCGGGCGCATCAGGATCGCCCACGGGCAGCCCGCCCTCCGGGCCCATCACGGCGAGCGAACAGGTCGCGTCGAACCCGATCCCCGCGACATCGCGCGGGTCGGCCCCCGACGCGGCGAGGGCCCCTTTCACCGCATCGCAAACCGCCTGCCAGATCTGGGCGCTCGATTGCTCGACATGGCCATGATCGTCCTGCCACATCTCCAACGGGTGCTTGCCGACGCCGAGAAGCGTGCCCTCCCGATCGAAAATCCCGGCGCGCGCCGAACCGGTTCCGACATCGACACCGACGAATAACTTGCTCACGTTGATCCTCCCCAGACGCGCATCTTGCCCAATCCTTAACGACATCGGGCGGGGACTGCCAACCCGGGGGCGCGGCAGGCGATTCTCGCAACACAGAGCAGCCGCGCCGCCGGAACCCCGATATCGAGGCCGAAAGACGTGCCGCTGCGAATAAAAACGCGGTCGCGCCCTTCAGCACCGCGACAGACCGCGCGTCCAACCTGCCCTCCGGAACGGGACGCAAATCTCGCGAACCACGCCGATACCGGAATATTTTCCTTCCGCGCAATAGAAGCAGTGAACCGCTTAAGCTTGCCATCGCAAAAATCCTGAACAATTTGGGACAAAATCCCTAACCAGCGAGGTTTCCCATGACCCGTCTCGCACGTATTTCCGCAGCCGCCGCAACCGGCGCTGCTCTCTTCGCCGCCAGTGCCGCGATGGCCAGCGACCTCGGCCCGCTCGTCACCCCGAGCGAACTGAACGCCGAGATCGACACGGTCGATCCGGTGCTGCTCGACATCCGCACCGGCAGCTATGAAAAAGGCCATATCGACGGAGCCGTCTATGCGCCCTATTCGCTGTTCCGCGGCCCGGATAACAATCCCGGCCAAGTGCCGCCGATCACGAAGCTGCAGGCGTCCTTCGAGCAGATCGGCCTCGAGCCCGACCGCCCCATCGTGATCATCGCGCAGGGCGATACGGATACCGATTTCGGGGCCGCCGCGCGCGTCTACTGGACGCTGAAAAGCACTGGCTTCACCGATCTGTCGATCCTGAACGGCGGCACGACCGCCTGGGCCAATGCCGGCCTGCCGATGTCGGACGTGACCGAGAACCTGATGCCGACCGATCTAAATCTGACGTGGAACGACCGCTGGACGGCGGAGACGCCCGCCGTGAGCGATCTCGTCAACGGCAAGGGCAAGGCTGTGCTCGTCGATGCGCGTCCGCCCGCCTTCTTCGAGGGCAAGAAAGCGCACTCTGCCGCTTCGCGTCCCGGCACCCTGCCCGGCGCCGAGAACCTGCCCTACACCAAGTTCTTCCGCTCGGGCGCGACGGTCATCGACGCGAAAACCGATGCGGCCGCTCTGAAAGAGCAGCTGGGCATCAAGGACGGCGAAGAGGTCGTGTCCTTCTGCAATACCGGGCACTGGGCGGCGACCGACTGGTTCGCCATGTCCGAGCTCGCAGGCATCGAGAACGTGAAGCTCTACCCCGGTTCGATGGTGGAATATTCCAAGACCGACGGTGAGATGGCGAACACGCCCGGCCTGTTGCGCAACCTGCTCAACCAGCTCACCGGAGGCTGATGATGAATTCTGCCATTCTTGAACGGCAGGCAGCGTCGGGCGGTATCGCCCGGCGTAGTGCTTTGATAGTCGCCGCTCTCGTGGCGATCGGTGCGCTCGCGCTGTTCGGCGGCGCGCGCTACGGCTTCATGCTGGCGATAGGGCTGGGCTTCGGTATCGCGCTGGAAGGGCTGCGCTTCGGCTTTGCGGGCCCTTGGCGCGCGATGATCGTGCGGCGTGAGCCTGCGGGCATCCTCGCGCAGCTTCTGGCCATCGCGCTGGTGTCCATCGTCGCGATCCCGGCGATCTCGAGCCATCCGGGCGAGCTAACCGGCGCGCAGGCCCCGATCGGCTTCGCGATGGTCGGCGGCGCCTTTGTCTTCGGCGCGGCGATGCAGGTTGTGATGGGCTGCGGCTCGGGCACGCTTGTGAACGCAGGCTCGGGCAACCCGATCGGCCTGCTCGCGCTCCCGTTCTTCGCCATCGGCAGCTTCTTCGGCGCCTATGGGCTGATCTGGTGGACCAACCTCGGCGCGCTGCCGATCCTGACGCTGCGCGGCACGAGCGGGTTGACCGTCACGCTGGTCCTGCTGGCGCTGGTCGCGGCCACCGTGTTCTTCCTCGGCAAGCGCGGCTCGCGAAGCCTGCCGCGGCGCTACATCATCGCGGCCCTCGTCCTCGCAGCGCTCGCCATCGCGAACCTGCTGGTCGCAGGGCAGCCTTGGGGCGTGGTCTACGGGCTGGGCCTCTGGGTCGCCAAGGGCGTGAACGGAATGGGCTTCGACCTGACGCAATCGGCCTTCTACGCAGCCCCCGGCTCGATCACCCGCGTGCAGGAGAGCCTGCTGACCGACTACACCTCGCTCACCGATATCGGCCTGATCGCGGGCGCGTTCGGCGTGGCCGCGTGGCGTCAGGGCGGCCTGTCGCAGAAGCTGCCGAGCTATCCGGCCCGCGCCTGGGCCGCGACAATCATCGCAGGCTTCCTGCTGGGCTATTCCTCGCGGCTGGCCTTCGGCTGCAACGTTGGGGCCTTCTTCTCGGGGATCTCGACCGGCAGCCTGCATGGCTGGGTCTGGTTCGCTGCAGCCTTCGCGGGCGCCTATCTGGGCATCTGGCTACGGCCCCGCCTTGGACTGGAGGCACGCGCATGACCCGGAAAGCGACTGCCTTCACCGCCCTCGCGGCCCTGCTTCTTCTGATCGGCGCCGATCTAATCGGAGCGCCGCTCAATCCCTACCAAGCCCCACCGGCCTTTGCCTTCGGATCCGGTCAGGTCGCAAGCGGCGGGTTCTGCGGAGCCTTGCCGAACTGATCTCCCAAAATCCTTGCGATCTGGGACACCGGCCCGCTTCCCTCGGGCCGGTGTTCTCTTGCCCGGCCTTGGAACCGCGCGCGCGGACCGCTAGAGATCGCCAGACGCGCGGTCCGCGCGCAGGGAGCCCCATCATGACCAGACATCCGATGTTCGGGATATTCCTCGCGCTGTTCGGCGCGCTGGCAATCTCGCCCGACACGCTGCTGATGCGCTGGTCCGAGATGAGTGGCGCGCAGATGGTGATGTGGCGCGGCTTGCTGATGGGCGGCGCGATGTGGCTGACCTCCATCACCCTGCGCAGACGCCACCTGAAGCGGGACTTGCGCGCGCTCGCCAGCGGCGCGGGGCTGGTGCTGGTCGCCTGCCATTTCTCGAACATGACGCTGTTTGCCGTGGGGATCGCCGCCGCCCCGGTGTCGGTCGTGCTGTTCAGCGTCTCGACCGTGCCGGTCTTCGCGGCGCTGCTGTCCCGGCTGCTCCTGCGTGAGAACACCCACTGGTCGACATGGCTCGCCATCGCCGCCGTTCTCAGCGGGATCGGTCTGGCCGTCTTCGGCCCTGCCCCGGCGAGCGTGGGCGGCAATCCAATCTACGGCGCGCTTGCGGGGCTTGGGGTCGCGTTGAGCCTGTCGACGACTTTCGTCACGATCCGGCGCAATCCGCATCTGCCGATCCTGCTCGCCGTCGGCTCCGGGGCCGGGATGGCCGGACTTTCAGCACTGCTCTGGACGGGAGGCGCAGCCGCGACGGGCGGTCAAATCTGGGCGATCGCGCTGGCGGGCGGTGTGGTGCTGCCGATCTCGTTCATGTCGCTATCGTTTGCCTCGCGCTACACCTCGGCCTCGAATGTCAGCCTGCTGATGCTGCTCGAGACGATCCTCGGGCCGATCTGGGTCTGGTGGGGAACGGGTGAGGCGCCGAGCCGCGCGATGCTGATCGGCGGGGCAATCGTGATCGGGAGCTTGGCGCTCTATCTCTGGCACGCGGGCCATCGGCAGAGCGTTCTCCGGCGCAGCCAATCCGCCGCGCCGGAGCATCTCTAGTAACGCTTACTTCCGGGCAGCCGACTTGGCGGCCGGTTTCGCGGACTTCGTGGATTTGGCGGCTTTCTCCGAATCCGAGGGCATCTCGATATTGATCTCGAGGCTCGAGATATCGTCGTTGCGCTCCATCCGGATATCGACGCCATCCTCTTCGATCTGCATGTATTTGCGGATCACCGCGAGGATGTCGCGTTGCAGATCGGGAAGGTAGTCGGCCTGCGCCGACCCGCTTCCGCGTTCATGCGCGAGAAGGATCTGCAGACGGTCCTTGGCCGTCTGCGCCGATTTCGCGCGGCGGGGTTTGAGCGAGAAACCGAACAGGCTCATGCGGACCGCCCGAAGAGACGACCGATGAAGCCGGGACGCTTCTCGCCCGGAATGCGCATCGGAATGTCCTCGCCCAGCAGGCGCGAGACCGCGTCGTCATAGGCAGCCGACGCGCTCGACGGCTCGTCGAGCACGACCGGCATGCCGGTGTTCGACGCACGCAGAACGGCGGTGCTTTCGGGCACGATACCGATCAGCGGGACCGCCAGAAGCTCCAGCACGTCCTCGACCGTCATCATCTCGCCCTTGTCGATCCGCGACTGGTCGTGACGCGTCAGAAGCACCTGCGCCTTGACCGGCTCGCCATCGCTTTCGGCCCGGCGGGTCTTTGAGGACAGAAGGCCCAGCACCCGGTCGCTGTCGCGCACAGAGGAGACTTCGGGGTTGGTCACGACGACCGCCTCGTCAGCGAAGAACATCGCGAGCTGCGCGCCGCGCTCGATCCCGGCGGGGCTGTCGCAGATGATGTAATCGAATTCCTGACGCAGTTCGTCGAGCACCTTCTCGACGCCCTCTTGCGTCAGCGCATCCTTGTCGCGCGTCTGCGAGGTCGGCAGGATCGAGAGCGTCTCGACCCGCTTGTCCTTGATCAGCGCCTGCTTGAGCCGCGCATCGCCCTGAATGACGTTGATGAAGTCGAACACCACGCGGCGCTCGCAGCCCATGATCATGTCGAGGTTGCGCAGGCCCACATCGAAATCGATCACGACGGTCTTATGGCCGCGCTTGGCGAGACCGGCAGAGATTGCGGCGGCGGAAGTGGTCTTGCCCACGCCCCCCTTGCCCGAGGTGATCACGATCACCTTGCCGAGCGGCGAATCGTCCTTGAGTTGCGTCATTCGAACGCCTCCACACAGAGTTTGTCATCGTCGAGGAAAACCTGCACGGGCTTGCGACGAAGCTCCGCGGGGATGGTTTCGCTCGTTTTGTAAAGGCCCGCGATCGCGAGCAATTCAGCGTCGAGCTGGCGGCAGAAGATGCGCGCGCTCTCATCGCCATGTGCGCCTGCCATCGCCCGTCCACGCAGCGTGCCGTAGACATGGATGTTGCCCGCCGCGACCAGTTCCGCGCCCGAGGCGACCGAGCCGACCACCGTCAGATCGCCATGTTCGGCCACGATCATCTGGCCCGAACGCACCGGCGTCTGCACGACCTTGTTGCGCGGGACCGGCGGGGCCGCCCGCTTCGCCGCGGGCTGCGGCTTTTGCGGTTTTTGCGGCTTCGGCTCGGGCATCGCGGTCTCGCGGCCCACCTTGATCGGGATAATTCCGTAGCCTTTTACGGCGTTTAGCTGCGCCTCGGTGGCGTTTTGCGCCCCGAAGATCTGCAGATCGCGCGCGAAAAGGTTGTCGATCATGTCGCGCACATCGGCCGGTTTCGAGAACTCCGGCACCTGCGCGAAATCGAGCACCATCGGCGCTCCGGCCAACAGATGCGGCGTTTTCGCAAGCTGCGCATCGAGCGCGGCATAGAACACGTCATCAGGCGCGTCTGTCTCGAGCCGTAGCGCGATGGCGGTCAGGAACAGACCGCGGAACTGGAAAGGTTGAACCGAGACCGGCGCAGGCTTCTGCCCGGTCGGAGATAGGGTATCTGACACGAGGGTAGCTCGCTTCTGCTCAGGAGTCGGGGCGCATCGTGCACCCACGTTGTTTTTCTTTGTTGTGTCGGATCACGCACTGCAAACGCCAGCACAAAATCGCGATGGCCTCTCTACTCGGCTAAATCCTGCCGTCAACCGGAAGTAGACGAAGTTTTCGTGTTCAGGCGCAGAGCCAGGCTCGGATCGCAGGTTGACCCAACGTCGTCAGGCGGTATCGCCGCGCCGGATCACTCAAGCATTGCCGTCGCGAGCTGGCTGTCGAGAAGCTCTTCGGGCAGCAGGATGTAGATATCTTCCGGCGGGGTGGTCAGCGAATAGATCATCACGCCGGGATCGACGCCCATGTCGATCAGATATTCCATCGTCCGCCCCTGCCCGCGCTGGATTTCCTCGACCGCGAAATAGGCGGGCATGTAGAGGTTCTCGTCGTAATAGTGCTGGTGCATCCCGACATATCCGTCGGGCGAGACGCGGCGCTCCTGTCCGGAGGCGAGGATATATGGACAGGCCGACATGCAGGCCATGCCGGGCAGGATCACGGTGTTCTTCTCGGCCTCGCGCAGCACGCGGCCAATCGCCAGCGCCTCGCTCACTTCGCCGCCGGGGCTGCTGAGTGCGATCGTCGCCGGGGCCTCCTCGGGCGCGTCGCCTTCGGTGAGACCCGCGAGATAGGTTTCCAGCCGATCAGCATCGCCCGGCGCGATGGCTCCGTTCAGCAGCAGCACCGAGCCGATGCCCTCGACCTCTTCGCGCTCGAAGGTCAGCCGGTCGGGATAGTTCGATGGCAGCTCGATCCCCGGCGGCAGCGCAGGCGCATCGCGGCGCGGCGTCGGGCGCGCTGGGTCAAAGCGGCGGCGCTGATCGCCCGGCGCGACCGGCTCGGTCATTTCCGGCACGGCGGAGGGCGGCTGCGGGCGATAGCGCCCCAGCCAGTCGCCCGCGATCATCACCACGGCGATGCCGACCTGCACCAGCAGCACAACGCGCAGCCATCGGCGCACGTCGAACCGGTCGAAGCTTGGAAGCGACAAGCGCATCGCTCAGCTCTCCGCAGGGCGCGGCGGCGCATCCGCGGGCGCAGGCGGGTCGACCTTCTCGGACACCCGCTTGAGCATCTCGGCATCGGCGCCCCCCATCGTCTGCTCGACATCGCGCATCGCGTTCAGCGCGGCTTTCAGATCGGCCAGCGTCAGCGTCTCCTCGATCGGCAGGCCGTCACGTCCCGAGCGGATCGCGGCCTGCGTCACCGCCAGCACGAAGACCAGCACAGCAGGTAGCAGGTCGATCGCGATCGCCCCGGCCCAGGAGGGCACGAAACTGCCCGCGTAACGGATCACGGCCTCGGCGCTGGTGATCGGGTTATAAGCCGTCTGGATCGGCGGATCGCGGGCCAGAACCTCGTCGGCGGCGCGCTCGAGCGTGCGGCCCCGCTGGTCGAGCGCTTCCAGCACGGAATCGATGGTCGAAGACTGCGCGTCGCGGACATTCGTCGTGCGCCCGTCCAGTTCCGGCAGCACCACCGACGCTGGCAGATCCTGCGCCGCGCGGGCCACCAGCGGCGCGACAGACAGCTGATCGAGCCGCGCGATCACGCCCGCCAGTCGCACGCTTTGCTCGGCGAACTCGACCGAGCGTTTCTCCACCGGGCCGGGCGCCACGATCAGCGCGCGCATCCGCCCTAGGATCTGGTTGCCGGTCTCGAAGGAGTCGTCGATCAGCGGCTGCTGCGCGCGGATTTGCTCTTCGAGATTGGCCAGTTCCTCGGTCTTCTGGGTCAGCACGCGGAACACCGCACCCCGCCCTGCCGCGCCCGAGAGCTGGCCCGATTGTTCCTGATCCGCCAGCGCCTCGAAGGCGGCACGCGCGCGTTCGACCTCGCGGCCCAGCGCCTGCGCCGAGAGCGCGATGTCATGGGCCTGCTCCAGCGCGGACTGGTAGTCGCGCACGGTGGTGTCCAGATGCTGCTCCACCGCAGCCGAACCCGCCAGCGCCGCCGCATTGAGCCAGCTCGACATGGCGACGATGGCGAGCGAGCCGACGATGGTCGACACCGTCAGCCCGACAAAGCCGCTCGCCGTGCGCATCGCGGGCAAAAGCCGCAGCATGTAGCTCCAGAAGACGAATATCCCGACCGAGACGGCAATCGAATAGGCGAGCGCCGCGAAGAAGCTCATCGCGCCGTTATCCTCGAGGATCGAGGACACGCCGAGATAGGTATAGATCCCCGAGGCGATCGCCAGCACGCCCAGCGCCGCAGGTGTGATCGTGTCGAGCCAGGCCAGATGGCCCTCCAACTCCTTCGCGGTGCGCAGACCCTTGGTCTCGGCCGCGCTCAGTCTCTTGGTGGGTTCGGTCATCTGGGGCTCGCCCTTCTCGAAATTGGGATCGGGAATTGATCACAATTGGGGCACGGCGTGGTGAATTTTAAGGGTTTGGAAAGAATAGTTTACTTCAACCTGCGCCTGCGCGCGCCCGCTTGCGGCGGTTTCGCGCGTGATCTGCGCCCGAATTGGTGAGGCCACCCGGGGGACTCCGGGTGGCCTCGTCTTGACGAACCGGCCACAACCGGCGCCCCACTTACATCGCCGGCAGGATCGTCAAGTCACGGATGTCGCCGCCGGCCCCTTCGACCATGCCCTTGCTCATCGCCTCACCACTCTCGAGGTCGACGGTGTAGAGCATGTTCCCGGTGGCGAGCCACGCCGTGTTTTTCATGTCTTCGGTGGTCTGGATGTCGAACGCATAGCCTTCGCCCGGCATGTCGATGCCGAACTTGCCGATGGCGGCGAGCGTGCCGTCATTGGGCGAGGTCTGCTGGATCAGCGCGACGATGGTGGAATCCACGTCATACATCGCGGTACTGTCGGGCATCCCGTAGCTGTTGGCATAGGCAGCGGCTGCGATCGCCGGGGCCTCGCCCGCATGCATGTCCTTTTCCTCATAAGCGAGGCTGCCATCGACGGTCACTTCGCCGGTCTCGACATTGACGCGGTGATTGGTGGTGCCCGACATGAAGCGCAGCTTGTCGGCCTTCGGGTTGAAATCGACGATCACCGGCCCGTCCACGGGCAGCATCTTGTCCATCTGCGAGACTTTCGTCGCAGCGCCGCTTTCCATGTCGATCGTGTAGAGCGCCTGATCGGCATCCACCGCGACCAACGTCTTGTTCGACGGGCGCAGGTCGATCCCGTGCAGCTTCGCGGTGCCGGTGACATCCATCGTGCCAGTGACTTCGAGCGTGTCGGTGTCGAACATCACGAGCGTCTTGTCGCCCACGAGGCCGATAGCCGAGGCCGCCAGTGCGCTGCTTGCGCCCATTGCGGTGACGAGAGCGGTCGAGAGGGTCAGTTTCAGCATGGTTATTCCTTTCGTTTCCCTGTTCGCGGCAAGCGCCTTTCGCGCCGTCCATGCCCCCTAGACCCGGCCAGATGCGGATCGGATGCAGGAAATCGAAATTTTTTCTGCGAGGTCGTGCGCCCCCCTGCGAAGCAAAGGAAACACCGGCCCCATGAGTGACGGGGCCGGTGTGAGAAATCAGACGTAAGCGCCTGCCGAATAGGTCAGATCATAGCTGTGGCTGTAGATCTCGAAGACGATGCCGAACGGGTCTTCGACATAGACCATGCGGTAGGGCTTGGTGCCGGGGAAGTATTCCCGGATCGGCATCCGCTGCCGCCCGCCGGCGTCGACGATGCGCTGGGTCAGCCCTTCTACATCCGGGTCCTGCACGGCGAAATGGAAGGTGCCGTGGCGCTTGTGTTCGAGCTTGTCCTCGGGCGCGTAATTACCGGGGAACTCGAAGATTTCGATACCGATGCCATCCGCGGTCGACAGATGCGCGATCCGCAGCGAGCCCCAGCCGGGCCCGAACACATCGGTGCACATCACGCCAATGGCGCTGTCATCCTCGACGGCCTCGGAAGGCTCCATCACGACATAGAACCCGAGAACCTCGGAATAGAACGTCACGGCGGCCTCGAGGTCGGGAACCGACAGGCCGATATGGGAGAAGGTGCGCGGGGTGGTTGCCATCTCAAGGCTCCTTTCAGGTTGCGATGACAGCGATATGGATTGCCGCACCCCTCATGTGAAATTATCATACTTCATCCAAACAATAACGATCCGTTATCTCTTATGCTGAACGCAACCTGGCTCGAAACCTTCACCGCGCTTTGCGAGGCCGGGCATTTCACCCGCGCCGCGGAGCGGTTGCACATGACCCAGCCGGGCGTGAGCCAGCACCTCAAGAAGCTGGAAGCTCAGGTCGGACAAAAGCTGATCACGTGGCAGGGCAAGAGCTTTTCGCTCACTCCTGCGGGCGAGGCGGTTTTCGCGCTCGGCCTGTCGCGGCGGGCCGAGGAGAAACGCCTGCGCGACGCGATCGAAACCGATGACCGGGATGCGGGGCCGGTGCATATCGCCTGCTCAGGCAGTTTCGCGATGCTGCTCTACCCGATCCTGCTGGAATGGATGCAAAGCGCGCCCGAGCTGAGCGTCCATCTGCAGGCCGCACCACAGGCGGATATTCTGTCGGGACTGCCGGAGGGGCGGTTCGACCTCGGCGTGCTCGGCACGGACCCGGATCACGCGCGGCTCGAGGCGCAGCATATCGGGCGCGAAGAGCTGTGCCTCCTGCTACCTGCCGGGGCCGCGCCGCCCGAGACCTTCGCCGATCTCGACGCGCACGGCTTCATCGCCCATCCCGATGGCTACGCCTATGCCGACGACCTGCTGAAACTGAACTTCCCCGAGGACTATCCCGGCGCTGACCGGCTGCGCCTGCGCGGCTCGGTCAACCAGATCGGCCAGATCCCCGCCCCGGTTGCCCGGGGAATCGGCTACACCCTCCTGCCGCGCAGTGGGGTCGAGGCCTTTGCGGACAAGGCGCAGCTCTCTGTCGTCCCTCTACCGAAGCGTCGCTGGCACGAGCTGTGGCTGGCCTCCCGGCGCGGGCGCAGCGCCCCGGCGCGGGTGCTCCATACGCAAGAGATGATCGTCCAAGCCGCGCGGCAATTGCGCTGAGCGCCACGCTTTTCGACCGAAATCCGAGATTATTTTCATCCAATCGACTGTTTCGCGGGTCTAGAGCTTGGAAACGGGAGAAAATCGTGAAGAACTTGGTCCGGGAGAGACCGCCGCGCGGCAGGCGGAACATGGGAGCGTTTATGACGAAAGCGGAAAGCTGCCCCGTTGCGCAGGCGCTGCACGAGTGCGCCGAGGGTGATGCGGGCGCGCTTGAGCGGCTGGTGGCGTTGGAAGGCGGGCGCATGCTGGGCGTGGCCAAGCGCATCCTGGGCCGCACCGATCTGGCCGAGGAAGCCTTGCAGGAGGCGCTGGTGCGCATCTGGCGCAAGGCCGGGCAATTCAGCGGCAATCCCGGCTCGGCCAAGGGCTGGGTCTATACCGTCCTGCGCAGCCGCTGCCTGAACATTCTGCGCGACGGCAAACGGCTGAGCCTGCTCTCGCCCGAGGAATTGGGGGCGTTGCAGGATGCGCGCGAGCAAAGCGTGCCCGAAGAGGGCTGGCAGATGCTCGCAGGCTCCAGCCGCCTGCGCGATTGCCTGGAGGCGCTCGACCCCGCCAGCCGCCATTCGATCCTGCTCGCCCATGTCGGCGGGTTCAGCCATGGCGAGATCGCCGCGCGCCAGTCGGTGCCGCTGGGGACGGCGAAAAGCTGGATCCGGCGCGGATTGGCCAGCCTGAGGGAGTGCCTGTCATGAGCCTGAACCGGACCGACCTCAATGCCATCGCAGATGATTACGTCCTTGGCCTGCTCGGGGAGACCGAGGCCGAGTTGTTCGAGGAACTGCTGGCGCGCGACCCTGCGCTGGAGGCCCGCGTGGCGGCGCTGCGCGACGGGTTGCTCCCGCTCGATCTCTCCGCGCCCAAGGCCGACCTTCCAGACGATTTCATGGATCGCCTGCGCGAACGCATCGCGGCGGAACCTGCACGCGAAGACGCGGCCCCACGGGGGGTGACGATCACGCCGGTCCCGCCGCAAGCCGACAACCTGCCGCAAGCCCCGCGCGCGAAGCGGCGCTGGTTGATCGCGGCGGGGATCATCGGCCTCGCGGTAGGGCTGGGCACGGGCACGTTGCGCCCGACGCCAGAGCCGCGCGTGGTCGCCGTTCTGATGAACGCGTCCGGCGAGCCGCAGGCCGTGATCGAGGATTACGGCAATCGCGACGCCAAGATCCGCTTCGTGGCCGATGTGACGCTGCCCTCGAACAAGACCATTCAGGCCTGGACCCTGCCCTCGCCGGAGACGGGCCCGGTGTCGCTCGGCACGCTCGACAGGGTGGCGCCTGCGGTGTTGACCGGCCCTGACCTGCCCGCTCCCGCGCCGCAGCAGCTCTACGAGATCACGCTGGAACCCGCGGGCGGCTCGCCCACGGGGCGCCCGACGGGCCCGATCCTCGGCAAGGGCTTCGCCCATATCCAGAGCTGATCCGGCCTTGCCCGTGCGGGAGGGTCTCCCGCACGGGCTTGACCTTGCCTATATTCGGCTGAAATGAACAGGGCGCGGCGCACGCGCCCCATTCGCCCGACCCCGATAGGCCCGAGAGAGGACCCCCCTGATGAAATTTCGCTTCCCGATTGTCATCATCGACGAGGATTTTCGCTCCGAGAATACCTCCGGTCTCGGCATCCGGGCACTCGCGCAAGCCATCGAGGCCGACGGGTTCGAAGTGCTCGGCGTCACCAGCTACGGCGACCTGTCGCAATTCGCGCAACAGCAAAGCCGCGCCTCGGCCTTCGTGCTGGCGATCGACGACGAGGAATTCTCCTCCGGCCCCGAACTGGACCCGGCCGTCGAAAAGCTGCGCGCCTTCATTGAGGAAGTGCGCTGGAAAAACGCCGATGTGCCGATCTTCCTGCATGGCGAGACCAAGACCTCGCGCCACCTGCCCAACGATATCCTGCGCGAGCTGCATGGCTTCATCCACATGTTCGAGGATACGCCGGAATTCGTCGCCAAGCACATCATCCGCGAGGCGAAGAGCTATCTCGAAAGCATCCAACCGCCCTTCTTCAAGCAGTTGCTCGACTATGCCGAGGACGGCTCCTACTCGTGGCACTGCCCAGGCCATTCCGGCGGCGTCGCCTTCCTGAAATCGCCGATCGGCCAGATGTATCACCAGTTCTACGGTGAAAACATGCTGCGCGCCGATGTCTGCAACGCGGTGGAGGAGCTGGGCCAGCTGCTCGATCATAACGGCGCAATCGGCGCCTCCGAACGCAATGCCGCGCGGATCTTCAACTCCGATCACTGCTTCTTCGTGACCAACGGCACCTCGACCTCGAACAAGATGGTCTGGCACCACACGGTCGCGCCGGGCGACGTGGTCGTGGTGGACCGGAACTGCCACAAGTCGATCCTGCACGCGATCATCATGACCGGTGCGATCCCGGTCTTCCTCAAGCCCACGCGCAACCACTGGGGCATCATCGGCCCAATCCAGCGCTCGGAATTTGAACCCGAGGCGATCCGTGCCAAGATGAAGGCGAACCCGCTACTGGCCGATTACGACACCGACAATGTCCAGCCGCGCATCATGACGCTGACGCAGTCGACCTATGACGGGGTTCTCTACAATACCGAAGTGATCAAGTCGCTTCTCGACGGCTGGGTCGACAACCTGCATTTCGACGAGGCGTGGATCCCCCATGCCGCGTTCCATCCGTTCTACGGCCAGTATCACGCGATGGGCCGCAAGCGCGAGCGCACGGCCAAGTCGATCACCTATGCGACGCAGTCGGTTCACAAGCTGCTCGCCGGGATTTCGCAGGCAAGCCATGTGCTCGTGCAGGACAGCAAGGAAGAAAAGCTCGACCGGCATCTCTTCAACGAGAGCTACCTGATGCACACCTCCACGAGCCCGCAATATTCGATCATCGCAAGCTGCGATGTGGCGGCGGCGATGATGGAGCCTCCGGGCGGCACCGCGCTGGTGGAGGAAAGCATCGTCGAGGCGCTCGACTTCCGCCGCGCGATGGTGAAGGTCGAAGAGGAATACGGCCCCGAGGACTGGTGGTTCCAGGTTTGGGGCCCGACCGATTTCCGCGCCGATGGCGACGGGATGGCCGCGACCCGCGACTGGGTTCTCAAGAAGACCGATGCCGAGGGCGTCGAGACCACCGGCTCGGATAGCTGGCACGGCTTTGGCGACATGGCGCCGGGCTTCAACATGCTCGACCCGATCAAGGCCACGATCATCACTCCCGGCCTCGATATCGAGGGGCGTTTCGACGACAGCGGCATCCCCGCCTCGATCGTGTCGAAATACCTCGCCGAGCATGGCGTCGTAGTCGAGAAGACCGGGCTTTACAGCTTCTTCATCCTGTTCACCATCGGCATCACCAAGGGCCGCTGGAACACGCTGCTGGCCGCGCTGCAGCAGTTCAAGGACCATTACGACAAGAACCAGCCGCTCTGGCGCGTGATGCCGGAATTCTCGGCGAAGTTCCCGCGCTACGAGCGCATGGGGCTGAAAGATCTCAGCCAGCACGTCCATTCGCTTTACGCGAAATACGACGTCGCGCGGCTCTCGACCGAGATCTACCTGACCGACCATCACCCCGAAATGACCCCGTCGGAGGCCTTCTCGCATATCGCGCGGCGCAAGACCGAGCGCGTCTCCATCGACGAGCTGGAGGGCCGGATCACGACGAGCCTCGTGACCCCCTACCCGCCGGGCATTCCGCTGCTGATCCCGGGTGAGGTCTTCAACGCGAAGATCGTGGATTACCTGCGCTTCAACCGCGAATTCGCCCGCGAATGTCCCGGCTTCGAAACCGATATCCACGGCCTCGTGACGGAGACGGGCGAGGACGGCCAGACATATTACTTCGCGGATTGCGTGGCGCGCTGAGCCTGCGCGCCCCCTGTTCGGCTATCACTCTCAGGGCGCGGCTCGGTTTATCCCGACCGCGCCCTAACTCATTTCACTAACGGATCGGTTTCGAGAGGAAAGCAGCATGAGCGACAGGCCCAAAGACACGATGATGGCCGTGGTCACGACTGGCACGGGCGGCTACGAGCGGCTCGACTACCGCGAGGTCGCGATGCCCGAACCGGAGCCCGGCGAGGTGCTGCTGCAGGTGCTCGCGGCGGGCATCAACAATACCGACATCAACACCCGGCTGGGCTGGTACTCTTCTGACGTCAAATCCGGCACGCAGGAGTCGCGCGAAGAAGCCGAGCATGCCGATGGCGGCTGGAGCGGGGCCACGCCATTCCCGCTGATCCAAGGCACCGATTGCTGCGGCCGGGTCGTCGCGGTGGGCGACGGTGGCGATGCGGCCCTGATCGGTGCGCGGGTTCTGGTCCGCTCCTGCATGCGCGAGAAAGATTTCTCCTCGATGGACACGGTTTGGCTCGGCTCGAATTTCGACGGGGCCTTCGCGCAATATGTGAAAGTGCCCGCAGGCGAGGTCTTCGCCGTCGACAGCGATTGGAGCGACGCCGAACTCGCCACCCTTCCCTGCGCTTACGGCACCGCCGAGAACATGATCCACCGCGCGAGTGTCACCGCGGGCGAGCGCGTGCTGGTGCCCGGCGCTTCGGGCGGCGTGGGCTCGGCGCTGATCCAGCTCCTCAAACGGCGCGGCGCGGAAGTCGTTGCAATCACCAGCGCCGCCAAGCGCGAGATGGTGCTGGAGATCGGCGCGGACCAAGTGCTCTGCCGCGAGGACGACCCCGTGGCGGCGATCGGCGAGAACAGCGTGGATGTGGTGATCGACAACGTCGCCGGGCCGGGATTAGGCACGATGCTGAAACTGCTCCGGCGCGGCGGGCGCTATGCCTCGTCGGGTGCGATTGCCGGACCGGTCGTGGAGCTGGACATGCGCGACCTATATCTCAAGGATATCACGCTGATTGGCTGCACCGCATGGGACGAGCCCATCTTCGGCAACCTGATCTCCTATGTCGAGAAGGGCGAAATCCGGCCCCTGCTGGCCGCCACCTACCCGCTCGACCAGATCGCCGAGGCGCAGAAGGTATTTCAGGAAAAACGCCACGCCGGGAAAATCGTGCTGATCCCGGCGAGTTGACCTGCGCGGCTTGCGCCGAAGACATAGGACTACGCGGTTCGGTCTCGCGCACCAGCCGAGACCGAACCGCAATCATCGATCAGACCGCAGGTTTGCGGTGCAGCGTGCCCTGCTCATAGGCATAGGCACATTGGATCAAGGCGTGCTCGCTCCACTGCTGGCCGAGGAAGATCAGTTCGAACGGCGCGCCGGAGGCGTAGTAGCCTGCAGGCACGGTGACACCCGGAATGCCCGCGATGTTCAGCTCCCCGACGGTGGTCTCGAGGATCGCGTCGCCCGAATGCAGGCCCGGCAGCTCGCAGAGCATCTGCGGATAGACGAGCGCGTCGAGTTGATGGCGCGCGAAGACTTCCTCCATCAGCAGCAGATAGGTCCGCTTCAGGGCCGTGAACGCAGGCAGCGCGGGCGGCGTGGTCGGGGATTTCACCGCCTCGACGAAATCGGGCAGCTCGTTGAGGAAGCCGAGTATCGCCCCCTTCGCGAGCACGTTTTCCTCCTTCGTGGCCTCGACGAATTCCTCCCAGGTCGTGATCGCCGCATTCGGCCCCAGCCGCTCGAGATATTTCGTCATGTCATAGGGGATAGATTCCAGCCCCCGCCCGTCGAAGAAGGGCGTGCCCGGCGTGATCTCGCGATAGCTTGCGAAATCGGTGCCTGCGAAGGGATCCTCGACCAGAACCGCGCCGAGGTCTTCAAGCTCACTTTTCGCACGATCGTAAAGATCCGCCGCCTCGTGGGAGAGTTCATTCTTCCGCCAGCCCGGCCCGTAAAGCCCGAGCCGCTTGCCCTTCAGTCCGTCCTTCGACAGGCCCGAGGCGTAGCCACCCGTGGGAATCTTGTCGACGCAGGCAAGCGTCTTGGGATCTTCGGTGGTGAACCCCGCCAGGACATCGAGGCCGAGGGCGGCATCAGTCACAGTGCGCGCGATCGGCCCGACCACGTCGCGATTGCCCGAGAGCGGCACGACACCGGCATTCGGCACCAGCCCGATGGTCGGCTTGATACCCACCAGCCCCTGCGCCGAGGCCGGGTTCTGGATCGAGCCGCCGGTTTCCTCGGCGAGCCCCATGACGCACATATGGGTGGCGACCGCCGCTGCCGTGCCTGCGCTCGACCCGCCCGGGGCGCGGTCCTCGATCGCGGGGTTGATCGTGGGACCGGCCCAGCTGTCATTGGCATGCGTTCCGGTCCAGCTGAGGATCGGCACGTTGGTCTTGCCGAGGATGACCGCATCGGCCGCACGCATCCGGGCCACCACGGGGCTATCGCGTTCGGGCATCAGATCGACGCCGCCCGTCCCGGAATAGAGTAGCCGCCAGCCCGCCGTGGTGGGGATGCCCGCCATGTCCATCGGATCCTTCACGACGATCGGCACCCCGGCCAGCGGCCCGAGCGCCTCGCCCGCAGCGCGCCGCCGGTCGATGTCGCGGGCGGTCTCGAGGGCTGCGTCATTCTCGAAGATGATCGCGTTGTATTTGCCGTTCAGCGCCTTGACCTGAGCGATGCAGGCTTCGGTCAGCGCCTCTGCGGTGAACGCCCCCGAGGCCAGCCCCTCCTGAACGGCGGCGACGGTGAGCGTTCCGAGGTCGGGCAGATCGGGTTTCGTTTGAGCGGACATGAGAGACTCCTTTTCCGTTTGGCGGGCATGGTGCCGCCATCGCCCGAGCCGGAGCCGGGCGGGGTGGATCGAAAGTGACAAAGCTCGACCCGTGGCGCGAACCGCTGAGGCCGCAGGGACGGTCGAAGCCGGGAAGAAAAAGGTCGCCCCCACCCAAGAAGCTGCCCTCCAAGGCAGAGGCGACAGGTTAAAGACCGCGCAACAAGGGATAGGGGCGCGGCCCTAAGCTCATTCAGCGATGCCGACGATCGACTTCAGGACCGAGGCCCCGACCGTGTATTTCGGGTCGACCATGTTGCCGAGGCGCACGCGCCCGCATTGGGTCAGCAGCATGTAGGCGTCGATCTCGTCGAAGCCGAAATCGGCGGCCATCCAGCGGATCAGCTCGCGGTAAGCGCCGCGCGCGGCGTCTTCCATCGGGCGTGCCGAGCCGACCGTCATGTAGAACTCTTCGTTCTCCAGACGCGGCGTGCTGATCGTCCAGTTCTTGATCAGGTCGATGCGCACGGTGGTGACGGTCGGGTGCTCGACCGCGACGCCGCAAAGCTCGCCGTCGCCCTGGGCTGCGTGGCAATCCCCGAGGAACAGATAGCCGCCTTCGGTCTGCACCGGCAGATAGACGACCGCGCCCGGTGCGACATCGGGAAGGTCCATGTTGCCGCCGTAATAGTCCGGCACCAGCGAGGAGATCGCCTCCGCGATCGGCGCCGTGCCGATCGTGCCGATGAAGGGCTCGTAAGGCAGGCTGATCTTGTCGTTCCACTTGGTGCCCTCCTCGACGGTGATGTCGAGCTTGCGCACCACCTCGGGCAGCGGCGCGGTCAGGAGCGCCGTCTCGAAGGTGGGAACCAGACCACCGAATTCGGGCATGATCACCGTGGTGCCCCGCGGCTGCGGCCCGCGCGGCACGATGCTTTCGATATAGACCGCGATCGTGTCGCCCTTCTCGGCGCCGTTCACGTAGATCGGGCCGTTTTGCGGGTTCAAGAAGGGAAAGTTCAGGATCTCGGTCGGCTTGTCGGTCTCCGACTTGATCGCGCCTTCGAACGCGTCATGGGTCTCGGCGCTGACGACGGTGCCCGGATCGACGGTCAGGACCGGCTCGATCCCGGCGGTGTAGATGTAGGGATAGCTTCCCTGCTCTTCCTCGGTGATCGTGCGTTTCTCGAGGGTCTGACCTTTCGCCACGCCCTTGCGCGCCATGATGGATTCTTCAAACCAGCTCATAAGTTGCTCCTTTTACTTGCAAATTCTATGATTGTTCCGGGGAGATCAGACCGACAGGTATCGTCGGATCGTGTCGCGGTCCTGCAGCATCTCGCGGTCGAGCTCGGCGACGATCCTGCCCTTGTCCATGACGTAGCAGCGCTGCGCCATTGCCCGGATCATGTCGACATTCTGCTCCACGAAGACGACGGTCACGCCGGTCTCGCGGTTCAGCTCGACCATGATGCGCGCGATGTCCTGCACGATGTTCGGTTGGATCCCCTCGGAGGGCTCATCGAGCAGGATCATCGACGGATCGCCCATCAGCACGCGCCCGATGGCGAGCTGCTGTTGCTGGCCGCCCGACATCGTG
This sequence comes from Thioclava sp. PTB-PU3-1, assembly GCF_055666785.1. Lineage (NCBI taxonomy): Bacteria > Pseudomonadati > Pseudomonadota > Alphaproteobacteria > Rhodobacterales > Paracoccaceae > Thioclava > Thioclava sp. PTB-PU3-1. The sequence goes on along the minus strand of NZ_JBVNVL010000002.1, from coordinate 672,742 downwards.
CCCGCGCGCTGGTCGGCGCGCTCCTTGAGGATCGGGAAATAGCGGAAGATCTCGTCGACCTTACCGGGCGTGGACTTGCCCGCGATGCTTTCGCCGACGAGCAGGTTTTCGAGCACGGTCATCCGTGGGAAGACATCGCGGCCCTGCGGCACGTAGCCGATGCCCTTACGCGCCCGTTTATGCGCCGAGAGCAGATCGATCGACGCGCCGTCGAGGTTGATCGACCCCTTGTCGGTCGACAACAGCCCGATCAGCGTTTTCATCAGGGTCGATTTGCCGACCCCGTTGCGCCCGATCACGGCGACGATCTCGCCCTCGCGGACCTGAAAATCGACGCCCTGCAGCACCGGCTTGCCGCCGTAGCCCGCATTGAGTTCGATCACGTCGAGAAGGACATCCTTACGCATCGACTTCTCCCAGATAGATGGCGGCGACACGTTCATCGGCGGTGATCTCGTCGATGGTGCCCTGCGCGAAAATCTTGCCGAAATGGAGCACGGTGACCTGGTGGGCGATCTGGCGCACGAAGGCCATGTCGTGCTCCACCGCCAGCAGGGTCATGCCCTCGCGGTTGAGCTCCTGCAGCATCTCGCCGGTGGCGAAAGTCTCGTCGGGCGTCATCCCGGCGGTCGGCTCGTCCAGCAGCAGCAGACGCGGTTTCAGCGCCACCGCCATGCCGATTTCGAGCCACTGTTTCTGCCCGTGGCTGAGATTGCCGGCGAGCTGCTTGCGGTCCTGCGAGAGTTTGAGGAACTCCAGCAGCCGGTCGATCTCCTCTTGCAGGATCTCGGGCGCGACATGGTGCTGAAGCGCGATCGTCAGGTTCTGCTGGACGCTCAGTTCCTTGAAGATGCCGGGCACCTGGAACTTCACGCTGATCCCCTTGCGGATGCGCTCGAAGGGCTTCGCGCGGGTGATCTCCTCGGAGTCATAGAGGATCGCGCCGCTATCGGGCAGATGCTCGCCGAGGATCAGCTTGAAGAAGGTGCTCTTGCCCGCCCCGTTGGGACCGATCAGGCAGTGCATCTCTCCGGGCTGAAGCGCGAAATCGACATTGCCCGTGACGTGGAGCCCGCCGAAATGCTTGTTGAGCTGGCGTGTTTCGAGAATGGCCATCACCGCTCTCCTTCCAGTTTGGATTTCCGGCGCATGAAGGGCGAGAGCAGCGCGATGACGATGCCACGCGGGGCGATCAGCACGGTGATCACCAAGAGCGTCCCCATCACGATCAGCGCGTATTGGCTGCCGTAGATCGTGAGCGACTGGAACACCATCAGCACCGCGAGCGTGCCGATGATCGTGGTCGTGAGGTCCGTGCGTCCGCCGACCGCGACCCAGACGATGGGCAGCGAGGCCGCCGTCATCCCCATCGAGGCGGGCGTGATGTAATTGCCCCAAGAGGTGTAGAGCACGCCCGACAGCCCGGCGAGCGCGGAGCCGATCACGAAGGTCGCCAGCTGATACTTGCGCACGTCATAGCCCAGCATCTCGGCGCGCATCGGGTTCTCGCGGATCGCTACGATGACATTGCCAAAGCGCGAATTCACGAGGATGCGCAGACCGAGATAGCAGACCAGCAGCAGCGCCAGCGTGACGTAATAGAGGGTCACGTCCGGATAGAGCACGATATTGCCGCCCGGCCACGGGATCGTCAGCGAGGGCATCGCGCCCATGCCGTTGAAGCCGTTCAGACGCGCCTTGCCGATCGCCCATTCGGGCCCCGCCGTCTGCGCCATGAAGCGCTCGAGCACCAGCGTCACCGACAGTGTCACGATGCCGAGGAACACGCCGCTGATGCGCCCGAAGAACAGAAAGTAGCCAAGGATCGCCGCGAAGAGCGCGCTCAGGCCAACCGCCAGCACCAGCGAGAGCAGCGTCAGGCCGTAGGCGTCGCCGAGGTTGATCGTCAGGACCCCGTAGGCGTAGCCCGCGACCCCGAAGAAGGCGGTCTGGCCGAAGCTGAGCGCCCCGCCATAGCCCCAGATCAGGCTCAGCCCCATCGCCATGAAGAGCCAGTTGAAGAAGTAGACGTTATTGCCGACGTCGTAGCTGTCCGCGAAGGCCGGATAGGCGCAGGCGGCCAGCAGGACGACGCTGAAGCCCGACCAGAATTTCGGTCCCTTGCCGAGGGTTTGCGGCCCCTCGATGAGCTTCAGAATGGAAGTGAAACGGGATGCGCTGCTCACGTCAGGCCCTTTCTTTCAGGATCTTGCCGCTGATGCCGCGCGGCAGGATGCGGATCACGATGATGACGGCGATGAGCATGCCGATCTGACCGGCAAGCTGGCCCTGCCAGGAGGTCAGCGACGCTTTGATGAAGCCAAGCACGACCGCGGCAGGCGCCGTCCCGAGGAAGATGTCTGCGCCGCCCACGACGACGGTCACGAAAGCCTCGACCATGAAGGCGGCCCCCATCGTCGGCACGAGCGTCATCGTCGGCGCGTAAAGCCCACCGGCAAGCCCCGCGAGCGCCGCGCCCAGACCGAAGGTCAGGCTGTAGATCAGGTTGGTATTGACCCCGAGCGCCTCGGCCACATGCGGCACCTGGATCGTGGCGCGGGCAAGGATACCGAAGCGCGTCTTGGTGAACATCAGCCACAAGGCGGCCAGCGTCGCGAGCGCCATTACCACGAGCACGATGCGGTAGATCGAATAGGAATAGTCGCCGACGGTGAAGCTGCCGAAGGGCGTGCCGCTGCCCGCCATCGTCGTGCCCAGCACGATCAGCGTGCCTTGGGTGACGATCATCGAGATCCCCCAGGTGGCCACGATCGTATCGAGGGGACGTTTGTAGAGCGGGCGGATCACCACGACCTCGACGATCATCCCGGCGATACCGGCGGCCAGAGAGCCCAGCGCGATCGCGATCGGAAGGGGAACGCCCATATGGGTGGCACTCGTCGAGACATAGGCGCCGCAGAGGATGAACTCGCCATGCGCGAGGTTGATCACGCCCATCATGCCGAAGATCACCGCGAGGCCGCAGGCGCTGAGCACGAGGAAGGCGAACGCGTCTCCGAACTGATAGAAGAAGCTGAAGAGAGAGTAGAGGAACTCCATAGACCGTCCCTTTCTTGGTGGCCGTCGTTCAGGGAAATCCGGGCAGGAAAATCCGGGAGGGGACGGATGCGGAGCCAAGGGGCCCCGCATCCGCGATGCGTCGGATTACTCCGTCGGCAGGTGCGACGGGGTGTACTGGTCGCTCGGATCGTTCTGGGTCAGATCGCAGCCGACATCGCCCAGCCAGTAGGGCTTGATGTCATCCCATTTCTTCGGGAACTCGATCGAGTGATCTTCGAGCACATGGGCCAGATAGATCGTGTGCGAGGTGTGCTGGCTCTTCGGATCGATGCACATCTCGCCCTCGGGCGCGTCGTAGCACAGGTTGCCATCGGCGAGCGTGGCGCGCACATCTTCCAGAGCGGTGGAGCCGCCGGCTTTCTCGACCATCTCCTTGTAGAGATAGACCGCCGCGTAGGAGTTCTCGGCTTCCTGGTTGATGTAGGGCTCATCGGGGAACATCGCGTGGAACTTCTCGACGAAGGCCTTGCTTTCCGGCGTGTCGATTTCCTCGACATAGTTCACCGTCGCATACATGTCCTTCAGGCTCGGGGGCGTGAAGCGCTTATGCTCGTAGCCCTGGCCCACGTTCACCGAGGACGCCATCGGCAGGTCGACATTCGCCGAACCGGCCTGCTCGTAATAGGACGACTGCGCCGTGCCCACGAGCAGCGTCACCACGAAGTCGGGCTTGGCGGCCTGAATGTTCTGGATGGTCTGCGAGAACTGCGACACGCCGAGCGGGATGAACTCTTCGCCCACCATCTCGCCGCCATTGTCCTTGACGATGTTGCGCACCCATTCGGCCGAGATCTGACCGAAGTTGTAGTCGGCGGCGATGGTGTAGACGTTCTTGCCGTACTTCTCCATCATGTAGGGGATCAGCGTCGAGAACTGCTGCTCCGGCACCGCGCCGGTGACGATCATGTTCGCGTCGCAGACGCCGCCTTCATACTGGTTGTTGTAGAAGGCCAGCCCGTCGAACTGGTTGACGATCGGGCGATAGGCTTCACGCGAGGCCGAGGAGAAGCCCGCGAAGACCACGTCCACCTTGTCGCGCTGCAGCACGCGGCGCATGAATTCCTGATAGCGCGTGTTGTCCGACTGGGTGTCGTAGGTCACCAGCTCGATCGGACGACCGGCGATCCCGCCCGCGTCGTTGATTTCCTTGGTGGCCAGCTGGATGCCATGCACCTTGCCGATGGTCGCGAGGGCGAAATCCCCCGACTGGTCTTCGAGCACACCGATCTTGATAGGCTCGGCGTCCTGAGCCATCACGGGCCCTGCAAAAGACAATAGGGTAGCGAGCACCGAAGCGGTGCTGATCAGTTTCCTGGTCATTTTCAACTCCTTGTTGAGGTTTTTCCGGGTGCCTTGCTGGGCTAGTGCGCCTGACACCTCTTTTTCGTTTCACCGCGATCGAGATCGCTGTCCGGGTTTGCCAGCATCAGGGACTCGCAGTAGTCCTCGACGCTGACGCGCGCGCGCATGCTCTCCTTTCTCAGAAGGTCATATGCGGCATCTTCGTTAAGCCCGCGCTGGCGCATGAGCGCAGCGACAGCCTTGATGACGTAAATCCGTTTGCGGCGGCGTTCGCCCATATCGTCGAGGCTCGCCTTGAGGCCGTCGATTTGCTCGAACGCGTTCACGCCCAGATAGAGAGCGGAATAGACGGCGCCGCTATGGATCGGTTTTTGCAGGAAGGACGCGGCCCCGAGCTGGAGCATCGCCTTGAGACGGCTCGGCGCTTCCGTTCCGACCAGCCCGACCGTCGGACACGGCGCATGCTGGGGCGACAGATTGTAACTCTCGGGCCAGGCCTGCGGAAGGTTCAGGTCGCCGTCGATGATGACGAGGTCGGACTCCGGGCTCATGTCTTCGGGCAGTTCGAAAACCTGGCGCGGCGAGACGGGACGGGTATCCGGCTCCAGCCCCAACCGACGCAATGTCGTTTCGAGAATGCCCAGCGAGCGGCCCTCGGTGGTAAAGATGACGGCCCTGCGGCCGCGGAAGTTTTGCGCGATCCGGGGTGTCTTCATTGAACCACCCTCACGTTCCTGCGCCGCTCCGCCGGCTCGAAGGTCGTCGTCGAGGACACAAGGTAAGGGTCGGCCGCAATGGGTTCGGGCGCTTCGAGCAGGATGTCGAACTCGAAATCCGCGCGCGACAGCCCGATGCGGGGCGTGAGCGAGGCATGGTAGGTTTCAGGGTCGATCGTGACCCGGCCTTGCGGCGCGTCGAACACCTGACCCGCAGCCGCTTCGAGAACCGCCCCCACCGACGCGGTGCCCGCATCGGCGATGGATTTCGCGAGCATATGAATGGCGACATAAGCGGCTTCGGCTTCGGCGGAAACGACAGGTCCCTCGGGGAAGGCTTTGCCATAGGCCTCGACGAAGCGCTTGTTGCGCTCGCCCGCGAGGGACGAGAAATAGACGCTGGAGCTGATCTGCCCATCGGCCCCGACCGGGCCGATCGCGCGAAGTTCGGGCTCCGACAGGTTACAGCTCGCGATGGGGAAGCGCGTGGTCTGCTCGATCCCGCGCGCCTCGCAGGTCTCCCGGAACGCCCGGAAGAACGCGTAAGAGGACTCGCCGATCAGCGCGTTGAACACGAAATCGGGCTTGGTCTCGAGGATCTCCTCGATGATGGCGGCCATATCGGTCTCGCCGACCGGCAGATACCGCTCCGCCACCACTTCGCCGCGACGCCGCTGCAGCTCTTCGCGCATCACCCGGTTGCTTTCCCAGCCCCAGATATAGTTCGAGCCGATGCAATAGGCGCGGCGACCGAAGCGGGCGCAGAGGAAATCGATGAGCGGCGACATGTGATGGTTCGGGGCCGCACCGGTGTAGATGACGTTGGTCGAGCTCTCGAAGCCTTCGTAATGGGTCGGATACCACAGCAGCGCGTCATGCTTCTCGAAGAGCGGGATCACTTCCTTGCGGCTCGACGAGGTGTAGCACCCGCAGATATGGCGGATGCCTTGGTCGAACATGCTCTGCACCGCCGGCGCGTATTTGTGCAGATCACTCTCGGGGTCGATATGGATGGGATGGAACGTGACCGCCGCGCTCGGATCCGCATTGATCTCGTCGCAGGCAAGCTGCGCGCCGTTGAGCTGCGTATGCGCGACTCTACCGTATGCGCCGGTGGTCGAGAAAAGCAGGCCGATCTGTAGGTCGAGACGTGTCATTTTCGATCTTCCAACGACAAAAACCCCCAGAAGCAGAAACTGCTTTGGAGGCGGAATTGCCGACATATCTGAGGGTTCAACGCGCCATGACGAGCACATTTGCTCGGCGCTTACCTCAAGCTAGGGAATCGATCACGAAGGTGTCAATAGACATGTTACTTCGCAGTGGCCGCCCCCCTCTCATGCCCACACATGCACGTTATTGAAGCTGTTCCCAAAGCAGACTGCCCGCAAATTGAGCGCAACCCGGATGCTCAGGCAGGTCTCGCCCTCCTTCGAGGTGTGATGTTCTGAGAATGAGCCCTCACCCCCTGCTGGCGGAGGCTTTCCCGGCATACGACGGGATCGTTCTTGGGCATGGAAGCGATGCGCTGGCGGAGGAGGTGGGATTCGAACCCACGGTAGGCTTTCACCTACGTCGGTTTTCAAGACCGGTGCATTAAACCACTCTGCCACTCCTCCGACCGGCTTCGCTTAGACCGCTTCACGCGATTCTGAAAGTCTTGCGCGCCGTTTTCCGCGCGTGGGCGTTGGGGCAGCTTTTCACGGGCTCTGCAAATCGCTAGGATCGCGCGTAACGCATGGCGCAAGCGGTGCTGACGCGCAGGCAAGAGGCGGGCAAACCGCGCGAAAAGGGGCACAGGATGACTGAGCAGAAGAAGATGACGCGCAAGCGGGTGACGGGCTTTGCCCTGATGCTGGGCGCGGGGATCGCGCTGGCAGGCTGTCAGGAAAGCGGCGGCTCCCCGTTCGGGATGTTCAAGAAGAAGCCTGCGGACGAGACCGTAAGCCCCGGCGACGCCGAGACCGTCACCGAAAACGGCCAGAAGATGATCGAGCGCGACGTCGAAGCGCCGCAGGTCTTCTCGGTCGACGAAAAGGGCCTCTGGGACGGGCGTCCCTCGCTGGGCGGCGTCTGGGTCGCGCATCCGAACGTGAAAGACCCCGAGCGGGTGATCATCCGCAACCCGTCGAACGGCAAATTCGTGATCGGGGCGCTGTTCAAGCGCGAGACCGACAATCCCGGGCCGAAACTGCAGGTCAGCTCGGATGCGGCCGATGCGCTGGGGCTGCTGGCGGGCGCGCCGACCGAGCTCTCCGTCGTGGCGCTGCGCCGCGAGACGGTTCCGGTCAAGGAAGACAAGCCCGCGCCGCTCGTCGACAAGCCGGTGATCGCGGCCCCTGAAGAGGTGGAACAGAAGTCGCTCGACGAGGTGACATCGACCGCAGCGGCTGGGATCGCGAAGGCCCAAGGCACGCCGAAGCCCGCAGCGAAACCCGCCAAGCCCGCAATCGGTGCGGCCCCTGCCCCGGCGCCCGCCCCCGCAGCCCCGGTAGCTGCGGCAACTCCGCAGCCGAGCACGCCGAAAATGAGCACTGGCGCTGGCTATATCCAGATCGGCATCTTCTCCGTCGAGGCGAATGCGAAACGCGCCCAGAGCCAGATGGCCAAGGCGGGCGTCATCGCCGAGATCAAGAAGGAACAGAGCCACTCCAAGACCTTCTGGCGCGTGATCGCGGGCCCTGCGCCCACGAAATCCGACCTCGACGCGCTCAAGACCAAAATTCACGGGCTGGGCTATCCCGATGCCTACCCCGTCTCGAAATAGGACTACGCAGAAGATATGACCTTCATTCGCCTGATCGCCGCCACGCTTGCAGCCTGCCTGTTCGCCCTGCCCGCCGCCGCTTTCGACACCAAGGCCCATGCGGCTTGGGTCTATGACCTGTCGACCAAGACCGTCCTGATGGCGAAGAACGCGGATATCCCGCTGCCCCCGGCGTCGATGTCGAAGCTGATGACGCTCGATCTGCTGTTCGAAGCGCTGGAAGACGGCCGGGTCACGATGGACACGACTTTCCCGGTTTCAGAACATGCGCAGTCGATGGGCGGCTCGACGATGTTCCTCAACACGACCGATCGCCCCACCGTGCGGGATCTGATCCAGGGCATCATCATCAACTCGGGTAACGATGCCTGCGTCGTGGTGGCCGAGGGGCTGGCGGGCTCGGAGTCCTCCTTCGCCGACCTGATGACCGAGCGCGCGCATGAGCTGGGCATGAAGAACTCGATGTTCGCCAACTCGAACGGCTGGCCCGACCCCGGCCAGCGCATGTCGGTCCATGATCTCGGCATCGTCGCGAGCCGGATCATCACCCATTTCCCGCAATATTATCACTTCTTCAGCGAGACCCACTTCAACTACAAGGACCGCGCCCCGGCCAATGCCGAGAACCGCAATCCGCTCCTGGACATTCGCGCCGCCGACTGGAAGGCCGATGGCATGAAAACCGGCCACACGCAGGAAGCGGGCTACGGCCTCGTGGGCTCCGCCGTGATGGGCGAGCGCCGCATCGTCTTCGTGCTGGCAGGCATGCCCTCCGAGCAGTCGCGCCGGTCGGAAGGCGAAGCGGTCGCGAACTGGGCCTTCCGTCAGTTCGTGATGAAGGACGTGGCGAAGGCGGGCACCCAGCTCGCCGAGGCGCCGGTCTGGCTGGGCGGCAAATCCACGGTCGGCCTTGCGCCGAAAACCGATCTGTCGCTGCTGGTCCCTGCGGGTTCGAAGGACAAGGTGTCCGCCGAGGCCGTGTTCAAAGGCCCGCTGCAAGCTCCGATCAAGCAAGGTCAGGAAGTCGGCAAGCTGGTGATCACCGTGCCGGGTCTCGACAATGCCAACGAAGTGCCGCTCGTCGCCACCGAGGACGTCAAGAAAGGCGGCTTTGTCGTGCGCGTGAAAGCGGCGCTGGCACGGCTGTCGGGCAAGGCGTTCGAGGCGGCGATGGAACGGGTGAACAGCTAAGCGCGCATGTTCATCAGCTTCGAGGGGATCGACGGATCGGGTAAATCCACACAGGCGCGGATGCTGGCCGAAACCCTGCGGGACGCGGGGCGCGAGGTCGTTCTGACGCGCGAACCCGGTGGCTCTCCGGGGGCCGAGGAAATCCGTCGTCTGGTGCTTGAGGGCGATCCCGACCGCTGGTCCGCGGAGACCGAGATCCTTCTGTTCACCGCCGCCCGCCGCGACCATCTGGAGCGCGTGATCGAACCAGCGCTCGCCGCAGGCAAGGTGGTGATCTGCGACCGTTTCGCGGATTCCACGCGGATGTATCAGGGCCTCTCGCGCGGCGATCTGCGCGCGGTGGTCGATCAGCTGCACGCCCTGATGATCGGGCGCGAGCCGGACCTGACCGTGCTGATCGACATCGACCCCGCTGTGGGGCTGTCGCGCGCCAAGGGGCGGCAAGGCACCGAAGAGCGGTTCGAGGATTTCGGCGTCGGCCTGCAGGAAAAGATGCGCGCGGGCTTCCTGTCGCTGGCGAAAGAATTTGCGCCCCGCTTCCGCGTAATCGACGGCGCGCGCGAGGCCGACGCGATTGCCGCCGATGTGCTGAGTGCCGTGCAGGCGGAACTGCAGAGCTAAGGGCAGCGCCAGACCCTCGGGTGGGCGCTTCGCAACGTTGGTGGCTTGGCGTTTTATCTCGAAAGCCCAGGAAAACCCGCGTGCCCGCGATGTCATCGCCAATGCGCCCTCCCGGTGGGAGGGTCGGGCGCGGCCCGGGGCTGGTCGCCCCGCGCCGACAGCCTTCCGCAAAAACCCCGCTGGAAACCGCCCGCGCGCGCAACTAGAGTGCCGCCATGAGCCTCGCCGACCTTCCCGATCCAACCCTTGCGCCCGGTGCGCGACACCCGCGCGACACGCTGCGTCTGGTCGGTCAGGCGCGGGCCGAGGAGGACTTCCTCGACGCCTTCAACATGGGGCGGCTGCATCACGGCTGGCTGCTGACCGGACCGCGCGGCGTGGGCAAGGCGACTCTGGCTTGGCGGATCACCCGCTTCTTGATGACTCAGCCGGAGGACAATGGGCCGGGCCTGTTCGGCGAGCCGGAACAGCCCACCAGCCTCGATCCCGATCCGAACCACCCGGCGCTCAGCCGTATCCACGCCGGATCGGAGCCCGGTATCTTCGTGCTCAAGCGCGGCGCGAACGCCACCGAATCCGCGCTGTCGCAGGACATTCGCGTCGACGAGGTGCGCAAGCTGCGCTCCTTCCTGCATCTGTCTGCCGCCGAGGGCGGGCGGCGCGTGGTGATCATTGACGCAGCCGACGAGATGAACACCCAAGCCGCCAACGCGGTGCTGAAACTGCTCGAAGAGCCGCCGCCGCGCGTCACCTTCCTGCTGATCGCGCATCAGCCCGCGCGGCTCTTGCCGACGATCCGTTCGCGCTGCCGCGAATTGCGGCTGGGCACGCTCACACCCGATCAGATGGAAGCTGCCATCGCCGCCGCCGAAGAGGAAGGCGAGCCGCCGGATCTTGATCACCACGCGCTGGCCGCGCTGTCGGGTGGCTCCGTCGGTGCCGCGATCCGCCTGATCAATCAGGACGGCATGACGACCTATGCCAAGCTCGTCGATCTGATGGGCACCCTGCCCCGGCTCGACCGTCTGGGCGCGCTGGCGCTGGCCGAAAGTTGTGTCGGCAAGGCGAACGAGAACCGCTTCATCCTCGTTCTCAACCTGATCGACCTCTTTCTCTCGCGCACCGCGCGCGCGGGCGTGATGGGCCCGGCGCATCCCGAAGCGGCGCCCGGCGAGGCGCAGCTTCTCGCACGATTGTCGCCTGACGATCAGGCAGCGATGAAATGGGCTGCCCTCCATCAGAGCATGGGCGCACGCGCCGCCCACGGCCGGGCGGTCAACCTTGACCCTGCCGCGCTCGTGATGGATATCGTCTTGGAGATCACAGCCGCCGCCTCCTGATGCGGCGCGAAAGGAGCCGATTTTGACCCTCCCGCCCGAGATCACAGACAGCCATTGCCATCTCGATTTCCCCGATTTCGACGGTGAGCGCGATGATATCATCGCCCGCGCCAATGCCGCCGGGGTGACGCGGATGGTGACGATCTGCACCAAGCTGAAGAACGAGCCCTCCGTGCGCGCCATCGCCGAGGCGCATCGCGGCGTCTTCTACGCCGCGGGCACCCACCCGATGAGCGTCGCGGAAGAGCCGATGGCCACTGTCGACGAGCTGGTGGCACTGGCCAAACACCCGAAATTCGTCGGCATCGGAGAGACCGGGCTCGACTATCACTACACCGCCGAGAGCGCCGAGGCGCAGAAAACCTCGCTGCGGCTGCATATCGAAGCTGCCCAAGAGACCGGCCTGCCGCTGATCATCCATTCGCGCGACGCCGATGAGGACATGGAAGCGATCCTGACCGAGGGGATGAAGGCCAAGCCCTATTCCTGCGTCATGCATTGCTATTCGTCAGGGCCCCGCCTCGCGCAGGTCTCGGTCGATCTGGGATTTTATCTGTCGATGTCGGGCATCGCGACCTTCCCGAAAAGCCAGGAGGTGCGCGACATCTTCGCCGCCGCGCCGCTCGAGCGGATCCTCGTGGAAACCGACAGCCCCTATCTCGCGCCGCCGCCCTATCGCGGCAAGCGCAACGAGCCCGCCTACACGGCCCACACCGCGAAAGTCGGCGCCGATGTCTTCGGCCTGCCGCTCGAGGAATTCGCCGCCGCGACGCAGGCCAATTTCGACCGCCTGTTCTGGAAAGCCGCCGAGCATGGCGAGCGGGGGAGCATCGCTGCATGAGTCGGATGCGCTTCACGATCCTCGGCTGCGGCTCCTCGGGGGGCGTGCCGCGCCTTGGCAACAATTGGGGCGAGTGCGACCCGGCGAACCCGAAGAACCATCGGCTGCGCTGTTCGATGCTGGTCGAGCGGGTCTCGCAATCGGGCACCACGCGGGTGCTGATCGACACCACGCCCGACATGCGCCAGCAGCTGCTGACCGCGGGCGTGGGCGAGCTGGATGCGGTGGTCTACACCCACAGCCATGCCGATCACGTCCACGGGCTCGACGATCTGCGCCAGATCGTCTTCAACATGCGCACCCGCCTGCCCGTCTGGGCCGATGCCGATACCGAGGCCGCGCTTCTGGACCGTTTCGCCTATGCTTTCGTCCAGCCCTCGGACAGCAATTACAAACCGATCTGCGAGCTGAAATCGATCCATCGCGAGCGGCCCTTCCAGATCACCGGCGCGGGCGGCTCGATTGAGTTTCAGCCCTTCCGGGTCGAGCATGGCAATATCGACGCACTCGGCTTCCGGATCGGCGGGCTGGCCTATCTGCCGGACGTCTCGGACATTCCCGAAGAGGCATGGGCCTATCTCGAAGGCCTCGATTGCTGGGTACTCGACGCGCTGCGCCGCACGCCGCACCCCACCCACGCGCATCTGGCCCGCGCGCTGGAATGGATCGAGCGTGCGCAGCCCGCGAGCGCGGTGCTGACCAACATGCATATCGACCTCGACCACGACACGGTCGCCGAGGAAACGCCGGATCACATTCGTCCTGCCCATGACGGGATGGTTCTGGATTTCGGCCTCTGATGAGCGTTCTGATCGACGTCATCCTGCCGGTCTTCCTCGTCATCGGCTTCGGCTATGTCGTAGCCTGGCGCGGGCTGTTCTCCGAAGGCGCGGTCGACGGGCTGATGCGCTTTGCGCAGAACTTCGCAGTGCCGGTGCTGCTGGCACGCTCGATCGCCAATCTCGACCTGACGCAGAGCTATAACTGGGCGATGATGGCCGCGTTCTACGCGGGCGCACTGATCTCTTTCGCCATCGGCATCACCGGCGCGCGCGCGATGGGGCGCAACGGCCCGGAGAGCGTCGCCATCGGTTTCGCCTGCCTGTTTTCGAACTCGCTGCTGCTGGGCGTGCCGATCACCGAGCGCGCCTATGGTACCGATGCGCTATCGGGCAATTTCGCGATCATCTCGGTGCACTCGCCCTTCCTTTATACGATCGGCATCCTCGCGATGGAGATGGTGCGCTCGTCGGGCACCGGCACCTCGCTCGGGCGTGTCGGGCTCAACGCACTGATCGGCGTGCTGCGGACCCCGCTGGTGATCGGCATCCTGACGGGCTTCGCTATCAAGATCCTCACCACGCTGACCGGCCAGCCCCTGCCCCATCCGATCCGCGAGGGGATGGATATGATGGCGCGCGCAGCACTGCCTGCGGCCCTGTTCGGGCTGGGTGGCGTGCTCTATCGCTATCGTCCCGAAGGCGATGCGAAAGCGATCGCGATGGTCACCGGCCTGTCGCTGATGCTGCATCCGGCGATCACTTACGGGCTCGCGCATTTCGCCTTCAAGGTGGACACCTCCGCGCTACGTTCGGCCACACTGACGGCAGCGATGGCGCCGGGGGTCAACGCCTATCTCTTCGCGAATATCTACGGGGTGGCGCGCAGGGTCGCGGCCTCGGCCGTGCTGATCGCGACGGCGCTGTCGATTCTGACGATCTGGGGCTGGCTCGCGATCCTGCCGTGAGGTTTCGGGGCTCTGCCTCTCTGGCGCCGGAGGGCGACGAAACAAGGAAAAAAGGGGCTCTGCCCCTCTGGCCTGCGGCCATTCACCCCGGGATATTTTCACCAAGAGGAAGGGGCAATCAGGCCTTGCGGACGCGGATCACAACGTCGACGCGGGTGATCTCGGCGCCCTCAGGAGCCTGCGGGATCGAGGCGAGTTTCAACTCCTCGGCCGGGGCATCCGACAAACGGTTGTCGTCTTCCCAGAAGAAATGCGGATGATCGTCCATGCGCGTGTCGAAATAGCTCCGCGCGCCGTCCACCGTTATCTCATGCATCAGCCCGGCATCGCAAAACGCCTTGAGCGTGTTGTACACGGTGGCGAGCGAGACCTTTTCGCCCGCATCGCAGGCGGCCGCGTAAAGGCTTTCGGCCGTGACATGACGATTTTCCCCATCGCCCACGAGCAATGTGGCCAGCGCCAGTCGCTGACGGGTGGGGCGCAGCCCGCCACGGCTCAGCCAGTCCTGCCCGCGGCGCTGTTCGGTCGAATTCGTCACAGCCATGTCATGTCTCCTTGTTCCCTATATGAGACTTTTCCACTCAGGTTTCAATGCAACCGCGCAGGGGCGCGGCCTGTCACCGTCGCCCTTGCGCCACGCGGCCACGCGGTGATAGAGGGATGCAAAAGCACGCCAAAACCGGGAAGGAGCGCCGATGGCTGGGTTTCCGACGAGCTTCGGGAAAGAAGATCTTCTGAAATGTGCACGCGGGGAGCTGTTTGGCCCCGGCAATGCACAGCTTCCGGCGCCGCCGATGCTGATGATGGATCGCATCACCGACATCTCGGGCGATGGCGGCAAGCACGGCAAGGGCCATGTGGTCGCCGAGTTCGACATCACCCCGGACCTGTGGTTCTTCGAATGCCATTTCCCCGGCAATCCGATCATGCCGGGCTGCCTCGGCCTCGACGGGTTGTGGCAGCTGACCGGCTTCAACCTGGGCTGGCGTGGCTGGCAGGGTCGCGGCTATGCGCTTGGCGTGGGCGAGGTTAAGCTCACCGGCATGGTCCGCCCGGATCGCAAAATGCTGACCTACAAGGTCGATTTCACCAAGGCCATTCAGACCCGTCGCCTGACCATGGGTGTCGCCGACGGGATCGTCGAGGCCGACGGTGACGTGATCTACGAGGTCAAGGACATGAAGGTCGCGCTCTCCGAGAGCTGACCCCCAAAGACAGACAAGACAGGAGGCCCGCATGCGCCGCGTCGTCATCACCGGTTTGGGCATCGTCTCGCCCATCGGCAACAATGCCGAAGAAGTCACCGCCAGCCTGAAGGCCGGCAAATCCGGCATCGTATTCGCCGAGGATTACGCCGAGCGCGGCTTCCGCAGCCAGGTCAAAGGCCAGCCGAAGATCACGCTCGAGGACCATATCGACAAGCGCAACCTGCGCTTCATGGGTCCGGGTGCCGCCTACAACTTCATCGCGATGGAGCAGGCGCTGGCCGATAGCGGTCTCGAAGAGAGCGACATCTCGAACCCGCGCAGCGGCCTGATCATGGGCTCGGGCGGTCCGTCCACCTCGAACTTCTTCGAGGCGCATCGCATCGTCATGGAGAAGGGCTCGCCCAAGCGGATGGGGCCGTTTATGGTCACCCGCTGCATGAGCTCGACGAACTCGGCCTGTCTGGCCACGCCGTTCAAGATCAAGGGCGTGAACTACTCGATCACCTCGGCCTGCTCGACCTCGGCGCATTGCATCGGCAACGGTACCGAGCTGATCCAGATGGGCAAGCAGGACATCGTCTTCGCCGGTGGCGGCGAGGAACTGGACTGGACGCTGAGCTGTCTGTTCGACGCGATGGGCGCGATGTCGTCGAAATATAACGACACGCCCGAGCTGGCCTCGCGCGCCTTCGACGCGACCCGCGACGGGTTCGTCATCGCAGGCGGCGGCGGTGTCGTCGTGCTGGAGGAACTCGAGCACGCCAAGGCGCGCGGCGCGAAGATCTACGCGGAAGTCACCGGCTACGGCGCGACCTCGGACGGCCACGACATGGTGGCCCCCTCGGGCGAAGGCGGCGAGCGGTCGATGAAGCTCGCGGTCGGCACCCTTCCGGAAGGCCGCAAGATTTCCTACATCAACGCGCATGGCACCTCGACGCCCGCAGGCGACGTGACCGAAGTGCAGGCCGTGCGCCGCGTCTTCGGCGAGGAAAACGTGCCGAAGATCTCCTCGACCAAATCGCTCACCGGGCACTCGCTCGGCGCGACCGGCGTGCATGAGGCGATCTATTCGCTGCTGATGATGGAAAACAACTTCATCACGGCCTCGGCCAACATCACCGAGCTCGACCCGGAGATCAAACCCGAAGAGATCGCGATGGAGCGGATCGACAATGTCGAGTTCGACTCGGTCCTTTCGAACAGCTTCGGCTTCGGCGGCACCAACGCGTCGCTCGTGATGAGCAAGTATCGAGACTAACGGCAAGAACAAACGGCGACAGAAACGGCGGCAGGGACGGGAATGGCGGAACTGATGAAGGGTAAGCGCGGCCTCGTGATGGGGGTCGCCAACGAGCGCTCAATCGCTTGGGGGATCGCGAAGGCACTGGCCGAGCAAGGCGCGGAACTGGCGTTCTCCTATCAGGGCGAAGCCTTCGGCAAGCGAGTCGAACCGCTGGCCGAAAGCGTGGGCTCGAAATTCCTGCTGGATGTGGACGTGAATGACGACGCCTCGATGGACGCCGCCTTCGCCAAGCTGAAAGAGGAATGGGGCTCGATCGACTTCGTCGTGCACGCCATCGCCTATTCCGACAAGAGCGAGCTTGCGGGCCGGTTCATCAACACCACCCGCGAGAACTTCAAGAACTCGCTGACGATCTCCTGCTACAGCTTCATCGACGTGGCCAAGCGCGCCTCGGAACTGATGAACGAAGGCGGCTCGATGATCACGCTGACCTATATGGGCTCGCAGCGCGTGACGCCCTATTACAACGTGATGGGCGTGGCGAAAGCGGCGCTGGAATCGGCGGTGCGCTATCTGGCAGCCGATCTGGGCCCCGACGGCA
The DNA here is from genome assembly GCF_055666785.1 of Thioclava sp. PTB-PU3-1. NCBI lineage: Bacteria > Pseudomonadati > Pseudomonadota > Alphaproteobacteria > Rhodobacterales > Paracoccaceae > Thioclava > Thioclava sp. PTB-PU3-1. The sequence goes on along the minus strand of NZ_JBVNVL010000002.1, from coordinate 656,084 downwards.
TCCGCGTGAACGCGATCTCGCCCGGCCCGATGAAGACGCTGGCCGGTGCCGCCATCGGCGGCGCGCGCAAGACCTTCCGCCACACCGAGCACAATTCGCCCCTGCGCCATAACGCGACGCTGGAAGCGATTGGCGGCACGGCCGTCTATCTGCTCTCGGACTATGGCGCCTGCACCTCCGGCGAGATCATCTCGGTCGATAGCGGCTATCACGTCATGGGCATGCCCGCGGCGGAGAACCTGTAAGCTCAGCCAATCGCAAGCAGGGCGCGCGCCGGCCCATGGGGTGGCGCAGTCCTCGCTCTGTGCGGCAGCGCTTTATCCAAGCCACATACCTCGAACATGGCTGCGTTTCGCGCGGTTGGCCAAGGCGCCAGCCCGCAGGGACGGGCCGCCGCGCGCCCTGCGAACCATTCCCTCCCTTCCCCCATCCCCTGCCCCGCGTTAGGCTTTCCCGAACACGCAGGGAGGCGCGCATGGCACTCGATTTCTCTATCGGCATCATCGGCTCAGGGATGCTCGGCGCAGCGATTGCCGAGGCGCTCTGGCGCGCGGAGCCCAAGTCGCTTCTGATGGCCAACCGCTCCGGCGCGCGGCCTGACATTGAGGGCTTCCCGCCGGAGAACGTCCTGACCGATCCGCAGGCGCTGGCAGAGGCTTGCGACGTGGTGATCCTCTGCGTGCCGCCCGCCGCAGCGAGAGACCTCACTATCGACGCGAAAGACAAGCTGGTGATCTCCGTCATGGCGGGCGTGCCGCTCTCCGAGCTCACCCGCATCAGCGCCAGCCCCCGCGTGATCCGCGCCATGTCGAGCCCGGCGGCTGCGATGGGCCTCGCCTATAGCCCATGGATCGCGAGCGATGCTGTGACCGAGGACGACCGCGCCCGCACTCGCGCCCTGTTTGAGGCCTGCGGGCAGACGGACGTACTGCACGACGAGGCCCAGATCGACCTCTTCACCGCGATGACCGGCCCGGTGCCGGGCTTCGTCGCCGCCTGCGCCGCCGCGATGGCGCGTCATGCCGAGGATCAGGGCGTCCCGCCCGAGATCGCCGATCGCGCCGTGCGCCAGCTATTCCTCTCGGCCGGGCAGATGATGGGCGAGGGCCCGACGCCTCAGACCCATGTGCAGGAGATGATCGACTACGCGGGCACGACGGCCAAGGGCCTCACCACGCTGCGCGACAATGGCTTTGCCGAGCGTCTGGCCGAAGGACTGCGCGCCGCGACGCAAGCCTCGCGCGAGATCTACTGACCCTTGCACCCGGCCCCGCCGACGCTAGGGTGAGGCTCGGGAGGAAATATCATGTCCATTCAGCTTTGCGTCTTCGACGCCTACGGCACGCTTTTCGACGTCGACGCCGCCGCGCGCAATCTGGCCGCCGAGGAGCCGCGTCTGACCGAGATCTGGCCGCGCCTTGCTGCCGATTGGCGGCGCAAGCAGCTCGAATATAGCTGGCTGCGCGAGGTGATGGGCGATTACGTCGATTTCTGGCAGCTGACCCGCGACGGGCTCAACTGGGCGATGGCGGCGCAGGACCTCGACGATCCCGATCTGGCCGAGCGGCTGATGGCGCTTTACCGCGAGTTGCCCGCCTTCCCCGAAGTGCCCGAGATGCTCGACGCGCTGCATCATCGCGGTGTCGGACGTGCGATCCTGTCGAATGGCGCGCCGGACATGCTGGGCGCTGCGGTCCATGCGGCGGGCGTGGGGCATCTGCTCGATGAGGTGCTCTCGATCCACGAGATCGGCCATTACAAGCCGCGCGCCGCCGTCTACGACATGATCGCGCAGAAGATGGGCGTCGAACCTGAGAAGACCTGTTTCGTCTCGTCTAACGGCTGGGATGCGGCGGGCGCGGCCAAGGCGGGCTTCCACGTCCTTTGGGTCAACCGCGCGGGCGCCCCGGTCGAGCGGCTGCCCTATAAACCCGCGGCGATCCTGACGGACCTGCGCGCGGTGCCCGACCACCTCTGAGAAGCGCTCACTCGTCCATCTCGCGCAGCGCGCGCCGCAGCCGCATCGTCTGCGCCTGAAACCCTTCCGCATCCGTGTATTCCACGAAATCGCGGTAGCGCAGATGCGGCCCCTTCACCCGATGCGCGTGCTTGATCGGGCACCAATATTGCTCGGTCCGCGCGGCGATCTCGTAGGCATAGCTCAGAAGTCCGTTGCAATAGCCGCAATAGACGCAGTTCAGCTTCTGCAACGTGTTGAGATAGGCCAGATGCTGACGGTCGACCACGATATGATCGGAGCGCTTTACCTTGGCGATGCGGTAGATCGGAAAACAGATCGCCTGATAGAGGCTTACGAAGAGGTCGAGAAGCACGAAGGGCACGATCAGCGAATAGATCACCGGGGCGGTCAGAATGACCATCGGGCGCGCATAGGACAGGAAGCGCAACAGCCCCACCCGCGCCTGCCGATGCGCATCGCGAACGCCCGCCTCGAACACCACCCGGTTATGGTCGAGCCGGAACGCCATCGCCTCGCGCCTGCGCTCCCATTCCGCTTCGATTTCGTCTTCGAGCGCACTCAGTCTTTCGTGTAATCTTTCCAGCGTGTCAGCCATGGCGATCTCCCTCTAACGCACTATGATCGCTGACAGGTCAGCAATCCAGAGAGGAGCGGCGTAATGGAATTCTTTACCGCGGATGATGGCGCGAAGATCGCCTATCGCGACAGTGGCAGCGGCGTGCCGGTCTTGGCCCTGTCCGGGCTGACGCGAAACACCCGCGACTTCGACTACGTCGCGCCGCATCTCAAGGACGTGCGTCTGATCTGCATGGACTATCGCGGCCGTGGCGAGAGCGACTGGACCGGCGAGAAAACCTATACCGTGCCGCGCGAAGCGGCGGATGCGCTGCAACTGCTCGATCATCTGGGGATCGAGAAGGCCGCGATCCTCGGCACGTCGCGCGGGGGGCTCGTTGGGATGTATCTGGCGCTGACCGCGAAAGAGCGCATGACCGGGCTCGCGCTGAACGATGTCGGGCCTGTTCTTGACGAGAAGGGGCTGAACAAGATCTTCGACTATATCGGGCGCAACCCGGCGGCGAAAAGCTATGCGGAAATGGCCGAAAAGCTGCCCGAGGCGATGATCGGCTTCGACAAGGTGCCGCCCAATCGCTGGGCGATGGAGGTCCGCCACCATTACGTGGAGACCGATGACGGATTGAAGATCAATTACGACCCGGCCCTGCGCGATGCCTTCCTCGGCGCTTTCAAGGGCGGCGTGGAGCCAGCCTGGCCGCTCTTCGAGGCCACCGAGGGGCTGCCCATCGTCCTGACCCACGGCGCGAATTCCGATCTGCTGAGCGACGCCACGGTGGACGAGATGCAGCGCCGCCGCCCGGACATGATCTATGCCCGCGTCGCCGACCGCGCCCACATCCCCTTCCTCGACGAACCTGAGTCGCTTGCGGCCCTCGAAGCGTGGGTCGAACGGATCAAGGGGTGAGCGAAGCCCGTGTCACCTTCATCGCCAGCGCGATCACGCTGATCACGGGCGCGCTCTGGGGGCTATACTGGCTCCCGGTGCGCGCGTTGGACGGGCATGGTCTGGCGGGCGCCTGGGGCACCGTCGCGATCACCCTGGTCGCCTGCGTGGCGATGGCGCCCGTCGCTTGGGCTAAACGCGATGAACTCGCCGCCGCCACGCCAGCCGCGCTGATCTCGGTCGCGCTCGGCGGGGCGGCCTTCGCGCTCTATTCGATCGGCTTTCTCTATGGCCGCGTCGCGCTGGTGATCCTGCTGTGGTTCCTCACCCCGGTCTGGTCAGTGCTGATCGGACGGTTCGTGCTAGGCTGGCCGGTCTCGCGCCTGCGACTGGCCGCGATCGTGATCGGCCTCTTAGGGCTCGGCCTGATGCTGGGCGCAAGCGGCGGCCTGCCGCTACCCAGCAGCTTGGGCGAATGGATGACGCTTGTAGGCGGCGTGATCTGGTCGGTCGCGACCACGGGGATGCGCACCAGATCGACGCTCTCGTCCGGCCCCGCCACCTTCGTCTTCGCGGCAGGCGCGGCCCTTACCGCGCTCTGCCTCGCACCCTTCCTTGCGCCCCTTCCCTCGAGCGGCGTCGATTGGGCCGCGTCGGTTGGACTGATCGGTGCCGCCGGTGTGTTCTGGTGGGGCGCAGCGACGGCCGGGCTCATGTGGGCGACCGTACGGCTCGAACCGGCGCGGATCGGAATCCTGCTGATGGGCGAGGTGCTGGTGGGCGCGGTCTCCGCCGCGCTGATCGCGGGCGAACGGCTCGCCGCGCTGGAAATCGCAGGCGGCGCGCTGGTGCTGGGCGCTGGCCTGCTGGAGGTCTGGCCTGCGCGCGCCACGCAACGCCCCGCCTGACCTGCCCAATCCGCAAACAAAAAAGGCGCCCCGAAGGGCGCCTTTTTCATAAAATCGCGGCGAGGATCAGTCCTTCGCGCGCTCCACATAGGTGGTGTCTTCGGTGTTGATCACGATGCGGGTGCCCACGCCGATATGCGGCGGCACCATCACGCGGATCCCGCCGGTGCAGATCGAGGGCTTGTAGCTCGACGACGCGGTCTGACCCTTCACGACCGGCTCGGTCTCTTCGACTTCGACGGTGACTTTCTGCGGCAGGTCGATCGCGATCGCGTTCTCCTGGAAGGTCTTGAGATGGACGCGGATGCCGTCGCGCAGGAACACCTTCGCGTCGCCGATCACGTCATCCTGCACCGCGAGCTGCTCATACGTCTCGGGGTCCATGAAGTGATAGCCTTCGCCATCCTCGTAGAGGAAATCGTACTCGCGCTCTTCGACATGGGCGCGCTCGACCTGCTCGGTCGTGCGCCAACGCTCGGACACCTTCGTGCCGTCCGAGATGCGGCGCATATCGACCTGCGTGACAGGCGTGCCCTTGCCGGGATGGATGTTCTGCGCGGTGATCACGACGTAGAGCTTGTCGTCGATTTCAAGCACGTTGCCCTTGCGGACAGAGGAAGCGATGACTTTCGCCATGAAAGGACCCCTTTGAATTCGGATAAAACAGGCTCTGGCGCCCGGATTGCAGAGCGCCTAAACCATTTGCGCCCCGATTTCCAGCCTGAAAGGCCTTCCATGCCCCCGTTCTGGACGCCCGAGCGCCACGCCGACCGCCGCCCCGCCCTTCTCGCGCGCAACCGCATTCAGGCCGCGATCCGCGGCTGGCTGGCGGCGGAGGATTTCGTCGAGGTCGATCCCTGCGCGCTGCAGGTCTCGCCCGGCAACGAGGCGCATCTGCACGCCTTCGCTACCGACATGATCGGCAATGACGGCGCGGCGCGGCGGATGTATCTGCACACCTCGCCCGAATTCGCGATGAAGAAGCTGTTGGCCGCGGGCGAGCCACGCATCGCCGCCTTCGCCCATGTCTGGCGCAACCGCGAGGCGGGCAAGCGCCATTCGCCCGAATTCACCATGCTGGAATGGTATCGCGCGGGCAAAGACTACACGGCGCTGATGGCCGATTGCGCGGCGATGCTGCGGCTGGCAGCCGAAGCCGCGGGATCGTCGGTGCTGCGCTATGGCACCGCCGAATGCGATCCCTTCGCCGAACCCGAACGACTGTCGGTCGCGGACGCCTTCCAGCGCCATGCCGGGATCGATCTGCTCGCCACCTGCGACGGGGCGAAGACCGACGCGGAAGCCCTGCGCGCGCAATGCGAGGCGATCGGCTTTGCGGTGGCCGACGCGGATAGCTGGTCGGACATCGTCTCGAAACTGCTGGTCGCGAAGGTCGAGCCGCATCTGGGCCATGGCCGCGCGACGATTCTGGATCGCTACCCGCTGGCCGAGGCGGCGCTGGCCCGCCCTGCTCCGGATGACGGAAGCGTCGCCGAACGGTTCGAGCTTTACGCCTGCGGGGTCGAACTCGCGAACGGCTTCGGCGAGCTCACCGATCCGGCCGAACAACGCCGCCGTTTCGAGGGCGATATGGATCTGAAGGAACAGCTCTACGGAGAGCGCTACCCGCTCGACGAAGATTTCCTCGCAGCGCTCGAGATCATGCCCGAGGCGTCCGGGATTGCGCTTGGCTTCGACCGGCTGGTGATGCTCGCCACCGGCGCGCCGAAAATCGAGGATGTGCTCTGGGTGCCGGTGGGCGGCGCGACGGGCTGAGGCTCAGCCCTTCCCGCCCTTCTTCTCGGCGGCATGATCGGCCAGCACCTTGAACGGCACCACCCGCAGCGCATCGCGATGGGTCGAAGCCAGCATCACCTCGGGCGCGCAGCCCTCCTGCACCGCCTGCAAAAAGCGCGAGGCGCACAGGCACCATTGGTCGCCCGGTTTCAGCCCCGGGAAATCATATTCCGGGCGCGGCGTGCTCAGATCGTTGCCGAGATATTTCGAGAAGGCGAGAAACTCCGCCGTCATCACAGCGCAGACCGTATGCGAGCCGCTATCCTCCCAGCAGGTGTTGCAGCTGCCATCGCGGAAGAACCCGGTCCGGGGCTTGAGCGAACAGGGCTGCAAGGTTCCGCCCAGCACGTTGATCGCCTCATACATCTGCATCGCGCGGCCCTCCCTTTCAGGAAACCTCTGCGATGCGGCGCAGCATGGCAAGGTTTTCCTCCTCGACGCCCTCCTCCTTGAAACGCCAGTCGGCAGCGTTGATCGCGATGACCGTGTCGGTCGCGGGGCTGACATAGATGTGCTGGCCATAGATGCCGCGCGCGAAATAATCGCCGCCGTGATCCGCCGTATCGACGGGCACCCACCATTGGTAGCCGTATCCCTCGCCCTTCGGCGCCTGCAGCGCGGTCGATTTCGCAACCCAGTCCTCGGGCACGATCTGGCGCCCGTTCCAGAAGCCCTTTTGCAGGAACATCTGGCCGAAGCGCGCATAGTCCCGCGTCCGCAGGTTCAGCCCGCCAAGGACGAAGCTGACGCCCAGCCCGTCGGTCAGCATCACCGGCGCGGCCTCCAGACCCATCGGCGCGATCAGCAATTCGTGCATCACCTCCGCCGGATCGGCCCCGGTCGCGCCCACGATCACCATGCCCAGAACATGCGTGTCGATCGAGACATAGAGCATCCGCGCGCCCGGCTCCGCCTCGCGGATCTTGAGCGAGGCGGCGAAGGCGTCCATCGACCGCCCCATCGCGAGAACCCGGCCCATCTTGTTGATATCCGAATGAAAATCCAGATAGTCCTCGTTGAAGGCCACACCCGAGGACATCACCAGCGCATCGCGGATCGTCACGCCCTCATAGCCCGAGCCCTTCAGCTGCGGCGCAAAGCGGGTGAGCGGCGCGTCGAGATCGGGGATCACGCCCTGATGGTGCAGGATGCCCAGCGTGGCCGAGAGAAAGCTCTTCGCCATCGACCAGGAGATGCGCAGATCCTCGGGCGCGGTGCCGCGAAAATAGCGTTCATGGGTGATCTGGCCGTGGCGCAGCTTCACCAGCGCGGTGACCCAGCGCCGCTCGATCCAATCCTCGACGCCGTCGGGCAGCGCCTCCTCGGCACCGCGGGCCAAGTCCGACACCGGCCCGTCGCCGCGCGCAATCTCGCGCGAATGAAACAGCGCGGGCATGTTGGAGAAATTGCCGACGATCCGGTCGGGCTCGAACAGGCGGTTCACCGCGCGCAGCCGGGCGATCTCGTCGCGCTTCCACCATGCGAGCCCCGCGATCGGCAGCGCCGCTGCCATTCCGACCCGGATCGCGCCCCGCATCGCCTTTTGTCCAAGCTGTTTCATCGCGCGTCCCCTCGCCGCATATCGTCACGGCAAGGAAGCACGCCCCACGCCGATGCGGCAAGGAGAACCGGGCGTCATCGCGCAAACGCGACCTGCGCAAGGGTCAGTAGATATAGCGGATCTGGTCGGTCCAATAGCGCTCCATCCGACGCAGCGTGTGGTTCATCTCCTCCATCGCGTCGAAGGTGATGACGCCGCGCGTCTCCATACCGCAGGCGTGGCGCTCGAACAGGGTCGCCACATTCTCGCGCAGCTCGCGCCCCTTCGCGGTCAGGCGCACCCGCACCGAGCGGCGGTCGATCTCGCAGCGCTGGTGGTGCATGTAGCCTGCCTCCACCAGCTTCTTGAGATTGTAGGAGACGTTCGAGCCCTGATAATAGCCGCGGGTCTTCAGCTCCCCCGCGGTCACCTCGTTCTCGCCCACGTTGAACAGCAAAAGCGCCTGCACCGGGTTGATCTCGAGGATGCCCAGCCGCTCGAACTCGTCCTTGATGACGTCGAGCAGCAAGCGATGCAACCGCTCCAGCAGCGAAAGGCTGTCCAAGTATCCCGCCATCAGCCCCGGCGTCGCCGGGACGGGCGTCATGTCGCTTGCAGATTTCTGCACGGTCATAGCATTCTCCGCCAGTTTCGCTGCCCCTGACGCAAGACAGTGGCGGGAAATGGCAAAGATACCGTTAAGCGGCCCGAATTCTCCGAAAATTCGCGCAAAACCCTATGAAATCTAGGGATTCCGCGCCGTTTTCAGGTTTTCGTAATGTGCCGTTCGCGGGCGAACTGGCCGATTACGGAGAGCAATTCGAGGTATTTCGGCGGGCAAGGCTGTGCGCCAGACACCCACGGATACAGGTCCTGATCGTTCTCTTCGAGAAGCTGGTCATAGAGATCGAGAGTGGCGGCATCGAGATCGGGCAGGCACGCATCGGCGTAAGGCCCGAGGATCAGGTCCATTTCCTTGATCCCGCGCCGCCAGCTGCGCATCTTCATCCGTTTCAGCCGCGCCTCTCGCGTCTCTGTCATCAACTCTCTCCTGCCACCAAGCGCTTCTCCAGCCGTGCCAGCCGGACATCGAGGTCTTCGAGCCCGGACCGCACTTCCCGGATTTCGCGCACGAGGGCGCGTTCCGCCTGTGCCTCTTCTCCCTGTTCGGGCGGGCCGTCAAGCCCCTCGCCCGATCCGGTCAGCAGCCACATCAGCGTCACGTTGAGCATCCCCGACAGCATCTGCAGCCGGTTCGCGCGCGGCTCCAGCACGTCTTCTTCCCAGGCCTGCAGCGTCTCGAGCCGGACGCCCAACTGCGTCGCCAGATCCTCCTGGCTCAACCCTGCCGCTTCGCGCGCGCCCGCAAGCCGGTCGCCGAACGTTGCGCTCGCCTCGCCATACCAATCGTCGACCATGTCTCTCTCCCGCTTTCGCTTGAACGCTTCTGGTGCCGAGCCTAGAAGTTTGCCGAACGAGTTACAAATCAAGGGCGACGCGATGGCATTCCTTTCCGACACGCTTGCACGGGTGAAACCTTCGCCGACGGTCGCGATGACCGGGAAGGTGGCCGAATTGCGCGCCGAAGGCCGCGATGTGATCGGCCTTTCGGCGGGCGAGCCCGATTTCGACACGCCCGAGTCGATCAAGGACGCCGCGAAAGCCGCGATCGACGCAGGCAAGACCAAATACACCGCCGTGGACGGCATCGCCGAGCTGAAACAGGCGATCTGCGCCAAGTTCGCCCGCGAGAATGGACTGTCCTACACGCCCGAGCAGGTCTCCGTCTCCTCGGGCGGCAAGCAGGTGCTGTTCAACGCGCTGATGGCGACGCTCAATCCCGGCGACGAGGTAGTGATCCCGACCCCCTACTGGGTCAGCTACCCGGATATGGTGCTGATCGGCGGCGGCACGCCTGTCTTCGTTCAGGGCGATCCCGCGATGGGCTACAAGATCAGCCCCGAGGCGCTGGAAGCCGCGATTACGCCGAACACCAAATGGTTCCTGTTCAACTCGCCCTCGAACCCCTCGGGGGCTGCCTATTCGCGCGAAGAACTGACCGCGCTGACCGACGTGCTGATGCGCCACCCGCATGTTTGGGTGATGACCGATGACATGTATGAACATCTCACCTTCGACGGGTTCGAATTCACCACGCCCGCGCAGGTCGAGCCCGCGCTCTATGATCGCACGCTGACGGTCAACGGCGTCTCGAAAGCCTATGCGATGACCGGCTGGCGGATCGGCTATGCGGCCGGCCCGAAAGAGCTGATCGCGGCGATGCGCAAGGTGCAATCGCAATCCACCTCAAACCCCTGCTCGATCTCGCAATGGGCCGCCGTCGAGGCGCTGAACGGCCCGCAGGATTTCATCGACACCTTCCGCACCGCCTTCAAGCGGCGGCGCGATCTGGTGGTGGCCGGGCTCAACGCCTGCCCCGGCATCTCCTGCCCGACGCCCGAGGGCGCGTTCTACGTCTACCCCTTGATCAGGGACTGCATCGGCAAGACCTCCGCTGGCGGGCGCAAGATCGAGAGCGACGAGGATTTCGCCAATGCGCTCTTGGAGGAAAACAACGTCGCGGTGGTCTTCGGCGCGGCCTTCGGGCTTTCACCGAATTTCCGCATCAGCTACGCTACATCGGACGCGGCCCTGACCGAGGCCTGCGCCCGGATCAAGGCCTTCTGCGAAGGGCTTTCATAAGGCGGAACGGCCGAGGGAGACTGGCGAATGACTGACTTGCCCGAGTATTACTTCCGGGTGAAGGAAAACGGCGCGACGGTGTTTCGCGTCGATACCGAGAACCGTCAGCGCCGGATCGAAATGGACCCGATCGCCAACATCAACATCCGCAATGGCGAGATCAAACCGCAGGGCGACCGGGTTCTGACCGAGGAAGACCGCGCCGAGATCGAGACGTGGATGGCGCATCGCCGCGAGGTGCTCGCCCAGCGCGATGTCGACGACATTCTGCGCGCGGTCGATCACCTCAATCTCGTCACGCAATGGGCGCAGTCGAAGGCGACCGATGCCCAGCTCGAAGAGATCACGGATACGCTGTTGCTGACGATGCACGACCTGCGCAGCGTTCTGGTGCGCAAGAAGGCAGAGCGACTGACCAGCGAGGGCTGAGCGCCCCCGCCCTCTCCGGCCTCAGCCTTTCGAGATGAACCCGGTGATCGGATAGACGCGGCCCAGCGCGCCGGGATTGCTCATGACGCGCACGCGGCTCCAGTCATTCTTCTCGGAGACATCCACCACGACCATGTCGAGCGACACCTTGTTGCGCTCCCAATTCGCGTGATCGACGCGGATCTGACGCGGCGAGTCGACGCCCGAGACCACCGCGATATGACCCAGCGGATTACGACCGGTCGCCGAGAACGCCATCACCGCACCGACCTTCGGCTGATGACCGCGTGCATAGAGCCCCTTGGCCTGCGACCACCACGTCTTGGCATTGCCGCGAATGTCGATGCCCGAGGCATTGCGCGCAAACGGCACGCACCAGACGCGCTGCCGCTTGGCACGCATCTGCTTGGCCACTTCGACCGCGTAGGCGCGGCGTTCGAGATTGACCGCACCCGCCTGATCCCGCGCGCTGGCAAAGCCCATCCGGTCGCCGGTGGTCGGGGTACAGGCCGAGACGGTCAGAGCCGCGATCAGAACAAGCGAAAGAGGGGCCGCGCGGCCCGCAAGGTCAGAGATAGAGAGCATGGGCGATCACTGTCGATGTCGAATTGTTGCGTCTTCGTTACCTCCTCCATAGCCTCGAATACCCTCTTCGCCGAAGGAGAATTTCGCCGCGCATCAGCGGGTTGGCAACAATCCGCTTACAGGAATGTAATCTTGGGAACCTTTTGCGATCTCGCGATGCGCGTACTACGGGTGACGGTCCGAGGGACAGCGCGCATGCAGGTAAATCTCGACCCATTCAAAGCCCGGATCGATTCCCCGCTCGGCCAGCCACGCCTCCTGCAGACGGTAGGCCTCCGGCTCGGCCGCTGCCGGACAGGGCCAGTCGCGCGCATGAAACTGAGCACGATGGATCAACTCATGCAACAGCGAGGAAAGCTGCATCGGATCGCCTTCGGACCAAGGCCCGACAAGGAAGATTCGATCCTCCACCAGATCATAGGCCGCGCGCAGATCGGAATCGACCAGAAGATCGTGTCCCTCATAGGTGATGACCTCCCCGCTCTGGCACATGAAGATCGCAGGCGCGCCCTGCGGCAACGTGTAGTCGCTATGCGCCTCGATCCAAGCGGCGAGCGCCTCCGTCACGGCATCGGGCACAGACATCGGCAGCGGCGCGGGACAGGCCCCGCCCGCTGCCGGACATAACAGTGCAAGCCCTATGACGATGGCTCGGATCATCACGCCTCCTCTCCTGACAGGATAGCAGTTGCGTGCGGATCTCGGAATTGATGCCGATCATTCGTGTCGACAGCGCAAACAGCGCCGCCCTATTGCGGCATCATCGGCGGCGCCATCACGATATAGGGCGTCGTCGGGGCCTCCCCCGGCGGCAAGGCCTCGGGCATTGGCTCCCCCGGCTCCCCGAGCGATTTGATATACTGGTAAAGCGAGCGCAGATCGCTCTCGGGCATCGCATGCACGTTGTAGAACGGCATCGGCGGTTTGGCGTCGAAGGTCTTCGCGTATTCCACGAAACCGTCCTCGTCCATGTCCTTGATCTCGAGGCGCAAATTGACCGCGTAGGTCGTGCCCCACGGCCCCTGCCAGCCAAGTGGCACGCCTTTGAGCGCCGCCTCCGGGTCGATCTTTCCACCGGACTCGTTATACCCGGCCGTGTGGCAGTCGTGGCATCCCGAGGTGATCGAGACCAGTTTGCCCCGCTCCACCGAGACCTCCTGAGCAACCACAGCCGAAGAGCTGGCCAGCGCGCCAAGCGCGGCCAGAATAAGAACGCGTTTCATGGGTTTCTCCCTCCCTAACAGACGCGCCCCTCCCGGCGCGCCTCTCCCTGAGGTCCGGCCTTACGTCCAAACAGACCTGACCTTGCGGAAAGGATGCGCCCAAAGGGGCGAGTCGGGCAATTAGATAAAAGACAGGGCCTCGCAGCCGTACTCAGGCAACGGACAGCGATGAGGCACAAACCTCGCGAAGGCGCCGCGGAGCGGGCTGCGCCGTCTGCCTCAGACGCTGACAACCTCGCGCAACGCCTCGCGCGTCAGAGTCTCTTTCGTCCCCTCCATCGCGACCGCGCCGCGTTTGAGCACGTAGAAGCTATCGCCCAGATCATGCGCGAAGTCGAAGTACTGCTCGACCAGCACGATCGCCATATCGCCCTTCTCGCGCAGATAGGAGATCACCCGCCCGATCTGCTGGATGATGTTCGGCTGAATGCCCTCGGTGGGCTCGTCCAGGAGAAGCAGCTTCGGCTTCATCAGCATCGCGCGGGCAATCGCCAATTGCTGCTGCTGCCCGCCCGAGAGGTCCCCACCCCGGCGATTGAGGAAGTCCTTCAGGATCGGGAAGAGCTCGTAAATCTCGTCCGGAATGACATGCTCGGATTTCGGCAGGCAGGCGAAAGCCGTCTCCATGTTCTCGCGCACCGTCAACAGCGGGAAGATCATCCGGCCCTGCGGCACATAGCCCAGCCCCGCCTTCGCCATCGCCTGCGGCGGCACGCGGCCCATCTCGGCGCCATCGAGCGTGACAGACCCGCCCGAGCGCAGATGCGTCCCCGAGATCGCCTTCAGCAGCGAGGTCTTGCCCACCCCGTTCGTGCCCATGATGCAGGTCACCTCGCCCGCACGCGCCACCATGTCGATCCCGTGCAGGATCTGGCTGCCCCCGTAATGGAGCGTCAGCCCCTCGGTCTTCAGCATCGCGGGTTTTGTCAGATCAGCGGCCAAGATACACCTCGATCACGCGTTTGTCGGCGGTCACATGGTCGAGCGAGCCTTCCGCCAGAACCGACCCCTCATGCAGCACCGTCACCTTGCAGTTCAGACGGCGCACGAATTCCATATCGTGCTCGACCACGACCACCGCATGATCGCGCGCCAGATCGACCAGCAGCGCGGTGGTCTGCTCGCGCTCGGCCAAGGTCATCCCGGCGGCGGGTTCGTCGACCAGCAGCAGCTTCGGCTCCTGCGCGAGCAGCATCCCGATCTCCAGCCATTGCTTCTGCCCGTGGCTTAGCTCGCCTGATTTGCGCGGCAGCTGATCGGCGAGACCCACCTGCGCCGCGATCTCTTCGACGCGCGCACGATCGGCATCGCCGGCCTTCCAGCCCAGCACCGCGAAGGGGCTGCGATTGGCCTTCAGCGCCATCATCAGGTTCTCGGTCACGGTCTGATCCTCGAAGACAGTGGGCTTCTGGAATTTCCGTCCGATCCCGATCCGCGCGATCTTCGCCTCGTTCAAACGCAGCAGATTGGTGGAGCTTTCCCCCCACAGCACAGAGCCCTCGTCGGGCCGGGTCTTGCCGGTCACGATATCCATGAAGGTCGTCTTGCCCGCCCCGTTCGGCCCGATCACCGCGCGCAGCTCGGTCGGGCCGATATTGAAGCTGAGATTGTTGATCGCCTTGAACCCGTCGAAGCTGACGGAGATGCCCGAGACCTCCAACAGGGTCTGCGCCCCTGCCCCCGGTTTGATCGCGACATTCATTCCTGCGCCTCCTCTTCCCGGAAGGAGCCCTTATCCGGCCCGAGCGGCGCGCCATGGCGGTTCGGACGGCGAATGCCCTCGAACAGATCGATCAGCCCCGACAGCCCCTTCGGTGCGAACAAGGTCACCAGCACGAAGGCGAGCCCCAGCAGCACCTGCCACCAATCGACCCAGTCGATGGTGTAGAAACCCAGCGGCAGATCGGGCACACGCCCGCCGGTGAACCAACTCGAGACGATGGAGACGAAGGCCGCCCCCATCACCGCACCATAGAGCCGCCCGCGCCCGCCGATCGCGACCCAGACCGCAAGGTAGATCGACGCGATGGGCGCCATCTCGCCCGGGTTGATGATCCCCGCCTGCGGATAATAAAGCGCCCCCGCGATGGCCGCGATCACCGCCGTCAGGGTGAAGACGAACAGCTTGTAGCCCTCGACCGAATAGCCAAGGAAGCGCACCCGCGCCTCGTCATCGCGAATGCCGCGAATAACCGAGCCGAACTTGCCCGACACGATCAGCGACGCCGCGATATAGCCCAGCCCCAGCGCCAAAGCCGAAGCCCAGAGGAACCAGATCGACAGATGATCCTGCCCGGCGCTTACGCCCGGAATGTTCTGCAGCCCCGAAAGCCCGTTATTGCCGCGCAGCCCGCTCTCGTTCTGGAACAGGTAGAGCGACAGCGCGAGCGTCATCGCCTGCGTCAGGATCGACAGATACACGCCCGTCACGCGCGACCGAAACGCGAGCCAGCCGAAGATCAGCGCCAAGAGCCCCGGCACCAGCACCACGAACAACAGCTGCATCGGCAGGTTGCCCGCGAAGGTCCAGATCGCGGGCAGATCGGAGCCGCCGACCACGCCGAAAATCTGCGTGCCGATCGCGTCATTGACCTCCTGCGGCGTCATCGGGAACTCGCCTGCGGATTTCAGCACGATGTCGCGGGTGCGCTCATACATGAGCCACATGCCGATCATGTAGCCGCCCAGCCCGAAGAAGGCGAAATGGCCGAGGCTGAGGATGCCCGTATAGCCCCAGACCAGATCCATCGCGATGGCGATCAGGCACAGGCACAGCGTCTTGCCCAGCGTCTTGACCATCGAGGTCGAGATCGCCCCCGGCCCGTAGGCATGGGAGAGGAAGGTGACGCCCAGCGTGAAGACCGCGAGGATCAGCAGGAACCACAAAACGGAGGGGTTCTTGGCGAGAAATCCGGATTTCATATCTGCACCTCGCGCCCAAGCTGGGGGGCCAGCCCCCCAGACCCCCCGGGATATTTCAGGCAATTGGAAGGGAAAGCGGTCTGTCTCATACTCAATCCCCCGCGGCCCGGCCCTTGAGCGCGATGATGCCGCGCGGGCGGAACTGGATGAAGATGATGATGAAGAGGATCATGTAGGTCTGCGCCGCGAGCGTATTCGACGGGTTGAGCCATTCGATCCCCTTTTGCAGCACGCCGATCAGCGTGGCGCCCGCCAGCGTGCCGAAGATCGAACCGACGCCGCCGACCACGACCGTCATGAACGACTGCACGATATAGTCCTGCCCCATCTCGGAGGTGACTTTCGCGAAAAGCCCGATGGCGACGCCCGCGATCCCGGCGATGCCAGACCCAAACCCGAAGGCGAGCATGTTGATGCGATCCGGGTTGATGCCCATAGACGCCGCCATCGACGGGTTCTGCGTGACCGCGCGGACCTCCAGCCCGAGGCGGGTCTTGCGCATCACCCAGAGGTAGAGGGCGAGGAAAATCAGCGCGAGCACGAAGATTGCGATGCGGATATAGCTGATCGACACCACGTCATTGAGCGTCCACGCCCCTTCCAACCACGGCGGCGAGGTCAGCGGACGGGCTTGCGTGCCGAAGATGTTCTTGAACAGCTGCTGGAGCGCGATCGAAATGCCAAAGGTCGCCAGCAACGTCTCGAGCGGGCGTTTGTAGAGGTACCGGATCACCAACCGCTCCATCGCGACCCCGGCGCCGAAGGTGATCGCGAAAGCCAGCGGCAGCGCGATCAGGATCGACAGCGTGTAGTCCGGCACGAAAAGCTGCACCACATAGCCGGTATAGGCGCCCATCGTGATGAACTCGCCATGGGCCATGTTGATCACCCCCATCACCCCGAAGGTGATCGCGAGCCCGATGGCCGCGAGGAAATAGATCGAGGCCAGCGAGAGCGCATCGAGGCCGAGATCGACCGTCTGCATCCCCGCCACCGTGCGGCTCACCCGGGTCAGCGCGGCCTCGGCGGCGGTGGTCACCTCCGGGTCTGGCTCGGCATAGATATCGGCGTATTGGTGATCGGCGACGAGTTTCTCAGCCTCTGCATCGGTCAGACGTGTTGGCACCTCGCCGGCAGCGGCCAGCGTCGCATAGGCCTCCTCGCGCTTGACCGGATCGGCCATCGCGGCCAGCGGCAGCCCGCCCACCTGACCGTTCTCGACATGCGCGGCCAAAGTCTGCTGCATCTGAGAGGCCGATATCCGCGCGGGCGCCAAATCGGCGCTTACCAGCATCTCATAGGCCTCATCCTCCGGGATATCGCGACCCGGCTTGAGCGTCTCCGCGACATTGCCCTCGGGCGCGCCCTCGAACACCTTGCGGGTCGTCGCCACCAGCGGGTTCAGCGTGGCGCGGAAATCCAGCCCCAGATCGGCCCCGAAACTGTCGATCGCCGCGACGCGCTCCTCGGCATCCTTGCCGAAGCGGATCGTCAGCAGGCGTTCCAGACGCTGTTTCTGCGCCTTGATCGCGGGATCGGGCTCGTCGGGGATCGACGCGCGCAGCGGCTCCAGATGCGAGGCCTCGCCATTGCGGTCGATCGCGGTCAGCGCCTCGCGGCGTTTCTTCGGATCGGGATCGCTCAGCAGAAACCGCACCAGCGCCACGCCAATCTCGGCCCGCACACCGGAATTCGGCTTCACTTCCTTGATGTCGGATTTCGGCGCGGTGCCGGCAGGCTCTCCGGTGACCGGATCGCTCAGCTCGTATTCGCTGCCGGATTTCTTCACGATGAAGAAGGCGCCGTCGCTTTCGCGCAGCCCGACGCGCTTGTCGGACCAGGCCTGCAGGAAGCGCGAGGCCCCCTCGCCCGAACCGGCGACCGCCTCGATGACCGGGCCGACAGTGCGGCGCGACGGCTTGGCGATCTGCTTGGCATAGTCCTGAAGAACGGCGCGCAGCCCCGTGGCTTCGCTTTGCGTGGCCTCCGCCTGCGGCGCGTCGCCCGCGTCCTGCGCCAGCCCCGGCAGAGCCAATGCCAGAACAATCCCGAGCGCGATCAAAAACTTGCGCATCCCGTCCCCTTAGGATGAAACGGCCGGGAGAGGCGCACCCCTCCCGGCCAAGACACGATCAGTAGTTCGATTTCTTCTGAACGCAGGTTTCGGTCTCGGTGTTGTACATGCCGCAATCGAGACCCGGCCAATCCGACTTGAGCACCGCCGATTCCGGCAGGAAGTCGGTCCAGGCGTCGCCCGGCACGGGGTCGGTCTGCGAGATGATGTCGAACTGACCGTCTTCCATGATCTCGCCGATGAGGACCGGCTTGGTCAGGTGGTGGTTCGGCAGCATCTTCGCGGTGGAGCCGGTGAGGTTCGGGAATTCCTGCCCCGGCATCGCGGCGATGACTTCGTCGACATTGGTGGAGCCGACCTGCTCGACCGCCTGCACCCACATGTTGAAGCCGATATAGGTGGCTTCCATCGGGTCGTTGGTCACGCGGCTGTCGTCGCCGGTGAAGGTGTGCCACTGCTTGATGAAGGCCGCGTTCTCGGGCGTATCGGCGCTCTCGAAGTAGTTCCACGCGGCCAACTGACCGACAAGGTTCTTGAGATCCGCCTCACCCAGACCGGACAGTTCCTCTTCGCCGACCGAGAAGGCCACGACGGGGATGTCCTCGGCGGTGATGCCCGACGCTGCGAGCTCTTTGTAGAAGCCGATATTCGCGTCGCCGTTGATCGTCGAGATCACGCCGACCTTCTTGCCGTCCGCGCCCAGCGCCTTCACGTCGGAGACGATCTTCGACCAGTCCGACTGACCGAAGGGCGTGTAGTTCACGAAGATATCTTCCTTCGCGATGCCCTTGTCCTGCAGATAGGCTTCAAGAATGTTGTTCGTGGTGCGCGGGTAGACATAGTCGGTGCCCAGCAGCGCGAATTTCTCGACGCCAAGTTCTTCGAGGAAGTAGTCCACCGCCGGGATCGCCTGCTGGTTCGGGGCCGCACCCGTGTAGAACACGTTGCGCGAGCTTTCCTCGCCCTCGTACTGCACCGGGTAGAACAGCAGACCGTTGAGTTCCTCGAGGACCGGCAGAACCGATTTACGCGACACCGAGGTCCAGCAACCGAAGATCACGTCGACCTTGTCCACGGTGATCAGCTCGCGCGCCTTTTCGGCGAACAGCGGCCAGTCGGAGGCCGGGTCGACCACGACCGCCTCGAGCATCTTGCCGTTGATGCCGCCTTTCTTGTTCTGCTCTTCGACCAGCATCAGGACCGTGTCCTTCAGCGTGGTTTCCGAGATCGCCATCGTGCCCGACAGCGAGTGCAGAACGCCAACTTTGATCTTGTCGTCCTCCTGCGCGAAGGCGAAGCCCCCGCTCATCGACATGGCCCCGGCCAGAGCCGCAGACATCATAAGTTTACGCCGATTGATCATTTCATTTCCCTCGTTAGCGTCGACCCTGCGCGGCCCTTCATGGGCTCATTCTGCAGGTGCCGAACCTCCACTATTGGTAACGGTCGAGGCCATCCCTCCGACCAGGGGCGCACAGCCGAGCGCCTCCGACATCCAATCCCTCGCGCTGCGACGCGGCAAAAAATTCCCGCATCACGCAGCAAAAAACCCGCCGAATGGGCGGGTCTGCCGAAGTTTTCGCACAAATTGTGACTTTTTGCCCAATAAACGGGCAACTATTTCGTTATCAGGCTGGAATCGGTTTCAGTGCCAAACCACCCTCGCGCTCGAGAAATGCAACGATCTCCTCGATGCCCGCACCTTGGCGCAGCCGCGCCATGACATAGGGCTTCGACCCGCGCGCGGTTTGCGTATCCGCCTCCAACTGCGCCAGATCGACCCCCACATGCGGTGCGAGGTCCACTTTGTTCACCACCAGAAGGTCGGACTTGGTCAGCCCCGGCCCCCGCTTGCGCGGGATGTCCTGCCCCGCCGCCGTGTCGATCACATAGATCGTCAGATCGGCCAGTTCCGGCGAGAAGGTCGCGGCCAGATTGTCGCCGCCGCTCTCGATCAGCACCAGTTCCAGATCGGGGAGTTGCGCGGTCAGATCGGCAATGGCCGCAAGGTTGATCGACGCATCCTCGCGGATCGCGGTATGCGGGCAGCCCCCCGTCTCGACCCCGCGGATCCGTTCGCCCGGCAGCACCTGCGCGCGCATCAGCGCCTCGGCATCCTCGCGCGTATAGATGTCGTTCGTGACAACCGCCATCGACACGCGCGCGGCCAAGGCCCGCGCCAGCTGCTCGGTCAGCGTGGTCTTGCCCACGCCCACCGGTCCGCCAATTCCCACGCGCAAAGGTCCGTTGCCCATATCCTCACCTCAAGTCTTGAAGAGACGCACATCGAGCGTCTCGTGTTTCATGGCCGAGACCTCGGCGCGAAAGGCGCTGAAGCTCAGCTCCGTCAGTTCTGCCTGCGCCGCGCGTGCCGCGATCTCGGCGATTTTCCCGTGCAGCTCGCTCAGAACCGTTTGTCCCGCGATTTGCCCCAAAGGAACAAGCCGTATCGCCGCAGAGACAAGGTTCGACGCGAAAGAATGCTGGAAAAGGGAAATCACCTGCGCGGCCGGCATGTCCAGATCGCGCGCCGCCTCGGCCAGTGCGACCGGCAAGATCCGCGGCGGCAGCTCGACGCCCCGCAACCCCGCCTGCGCCAGCGTGAAGGCCGCCCCCTGCTCTGCCGTTTCGCGCAGCCGCTCGGCCGAGCCTGCCATCGCACGCCCCAGCGCATCCAGCTCGTCGAGATCGCCGCCGCGCAGCCCGCGGGCCAGCAGCACCGCATCCGACCAACCCGCGCCATGCTCCAGCACATCGCCCAGCCATATCGCGAACCCCGCCGCATCCCCGATCTCGCCCGCCGCCACCGCCTGCTCCAGCCCATGCGAATAGGCGAACGCCCCGGTCGGAAAGGCCGGGGAGAGCCATTGCATCAGGGACAGAGGCGCGGTCGGATCAGGCATGGTCGTGATGGTGGTCGTGGCTGTGCGAATGGTCGTGGTCATGGGAATGCCCATGGTGATGCGAATGCCCGTGCTCATGCCCCATCGTGCGCCCCATCCCGTAGGCGCCACCCTCGGGTTGGAAGGTCTCGACCGCGGGCGACACCTCCGCGCCCAACTGCTTCAGCATAGCTTCCAGCACATGATCGGCGCGGATCACCAGCCGCTCCGCCTCGATCTGGCAGGGCGTGTGACGATTGCCGATATGCCAAGCCAGACGCGTCAGATCGCCCGTCACCACCAGCACCGGCTCCAGCGCCGGGCGCACCTCGATGAACCGCCCGTCCTCCAGCACGAAGGCCTCTCCGCCCGTGAGGTTCGTAACCTCCGGCAGATCCACGAGAAATCCCGCGCCCGAGCCCGCAACCAGCCGTTTGCGGCGCAGAAACCGCCCCTCGTAATCCAGCGCCACATAATCGACCGCCGCCTGCCAGGCACCTTTCGGCGCCACTTTCTCGGCCTTGGGATAATCGCTCATTCTCTCGGCTCCCCTTAACGCTTTCTCAAACCTCCGACCGCAGACTGCTCTGCAGCAAAGGAGTCTTTCAATGTTCCACCATTGCTTCGAACCGCGCACTCCCGCGGACGAGCTGGCCCAGATCCGCGCGCAGATCGCACAACTCAAACGCCGCGAGGCAGAGCTGCGCCAGGCCTATCTTACCCAGCCAGACATGCCCTGTCTCGGCCGCTGGACGAAGGTGGAGATCGTCACCAGCCGCCGCCAGGTGCTGGAGCCGCGCCTGCTGCCGCCCGAAATCCGCTCCGACCCGGCCTTT
Organism: Thioclava sp. PTB-PU3-1; assembly: GCF_055666785.1. Classification (NCBI taxonomy): domain Bacteria; kingdom Pseudomonadati; phylum Pseudomonadota; class Alphaproteobacteria; order Rhodobacterales; family Paracoccaceae; genus Thioclava; species Thioclava sp. PTB-PU3-1. The sequence continues at coordinate 634,742 of NZ_JBVNVL010000002.1, read as the reverse complement.
CAGCGCGAGAAAGTGACCCGCACGCTGCAGACCCGACCGCATGATCCGACGCGGAACCGCCTGCCCGAACTCGTCCGGGACAGACCCGTCAACGTCGGGCTGCGCCTCGTATCGGGCGGCTGACGCCATCCTCAGAAGAGGAAGTATCGCTGTGCCAGCGGCAGAACCTCCGCGGGCGCGCAGGTCAGCAATTCGCCATCCGCGCGCACCTCGTAGGTCTCGGGATGCACGTCGATCTCAGGCGTCGCCGCATTGTGGATCATCTGCGCCTTGCCGATGCCGCGCGTACCCTCGACGGCAAGCGTCTGCTTTTGCAGACCAAGGCTCGCCGCCAGCCCGTTGGCCTGCGCCGCCTGACTGACGAAGGTGACGGAACTCGCATGCCGCGCGCCACCCAGCGCCCCGAACATGTTGCGCGTATAGAAAGGCTGTGCCGGGATCGACCCGTTCGGATCGCCCATCTGCGCCGAGACAATCGAGCCCCCGATCAGCACCATCTCGGGCTTCGCGCCGAAGAAGGCCGGGTTCCACAGCACCAGATCGGCGCGCTTCCCCACTTCGATCGAGCCGATATGCTGGCTCATCCCATGAGTGATCGCCGGGTTGATCGTGTATTTCGCGATGAACCGCTTCACCCGCACGTTGTCATTGTCGCCCTGCTCTTCCGGCAGACGCCCGCGCTGTTTGCGCATCTTGTCCGCCGTCTGCCAGCAGCGAATGATCACCTCGCCCACACGCCCCATCGCCTGACTGTCCGAGCTGATGATCGACATCGCGCCCATGTCATGCAGGATATCCTCGGCCGCGATCGTCTCTTTCCGGATACGGCTTTCGGCAAAGGCCACATCCTCGGGCACCTTGTTGTCGAGGTGGTGACACACCATCAGCATATCGAGATGCTCTTCGATCGTGTTGCCGGTATAAGGCCGCGTCGGGTTCGTCGAAGACGGGATCACATTCGGCGCGCTCACCACTTTCAGGATGTCCGGCGCATGGCCGCCCCCCGCGCCTTCGGTGTGGAAGGCGTGGATCGTACGTCCCTTGATCGCGGCGAGCGTATTCTCGACGAAGCCGCTCTCGTTGAGCGTGTCGGTGTGGATCATCACCTGCACGTCCATGTCGTCGGCCACCGACAGGCAGCAATCGATCGCGCCCGGCGTCGTGCCCCAATCCTCGTGCAGTTTCAGCGCGCAGGCGCCGCCCTCGACCATCTCGACCAGCGCCTCGGGGCGCGAGGCATTGCCCTTGCCCGACAGCGCGAGGTTGACCGGCAGCGCGTCGAAGCTCTGCAGCATCCGCGCGATGTGCCAAGGCCCCGGCGTGCAGGTCGTGGCCAGCGTGCCATGCGCGGGGCCCGTGCCGCCGCCCAGCATCGTCGTCATCCCCGACGCCAGCGCATCCTCGATCTGCTGCGGGCAGATGAAATGGATATGCGCGTCGAACCCGCCAGCGGTCAGGATTTTCCCTTCCGCGGCAATAACTTCCGTCCCCGGCCCGATGATGATGTCGACATTCGGCTGGGTGTCGGGATTGCCCGCCTTGCCGATCGCCACGATCTGCCCACTCTTCAGGCCGACATCCGCCTTGTAGATCCCCGAATGGTCCACGATCAGCGCATTGGTGATGACCGTATCGACCGCGCCGCCCGCACGGGAAATCTGGCTCTGGCCCATGCCGTCGCGGATCACCTTGCCGCCGCCGAACTTGACCTCCTCGCCATAGGTGGTCAGGTCGCGCTCGACCTCGATGATCAAATCGGTATCGGCGAGCCGCACCCGGTCGCCGGTGGTGGGGCCGAACATATCGGCATAGGTGCTACGCGAGATCGTGGCCGGCATCAGAGCGCCCCCATAACTTTCTGATTGAATCCATAGACTTCACGCGAGCCGCGATAGGGCACCAGCCGCACTTCGCGGCTCTGGCCCGGCTCGAACCGCACCGCCGTTCCGGCCGCGATGTCCAGACGGTAACCGCGCGCGGCGTCCCGGTCGAACTCCAACCCCGGATTGGTCTCCGCGAAATGGTAATGCGAGCCGACCTGCACCGGGCGGTCGCCGGTATTGGCGACCATCAGCGTGATCGCCTCGCAGCCCTCATTCAGCGTGATCTCGCCCGCCGCGGGCAGGATTTCTCCGGGGATCATCGGCTCACTCCTTGTTGCGACGCAGGGCGCGCGCCAGTTCCGGCCCGACATAGGCGACCGCTGCGAGCGCGAGCAGCCCGATCAGCGGACCGTCGTGGAAGAACCATGTACTCCCCGCGCTATGGCCGGGATGGGCCAGCGCGGCAGTGGGCGCGAGAACGGCGAGAGCAGCTACAAGTTTCATCGGACGGCCTTTCATTAGAAAAACTTATTTCGGGTCGGTCTGTATAAGCTGAACTTATCTCAGCGGATCGGATGGTGGACGGTGACGAGCTTCGTGCCGTCCGGGAAGGTCGCTTCAACCTGAATGGAATGGATCATCTCGGGGATACCCTCCATGCATTGATCGGCTGAGATCACCCCTGCCCCCGCCTCCATCAGATCGGCGACAGAGCGGCCTTCGCGGGCCCCCTCGACGACGAAATCCGAAATGATTGCAATGGCTTCCGGGTGATTGAGCTTCACGCCGCGTTCCAGCCGACTGCGCGCGACCATCGCGGCAACGCTGATCAGCAGCTTGTCCTTTTCCCTCGGTGTCAGGTTCATCGTATTCCCTCAGATCTGCCACACGCGCGGCGCCGCTTCACCGCGTCGCAACGTATTGAAAAGTCGTATAATTTGTCGCCGCATCGGCCAACCGTCCCGCGCGAGCAGGCGAATGACGCATTTCCCGTCGAACCCCGAAGCCGCGCCCTCGACGCCCGGCTCATCGAGCACCGCGCGTACGGGCTCTACCGCGTCTTCCGCACCTTGCTCACACAGGACGAGCGTCGCAAAAGCGCGCGCCTCGCCCAGAACCGCGCTGCGGGCGCCTTTGGCCAAAATGTTGGAATTCAGCAAGAAGGGCTCGAAAAACACAGGCTTTCCAGCGCGATCGATCCGGCGCATGTCGAAAAACTGCAAGTCCTGCACCTGCTCACCCATCGCGATCCGGCCCAGAACCACCGCCTCGAGCATCAAGCAGGAAGCATCGGCGGCCAGCGAAATCGTCGTGTCGCGCGCAAGTTTCGAGCGATCGAACAGGATCGTCTCCTGCGGCAGCCAATCGAGATGGCACCCGGTCCCTACGTTGTGATGCACCTCGACCTGCGCCTGATCACCGTCGGCGCGATAGGCGCGCTCGGCGGCTTGGGTCGTCGCCACGAGCTTCGCGCCATCTTCCAGATCGGTCTTGTAGGAAAGCCGGTCCCCAGAAGCCAAGCCACCGGAAGTATTCAGAAAAACAACTTCTGCCGCGCCCGGAACGCGCGGCAGAATGGCTTTCGCGGACCCGCTTTGATGGAGACCGGTCAGCCGTGCACCGGAGAAAGCGGCCCGCGCCACGCCGCGCGAACGCTGCATCTCTACCGCAGCTTTGGTCTGAATTTTCGCGTCGAACATGGGTCCCTCCCTCCCGATCCAAAACCGCACCAACGGAGCGGTCCATGCCTTGCTCGCGCAGATTTGGCTTTGACCAAGGCACAACGGCAGCTGCGCCCATTTCACGCGCAGTTTGCCCAATTTTTCAACCGCAATGAATCAACCCAGGGGGCCGGGACGACGTTCTTCGTTGAGCAGTACATTCGCCTCGACCTGCCCGACGCCGGGCAAGGTCATGATCCGACGCCGCAAAACCCGTTCGAAATCGGGCAGATCGCGCGCAGTGACGCGCAGCCGGTAATCGAAGAGCCCGAGGACGTGCTGCACAAGCTGCACCTCCGGGATCGCGGTCACTGCGCGTTCGAAATCCTCAAGGCTGACGCGACCTTTCGCGGCGAGCTTCACGCCCAGAAACACCGTCACGCCGAAGCCCAGCGCCTCGGGATCGACGATCACACGGCGCCCCGCGATCACGCCCGCCTCCTGCATCCGGCGGATTCGGCGCCATGTCGCGGGCTGAGAGAGCCCGAGCTTGCGCCCCAACGCGCCCGCGCTCTGCGTGGAATCGCGGCTCAGCGCCCGCAGCAGCTGGCGGTCGAAATCGTCGAGATCGAGGCTCATATCGGCAGCTCCGCACTGGATTTGATCGTCGAGATCAGCATCAGGGCGTCGAGTTCGGCGATATGCGGCAGGGTCAGAATGCGGTTGCGGTAGATCTCCTGATAATGCGCCATATCGCGGGCGATGACCTGCAGGCGCATATCTGTGGAGCCGAGGAAGCTTTGGATTTCAATGACTTCCGGAACCTCTCGCGCGGCGGCGGTGAATTCGTCGAAGGCGCGCGGGTTGGTCTTATCCAAGGTGAAGCGCAGGGACACCTCGACCGCCCAGCCGAGCGCGTGCCAGTCGATCAGCGCCTCTTCGCCACGGATCACGCCGCCTTCGCGCAGCTTCTCGATCCGGCGCCAACAGGTTGCGGGTGTGACGCCTGCGCGCTCGGCCAGCTCGGCCGAGGGGAGACCCGGCTCCGCCATCATCTGACGCAATATCCGCCGGTCGGTATCGTCGATCTGCATGATTTTTCCGATTTTATCCAAAAACGCGAATGACTTTTATCCTCTATAGCGGATACACTCAACTTCTGAACGCACATTCGCGCAGAACCTTCTATTCTCACCCTCAGACAAGAAGGAGGAACGCCATGCGCGTCTATTATGATCGCGATTGCGATGTGAACCTGATCAAGGACAAGAAAGTCGCCATTCTCGGCTACGGCTCGCAGGGCCACGCCCACGCGCTGAACCTGCGCGACTCGGGTGCGAAGAACGTGGCCGTTGCGCTGCGCGACGGCTCGCCCTCGAAAGCGAAAGCCGAAGCCGAAGGCCTGCAGGTGATGGGTATCGCGGAAGCGGCTGCCTGGTGTGACGTGATCATGTTCACCATGCCCGACGAACTTCAGGCCGAGACCTACAAGAAGTACGTCCATGACAACCTGAAAGACGGCTCGGCGATCGCGTTCGCCCACGGCCTGAACGTGCATTTCGGCCTGATCGAGCCGAAGCCCGGCATCGACGTGATCATGATGGCGCCGAAAGGCCCGGGTCACACCGTGCGTGGCGAATACACCAAGGGCGGCGGCGTGCCCTGCCTCTTCGCGGTCGAAAACGACGCGACCGGCAAGGCGCAGGACATCGCGCTGAGCTACTGCTCGGCCATCGGTGGCGGCCGCTCGGGCATCATCGAGACCAACTTCCGTCAGGAATGCGAAACCGACCTGTTCGGCGAGCAAGCGGTTCTCTGCGGCGGCCTCGTCGAGCTGATCCGCATGGGCTTCGAGACCCTCGTGGAAGCCGGTTACGAGCCGGAAATGGCCTATTTCGAGTGCCTCCACGAAGTGAAGCTGATCGTCGACCTGATCTATGAAGGCGGCATCGCGAACATGAACTACTCGATCTCGAACACCGCCGAATACGGCGAGTATGTCTCGGGTCCGCGCATCCTCCCCTACGAGGAAACCAAGAAGCGCATGAAGGACGTCCTCACCGACATCCAGACCGGCAAATTCGTGCGTGATTTCATGCAGGAAAACGCGGTCGGCCAGCCCTTCTTCAAGGCGACCCGTCGCATCAACGACGAGCACGAAATCGAGCAAGTCGGCGAGAAGCTGCGCGCCATGATGCCCTGGATCTCCAAGGGCAAGATGGTCGACAAGTCGCGCAACTGATCTGCACGACAGCGACGAGATAGGACCCCCGGCCTATGCGCCGGGGGTTCTTTTTTGCGGGGGTTACACCCAGTAGCTGGCGCCGTTGGCCATGTTCATCGTCACGCCCCAGGCGAGGTAGAAGAGCCACACGCCGGTCAGCAGCTGGAACACGCCGCCCGCCTTTTCCGCCGTCTCGCTATTGGTCCAACGCGCGCCGAATTCGGCGAGATAAATCAGCATCAGGCCGATGAAGAGGATCGCAGCGGGAATGTCGCCATTGCCCCAGAACGAGATCGTGCCCATCGCGCTCAACCCGAACAGCGGGATCGCCATCCACGCCTCGGGCCCGGGATCGGAATGGGTGTAGCGACGCAGGCCGATGACGAACCAGTGGATGCCGTAGAGCGAAAAGGCGACAGCCGCCATGTAGAGCGGCGCGGCATTGGCGAAGACCGGAAACCATGTCAGGCCGATCATCAGGTAGATGCCGGTCAGAAGCTGGCCGAACCCGCCAAGGAAGATACCCCAGAGACCCAAGGTTCGCTCCTGCGCCAGCGGGTCGCCGGACCAGCTCGGGCCGTTCGCGACGGCCGCGCCGCCCTGGACGAAATAGTTGATCGAGAGCGATAGGAAGCCGATCGCGAGCGGCCAGAAATCTGATGTGGGAAAAATGGATGATTGGTCCATGACGCACCTCCGGTAAATATCGCCCCTCCATTGCTCCAAAGCCGCGGAAGGCCTTGAAGTTCAGTCACGTTTTGGTCACTCCAGACGCTGACCGCGGCAGCGCGTCGCCTTGCGGGGCTACGGGTTTCTTGTCACAGTTCCGCGAATTGAAAGGGAAGCAGATGGCCGAACCCGACCACGAGGAACTCGAAGCGATCTTCGAGGAGCGCGCAAAATTCTTCACCCCGAAATGGTTCGGCGATCTCTTCGCCGGACGGCTCGCGCCGGGGGACACGTTCTGGGCGGGCAATTACGGGCCCGCGCTGGTGGTGGTGCCGTTGATCGTGATCCTGGCGCTGTTCACCGCGCTGATCTCGCCGGGCCATCTTGGTGCGTTCTTCGGAAGCTTCGCCGTGGCCGCCGGCGTTTACCGGATCGCGGTGCTGATCGGTCTGACCCGCTCGGTCTGGCGCGCGGAGGCGGGACCGACATTCTGGCGCTGGGTCGGCGTGCTCTGGACCGTGTTCGAAGCGGTCGCCCTGATCTGGCTGGGGCTGGACCTCTTCGGCGGGTAAGAAAAAAGGGGGCGCGCGGCCCCCTGCTTCGCTCTTTCAAAATATCCCGGGGACGGCCGCAGGCCGGGGGCAGAGCCCCCTCATTCTCCGGTGATTGTCGCCCTACGGCGGCTGGGCAGCGCCCCCCCTTACGCGGTTTCGGCCTCGACGGCGGCGACGATGCTGTCGACGGTCGCTTCCAGCAGCCCCTCGTCCTCGCATTCCGCCATCACGCGGATCAGCGGCTCGGTGCCGGATTTGCGGATCAGCAGACGGCCCTGACCGTTCAGACGGGTCTCCGCGTCCAATATCGCTTTTGCAACATTATCGGCGCTCAGAGGCTCCTGTCCCGCCTGATACCTTACATTTTTCAACATTTGCGGCACAGTCTCGAATTGCCGCACGAGGTCGGAGGCGCGCAGCCCGGTCTCGACCATCGCTGCGAGGAATTGCAGCCCCGCCATCAGGCCGTCGCCGGTCGTGGCGTAATCGGTCATGACGATATGACCCGATTGCTCGCCGCCCAAGTTGAAGCCCCCTTCGCGCATCCGCTCGACCACGTAGCGGTCGCCGACCTTGGTGCGCTCGAGCCGCAGCCCCTCGGCCTCAAGGAAACGCTCCAGCCCCAGATTGGACATCACGGTCGCCACCAGCGCGCCGCCCGAAAGCTGACCGGATTCAGCCCAGCGTTTCGCAAACAGCGCCATGATCTGATCGCCATCGGCCACATGGCCGGTCTCGTCGATGATCATCACCCGGTCCGCGTCGCCGTCGAGCGAGATCCCGAGATCGGCGCCATGCGCCACCACGGCCTCGGCGCAGGTGCTGACATGGGTCGAGCCGCAGCCGTCGTTGATGTTGCGCCCGTCGGGCGAAACGCCGACCGGGATCACTTCGCAGCCAAGCTCCCACAGAACCGCCGGCGCCGCACGATAGGCCGCCCCATTGGCGCAATCGACGACCACCTTCAAGTCGGGCTTACGCAGCTTCGGGAAGGTGGTCTTGGCATATTCGACATAGCGCCCCAAACCGTCGTCGATCCGCTTGGCGCGGCCGATATTCTCGGGGCGCGCGAGACGGATATCGGTGTCCAGCATCGCCTCGATCTCGGTCTCGGCCTCGTCGCTGAGCTTGAACCCGTCGGGACCGAAGAACTTGATCCCGTTATCCTTGGCCGGGTTGTGGCTGGCGGAGATCATGATCCCCATATCCGCGCGCATCGAGCGGGTCAGGTAGCCCACGGCGGGCGTGGGCACCGGGCCGAGCAGCAGCACGTTCATCCCCGTCGAGGTCAGACCCGCGGTCAGCGCATTCTCGAACATATAGCCCGAGAGCCGGGTGTCCTTGCCGATCACCACGCGGTGGCCGCGTGAGTCGTCCTGCCGGAAATAGCGGCCCGCCGCAGCGCCCAGTTTCAGCGCCATCTCAGCGGTCATGTTGCCGGAATTGGCCTCGCCGCGGACGCCATCGGTGCCAAAAAGCTTCCTGCTCATTCCTCGAAACCTCTTTTGATCGCGTCCCAGAGCCGGATGCCTTGGGCGATCTCGGCCACATCGTGGACGCGGTGAATTTGAATGCCCTGATCGAGCCCGGCGAGCGTCACGGCCAAAGTGCCGGGGGCGCGGCTATCGGCCTCCTCGGCGCCGCCCACGGCCCCGATGAAGCGTTTGCGCGACACGCCGAGCAGCACCGGGCAGCCCAGCCCGTGAAACAGGCTGAGACCGCGGATCAGGGCGAGATTGTGCTGCGCGGTCTTGCCGAAACCGATACCCGGATCGGCGATGATCGCCTCGCGCGCAATGCCGTAATCCTCGGCCAGCGCGATGCGGTCTTCGAGATAGTCGTAGACGTCGAGCAGCACATCCGTGTAGCGCGGATCGTCCTGCATCGTCTCGGGCAGCCCCTGCGCATGCATCAGGCAGATCGGTGCGCCGGAGACCTGCGCCACCTCGACCATGGCCGGATCGAATTCCATCGCGGAGACATCGTTGAGCATCGCGGCCCCCGCCTCCAGCGCCTGATCGGCGACCAGCGACTTGCGGGTATCGATGGAAATCGGCGCGTCGAAATCGGCATCGCGCAGCGCCGCGATCACGGGCGCGGTGCGGGCGATCTCTTCGTCCTCTTCGACCTCCGTGGCGCCGGGACGCGTCGACTCGCCGCCGATATCGAGAATGTCGGCACCCATCTTGCGCAGCGCGACGGCGCGCTCGATCGCGGCGTCCTCGACGTCGAAGCGCCCGCCATCGGAGAAGCTGTCAGGCGTGACGTTCAGGATGCCCATGATCCGGGGCGCATCGAGCGTGATCCCGGCGACCGGCGTTCGCGGGGCGCACAGCCGCTCCATCACCTCTTCGGGAAGATGGGCTGCGGGGATGATCTCGGGCTCGCCATCGCGGCGCAGAATCTCCATCTCATCGAACCAGCACCAGCCCCCCGCGAGGGTCAGGGCTGTGTCGGGGCGGGCGGAGTCGGTTCGGGCGACGGGTCGATAATAGAGCTTCTCCATGCGCACCATTCACCCGATTGCGCCCGAGAGTTCAAGCCGTTCAGAGCGGGCGCGTCTCGACCGGCACGCGGCTTCCTGCCGGGGCTGAAACAGTCCCGTGAACTTCCAGACGTGTCGCGGCCATCTGCTCGGCCAGCCACAGCGCCAGCGCCATCGCGTCGCGCGCGGGGCTTTTCGGGCCGTCGGTCGCGTCCAGCACGATCTTTGAGGGCGCCCAGACGACCATCTGACCATGGCGCATCGCCCAGTCGATCTCGGTGCGGGTCGCCACCACAACGCAGCGCGGATCGCGGGCCGCGAGCCGCCATGCGTTCTGCTCGATCGCGAGAAGGTCGATGCGGCGCTGCGTGGGCCCCTGCCCGCTTTCAGGCACGGCGCCGTCGGGCAGCCCCACGGCGAGGATCACCGGATGGCCCGTCTCCTGCAGCACATCGAGCCGCGCCGAAAGGTCCGGCGCGTCGATGGCCGCGTTCGACAGATAGGCGACGACCGGGTGCAGGCTTTCCTCCACCCCGCTCTCGTCCACGCTTTTGACCGGGACGGAGGCACGGGAGCGCACGATCTCGACGCCGAGCGCGCCGGGGCCGCGGTCGAGCTTTTCGATCCGTACGAAGACGCGCATCGCTTGCGGGCTGGCGAGGATACGCTCTGCCACGCCGGCCGCGAGCGTCTCCAGCAGGTTCACCCGCTCTTCGGCCAATTCCGCCGCGATCGCCTCGGTGATCCGGTCATAGGAGAGGATGCGATCCACGTCGTCCTCGAGCGGCTCCGGCGTGGGCCGCACCTCCACCACCACGTTGAATTGCAGGCGCTGCGTATGTCCGCGCTCCTGCTGGAAGGCACCGATATCGGCCTCCACCACATGGTCGCGCAGCGAGATGCGATCCCGGGGGTCGGTCGGCGCAGAGGCCGCCGCCCGCGCTTCGGGATGCGAGAAGGCGAGGGAAATATCGGAACTCATGCGCGCCTCGGGAATTTTTCAGTCATGTCGAGCATAGAAAAAGGGCGGACCGAAGCCCACCCTCAACCGTCATTTCATCGCCCGCCCGCGACGCGGGCCCCTGAAAGCGCGGCCTCAGTTCGAGGCGGTGCGCACCGGGTTGGCGTAGAAGATGTGATGGCCGATCGACGCGGTTTTCGCGAAGCGGCGCGACCAGCTCGGGCGCACGGCGCGCGTGTGGAAGTAGGTCGCCCCATCGGTCAGCGAGCGCGGCGCGCCATCGATCATCGCCCGGGCGACTTTCGCGACTTCGGCGTAGGCCCCCTTGTTGCGGACGGTGTCGGAGCGACCGTCGCAATACCAGCTGAACTGGCAGGCGCGCGAATTGCCCTGATGGACAACGCCGCAGATCGAACCGGGGAAGCGCGGATCGTCGACACGGTTCAGGATGACCTCGGCGACGGCCTGCTGGCCTTTCACGCCTTCGCCACGCGCTTCGAAGTAAAGCGCCTGCGAGAGGCATTGGAACTGCTCGCCACCCTTGGCAGCGGGTTGCGCGGCCAGCCACTTGGCCGAAAGGACTTCCGGCAGAGTCGCGTGTTTTTTCGAGCGTTCTGGCGCCATGGTGAGCGCGGTGACGCGTCGTTTGTCGATCGCGCTCATCGCGGAGCGCTCCGTCCACAGGACCGACATCAGTCCTTGTTCGGCGACCTCAGTGGGGTCGTTCGACTGGCTTACCGTGACTTCGGCACGCAAGCCTCCGGCGAGGGCGAGGAGGATGGCAGCACCCCCCGTCCAGCTTTTCAGCAGTGACATGGTTTTCTTCCGATAAGGTCAATCGCCGCGCACCCCCCATTGAGCCGCGACGGCGCATCGCTTACCCGAGCGAGCTATCCATGTCTAGGTTTTCACGAAAAAATGCGCGACCCCCTACGGAGTCACGGCGGAATCTTGCCAAAATGCACGGTGATTTGCGTGCTATGTCCCTGTCGAATCGCATATCGCGACGCGCGAAGATTTGCCAATGGTATTTGAGAAAAACGGCCAAATTTTCGCCTCTGTGACCTTACCTCTAGGGAAAGGATCGTCCACGCGGCGCAAGGAGTGCGAAATGGGCAGCGGCGAGACGAGCGACCGGCACCCGGAAAGGCGAACAGGAGACATAATCGAATCCCGCCGCCCGGCAGAAGGCGATTGATTCGGGATTTCCGCCATGTTCGCCGCAGACCGAGATCGTGACATCGGGCCGGGCGGAGCGTCCGCGCGCGGCCCCGATCAGCAGCAACTCCCCTACCCCTTCGACGTCGAGGATATGGAACGGGTCTTCGCTATAGACCTGCTGGTTCACATAGGTCGACATGAAGCGCCCCGCATCGTCGCGTGAGAGCCCGTAGGTCATCTGAGTAAGGTCATTGGTCCCGAAGGACAGGAAGGCCGCGTGTTCGGCGATCTCACCGGCGCGCAGGGCCGCACGGGGCGTCTCCACCATCACGCCGAGGCGGTAGGTGAAATCTTCCTTGGTCTCGGTGCGCACGGCGGCGGCGACCGCATCGACCCGAGTTTTCACGATCTCCACCTCGCGCGAGGCGGAGACGAGCGGGATCATGATCTCGGGCACCACCTCGGCGCCCCGGCGGAGCGCCTCCACGGTGGCCTCGAAGATCGCGCGGGCCTGCATGTCGTAGATCTCGGGCACGGTCACGCCCAAGCGCACGCCGCGCATCCCCAGCATCGGGTTGAACTCGGACAGGGCCTCCACCCGGCGCGTGACCTCGGACAGCGGACGGTCCAGCGCCTCGGCCAACTCGCGCATCCCCTCGCGGTCATGCGGCAGGAATTCGTGCAGCGGTGGGTCGAAGAGACGGATGCAGACCGGCTCGCCCTTCATCAGCTCGAACAGCGCGCCGAAATCGTCCCGCTGCATCGGCAGCAAGCGGTCGAGGGCGGCGCGGCGATCTTCCGGCCCGTCGGCGAAGATCATCTCGCGCATCACCGTCAGACGGTCTTCGTCGAAGAACATATGCTCGGTCCGGCACAACCCGATCCCGTCGGCCTCGAACATCAGCGCGGTGCGCGCGTCCTCCGGCGTGTCGGCATTGGCGCGGATGCCGATATCGCGCACCAGATCGGCCCAGCTCAGAAGCGTGCGGAACCCGTCATCCAGCGCGGGCGCGAGCATCTCCGCCGTCCCCACCAGCACCTCGCCATTGGTCCCGTCGAGCGTGATCGTGTCGCCCTCGCGGAAGAGCCGTCCCTTGGGGCCGCGGAACTGGCGCTCGCGGCTGTTGATCTCGATCTCGGCGCCGACGATGCAGGGCAGGCCCAGACCGCGCGCGATCACCGCCGCGTGGGAGGTCATCCCGCCGCGTTCGGTCAGCACGGCGACGGCGGCATGCATCCCGCGGATATCCTCGGGCGAGGTTTCGCGGCGCACGAGAATACAGGGCTCGTCGCGCGCGGCAGAGGCCTGCGCGGCGGCGGCCGAGAACACGATCTTGCCGGTGGCCGCCCCCGGAGAGGCCGCGATCCCGCGCGCCAGCACGTCGCGGGGCGCACGCGGATCGACCTGATAGTGCAGAAGTTCGGTGATCGCGCGCGGCTCGACGCGGAGCAGCGCATCCTCGCGAGAGATAACATCGTCATTGGCCAGCGCCACCGCGATGCGCACGGCAGCCCGCGACGAGCGCGGCACCCGCACCGCGTCGATCACATGGACCTTGCCGCTCTCGATGGTGAACTCGATCTGCATCTCTTCGCGCAGCTTCACCCGGCAGCGCGCGCCGTAATCCTTCAACGTGTCGAAGACGCGGCCATCCGCCTCTTCGAGCGAGGCCCCGCGCGGGTCGCGCGTGAGATAAAGCGTCTCGACCGCGCTGGTGCGGCCCTGGCTCTGGCCGCGGAACCGCCCGGTGATCTGCGGCGCGCCGGTTACGCTATCGACGAATTGCATCGTGCCCGAGCCCGACAGGCCCGGCCCGATCCCCAGCGCCATCTCCTGCACCAGAAGCCCCAGCACCGCATCGGGCGGCGCGCCCTTGGCCTGCCGCAGGAGCCGCGCCGTCGTGCCCTCCCAGGCCCGCGCCATGGAACGCAACACCTCGGCCAGCTGCTGGGCGCCCGATTGCGGGAACCGCTCGTCGGTTTCCTCTTCATAGGCGTCGAGCGCGGCTTCCAGCGCGCCCGGCCCGGGCTCTTGCTGGAACATGTCCGGATCGAGCCGCGCCACATGGAGCGAGTAGAGCTGCACGAAGCGCAGATAGAGCGCGTCGGCGGCCTCGCTGCCATGCGTGTTCGACAGCACCGCATGCATGTCGTCATTCATGCCGACATTGAGCACCGTGCCCGGCCCGCCCCATTCGGGATTTTCCGGGCTCGGTCGCACCGAGACCAGCATCTGCGGCCCGAAGCAATCCGCGATCGCGGCCATGTCGAAAACCTGTCCCGACGCGATCGCGCGCACGGTTTCGGCGGGCAGAGCGACGGTTTTCGGGACGGGAAGGTCGAGCCGGATCAGCCGTTGAAGGCATTTCGCGCGCCAGCCGTGGCGCGCCTTATCGACCGACGCCGTGGGCGTAAGGGTCACAAAATCAGCGTTTTCAACGGGTTTCTGCATTGCAGCGCGCCTTCTATCTCGACGCAGGATAGGCTGATTCCCCGCCCTCGCAAGTGTGACATTCGGACAGAAGACGTGGCGTCACTGGCCCGCCCTGTTTCGGCCTTGCGACAGGAGGCGCCGTGGGGGCGCCTCCGGCGGGGATATTTACACCAAGAGGAAGGATCAGCCTTCGATCTTGGTGAGGTCGGCCACATCGAGACAGATCTGCCGGATGCGTGAAAGCAGGTTCAGACGGTTGCGCCGCAGGATCGGGTTGTCGGCGTTGATCTGCACCGCTTCAAAGAAGGCGTCGATCGGCGCACGCAGGTCCGCCATCGCGGACATCGCGGCGGCGAAATCTTCGTCTGCCATCGCCGGGGCGATCTTGGCCTCGGCGGCGTCGAGCGCGGCAAAGAGGGCTTTTTCCTCGTCGGTTTCCGCGAATTTCGGATCGGCGCCGAAGCTGTATTCCACCCCATCCTTTTCCTCGGCCTGCGTGAGAATGTTATTCGCGCGCTTGAAGCCCTGGATCAGGTTCTCGCCATCGTCGGTCTTGAAGAAGTCCGACAGCGCCTCGGCGCGTTTGACCACGAGGGTGAGATCGTCGCTGCCCGGCATGGCGAGCACGGCGTCGATCACGTCGTGACGGATGCCCGCATCGCGCAGGTGAACCTTGAGGCGGTCGTGGAAGAAGGAGAGGAGGTCGTCTCGGGTAGTCACGGTGTCAACTGCGGCGTTCAGCGCGAGACCGACACGGATCGTTTTGGAAACCTCAATTCGCAGATCATTCGCCAGCACCAACCGGATCACGCCCAGCGCCGCGCGACGCAGTGCGAAGGGGTCTTTGCTCCCCGTGGGTTTCTCGTCGATCGCCCAGAAGCCGGTCAGCGTGTCGATCTTGTCGGCCAAGGCGACCGCAACCGAGACGGGCTCGGACGGCACAGCATCGGACGGGCCCAGCGGAGCGTAGTGGTCGCGGCAGGCATCGGCGACGGCGTCCGACAGTCCCGCCTTTTGCGCGTAGTAGCGGCCCATCACGCCCTGTAGCTCGGGGAATTCATAGACCATTTCCGAGCGCAGATCGGATTTGGCGACGCGGGCGGCCTCGGCGGCGAGGTCCGGCTTCGCGCCAACCAGCGGCGCGATTTCGCGCGCGAGGTTTTCGATGCGGCGGATACGGTCGCCCTGCGAGCCCAGCTTGTTGTGGAAGGTCACGGCGTCGAGCCCCGCGCCCATCCCTTCGAGCCCGTGGGCCTGAACGGTGCGCAGATCGTTTTCCCAGAAGAACTTGGCATCCGACAGACGCGCCGAGAGCACCTTCTGGTTGCCCGCGAGAATGGTCGCGCCGTGATCGGCGGTCTCGCGGTTGGCGACGGTCACGAACCCCTCGATCCGGCCGGTCTTGGGGTTCTTCACCGAGAAGAATTTCTGATGCTCTTTCATCGAGGTCTGCAGCACCTCGGGCGGCAGGTCGAGGAATTCGCCGTCGATCTCGCCCATCAGCGTGACGGGCCATTCGACGAGGCCCGAGACCTCGGCCAGAAGGCCCTTGTCCGGCACCACTTCCCAGCCCTTCGCGAAGGCCATCTGCGCGGCATCGTGGTCGATCGCCTCGGCGCGCTCATTGGGGTCGAGCATGACCTTGGCGGCCTTCAACTGCTTGGCGTAGCTCTCATAGCCCGAGACCTGAAGCACGTCGGGCGCCATGAAGCGGTGACCGCGCGTGGTGTCGCCCGCCTTAATGCCGTCCACGTCGAGCGGCACGACGGTCGCGCCGGCCTCGTCGGTCAGGATCGCGAGGATCGAATGCAGCGGGCGGACCCAGCGCAGCGAGCCCTCGCCCCAGCGCATCGATTTCGGCCACGGGAAGTTGCGGATCGTCTTCTCCAGCACCTCGGCCACGATCTCGGTCGCGGGGCGGCCCGGCTTTTCGATCACGGCGAAATAGACCTGCCCCTTCTTGTCGTCGCGCGCCTCGAGCTGATCCATGCTCAGCCCGGTCGAGCGCAGGAAGCCCTCGATCGCCTTCTCGGGCGCGTCGGTGCGCGGACCCTTGCGCTCTTCGCGCAGCGTCGGCGAGTTGGCGGTCAGTCCCTCGACGGTCAGCGTCAGGCGGCGCGGGGTCGAGAAAGCGCCGGCGGAGGCATAGGTCAGACCCGCCTCGACCACGCCATCGGTGATCAGTTTCTTCAGATCCTCGCGGGCCTTCGGCTGCATCCGCGCGGGGATTTCTTCGGAGAACAGTTCAATCAGAAGATCGGGCATGTCATTTCTCCGCTTCGTCGTTCAGTTGGTGCCAGACATAGGCCCGGCCATCGGGATAAAGAGCCACGACGCGGTCAACGCCGGGGTGGATATTGTGTTGCGACAGGAAGGCCACCGCGCGGCCTGCCTCGAGGTCCGCGCCGATGGTTTTCGCATCATAGCAGTCGAACCATTTCGGGCCGATCAGCGGGGTCGGTCGGTCGTAGACCTCATAGGTCTCGGTCGCCGTTGCAATCGACAGATCGGTGTCGAAGCAGGCCCGGTAGCGCAGGGGCGAGCTGTCCGCGTCGATCCCTTTGTAGCCTTCGGCCTGCAGCTGGTCCTGCGTCGTGCCGTCCAGCTCCATCAGCGAGACTTTCGCCGCGTCGGAGCCCGGCGCGATCTCGTCGTAATAGCCGTATTCCTGCGAATAATAGACCACCGCGCCGAAGACGAGCGCGATTACCACGATGCCGCCTCCGATGAGCTTACCATTCACGCGACAGCCTCGTTGGCTTCACTCTGCGAGGCCCCGCCCGCTTCGGTCTGCACGAAAGCGTCGGCGCAGGCCTTGGCCAGCGCACGGACGCGACCGATATAGGCCTGACGCTCGGTGACCGAGATCACGCCGCGCGCATCCAGAAGGTTAAAGAGATGCGACGCCTTGATGCACTGATCGTATGCGGGATGCGCCATGATGATCTTGCGGCCCGCATCGTCCGCCTCGGGCGAGGCGAGGATACGTTCGCATTCGGCCTCGGCATCCTCGAAATGGCGCAGCAGCGTCTCGGTATCTGCCACGTCGAAATTCCAGCGCGAATATTCCTGCTCGGTCTGGCGGAACACGTCGCCGTATTTCAACGCGATCGGGGCCGAGGGGTCGTTATAGGGCATGTCCATCACGTGATCGATGCCCAGCACATACATCGCCAGACGCTCGAGCCCGTAGGTCAGCTCGCCCGAGACCGGCTTGCAGTCATGGCCGCCGACCTGCTGGAAATAGGTGAACTGGCTGACTTCCATACCGTCGCACCAGACCTCCCAGCCAAGCCCCCACGCGCCGAGCGTCGGGCTTTCCCAGTCGTCTTCCACGAAGCGGATATCGTGCAGTTCGGTGTCGATCCCGATCGCGCGGAGCGAGCCGAGATACAGCTCCTGCAGGTCCGGCGGGCTCGGTTTGATCAGCACCTGATACTGATAGTAGTGCTGCAGGCGGTTCGGGTTCTCGCCATAGCGGCCATCGGTCGGACGGCGCGACGGCTGGACGTAGGCAGCCGCCCACGGCTTGGAGCCGAGCGCGCGCAGCGTCGTCGCCGGGTGGAAGGTGCCTGCCCCCACTTCCATGTCATAAGGCTGCATCACCGCGCAGCCTTTCGAGGCCCAATAGCTCATCAGGCGCAGGATGATTTCCTGAAAGGATTTCGGGGCGTCCGGGTTTGCCATATTTCGCACCTTCCGTTGAAGCGCCTTCTCTCTAGGCAAGGGGCGCGGGGGCGTCAACGCCCTGCAAGGATTAGGGCGGACGATCTGCGCAACTCGACATGCAATGCTGCGGCCCCCGCCCCACAACGGCGGATTTCATGACTCAAAAGAGGGCGTTTGGGGGGTGACCTCCGCCCGCGTTTCGCTAAGGTCGGGGGAAAAGCATATTTTACGGGGGCAGCAATGCGGGCAATTTCACGGACAGTTTCGATCGTCGTCGGAGCCAGCCTCACCGGCATGATCTGGACCGGCACGGCCTGGGCCGAAGCCTGGGTGCAGATCGAGGCGAAAAGCTCGCTTGCCCAAGCCGAAGCGCGCGCCCGCGACTGGGCGGGCATGTTCCCCGACACCACCGGCTTCCGGCTCGATTCCGGCTGGTACGCGATCGCGCTTGGCCCCTTTGCCGATGATGCGGAGGCGAATGCGCGCCGCCGGGTTCTGCGCCGCGAGGGTCTGATCCCGCGCGACAGTTTCGTGGCCGATGGCAACAACTTCCGCCAGCAGTTCTGGCCGGTCGGCGCGACCCTGAACGCCCCCGCGCAGGCGCCCGAACAACCCGCCCCGCAAGCCGACACCCAAAGCGACGTGCGCGGCGCGCCGATGCCCGCCCCGATCGACGTGGAGCCGCTGGACGGGCCGGATGCGGCCGCGCAAACGGATGGCCAGACCACGCCCCCGGACACGCCCGCCCAAGACACCGCCACCGCGCCAGAGCCGGTGAGCCCTGACACCACCGCGACCGCCGACACTCCCGCTCCGCAAGAGGTCACGCCCGCGCCCGAACCTGTGG
The DNA here is from genome assembly GCF_055666785.1 of Thioclava sp. PTB-PU3-1. Lineage (NCBI taxonomy): Bacteria > Pseudomonadati > Pseudomonadota > Alphaproteobacteria > Rhodobacterales > Paracoccaceae > Thioclava > Thioclava sp. PTB-PU3-1. The sequence continues at coordinate 616,254 of NZ_JBVNVL010000002.1, read as the reverse complement.
AAACGCTGCGGGATTCGCGCCGACTGGAAGCTGCACTCGATCCGCAGACCAAGCGCGACATCCAGACCGCGCTGGAATGGGAAGGCAGCTATCAGGGCGCGATCGACGGAATTTTCGGCGGCGGCACCCGCAATTCGATCGCCGACTGGCAGATGAAGAACGATTACGAGCCGACCGGCGTGCTGTCCTCGACCCAGCAGGCGGCCCTTCTGGACAAGGTCGCCTCCGAGCGCGCAGCGCTGGGGCTGCAGACCGTGACCGAAGATCAGGCCGGCATCCGGATCGACCTGCCGATGGGGCTGGTGAAATTCGACCGCTACAACGCGCCTTTCGTGAATTACGCGCCCAAGGATGGCAGCGGCGTGCAGGTTCTGCTGATCTCGCAGCCCGGCGACGCCGCGCGGCTGCGCGGTCTTTATGACGCGATGCAGACGCTCGAAATCGTGCCGACGGGGGGCGAGCGCAACATTCGCGGCAACAGCTTCACCATCGAAGGCCAGAACACTGCTGTGCAGTCCTACACCCATGCGGAACTCTCGCGCGGGCAGATCAAGGGCTTCACGCTGGTTTGGCCCGCCGGGGACGACACGCGCCGGGCCCGCGTGCTCGACGCGATGAAAAAGAGCTTCACGCCCATCGGCACCTCGTCGCTCGACGCGACGCTCGGCCAGCCGATGTCGGTGACGCGGGCCGCCCTGATGGCGGGGATCGAGAAGCGCGCGCCGATCTTCTCGCGCTCGGGCTTCTTCATCGATGCCGATGGCCATGTGCTGACCGCCGCCGAGGGACTCGACCAATGCGGACGGATCACCATCGAGGATCACCCCGCCTCGCTCAGCTTCGACGGCGGCGCCAAGGGCTATGCGGTCCTGACCCCGAAAGACACGCTGGCGCCGAAGGAAGTCGCGAAATTCAACCCCGATGCGCCGATGGCCGGGAGCAAGGTGGCGGTGGCGGGCTTCTCCTATCCCGAAGCGCTCTCCGCGCCGGTGCTGAATTTCGGCACGCTCTCCGCGCTCAAGGGGCTGGAGGGGCAAGACAGTCAGGCCCGGATCGAGGCGCAGACCCGTGCAGGCGATGTGGGCGGGCCGGTGCTCGACGGCACGGGCGCGGTCGTGGGGATGTTGCTGCCCTCGGGCGGCGACGCGAACCGGGTGCTGCCCGACAACCTGACTGTTGCGCTGCAGGCGAAGGCGATGGCGCCGGGCCTGTCGGACAACGGTTTCACCCCGAAAGCCGCAGGCATCTCGGCCAATCGCGACCCGGAAGACCTGCAGCAGATCGCGGACGGGATGGTGGTGCAGATTTCCTGCTGGAAGTAATCAGCCCCGCCAGAAGCGCGGCAGCAACAGCACGAGCACGCTCATCAATTCGAGCCGCCCGAGGCACATTGCCGCGCTCATCAGCCATTTCGCGCTGTCCGGGAAATCCGCGACCGAGCCGTTCGCGGTGATCTCCGGCCCCCATGCGGGGCCGATATTGGCGATCGAGGTCCAGGCGGCGGTCATCGCCGTCTCGGTCCCGAGCCCGGTGAAGGTCAGCGCGATTATCAGAATCCCGAAAATCAGGATGAACAGCGAGAAGAAGGCCATCACCGAGTTAACCACGCTATCCTCGACCGGGCGGCCGTCATATTGCACCTTCAGCAAACGGTGCGGCGAGTAGAGACGCTGAATCTGCGCCTTGATCGCTTCGAGAAGGATCAGGTAGCGAAACACCTTGATCGAACAGGCGGTGGAGGCCGTACAGCCCCCGATCAGCCCGGAAATCAGCAGGATCGTGAAGGCCAGATGCCCCCATTGGGTCACGTCCTCCGAGGCATAGCCCGTCCCGGTGAAGGTCGAGACCACGTTGAACGTCACCTCGCGCAGCGTCGGCCAGAAAGACGCCTCGTGGCGGATCATGCGGTAAAGAACGATGATCGCGATCGCATAGCCCATCCAGCGTAGGAAGGCGCGCACCTGCGGGTCGCGCCAGAGCGGCATCGTATCGCCGCGCATCACCTGCACGAAGCGGATGAACGGCATCGCCGCCAGCGCCATGAAGACCGAGGCCGCGTATTCCGGCGCGCCCTTATAGGCGGCGAAGCTGGCGTCGTAATTGGAAAACCCGCCGGTGCTCATCGTGGTGAGCGCATGCATGATCGCGTCGAACCCCTTCATGCCGAGGCCGATATAGGTCAGCGCGCAGGCGATCGTCAGCCCGACATAGATGCGGATCAGCGCGGTCGAGATATCCATCGCGCGCGGCAGGATTTTCCCAAGCGTATCAAACCCTTCCGAGCGGAAGAACTGCATCCCGCCGACCTTCATCACCGGCAGGAAGATCATCGCGACGATGATGATCCCCAGACCGCCCAGCCATTGCAGCAGCCCGCGCCACAGGTTCACCCCCGGCGGCAGCGTATCGAGATGCGGGATCGCGGTGGTGCCGGTCGTGGTCAGGCCCGACATCGCCTCGAAATAAGCGTCGACCAGCGACAGGTGCGGCACGCCCAGCATGAAAGGCAGCGCCCCGAAGAAGGGCAGCGTCAGCCAGACGAGCGAGGTCAGCAGAAAGCTTTGATGGATCGACAGCGTCCGAGCCAACCCGTCGCGGGAGGCGAGCGCCAGCAGCGCCCCCGCCGTCGTCGTCAGCACCGCGCTTTCGACGAAAACCAGCCAATGCGCTGCGCCATAACCCAAATCCACCGCTGCCGGGATAAGCATCGTCAGCCCCAGCACGGATGTCAGCATTCCGATGATATATCCAACCGGGCGCAGATCGATCATGCGCCCCACCTTGCCCAGAGCGCCGGTCTAGTCAATCCCAGACGGGCCGGGACGGAGCTGCGGTCGCGTAGCGTGACTTTGCAAACCCGAGCGGTTTGGTCAGTAAATTTGCCCAACTTTGCAGGTAGGCCCTTGCGCTGCGGCGCGGCAACTGTACCGTAGCGGCCACTTTCGACAACAGGGAGAACGCTATGTTCAACAAGATCCTCGTGGCCAACCGTGGCGAGATCGCCATCCGGGTGATGCGCGCCGCCAACGAGCTGGGCAAGAAGACGGTCGCCGTCTACGCCGAAGAGGACAAGTTGGGCCTGCACCGCTTCAAAGCCGATGAAGCCTATCGCATCGGCGAGGGTCTTTCGCCCGTCGGCGCCTATCTCTCGATCGAAGAGATCATCCGCGTCGCCAAGGAAAGCGGTGCCGATGCGATCCACCCGGGCTATGGCCTGCTCTCGGAGAACCCCGATTTCGTCGAAGCCTGCGACGCCGCCGGCATCACCTTCATCGGCCCGAAGGCCGAGACGATGCGCGCGCTCGGCGACAAGGCCTCGGCGCGGCGCGTGGCGATCAAGGCCGGTGTGCCGGTCATCCCCGCGACCGAAGTGCTGGGCGAGGATTTCGACGCGATCAAGAAAGAGGCCGCCGAGATCGGCTACCCGCTGATGCTGAAAGCCAGCTGGGGCGGCGGCGGTCGCGGCATGCGCCCGATCCTCGGCGAGGACGAACTGGTCGAGAAGGTCCGCGAGGGCCGTCGCGAGGCCGAAGCCGCCTTCGGCAATGGCGAGGGCTATCTCGAGAAGATGATCATCCGCGCGCGCCACGTCGAGGTGCAGCTGCTGGGCGACACGCATGGCAATCTCTATCACCTCTACGAGCGCGACTGCACCGTGCAGCGCCGCAACCAGAAGGTCGTCGAACGCGCCCCCGCCCCCTATCTCTCGGACGAGCAGCGCGAAGAGGTCTGCCAGCTCGCGCTGAAGATCGGTCAGGCGGTCGGCTATGAATGCGCCGGCACGGTCGAATTCCTGATGGATATGGACTCGGACAAGTTCTACTTCATCGAGGTGAACCCGCGCGTTCAGGTCGAGCATACCGTGACCGAAGAGGTCACCGGCATCGACATCGTGCAGGCCCAGATCAAGATCGCCGAGGGCGCGACGCTGGCCGAGGCCACCCGCGCGAAATCTCAGGACGAGATCGAACTGTCGGGCCACGCGCTGCAGTGTCGCGTGACCACCGAAGACCCGCAGAACAACTTCATCCCCGATTACGGCCGCCTGACCGCCTATCGCTCGGCCACCGGCAACGGCATCCGCCTCGACGGCGGCACGGCCTATGCGGGCGGCGTCATCACCCGCTACTACGACTCGCTTCTGGTGAAGGTCACCGCCTGGGCGCAGGATCCCGATCAGGCGATCCGCCGGATGGACCGCGCCCTGCGCGAATTCCGTATCCGCGGCGTGAGCACGAATATCGACTTCGTCATCAACCTGCTCAAGCACCCGACCTTCCTCGACATGAGCTACACGACGAAGTTCATCGACACGACGCCGGAGCTGTTCGACTTCAAGCAGCGCCGCGACCGGGGCACCAAGATCCTGACCTATATCGCGGATATCACCGTGAACGGTCACCCCGAGACTGCGGGTCGCAACAAGCCCCATGCCGAAGCGAAACCGCCGCGCCTGCCCGCCTACAAGGATGAGGCAAAACCGGGCAGCCGGAACCTGCTCGAGAAAGAGGGCGCGAAGGCGGTCGCCGACTGGATGAAGGCGCAGAAGAAGCTTCTGCTGACCGACACCACGATGCGCGACGGCCACCAGTCGCTGCTGGCGACGCGGATGCGCTCGATCGACATGATCAAGGCCGCGCCCGCCTATGCCTCGAACCTCAGCGACCTGTTCTCGGTCGAATGCTGGGGCGGCGCGACCTTCGACGTGGCCTATCGCTTCTTGCAGGAATGCCCGTGGCAGCGCCTGCGCGACATCCGCGAGGAAATGCCCAACATCCTGACGCAGATGCTGCTGCGCGCCTCGAACGGCGTGGGCTACACGAACTACCCCGACAACGTGGTGCAGTTCTTTGTGAAGCAGGCGGCGGAGAGCGGCGTCGACGTGTTCCGCGTCTTCGACTCGCTCAACTGGGTCGAGAACATGCGCGTCGCGATGGATGCGGTTATCGAAAGCGGCAAGATCTGCGAAGGCACGATCTGCTACACCGGCGATATCCTCGATCCGGACCGCGCCAAGTATGACCTGAAATACTATATCGGCATGGCGAAAGAGCTGGAGGCCGCGGGCGCACATGTGCTGGGTCTCAAGGATATGGCGGGCCTTCTGAAACCCGCCGCCGCCCGCAAGTTGATCGCGGCGCTGAAGGAAGAGGTCGATATCCCGATCCACTTCCACACGCATGACACGAGCGGAATCGCGGGCGCGACCATTCTCGCGGCGGCAGATGCTGGCGTCGACGCGGTGGATGCGGCGATGGACGCCTTCTCGGGCGGCACTTCGCAGCCCTGCCTCGGCTCGATCGTGGAGGCCCTGGCCCATACTGAACGCGACACCGGCCTCGATATCCACGCGATCCGCATGATGTCTAACTACTGGGAGGCCGTGCGTCACCAATATGCGGCCTTCGAGAGCGGCCTCGAAGCCCCGGCCTCCGAGGTCTATCTGCACGAGATGCCCGGCGGCCAATTCACCAACCTCAAGGCGCAGGCGCGCTCGCTGGGGCTGGAGGAGCGCTGGCACGAGGTGGCCCAGGCCTATGCCGATGCCAACCAGATCTTCGGCGACATCGTGAAAGTCACGCCGTCCTCGAAAGTCGTGGGCGACATGGCGCTGATGATGGTCGCGCAGGGCCTGTCGAAGGAAGACGTGCTCGATCCGGCCAAGGATGTCTCCTTCCCGGATTCGGTCATCGACATGATGCGCGGCAATCTCGGCCAACCGCCCGGCGGCTGGCCCGAGGGGGTTGTGAAGAAGGTGCTCAAGGGCGAGCATCCCTCGACCGAGCGCCCCGGCAAGAACCTGCCCCCGGTCGATCTGGAAGCCGCCCGCAAGGAGGTCTCCGATCAGCTCGACGGGCGCGAAATCGACAATGAAGATCTCGCGGGCTACCTGATGTACCCCAAAGTCTTCACCGATTACGCGAGCCGCCACGAAGCCTATGGCCCGGTGCGCACCCTGCCGACCCCGGTCTTCTTCTACGGGATGGAGCCGCAGGACGAGATCTCCGCCGAGATCGACCCCGGCAAGACGCTGGAGATCCGCTACCTCACCACCGGCGAAACCGACGAGCTGGGCGAGGTGAAGGTTTATTTCGAACTCAACGGCCAGCCCCGCGCCGTGCGCGTCCCGAACCGCGCGGTGAAGGCGACGACGGCGGCGAAGCCGAAGGCCGAGGCGGGCAATGCGAACCATATCGGCGCGCCGATGCCGGGCTCGATCGCCTCGATCGCGGTCAATGTCGGCCAGAAGGTGAAACCGGGCGATATGCTCCTGACCATCGAAGCGATGAAGATGGAGACCGGCATCCATTCCGACCGCGAAGCCACGGTGAAGGCGATCCATGTCTCGCCGGGGGCGCAGATCGACGCGAAGGATCTGCTGGTCGAACTGGAGTAATCGTCGCAGCATTGAACAAAACGCGCGCCGAGGCCCCGCCCCGGCGCGCTTTTGTGTCTATTGGCAAGATTAGGGCCTGAACGAAGGTGGGGACACGGAAGCCCTGTTTCTTGCCGACCGCCGTACCGGCAGCGTTGACAAGAACGTCCGGGTTCATAGTATCGCTGAGAGTTTTATCAGTATCTAAATCTATTCATAATTTTCAGAAAGATTTGTGAATGACGACGATTAGAGCGGAGTCCGACTGCGCGAAAGCAGGCATCAATTTCGAGAAAATTTCGCGCTGGCAATATCTCCTGACACAACGTGAGATTACGGACACGATCCTGAAGCGTTACAGTTTCGGCGGCTGGCACCTTCATGTCGGCGACGGAGTATGCGTTTCGAAGCTGGAAGATGCCAAGGGCCGTGCGATCGGCCTTTTCATCGGTATCGGAGTCGATAACGAGACCTTGGTGAAGGGCACCCATAAAATCCCGTCACTCGATTTGGATCGCGATAGCTTCTTTGAGGATTTCGAAGACTGGCTCTTTTACGTTTCCGGTCGGTATAATGTATTTATTGCCAAAGGCGCTTCAAAGCGATTTTACAGTGACGCGGTCGGCATGAATGGCATGGTCTATGACCGTGAAGAGCGACAGGTCGCGTCGAGCCTTGCCCTTTGCATCGAGCGCGACACAACACCTCATCCGCTATACGACCATTCTCTCATCGAGCGCGGCGAAGGCAATTACAGCCTGTTCCACACTTACGACAAGGATGTCCGTCGCGGTAATCCGAATTTCTATCTCGATCTCAATGACTTTTCCGAAACTCGCTTTTGGCCGCGCGACGAGGATTTCACGACGGATCGATCGCATGACGATATTTACGGAGAAATAATTCAACGAACCTCGAAGGTTATCGGAGAGATCAACGCTAACTTCAAAACTGCGCTCCCGTTATCGGGAGGGCAGGATAGCCGCTTGCTCGCTTCGATATCGCGCACGAACCTCGCGGGCTTCGACCAATTTTTCACCCATATCCATAATTACGCGAGCAGGATCGACGCAACGATCGCTCGAACACTCGCGAAGGTCCTGCAGGTCGACCATGAAATCCACGACAAGCGGAATATCAAGGTCTCTGAAGAGGATGTTTCGCGGTTCGAAGCCGAATTCCATGCCGCGCTCGGGTTCAAGAAAAAGCTGACCCGGGAAGTCGCTCACGGGCTGCATGAATGCCTCGAGGATAGGATGGTGATCCTGCGCGGCCACCAAACCGACTTGTTGCGTGCCGTGTTCATCGACAAACTGGGCGAGGACGGAAGAAATAACCTACGCTGGCAAGTCAAACGCCTGCTGATCGTGCCGGGCAAAGCGTTCGACCGCAAGACATACAGGACGTTTCTACCCGAGTATCAGAACTGGGTCGAAACGCTTCCGGAAAACGCTGCGAAACGCCAAGTCGACCTTATGTTCCTCGAAATATACTATAGCTCGACAATCGGGCTCATTTTCCCGGCACTTACGCGAAACTTCTTCATGTCGCCCTTCAACAGTCGACATCTGATATCCCTGTCTCTTTCAATCGAAGAGGGTTATCGCAAAAACAGCTTTGCGGTTAACGATATTATTTTCCAGGTTGATCCTGAGCTTCACGACGTCCCGTTCGATTATGAATTTGGCGGAGCCAATCTCGGGCGCATCGACGACCAACAGGCGATGGCGGAGCTGACAGCCGCGCGCCGCAAAGCCAGCGAAACGCGCGTCGCACTCAGGACGCAGCACCCAGATTTGGCGGCGTCCGAGGACGTCCTTGTGCCCTGAGCGACGAACTCGCGCATGAAGCTCGAGGGACGAGGGTCACCGTAGAGGGCTGAACTTCCGTCTCGCGGCGTCGCAAAGCGTGTCCGCGCGCATCCAGACGTCGGCAACGGCCAGACGTGCCGCCAAACACCCTCTGCACGTTCGACAGATGACGGACGCTCAGGGGCGCCCGCCTCCGATTGCGATGTCTTGTCGGAATTCTACGACGAAGAGGCCGCGCCGCGTGCCCCGACCTGGATCTCATGGATCGGGTCGCAGGAGCCCCAAGCCGTCTCAGACCGATAGCCCCGCGGGCGCACCGCGATCGAGGCCTTACCGCTGGCCTTCAAACGGGTCACGCGAAACTCGACGCGCGGGGTGTAGTAGTTGCGCTTGGTCTTGAGCCTGTCGACCTTCCAGCCAAACGTCGTGCGCTTTGGATTGTCGACAAGCACCTGCACCGGCTGCAACGGCAAGTCGAAATGATGGAGGAACGTGTCATAGACCTTCCATTCCCCGCCCGGGATTTTCAGCAGATCGACCTCGCCGGGTGTCGAATTCGACAGATGGCCGGTCTCGAAGGTGCAACGCATCACCTGCGTCCCGCGCGGCAGCTTCGGCTGCTCGGGATTGGCCAGAACCGGGCCAGCGGAAATGACGACGAAAGCTGCGAAAAGAAATGGACGGAACATATGGCCTCGACAAATTAATCGGGCACGAAGCGGCCCGATTAATGCAAGACCAACGCCCGGATGTTAAAAGAGATCGCTGCCCTCACGGGCGGAAACTTCAAGCAGTCCCATAACATAGCCGGCGACCGAGCGGAAAGATATGAGTGAGATTTCACTTTCCCCGGAGCGCCAGAACGCCGCCGCCACTTGCGCGGTGCGCGAGCGGCGGATCTCGCCTGCGGGAAGCGTCGCGATATCGGCGGGCGAGAGCTTCATCACCACCTGATCGGCCCTCTCGCCGCGGATGGTAAACATCGCGCGGGCGTCGGAGACGTTGACGACCAGCGCGTGGTCTGCGGCAAGCGCCTTGGCCAGCCGATCGGTCAGCGCGGGGGCCTCGTCATGAGCGCAGATCAGCAACAGCTCATCGGGGCTCATCCAGGCGATGGAGCGCCCGTCAACGGTCTCGATCCGGCGCGGGCCGGGGACGGGTAGCCCCTCGGCCTTGAGCGCCTTGGCGAGCCCCTTGGCCTCCAGATCGGAGCGGATCGAGATCATGCCCACCAGCCCGGCCTCGGACACGGTGACGAAACCTTCGTGGGTCTGCCCGGAAAGGGCGCTGACAGCCTCAGACATTCTGCTTCTCCCCGTCCTTGTCGTAGAAGACCGGATCGACGATCCGCGCCTTAACCATTTCCTCGCCCTCGCCGGTGAATTCGATCACCTCGCCCATACGGTCGGGCCCGTTCAGCACCAACCCCATCGCGATCCCTTTGCCGATCGTCGGCGAGTAATAGGTCGAGGTGACGCGGCCTTGTGTGTGGCGCTGACCGTTGGCGTTGAACCCGTCGGCGGGCGCGTGGCTGCCATCGGGGATCACCGATCCGTCGAGCGTCTCAAGGCCGACCAGCTTCCAGCGGTTCGGGTCGGTCATGTGGGACCGCTCCTGCGCGCGCTTGCCCAGATAGTCGGTCTTCTTCTTCGAGAGCGCCCAGTTCAGCCCCAGATCCTGCGGGATCACCGTGCCGTCGGTCTCGTCGCCGATCATGATGAAGCCCTTCTCGGCGCGCATCACATGCAGCGCCTCGGTGCCGTAGGGCATCACGCCAAGCGCCTCGCCCTCGGCCATGAGTGCCTTCCACAGCGCGAGGCCTTGGCTCGCAGGCACCGCGATCTCGTAGCTCAGCTCGCCCGAGAAGGAGATGCGGAAGATGCGCGCGTCGAAACTGCCCAGCTTGCCCTCGGTCCATTTCATGAAGGGCAGCGTCTCCTTGCTGACATCCATGCCGCCCAAACGCTCCAACAGCTCGCGCGATTTCGGACCGACGACGGCGATTTGCGCGTATTGCTCGGTCAGGTTCGCGGTGTAGACCTTCCAATCCCACCACTCGCATTGCAGCCAGTCTTCCATCCAGCCGTGGATGTGATCGGCCCCGCCCGAGGTCGTGTGGCACAGCCACGTATCCTCGTCGAGCCGCGCCACGACCCCGTCATCCATCAGGAAGCCGTTCTCGTTGCACATCAGCCCGTAGCGGCATTTGCCCACCGGCAGGGTCGACATCATGTTCGTGTAGAGCATGTCGAGGAATTTCCCCGCATCCGGCCCTTTCACCACGATCTTGCCCAGCGTCGAGGCGTCGAGCATGCCCACATTCTTGCGGGTATTGGTGATCTCGCGATTGACCGCGTCGCGGTGGCTCTCGCCCGATTTCGGGTAGCAATAGGGGCGACGCCAATGGCCGACCGGCTCCCAATGCGCGCCCTTGGCCTCGTGCCAGGACTGGATCGGGGTGCGACGCAGCGGCTGGAACAGCTCGCCCTTGGCCTCCGCCGTCACAGCGCCAAGCGAAATCGGCGTGTAGGGCGGGCGGAAGGTGGTCGTGCCAGTGGCCGGGATCGGTTGACCAAGCGCATCCGAGAGGATCGCAAGCCCGTTGATATTGCTCAGTTTCCCCTGATCGGTCGCCATGCCGAGCGTCGTGTAGCGCTTGGTATGTTCGACCGACTCGTAGCCCTCGCGCGCAGCGAGTTGCACGTCGGAGACTTTCACGTCGTTCTGGTAGTCGAGGAAGCTCTTGAAGCGCAGCGCGTCGGGCGCGCCTGCGGGCATCATCCAGACCGGGGCGAGCGGCGCTTCTTCCTCGGAAGCTGCGCCGATACCCAGACCGCCCATCGCCTCGGAGAGCGTCAGATCGCCATTGGCGGCCCCCACGACCGTCGCCATGCCGGTCCCGTCCGCGCCGGTCGGCGGACGGTTGGGATCGGGGCGGAACATCGCGCGCGCATCGTCCCAGGTTAGCTTGCCGCCGCAATGGGACCACAGGTGCACGACCGGCGACCAGCCGCCCGACATCGCGACGCAATCGCAGTCGATCATCTCGACCGCACCGCCCTCGCCTGCCTGTGCGCAGATCTCGACGCCGGAGACGCCCTTGCGGCCCAGCACTTTCGCGATGCCGCGCCCTTCGAGGACACGCACGCCGCGCGCCTTCACGGCTTCGGGCAGTGCCCCATGGGTTTCCTCGCGCGCATCGACCACGGCCGAGACCGTCAGACCTGCATCGAGGATCGCGAGCGCCGTGCGGTAGGCGTCGTCATTGTTGGTCACGAGAACCGTGCGATCACCGGGCGAAACCGCCCAGTTCACGATGTAATCGCGCACCGCCGAGGCCAGCATCACGCCAGGCACGTCATTGCCCGCGAAGGCCAGCGGACGCTCGATCGCGCCCGTCGCGGTGATCGTGTGGCCTGCACGGATGCGCCAGAGACGGTGGCGCGGACGGCCATCGCCGGGGGTGGTGTCGGCGAGGTTCTCGTAGCCGATGACATAGCCATGATCGTGCAGACCCGCCGCCATCAGGCGGGTGCGCATCGTGACGTTCTCCATCGAGGACAGTTCGACCAGCGCGCTGTCGATCCAGTTCTGTGCGTCGTGACCGTCGATCTGACCGCCATCGACGGGCGTGCGCCCGCCCCAGTTCGGGGTCTGCTCGATCAGCCAGACGCGCTTGCCCGCGCGGCCCTCTTTCAGCGCCGCGGCAAGACCCGCCACGCCGCCGCCCACGACGAGCACGTCGCAATGGGCATAGACCTGTTCGTAGCGATCCGGGTCGGCCTCTTTCGGCACGCCGCCAAGACCTGCGGATTTGCGGATGATCGGCTCGAACAGGTGCTTCCACGCAGCCCGCGGCGCCATGAAGGTCTTGTAGTAGAAACCTGCGGGCAGGAATTTGTAGAAGGTGTTGTTGATCTCGCCGATATCGAAGTCGAGCGACGGCCAGTGGTTCTGGCTGGTGGTCTCGGCCCCTTCGAACAGCTCGGTCGTGGTGGTGCGCTGATCGGGCTCGAACCGCGCGTTACGACCCAGACCGACGAGCGCGTTCGGCTCTTCCGCGCCCGACGCCACGATGCCGCGCGGGCGGTGATATTTGAACGAGCGACCCACCATGACCTGACCGCCGCCCAGCAGAGCCGAGGCCAGCGTATCGCCCGCAAAGCCGCGCATCGGCTTGCCGTTGAAGGTGAAGGCGAGCGGTTTCGCGCGGTCGATCAGACGACCACCCTTGGAAAGACGCGTGCTCATTTATAGCCCTCCCAGTCGGGGCGTTTCGCTTTGATCTTCGCGATCACATCGGCGGGGGGCTCGGTGGTCTGCGCCTTGTAGGTCGCAAACACCTCGAGCGTGTTGGTGTCGCGTGCAGCCAGGAACCACTTGCCGCAGCCATAGGCGTGGCGCCAGCGCTCGAAATGGACGCCTTTCGGGTTCTTGCGGGCGAACAGGTAGCCCTCGAACTCGTCATCCGACGAGCCCGGACCGAAGCGCTTGAGATGCGCCTCGCCGCCCGGGGCGAATTCGGTTTCCTCGGCAATGACGCCGCAGCAGGGACAGGTGAGGGTCAGCATTTGGGATGCACCTCGCAGTTGGAGAGCGCCGGGAGGGATTTGAAGCAGGTCGAAAGGGAGGTCGTCTTCATCAGTGCGCCACCCCTGCGGCGACGCTTTCGTCGATGAAGCGGCCTTCCTTGAAACGGTCGAGGCCGAATTGGTCGGTCAGCGGCGAGTGGCCGCGTGCGATCAGCTCGGCCATACCATAGCCCGAGCCCGGGATCGCCTTGAACCCGCCGGTGCCCCAGCCGCAATTGACGAAGATGCCCTCGACCGGGGTTTTCGACAGGATGGGCGAGCGGTCACCGGTCATGTCCACGATGCCGCCCCATTGGCGCAGCATCTTGAGGCGCGAGATGATCGGGAAGGTCTCGACCAGCGCGCGGGTGGTTTCCTCGACATGGTGCCACGAGCCGCGCTGGGTGTAGTTGTTGAACCCGTCCGTGCCGCCGCCGATCACCATCTCGCCCTTGTCCGATTGCGACATGTAGCCGTGCACGGTGTTGGCCATCACGACCACATCCATGCAGGGTTTGATCGGCTCGGAGACCCAAGCCTGCAGCGCCACGCTCTCGATCGGCAGACGGAAGCCCGCCATCTCGGCCATGACCGAGGAGTGCCCCGCGACGACGATGGCGAGCTGTTCGCAGTCGATCTCGCCCTTGCTGGTCGAGATACCCTGCACCTTGCCGCCTTCGGTGCGCACGCCGGTCACTTCGCATTTCTGGATGATATCCATGCCCATATCGGAACAGGCCCGCGCATAGCCCCAGGCCACCGCATCGTGCCGTGCCGTGCCGCCGCGCTTTTGCAGCAGCGCGCCCAGCACCGGGTAGCGCGGCCCGTCGATATTGATGATCGGCACGAGATCCTTGACCTGCTGCGGCCCGATCCATTCCGTGTCGATGCCCTGCAGGCGGTTGGCGTGCACCGTGCGCTTGTAGCCGCGCACCTCATGCTCGGTCTGGCCCAGCATCAGAAGACCACGCGGCGAGAACATCACGTTGTAGTTCAGATCCTGGCTCAGATCTTCGTAGAGCGCGCGGGCTTTCTCGTAGATCGCCGCCGAGGGATCCTGCAGATAGTTCGAGCGGATGATCGTGGTGTTGCGGCCCGTATTGCCGCCGCCCAGCCAGCCTTTCTCGATCACCGCGACATCGGTGATGCCATGCACCTTGCCGAGGTAATAGGCGGTGGCGAGGCCATGCCCGCCCGCCCCAACGACGATGACCTTATAGCGTTTCTTCGGCTCGGGGGAGCGCCAGGCTCGTTCCCAGCCGCGATGGAAGCGCATCGCCTCACGTGCAACGGCAAACATCGAATAGCGTTTCATGAGCGCGCCTCCGAGCAGTCTCGACTCTTTCGCCTTTGTGATGGACCGGGGCGGCGGACGAAAGCCCCCCTGTTGCGGCATCGCAGGGAAAAAAGCGACATGGGCCTGCGACATCGAGTTCCATTCACGCGCTAGACCCTTTCGGCGCGGCGTCATCTCGCCTAAATGGGGAACGAAGGATGAGGAGACGCCATGCTGTTCTGGATTATCGCCGCCGCGCTCGTTGCGGTCATCGCGCTTTTGTTCGCCCTTGCGCTGCTGCGTGGGCGCGGCGAGGACGAGATGGCCCCTGCGGCCTCGTATGACGTGCAGGTCTATCGCGACCAGCTGCGCGATCTGGAGCGCGACGTCGAACGCGGCGTCACCTCGCGCGAGGAAGCCGACCGCGCGAAGCTGGAGATTTCGCGCCGGATGCTCGAGGCCGACCGCAAGGCACAGGCAGGCTCCGATCTCGGCCGCGCGCCGAAAGGGGCGACCATCGCAGTCGTGCTTGGCGTCGTCGTGATTTTCGGCGGGGCATTCGCGCTTTACGATTACGTGGGGCAGGACGGGTACGAGGACCAGCCCATCGGCGTGCGTCTTGCAGATGCAGACAAACTCTATGACAGCCGCCCCTCGCAGGCCGAAGCCGAGAAAATGGCAAAAGCCCGCGCGACCGCCCCCCAATCCAACCCGGACCCACAATTCCTCGCACTGATGAAGAAGCTGCGCGAAGCCGTGGCGAAAAAGCCCAACGATCCGAAAGGTCTCGAATTGCTGGCACGCAACGAGGCAACGCTGGGCAACTTCGATGCCGCATGGAAGGCGCAGCAGCGTCTCGTTGCGACTAAGGGAGATTCTGCGACGGCGCAGGATTACGCCGAACTGGGCGACATGATGGCCGTGGCGGCAGGCGGAATGATCACGCCCGAGGCGGAGAAAGTCTTCGCGACCGCACTGACGATGGATCCGAAGAACGGGCTGTCGCTCTACTATGTCGGCCTGATGATGCTGCAGAACGGGCGTGCCGACCGCGCGTTCCGCTTCTGGGACAGCGCATTGCGCAACTCGGAGAATAGCGACCCCTGGGTGCCGATGATGCGGCAGAACATCGAGGAACTGGCATGGCTCGCGGGCGAGAAGGACTACACCCCGCCCAGACCGCGCGGCGCCCCCGGCCCGTCGCAGGCCGATGTCGCGGCGGCGGCGGATATGTCGCCCGAGGCCCGTCAGGACATGATCCGCTCGATGGTGGAGCGGCTGAACGACCGGCTCGCGCAGGAAGGCGGCAGCGCGGATGATTGGGCACGTCTGATCTCCTCGCTGCGCATGATCGGCGAGGTCGACCGTGCCGATGCGATCTATGGCGAAGCGAAGGGCAAATTCAGCTCGCGCCCGGAAGACATGGCGAAGATCGACGCGGCCCATCAGGCGCCCGCTGGTCAGGCGCTCAAGGATATGGGCGGCGCCTCGGCGGGGCAAAGCGCACCGCAAGCGGCACCCGCCCTCCCCGGCCCGAGCGCCCAGCAGATGAAGGACGCGCAGTCCATGACGCCCGAGGAGCGCCAGCAGATGATCCAGGGGATGGTCGACGGTCTCTTTGACCGGCTGACCACCGACGGCGGCACGCCGCAGGAATGGGCCCGCGTGATCTCGTCGCTCGCGACTCTGGGCGAGAACGCACGCGCCAAGGAAGCCTGGGGCGAGGCGCAAAAGGCGCTGGCGGACAACCCGGACGCGCTAGCTCAGGTCGAGGCGGCGGCGAAATCGGCAGGTGTGGCGGAATGATCTGCGAGACGATCGAAGAGTTCGCCGAAGCGATCCCCCGCATGGGCGGGGTCGCGGGGCTCGATCTGGGCACCAAGACCATCGGCGTCGCGGTGTCCGACGGGCTGCGCTCGGTCGCGACGCCGCTCTCGACGATCAAACGCAAGAAATTCGGCGTCGATGCCGAGGCGCTTCTGAAGATCGTGGCGGAGCGCGAGCTGAAGGGCCTGATCCTCGGCCTGCCGAAGAACATGGACGGGACCGAGGGCGCGCGTTGCCAATCGACCCGCGCCTTCGCTCGCAACCTGAGCCGTCTCACCGATCTGCCGATCAGCTATTGGGACGAGCGGCTGAGCACGGTCGCCGCCGAACGCGCGATGCTGGAGGCCGATATGTCGCGCGCCAAGCGCGCCGAAGCGATCGACCACGTCGCGGCCAGTTTCATCCTGCAAGGCGCGCTGGATCGGCTGCGCTATCTGGGGGCGGCATGAACGATCCGCAAAACACCGACGACATCTGGAAACGCGCCGAGATCGAGAGCCCCTGCGTCAAGCTCTGCCAGATCCACCCCGAGGCGCGGATCTGCATCGGCTGCTACCGCACGATGGAAGAAATCGGCGCATGGTCGCGGATGACGCCCGAGGCGCGCCGCGAAGTGATGGCGGAGCTGCCCGAGCGCGCGCCGCAACTGCGCAAACGCCGGGGCGGACGCGCGGGGCGGCAGGACCGCTGAGCGCTTAAGCGCCAGCCCCTTTCGCCGGGAAGACGAAGCAGCGATCACGGCGGATCATCAGCCACATCGGCGTGCCGGGCTTCGGCAGGAAGACGTTCGGGACGCTGGCGCGCAGGATCGTGCCGTCGAAATCCATCCGAAACTCGACGAGGCTCTCGCGGCCCAGGAAGCGCGCGCGTTCAACGACGCCACGCGCGGGCGTGCCGTCCTGCGGCGTCGGAGCGGGGCCGCGCCCTGCCCGGTCGAAATCGATCTTTAGATGCTGCGGGCGGATCACGATGTCGATCTCGGTCCCGTCCGCATGGCCCGGCGTCAGGAAATCGCCGAACGCGGTCACGGTCAGCGCGTCTTGCACTTGGCCCTTGAGCACGTTCACATCCGAGAAGAACGCTGCCGCCGCCCGGTCCACCGGCGCGTTATAGAGGTTATAGGGCGCACCGCGCTGCACGATCTTCCCGCCGCGCATCAGCAGGATCTCATCGGCCATCCGCATCGCCTCATGCGGCTCATGCGTGACCAGCAGAACGGCCGTGTTTTCCTCTTTCAGAAGCGCCAGCGTCTCGTCGCGGATATCGTCGCGCAGGCGCTCGTCCAGTCCCGAGAAAGGCTCGTCCATCAAGAGGATACGCGGCCGGGGCGCAAGCGCACGGGCCAGTGCCACGCGCTGCTGCTCGCCGCCCGAAAGCCCGTGCGGATAGCTGTCGCGATGCCGCGTGAGCCGCACCTTCTCGAGCAATTCCGTCACGCGGGCGCGCTTCGCTGCCGCGTCGCCCTTGAGGCCGAAGGCGATATTCTCGGCCACCGTCAGATGCGGAAACAGCGCGAAATCCTGAAACATCAGCCCGATCGCGCGTTGCTCGGGCGGGATGCGAAACACCGTGTCGCAGATCAGCTTACCATCGACGTAGATCTCGCCCGTATCCTGCATGTCGACGCCCGCGATCAGCCGCAGCGTCGTCGACTTGCCGCAGCCCGAAGGCCCCAGCAGACAGGTCACCTGCCCAGCGGGGATCGCGAAGGACACGTCATCGACGACGGCCAGCCCGTCGAACACGCGGCCAAGCGCGCGAACTTCAAGCCGCGGAGGGGGTAATTGTGCGCTCATGCAGCGAAATCTCGACCGAAAGTGTCAGGCAATGCAGGGCGGGAGATAGCAGCCCCCCGCCCCCCAAGCAAGCCCGGCAGGTCCGCCAGACCGGCTTAGATCGAGATGTTGTTCAGCCCGCCATCGAGCATCACGTTCTGCCCGACCATGAAACCCGCATGAGCCGAACACATGAAGGCACAGGTCGCGCCGAACTCCTCGGGCGTGCCGTAGCGGCGCACCGGGATCGTCGCTTCGCGCTGCGCTTTCGCCTCCTCGACCGAGATGCCCTTCGTCTTCGCCGCCGCCGTATCGAGCGACACCGCACGGTCGGTCGCATGCAGGCCCGGCAGCAGGTTGTTGATGTTCACGCCATATTCGGCGACCTGCCGCGAGGTGCCCGCAACGAAGCCCGTCAGGCCCGAGCGCGCGGAGTTCGACAGGCCGAGCTGCGCGATCGGCGCGCGCACGGATTGCGAGGTGATGTTGACCACCCGGCCCCAGCGTTGCTCGATCATGGCAGGCAAAACCGCCTGCATCATCGCGATCGGGGCGAGCATGTTCGCGTCGAGCGCCGCGATGAAATCGTCACGCGACCAGTCGCGCCAGTTGCCCGGGGGCGGGCCGCCCGCATTGGTCACCAGAATGTCGACCTCGCCCGCTTCGCTCAGCACCGCCGCGCGCCCCTCGGGCGTGGTGATGTCGGCGGCCACGGGCGTCACGGTCACCCCGGTCGCAGCCATGATCTCGTTCGCGGTCGCGGCCAGCGCATCGGCACCCCGCGCGTTCAGCACGATCTCGACGCCCGCCTGCGCCAGCGCCATCGCGCAGCCCCGTCCAAGCCCTTTCGACCCCGCACATACGATCGCCTTGCGGCCCTTGATCCCAAGATCCATCGCGCCCTCTCCTTTACTGTCATTCTCCGGCGTGATCTGGCGGGGACCTTCGCACGAAACACCGCGCGCCGCCCTGCCAGCTTCGCCTCGGACAGTAGCTTGCGCGCGGGGGAGGACAAGCGCGCTGTCGCCGCTTGACCATCGGGAGCAGCCCGCGGTAAGCCGATGCGATCCATCAGTTTCAGACTGCCCGGCAGGGCGAGGGAGAGCGCGTGTCCAACCCGAGCCAGATCGTTCACGTCTTCGAGGCCGAGGATATCTGGGTGACCTCCGGGGCCAATCATGGCGACGCGCTCGGCCTTGCCGAAGACTGCGAACCCGGCGACATCTATCAGCTTCATCGCGCCGCCAAACCGCTTCGCCTCGTGCTGGCCCAGCAAGGCGCCGCGCCGATCGTGGCGCAGGGCTCCGAGATCGGCGCGCCGGGCGATGCGCTCGCGCTGATCGCGCGGCACCTGCTGATCACGCCCGAGGGCGACACGGTCGACATTCTGATGATCCGCCACGACGCCACGGATGCGCTCTATGCGCTGCCGCTTTCACCGATGGCGGCGCGCTTCGATTACACGCTTCTGGAAGCCAGCGAAGACCCCGGCGAGGCGCTGCTGTCGGACCTCGTCTGTGTGGCCTTCACCACCGGGACGATGATCACGCTGGCAGGTGGCGCGCAGATGCCGATCGAGCAACTCACTCCGGGCGCGCGCGTGCTGACCCGCGACAATGGCCCGCAACCGGTGAAGCTGGTGGCGAAGGCGACGATGCGGGCACTGGGATCTTTCGCGCCGGTCGTGATTTCGGCGGGCGTGCTGGGCAATGAGGGCGATCTGGTGATCTCGCCCCATCACCGCGTGTTCCTCTATCGCCGCGGCGTGCACAAGCTGGGCGACACGTCGGAAATCCTCGTGCAGGCCAAGCACCTCGTCGATGGCGAGAATGTCTGGCAGCGCGAGGGCGGGTTCGTCGATTACTACGCGCTGGTCTTCGACCGGCACGAA
Organism: Thioclava sp. PTB-PU3-1; assembly: GCF_055666785.1. Taxonomy (NCBI): domain Bacteria; kingdom Pseudomonadati; phylum Pseudomonadota; class Alphaproteobacteria; order Rhodobacterales; family Paracoccaceae; genus Thioclava; species Thioclava sp. PTB-PU3-1. The sequence goes on along the minus strand of NZ_JBVNVL010000002.1, from coordinate 596,727 downwards.
ATCATCTATGCCGAGGGCATCCCGGTGGAGAGCCTGATGGTCTCGGAGGCAACGCTCTCGCTGCTTCCCGAGGAACTGGGCCGCGAGATCTCGAACCGCCTGCCCGACCTCGCCCATCGTCAGCATTTTGGCACGGAAGCCACGCGCGAACTGCTGGACCGGATCGGACGCGAGAAGCTGTTCCGCAAGCGCAAGGACTGAGGGCGGAGGGGGCGCTGCCCCCGCTTGCTGCGCAAGCCCCCCGGGATATTTAAGCCAAGAGGAAGACGTTAGCCGTTCAGCACGTCGAGCGCGGCTGCGTGGATCTCGGGCGACGCCGCAGCAAGCACCTGCCCGCCGCGATGGGCCGGACCGCCCTGCCAGTTGGTGACAAGACCGCCCGCTGCCTCGATTACGGCGATCGGGGCCGCCACGTCATAGGGCTGCAGCCCCGCCTCGACGACCAGATCGATCTGACCGGCGGCGAGCAGCGCGTAGGCGTAGCAATCCATCCCGTAGCGCGTCAGCCGCACCTGCTGCGACAGCCGCGCGAAGGCCGCGCCTTCGTCGGGCGTGCCGACTTCGGGGAAGGTGGTGAAAAGCGTCGCGCTGTCGAGCCCGCGCCCGCTGCGCACGCCGAGATCGCGCCCGCCATGCGGCCCCTCCAGCGTCGCGCGGCCGAAGCCGCCGGTGAAACGCTCTCCGATATAGGGCTGGTCGATCACGCCCATCATCGGCGCGCCAGGACCATCCGCTTCCTCGGCGCATAGCGCGATCAGCACGCCCCATGTCGGCGTGCCCGACAGGTAGCCGCGCGTGCCGTCGATCGGGTCGAGCACCCAGGTCAGGCCGCTCTCGCCGCGGGTCACGCCGTGCTCTTCGCCATAAATTCCGTCTTGCGGGCGACGCTCCGCGATCAAGGCGCGCATCGCGGCCTCTGCAGAGCGGTCGGCCTCGGTCACCGGATCGAAACCACCTTCGAGCTTGTTATCCGCGCCGATCCCGCCCACGGGCCGGAACTGCGCCAGGGTCTCGCGACGCGCGCAATCGGCAAGGTCATTGGCCAGCGCGGCGAGCGCCGCACGGGTATCGGTGTCGAGATCAAGCATCGGTGTCCTCCCCGGGCCGTGCCGTCACCGCAACCGCCCCCCAGAAATGAGATAAGGGGAGCGGTAACCGCCCCCCTTCTCCGGGTCAAGCTGCCGACCGCCCCACATTCGGTCGCCAGTTGCGCCTAAACTCGTCTGCGTGGCGCTCAGGCCGCGTCGGACAGCACCTTGGCCAGTTCGAACAGCCGGCGGCGCTGCGCCTCCGGGATCGCGTAATAGGAACGCACGAGCGCGAGCGCCTCCTTGTCGGACAGAATATCCCCCGCCACTTCCGGTTGCATCCCGCTGTCTTCCGCGAGGCCCTCGAAGAAGAACGAGATCGGAACCTCGAGCGCATCCGCGATATCCCAGAGACGCGACGCCGAGACGCGGTTCATCCCGGTTTCGTATTTCTGAATCTGCTGGAATTTGATCCCAACTTTGTCCGCAAGCTGTTGTTGGGTCATCCCAATCATCCAGCGCCGGTGCCGGATCCGCTTGCCCACGTGGACATCAACCGGATGCTTCATACTCTTTCCCCTTTAAGCCAATTTCACCCGCAAACTACCGTGCGCTGAGTGTGGCCTGCGCGGGTAAAATCGCAAACCTGTCTAAAAAGACAGGGAATTTGCGGCTTTCCGCAGCACACCTAACCTAAAGGATAGGTCGCCCGCTATTCGCCTTCCGCGTGTTTTGCGATTTGCAAATCAACGACTCAGGTGCCGTAGGGGAAGATGGTGGCGCTAACCGGTCTTTCACGAGGGATTGATTCGCGCGTCAACCCGCGGATCGGACCTGCCGCGGGGCCGTTTCCGACGCCGGATGTGCGGGCTGGTCCTGATCTCTCGCGCGGTTTATCACGGGCAACGAAGGGTCCACCCGCTTGGCCGACCCGCCTCAAGACACAACCTGCCGGAGCATTCGATGCGCGCCTATGTTCAGACCGCCCCCGGGCAACGCCCCGAACTGACCGAAACCCCCTTGCCCGCGCCGGGGCCCGGCGAGGTTCAGGTGGCCATCCGGGCCTGCGGCCTGAACTTCGCCGACCTGCTGATGATCGAGGGGAAATACCAAGACACCCCCACCCCGCCCTTCACGCTCGGGATGGAGCTCGCGGGAGAGGTCATCGCGGCGGGCGAAGGCTGCACCCTCGCTCCAGGCACGCGCGTTGCGGTCTTTGCGGGCCAAGGCGGGCTGGCGGAGGCGGGCAATTTCCCGGAAAGCCGCTGCACCCCGATGCCGGACGCGATGTGCTACGCGCAGGCGGCGGCCTTCCAGATCGCCTATGGCACCAGCCACGTGGCGCTGGAGACGCGCGCAGCGCTTGCCGAGGGCGAGACGCTGGTGGTTCTGGGCGCGGCTGGTGGTGTCGGCCTCACCGCGGTCGAGATCGGCAAGAAGATGGGCGCGCGAGTGATCGCCTGCGCGCGCGGCGAGGCGAAGCAGCAAATCGCGCGGGACGCCGGAGCCGATGAGACGCTCGACAGCGAGAGCGACGACCTCAAGGGGGCCATCAAGGCGCTTGGCGGCTGTGACGTGGTCTATGACGCGATCGGCGGCCCGGCGGGCGAAGCGGCGTTCCGCGCGCTGAAGCCCGGCGGGCGTTACCTCGTGATCGGCTTCGCCAGCGGCAGCCAGCCGAAGCTGCCGCTCAACCACGCGCTGGTGAAGAATATCGCGATCCACGGGCTCTACTGGGGTGGCTATCTCAAGCTCGACCCGCAGGTGCTGACCGGCTCGATGGCGCGGCTGTTCGACTGGTTCGCGCAGGGCGGCCTCAACCCGCATATCGGCGCGACCTATCCGATGGAGCAGATCCCGGACGCGCTGGAGGATCTGCGCGCGCGCCGCTCCACCGGCAAGCTGGTCATCGAGATCGGCGCTCAGGCATAGGCCTCGCGGAGCATGGCGCGAAACGCGTCGACCGGGTCGCCGGTCAATCGTCCCGTGTCATAAAAGCAGATGCGAGAGCGGCCGATCGCCGGCAGGCCGCTCTCGGGCCCCAAGGCCACGCAGCCCAGCGGGATATATCGCGACAGCCGCACCGCGACGCCCATATCGGCAGCCACCGTTGCGCTCGCCATTTCGTCGGATTGTCCCTCGAAAGCGGATTTCGCTTCGATCCCGACCGATTCAAGCGCCTCCAGCGCCGCATCATAAAAGGCGCAGCTTTCCTCGATCGACAGCATCAGCGGGCGCTCGCAAAAGGCCCGCCCGAGCTGCGCGCCAATCCAGACCAGATCATCGGAAGCCAGCACCTCGGCCTCGTGTCCGGGCTTATCTTCGGTGGTCAGGATAATATCCAGCTCCCCCGCATCGAACATCCGGCGCAGCACCGACGAACGGCGCGAGACAAGCTGCAGGCGCACCATCGGCCATTGCTCGGCCATCGCGCGCAGCAGGCCAGGCATTTGCGGGCTGACCAGATCATAGGGCAGACCGAAGCGCACGGTCACCTCGGCATCTGTCGCGCGCAGCCGCGCCAGCGCCGCATCGTTCTCGGCACAGATCCGGCGGGCGTGGTCCAGAAGCGAGCGCCCCGCACGGGTCAGCGCCATCTTGCGGTTCGCCCGGTCGAAGAGCCCCTTGTCGAGCGCCTCCTCCAGCCGACGGATCTGCATCGAGACCGCCGATTGCGTCAGGTTCAGAAGTCGCGCCGCCTGCGTCACCGACCCGGTCTCGGCGACAGTGAGGAGCGCCCGCAGCGCCGCGATATCGAGGTTTTGCGCCATGTCCGCCCATCCATCACGTTTCGTGATGCTTATTAACACAATCATTCGTTTTCATCATCAATAAACTTGCGCCATCCTTCTTTGCAGGAACGATCTGCCACGGAGGATGAGACGATGACCTTCCTGACCCGGCGCAACGCCGCCTGCTGCGCCCCTGCCCGTCCCGCACGGCAGGGCCTCTTTGCGACCCTCGCTCGCATGGCCGCCTATCACCGGTCGCGCCGGGCGCTCGAGCGCCTTGATTCAAGGCTTCTCGACGACCTCGGGCTGAGCGAGACCGAGGCCGCATTCGAGGCACGGCGCCGGATTTGGGACGCCCCCGATCACTGGCGCGCGGGCCGCTGAGACAAAAGACGTGAAAACAGTGTGAAAGGGCGCATTTTCAGGCAGCCCCAAATCTTGAATTTCGGGGCTGCTCTGCCAATATCGGTAGCGAAACCGGTCCGAGGGACGACCGGGAGATATAGTTGGAGGTGCTGATGGCTGATTTCGAAACGATGCGGACCCCCCAGGCGGGCACGCGTCAGGCTGCGATTGACGAGGGTCTTCGCGCACATATGAACAAGGTCTACGGGCTTATGTCGCTGGCGATGCTGGTGACTGGGGCCGTGGCGTTTGGTGTGGGTACGAACCCGGCGCTCGTTGCCGCGATCTTCGGCTCGGGCCTCAAATGGGTTGTGATGCTGGCTCCGCTGGCGATCGTCTTCGCCTTCGGTGCGATGATCAACAAGATGTCGACGAGCACGGCGCAGATCGTGTTCTTCGTCTATGCCGCGCTTATGGGGCTGTCGATCAGCTTCATCTTCGCCGCCTATACCGGCATCTCGATCGCGCAGACCTTCCTCGTGACGGCGATCTCCTTCGCGGGTCTTTCGCTTTACGGCTACACCACGAAGCGCAACCTGAGCGCGATGGGCTCGTTCCTGATGATGGGTCTGATCGGCCTGATCGTCGCGTCGATCGTGAACATCTTCCTCGCCTCCTCGGCGATGGCCTTCGCGATCTCGGTGATCGGCGTTCTGATCTTCGCGGGCCTCACGGCTTACGACACGCAGAACATCAAGAACACCTACCTGCAGCTTGCTGCCAGCGACTCGGAGTTCATGGGCAAGGCCGCCATCATCGGCGCGCTGCAGCTCTACCTGGACTTCCTGAACCTGTTCATGTTCCTGCTGCAATTCATGGGCAACCGGAACTGATCCGCGCCCAAGCCAGACAATGAAAGCCCCGCCCATCCGGCGGGGCTTTTTCATGTCAGCCCATCCGCAGCGCCATATCGAGCATACGGTTGGAGAAGCCCCACTCGTTGTCATACCAGCCGAAGACCCGGATCAGCCCGTGCTGGGTCGCGCGTGTCTCGGGCAGCGCCATGACGATGCTCTCGGGGCGCGCACGCAGATCAGTGGAGACGAGCGGCTTCCCGGTCGTGCCGATCACGCCACCCGCGTCTTGCAGCACCGCGTTGACCTGTTCGACCGTGGCGGGGTTTTTCACCGTCACCGCCAGATCGACCGCCGACACGGAGGCCGTGGGTACCCGCACCGCCTGCGCAATCAGGCGACCGGCGAGATCGGGGAGCACCTCTTCCATCAGCTTGCCCGCAGAGGTCGTCGTCGGCACCATCGACAGCGCCGCCGCGCGCGAGCGCTCCATCGGGCCGCGCGGCTTGTCGACCGTGGGCTGCGAGCCGGTATAGCAATGCACCGTCGTCATCGAGCCGGTGACGATCCCGAATTCCGCATCGATCAGCCGCGCAAGCGGCGCCAGCGCATTGGTGGTGCAGCTTGCGTTCGAGACGATCTTCTGCCCGTTCAGCGCCGCGTCATTGGCGCCCAGAACCACCGTGATCTCCGCCGCTTTCGCAGGTCCCGAGATCAGCACGCGGGCTGCCCCGCCTGCGATCCCCTGCCCTGCAATCTGCGTACTGTCGGCGCGGCCGGTGCATTCCATCACCAGATCGACATGCGACAGATCGAGCGTGGAGATATCATCCGCGCGGTGCAGCGCGATTCGGGTGCCGTTGATCACCAGCGCACCCTGTTCCAGCCCGACACTCCCGCGCCACGGGCCGAAGACGCTGTCATATTCGAAGAGGTAAGCGAGCATCTCGGGCGCTTCGATATCGTTGACGCCCACGATCTCGAGCCCCGGCCAGCGCGCAGGCACCTCCGCCCAGGCGCGCAGCACCGAGCGACCGATCCGTCCGAACCCGTTTATGAAAACACGCATCTGGCGCACCTCCTGCAAACGCCCTTAGCGCCGCAGGGCGCCAAGGGAAAGTGCGCGATTGTCACCGATACGAGAGACTTCAGGCCGACAGTTCGTGCGCGGTGATCTGATAGGTGAAGTCCTTGGCGTCGAGATAGTCGCGGCGTTTGCCGTCGATCTCGGCCTGCGGATACATCAGATAGGGCAGCTCCGGCCCGTCCGAGCCCGGCAGATCCACGTCATGCGCGTAGTTATAGCCGATCCAGTTGCCTTCCCATGCGCCGAACAGCTTCGCGCGCACGTCGACCACCTTGGGGTCTTTGAGGCCCAGATGGCCCTCGCCTTCCTGCAGCATCACCTTGCGCACATCGGCGGCGTCCGCAGGCACCCAGCCGAAGCCGCTGAGCCAGACTTCCGAGCGGCAATGCTGCGCGCCGGTGGCGTCGTCGGATTTCAGGCCGAGGCTCTTGTAGCCGAAGCGCGAGGGCGCGACGCGGATGCCATAGACATCACGTGCGGGCAGACCGGCAGCCCGCGACAGCCCGACGAAGAGCGCGTTGAGATCGGCGCATTTGCCCGACAGATCGCCCGAGGTCAGCATGAAGGAGATATCGCCCAGACCGCAGCCCGGCGTCTTCGGATTGCGCACGGTGTTCTCGACGATCCATTCGTAGATCGCGCGGGCCTTCTCCAGATCGCCAGTCTTCCCGCGGGTGATCGAGTCGGCGGTCTGCTTCACGATCCCGTCGGTCGGCAGCAGCTTGGTCGCGGCGGTGAAGCGCGCACGCTCGACCTCGTCGAGCGGCTCCACGTCGCCCGGCTTGCTCAGATCGACCACGAAGTCCTGCGTCTGCGCTTGCGTCGTCAGGGTCAACTCGCGCGGGCCGTCGGAGGCGCCCCAGACCGCATGCACCATCGGCGTGCCGGTGTCGGACGCATTCACGATCTGAACTTCGTCCGCATCGCTTTCCCAGTTCACCGCGCCGGGCTTCATCCAGCCGTCGCCATGCACGGAGGGTACCGGCACCCAAAGCTGCGCCGTCTCACCACCGCCGGGCAAGCTGACCTTGGTGACCAGCTCGAAGCTGCGCCAGCCCGTGGGCTTGGGGTCGAACGCGGCCATCGCGCCGCGCGGACTCGCCGCCAGCGCCATCGAAGCCGCACCGAGTTGCAGAAGACGCCGTCTGTTCAAAGCCATGTCACCACTCCGCTGAATACTGGGCGCGTTCTACGCCCACGTCCCTGCAAGAACAAGGCAGCAGTTCGGTCAGCCGAAACGCCCGGTGATATAGTCCGAGGTGCGCTCGACCCGCGGGCGGGTGAATATCTGCGCGGTCTCGCCCTCTTCGATCAGCTCGCCCAGATACATGAAGGCAGTGCGATCAGAGACGCGGCTCGCCTGTTGCATGTTATGGGTGACGATGGCGATGGTGAACTGCTCCTTGAGCTGGTGGATCGTCTCTTCCAGCTTGCCGGTCGAGATCGGATCGAGCGCGGAAGCCGGCTCGTCGAGCAGGATCACCTCCGGCTCCACCGCGATGGTGCGCGCCACGCACAAACGCTGCTGCTGACCGCCCGAGAGAGACTGGCCCGAGCTTTGCAGCTTGTCTTTCACCTCGTCCCAGAGTGCCGCGCCCTTCAGTGCCGCCTGCACCCGGTCGTCGATCTCGGATTTCGCGTAATTCGCGAGACGCAGGCCGAAAGCGATATTCTCGTGGATCGTCATCGGGAAGGGCGTGGGTTTCTGGAACACCATGCCCACCTTCGCGCGCAGCCGGTTCAGATCAACCTTCTTGCCAAGGATATTCTCGCCATCGAGCAGCACCTCCCCCGTCGCGGTCTGCTTCGGATAGAGGTCATACATCCGGTTGAGCACGCGCAAGAGCGTGGACTTGCCGCAGCCCGACGGGCCGATGAAGGCGGTCACGCGGTTCTCGGGCAGGTCGAGATTGATCGATTTCAGGGCTTTGAAATCACCGTAGTAGAAATCGAGGTTCTTGATCGAGATGCGCGATTTCGGCGCGGGATCGACCCCGTCGAAGGTCATCGGCGAGCGTTCGCGGGTGAGGGTATCCATCAGTGTTTCTCCTTCTTGGAGGTGACGAGGCGGGCGACAATCGACAGCGCCAGCACCGCGACGGTGATGAGAAGCGCGCCAGCCCAGGCAAGGGACTGCCAGTTGTCATAGGGCGAAAGCGCGAATTGGAAGATGGTGATCGGCAGCGAGGCCATCGGCTGTGTCAGATCGAGGCTGAAGAAGTTGTTGGACAGCGCCGTGAAAAGAAGCGGCGCGGTCTCGCCCGAAATCCGGGCGATGGCCAGCAGCACGCCGGTCACGATCCCCGCCATCGCCGCCTTGTAGGCGACCGTGCGGATCACGATCCAGCGGGGCCAGCCCATCGCAAGCCCCGCCTCGCGCAGCTGGTCGGGCACGAGGCGCAGCATGTCCTCGGTGGTGCGCACGACGATCGGGATCACGAGGATCGCCAGCGCGACCGAGCCCGCGAGCGCCGAGAAATGCCCGAGGCTGATGACGAGCACCTGATAGACGAAGAGGCCCACAATGATCGAGGGTGCCGACAGCAGGATGTCGTTCACGAAGCGGATCACCTTCGACAGCTTCGCATAGCGCCCGTATTCGGCCATGTAGGTTCCGGCGAGGATACCGATCGGCGTCCCGATCGCCACTGCAATCACCGACATGATCACCGAGCCGAGGATCGCATTGCGCAAGCCTCCCGGCTCCATCGGCGAAGGCGTGTCTTGCGTGAAGACGGAAAGGTTCAGCGCGCTCGCCCCCTTGTAGAGCAGGTAGAGCAGGATCACCGCCAGCACGAAGAGGCCGAGCGCCGCCGCCCCCGTGGACAGCGTCATCATCACCGCGTTGACGGTCTTTCTGCGGGTCATCGAAGCCATGTCTTACGCTCCCGACTTTTGCTTCATGCGCTTGAGCATCCATTGGGCAGCGGCAAGCACGATGAAGGTGAGGATGAACAGAACGAGGCCCAGCGCGATCAGCGACGAGGTGTAGATCGGCGTCGTGGCCTCGGTGAATTCGTTGGCGATCGCCGCCGAGATCGTGGTGCCCGGCGCGAGGATCGAGCCCGAGATGCGATGCGCGTTGCCGATCACGAAGGTCACGGCCATCGTCTCGCCCAGCGCGCGGCCAAGCGACAGCATGATGCCGCCCACCAGCGCGGTGCGCACATGCGGGATCACGATATGGCGGTTCACCTCCCAGCGGGTCATGCCCATGCCATAGGCGCTTTCACGCAGCATCGGCGGCACCGTCTGGAAGATGTCGCGCGCGAGCGAAGCGATGAACGGCAGGATCATCATCGCTAGGATCAGCCCCGCGGTCAGCATCCCGATCCCGTAGGGCGGGCCCGCGAAGAGGGTGCCGATCACCGGGACATGGCCCAGCGTGTCGATCAGGAAGGGCTGGATATAGCTCTGCATGAAGGGCGCGAAGACGAAGAGGCCCCAGATGCCGTAGATGATCGAGGGAATGCCGGCGAGCAACTCGATCGCGATCCCAAGTGGGCGGCGCAACACGCGCGGGCAGGTCTCGGTCAGGAAAATCGCGATGCCAAGCCCCACCGGCACCGCGATGACCATCGCGATGATCGAGGTGACGACCGTGCCGTAAAGCGGCGCCAGCGCGCCGAACTTGTCGGTCACCGGGTTCCATTTCGCGGTCCACAGGAACGGCAGCCCGTATTCCTTAAACGCCGGCCACGCCCCCATGACGAGCGAGGCGAACACGCCCAGAAGAACCATCAGCACCACCACCGCAGCGGCCAGCGTCAAAGAGCCGAATATCCGGTCGGACTGGGCCACCGGGCGCGTGCTCTTCACGCCGCTGTCGTAATCGCTTGTCGCCGTCATCGCGCACTCCACTCAAAACCGCAGAAAGGGAGGGCCGCAGATGCAGCCCTCCCCCGAAGGTGTGTATGGCAGGAAGGATCAGTGGTTCATCGACCAGACAGCGTTGCCGTCCTCGCCTTTGATCTGGCCCCATTCTTTCTTGATCTGAGCCACGACGTTTTCGGGCATCGGGATGTAGTCCAGCTTGGCGGCAGCATCGCCACCGTTCGCATAGGCCCAGTCGAAGAACTTCAGCGCTTCGGTCGAAGCTGCACCGTCCTTGGCGTCCTTGTGCATCAGGATGAAGGTCGCCGCGGTCATCGGCCAGGTCTTGTCGCCCGGCTGGTTGGCGAGGATGACGCCGAAGCCCGGCTGGCTCGACCAGTCGGCATTGGCGGCGGCAGCGGCGAAGGCTTCGGCCTTCGGCGCGACTTTCTTGCCTGCTTTGTTGATCATGTCCGTGTAGGTCATGTTGTTCTGCAGCGCGTAGGCATATTCGACATAGCCGATCGAGTTCTTCGTCTGATCGACGTTCGCAGCCACGCCCTGGTTGCCCTTGGCGCCAAGACCCACCGGCCATTCGACAGCGGTCGAGACGCCGATGTCGTTCTTCCAGGTCTCATCGACCGAGGCGAGGTAATAGGTGTAGTTGAAGGTGGTGCCCGAACCGTCCGAACGGTGGACAACGGCGATCGCCGCGTCGGGGAGTTTCACGCCTTCGTTGAGCTTGGCAATGGCCGGATCGTTCCACTTGGTGATCTTGCCTTCGTAGATCTTCGCCAGCGTCTCACCGTCGAGAACCAGCTCGCCCGGCTTGATGCCTTCGACGTTCACGACCGGAACGATGCCGCCCATGACGGTCGGGAACTGAACCAGCGTGTTCTTCTCCAGCTCGTCGCCGCCCAGCGGCTTGTCGGACGCGCCGAAGGTCACGGTGCGGGATTCGATCTGCTTGATGCCGCCGCCCGAGCCGATGGCCTGGTAGTTGAGGCCCGTGCCCGTCTTCTCTTTGTAGGTTTTCGCCCAGGCCGAGTAGATCGGATAGGGGAAGGTCGCGCCGGCGCCGGAGATGTCGGCGGCCTGCACCGCGGCGGCCGAAGCCAGCGTCGCACCGGCAATCGCGGCGGTGAGGGTGAGGCGGGTGATGAACATTGAACAGTCCTCGCTGTCAGAATTCGGAAGCTATGAACGCGGTAACGAAACTCGTCCCGTCCGCTGGGTGCACTCATGACGGGGCTTTTTGACAGCTATGTAACAGTCGCGATTGCGTGACAGGGCGTGATAATCTGGCGGTTTTAGGGGCTTCGGGATCACGCTCCCCGCTTTGCGAAATCCCCTGAACTGGCAGGGAACAAGACGCTTTCACACGCGCCCGACCATCACGCCGAAATCGCGACGTCGCGAGGCATGGATGTTTTCAGCCGACCCCTACGTAAATTTCGCCGAGAAAATGACAGTCCGCAGGCGATTTTTGTGACGGTTTCGGTGTCACGAAGCGGTCGCGAAGGCCAGATTGCCCTGCCCTCGCGACTCAGATTCAGCTCGTGCGGCGAGCGAACGCCGCACGAGCTGACTCGCGACAGAGTTCACAAGATCACGTGCGGCTCGGGCACACCGACAAAGGGCGCGCGCAGCAGATAGGACAGACCCTGATCCGCATCGGGATCGGTCATCCCCTCAAGCGCGCTCGTGACCAGCACGTCGCGCATATCCGCGCCCCCGAAGGCCGGACAGGTGCTGTTCTTCCCCGGCAGATCGAGATGATGGGTCATGCGGCCTTCCGCATCGAAACGGGCCACTCGCCCCGAACTCCAAAGCGCGCACCAGAGACCGCCCTCGGCATCCACCACCGCACCGTCGGGATAGAGGCCCTCGGATGACAGATCGAGAAACAGCCGACGCTCGCCCTCGGGCCAGCCATCCTTATCGAGCGACTGACACCAGACCTTCCGGCTGGGCGTATCCGCGAAATAGGCCGTGCGACCGTCGAGCGTGAAGCAGATAGCGTTGGGGATCGAAATCCCCGAGACGAGCCGGCGCAGCTCGCCCCGATAATAGCGATAGATCGTGCCGCGCCCGCGCTCCGCCTCTTTGCCCATCGTGCCGAACCAGAAGCCGCCCTGCCGATCCGCCCGCCCGTCATTCGAGCGGGTGCCGGGATCGTCGGCCTCCACTTCGACGAGCGGCTCGAGCGTGCCCTCGCCGATGTGGAACAGCGACAGGCCGGTCTCGGTCGCGAGGATCATCCGCTCGCGATCCACCCAGCCTGCCGCCGAGGCCATGCCCTCGAACTGCCATTCGAGCGGGCCGTTGGCATCGCGCGTCAGCAGCTTGCGGTTCAGGATATCGAACCAGAAGAACTGGCTGCGCTCGGGATGCCAGAACGGCCCCTCGCCCAGTTCGCAAACCCTGTCATCGAACACGCTCATATGAATCCTCCCGCAATTTGCGGAAGCCTCTCACCCCTGCAGGTCTTCGGGCAAGAGGTTCTCGGGAATGTTCTGGAAACAAACGGGCCGCAGGAAACGCCGGATCGCGAGCGTGCCGACGCTGGTCGCGCCGAAATTCGTGGACGCCGGATACGGCCCGCCATGAACCATCGCGTCGCAGACCTCCACGCCGGTCGGGAAACCGTTGGCGAGCACCCGGCCCGCCTTGCGCTCCAGCACCGGCAGCAGCCGTCCGGCCAGCGCCGCATCGCCGTCATCCATATGCAGCGTCGCGGTCAACTGCCCCGAGAAGCTGCGCGCGACCTTCATCATCTCGTCGTCATCCTTGACCGTCACGATCAGCCCGAGCGGGCCGAAGACTTCCTCGGAGAGGACTTCGTTCTCCAGCCAATCGGCGGCGGAGACGCGGAACAGGTAGGGTTTCGCCTCGCGCCGGTCGCAAACCTGGGTCAGCAGTTGCTGAACGCCCCCGGCCTCCTCGAACCGCGCGGCGCCCTTGCTATAGGCTTCGGCAATGCCGTCGGTCAGCATGACCTGCGAGCCGCCCGCCTCGAGCGCTGCGAGAGCCGCGTTCACGAACGTCTCGCCCTCGGAGCCTTCCCGAACGACCACGATGCCAGGATTGGTGCAGAACTGCCCCGCGCCCATCATCAGCGAGGCCGCCCAGCCCACGCCCAGATCCTCACCGCGCGCTTTGATCGCTTCCGGCAGCAGGAACATCGGGTTGACCGACCCCAGTTCGCCGAAGAAGGGGATCGGCTCGGGGCGTTGCGCGCAGAGGTCGAAAAGCGCCTTGCCGCCGCCCAAGCTGCCGGTGAAGCCCACCGCCTTGATCAGCGGGTGCTGCACCAGCCCCTGCCCCACATCATGCGAGCCGCCTTGGACGAGGCTGAACACCCCCTTGGGCATTCCGCATTTCTCGACGGCGGCCTTGATCGCTTCGGCCACGATCTCGCCGGTGCCGGGATGCGCCGGATGGCCCTTCACCACGACCGGGCAGCCCGCCGCCAGCGCCGAGGCCGTGTCGCCGCCCGCCGTCGAAAACGCGAGCGGGAAGTTCGACGCGCCGAAGACCGCGACCGGGCCGATGGGACGCTGGATCATCCGCAGATCCGGGCGCGGCAGGGGCTGGCGATCGGGCAGCGCCTTGTCGTGGCGGCGATCCAGATAGTCGCCCTTACGGATGTGATCCGCAAACAGGCGCAGCTGGCCGGTGGTGCGCCCGCGCTCGCCATTCAGGCGCGCTTCGGGCAGGCCGCTTTCCTGCGTGCCGATTTCGGTGATCGCCTCGCCGCGCGCCTCGATCTCGTCGGCAATCGTCTCGAGGAACTTGGCGCGGGTCTCGCGGCTCGAATAGCCATAGTCCCAGAACGCCTCCTCGGCCGCTTCGCAGGCGGCATTCACCATCTCGACCGTGCCCATGCAGAACTCGTGCGAGGGCCCATGCGCCGGGTCAGAGGTGAAACGGGTCTCGGTCTTTACCCAATCGCCTGCGATCAGATGCTTGCCATGCGGGGTATAGGTCATTTGGTATCCTTCAGAATTCGAAGTCTTCAACAGCGGTGCGGCGGCCCAGCAGGAACGCATCGGCCACATGCACCATCGGCGCGAGATCCACATCGGATGCGCCCTGCCGCACCAGCTCTGCCATGCGGGCATAGAGTGCGGGATATTCTTCCATGATGCTCTCGGCACCCTCGGCTTTCGTGCCGCCGATCTCAAGGACGTTGCCACCAAGGCGCAACGCCATCGGCCCGGCATCGGTTTCCAGCGCGATATCCCAGGTCTGGGGGCCTTCCTGCCGCCAGTCGAAATCCGCCTCGATCGCGCCGGTAAAGTTCAGCCGCGCGGCGATGGGGGCCTGTCGGTTGGCGGGAAACTCCAGCTCCGCCGAGGTCAGGTGAACCGGCGCGGGCAGAATCTCGGTCAGGATCGAAAGCGCATTGATGCCCGGATCGAAGACGCCCATGCCGCCGGGCTCGAACACCCAATCCTGCCCGGGATGCCATTTGCGCACATCCTCGCGCCATGTGATCCGGCCCGAATGAATCTCACGCTCCGCGAGCCACGCCTTGGCCGCCGCGACCGCATGGGCCATGCGAGAATGCCACGTGGCGAACAGCGTCAGACCGCGACCGGCGGCCATCGCCTCGAGCGTATGCACCTCGGCCAAGGTCGCCCCGGGCGGCTTTTCGAGCATCACGTGCCGTCCGGCCTCCAATGCGGCGCGCGCAGCCAGAAAGCGCGGCACGGGCGGCAGACACAGGCTCACCACCTCGATCTCGGGATGGGCGGAGAGCATCCCCTCGATCTGCGTATAGGCGGGCACCCCCTCGACCGTGCCATGCCGCGAAACCGTCGCGGCCAGTTCCCAATCGGGGCTGGCAGCGATTGCGGGCACGTGCTGATCCAGAGCGATCTTGCCGATACCGACGAGCGCGAGTTTCATCAGTGACTGTCCTTTCCGACCGGGTTGCCCCGGCAGCCGACGAGGAAATCGAGATCGGCCCCGGTATCCGCGCCCATCACATGCGCCTGATGCAGCCACGCATAGCCACCTTCCGGCCGCTCATGGCTCGGCTGCCACTTCGCAAGGCGCTCGGCCAGCTCCGCGTCCGAGATTTCGAGCGTCAGGCTCCGGTTCGGCACGTCGAGCGAGATCATGTCGCCGTTTTGCACGACCGCCAGCGGCCCACCGGCCGCCGCCTCGGGCGAGGTGTGCAACACGACCGTTCCGTAAGCCGTCCCCGACATCCGCGCATCCGAGATGCGGACCATATCGGTGATGCCCTTCTTCAGCACTTTCGGCGGCAAGCCCATGTTGCCTACCTCGGACATGCCCGGATAGCCCTTGGGACCGCAATTCTTCAGCACCATCACGCAGGTCTCGTCGATATCGAGCGCGTCGTCGTTGATCTTCGCCTTGTAGTCGTCGATATCCTCGAAGACGACGGCGCGCCCACGGTGGGTCAGCAGATGGGGGCTGGCGGCGGACGGCTTCAGAACCGCCCCTTTCGGCGCGAGATTGCCGCGCACCACCGCGATGCCGCCCTGATCGGTCAGCGGCTTGTCGGCGGGCAGGATCACGTCCTCGTTCCAGTTCACGACGTCCTTGACCTCGTCCCAGATCGCCCCGCCCGACACGGTCAGCACGTCCTTGTGGAGCTGCCCCGCCTCGCCCAGACGTTTCAGCACGACCGGCAGACCACCCGCGTAGAAGAACTCTTCCATCAGGTATTTGCCCGACGGCATCAGGTTCACGATGGTCTTCACGTCGCGTCCGCAGCGGTCCCAGTCATCGAGCGTGACATCCACGCCCACGCGGCCCGCCAGCGCCAGAAGATGCACCACCGCATTGGTTGAGCCGCCGATCGCGCCATTGGTGCGGATCGCGTTCTCGAAAGCCTGCTTGGTCATGATGTCGGAGGGTTTCAGATCGTCCTTTACCATCTGCACGATGCGCCGTCCCGAAAGCTGCGCCATCACGCGGCGGCGGCTGTCCACCGCCGGGATCGCGGCATTGCCCGAGAGCGCCATGCCGAGCGCCTCGGCCATGCTCGCCATCGTCGAAGCCGTGCCCATCGTGTTGCAGGTGCCCGAGGAGCGCGACATCGAGGCTTCGGCTTCGAGGAATTCCTCCTGCGTCATCTCGCCCGCCTTCACGGCCTCGGAGAATTTCCACAGATGCGTGCCCGAGCCCACGCGCTCGCCCCGGAAATAGCCGTTCAGCATCGGCCCGCCGGTCACGACGATGGACGGAATATCACAGCTCGCCGCTGCCATCATCAGCGACGGCGTGGTCTTGTCGCAGCCCACCAGAAGCACCGCCCCGTCCATCGGCTGGCCGCGGATCGTCTCTTCGATCGCGAGGGCTGCAAGGTTGCGAAACATCATCGCGGTCGGGCGGAACGTGTTCTCCGAGGCCGAGAAGACCGGCACTTCGACGGGGAAGCCGCCGGCCTCCCAGATGCCCGCCTTCACCTTCTCGGCCAACTCGCGCAGGTGGCCGTTGCAGGGCGTCAGATCCGACCATGTGTTGAGGATGCCAATGATCGGGCGCCCGTCGAACAGGTCATGCGGATAGCCTTGGTTTTTCATCCAGCCGCGGTGGTAGATCGTGTCGCGCGTATTGCCGCCATACCATTCCTGCGAGCGCAGTTTGCGGGGCCAAGGGGCGGGTGTGAAAGCCATATCGGACCTCAGAGGCTGGCGACGGCCACGGGGGCCGACGCGTCGGAGTTGCGGGCGAGCGGATTGCGTAGCGCGAGTCCAAACGCGGGGCATTCGATCTCGAACACGTCCCCCGGTTCGGCGCTGATCCCGTCGGCGAAGCTGAGCGTCGCGGTGCCGAAGAAATGCACATGCACATCGCCTGGATCGCGGAAGGGCGCGTATTTGAAGTGGTGATGTTCGAGATTGGCGATGGAGTGGGACATGTTCGCCTCGCCCGACAGGAAGGGCTTTTCCCAGACCATCTCACCATCACGCAGGATGCGGCTGGTGCCTTCGACGCTTTCGGGCAGATCGCCCACCAACATCTCGGGGCCGAAGCTCGCCGGGCGCAGCTTGGAATGGGCGAGCCACAGGTAGTTGCCGCGCTCGGTGACGTGGTCAGAGAACTCGTTGCCCAGTGCGAAGCCCACGCGCACCGGCTGCCCGTCGGGCGCGATGACGTAAAGCCCCGCGACCTCCGGTTCCTCGCCACCATCGAGCGCGAAGCTCGGAGATGTCAGCGCAGCCCCCGGCGCGACGGCGGCCAAACCGTTGCCCTTGTAGAACCACTCGGGCTGCACACCCACCGAGCCAGCGGCGGGCTTGCCACCCTCCAGCCCCATGCGGAACATCTTCATGCTGTCGGTCATCTCCTCGGTGACCTTGGTGTGCATCGCATCGCGAGTGGAGGCGGAGCCCAGATGGGTCAGCCCCGTCCCGGTCAGATGCAGATGCGCGGCATCGGGATGATCGAGCGGCACCAGCATCCGCCCCTCGGCATAGGCGGCCTCCAGGTCCACCTCGTCCCCCTGCCCGCGCGCGGCGATCTCGGCAGCCAGATCGTGCCCGGCGGCGATGGCGGCCAGCGCCAGATCGCGGGTCGAGGTGACACCCGGAACCAGATGCGCGGGGCCGTTGTCGCGCACGGCCACGGCGCGCGATCCGTCGGCAAGGGTCAATTGCGAGAGCAACATCTCAGGCTTCCTTGTTCTTGTTGTAGACATCGAAGAAGACGGCGGCGAGCAGCACGAGCCCCTTGATGACCTGTTGGTAATCGATGCCAATCCCGAGGATCGACATGCCGTTATTCATCACGCCCATGATGAAAGCGCCGACAACCGCGCCGATGATCTTGCCCGAGCCGCCCGACATCGAGGCGCCCCCGATGAACACGGCCGCGATCACGTCGAGCTCCACCGCGAAGCCCGCCTTCGGGGTCGCGGTATTCAGACGTGCGGCGAAGACGAGACCAGCGAGCGCGGCCAGAAGGCCCATGTTCACGAAGGTCAGGAAGGTCAGCCGCTCGGTGCGGATGCCCGACAGCTTGGCCGCCTTCGAGTTGCCGCCCACGGCGTAGACCCGACGGCCCAGCGTGGTGCGTTCGGTCACGAAGACATAGATGATCGTCAGGATCACCATCGACAGCAGCACGTTCGGCAGACCGCGGAACCATGCGAGCTTCCACGTCACGAAGAGAAGCGCCACGGCGACGATCGCATTGCGCAGCACGAAGAGACCAAGGGGTTCGCCCTCGATCCCGTAGCGCGCATCGCGCGACCGCGCCCGCAGGCCCAGCCACACGAGCAGCACCACAGCCGCGACACCGACCGCCAATGCCAGCATGTTCGGACGTCCCACGCCGAACGGATCCGCGATGAACCCCGTCGAGAGCGCCTGAAACGATTTCGGGAAGGGGCCGATCGACTGCCCTTCGAGCAGCCAGAGCGACAGCCCGCGGAACACCAGCATCCCCGCCAGCGTCACGATGAAGGAGGGGATTTTCCAATAGGCCACGAAATAGCCCTGCACCGCGCCGATCGCCATGCCCATCACGAGGCACGCCGGGATCGCCACCGCGACCGGCAGGTCCATCGACACGATCAGCACCGCGGCAAAGGCCCCGATAAAGCCCATCACCGAGCCGACCGAGAGGTCGATATTGCCCCCCACGATCACCAGCAACATGCCCAAGGCCATGATGATGATGTAGCTGTTCTGCAGGAACAGGTTGGTGATGTTGACCGGCTTGAGCAGCGTGCCGCCCGTCACGATCTGGAAGAACAGCATGATCGCGATCAACGCAAACAGCAGTCCGTATTCACGGATGTGGCGCGCGATATAGGCGCCGATCCCAAGGCCTCCCGAGGGCTCGGAATTCGCTTGTTCGATCTGGTCCATGACTTTCCCTATTCCCTAACGATCAACGACATGATGCGCTCTTGGCTGGCCTCGTCGGCGTTCAACTCGCCCACGAAGCTGCCCTCGTTCATCACGTAGATCCGGTCGGACATGCCCAGAAGCTCCGGCATCTCCGAAGAGATCATGATGACGGCCTTCCCGGCCGCGCTCAGTTCATTGATGATCCCGTAGATTTCGTATTTCGCGCCGACATCGATGCCGCGCGTCGGCTCGTCGAGGATCAGCACCTCCGGCTCGGTAAAGAGCCATTTCGCGAGCACGACCTTCTGCTGATTGCCGCCCGAGAGGTTCATCACCTTCTGGAAGACCGAGGGCGTGCGGATATTGAGATCACGGCGGTATTTCTCGGCCACCTCGGTTTCGCGAAAATCCTCGACCACGCCGTTCTTCGCCACCGCGCCGAGATTGGCGAGGCTGGTGTTGCGCTGGATGGTCTCTTCGAGGATCAGCCCGAGGCTTTTGCGGTCCTCGGTGACATAGGCGAGCCCTGCCGCGATCGCGCGGTCAACGGTCGAGACATCGGCGGGCTTGCCGTGGATCAGCACCTCGCCCGAAATATCGCGCCCGTAGCTGCGTCCGAAGACGCTCATGGCAAGTTCGGTGCGGCCCGAGCCCATAAGCCCCGCGATCCCTACGACTTCGCCCGCGCGGACATGCATCGAAAGGTCGCGGATCATCTGGCGGTCGCGATGTTCGGGGTGGCGCACGTTCCAGTTCTTCAGCTCGAAGAGCACCTCGCCCGCACGACGGGTCCGGTCGGGGAAGCGATGCGCCATGTCGCGACCCACCATGTCGCGCACGATGCGGTCTTCGGTGAGGTCACCGCCGCGCGCGTCGATGGTGGAGATCGTGGCGCCATCGCGGATCACGGTCACGCTGTCGGCGACGCGCTTCACCTCGTTCAGCTTGTGGCTGATGATGATCGAGGTGACGCCCTGCGCCTTCAGTTCCAGCAGCAGATCCAGCAGCGCCTGACTGTCGGATTCCGACAGCGCCGCGGTCGGCTCGTCGAGGATCAGGAGGCGCACGTTCTTCGACAGCGCCTTCGCGATCTCGACAAGTTGCTGCTTGCCCACGCCGAGGCTGTCGACCAGCGTGCCGGGCGCTTCACGCAGCCCGACCTTCTTCAGCAGGCCCTCGGTCTGCTGGAAGGTTTCCTGCCAGTTGATCACACCGCTCTGGGCGCGTTCATTGCCCAGATAGATGTTCTCGGCAATCGACAGCAGCGGCACGAGCGCCAGTTCCTGGTGAATGATGATGATGCCGCGATCTTCGCTGTCGCGGATGTCGCGGAATTCGGCAGCGGCGCCGTCATAGACGATCTCGCCCTCGTAGCTGCCTGCGGGATAGACGCCTGAGAGCACTTTCATCAGGGTCGATTTTCCCGCGCCGTTCTCGCCGCAGATCGCGTGGATTTCACCGTCACGGACCGCGATCGAGACGTCGTCGAGCGCTTTCACACCAGGAAAGGTCTTGGTGATGTTGCGCATTTCAAGAAGGGTGGTCATCCGACCTCTCCGGCGTCAAATCGAGTGGGGGACTGGCCGCCCCGAAGGGCGACCAGCGAGTGGCAAGGCGGGGAGGCCCGGCTTACTCGATCTGATCCTTGGTGTAGTAACCGGAGCCGATCAGAACTTTTTCCCAGTTCGATTTGTCCACCGGCACCGGCTGGAGCAGGTAGGACGGGATCACCTTGACGCCGTTGTCATAGGTCTCGGTATCGTTGATCTCGGGCTCGCCGCCCTTGAGCATCGCGTTGACCATGCCCACGGTGACTTTCGCCAGTTCGCGGGTGTCCTTGAAGATGGTCGAGTACTGCTCGCCCGCGAGGATCGATTTCACCGAAGGCACTTCCGCATCCTGACCGGTAACGATCGGCATCTTCATGTCGCCCGAGCCGTAGCCCACGCCCTTGAGCGAGGACAGGATACCGATGGACAGCCCGTCATAGGGTGAGAGCACGCCCTGCACCTGCTTGTCGGTGTAATTGGCCGACAGAAGGTTATCCATGCGCGACTGAGCGACGGCACCGTCCCAACGCAGCGTGCCGACCGTGTCCATGCCCATCTGGCCCGACGGGATCACGACATCGCCCGAGTCGATGAGCGGCTGCAGCACCGACATCGCGCCGTTATAGAAGAAATAGGCGTTGTTATCGTCCGGCGAGCCGCCGAACAGCTCGACATTCCACGGCTTCGTGTCGGGGAAACGCTCCTTGAGCCCCTGCACCAGCGAATTGGCCTGCTCCACGCCGACCTTGAAGTTGTCGAAGGTCGCGTAATAGTCGACATCCGGCGTGTCACGGATCAGGCGGTCATAGGCGATCACCTTGATACCGGCGGCCTTCGCGTTGGCCAGAGCGTTCGACAGCGTCGTTCCGTCGATCGCCGCGATCACCAGAACGTCCACGCCCTTGGTGATCATGTTCTCGACCTGAGCGAGCTGGTTCGGAATATCGTCTTCCGCATATTGCAGGTCAGTGTCGTAGCCAGCTTCCTGGAACTGTTCGACCATCGAGTTGCCGTCAGAAATCCAGCGAGCCGACGATTTGGTCGGCATCGAGATGCCGACGGTTTCGGCCCAAGCCCCGGAACCGAGCAAAGCGGTGCCGATCGCCAGCACTGCGGCGGCGGTTTTGATTTTCATGGTGTCCTCCCTATGACGGTGCGCGACCCGTCTGTCCTCCTCGCGCAGCCCGATACCGGGCGTGGGAGAAACACTAGCAATGTGGGAGCATGATGATAAAATTACATTCAACGCAATCTGCATACCGAAAGTGATATGCCTCTTTCTCACCTGATGCTGAAACCGGCGCAGCTGCGCCTGATCCGGGCGGTCGCAGAGTCCGGGCAACTCCAGCTCGCCGCTGAAAGCTGCGCCATGACCCAGCCGGCCGCGTCCCGGATGCTGGCCGAGGTGGAGCGGCGGGTCGACGCACCGCTGTTCACCCGGCAGCCCAAGGGGATGGAGCCGACAGAGATCGGGCTGGCTGTCCTGCGCCGTGCCCGCGCCGTTCTGCGCGAACTCGAGAGCATGGGCTCCGACATCGAGGCGCTGCGCAGCGGTCATGCCGGGCGCGTGCGGATCGGCGCGGTGACCGGGCCTGCGGTGGGCTATCTCGTGCCCGCGATCCGCGCCGTCAAACGCGCCTCGCCCGAGAGCGATATCTCCGTGGAGGTTCTGCCGTCACGCGATCTGTTGGGCTATCTCGCGGCGGGAGAAATGGATTTCATCCTCGCCCGGGTTCTGCCCGAGTTCGACAGCGAGCTTTTCGACATCACCCCGATGCGCGACGAGAAAATCGTCTTTCTCGTGCGCGCCAATCACCCGCTGGCCCGCTCGCCCTTCGTCACGATGACCGAACTGGGGGATTACGAATGGATCCTGCAACAGCGCGGCGCGCCGATCCGCGAGGCGACCTTCGAGGCCTTCGCGGCGCTTGGCCTGTCCGAGCCGCGCGACTGCGTGAACAGCCCGTCACTGCTGTTCACCATCGCCTATCTCGCGCAAAGCGACGCCGTGGCCGCCGTCTCGGAAGAGGTCGCGCAGCTTCTTATCCGGGACCCGGTCAATGCGGGCTTCGCGGTTCTGCGCATCCAGCAGGAATTTCGGGTGTCGTCCTATTACCTGCTGGGTCTGCGCCGCCGCCCGCTCTCGCCGCTTGCCCTTAGATTGCGCGAAGAGCTGCTGCAGCTTTCGGGGCAGGCAAGCTGATCGCAGACAGCAGCCACGTCCCCACATCTCCATCCGCTTAGCTCACCCGGTCAGGCGCGTCGCGCGCAGATCGCCTGCCTGTTCGAGGATCGGATAGGCGACATAGGTCACGTCCGTATTGATCTGCTTCAGCGCGCGCACGGTTTCCTGATGGATATTCGTGGTCTCGATCGAGGCGCTGTTATTCGCGCGCAGCCGCGCAAGGTGGGCCGCCTGCAACTCGGCCTCGGCGGCGCGGGTGCGGTCTTTCTCCTCCACGAGCTGGCGCGCATCGTCGATCTCCCCCGACATCAAAACGTTTAGGGCCAGACGCGTGTTCGAAGTGACGCGGTCATGGAAATCGGTCAGCTCCCGCAGCCCTTCTTCCGAGAAGGTCAGGCCGCGTTCGTGGATGCGCTGCGCGAGATCGACAAGATTGGTCGAAATCTGATCGCCCGCATCCTCGAGATGGTTCGCCACCATCGCGATCTCCATCGCGCGCCGGGATTGTTCGGTGCTCAGCCGCGTCTCGTTTAGCCGCGCGACATAGAGCTTGATCTCGTAATGCATCCGATCGACTTCGCTCTCGTTGCGCTTGATGCGGGCGGCGACCTCCGGGTCCCAACGGACGAAAAGACCGAGCGCCGGCTGCAGCATCTCCAAGACCTGCTCGCCCATGCGCAGCAACTCGCGCGCCGCATTGCCAAGGGCATGACCCGCGTCCCCCAGCCCCTTTTCATCGAGCGCGGTGATCCGGGAGGGCGACAGATCCTTGCGCTCGACTACGACCGCCTCGGCAAGGCGCAACACCCCAGGGATCAGCGGGAGCGACAGGATCGCGACGCCGAGGTTGAAGACCAGATGCAGGTTGATCACCTGCCGCGCTGTCGTCGCGCCCAGAAAATCGAGCGCATGCGGGAAGGCCATCAGACCGATAAGCACCAGTGCAGCTCCACCCCCACGCAGGACGAAATTCGAGACCATGATGCGGCGCGGGATCGGATCGGCCGACAGCGTCAGCATCACCGGGATGATCGCCCCGCCAAGGTTCGCGCCCAGCACCATCGCCGCGGCGCCCGTCCCCGGCAAAAGGCCCTGCCCCGCGAAAGTCACGAACATCAAGACCGCCGCGATCGAGGAATGCATCGCCCAAGTCAGCAACGCCCCGAGGACGAAGGCCGAGACGAGATCGCTGCCCAGCCGGGTCAGCACCGCGTCTACCAGTTCGCTGTCGCGAAGGGGCGCCGTCGCCTCGCCGATCAGACCGAGCGAGAGCAGCACCAGCGCCAGACCAACGAAGATACGCCCCGCTTGGCGCGGACGGCGGGCTTTTGATTTGAGAAACAGCGTCACCCCGATCACGAGAAGCGCGGGCACCAGAACATGGATCGGCGAGAGCAGGATCTGCGCCACGATCGACGAGCCCAGATCGGCGCCCAGCACCAGCGCCACGCCCGACACGGCGGCCAATGTCCCGCTCGCGGCGAAACCGGCGGTCAGGATCGCGACGGCGGTCGAGCTTTGCAGCAGCATCGACGCCCCCGTCCCCGCAGCCATCGCGCTGATCCGCGTCCCGGCCGTGCGGCGCAGGAACTGGCGCAGCGAGGCCATGAAGGCGCGCTCGACCCCGGTGCGGATCAAACGAACCGCCCAGAGCAGCAGCGCCACCGCGCCCGCGAGATTGATCAGGAAATAGATCATAAGCTCTCCCAAATCCCGCGTTTGGCTTCGGAAGTCCTCCAAGGCCACGCGGTTCTACCCCGTTAAACTGCATCAAAATGTGGGGTTCGCAACATTTTTCTTGAATTTATGCGACATAGGCCACATCAATTTTAAGGTTCGGTGAGTTTTCTCACCTTCGGGAAAAGCGATGGATGCGAGCGTGAAACAAGAGGGACAGCGACTGCGCAAACGCGACCGGCGCGAGCAGATCCTGTTCGAGTTGAAGCTGCGCCCCCATCTGCGGATCTCGGAACTCGCGGCGCGGTTCGGGGTCTCAACGGAGACGATCCGGCGCGATTTCGATGCGCTCGAGGAGAAGGGGCTGATCGACCGCGCGCATGGCGGTGCCTCGCGCCCCCATCCGGGTCACTATCCGACGCTGGACGAGCGCGAACGCGACCAGTTTCAGGAGCGCGAGCGGATCGGGCGCATGGCTGCAGCACAGGTCGCGCCCGGCGAGACGCTGATGATCGACTCCGGCTCGACCACGCAGCAGATGGCCCGGTTTCTCGCCATGGCGGGCACGCCCTGCCGCGTCATCACCAATTCCCTGCCCATCGCGATGCTTCTGGGCGGAAGCGAGGGGGCGGAGGTGATCCTTGCCCCGGGGAATTACCTGCCGACGGAATCGGCGGTCGTGGGCGAAGAGACGCTCGAATTCCTGTCGCGCCATCACGTCGACCGCGCAGTGATCGGGGCCACGGCGCTCTCGACCGAGGGCGTGTCCGAGACCATTCCGGGCTTCGCCGCGATCAAGCGCGTTATGCTCGCGCAGGCGCAGGCCGGAATGCTGCTGATCCTTGGGTCGAAATTCGGCATTCACGGCTTCACCCGCGCCGCCACGCTCGACGCGCTCGCCTCGGTGGTGGCGGACCGCGCGCCGCCCGCCGATCTGAAAGAGGCGCTGCGCGAGAACGCCGTGGAGGTGTTACTCGCGAAGTGACACCTCTGACAAGGGCAGGAATGCCAGCGCGCCGCACGCCTGAACCTGCTGGTGATCCTTGCTGCAGTAGTGGTAAGCGAACGGATATCGGCGAAGGTGCAAGGGACGACCCTCTGATGACAATGACAGCGCAGGAAGCGCTCGTAGCTTATGAGCGCGCGCGCCATCGACTGCCCTCCCCGGGCGCGGGCACGACAAGCCAGATGGCCCGCGATCTCTCGGAACTTGCCGATCTGTTCGACGTCTTCCTGCTCGATGCGTTCGGCGTGCTCAATATCGGCGAGACCGCGATCGAAGGCACGCCCGAGCGCGTCGCGGCGCTGCAAGCGCAGGGCAAGCGGGTGATGGTCGTGTCGAACGCGGCGGGCGTCCCGCATGACAGCCTGATGCGGAAATACGCACGGCTCGGCTATGACTTCGCGCCCGAGGATGTCGTCACCAGTCGCACCGCTCTCGTTGCAGCCCTGCGCGAAGCGCCTGCCCGGGCCTGGGGCCTGATGGCGAGCCAAACGACGGGCGATGACGAGCTGGATCAGTTCGACGTCACATGGCTCGCTGAAGACCGTGCCGCCTATGACGCGGCCGAAGGCTTCCTGCTGATCGGCGCGGCGGACTGGACCGAAGAGCGGCAAGACCTGCTCGAAGCGTCCATCCGCGACAACCCGCGCCCGGTCTGGGTCGGCAATCCCGATATCGTCGCCCCCCGTGAGGTCGGTTTCTCGCAGGAGCCGGGTCACTTCGCGCATAGGCTCGCCGATGCGACGGGTGTGGCGCCGGAGTTCTACGGCAAGCCTTTCACCAATATCTACGACATCGCCTTCGCGCGTCTCGGTCCGGTCGATCCCGCGCGCGTGCTGATGGTGGGCGACAGCCTGCACACCGACATTCTCGGCGCACAGGCGACCGGAATCCGCTCTGCCCTGATCGCGGGATACGGTTTCTTCGGCGGCGAGGACGCGCAGGCGGCCATCTCCTCCTGCGGCATCGTTCCGGATTTCGTTCTGGAACGGCCGTGAGCGCACCACCGCTGACCCCGGCGAAATGATGTGATTTTTCAAAGCCATCGCGCGCGCTCCCGCCCCGACCGCGATGGGCTATACTTGATATGCACCTTTTAGTATGTGTGTCCCCCGAGGAGCACGGAGGCCAGACCTGTCATGGACTCACCAGAAAGCATCCAACAGCACTTGGCTGCGATCGTGGAAGGCTCGGAAGATGCGATTGTCACCAAGGACCTCAACAGCATCATCCTGAGCTGGAATCGCGGCGCGGAAAACCTGTTCGGCTACACTGCCAAAGAAGCCATCGGTCAGCCGATCACGATCATCTTTCCCCACGACCGGATGGATGAAGAGGTCGATTTCATCGCCCGTCTGCGGCGCGGCGAGCGGATCGCCAATTACGAAACGATCCGGCAGCGCAAGGACGGCAGCCCCGTTCCGGTGTCGCTGACCGTCTCGCCCGTGCGCGACGCCGATGGCCAAGTCGTCGGCGCGTCGAAGATCGCACGCGACATCACCTTGCAGCATCAACTGGCGGAGCAGCAAAGGTTGCTGCTGTCCGAGATGCGCCACCGGGTCGGCAATGCCTTCGCGGTGGCCGCGTCGCTGATTGCCGTTGCCGCGCGACAGGCGGACAGCGCGGAGCAACTCAGTAGAGAGATGCGCAGCCGCCTTCACGCGATCGCGTCGCTCAACTCGATGACCGTGAACGACCCTTCGGGTGAACAACCCGATGGCATGCCGCTGTCCTATCTCGTCAGCACCATCCTGAAACCCTTCAGCGAAGGGGCGAGCGTCCAGACCTCGCTTCCGGATATTCAGGTGCGCCCTGCTGCGATCACGCCGCTGACCCTCGTTCTCTTCGAGCTTGCGACGAATTCGGTGAAATATGGGGGCCTGTCGCAGAGCGGCCACGGCGTCGAGATTAGCGCGGAGATCGAGGACGGGCGCTTCAGGCTTGCATGGAAAGAGCCCGGCATCACCGAAGCGGGATCCGGCAAGGACGAAAACAAAGGGTTCGGCACATCGCTTTGTCGGCTCACCGTGTCCACCTCGCTAGGCGGTAGCTTCTCGCGCGATTTCACGCCAGAAGGATTGGTCGCGGCGTTGGATCTCGATCTGACCATGGTAGCGCAGATGCCGTGAGACCGCCGGGCGCGGAGCTGCACCTGCGGTCCGAGGCTGTTGGGCCACGATTTGCGTCCGGCCCGAAGAAAAGGCTACCTATATCGCGAAGATAAAAAGAAAATCGCGAGGCTCGCCCCATGGCACCGGACGGAAGCACAGCAAAACCGGCGGAGCTTCGGCATCGGATCATGGCCGGTTTCATCGGCAACGTGGTCGAATGGTATGACTTCGCGCTCTACGGCTATCTTGCAGGCGTCATCGCCCCGGTCTTCTTTCCGTCCAACGACCCGACCGCGGGCCTGATCGCGACCTACGGGATTTTCGCGGCCGGTTTCCTGATGCGCCCGCTTGGCGCAGCGGTGTTCGGCTGGTTCGGCGACCGCTATGGGCGCGCGCGCACGATGCAGATTTCGGTCGTGATGATGGCTATGCCGACGCTGTTTCTGGGCATATTGCCGACCTATGAGCAGGTCGGCGTTCTGGCGCCGGCGCTTCTGGTTCTGGTGCGGCTGCTGCAGGGCCTGTCGGTCGGTGGGGAGTTCTCGTCCTCGGCCACATATCTTGTCGAAACCGCGCCCCTGAAGAAACGCGGCCTGACGGGGAGCTGGGCCAATATCGGCTCCATGTCGGGCTCGCTACTGGGGGTCGGGGCGGCGGCGCTCGTGACGAACCTCTTCGATGCGCAGACGCTTGCAGATTGGGCATGGCGCCTGCCCTTCCTCGGCGGCGCGGTCCTTGGCACGGTGGCGATCCTGATCCGCCGCAACCTGCACACATCAGAGCATTTCCAGCAGCATCAGGAGGGGCGCGACGACACATCGCCCCTGCTCGAAGCCTTCACGACGAACCGCAGGGAAACGCTTCTGGCGGTGGCCTTCGCGGCCAGTTACGGCACCTGCTACTACATCGCCTTCGTCTATCTTCCGGAGTGGCTATCCGGCCAAGGCTTGATGGCGCGGGACACGGCGCTGCTGATCAATACCGCGATGACGGTCCTCGTGATCCCCGCGATGCCGCTGGCGGCAATCGTGGGCGACCGGTGGGTGACGCGCCGGGTCTGGATCGCTCTGGCGATCGGGTTGCTGGCACTTGTCGCATGGCCGCTGCACGAGTGGATGCTCGTGTCGGGCGGCGCATGGCTGCCCGTGGTCGTCGCACATGCGGTAACCTTCCTGCTGTTGGCCGTGCCGCTAGGCTCCGGCCCCGCCCTGTTCGCGGAGATGTTCCCCGAGCGGGACCGGCTCTCGGGCTATTCCGTCGCCTTCAATATCGGCCTCGGCATTTTCGGAGGCCTCACGCCGATGATCGCCACGAGCCTCATCGCCGCGACCGGCATGGTCACCGCCCCCGCGCTTTACATGCTCGTGGCGGGTTTGATCGCTGTGATCGCGCTCGTCTTCACTCCCGATCGCAGTCGCGCGCCCTTGCGCTGACCGAAGCACTCCCGCGAAACCGAATTGGAGGCTGGACCGATCACCGGGATGCGCTATCACGGTGACGGCGCGCACGCTTTGGAGATGTGAGGCGCCACCGACAGTGAGACGTGCAGAAGGACCACAGACCGGATGGAACAGCGCGGAACCGACCGTCTGAAACTCGCCCTCCTCGCGCTCGCCGTAGCGGCGCTGGTGGTGGGCCTCGCCTTCTGGGCGGTTGGCGCGGACGCCTTGGCGAAAGCCAGCTGGATCATCGGCGTCGTGCCCACGCTCGCCGCGCTTGTCTTTGAGATCTCCCGCAGCCTCCGGCGCGGCGAAGTCGGTCTGGATATCGTGGCCGCGCTCTCGATGACCGCCGCGCTTGTCTTCGACGAGACCCTCGCCGCGGCGGTCGTCGCGGTGATGTATTCCGGCGGCACCTTTCTTGAGAGCTTCGCCGAAGGCCGCGCCCGGCGCGAGATGCACGACCTTCTCTCGCGTGTTCCACGGACCGCGACCCGGCATCGCGATGGCGGGCTGGAGGATATCCCACTCGACGAGATCGCCCCCGGGGATCGGCTGCTGATCCATCAAGGCGACGTGGTGCCGGTGGACGGAACATTGGCCTCCGAGACGGCCTTTCTGGACACATCGGCACTGACCGGGGAGTCTCTGCCGGTACGTCTGGCGCATGGGGCCGACATAATGAGCGGCTCGACCAATGCAGGTGAGGCGTTCGATCTGTTGGCAGTGCGGCCTGCGAAGGACAGTACCTATGCCGGGATCGTCCGGCTGGTCGAGGAAGCGCAGGCCTCCAAGGCGCCGATGTCGCGCCTCGCGGATCGCTGGTCGCTGGGCTTTCTCGTGGTCACGCTCGCCATCGCCTTCGCGGCGTGGTGGTTCACCGGAGACCCGATCCGGGCCGTCGCGGTTCTCGTGGTCGCCACCCCCTGTCCGCTGATCCTCGCAGTGCCGGTCGCTCTGGTGGCGGGTCTTTCGCGCGCGGCGCATTACGGCGTGCTGATCAAGGGGGCGGGACCGCTCGAGACGATGGCGCGCATCGGCACGCTGGTCCTCGACAAGACCGGCACCCTGACCGAAGGCCGCCCGCAGATCGTCTCCATCGATAGCCACGACGGGATGGAGGAGGATGAGATCCTGCGCCTCGCCGCAGCCCTCGATCAGGCCTCGAAACACCCGGTGGCACAGGCGATCGTCACCGCCGCGAAAGAGCGCGGCTTCACCCTGCCTGTCCCGTCGGATGTGGCGGAAATCGCGGGCGAAGGCGTCGTGGGCCATGTCGATGGGCGCAAGGTCATCGTGGGTGGCGACGACTTCGTGGCGGCACGTGTCGGGCGCAAACCGGGCGATCACCCGACGATGGCCGCCGGGGCGGTTCTCGTCGCGGTCGCCGTGGACGGGCGCATGGCCGGGCATCTGGTGATGGCCGATCCGCTGCGCGACGATGCGGGCGCCATGCTCGACGGGCTGCGCCACGAGGGGATCGAACGGATTCTGCTCGCCACCGGCGACCGGACCGATGTGGCCGAACGCGTGACCGAGGGGCTCGGCCTCGACGGGCTGCGCGCAGGGCTCACACCGGACCAGAAGGTTCTCCTCGTGCTCTCCGAGCGCAAGCACGGGCCGGTCATGATGGTGGGCGATGGCGTGAACGACGCGCCCGCGCTTGCCGCGGCAGATGTCGGTGTCGCCATGGGCGCGCGCGGGGCCGCCGCCTCGGCCGAAGCGGCCGATGTGGTGCTTCTCGTCGACCGGATCGATCAGTTGCGCGCGGGCATCGAAATCGCCGCATCCTCGCGGCGGATCGCCTTCGAGAGCGTCGCCGCCGGGATCGGCCTCTCCGTGCTGGGCATGATCGCAGCCGCCTATGGCTACCTCACGCCGGTGGAGGGCGCCATCTTGCAGGAGGCGATCGACGTTGCCGTGATCCTGAACGCCCTGCGCGCCCTTAGGATCAGGCCCAAGTGAGGACGCAAAACGACGTCGCACCCTCACTCAAGCCTGTGCCCAGTGGCGTTATCGCAGATAGACCTGATTGCCGCTGCGCACGACGCTCACCCTGTCGCCGACACGGAACTGGTTCGACATCTGGATGACGGTGATCGAGCCACCATTGTCGAGCCGCACGGTCCACGCATAGGACGTGTAGGTGCCGCCTTGGCTGGCGACGTTGCTGCCGATAATTGTGCCCGCGATCGCGCCCGCGCCGGTCATCACGTCCTTGCCGGTTCCGGAGCCGAACTGGTGCCCGATCACCGCGCCGACGAGGCCGCCCGTGACCGCGCCGACGATCTGGTCGCCGTCGCTGGTGCGGCGCATCGTGACCGGCTGCACCGAAACGATGCGACCATATTCGATGCTGTCATAGCTGTAGGTGGTGCGCGGGCCGGGACCCGGACCGGTATAGGGACCGTTCGCATAGGGACCCGGCGTCGGGTTGCAGGCGGCAACGCTCAGCGCCGCAGGCAGAACAAGAAGAAAAATACGCATTTTGAACCTCCATGGTAGCTCCGCCGCATGTCTTTGACATCCGGGCGTAAAAGAAGCTTGCCGCGATTCAGAGCGCGTTTCCTTGTTTTCGGACAATGAGGTTGAATAAGTCGCAGGCGGAGGCCGCGTCGCAAGAAGCGAGGATTTTGGCGATCCCTCGAGGACTCGAACCCCGAACCTGCTGATTAGAAGTCAGCTGCTCTATCCAGTTGAGCTAAGGGACCGCGTGGCCCCCTAAATGCGCGATCGGCGCGCGCGGTGCAAGTTCAGATCGCGCGCATCAGGAAGACGGAATTCGGATCGGGCTGGTAGCCGACATAGGGCCCGCATTCCGCAAAGCCCGCCCGTAGGTAGAGCTGGCGCGCCGGGGCGAAGGAGTCCTGCGATCCGGTCTCGAGATAGAGGCGCGCAATGCCGTCAGTGCGCGCGGCGTCGATCAGCTGCTCGAGCATCCGCCGCGCGAGACCCCGCCCGCGCATCTCGGAGAGGATATGCATCGATTTGATCTCGCCCTCATCGGGCGCGATGCGCTTCAGCGCGCCCATGCCCACCGGGCGCCCCGCCTGCCGCATCACGAAGAAGGAAATGCCGGGCGCAGCCAGCGCATCTGGCGGCAGCATATGGATCGACTCGGGCGGCGTATCTTCGTGCATCGCCGCCGTGTGGCGGGCGTGAAGCTCTGCAAGATCCGCGCCCAGCGGGGTCTCGCGCGCGATTTCGATCGTGTCTTCCATGGGGCGTCCTCATCCGTGTCGGCGGCAGATTAGGCGCGGCGCGCGCGAGCCTCCAGCGCGAAAACGCCTTAGTTGCGGATGACTTTGCAGAACCCGCCTTGCCCGCGGATTTCCTCGCAGGTCGCCAGCGCCTCTTTGCGCGAACCTGCCGGGACTTGCGCCGTGTATTGCGCGCGCCGCCCAAAACCCGGCATCACCGCGCGCACGAAGCGCAGCTTGGCGTCACCAATCGCGCCGGAATGACGCGCGGCGGCCCGTTTCCCGAACACCTCAGCCGATCTCTGGGTGCGCCCGGCGGCCACGATCACGCCCCAGGGCGGGACAGGATCGCGGAACTCCCGGATCGCCCTGCCCTTCGCCAATTTGGTGCAGGCCGCAAGGAAAGGCGTCTTCCCATCGAGCCGGAAATCCACCTCCTCGGGCGGCGTGTCGCGCCAAGCCTCCGCGGAATGGCCGGTGATCGCGCGCACATAGGCGCGGGTCTCGCCCGCAAGCCCGCCGGTCTTGGCGATGAACCCCGCCGCACGGTCCTCGCCGCCGTTATAGCCGATCGCCGCGAGGCCGGGATTGCCGAAGCGTGCGGCCATCTCCGCCAGATAGCGCGCCGAGGCTTCGATCGCTTCGGCCGGGTTGAACGGGTCGGCAAGCGCGCGCAGCCGCGCCGTGCCGGGCATGAACTGCGCGATCCCCTGCGCCCCCGCCGGGCTGATCGCGGCCGGATCGAACCGGCTTTCGCGCCAGAGAAGCCGTGCGAAATAGCCCGGGTCGATCCCCGCCTCTTGCGCCGCGTTTTCGATAAGCCCGCAGGTATCGGCGAAATAATCTTTCAACCCGATGCAGCGGCGCCCGTCCTCGGTGCAGCGCAGATCGGGCGCCGGAGGCCCGATCATCGCCCGCGCAGGCTGCGCGTTCAGCGCCCCCGCGAGGGCACAGAAAAACAGGGCTGAGAGGAGGGTTTTCATCACTGAAAATTAGCGGGAATTCCGGCATGGCGCCAGAGCGACGTCGAGGCCGAGCCTTAGTCGCGCAGCACACCGGCGGCGGCCAGCACTTCGCGGTCCGGGCGCCAGATATCGCGATGCGGTGTCGCGAAGGCGCGTGTGGAGAAGCTGGCACTCACGCCCCGATCGCGCAGGAAGGCCCGGTCGATCGTTTCCTCCTTCGCGACGTCTATCGGCAGCGGATAGGCTTTCAAGCTATAACCGTGAAAGCCCAGCGTGCCCTCCGGGCCAAGATCGCGATGCGCGCCCGCCATGAAGATCAGCGTGCAGGCGGAATAGCAGCGTCTCGTCACCTGCGTGCTCAGCCCCCGCGCCAGCACGCGTTGCGCCAGCGCCCGCGCGGCGAAGACCTGCCCGCCGGCACTGTCGAGATCGACCGCCGAGACGCCCGTCGCCGGGGTTGCCTCGAACCGCGCCAGAAGATCGTAGCCGATATCACCGGTCAGATAAGCGACGCCGTTGCGCACCTCCAGCGGCTGCGGACCCGCGTAGGCGATCGGCGCCAGGGCAGTGGTCTGCCGCGCGGCCTGATCGAGCGCATGGGTCACCGTCACAACCGCGACCGCCACCACCGCCACGCGCCCCGCGAGCAGCACATGCCCCCGCGCCCGCGCATCGATCCAATGCGACAGGCTGCGCCACGCCCCCACCAGCTGCCACAGCGCCAGTGTCATATCCGCGAGGAACAGCAACGCGAAAAGCGGCATCAAGAGCGGCGACGACATGGCTTGCCACAGCTCGGCGACAGCCAACCGTCCGCCGATCAGCACCACCACGAGCGCGACCCAAGGCGGGCAGTCGCCCTGCCAGTAGCTGCCGAGACCCCAGTGTGAGGCAGGCTGAAATATCCGGGTGGCTCGGGCCATTTACGTCGTCCTTTCGAGCACCATCGGCTTTCAGTGTAGCACGACTGACCCGAAAATTGGGAAACTGCTGGAAAGGACGCGACTGCGGGCGGGCCGAAGGCGGGACTTCTGCCGCGAGCCATGCCTCTGCTATACTAATGAGACGGGAGGTCCCTTCGCATGATCACGCTTACGATCAACGGGCGGCACGTCGAAGTCGATGACGGCACCAGCTTGCTGGAGGCGGCGAAGCAGGCTGGCATCCATGTCCCGACCCTGTGCTATTACCCCGGCTTGCCCGCCCATGCCGTGTGCCGCATGTGCCTCGTGGAGATCGAGGGCAGCCATAATCCGCAACCGGCCTGCCGCACTCTGGCGAAGGAGGGCGATGTCGTGGCGACGGACACCGAGGCGCTGGCGGCCTTTCGGAAAGCCGATGCGCAATGGCTGCTCGCGCGCCACCCCAATGACTGCATGCGCTGTGAGGTGAACGGGGCGTGCCAGCTCCAGCGCCTCGTCCATGAGAACCAGTGGGAGGAGCGTTGGCCGAAGATGCCCGCCGGGGCGCCCGCCGCCTCGGAAGAGCTCGCGAGTGATCACACCTCCCCCAGCATCTGGCGCGACCTGTCGAAATGTATCGAATGCGGGTTGTGTGCGGAGGTCTGCGGCGACAGCGTGCAGAACCAGAATGTCATCGGGTTCGCCAATCGCGGCTTTGACCGCCGCCCTGTCACGGTCTTCGACGTGCCGCTGTCGCAGACCAATTGCATCTCCTGCGGCCAGTGCACGCTTGTCTGCCCGGTTGGCGCGCTGATCGAGGCGCCCCATTGGCACGCGGTGCTGCAAACGCTCGACGCCCATCGGCGCGTCTCCGTCGTTCAGGTGGCCCCGGCGACCCGCATCGCCATCAGCGAGGAATTCGGGCTGGAACCGGGCACCGTCAGCACGGGGCGCTTGATCAATGCGCTGCGGCTTTTGGGGTTCGATTACGTGTTCGACACGAATTTCGCCGCCGATCTCACGATCATGGAGGAAGGCACCGAACTGCTGTCGCGGCTCGAAGCCGGGACGAAGTTGCCGCTTTTCACCTCCTGCTGTCCGGGTTGGGTGAATTGGGTCGAGCTGAACCGTCCCGATCTTCTACCGCATCTGAGCACGACCAAATCCCCCCAGCAGATGCATGGCGCGATCGCCAAACGGGGCCGCTTTGCACGGTCTCTGGGGCCCGATTTCGCGGACGGCAAAACCGAGCCCTATGTCGTGAGCGTGATGCCCTGCACCGCCAAGAAGGACGAGGCCCAGCGCCCCGGCATCTCCGGCGATGTGGATCATGTGCTCACGACCCGAGAGCTGGCGCGGATGATCCGGTCGCGGGGCATCCCGTTCGGGGCGCTCTCCGAGGACGGGCAATTCGACAGCCCGCTGGGCGAAAGCACCGGGGCCGCCCAGATATTCGGCGCCTCCGGCGGCGTCATGGAGGCGATGGTCCGCACGGCTGCGCATTTCAAAGGGGTCGAGCACGATCTGCCGCTGGAATGGGAGGCGCTGCGCGGCGTCCGTGAGGGCGTGAAAACCGCGACCATTCCCGGCGTCGGCACCGTGGCCGTGTGCAACGGGATCGCCTCGGCCCAGCGCATGCTGGAAGACGAGGCCTGGCGCGACGACTATGTCGCGATCGAAGTCATGGCCTGCGTCGGCGGCTGCCTCGGCGGCGGCGGCGAACCAAAATCCATGGACCCGCATATTCTGCAAAAACGCGCCAAGGCAATCTACAGTGTGGATGCGAAG
Source organism: Thioclava sp. PTB-PU3-1 (assembly GCF_055666785.1). Lineage (NCBI taxonomy): Bacteria > Pseudomonadati > Pseudomonadota > Alphaproteobacteria > Rhodobacterales > Paracoccaceae > Thioclava > Thioclava sp. PTB-PU3-1. The sequence goes on along the minus strand of NZ_JBVNVL010000002.1, from coordinate 561,211 downwards.
GCGCCGCGCCGCCGCTCCTATGAGAATGCGGATGTGCAGGCGCTCTATGCCTCGGAACTGGGCGCGCCGAACTCCCCGACGGCGCATCGTCTGCTCCACACCCATTACGCCGCCAGACATTCCGAGCGCTCGCTGCTGATGCGCTTTCTGGATTGCGTGGACCGGCGCGACGGTGCGGCGGCCGCAAAGCTGTTTCATCCCGACGGGGTCTGGTCGACCGCCTCTCCCTTCGGCGTGCTGACCGGTGCGGACGAGATCGCGGGGCTCATCAACGCGAAGCTGCCACCGAACCTGCGCGGCGCGAAATATACGCGCCACCAGATGGAGCGCGCCTCGGATATCAACGATCTCACGGTCCTCGCCCCCGACGGGAGCCGCAGCCGCTTCGATCTGGAGCTGAGCACCTTGGGCGGTCAGTCGGAGATGGTGATCCGGAAACTGACGCGCACTGTCCTGTGACACTCTCCTGCGCAGGCTTTCCGCGCAGCGGGCGAAGACAGGTCACAAATTCATCGCCCCAGCGATCACAAGCGCGTTTCTTTTTCCTTTCTTGTTCTAGAGCAAAGCCATAGCGGGCGACGGGGTTCATTTTCTCGGACGTATTACTCCCGCCCGAGCTTGCGGGGAGAGAAACCGGAACGGATGAACGATGCCAAGCCAGAGCCGCGATGAAATCGAAAAAATGCTGTCCAGCGCGAAGAGTGGACGCCCTTGGCGATTCTGGGCTTTCGGCGCGGGTGCTGTTGTGATCGCGATCGGCGCGTGGCTTTGGCTCGCGCCCTCCGGCGACACCACCGGCACGAGCTATGTAACACAAGCCGTCGCGCGCGGCGATCTCACTGTCACGGTCACCGCGACCGGCACGGTGCAGCCCACGACGGAAGTCGAAGTCTCTTCGGAGCTGTCGGGCACGCTCGATAGCATCGATGTCGATTATAACGACGAGGTCGAAGTGGGTCAGGTCCTCGCGCGGCTCGACGACACGAAATTCAAGGCGCAGGTCGCCAATGCCGAAGCCGCGCTTGCCGCCGCCAAGGCGCAGCTCGCACAGGCCGAAGCCACCCAGAAGGAAGCGACGGCGCTTTATGAGACACAGGCCGAGCTGGACCGGCGCGGCGTCTCGACCCATAGCACCTTCGTTACCTATATCGCGCAGCGCGATCGCGCCGTGGCCGCCGTTCAGGCTGCGAAAGCGTCGCTGACGCTGGCCGAGGCGAACTTGGCGTTGGAGAAGGACGATCTGGAGAAATCGGTCATCCGCTCCCCGATCAACGGCGTCGTTCTGGACCGCAATGTCTCGGCCGGTCAGATCGTGGCCGCCTCGCTGTCCGCGCCCACCCTGTTCACGCTGGCCGAGGACCTGCGCCGGATGCAGTTGCTCGTCGATATCGACGAGGCGGATATCGGTCAGGTCGCGGTCGGCAATGACGCGACATTCACCGTCGACGCCTATTCCGGTCGCTCCTTCCCGGCGACGATCACACAGGTGCGCTACGCCCCCGAGACCACCGACGATGTCGTGACCTACAAGGGCGTGCTGGCGGTCGACAACTCCGATCTGCTCCTGCGCCCCGGCATGACCGCGACGGCGACGATCACCGTGGACGAGGCCAAGGACGCGCTGCTGATCCCGAATGCGGCGCTGCGCTACGCGCCCCCGCAAGAGGTCGAAGATGCGGGCAATGGCGCGAGCGGGCTCGTCGGCCTCGTGATGCCGAGCCGACCGAGTTCGGAGAGCGGCACCGCGAGCGGGAAATCCGTCTGGGTGCTGCGCGACGGCACCCCCGTCGAAGTGGCGGTCACACCGGGGGCGACGAACGGCAAGTTCACGATCGTCACCGAGGGCGATCTGGCCATTGGCGATCAGGTTATCACCGATCAGCGGGATGCATCGCGATGAGTGAGCCGCTTCTCGAGCTGCGCGGGATCGAGCGCCACTATGGCCACGACGAAACCCTCGTGCGCGCCCTCGACGGCGTCGATCTTCGCGTCGAACCGGGGGAATTCCTTGCGATCATGGGGCCCTCGGGGTCGGGAAAATCGACCGCGATGAACATCATCGGCTGTCTCGACCGGCCGACTGCGGGGAATTACCTGTTCAACGGTGTCGAGGTCGCGACCCTGAACCGCGATCAACGCGCGCTGCTGCGCAGGCACTACCTCGGTTTCGTTTTTCAGGGCTACAACCTTCTGCCACGCACCACCGCGCTGGAAAATGTCGAACTTCCCCTGATCTACAAGGGGATGCGCAAGGCTGAGCGTGTGGCGCGGGCCCGGCAGGCTCTGGCGCGGGTCGGGCTCGAGGGGCGCGAGGATCACACGCCGTCGCAGCTCTCGGGCGGTCAGCAGCAACGCGTCGCCATCGCGCGGGCGCTGGCGGGCGAGCCGATGGTGATGCTCGCCGACGAGCCCACCGGCAACCTCGACACCAAACGCAGCGTCGAGATCATGAACCTGATGCAGGACCTCAACCGCGAGTCCGGGCTGACCATCGTGATGGTCACACATGAAGAGGACATGGCCGCCTATGCCTCCCGCCTCGTCGTCTTCACCGATGGCCGCGTCGTGCGCGACGAGAAGATGCACGAAGGAGCACTGTGATGCTCTGGGAAACCATCCGCCTCGCGCTCACCGCGATCATCCGCAACGCGCTTCGATCCTTTCTCACCGTGCTGGGCGTGGTGATCGGGGTTGCAGCCGTCATCGCGATGGTGACCGTCGGGCAAGGCTCCTCCGAACAGGTCTCGGCCAATGTGGAATCGCTCGGCACGAATGTGCTGGTCCTGCGCTCGGGGGCGCGGATGATGGGGCCCGGATCGCGCGATACCGCCCCGCCCTTCAAGCTTTCGGATGCAGAAGCGCTGGAGGACCTGAGCAGCCTCTCGGCGGTCGCACCTGTCGTTTCGACCGCAGCCACGGCGGTCTTCGGCAACAACAATCGCACGACATCGATCACCGGCACGACGTCGCCCTATCTCGAGATCGGAGGCTGGACGATCGCGCTCGGGCGCAGCTTTACCCCGGCGGAGGACCGCAGCGGCGCCAATCTTTGCATCATCGGCGAGACCGTGCGGACAACCCTGTTCGGCGCGACCGATCCGACCGGCGAGAAGATCCGCATCAAGTCGATCTCCTGCGAGGTGATCGGCGTGCTGAAATCCAAAGGCGCCGGGTCCTTCGGGCAGGATCAGGACGACCTCGTGCTGATGCCGGTCCGAACGGTGCAAAGGCGGCTGATGGGCAGTCAGGACGTCTCTTCGATTTCGCTTCAGGTGGCCCGGACGGCCTCCGTGGAGCGGGCGACCTCCGATATCGAGGCCCTGATGCGCGAACGCCGCCGCATCGCCATCGGTGAAGACGACGACTTCTCGGTCTTCGACATGGCCGAGCTGAGTTCGATGCTGAATTCGGTCAATTCGGTTCTCACCGGCCTGCTCTCCTCCGTCGCGGCGGTCAGCCTGCTCGTGGGCGGGATCGGCATCATGAACATCATGCTCGTCTCGGTGACCGAGCGCACCCGCGAGATCGGCATCCGCCTCTCGGTCGGCGCGCAGGCGCATCAGGTTTTGATGCAGTTTCTGGTCGAGGCGGTGGTGCTGTCGGTTCTGGGCGGGATCATCGGGATTCTCTTCGGCCTCGGCCTCGCCTATGTCGCGGCGCAGATCATGGCGATCCCCTTCTCGCCCAGCCTGAACGTCATCGCCCTCGCCTTCGGCTTCTCCGCCGTGGTGGGTATGGTCTTCGGCTACTTTCCTGCGCGGCGGGCGGCCCGGCTCGATCCGATCGATGCGCTGCATTATCAGTAGATGTCAGGCACAAAAAAGCCCCCTGCCGCGGAGGACAGGGGGCTTCGGGATCATGTATCGTCGAAGGTGATCAGGCGTTGTTGTCGACCACGACGATCAGATTGCCTTCGGCGTTGATATACGCGGCAGCGACATCCTCGGGCGTGTAGTCGGTGCCGTCGAAGACGCTGGACGGAAGCTGGCTGTAATCGGCATCCACGTCAGCGCCCATTGCGTTCTCGAGAGCCGCGGAGCCGTTCTCTGCGCCTTCGCCCTTCAGATCGGACAGAGCGACGATCTTGGCTTCGCCATCGGTTCCCACTTCATAATCGGCGAACTGGTCGGTGGACGCAGCGCCATTGGCCTGAAGGTCCGCGACGAGCTGACCATAGGTCTTCACCGACCCATCTTGGCCCATTCCACCATTCGAGCCCGCAGTTGTTGCGGCGTCCGTCGATGCGCCCATATCCGCGCTTGCGCCGACATCAGCGCCTGCAGCCTGCGCCGAGACCGATGCGCCAGCGTCCGTTCCGGTGGATACGTCAGCCTGAGCCAGGGCCGCAACGGGCGCGGCAGTGGCCAGAATACCTGCGAGAGCGATCGACTTGATGGTGTAGGTCATAGTGTTCTCCTTGCATTTCATGCGCCGACCGTCAGCCGGCAGAGAGAGAACACTGCGGAAAGATCACCGTTCCTGAGCGCGAGCAGGCTCGGAAAAACTCTGCTCAAACGTCGAAAATCGTGAGCGCGATAATGCCAAGGAACAAAACGATGGGCTCTTTGGATGGAACGCAGAGCTACGTCGGAAATTCGGGCCACGTTGGAACCTGCGCGAGACCGTCGGTGGCACAGGTTGGAACGCAGGAAGAAACCGAAACGCAGCCTGACGCCCCAGCTTCATTCACGTGGAAAACGGGTGATCGCGATACGGAAAACTCTCCCTCAGCCGGGAAAGCTTTCGCCGAAATCGCAAATATTCAGTGCGTCCAGTTCGCGCGGCGGTCGGTGGCGAAGTTCTCGCCATAGCCGCGGGCGCGGACATTCGGAGCGCGCTTATGCGGTTCGGTCACGACGTAATCGATGCCCTTTTCCTTGGCATAGGCTTCGGCCGCCTCGCGGGTCTCGAAGCGCAGCCGCACTTGGGCCTGCGTGTCGTTGGAGCTGGTCCAACCCATCAGCGGGTCGATCTCACGCGCGTCGGAGGCAACATAGTCGAGATACCAGAACCGCGTTTTCGCGGTGCCCGATTGCATGGCGTTGCGGGCGGGTTGGTAGATGCGCGCGCGCATGGGCAAACTCCTCTGCGATACCTCTCGCTTTTCTTAGTGCATCTGAGCCAAATCGCAAGCCCCGGAGCGCAAAGCCGAAAGATGCGAGGCGATTGTGCATGACATGCCGGACCCGGAGAGAACACCGCCGCCCGCCGCGCCGGGAGGATACCGGGAGCACCCGTAAGTTGAGGAACTGCCGACCGGCTGGGGAGCAAGAGGTGGGGGTGGTGCGCCGGCCGGCAGTCTGATGCTGCTTGCAAAGGGCAAGATGCGCGCGACCCGCCATGCATTCAAGCCAAACTGAGACGCAAGCCCCTGTTAAATATAGACAATTCGAAACTCCGCGTTAAGCCTTCCGTAACGCCTTTCGCAAACCCTTGAATGCGAACGAAAAGAGGACAACTTTGGGGGGCAAGCAAAAGGTCTGCGCGATGCCTCACAACAATACCAATCTGCCCTCCGAACGCCCCGACGTGCTCACCCGCCCCAAGCTGGAAGGCGGCAAGCGGTTCGTGATGCAGACTCAGTTCAACCCGGCCGGCGACCAGCCGACCGCGATTGCGGAACTGTCCTCCGGTGTCGAGGCGCAGGAACGCGATCAGGTGCTGCTGGGCGCGACCGGCACGGGCAAGACCTTCACCATGGCCAAGGTGATCGAGGAAACCCAACGCCCCGCGATCATCCTCGCGCCGAACAAGACGCTGGCCGCGCAGCTCTACGGTGAGTTCAAGAGCTTCTTCCCCGACAACTCGGTGGAATATTTCGTCTCCTACTACGACTACTACCAGCCCGAAGCCTATGTGCCGCGCTCGGACACCTATATCGAGAAGGAATCGCAGATCAACGAGCAGATCGACCGGATGCGCCACTCGGCCACCCGGGCGCTGTTGGAGCGCGACGATGTGATCATCGTGGCCTCGGTCTCGTGCATCTACGGTATCGGCTCGGTCGAGACCTATTCGGCGATGACGCAGGACCTCAAGACCGGCGATCTGATCGAGCAACGCAAGTTCATCAACGAGCTGGTGGCGCAGCAATACAAGCGACTCGATGCGGCCTTCCAGCGTGGCGCCTTCCGCGTGAAGGGCGACACGGTCGATCTGTGGCCCGCCCACTTGGAGGACCGCGCCTGGCGCTTCTCCTTCTTCGGCGAGGAGCTAGAGGCGATCACCGAATTCGACCCGCTGACGGGCGCGAAGACCGACAGTTTCGACCAAATCCGCATCTATGCGAACAGCCACTACGTCACGCCGCGCCCGACCCTGCAGCAAGCCGCAAAGGGCATCCGCAAGGAGCTGGCGCTCCGGCTGAAGCAGCTGGAAGAGGAAGGCAAGCTGCTGGAGGCGCAGCGCCTTGAACAGCGCACGAATTTCGATCTGGAGATGCTGGAAGCGACCGGCGTCTGCAACGGGATCGAGAACTACTCGCGCTACCTCACCGGCCGCGCACCCGGCGAGCCGCCGCCCACCCTTTTCGAGTTCATCCCCGACAACGCGATCGTCTTCGCCGATGAGAGCCACGTCACCGTGCCGCAGATCGGCGGCATGTATCGCGGGGACTATCGGCGCAAATTCACGCTGGCCGAACACGGCTTCCGCCTGCCGTCCTGCATGGATAACCGCCCGCTCAAATTCGAGGAATGGGACGCGATGCGCCCGCAATCGGTCTTCGTCTCGGCGACGCCCGCGGCATGGGAGCTGGAACAGACCGGCGGCGTCTTCACCGAACAGGTCATTCGCCCCACGGGCCTCTTGGACCCGGTCGTGGAGATCCGCCCGGTCGAGACGCAGGTGGACGATGTGCTGGACGAAATCCGCACCGTCGCGGCGCGCGGCTATCGCACATTGGTCACCACGCTGACCAAACGCATGGCCGAGGATCTGACCGAATACCTGCACGAACAGGGCGTTCGCGTACGCTACATGCACTCCGACATCGACACGATCGAGCGGATCGAAATCCTGCGCGACCTGCGCTTGGGCGCCTTCGACGTGCTGATCGGGATCAACCTCTTGCGCGAGGGTTTGGACATTCCCGAATGTGGGCTGGTCGCGATCCTCGATGCCGACAAGGAGGGCTTCCTTCGTTCGGAAACCTCGCTGATCCAGACCATCGGCCGCGCCGCGCGGAACTCCGAAGGCCGCGTGATCATGTATGCAGACAGGATCACCGGCTCGATGCAGCGCGCGATGGACGAGACCGACCGCCGCCGCGCCAAGCAGATCGCCTATAACGAGGAACACGGCATCACGCCCGAGACGATCAAGAAGAATGTCGATGACGTTCTGGCCGGGCTCTATCAGGGCGACACAGACATGTCGCGGGTTACCGCCAAGGTCGATGCGGTCAAACCCGGCGCGAACCTGCAGGCGCATCTCGACGACATGCGCGCCAAGATGCGCAAGGCCGCCGAGGATCTGGAATTCGAGGAAGCCGCCCGTCTGCGCGACGAGGTGAAACGTCTGGAGGCGGTGGACCTCGCCGTCCACGACGACCCGCTCGCGCGGCAATCGGCGGTAGAGGCGGCCAGCGAGGCCGCGGTCAAGGCGCAGGGCCGGTCGACTGCCGGACGGCCGGGTCAGCGCGGGGGTGTTAAGCGGAAGAAGGGGCGGTGAGGCTCGCCCGGCACATTGCCCTGAGCGCCTGGCTCGGTGTGATGACCGGACCGGCGCACGCCCAGATCCTCACTTGTGCCGCCCCACCCTTCGATAAGCCACCCGAAATCGCTGCGCTCGTCACACAGCTGCGTCCCGCCCTCGACCGCTGGCCGAGCCTGCATGTCGCGCTCTTTCAAGACGCTGGCGAGCTGTGTCTCGCCGACACGCTGCACGATGCGCGGGGATATTTCGAGCCGCGCTCCTCCCGGCTCGTGATCGCCACCGACATGGCACCCGCCCTGCAAAAGGCAGTTCTGATTCACGAATTGCGCCATCTGGAGCAGAAATTCCACGGTTCCTGTCCCGATCCGAACCTGTCGATGAAGGAAAATGCCCGCGCGATCTTCGCGATGGAGGCGGATGCGACGACCTTCAGCCTCGCTGTGGCTTGGGATCTGCGCGAAGCCGGGATGCCCGACGCCTGGGACGCGCTTGCAGGATGGCCGATGCAGGACGATATCGCCGCAGCCTTCGAGACAGAAATGGGCCGCTCGGACGATCTCATCAGCGCGGCCAGCGCCGCTTTCACCCAGTGGTACGCGAAAGATGCACGACGCGAGCTATACTACCTCGCGTCGTGCAGCGATTATCTCGAGTCCCGCGACCGGGAACACAGAATGCTCAGCTATGATCGGCTTTCCAGCAGCTTCTTCGACGCGCTTTGCCGGCTACCCGATGGCGAAGCCTACCCTTGCACAGAGCCCGGAGACTGAGGTTCAGCCCCCGCTGACCGTCAGCCCCAGCAGCCGCCACTGCTGCATCCCGCCGCGGTAGTAATAGATCTTTTCCGCCGGAAAACCGGCTTCGATCATGCGGCGGGCGGCGGTGGGCGACTGGCCGCACCACGGGCCGTTGCAGTAAAGCGCGACCGATTTCACGTCCTCGCCGTCGCAGATGAAGCCCTCGAAATCGGGTTGGCAGCCAAGCTCGCCCAGACGGTCGGGCGCTTCCATATAGGGGATGTTGATCGCACCGGGGATCGCGCCGCCCTCGAAGTCGCGCGTCACGCGCCCATCGATGACAACCACATTGGGATCCTTGAGAAATTCCATCATCTCCAGCTCCCCCACCGGGGTCACGCCGGGGGCCGGGATCATCGGCTGGATGCAGAAGCTCGGACAGGGGCGCGAGGTCTTGGCCCAGTCACCTTCCAGCTTGTTCTCGTTATCCTGAATCCGCTTGATCTCGACCGGGCCCTTGGCAGTGTCGACCGTGACGGACATGACGTCGGGGCGAATATTGACCGGCTCGGCGAAAGCGGGCTTGACCAAAACAGGCGCGGCAGCCAGCAGCGCGGCAAGAAAAATGAAACGCATGTTAACCTCCCTTTTTCGTGATCATAACACGACTGCCAGCCTTGTCGCCGGCGGTGTGGACCTTTAGCTCAACGAAATGAGAGCGATTTTGATCCTTGGTGCAGCGGTTTGGGCAGATGGCCTCCCCTCGCCCAGCTTGCAGCGGCGCACCCGTCACGCGGCATCGCTCTGGCACGAAGGCGCGGCGGAGCGGGTGATCTGTTGCGGGGGTGTCGGGCGGCATCCGCCGAGCGAGGCGGAGGTGATGGCCCGGATCTTGCGCGCGGAAGGCGTGGAGGCCGAGGCGATCTCTCTCGAAGACCGCTCGACCAGCACTTACGAGAATATCGGCTTCGCCCGGGCGCATCTGGAGAGCGACGAGGTGATCATCGTCACCGATCCCTATCACGCTCCGCGCGCGGTGATGATCGCGCGGCGGATGGGGCTGCGGGCGCGCGCGGACTGCCCGCCGCATCGGGCGAGCGCGAAGGCCCGCGCCCGCGAAGGGTTCGCCTATCTGAAGCTGGGATGGTGGCTGGCGCGCGGTGGGCCTTCGCCCTGAGGCGCGCGCCTTGAGTCAGTCGAGGATCATCTTGCCGATGACCAGCACGACGACCGCGCCGACAAGCGCGATGGCAATGATTGCAAGCAGCCCGCCCGCAGCCAGCACTGCCCCACCCAGAAGGGCCACGATGAAGGGGGTGATGAGGGCGCCGACCACACCGATCGCCAGATAGGCAGCCTTGTGACGCCCGCCCGATACGACGCTCGCGATCCAGCCCGCCAGAAGACCTGCGAGCACGAGAAAGATCAGCCCGACCGTGCCGATTGCTTGCAGAACGCTTTCCATGATGTCACTCCGATATGTCTTTTCACAACAACGCGAAGAGCGCCCCGAAGTTCCCTCTCCACGCGACCAATTCGGCAGCGCAGCAATACGCATGCCGGTCCGTCAGAAATCGGCGGAAACCTCGTACATCACCGGCTCGAAGTTGCGGCACAGCGTGTAGATCACGCGGTTGCGCGAGATCATCTCGGGGCTGCGCAGCATCGCCTGATAGTCGCCCCGCTCGTTCCATTTCGAATAGGTCGCGATCCGCGTGCGCGCGTCGTTCATATGCAGGCCCGCGCCGATGAAACCGGGCGCTTTCGAGATCACCTCGGAATAGGCGGCTTGCAGCTTCTCCATCAACTCATCGGCTGTGGCGGGCGTCATCTCGAAGGTGCAGATCACGGTCTGCCCTTTGAAATCGCTGGTAATCTCGGTCATGGGCGGTCCTCCTCGGCATCATGCTCGCACAGAAGCGCGCAGAAATCACCGCTCTTTTGCGGAGCTGCGTCAGAGTGGCAGAAGCGCCAGCGCCGGGACCGCCACGGTCAGCGCGATGCGGAGCAGATCGGCGCCCACGAACCAGCTCACTGCGCCCCAACCTCAGAACGAATGTTTCTCGATCAAAGCACGGGCGGAGGTCAGCAACTTCTCACCCGGCACACCGTTCTCTTCCATCTCGGCAACCCATGCGTCGATCACCGGCTGCGAGGCGTCTTTCCAGATCGACGTATCCTCGGCCGGGATCGTGATAATCTCATTGCCCAGATCCATCGCGACCTGACGCGAGGGGATATCCTCGGCCTGCTGCAGATGTCCCGCCTGCGCCGAGAACTCAACGCCCGAGACGCTGTCGATCGCGGCCTGCAGATCGGGGTCGAGCGCGGCGTAGCGGTCCTTGTTCATCGCGAGAATGAAGCTCGCCGTGTAGATCGAGGGGCCTGCAAATTGCGTGTGATGATGGACCAGCTCGCCGATCCGCAGCGAGGCCGAGACCTCCCAAGGCAGGAGCGCCCCGTCGATCGTCCCGCGCGAGAGCGCCTCGGGCACAGCCGGGACCGGCATCTCGACAGCCGTCGCGCCGAAATGTTCAAGCAGCTTCGTCGTCACCCGCGACGGGCCACGCAGTTTCAGCCCTTCGAAATCGGGGATCGCGCGCACGGACTTGTTCGCGTGGATCACGCCCGGCCCGTGCACCCAGGTCCCCAGCAGGTGAATGTCGCGGAAATCGGTGTCCACCATCTCCGCCTGCGCCAGCTCCCAAAGTGCGGCAGACGCGGCCTCGGCCTCGGCGACGAGGAAGGGAAGCTCCATCACCTCGGTGCGCGGGAACCGCCCCGGCGTGTAGCCCGGCAGCGTCCAGACGATGTCGACAACCCCGTCAGTGACCTGATCGATAAGATCGGTCGGCTTCCCGCCAAGCTGCATCGAGGGGTAATGCTGGATGCGCACCCGGCCCTGCGACGCCTTCTCGACCGCCTTTATCCAAGGGGTGAGGATATGGGCGGGCACGAAGCTGGTCAGCGGCAGGAATTGATGCAGGCGCAGCGTGACCTCGGGCTCCGCGGCCAGCACAGGCGGCGCGGCCAAGGCGGCGGCACCGGCGGCAAGGACGAAACTCTCACGGCGGGTAAATCTCTGGCTCATGCGGGTCTCCCTCTCACGCGGTCCAAAGCGGATTTACCCGGCGGATGCCCCCAACGTCCAGTTTTGCTTTTCGCGAGATGACGGGACCTGTCGTGCGGCCACAGCAGCGGCACTCGACGCGTGGCAAAACCGCTCCTTCCCGCAAAAGAAAAACCCGCGCCAAGCGCGGGTTTTTCCTGTCCCCGGAGCGTCAGGCCCTACCCCGTATCTCCGGAAATGAAAAAGGCCGGAACGCGTACGTCCGGCCCCTTCCAATTCGGTGTTACCCGAAATTAGTTGTTCGAGGCTGCGACAGCAACGCCGAGCAGCAGCAGAACCGGGATGATGATGCCGGCGTTCGAGGACGACGACTGCTCAACCACAACGGGCTCGGGCTCGACGACCGGAGCGGTGTAGCCGCCAGCAAAAGCGGTCGAACCGGTGAGGCCGAGGGCCAGGGCGATGGTAGCGATCTTTTTCATAGTAATCTCCGTCATTACCGTAGGGAGCCGCCGGACTTTTCTGGCAGCTTCCCGGCGAGACTTACACAGCTTCCCAGGATTGCAAAGAGTGAAATACACGGCCCATTCACGCAGAGGCGAAGACTGTTGCACTTTGGCACTTTTCTTGCATGAAATGCCCAGAATTCGTGTCTAACGCGGCACAGGCTACCATTCCGCGCTTCTGGAACGACGCGGATTCTGAGAAGAATTACGAGAACTTGTCCGGAACCGGCTTGCAATTTCGCCGCCCGGGAATCAAGGCACAGACACAGCACAGGCAAGGACGAGAATATGAAAATCGCGATGATCGGCACGGGCTATGTTGGCCTTGTTTCGGGGGTGTGTTTCTCCGATTTCGGCCATGAGGTCGTTTGCGTCGACAAGAACCCCGCGAAGATTGAAATGCTCGAGGGCGGCCGCGTGCCGATCTACGAGCCGGGCCTCGACGAATTGATGGTGAAGAACGTGGAAGGCGGGCGCCTGACCTTCACCACCGATCTCAAGGCTGCGGTCGCAGGCGCCGATGCGGTCTTCATCGCGGTCGGCACGCCGACGCGTCGCGGCGACGGCCATGCGGATCTGACCTATGTGATGGCCGCCGCCGAGGAGATCGCAAACGCGATGACCGGCTATGCGGTGATCGTGACGAAATCGACCGTGCCGGTGGGCACCAACCGTCAGGTTGCCGAGGTCGTCCGCAAGACCCGCCCCGATATCGAGTTCGACGTGGCCTCGAACCCCGAATTCCTGCGCGAGGGCGCGGCGATCGACGATTTCATGCGCCCCGACCGGGTCGTCGTCGGCACCACCTCGGAGAAGGCCGAGGCCGTGATGGGCGAAATCTACCGCCCGCTCTTCCTGCGCGAATTCCCGATCCTCTATACCGATCTGGAAACCGCCGAGATGATCAAATACGCGGCCAACGCGTTTCTGGCGACGAAGATCACCTTCATCAACGAGATCGCACGGCTCTGCGAAAAGACCGGCGCGGATATCAAGCAGGTCTCGCGCGGCATGGGGCTCGACGGCCGGATCGGCAACAAGTTCCTGCATGCGGGACCGGGCTATGGCGGTTCGTGCTTCCCGAAGGACACTGCGGCGCTCGCGCGGATCGGTCAGGACTATTCCTGCCCGATGGAGATCGTCGAAACCGTCATCAAGGTGAATGACGACATCAAGCGTCGGATGATCGAGAAGGTCGTCGATCTCTGCGGCGGCTCGGTCAACGGCAAGACGATCGCGATCTATGGCGTGACCTTCAAGCCGAACACCGACGACATGCGCGAGGCCCCAGCCCTTACCATCGTGCCCGCGCTGGTGGGTGGCGGCGCGAAGGTCCGCGTGGTCGACCCGCAGGGCAAGCGCGAGGGCGAAGCGCTGCTGCCGGGCGTGTCCTGGATGGATGACGCCTATGCCGCAGCCGAGAAGGCCGATTGCGTGGTGATCCTGACCGAGTGGAACGAGTTCCGCGCGCTCGACCTGCAGAAGATCGCAGCGACGATGGAGACCGCGCGCATGGCCGACCTGCGCAACATCTACGCCGAAAAGGACGTCAGGAAGGCGGGCTTCGAGGATTACGTTGCGGTCGGGCGGTAAGGCCCGACGGCATTGAAACCGATCCGGGAGGGGGTTCTGCCCCCGTCGCCGGAGGGCGACAATCCACGGAGAAAGAGGGGGCCCTGCCCCCGCCCTTCGGCCCCCCGGGATATTTCTCCCAAGAGGAAGAGGCGCGTGGTCAGGCCACCTGCCCTGCGGCCCAGCCGGACGCCCAGGCCCACTGGAAGTTGTAACCGCCGAGCCAGCCGGTGACGTCCACCACTTCACCGATGAAATAGAGCCCCGGCACCTGCTTCGCCTGCATCGTCTTTGCATCGAGCACAGCGGTCGACACGCCGCCCAGCGTGACCTCCGCCGTGCGATACCCTTCCGAGCTGACCGGCCGCACCTGCCAGCGATGGATCTGATCATCGAGCTTGGCGAGGTCCTTGTTCGATTGCTCGGCCAGCCGCCCCGATAGCTTCGCCTCCGCTACCACGAAATGCGCGAGCTTCTCGGGCAGATGCCGCGCGAGCGCATTGTGCAGCGCCTGCCGACCCGCCGCGTCGCGCTGCTCCGACAGGGCCGCCGCGATGTCATTGCCCGGCGCGAGATCGACCTTGAGCGTGTCGCCCTCGCGCCAATAGCTGGAGATTTGCAGGATGGCGGGCCCTGACAGCCCGCGATGGGTGAACAGCAGATCCTCGGCGAAATGCGTCTTGCCGAGGCGCAGATCGACGGGCCGCGCGAGACCCGACAGCGGCGCAGTGCGCGCCAGATCCTGCTCGGCGAAGGTCAGCGGCACCAGAGCGGGCCGCGTCTCCACGATATCGAGGCCGAATTTCTGCGCGATCTCGTAGCCGAGGCTGGACGCGCCCATCTTCGGGATCGACTTGCCGCCCGTAGCCACGATCACCGAAGCCGCGCGGATCGGGCGTTGCGAGGTTGTGACGAGAAAGCCGTCGCCCTCCCGCTCCACCCGCTCGATCTCCGTCTCGAGCGACAGCACGCCGCCTGCCGCGCGCAGATCGCGCAGTAGCAGGTCGATGATCTGCGTGGCCTTCCCGTCGCAGAAGAGCTGCCCCAGATGCTTCTCGTGCCAGGCGATCCCCGCCGCATCGAGCCGCGCGATGAAATCCGCGGGCGTGTAGCGCGACAGCGCCGAGAGCGCGAAGCGGGGATTGCGCGACAGGAATCGTTCGGTCGCGTTTTGCCGGGTCAGCAGACGATTGGTGAAGTTGCACCGCCCGCCGCCGGAGATTCGAATCTTCTCGCCTGGGCGCCGCGCATGGTCGAGCACCCGCACCGAGCGCCCGCGCCGCGCCGCCTCGATCCCGGCCATCAGCCCGGCAGCCCCTGCGCCCAGCACTAAAACATCGCAATTTTCCATGCCATCTCGCTTGCCGTAGCGGCGCGTGACGCGCAATCGAAATTTGTCGGATTTTCCTCTTGAAGCCCCGCGCCCACTTGGCTACATACCCCCCCACGTTGGGGCGTAGCCAAGTGGTAAGGCACCGGTTTTTGGTACCGCGCACCGTAGGTTCGAATCCTACCGCCCCAGCCACTTCCATTTTCTCAATAAAAACAACAACTTGCGGACCGGACCAGTTTCGCAACCGGAACACTTTTGCGGATCACGTTGCCGGATCATCAGAGCGCCCGTCATCGTCGAGTCGAAGGATCGCCTTCGCCCGCTCTACAGCCGCAAGCTCGGCCTCCATCTCCGACACCTCTCGCTCAACCCGCAGGAAGATCGGGAGGTAGGTGCGATCATGGAGCAAGAGCGCGGCAGACATACGCAGCATGCGCCTCAGGTCATCCAGCGCTACTGGGTCATTCATTAGACTTCTCCTGAAATGAAAAGGGCGAGGCCACGAGGCCCCGCCCTGTCCAATTGCCTGCGATGGCGGGATCAGGCAGCGCGCAGCACCTCACCCTCACAGTCCTCCCGGCAGCACTCAGGCATGACGCCCGCAGCGGCGAGAACGATCTTGATTTCGGTCTCGGGATCGGCGGGATTCTCAGCGGCTTTCATGAGGTCGGCGGCGAGCTGGTGCCATGCATCATCGGCGAGGAAGAAATTCATTCGGGGTCTGCTCCAAAGGGTTCTGATGGGCAGATTCTAGACTTGGCCGGACGCTTCACGCAAGAGCGAAATTCTATAAAAAGTGAACAATTTCAATAAGTAAGCAGTCACTTATCCCGCCCGAAAGTAGCTGCTTGGCCGTTTGGCTGGGCAGCTCAGAACATGTTGAAGGTGGGAAGAGCGCGCATGGTCTCCTCGGCTGCCTTTTCGTCGGCTTTGGCTGCGCGATCAGCATCACGCTTTTGAACGCGATCGACAAAGGCGGCTGCAATCTGCGCTTCGGTCATGCCCTTGGCAGCACAGTTTTTGCGCCACTTCGAGTCATTCCTTTGGTCTTGGTGACGCCTCGCGCGCTCTTCGCGCGTCATTTCTGACAAATCCGCGTTCGGCTGCTCGCGTTGCCGCCGGGAAGCATTGTATTCTTCACGGCCAGCACCTTTGCGCCAGTCGTCAATTCCTTCCTGCTTACGCGAAACGTCGCTCTCGGCACGTTCCTTTTTCTTGCGCGCCTCCTCGATCTGAGAATTAAGCGCGACCACGCTGTGAACATCAGCATCAACGGGGAGCGCCGCCTTTTGGGCTTCAAGCTCGCGCAACGTGGTCATGGCTTTGTCGAACCGCGTGACCTTCGGCTCGTGAATGATCACGTCAGGGTCATCGGGATCGGGGTCTTGGAAGTGACCACCCGTGCCTTTGAGCTGGCGAGGTGCCGGCTCAGGTGCGGCCTCGGCGGCGTCAGTTCCGATAGCGTCAAGCTCAGCGATAAGCGCAGCATCTTCGGCTTCGCGCGCAGCTCTAGAGGCTTCGCTATCGGCGTCGATCTGATCAGATGCCCTCCGAAGAGTCGGGTCTTGGTCTTGCAGGAAGTCGGGGAATGTCATAGTGTTGCTTTGCTTTTGAGACTATTTTGCAGGGGTGGAGCGTTGGCGCGCTCACCCCTGTTTTCATTTCGCGCTGCGCTCGATCTGAGCGCCGAGGTCTTCGGCAACACCGAAGGCGAGCGCGTATTCCTTACCGGTGCGTGGCGAGACGAGCTTCACGCCCCGGCCCATGCGCTTCACCTCGATTCCGTGCAGAGCGGCCAGACCTTCAATCAGCTTCGTCTTGCGCTCGACATCGGCGGGAGTGAGCTTCGCCCCAGCAATGCGCAGCGTGTCGGCCAGCACCGGCACCTCGCTCGCAGGAACGTCGCCAGAAAAGCCCGGCGCGCTGATCGTAATCCCGTCCGGGGTTTTCGCGACCTCGATATTGGGCAGGTCAGCCGGGATCACCCCTGCCTCGACCTTCGCGCGGATCGCGTCGGTGATCACGTCCACCACGGTTTTACCCTCGGCTTCCGCGATCTGTTGGAGTTGAATGCCGCGTTCATCCGGCAGTTTGAGATTGAAGGCCATTTCGGCACCTGTGCTGTTTCTACTCACCGGAAGATAGAGGCATACCCAGATCTTGTCAAGGGCACTGGTGCCTAAGTATCGCCCGAGGGTATACCCCGAGGGTATACAAAGGGAGACATTTTGCACGTAACGCGAAACGGATGAACTGCTGGAGGTATATCAGCATCTCTGGTGCCTAAGTATCTTCCCGAAGGAACATGGGGGAGACATTCTGCACGTATATATCTATTTTCTCTAAGAATACTTAGTTTCTTACTTAGATATAATACGTTACGTGCAGAATGTCTCCCCAAGCCCTCCCTCGGTTCGTCAGACCCTACCCCCGGTCAGATCGTGGGCTTCGCCCGCTCTCTTCCCCGGCTAATCCCTCGCCCCTAGGCGTGCCAGCCCCGCTGAGACTCTGTGAGGCCCCTAGGAGTCGCCTTCGGTCTTTCCGAGTCACACCCACCGGCCAGACAGGAAGCCCGCTCTACGGCCATCCTATCGAGTCAACGAAACATGCCGCCGGGGCGCATCTGCCGGACGAGTTCCTGTTGCACGAGCGCCCGCATGGACGCTTCGGTCTCGCGTGCCACCTGGGCGGCGAGGTCTGCGTTCGCTTCGGGCGTCCCGCCGGATGCGTTCACGGTGATCGAGGGGGCGATATTGACCACCTGCGCCCCGGATTTCTTCGCCGATCCCGTGAGACTTTGGGCCGATCCCGACACAGCGCCCACCAGCCCGCCGTCGCTGTAGCCGCGCAGGGCAGCGTCGTGCAACGCGTCGAGATTACCGACACCGATGCGCGAGGTCGCAGCCTTCGAGAGGACGTATTCGCCGCGATGAACAACCCCGGCAGGCTCGTATTTCCCACCCTGCCCAGTGAACCCGCCTTCGGCGAAGCCCAACAGGCCACCGACAAACTCAGCAATCCCGCCGCCAGCACCCGCCGAGAACAACCCTAGGAACGCCTGATTGAGCTGCGCCTCGGCCAGCTTCATCAAGAGTGAGGCAACGGCCTCTTCGGCAGACATGGAACCGCTGAGAAC
Source organism: Thioclava sp. PTB-PU3-1 (assembly GCF_055666785.1). Taxonomy (NCBI): domain Bacteria; kingdom Pseudomonadati; phylum Pseudomonadota; class Alphaproteobacteria; order Rhodobacterales; family Paracoccaceae; genus Thioclava; species Thioclava sp. PTB-PU3-1. The sequence goes on along the minus strand of NZ_JBVNVL010000002.1, from coordinate 543,201 downwards.
CGAGGTGAACATTTCGGAAAGCGCGTCAGCGCCCGCCTGCCCGCGTTCCTCGATCTTCTTCATCTTCTCGGCGGCACTCTCGGCCCTGCGGCCCGCCTCGACGTAGCTTTGGGCCAGACGATCCACCTCGGCACTCAGCTCGGGCGTGATCGCCTTACCGTCGCGCTGGGCGGCTGCCAGAAGCTCCGCCTTCTTGCGGGCGAATTCGATTGCATCGCCGTATTTCTTGCCACCCGCAGCCGCCGCCACCAACGCCACCGCTTCGGCGTCCAGCGCGGCTTTCTCGGCTTGCAAGTCAGCCACGGCGCGGGCGTAGCTGTCGTGTTCGCGCCCGCCACCGCTGCCCTTCTTCGGTGTGGCGACGTTCTCTGAGATCATCGGCGGCGCAGCCTTCGGACGGGGCGAACTTGTCGGCGCGAACTCACCGGGCGGCATTTCGATCTGATCGACTGTGAGGCCCGCCCCGGTCGTCACCGGAAGCGACCCACCGGGCAGAGCTGCGCGGGCCTCGGCAGCTTTCGCGCGCACGCCTTCAAGCGCAGACCACAAATCGCTGAGACGGGCGATGACCTTCGTGAAGGTCGGGTTGTCATCCAGATCGCTGACCGAGCCGAGCGCGTCTTGCGCCTTGCGGATCAGATCGGCCATCGCGCTCTCGAAGTCGCCCGCGCTGATCTCGCCCGCGTCCAGTTTCTCGGAAAGACGCTGCATCGCCCCTGCGGTCTCGAAAAGCGTATCGGCGGCTTGCGTGTCGCCCATGTTCGCAAGCTCGTTGCTGAGCCGTTGCAGATAGGGCGCGAGTGCATTCGATTTCGCCGAGAACTTCTCATAGAGCGCCAGAAGATCGCCGATCTCGCGCGCGTTGTCAGCCACCGCCTGCCCGTTGCCATCAAGAGCAGCGCTGACGCCGGGGCCAAGGATTTGCGGGGCCTGCGCAGCGTTGCGAAACAAGTCCGAGGCCGCGAGCTTGTCGCCCTCAAGGCGCAGGTTCATCACCTGCGCAACGAAATCCGCTGCCCCGAGGGCAGCACGTTGCCAACCGCGATGAATGCTCTCGGTGAGCGCCGTATAGCGCCGGTCCAGCGCGTCGGCCTTGGCGATCTGCTCTTCGGTCAAGACAGATGCCTTGCTCATCATCGCCGAGATACTGGCCTGCCCACGGCCCAGCATTTCGACAAAGCGCTCGCCGCCTGTCCCGCCGAACACCTCGTCAGCGATGCGGATTTGCGCGGCCTTGTCGAGGTGTTCCAAGCGCCCGACGATCTCAAGGAAGAGCTTGCTCGGGTCTTTCAGCTTCTTGGCAAGGTCGCTCGCAGAGTAACCGAGCCGCCGAAACGCATCAGCCCCCGATCCCTTGCCGGTCAGCACGAACTCATCGGCCCGCAGGTTCAGCTCCTTAAGGCCATCGGTCAGAGCGTCCACACTGACGCGGTTCTGTGTCGCGACATAAGAGAGGCGCTGAAAGTCCTCCACCGCGACACCGGCCCGCCGAGCTTCGTTCCCGATTTCGGCAATACCCTTGACCGTTTCGCGCACCTGACCGGCAGCGATCCCGAGGCCCGCGCCGATCCCGGCACCAGCCAGACCGGCGATCCCGACACCGAGGCCGGGGAGCTGAATATTCGAGAGGCTGCGCGCCATCTTCGAGCCGAGGCCGTCATAGCTCTTCGCCATGCGATCTGCCGAGCGCTTCGCCCGGTCTTCCATCTGGCGGGCCGCGCGCGATTGGGCTTGGCTGGCCTTTTTCAGCGCCCGCTCAAGTTTGTCGATCCGGGCTTCGACAGGAACGATCAGGCCGGGAAGGGTAACGTCATTCATCGGAAATACTCACACTAAAACACATAAAGACCGCCCGAGCTGGGCGCGTTGTAGGAACTCAGGTTGGTTTGCCCGAGGGTCAGGCGATAGGTCGCCATCGCAGCCGCGACCGCACCGTCAATGCGGTCGGTCTTCCTGCTCTTATACATCCGCGTCAGGCCGCTATCGGTGCGCACTGCCACCACGCTTGCGAGGTGCTGGCGCAAGACCGGGTGGCCGTCATGGCGCACAAGACGCCCGTTGACGATCCGCTCAAGGTCGGCACCGGCTGCGCCCATGGTCAGCGGCCCTTGGCGCACCTCGACCACGGGCAGGCCGTCATCATAGAGGCGCTGCATGATCCGCTGCGCGAGGTGCGGGTCGAAGCCGATCTCTTGCACGTCGAATTGGCCGCACAGCTCGCGGATCTCATCCTCAACCATACCCTCGTCAATGATCGGGCCGGGGCAGAGGCGGATCAGGCCAGCGTCGGCCCATTGCTGATAAGGCACCCCGTCGCGATCAGCGCGCGCCTTGAGGTCTTCCCCCGGCACGAAAAACGTCGGGCGCAATGTCACCTGCCCGTCAGGGTGCTGGAACGCGGCCACAACCGCCGTAAGGTCGCCCGAGCGCGACAGGTCCACGCCGAGCCAGCACGGCAGTTGCTCAAGGTCTTCCTCGTCATCCTCGAAACACCGGGTGTCATAAGTCTGGAAGTCGAAGAGCGGATCGCGACTATTCCCGAGCCAGCGGTTCAGGTTGAACTGCATGAACGAATAACGCTCGCTCGGGCTATCCTTCGCCTTGCGTGCGAGCGAGCGCAGTCCTTCCAGATCGGGGAAGCCATGCGCGAGACCGGGGTTCACCCGATGCCAAAGAGCTTCGTCTTCCCAATCGTCGCCCGGCTCAGGCTCGAAGAGGATCGGCAAGAACTCGGGGTTCACGATCTGGCCGAGCGCGACCCCGCGCGCATAGGCGTATGTCTCGGCGGCAAGCCCTTCATTGCCCCGGCCCGCAGTCGTGGCGATCACGGTCAGGCCGCCCGCGCGTTTCGCCATACCCGATTGAAGCGCTTCCCAGAGGTCACGACCCTGCCAGGTATGGATTTCATCGGCGAGAATGAAGGTCGGGGTCGTGCCATGCTGCGCGCGACCGTCCGACGACACCGCCTTGAGCGTCGAGCCATCAAGCGCGCTCTTGATCGCCTTCGGGGCATTGTGCGCGTCATAGATGCGCACAACGGCCTCAAGGCGCTTGTCGCAGCGGATCACCTCGGCAGCCTCACGAAAGCCGATGCCTGCTTGTTCGCGGTCACTGGCAGCAAAGATGATCTGACCGGCGGGCAGCTTCTCGGGACCGAGCAAGTGCAGAAGCGCCAGCGCAGCCGCGAGCGAGGTCTTCCGGTTCCCGCGCGGGATCATCAGGAAGACCATCTTCACCACGCGCGAGCCATCGGCGTTGCGCGGCCCGTAGATGCGCCGAACGATCCGCTCTTGCCACGGGGCGAGCTGGAAAGCGCGCTTCGGTGCAGAGCTGGCCGGGTGGCGGAGACGGCGCAGGAATTGCACCGCCCGTTCGCCATAACCGAGCGGGTCGTCAATCGGCGAGCTATCCATGACCCACTCGGGATAGGTGCTTGCCATGATCACACCGCGAGCGGGTCGTCGGCGTCGGGTTCATCGGCTGCCGCCGAACCGATGCGGGCGCGCGAGGTGGGCGTGAGACCGTATTCGCTCGCGAGCTGGCGCGCGGTCTGAGCCGCGCGGTTCCAGACACCAAAGAGCTTTGGGTCGATCAGACCGCCTGCCCGCTGTTCCTCGATCTGGCGGCAGATACCCACCGCCGAGCAATAGGCTTCGACGCCTGCCAGATCGGCCTTCGTGATGATACGGCGCGCGATCAGTTGCGGCATGATCCGCTTCCATTCGGCCTTGGCATGGGCGCTGAAATAGGACGGCACCGGCGGGGCCTTGATTAGAGCCTCGGAATCCGGTGAGAGCGCAGGCTTGATACCACGTTGATGAACGCTCATGCCGCCACCGCCCGCAGCTCAAGCCCGCGCCTGCGCCCGATCTCGGCAATCGCGACGACATTCCATGCAGTGCCGTTGCAGATGATCCGATCAGCGACAGACACGCCCGGCAGCCACCGGATCAGAAACACCGCGTGCTGTGCCGTGGTCTCGGTCTGCGCGGTCAGGAACTCGGAAATCCCGGCCTGCCGAAGCTCGGCCCGCCCGGTCGCGTAGGTCGTCCATTCGCTCGACACCGAGCCGGACGGGTTCACGGTCTCGGTCTCGCGTTGCAGCTCGATCAGGTTCGAGAGTTTGCCAGACTTCATCGCTCAGGCCCTCCACCGCACGACACATTCAAGGGTCATCACCCCATGCGTCAGGCTCAGCTCGGGCTTGGGGTCACGCAGCCAGACCACGCTCGGCGCGTGCCATTCATCTACGCTTAGCTCGTCAGTGTCAGCCGGACCGAACTCAAGCGCCTCATAGATCGCAGCCCCGATCTGACGGGCCGTATCCGGGCCATCCTCGACCGCCCAGATATGCAGTGTCATATAGATGCGCGCGAGGCGCTGCGCCCCGGCAGCACGGCCCAGATACTCAGTGCGCGCATCAGACAGCACCACCGAAGGCAGCCGTTCGGCCCGCACCTGACCGGCGCGGATATTCGAAGCCTCGACCAGCGCAGCCACCTCGGGCGCATTGATCAGCGTTGTGCGGATAGCGGTCTGGAAGGCGAGAGCGGGATCAAGCATCGCTGCCCCCTTTCGCCGCTTCGCGCACGGCCTTACCGATAGCCCGCCCGATCCGGCGCTTGGCCCGATCCTGCGTCAACCGGGTTGCAGGCAAGAGGAACGGCTGCGGCTCGGTGCCGGGGTGCTGTGTGCCTTCGAACTGGCCACCGTTGATGTGCCGGGCCGTGCCGAACTCCACGAGATGCCCGTGGCGTTGCTCGGGATTGCCCACCGTGACGAGAGCCTGATTGGCCCCTGCCCTGCGCTTCCCGCCGCCCTCTGCATAGGCGGGCGTCTCGGCACCGGGCGGCGTGACTACGATGGACGCCTTCAGATCGCCCTCGCCTTCCGGCGCAAGGGCGCGCGCCATCGCTGCCAACTCTTCGGCAGACTGCACCACTGCCGGGCGAACGGCTTCAAGGACCGCACCGGGGATCGCCTCAAGGCGTTTCGCAAGCCGAGCGGCCTGCGCGTTCAAGTCCAAATCGCGCGCCATGTCAGACCACCCAAGCCCGATGCGCTTGCAGGAGGTCATGCACACCGAACGGCACGACATAGGCAGAGCCACCGGTCAGCGTGGCCTCGCGGACTTCATACCAGTGCGCAGCGAGCATCAGCACCGCTTGCTTGATGGAAGCAGGGGTCGGGTCGGAAATAGCTACGCCGATGAAGCTCGCGGCATAGGCTTCGGCAGCGTCAATCTTGAGAGCAAGCAATGCGTCGTCAAGATCATGGTCAAGATTGAGCTGAGCTTTCAGCTCGGGAACAGAAACGGAAGGCATACTGGAACTCACAAACGAACAACTTGGGGTATACTAGCACCCCATTCAAGAAATCCAAAGCGAGAACGAAGGCAAATAATCTTGATCAAGTAGAAAATATTGCTCTTAGAGTGTCACAAGATATAGTCCTACGGAGAAGCATAGAGAGACAGAATGTTGAGACGAGTTGCAGTTTCCCTCGCGATCATGTTGGCAGCGAACATGACGAGCGACCCAAGCTTCGCGAAGGACACACTCTGGTCTCCTAGCGACTTCCAAGGAGCATGGGTCACAATCGACGATCAGGTCGAGAACGGATGCTGGACTAACATCGGCGAGGTTAAGAAATACGCGACGGATCAACTTGATTTGGCTGGCTTCAAAACCACCGAAGCCCCGCAAGAAAAATCAGATGGCGCAAAGCTTATCTTCGAAAAGGACCGGGTAACTCTCTATTTCAAGATCGAGGGAACGAGATGGCCGAGCGGAATGTGCGTTGGAAGCGTTCTGGTTTACTTCCTAGGTTCGGCTGTTCCGCGACATGACGATGAGAACCTAATCATCAGCCCCATTGGCTATCCCGGTGCCAGATCCATTTGGGACAAGAAAAACTTCAACACACTCTCTCTGGATCTCGTCAAGCACTATATTTCGAAATGGGTTGAGGACGGAATTATCGTGGATAGCAAGAAATAGGTTCCAAATGAATATAGTGAAAAGTTATTTAGCGCAGATCGCTTGCGGACCTCCCCCCGCCGGTCCACCTTTCCGTCTAGAAAACAGGGAACTCCCCCGGGCGGGGACTACGCCCGCATGACGCATTTCAGCACCCCCTTGTTCACTCAAGAAGGTTCTCAAGCGCACCATTCAGAGTATCCCATTCATCGTCGAGCATCATTGCAACGAGCTCAACAGGCATAACGACTGCTGCAGCGATTTCCTGTGCCGTCTTCAGACCTTCCTTCACAGCTTTTCGTGCTTCTTGCAAAGCAGCTTGTGGAAAGAGCAACGGCAATCCGATGTATATCGCCAGCTTGTCTTTCCCGGCCATGAGATCAGCAAGGCTCACTTCATCACTCGACAGACGACCGAGCAGCCGGTCCACCAACGCGTTGACTTCATCGTCGGTGTTTGTTCGCTCTAGATCGGTATCGAACAAGTGCATCAGCTCCTTCACACAAGTCGCTCTCTGCCATGCGATGTCATCATTCATATTGTATGGGATGACCGCTACATGCTGCGGGTCAGCATAAACTCCAGGTCGATAGATGAAGCGCCAGAAAGCACCGTGAATCTCGGAGCGATCAGCATCTACTCCTTTGAGATAAATTTCGTCCTCACAACCATCTTCGATGATAGCATCGACAATCTCACTCACCTCAATCGGAAGCTCCTCGCGATCTTCCATCTTCTTAATTATTGCTCGGAGCATAGATGCCTCGTGGATGTGAAAAGGCCCGGTGCAAAGACCGGGCCTACTATATATTGCGATGCGCTGCGAGGATCAAGCAAGCAGGCGGGCTTTAGCTCTTCCCGTTACCGGGGGCTCGCTCGGCTCACCACTATCCCAAGCCCCCTTGGCCATGCGCAACATGCCCGCAGCAGCGCTTTTCAAACTATCTGGGGTCAAGTTCGCCCCGTTACCGGGAAAGAACTTGACATTGACAAGCTCCGTTCCTTCACAAAAGAGAAGAGAATGGAGATCTTCCTTTTCTACCTTCTCGTGCATTTCCGACCCTCCATTGGCTCAAGCGGGCCCCTGTCATGGGGATTGGCCCGTGTCAAGCGTTGACTTAGACTTCTGTCACACAATTTCCAGTGGCACAACGTCTTGACAGTGAAAATTGTTTCGATTCGCGTCTATGCAACACTTGATCAGTATAAGCGAATTATGGTGCCAACGTGGCACTTAATGTTGACTTAACGTCGCATCTGCGCAGTTCAGGCTTTGTTCTCCCGTTATCATTTTTCCTGTCGCAAGCCTGTTGCGGATCGTAGCTTTCGTGACCTTCAAGCGCTCCGCCCACTCACCGAGGGTCAACGTCTCACCCTCATGCGCAATCATCCTCGGCGGTGATCCACGCGCCCAGCTCCTACCCTCACACGCGCGCTTGATGCTTTCGCCCACGGCCTGCCGCGCATGAAGCTTTGCCTCTTCCGGCGTGATAGTTATCGCATCTCCGATGGACCAGCACCGATTGAGGCGCCCCCTGATCAGGCTCTCGGAGTATCCGCTACGCTCAGCCCACTCTGCGATCGTCAGACTCTCGCCGTTGTGGGTGTAGCGCGTAGCCGTGGCCTTCTTCGGCTTCGACATAGCCTCTGCACGTTCCTTGGTTGCGCGCCCAGCCATTCGACGCGCAACCTTGCCCGCGATCAGCTCATCCACCGGTGGAGCTTCGGCGATCAGTTTGCGCATACGCTCCACTATCACAGCCATATCGAACCCAGCCGAAGAACAGACAAGATCAAGATCACGGCTCGGCGCAGTGAGGAAGGAGCGAGCTTCCTCGATGCTGCGCAGCTTCGTGGTCTCAGAGCCGCCGAGCGCTGCACCATTGAGCGCATCGTCAACGGCTTGGTAGAGAACCGCCTGCCAGAGGCGCGTTTCCGCGCTCATTGGGCGACCTCTTCACGTTGCTTGTGCCGATTGTGGCAGGTCGTGCAGAGCGCCTGCCAGTTCGTGCAATCCCAGAACAGCCGGTCGTCGCCCCGATGGGGCTTGATGTGATCCACTACGGTCGCAGGCTGGCCGCACATGGCGCAGAACGGGTGCAGGCGCAGGAACTCAGCGCGGGCCTTGCGCCATGCGTGATTGTAACCGCGCTGCGCAGCGGTCGGGCGGTTTGCATCATGGCGACGGTTACGGGCGCGGGTGCTTGCGATCTGACAGGCGCAGCGCTCGCCGTGGGGAACTATGCGGCCACAGATGCAGACATGGGGCGGGCGAGGCATAGGTCAGCCTTTCAGCTTGTGGAGTGCCGCACGGTCGAAGGCTGGGTCGTGGCCCAGCTCGTCGATCTCGCTCAGACGCTCGGGTGTGTATGCGACGCGCTCCTGCTCAGCCTCTTCCCCGCCATTCAAGGCGATCATCATCGCGACTTTGCCCTCTAGGGCTTGAGCGATCTCGGTGGGCGTGGCCGCCCAAGTGTCGGCGGGTGACCAACCAAGCCAGCCGGTGCCGAAGCGGAATAGCTCCGCATAGGCTTCTGACCACGGCTTCGGCTTTGAGCTGACGGGCTTCGGCTCCCCTGCTCGCTCTTCGACCATCGACGCGAAGAACAGCGCCAGAAGCTCAGAGAGCGGCCCTACGACGGCTTGCCTGATCTCGCGCAGGGGAAGGCAGTCGAAGGACGCAAGCAGGGCCTCAGCGGCGTTGCGATTGACCGCCGAGGCCCTGATGATCGCCTGCACTGTCGCGAGGTGGGTCTGGTCGAGTCGGAGAAGAAGCTCGGACCAGTCGCCGTGCAGGCGCTCAAGAGTTACCGCCGCGCGCAAGGAAGGCCGAAGCACCACGACATGACCGGAATGATGCAAAACGACATGATCCTCACGCGCGAGCGGATGCATTGGCTCACGCAGCGAGCGAGAGCTTCACCAGCGCCTCGGGCAGCGTCACCCGGCCACCAACACGGCGGCGCGCGCGAAACTTCACGATCCCATTGTCCGCACCGGTAAGTTCATCGCGGATGATCGTGAAGCCGGTGCGATCAGCAATGGTATAGCCTTCGGCGAAGTCACCGAAGATGATCGGCGACTTGCCCGCCTCGGCGTCATCCATGTCGGGCGCTTCATAGACCGGGCGACCCAGCAGGGTCGCGGGCTGACCAGCGGCGAGGCCCGGTTGCCAGAACCCATCGCCGATGGAATTGGCGAGCTTGCGGATCATGCCCATGGTCTTGCGGTTCATCATCCACGCACCGTTGCGCGCATAGGCCGATTTCAGGCCATAGAACAGATCGACCAGCGCCTCGGAATCGAAGGTCTGCACCTCGTGCGCTTCCACGTCCGCAGCGGTCATCACACCTTCGGCGGCAGTCATGCCGTTACCGATGACAAACCATTGCGCTTCAAGCTGGCCGAAGCGGCGGGCGACGTGATTGCTCAGGTAGCCATTGAGGTCGATCTGCGCATCTTCCAGCAAGACGCGCGTCACCGGCACGATCACGGCCATCTCGAAAGGCTTGAGGTCGATCTGCTCGAAGCTCGCTTCGGACTCGGGGCGCGGATCGGTTTCGCCGACTTGCGCAGGGGTCACCTCGCCCACCAGGCGGGGGAGTTGCACCAGCGGGCCACCCATCGCCATGACCGAGGCAAGACCACGCATCGGCGATTGCTCGGCGATCTTCTCGATGATCGACGCCGAGACGGTTTCGGGAGCGAGAATGCCACCGGTCGAAGGCGCACCATAGGCGAGAGACTTCGTGTCGAGACCCAAACGGTCGCCGGTGCGCAGGTAGTCGGTGAAGCCTTTCACCTCATCGGCGGCCATGACCGGGCTTTGAACGCCGGTAACGATGACACCGGGCCGGTTCGATTTGGCTTCGATCTTGTCGAGCCGGGCCTTGATCTCGTCGAAAGCCTTCGTGTCGATCACCGGCACTTGGGCCGGGGTTTCTTCCAGTTCCATTTGAGAAATGTCCTTGTGCAAATGGGTAGATTTCAAAGAGGTGATCTGCGCCCCCGGATGGGCCGGGACCGCAACAATGCTGATTTCGTGAAGCTCAAGCGCCGTAATGCGACGGCCGTTGCCCTCGCGCTTGGCGTCCTTCGTGACGAAGCCGATAGACAGGCCCGAGACCGCGCCCGCCTTGACCATGGCACGCACTTCGCGGGCGCGCTCCACGTCCTCGATCAGGAGACGGCCCTTCACGGTCAGACCCGCATCGGTCTCGGCGATCTCTTCCCAGACACCGACGACTTGGCCCTGATCATGGGCGAAGAGCATCGGCAGCGAAGCCGGGCCAGCAAAGGCCCCCTTCTCGATCACGTCGCCCACGCGGTCAGCAGACCCGAAAGGCCACGCGAGGCCGGTGATCTCGCCTGCGTCCGAGACGCTGAGCTGCGCCTTGATCTCAAGCCGGTCGGTCATGCCGCAAACCTCTCGAAATCGGCCATAGCGTTGCGCGCCACGTCTTCCTCGGTCTCGTCGTCATCGACACCATTCCACCGCGCGTCCATGATCTCGAAGGCGAGCGGGAAGGTCTCAGCGAGCGGGCGGTTCTCGACGTAAGCCGCGCAGAGCTGCGCAGCTTCCTCGGGCGAGGTGCCACCACCGATCAGACCAAGCCGGATGATCTCTTTCAAGAGCTGGGCCGGATAGCTCAAGCCGATCAGCTTGGCATAGAGCGCACCGATCCCGAGGTCGGTCTGGCGCTCCAGCTCCGCGATCATCGGGTCGGTCAGGGTGAAGGCGCGCTCACGGTCGCCGAAGAACGCGCGCAGAGTGATGCGGTCAGTCATTGATGGGGGCTTTCTCAGGGGCGGGCGTCGAGGTCGCGCCGGTGGTGGTATAGGGATTGTCCAGCGCGTTCCCGTCCGCATGGGGTGGCAGGTTCAGACCGGCGCGCACCTCGTTCGCCGTCATCGCGCCCATGCTGCGATACTGCCCATAGGCGGCAGCGCGAGCGGCTGTGTCGGTCGTGGTCAAGTCATCTGTGATAAACTCGGCATAAAGCTCGCGGCGTTCCTCAGGCGTCAACAGGCACCGGGCATAGGCCCAAGCCCACGACGCCAGCCACGGCTTGAGCGTGACTTGCAGGAACTGGCGGCTCATTTCCTCGGTGTTGCTCCACGTTCCGCGCGTCAGCTCGAAGAGCATCGTCGGCGGCACCCGGAAGGCCCTTGCGATTTCGCGGATTTGCTCAAGGCGGTTCTCGGCGAACTGGCTGTCGGCGAGCGTCATGGTGACGCTCTCGTAAGACATGCCTTCGTCAAGAATGGCCGTGCCACCAGAGCGGCCCGAGCCGTGCGCAGCGGTCCAGCTCGCAGCGAGCTTGCCCTTGGCTTCGTCGCCGAGGGTCTTTTCGGTTTTGAGGATACCGCCCGGTTTGCCGCCATTCGCGAAGAGCCGTGCGATATGGCTCTCGAAGGCCAGAGCGAGGCCAATGGCTTCACGCCCGAGGCTGATGGGCGATGCACCACCGAAGGCGCTGATGTGAAGAATATCAGAGAAGGCGTAGCGGTGCCGCCCATCGGCGAGCTGCACCAGATAAGAAGGTTCACCGAAGTCGTCGGTCTCGATCTGCACTTGATGCGGTTCAAGCCGATGCAGCTCGACCGGATCGCCAGAGCCGTTACGCACCACCAGAGCGAAGCCGTGACCGCGCAGGAGGGCGTCGGTCGTGAGCTGCACGCGCAGCGCCTCGGCAGAGGTCCACGGGTTCGCTTCGTCATGCATCAGACGGTAAGCGGGGTGGTCGGTGATCGACGCCCTGCCCTCGCGCTCGAAGAGCTTCACCGGCAGGCTACCCACGGTCTCAGAGATAAGGCCAACAGCGCAGGCCACCGCAGGAACGCGCATCGCGCTCTCGGCGGTTACGGTCTGGCCGGTCAGGGTCGGGGTGATCCCGAAAATCGGGAGGGCGGTGGGGTCAGAGACCGCCACCGCCTTCCTTTGGAACACAGAAAGGACTTTCTGAAACATCGCAACTCGGAACAAATTCACTCTTAATGTTAATTAGTTTAACATCGACCGAGGAACATGTGAATCCCCTAAGTGAAAGGCAATGCGAATTTCAGCTTGCGAGGTGGTCGAGGTTCAAGCCGGGGTAGCTGATTGCGTTCACCAGCTCGATGCGCTGCTCAAGCATCCCTTGGGGCATAATGCCATATTTTCCCGTCGTGCTCGGCTCAGTATGGCCGAGGATGAAGCCAAACTGCGCATCAAGGAACCCCGCGCGGCGAAGAGCATCGGCTGCGCCATGCCTGAATGAGTAGAGTGACAGACCCCGCCCCTCCTTCATCCCGATCCGCGTCATGTAACGTCCGAACTCACGCGATACGTCTGCCATCATCTGCCCACGCGCATTTCGTTTCGCACCGGGGAACAGCTCGACCCCACGCTCCTTGATCCGTTGCTCGTGATAGCGCAGGAAGCCGAGACGGATCAGCTCGGGATGGATCGGGACCACGCGCATAGAGCCTGCGGTCTTCACGGACTTGCCTTCCCCGGTCTTATCGCCCTCGGTCGTGATGTGCATGATCCAATGGCCATGTTCTTGGCGAACGTCATTCACGGCGAGCTGCCCAATTTCACCCGGTCGCGCACCAGAGAAGAGCATGATCAACGGCACCCAGAAACGATGGTCGCGGATCAGCACCTCGCCGGGTTTCGCGACGTTGCGCCATTCGTCCGCACTCAGACAACCCGCGAACCAAGGCGAGGCGAAGAGCGCGTTGAGCTGTTCTGCGTTGAAGGGCAGCGTCGGAGCTTTCGTTTCTTTCTTCAGCATCAGCCCTTCAACTGGGTTTTGGTCTAGATAACCGTTGTCGACCGCCCACGACAGGAAGGCGCTTAAGCTCGACAGGTAGCGGTTCACTGTGCGGTCAGCGATCACCGGCTTCCCAACCTTCTCGTTCTCCTTGACGATCTGGCGGATCGTCATCCCGGCAAAGGCATTCGTCTCGGTCGCCTTGACCGGATACCTCACAAGAAGCTGCTTCCAATCCCGGACCTCAGCCTTCGTGATCCGAGAAATCGGAAAGCTAGACCCGACCAATTGGACGAACGTTCCAATATCACGACGACACTGATCAACGCGGTCTTTGGCTACCCCGCGCGGGTTCTCCGAAGCGAATATCTCGAACACCTCCATGATCGTCTCACCGGGCTTCGCAACCTCTCTGCGCGCACCGTTTGAGGGCTTCACGATAGGGTCTGAAGGCTGGCCAGTGTAGTCGCCGCCATCGCGCTCCAAGGTGCGTCGAAGCGCCTCTATTTCGGCGCGCATCATAGCTCGTGCGATACTAATCCAACCGGGCGTTCCCGGCTCGGCGAAAAGCTTATTGGCGCGCAGATACTCGTTCACCTCCGGCGCGATCAAAGAGGTCTCGCCCTTGGTCAGGTGTTTGCGCATATCGGCGAGCTTCGCCTTCCGTGCCTCAGCACTGACCTCTGCCGCCTCTTTCTTCGCTCGATATTCGAGCGTCGCATCGAGAAGCGCGAGGGGATCGGTGATATCCAAATCCGATTCCTGCGCCGCCTTGACCATATCAGCCTTAGCCGCTTCGACCGCCTCATCGGTCGGAAGCGCTGCCCGCTCGGCCTCGTCGCGACTGAGGCTCGCCGTATAGTGCCCCCAGACCGCATGCTCCTGATCCGCTTGAGTCAGGATCGAACGGGCGCGCATGTCATCAAACTCTCGCTGCCAGAAATCGACGACCGCCGGAAGCAACCGCTTCGCTTCGGCCTCATCCTTCGTCTTGAGCGACTTCTTCAGTGTCGAAGTTTTGGCGATTTCAATCAGGTCTTTAGGCACATCAATGCGCGCGTAGTAGGTCGCGCCACGCCGAAAAAGGTAGGAAACACGGGCCATCAGAAATCACCTCTATGCGAAACGGACGGATCACCAAACCGGAACACCCGACCGGAACACTTATATCTCCAGAATCCCTTTTACGTCTATAACTTACGTGTTTTCAGGCGCTTGAAAAATTCTGTAATAATGTCCTACCGCCCCAGCCACTTTTTCCGACAGCATCAATAAAACAAGGGATATCATCCCTTGTGGCACACCCGGTGTGTTACACACCTCCAAAACTGTAACACACAGTGTGACACACAGGCGGGGCCGACCTCGCCTTACCTTCTCCCGAAAGCACCCCTTCTCCGCCGGCCCCTATATGATGCGGCGCGGCCGGATCTTCTATTTCCGAAAGCGCCTCCCGCTCGCCGGAGAAAATCGGGAATCAAACTCTTTTTTGTGCCTCTCCTTGCGCACCGATCTCCCAGCCGATGCCGTGAAGCGCGCCGCTGCGCTGCTCGCGGTCTACGAGCAAAAGGAAGACCAGATCGTGGACGCAATTCTGAACGACACCCTGACGAAAGAAGACGCAAAAGCTCTGCTGACGGAGGTTCTGCGCGCCGAACTCGCGCGACTTCTCCAGACACAATGCGAGATGACGAAGACGAGCGATGCGAAACTCGACGCGCGCGTTGAAGAATTGGAGGCCGAAAATAGAGCGCTCAAGAGGGCGGCGCGCCAAGGAAATTGGGATGGTGTCCGCAATCTGCTCGACGCGGCGACGAAGCTGATCGGCATTTCTGCCCCCGAGCCGCTCGATCCTGATCTTGGCCGCCAGGCGATCGGCCTGAAGCGGCGCTTGACCGAGATCGAAGTCGAGGTCCTCGAAGGCGACGATCTGCGCCAATGCGCCAAGCCGCTCCTGAACGACACCGGGATCGAGGATCTCGACGCGTTCGTCCAAACACCCGTGCTCCTTTCGGTTGCGATCGCAAGGACATTCGAGCTTTGGCCCTCCAAAGACATGAAGGGAAATACGCAAGCCATCGCAAACCTCGCGATGGAGTTCTTCGGCGACGTGCCGGTGTCGACGATCACGCGCGAGAGGCAGAAAGCATTCTTTGAATGGATGGCGCGCGTGCCCAAAATCAACGGAAAAAGTCACGGCAAAAATCGGTTCAACTCCAATGGGAAAACCTTGAGCAAGGCGTTCGAGATTTCCCAAGCGGATGCGAAGGACGCCAAGATCACTGACGAAATCCGAAACCGCAACGATATGTCGCTCGCTGAGAAGCGTGCCGTCCTCGCAGAGAAGCTTACGCCGCGTCTGGCGCGAGCGACGATCGAACGTAATCAAGGTGGCCTGAAGCGCATTTTTTCTTCGGCGCGCGACCTCGGCGCCGAGACGCCGGAAGTGCTTTCGTGTAAGGACATCTGGAGGCACCTCGAGGAGAAGATGCCTAAAGACGACCTCTACTTGCGTGTCACGAAGCCCAAAACCCGGAGGCCCTGGTCCGCAGAACGATTGGCTTCGTTCTTCCTGTCCCCGATCTACACGGGGGCTTTTTCCGCAAGCAGGCGCGCGCGCCGTGGTCAGATCATCGTTCGGGATGCAACCTATTGGGTGCCTCTCATCTTGCTGACTCTTGGCACTCGCATCGAGGAAACCCTGCTTCTCAAACGCAAGGATGTTGTGCTGCGCGACGGGCTTCACTGCTTCAATTACAACAGCAGCGCAGATCAGCTTGGCAAGACCGAGAGCAGCCAGCGAACACTTGCGATCCCGCAGCTTCTGCTCGAATTGGGTTTCGTCGAGTGGTTCCAGTCGCTGCCTGAGAACCACGGGATCTTTCTGTTCCCCGACGCCGTGAAGCGGGCCTCCACGAGGGACGTGACCAGCCCTTTCAGCAAGCACTTGCGTCGCATTCTGTCGAATCTCGAAATCGATGATTTCCACGAAGATATCTATGCGGCGCGAATGACGTTCACGAGCATGCTCAACGCGGCAGGTGTGTCTGAAGCGCAGCGACAAGCAATCGCCGGGCACAGCCATGGCACGGTTTTGAACTGCCACTACACCGCCCACAATGTCGGGGACCTCAAGCTGGCCATGGACAAGGCCGATTTCCAGCTCGAAATTCGGCATAGTCCGAAGCATGGCTTTCCGATCATCCACGGTTGTAGCCTGAAAAAGCAGAAGGCGCTCAGGGTCGCAGTCACGCTGGACGAAAATTCCGAAGCCGAGACGCTCCAGATCTTCGATACGAAGAGCAGGCAACCGCTTTTCGAGTATCACAAAGGTAATGTCCTTGATGCTCGCGATCGCCGGGAATGCGCGAGCAAACTTCTGCGCAAGGTCGGGAATGCTCCGCTTCAAATGCCGCAGGACAGCTCTCGCGTGGCCGCCATCGAGCATTTCATGGCGCTTGGTTCAACCTGACAACCCAATCTGTGAGCCGAGCTTCGACGGAGATATCAACAAAGCAGCAGGCCGAGTATTCCGGCCTGCTGCTTCTATATCTATCCGGGGTCATGACTGATAGCTTCCGGAGTTACACTCACACAAGCTGAAATCGCGGCGCCGAGGCAATTCCGGACGCTTCGCGCATACTCTGCTCCAATAGGAAAGCAAGGTGGCGAGCTCGAAGACCAAATCTTGATGGAGCGGCTCAAGTGCAGATGAACGTCATGCGCGCTGCCCCGCTCTTTGCTCCATGCAATCGCTCGCTACTTGAAATGCAATCGAACCTGGAAGCTTGGCGCCTTAAAAGGTCTCAGCGTTACAAGCGTGCCGCCGTTTTTTGTAACTGCTCACGCATTGTTTCCTTGAGAACCTCAGGAGAGACGATCTCAACTGCGCCGCTCCACCTGAAAAGGTGCCACGCAAGCTCAACGAAGCCACCCGAACAAAAGCTAACTTCCAACTGGCCGTCTGCAAGAGTCCTTGTTTCCTGCTCTGGATGAAACTCGAAAGCTGAGGCCTCGTCATGCACCGCGCTGTCGAAGCGCAACACCACATCTTCCGGCTCCTCCTGAAAAACGCCGAAAGACTGGGCTGCGAACTCTTCCAGGTCGAAGTCTTCATCCGCCCATGCGGGCAGGTTCAGCACCTCGGGATTGGCCATTCTGTCGAGCCGAAAAAGCATCGGATCACCCCAGTCGTTGCCTGCCGCGACGAGATAGGAACGCGGCCCGACAAGGAGACCACGCGGAGCAACTTCATGACGTCGAAAACCATTGCCGGAGGTATAGTCAAAGCGCAGCAAAACTCCGGCAAGCAACGCAAACTGACAAGCGCTCTGGATCTCGGGGGCGACCGGAGTGCGCGGCCCCGGGACCGCGATGGGAAGGCGCGCTTTCGAGAGAAGCTCCAGATCCGGCGCGAGGCGCATCCGGTCTTTATTTCGGAGCGCAGCCAATATCCGATGGCGAAGTGTGTCGAGGCGATCGGCTTGCTCTGTTTCACCGCGCTTTCGCAAAGCGGCGATAGCGAGATCGAGGTCGGCCAGTTCGTCAGTCGATGGAGCGAGCATCGAAGACGGGAGATAAGATTGCAGCCTATACCGGAGCGCCTGACCGTCACGGAGAGCCTCGATCGGAAAAACCAGATCGAGCGCCGCCCGCATGCGCTGCGCTGTGCGACGGCTCACTTCCATCTCAGCCGCAATCTCGTCGATGGTTAGTCCATCGGCTGTCGCACCGAGACGTAAGGCGAGCTGGAGGTGACGCACGAGGCCGAGCTTGCGGGCGTCGTCACTCATTATGATGCGGGGAGGAGAAGCGGGAGGTCCTGGAGCGCCTCTTTGGCGACAGACACAGGATCGGGGGCGTCGAACAGCGCCTTGAGGGGGCGCAGGGCATATTCTTCCGCGATTTCTTCATTCGTCAGCGCGAATATGGGCAAAACGTAGAAATACGCATAGTCTTCGTCTTCGCCTTCGTCGCGCCAAGCCCACAGGCCTTCCCCCGCAAAGCGGATTGCCACTTGGTTCTCATCGACCGCCTCGAAGTCTTCGATGTCCCACTTGTCTTCTTGCTCATTGTCAGGATGCCAGCCGACGATGAGACATGCTTGGGTCAACCATGGCCAGTCGAGTAAATCTTCATTGGCATCGATCGCGTTGCAGAGCCGCACAATGAACGAAATCGTGCCGAACGGCGCCTGTTTAGCCTGTTTCTTCCCTTTGGTTTTCTTATGAGGGGAGGGTTCGATCCCTCCGTTAAAGGAATAGGCGGGAGCGATCCACGCCCTTGCTCCGCCTCCGTTCCCATCACCTAAATCCACAATGTCCCCGAAGTATTTCTCGTTTTGTGCTTTTTCCCAAAGGCTGTCCAAAAGGGAATCCATCTGGGGGGCGGAATTACGGAGGTTGGTCGCCGACTGGAACAACCTTCGGCCATGCTTGATTGCTGTCTCGTGCATCATAAAGTCTCCTCGAAATTGGTATTTTGAACATCTGTGAGGGCGAGTTCGCTAGTCAGACTTGTCGAACCGATAGGTAACACTGCCCTCATCTTCGGGCTCTTCGATACCCTCGAAAATTCGACCCATGTCAGTTTGCTTTAGGAAAGAGAACATGGTCTCGGCCCATCGACCCAATGGCGTGTCCGTGTCCTTAGGCCAGCTTTTCAGATCGCCGGAGACGTTTCTCCACGGGCGAAGAAACGCGGGTTTATCGAGCACACTCTCCTCGATCCCGGCGTCACCGAGCACGATCACGGCAGTGACGATTTCCGGTCCGACGGCCTGAACCTGCTGCTCGAGTTGTCGGTCCGACAAAGGCGCGTGCCACTTGACCTCGACAATCGCGGTTTTGCCTGCACTTCTTAGAAGAATATCGGGCTCAACGTGTCGACGGCCCTCCAAACCATCGAACCGCTCCCACAGGATAACCTCGATGTCGTTGTCGGGTGTGAACTCGGAGGCCTCAACGGCGTCGCGCCCCAGAACCAGCTCGATCGCCTTGAAACGATCATTCGGAGACATCATTCGGATCGAGCCGAATACGGCGGATGTCACCATGTCTTCCTGGGGACGTCGTTTGCCGGAAAAGGTATTTTCACTCCCGGCGCCGAAAAGCCAATTCGCCTTTCGTCTCGCAACCGCTTCCATCATCTCTTTGTATCCCAATTACTTTTTTCGAAAGCTGGCCTAAACCCTGGGCGAATTCCACCATTTTCTTTCGTCTGAGCCTCGTCGCCCAGAGCGTCGAGGATCGCACCGATATCGTGCTCGCCGAGCAATTGGCAGCGCCGCGCGGTGGCTGCCAGATCGCCGGGGGTGAGCCCTCGGAGATCGAACAAGGCGGCGGGAGGGTCGGCCTCGAAGAACTTCTGGAACGCGATGCCAAGTTGTGAGGCGCTCAACGGGCGTAGTTCTGCGTTGATGGTAAAGCGTCGCCGGGTCGCAGGATCGAGATGGTCTGCGAGATTGGTGGTGCAGACAAACGGAAGAGGATGGCTTTCCATCCAGGTGAGCATTTCATTGACCTGGCTGACCTCCCACGATCGCGCCGCGAAAGCGCGGTTGGCAAGCAGCGAGTCCGCTTCATCGAAGATCAGAAAAGCGCTTTCATCCCTCGCCTGAGAGAAAGCCGAGGCAATAGCCTTCTCCGAGCCGCCGACGAACATCGACAACAGGTCGGATGCGCGCTTCTGCAAAACGGGCAACCCCATCACCTCGGCGATGTGTCGAGCCAGAGCGCTTTTGCCGGTCCCTGACGGTCCGGAAAAGCAAAACGAGATGTTCCGAGCAGCGCCTGCTCGGCTCAACTGTTCGATCAGGCGGTTCACATCCAGATCCGCGTCAATCAGGGCCTGATCGAATGCGTGGGCCTGCTCAATCCCGGGAGGCTTGGAATGTCCTCCGCGAAGGGCTTTATCTGCCGCGCCAATCGCGACATCCAAGTCGCTCTCGCCACCTGATGTCAGCTGTGCAACCTCAAGCGCCCCGGCCACGAGAGCCGGCGGCACCTCTACGTGTCGCGCGAGCTGGCGTATCTTGTCATCGCTGAGCGGGAGATTGTTGCGCTCTGCGAGGCGTTTCCACACCTGTTCTCGCACAGGCGCCCCAGGGGTGCGGATTTCGACCGTGAGCGTCATGCGCCGAAGCAATGCCGGGTCACAGTTCTCGATGTCGTTGGTCGTCCACAGGACCGGTATCGGGTTAGTTTCCAACATCCGGTGCAGGTGGATCCGCGAGCTGCCCGTTCTCCGACCGAAGAATGCGGAGAAGAAATCGCGCTCAAGGATGTCTTCCAACTCGTCGAAAAGCAGAACGCCTTGTTGCTCTCCAGGCAGGAGGCGCTGCGCGAGCCGGAGGGCGCTCGAGCGTTCTTTCGACGTTGGAGCTTCGCCCTCATCGTCAGTCTCGCCGACAGCACGCAATGGGAGGCCGATCTGCCGTGCCAGAACCTTACAGAACTCTGTTTTGCCAGTCCCCGGCGGGCCGTAGAACAGGAGGTTGATACCGGGATTCCCGCCGCGAATAGCCCCCTCGAGAATGCGTGCGGACAGATCGCGAAGTTCGCCCAGGTGTGTGAAGTCTTCCCATTCAGTTGCTGGCTGCCTGGCTGCAGGAAACAGGCCTTCGCGAAACTCCGCGGGCGTGCTGCACCCTCCGTCTATAAGGCGCGAGAGATGGCGCGGCACCTCGAGATTGAGGCTTCGACCTCGCGACCAGTCCGGCCGCTCAATCAAGCCAGCAGAGAACAGGCGACCATTGCGAGCCAGTGCACTGCGCACTTCGCCCGCAGGCCTCCCCGCCAAGAGCGCCACGGCAGAGTGCCGATCCATTCGCATGTCATCGAGGAGTAGGTCGCATAGTTGTCCGATCCCGGTTTGGCTTTCGGAGTGGAGCGCGAGCCGTAGGGTTGAGACCTCTGTTTCGTCGAGGCCGACCATATTTCCGAGACTAACTATCGCGCGCTCACGCTGGTCGGGGGCAGCCTTTGAAAGGGTGGCGAGGTGGTCTGTGATCTGTTTGCGGAGCAGAGACCATTCCTGCTTCGTCACGCGGCGTGCTCTATGGTCTCGTCCAGGCTCCCAGTCAAAATCCGGATCCACATCCTCCATCCAGTCCGAAAACAGAACGGCGGCTTGTCTGCTTGGCGATATCGTATCGTGAACCCGATGGATCGCTTCGAAGAGCATTCGTTTTTCAAAAGGTGTCATTGGTTCGTCTCCATGCTGGGAGAACGAATACCTGACAGGTGTGCCAAAATCGGTCGCACCAAATCACCCAACTGAGTCCGGTTGTTCCTCTTTTGAAGGGAGCGAAGCGATACGGATTTGGTTTCCGAAAACGAACCGACGCTAGAATTGGACGCTGTTGCTCGTTGACGTCGTGAGATCGCGCGCACAACATGGATGTGCAGGACCAAATGCAGGCTCCAATCGTGCGTTGAAAAACAAAGGCTGCCAACGCGCTATGCGTCGGCAGCCTCACGGCGTTTTCTTCGGGATGGGTGAGTTTGGCTTGGTTCTGCCTGCAAAATCCAGGAGAGCCCAACCATCACGGCGGCGACAGTTCCTCTGCCCCATGTGCCGCCTTCGAAACCAACCCCATCCGCTCAAGCAAATCACGCTGCTCGCGGAGGGAATGGCATTCCATCTCGAGTTTCCGCAGCCCTTCTTCCATCGCAGTGCGATCGGCGTCCCAATCGCGTTCCTCCTCCTCGTAAGCAGAGATCCTTTCGTCCTTGGCAGCAACCTCATCCTCGAGCGCACTGATCCTCGCTTCCAAGCTCTCGACCCGGTCGCGATTTCCCTGGATTTCTTCTTGCGTGCGCTTTTTGTGCCGCTCGCGCGATCGACCGACGTTGATCCTCAACTCACGCCGGATCGCGCCCACCACTTGATCGATCTGCTGCTCGTCGGATTCCTCGACATGCGAGAGGTAGGCATCCTCGCGCTCCGTTTTGATCTGCTGCAGCATCAAGGCGATTTTGCCACGCAGGCTTGCAGCGTTAGGCTCGCCCTCGATGCCATGGCTTTTTTTGAGCTCCTTGGTGACACGCGACGCGGTGAGGTCTTCTTCCGCAATGCCAGCGGCAAGAAGGGCCTCGAGGGCATCGCGAAGCTGCTCGTCGGTGTGGTTTGGGGGACGTCCACCAGAATTTTTGGCCATATCTGCCTCCAGTTTGTCATTCATGAGTTTGTCTTTGAGTTTGATAAACCACACCGATCAGGCGACGCGGGAAGGCGCCTGCTCCACGAGCTTCCAACGGTTGATCCGCCCATCCTGCTCGCGCCGCACGAGGTTCTCGCGCTCGAGTTCTTCGAGGGCACGCGCAACGGCGCGCTTGTTGCTCTCGAGCTTCGCGCCTTCGGCGAAAAGATCTTGCGGAAGAAGGCTCACGAGATCGGAGGTGGTGAAGCCCAGCATGTCGTCGCCGCGCTCGTTCAGAACAGCCTTGATC
The DNA here is from genome assembly GCF_055666785.1 of Thioclava sp. PTB-PU3-1. Lineage (NCBI taxonomy): Bacteria > Pseudomonadati > Pseudomonadota > Alphaproteobacteria > Rhodobacterales > Paracoccaceae > Thioclava > Thioclava sp. PTB-PU3-1. The sequence continues at coordinate 521,013 of NZ_JBVNVL010000002.1, read as the reverse complement.
GCCGTCGTGAGCCTGTCGCTGGCGGACGGCTTGCTGTTCACATTAGCGGCAGGAGCAGGACACTCCTCCAGCGGCTCGAACGCCGCGACGACCGCGGTGATCGCGCGCCCCCTCCGGTCGTGCCCGATCTCGTGCGCAGCGAGCCGATACCCGAACCCAGACGACTTCGAGAGATTGCGCTGCTTCTCCTGGGTGATCCGCCCTGCCCCATGACCGGAAGGTTTGCACAGGAGCTCCGTGTCAGCGTTCGCTTTCAGAGACGACGCCCCCCGCGCCCCCCGATCCGCGTCCTTGCCCGTGTGATGGATCAACATGACATGAGCGTTCAGCGCCTCCGCGATCTGACGCGCCGACCGGATAGCATTGGACATCTCGACATTCGAGTTCTCGTCGGCATCCCCGATCGAGAGGATCAGGGTGTCGAACACGACCAGCGAGAAGGAGAGCCCGTGCCGTTTCATGAGGCTTTTCGCGGCGGAGATGATTTTTTCGACGCAGATGACATCGCCGAGTTTCGGCATCATTTCCACGACGTGAAAGTGCTCCTTCTCGCCGTCACGAAACACCGCCGTCGCACGGCTATTCACGGAACGAGGACCCTCCGCAGCGATGTAAAGGACCATGCCGGGCCGGACGTCCCGGCCGAGGATCTGGGTGCTCGTGACGATGTGATGAGACAGGCGGATCGCAAAAGCCGACTTACCGCTGTTGCTGGGGCCCACGAGGAGAGAAACCTCGCCGGCGAGGAGGAGATCCTCGACGACGTATTCCGGCATGTCGTTGACGTCGAAATCCGCGAGCGAGTGGATTTTCATGGCGTAGTTCGATTGGTTCTGCATATCAGTTTCCTTGAGATTGTGCCGGGGGCGGGATTGCTCCCTGGCTACCTGTCGGAAGCTTGGTCAGAGATTTCGAAACCCAAAAAATCGGAGGTGGTTTGACTCGATTTTTTTCGACGGCAGGCTGACGGGCCGACTGACGACGAGAAGGCCCTCCGGGCCCCTTGTCGTCTGTCGGCCCGTCTGGCGGAAAATTTTTGATCTCCAGCGCATGGACCCATCTCCCTTTCACAGGAGAAAATCATGTATCAAAACCCCGAAGACCTACTGTCGCAAACCCAACTCGCCGCACGCCTCGGAGTCAGCTCCCGCACGGTTCAACGCTATGTTCGACTTGGAAAAATTCCTGTTCACAGGATCGGCCCCGTGCCCGTTTTTCGTTGGTCTGAAGTCTCCGCGGCGCTGGGCCTCGGAGAGGCGCCGGGACGCTCGCAGACGCCGTAATGGGCGAGCCGGAGCCCCCGGCTCGCCCATAGGCGCTCAAAGACGCTGGCGCTCGATGGCCATCAAATTCAGGCGAAACAGCAGCCGCTCGGCGTCCATGTAGTCGAGCAGGCGCTGACGCAGTGCGCGGAACGCATCGAGCCGCGCCCAGACCCTGCGCGTCGCTTCAGCCAACCTGTCGGAGAACTGATAGCCATCGGTGTCATAGTTGAGCGCAATCTCCCGGTATCCCGGCGCCAGTTCCTCGAGCATCTCGAGCACCAGTTCCACGAGGGCTTCGAGATCCTCGGAGCTCTGATCGAGAAGGATATCACCTGCCTCGAACCTCGGGATCAGTTCATGCCGTGAGAGTTTCTCGAACGGCGCCATCTTCATGGCGTCGGCCAATTCCCGCGCCGCGCCGATCGCCGACACCGCAACTTCTTGGGTATTCAAAGTTTTTTCAAACATACGCATGGTTTGGACCTCCACTTGCGTATGAGCGGAGATCACCTCCGCTCCTCAAGACCGCGCCGCCATCTGCGCACAGGCAGCGGCACGGGGTTAGCAGTCAAGCAGCCAGAGACGGCAGTGCTTGAAACACGACGGGGTCCGCGTCGCGAAGAGCGTCGAGATAGTCGCTGAACTGGTCAGTGAGCCAGCAAATCTCGGGAACGATCGGGTCCTCGGGATCGATCAAGGCAAAATGTTCCGCTTCGGCGATCTCGAAGTCATCGACATGCTCGAGGGTAAGCAAGTCGCGCAGCCACTCGAGCTTGCGGGCGAGGCGTCGGGACAGCTTTTGCTGCTCGGGAAGATCCCTGAGGATTTCCGCAACCTGCTTGATGGCTTGGGCCCCACCAAGCAGACCAGCCGCATTGAGAAGCGGCTCGGCGTGCTCGGTCAGGAACGACGACATCGCGATCAGTTGGGGTTGAAGGGGGGTAAAATGTTTCATGACAGAACTCCCTGCCATGCGCGGGAAGAATTTCCCGGGCTTCAAGATCGGCGTTTTTTCTCCTTTCTCCCGCCGCGGGATTGAGTTGAGGGGGTGACCTGACGGTCGCGAGCTTCACTCTGAAGGCTCGCGACCGTCAGGACGCCCCTCGCTGGATCTGCTCTCGAGTTTCGAGCCAGGCGCGTGCCGCGGCATCACTCTCTGCGAGTGCCCGGTATTCCTCGCCGGCCTGGCGCGACCGGTGACCGAGATGCGCCGCGATGACATTGCCCGCGCTCGCGGGGTCATGGTGACGCAGATAATCTGCCGCGAGCGTGCGCAGATCATGCGATGGCACGCCGATATGGCGCTTGATGATCTCGCTGGGATATTTGCTCGGGGGCACCGTCGTCGAAAGGGTCAACCAATTCTGGTCCAGCAATTCGCGATAACGCAGATGCACAAACCGATCGGGCCGTCCGCCGAGAATCCACACATCCAGAAGCTCGCAGATTTCGGGCCAGAGCGCTCCAGCTCCGGTTCCGATATCCGTTTTCTGCTGCTCCCAGCTCAACTCCCAAACCCCGTCCGGCGCCCGCGTCAGCTCTCGGCCGATCTGCCAGGAGGCAACGTCCCCGGTGCGACCGGGTTTATTGACGTGTATCCCGATCAGGACAGCAGCTCTGAGCGATGCCTCATGACGAGAAGAATGTCGCGGTGACTTGGCGGCCTGGTCCGAGAGGTCCGCGACGGTGCGGATGATCGCTTCGAACCCGCCTTTTTCCATGAGGTCTCGAATGCGGTCCGTTTTACGCTTCCCCTGCATCTTGGCCCTCTGCTTGCACAGGTCGCGCATGCGACGTAGCCCGTTCATCCCCTTGGTCGGAGCCCCACCGTGCTTCGTGAGCGCGATCAGAGCGTCGAGATACCCGGCGATCGATCGCTGCCGCACGCCATCCGCCTCGAGCGCCTCCGCCAAGCTGAAGGCAAGGTAGAAACTGGGATCCGGTGAGATCTCCAGCGTCTGCTGAATCCGCACGAGACGGCTCAGTGACGCGCAATAGCGCCGCTTGGAGCTCTCGCTGAGTTTGGCCGTCAGAAGGCCTGGCATCATGGATTGCCAGAGCGGAGGCCAGTGACCGATGTCGGGAAGCAGGGGAGCCGCGGATTGCGACACATCCCCCCTGCCCTTGCCGGACCGTTCGGCATAGCGTTCCGCCCGGACCTCTCGTCCGGCCGCGGTTGAGAGCCCCGGCGCGTAGCGTTCGAGCGTCACCAGAAGTGTCCTCAAACTCGCCTCGGAACGCGCCGCTCGCCGGTAGGTCTCCGCAGACGGATAGTCCTCTGGCTCCTTGCGCGCTTTCATCTCCGCATAGAACCGCCCTGTCACTGCGGCCGCGCCGCGCAAAAGATTTTGCCGATCCGCGAGCATTGCGCGCCGCACCGAAGGCGGCGCGGACGCGAGATGCTCTTCGAGGGTTAGTCGGGTCATTGAGCAATCCTCTTCTTCAGTTGCCGGAAAATCGCCGGGTGTTTCGCAAGCAGCACCTCGCGCATTCTGACCGCCGCCTGTTCGCCGCTGTCGCGACCGTAGTGCCGGCGCACGGTTTCTTCGGTGTCGCCCAGGATCGCGGCCACGAGGGCGAAATTGCCCGGATGAATAGCCAGCACCAACGTCGCGACCGCGTGTCGTGCCTGGTGAGGATTGAGATCGAGTCCGACGACCGCCGTGCCCATCCGCCAGAGATCCGCAAACGAGCTTGGAGCGAGACACCCGTCCGGAAGCGCCAGTCCCTTGCGGACGAGCCGCGGTTTGGCTGTTCCCGGAATGACGTAAGGCGTATCGGGAATGCCTCGCAGTTCCAGGAAACGGGCGCGATACTCCGTCATCCAACGCCACAGGATCGCGGCATCCGCGCCCATGACGTGCACGGTCACGGTCCGATCATTTTTGACCTCGCCGAGGGGAAAGCGGAGTTCTGCGTGGGACTTTTTCTTGACCCAGGTCAGGTGCCCCGACGCGCCTTCGCTGCCGCGATAGCGCAGGCGGATGAGATTTTCTGGCCGCACCGGTCGCGAGAGCTGAATGGCAGCGAGGACAGCAGCTTCATAGCGGCGGAGCGCGGAAATTTCGCGCGCCTTGGACCCGCTCGCGCGTGCCACCGAAATTTCCGTTTCGGCATGCTCGGCGATCAGGCTCGGCGCGTTCACAAACCGCGCCGCGGCCTCCGGCGAGCGTTGGAGAATTTTGCAGACACGTTCGGCTTCGGGATCTCTTTGCTTGCCCGGCTCCACGACGTGTTCCGCGTGTAATTTTCGCACCACGTCGACCGTCGCCAAGATCGAGGGATTACGCAGCCCGTGCGCGGCCAGTGTTCGAAGGGATGTAAGCCGAGCTTTGAGCGTCTGCGAAGACTTCGGATCGCGCAACGCGTCGCTCGCCTCCGATCTTGCAATCTGCTGCCGACAGGCGGCATCGAGAAAGGGATACGTCATCAGCGAAGCAAGGTCCGTCAGGTCGTCTCGGGAGAGCCCCTCTTCTTCCGCCGCGCGGACCAGCCAAGCGATCGCGCTCTGGTATCCGCTCTCGGCTGCCAACAGGTTGGTCGGAAGCCTGCGGCCAGACTGGCCGGTTGCCTCCTCGAGTTCCGCGAGCACTTTCACCGCGTCTTCGCCTGCGGCCATGCGCTCCCTCGCGTCGGCAACGAGGTCTTCGGGCTGCGCCAGACAGGTGAGGATCGCGCTGGCGACAGAGTTCCGAAACGCCAGCGGAAGGCTGTCCCAGACAATTCTCGTTGCACGTCCGGAAGGCCGTGGGTTCCTTAGCGCATCCGCAGGCAGCAAATCGCGAAGGTGAGGGTCGTCCAACATCTCGACGCGAAGCTCCGCAAGCAGCCTCAAGGCCTTACGAAGGGACTTTCTTGTGCTCGCCGAAATCTCGCCGCTGATGCGCTCGATCTCCACTTGGTCGAGAGCTTGCGGCGCGCAGTTCGCCCGCGCGCGAAGCACGAAGAGCGACCGGTGCCTCCCGTGCGCGAACCGCGCACCTTCCTCGGCAAATCCTTCATGCGCTTGGACAAGCTCGATCAGCCTGTCCCAGTCCGACCGACCCGCCCGCTCGGGACCGGAGCCTGCTTGAGCCTCGTGAAAGCGACGCAGGAGCGCGCGCACCCGCGAATTCCCCGTTGCCCTGCTCTGTTCGAGATCTCTGGCCCGGCGCGCCACAGGCCCATAGGAGCTCGGTGCAATGTGTCGGTCGAAATACCCGAGATCGGCGGGGATCAGACCGATGTCGTCATCGATCATCGCGAGGCGCGCAGGAAACTTCTCGAGCTCGCGGATCGCATCGTAGGACTGATCGGTTTCCTTCGCCCAAGCGAGCACATCGGCGAGGGACGCATGTTGAGTTTCGGGGAAATCATCGTGGGAATATTCGCTCATCGCTTTGCCTTTTCGCTGCGCCCCGGATCAGGGCCCTCGCGAGATGGGGCCCGGATATCGGGGCGGTGCGGAAAAGCGCGAAATTTGTTCTGTTTGGACCAGGTTATGCGTTTCGGAGGCGTTTCGGCTTTCGGTCAGCGGACACGAATTCAAACGAACTGTCGATTTTTCAAAGTGAGCAATGGCATGTTAAGGTGTAGGGTTTCAGCGTCGACGCGTTACTCGAACAGGCGCATAGGGCGGTTTCCGGTCCTTCGCTGCGCAAAGGGCTAAAGACTGCAATTGGCAGGGTAATACCCCCTGCCATCTCAGATGGGTAGGTGGTGGGCTATCTGATGGTGGCCTACTTTTCCGTTGATACCCACGGCAGTTCTTTGCGGACGAAACGTCGATAAGCGCATTTACGGGCGCGCTTCTTCCCTCGAATTTTATTCCATAGCCTCGCGATCCAACCGAGTGCCTCGGCTTTTACCTTTTCCCATTCCTCCTTGAGCATGAATTGGGAGTGACGAACGAACGTCCTCTCTTCCTTTCGGAAATCGTCCCCAGGCTTCTCGGCGGCTTGGACGAGAAGCCTGAGGTGCGCGATAAGATTTTTGTCGATCCCACCCTCGTCTGAGGGATTGAGTTGCAAGGATATGAGCGAGATGAGGCCGTCAGCCCTATTTCTCTTCTCATCATAAGCTTGACCCTTTTGGGGCTCGTTGTTTATCGCGGCGCACACTTGCAGCAGTTCCGCAATATTTGACCTTAACTTTTCGATCCACTTCGATCTCTCCGCCGTCACAGATGAGATATAAACAGATCTGCGGCCCGTCAAAAAAGCACTAAACGCGGAAAAGATTACTCCACACACGGCGATAATGGCCGCGCTGACGGTCGCCGCCGCCCCTGGATTGGCCTCAATCCATGTAAATAGTTCAGTCGGATATGCGGTCATGGAACATCTTCTCAACACTTCTCCATGCCCTATTTATATTGGTGGTGACGGAAGTGGAAGGTGAACTGCCCCCCCGAAATTCGGACACTCTCATAAGCTACGCTTTGCAGTCTGCTGGTCTTCGACGAGAAGGAGACCGGAGATGTCGAAACGCAAGCAGCACGCGCCCGAGTTCAAGGCAAAGGTCGCGCTGGACGCCCTGAAGGGTGAAGAGGCAGCTGGCGAGCCAATTCGGGGTGCATCCGACGATGATCCATCAATTGAAGCGGGCTCTGCTCAAAGTCGCTTCCGGCGTGTTCGAGCGCCGGGCCGAAAGAAGCCCGAGATCGACGAGGTGCAGGCGAAGGAGCTCCATGCCAAGATCGGGGAGCTGCCGCTGCCCAACTCTTTTTTGGAACGAAAGCTGAAGCCTTGGGGCAGGAAATGAGGCGCGGCATGATCGAGCCGAACCATCCGGATCTGTCGATTGGGCAGCAGTGCAAGCCGCTGTCGATCGCACGCTCACCCTATTACTACGAGCCGAAGGGAGAGACCGAACAGAAGCTCGACCTGATGCGGCAGATCGACGAGCAGTTCTTGGAGCCCCCGTTCTTCGGTCTCCGCCAGATGATCTGGCACCTCCGCGCAGTCCAAGGGACCGTGGCCCCAGTGGGGCCGCGTAAGTCCGCAGGACGGGCTCTTCGTGAACGAGAAGCGGAAACGGCGGCTGAAGCGCCTCATGGGGCTGATGCCGATTTACCAGAAGCCCAACACAGGCGGGTCGGCGAAGGGGCCCAAGGCCTATCCCTACCTGCTGCGATGTCTGCGGGCGGATCGCCCAACCGAGTCTGGTGCTCGGACGTCACCTACCGGCCCATGCGGCGCAGGTTGCTCTACCTCATGGCGATCATGGACTGGCGCACCCGCAAGGTTCTGTCTTGGCGGATCTCGAGCGCGCTGGAGGCCGACTTCTGTGTCGAGGCGCTGAACGAAGCCGTCCACAAGTTCGGCCCGCCCGAGATCATGAATACCGATCAAGGGTCTCAGTTCACTTCCATCGCCTGGACGGACCGGCTGCGTCGATCCGGCGTGCGCATATCGATGGATGGGAAAAGCCGGTTCCTCGATAACATCTTCATCGAGAGGCTCTGGCGGACCCTGAAAAACGAGTGCGTTTACCTGCACGCTTGGGAGACCGGATCAGAGACGAAAGTGGCCATCCGGAAATGGATGACGTTCTACAACTACCAGCGCCCTCACTCAGCCCTCGGCGGCAAGCTACCGGCGCCGGTCTATTGGCAGAGAAACGGTATCAACCAACCCGGTCAACAGGTGCAATGAATACCATAATTCACGTCAGGTTCTGTCTAAGAGATGGGGAGTAGCTCAAACCACATAATCTCAAGAGCGTCGCAATCAAGGGGAGAATTCGACTTCTTCATACTCAATCATCTTTAGCCGAAGTGAATCTGTTGAGTAAAACTCAGGATCAACACTTGAACTATCTGCAAAAATTACGACGGCATCTTTGCCGGGGGCCTGCGAACTATCGTAAATAACGCCTGAAATTGAAATACCTCCTTCCAGCTGCGAGCTTCGAAAATACTCACTGACCACCTGGGTGGGGACATATTCAATGTGTTCCCGCCCGTCCTTCAAGATGGGTTTCCTGAAGTCGCCAAGGAATCGCTTGATGAAAAACCAAAGAGGCCGGTCCTTATTGAGCTTTTCATTAAAAATACTCGGGATCGTTATCTCCCCTGTTAAGTCAATCAAGAAAACATCTCTATCCACTTCGAATGTGCCGCATGCGAAAGTTCCGGCCTTGTCTGCGATCTCTCGGAGACAAACCTCCATTTGGGTCGAGCCATAGAACATCGAGACTCCAGCCGGACTCATTCTGTTGGGCTGCTTCGCAAATCCCAATGGGGGTGGCCCCATACGCACTGCATCGAATGCATCCTCGCTAGGATCCTTAGCTTGACAACGCTTCACCTGCCATCCCTTGGGCATGTTTTTAATACGCCCCTGGCCTCGCAAAAACTCTAAAATATTTTGCAAAAGCTCTTGAGGCGCCAATTCAACTTCATCTCCATAGAGTTTTAGAATAATCTTGTCAGTCAAATCTACGCCAAAGAAGTATCGACGTTCGTGCTTAACGATATGACAAAATGCATCCCAGCTATTTGTTAGAAACTCAGCCTTGGTAGTTCGGACTGCATCGATCTCGGCCCATTCATACAGTGGCATCGTTGACGTTATATCATCAATAAGCTCCTCCGGTATGGCCTCATTGTAACCCTCAAAAAGGATCTCACCCAGCAAATCATATGTGCTCGTTGGCTCTCCGAACAACCACACTCCATCTTCTGCGTCGTAAGGCAATTCTTCTTCCGGGCTCCCCCATTCAAGTGAAAGCGACGAAATAATATGAGGGACAACGTCACTCATGGGCGCGACGCGCCCCGTAGAGCTGCAGTAGCTACATTGACCATCTTCTCCATGAGCATGGATGAATTCAACGATACCTTCTTCTCTCAAGCAGCCGGTGCAAACGAATTTTTTTTCAATTTCCAACCATCCATTCCCATACTGCCCGACTTCGATTGCCTTATCGCTCCAGTAGCCCATCCAAGTCCCCAAGATAATGATTGCAAGAATAGCATCGCGCGGTTACGGAAAGCGCACAAGCGGTTAATCGCTCGTATATTTCATGCCCACTTAGGGGAAGCTGCAACGCAGCGACCATATATAACGCGAATGCCCGCCTTGGGCCGCTAGGGCGGGACCTTCTAAACACCCTTAGGCCGGGCAAGACATTCCGCGACATCGCGATATAGTCGCGTGCGACTATAGAACCAGGATGATGCCTTGACGCCGTTGAATGACGAAGACCTGCCTCGGCTACAGCAAGAAGTTCAACGATTGCTGGGGCGATGTATGTTGCGGCTGCAGCAGTATGAACGGCTGATCAAGGCCATGGTGGCGCATCACAAGCTCTCAGTGCCATCTCATGATTTGGATCAGGCATGGGCCGCGCGAATTGGCAGCACGACCCGTAAAACGCTCGGCACCTTGGTTGGCGAGCTCCTTGGGTCGTATTTCGTGGCCGACAAGATCGGTCCGCCTGAAGATACGACGACCGTCTCTTCCGAGACGCTCAACGGGTTCGTCTTGCGGATGACGGTTCACCTACCGGATATAGATTTCGCGCGGCTCGAACGTGAACTTAGGGAGTTGGTCGATCTAAGGAATAATCTTGTTCATCACTTCATCGAGCAACACGACATCGGGAGTTCAGATGGGTGCCGTGGAGCGCAAGAGGCCTTGATCAAGGCCTATAGCCGCATCGATCAGCACCTCGCACAACTTCAGGAATGGGCTGAAGAAATGCAGAATCTGAGACAGGCGGTGGCGGAGGCCATGCAGTCGCAGGCCGTCAAAGACTTTTTCATCAATGCGATCTCCTCCGACAGCACCGTAAATTGGTTTGCCGCAGGCATAGTGAGCACCTTGCGAGAAGCCTTCCAGGCATTGGCTGTCGATGGGTGGGCACCGCTCACCGAGGCCGGCGAATGGATCACGACGCGGTATCCCGAGCAACTCCCTGCCAAATATGGATGCCGGAGCTGGCGGCAGGTTGTGCATACGGCGCCCGATTTAGAACTCGCGTATTTTTTGATTGATGGAAGACGCTCTGCTTTCTACCGGCCACAAACGTGACGATAGACGTTGCGTTGAAACATTCGCCTCGAATGGCCGACATGCGTCACTCCAAGGCAGTCTTCGAGTAGCCGCGCCGCAGAAGATTCAGCTTTGTGAGTGGCGGGCAAGGGGCTGAACCGGCCGCGAAGGATAGGAGCGTCACTGCGCCTGCTGCTGTCGGGATTTCGCGCTTTTTGTCGTCATTTGACGGGCCCTCGCAGATACGCCCTCGAACATAACCCCGATACATGTTTGGAGGCGCCTGTGCGAATGTCTTGCGTTGCTATTTTCTGTCGAGATTTGACGAAGTGCTCTATGCGAAACACCTTCATCCTTCGAATTCATCGTCGCACTCCCATTCGAACTCGAAGCCATGCCGATGAACTAGCCATTCCTTTGCATCGTGCGGATTCATTCGGACGGATCCAAACACACAACGCGTTGGAAGACCGTCCTCAATCCAGCGTTCTATCGTGCGGACTCCAAAACCGCACGCGTGTGCCAGCTCAGGTTTTGTCTTCAAGGGGGTTCGATAGCGTTCTCGCAACTCGCCTTTAGGGATGGGGCCGCGTTCGCAGGCCCAGACGTCCTCCCAGGTCAAACGAAGAGAACGATTGACCCGGCTCGCATGAAGGTCACCGGATTTGATACGGCGGGCTACGGTGGAGTTTGACAATCCGTAGTGACGGGCAACTTGTTCGATCGTCAGCATCTTTCTCTCCCGATGTTCAAACAGGAAAGAGATAGATCCTTTCATGGCGCCACCGAAAAACGCGCCTTAGCTATTTGCTCGATCGAGGCTGTTGAACCAGCAGGTAATCCCCCAAACAAATGCTGTTCGATAGCAGACTGACAAAACAACTCGCTAAGTATTCTGCGCCAACGCTTCGGCTTGCTTCAGGACCAATTGGACGGCCTCGGCTTGCAGGTCAGGCGGATACCCGAACTTCCGTAGGATGCGCTTCACAGACACCCGCATCTTGGCACGCACATCTTCCCGTTGCCACCAGTCGACGCCGGAATTTTCGCGCACGGACCTGACCAACTCGGCAGCGATGATTTTCAGCTGATCGTTCTTCAGGACCTCAACCGCGCTCTCATTCTGAGCGAGTGCGTCGTAGAAGCTGCGCTCGGCCTCCGACATATCGTCGTTCGGTTGCGCCTTGAGCTCATGCGCCAAGCCGATGAGTTCCTGTATGACCTGCAAGGCATCAACGCTGCGGTTATGATATCGCGCAATCGCATCGGTCAGCCGCTCCGAGAACTTCTGGTTCTGAACGACATTACCACGGGTCCGCGCCGCGATTTCTCCATTCAGAAGCTTCTTCAACGCCTCGACGGCAAGGTTCTTGTGCTTCATCCCCTGGATTTCGGCCAGAAACGCTTCGGAAAGAACGCTGATATCGGGGCGGTCAAAACCGCAAGCTTCGAGAATGTCGACGACTTCGGTCGAAGCTACCGCTCGGTTGAGGAGCTGTTCTATTGCGAAATCCGACGAGCCGCGGCCGGTCGAGCTTCCGGTGACATCGAATTTCTGGAGCGCCGCGCGCACAGCGAGGAAGAATGCCACCTCTTCCGCGTGGGACTTTGCCTCAGGGGACCCCGCGGCGAGCTTGAAGGCTTTCGCGAGCGCTGCAACGGCGTCGAAATAGCGCTTGCCGAACTCCTTCGTCCCTTCATCGGCCTCTTCGCGTGCGTGACGCAAAATATGATCGGTCGCCGCTGGCAGGATAGTGAGCCGCTCACTTGCCGAACCGCCGAGCACGCCCGCGTAATCGAAACCATGAAAGAGCGCGCGCGCGACATCCAACGCGCTCAGGAAAGCCGCGACAGCCTCGCGTTCGTCGATACCCGTTTGCGCCTGGTCTCCCTGCGAGTAATGGGCCAGGGCTTTCTTCAGGTCGGCAGCCAAACCGATATAGTCGACGACGAGTCCGGCGGGCTTGCCTGCAAACACACGGTTTACCCGTGCGATGGCCTGCATCAACCCGTGTCCCTTCATCGGCTTGTCGACGTAGAGCGTATGCATGCAGGGCGCGTCAAAGCCGGTCAGCCACATGTCGCGAACAACCACGAGCTTTAGCGGATCCTGTGTATCCTTGTAGCGTTTACGCAGGGCTTCGAGTTTCGATTTACTGCGGATATGCGGTTGAAAAGGCTGAGGATCGGTCGCGTTCCCGGTCATCACAACCTTCACAGCGCCGGTTTCGTCGTCTTCGCTGTGCCAATCGGGGCGCGCTGCGACGATACGTTCGTAAACCTCTACGCAAATTCTGCGGCTCATGCAGACGATCATTCCCTTGCCGTCGATGGCCTCAAGCCGAGCGTCGAAATGCGCGAGTATATCGGCGACGACCACATCGAGACGCGGCCCCGCCCCGACCAGCTTTTCAACCTGAGACCACTTGCGTGCGGCTTCTCCAGCCTCGGTCTCGGCCAAGCCTTCGGTCGCCTCGTCGAACTCCTCGTCAAGGCTTTCGCGAAATTCATTCGCTATTTCGACGCGCGCAACGCGACCTTCATAGAAAATCGGGACTGTCGCGCCATCCGCAACCGCCTGTGCGATGTCATAGACATCAATGTAGTCGCCAAAGACAGACCGCGTATTTGCACCAACCAACTCGACGGGCGTGCCCGTGAAGGCAACGTAGACCGCGTTCGGTAAGGCAGACCGCAGGTGATGAGCCAATCCATGACGCATCTCGCCTGTCTTGCGATCGATCTTGGCTTCGAACCCGTATTGCGTGCGGTGCGCCTCATCGACCATGACGATAACGTTCGAACGGTCGGTCAGCTCGGGAAAGTCTTTACCTCGTTCAGGCCGAAATTTCTGAATCGTCGAAAAGACAATCCCACCGACCTCGCGGTTCAGAAGATCCTTTAGATCGTCAATACTGTCGGCCTGAACCGGATCCTCGCCAAGCAGGTCACGGCAACGACCGAAGGTCGCGAAGAGCTGATTGTCGAGGTCATTGCGATCCGTCAGAACGAGAAGCGTCGGGTTCTCAAGTTCGGACAGATGCATGGCGCGTCCGGCAAGAAAGGTCATCAGGAGCGACTTCCCCGAGCCTTGCGTGTGCCAGATGACCCCACCCTTTCCATCGTCTCCACGCGCAGAGAGGATCGACGCCATCGCTTTCCGCACGGCATGATACTGGTGATAGCCTGCGGCCTTCTTTATCGGCCCTTTGCCCTCATCCTCGAAGACGGTGAACCAGCGCAGCATTTCCAGCACCACCGGGCGCCGCAGCAACCCATCCGTCAAGGTATTGAGCGCGAGCGCCTCGTTCTCTGGCAAGATGGATTCACCATCGATCGTGCGCCACCGCATGAAGCGATCAAACCCAGCAGAGAGCGTGCCGTAGCGCGCATTCATACCATCCGAAATCACCGAGAAAAGCGATGTGCGGAACAGGTTTGGAATGTCCGACTTGTAGGTTTCGATCTGATTGAAGGCGGCCTCAAGGTCAGCCCCTTCTGTTCCTTTCAACTCCACTACGATCAACGGCAGACCGTTGAGATAAAGGACAATATCAGGGATGCGCGGCTTCCGCCCGACTATGTCGACCTGGTTGAAAGCGTGCCAGGCGTTTTCCTGATCCTCCCAGTCCACCAGACGAGCACGATCATGACGCTCTTCTCCCCCGTGAAAGTATGTAACCGGCACGCCATCGGTAATCAGCCCGTGGAGACGTCGGTTCTCTGCCATGAGATCACCAACGAACTTCTCGTCATGCACGCGCGCAATAACCTCTTGAACCGCACCGTCCGGCAACTCCGGGTTCAAACGCCGCACGGCTTTCTCAAACACCTTACGCAGGATCGCTTCGTGAAAGCTGCGACGCTCCGGATCGCGTTTTTCGGGCGATATCTCGGCACCGGACGCGGTGACATAGCCCAAGCCCGCCAGCTTCTCCATCATCGCGTCTTCGAGATCGCTCTCCGAGAGCCACGCCATCAGTTAGTGCCCCCGGGCTTCATACGCCCCACGAATGCCCGAACCGGCTCGGAAAAGGTGTCATCCATCTCGCGATAGTGTTCAACAAGCCAAGCGATCATCTTCGGCCAATTCTCTTTGCTGTAGCCCTGAACCGGAAATTTGCAGACAATCATACTAACTTTCTTGTCGTCGATCCGACGCCACTCAATATCCGTTCCAATCTCTTTCTCGTAGTGCTCACGATTTTGAAAAAGTTGATCAAATAGCCATTTGTTTTCTTCCCGATCGTCCCTTCCCAACTGAAACTCTACTCGGATTTCGCTTTTCAAGAAAATGAGCCTGATAAAGCAGCCAGCGACTCCTGTTCGAGCATCTAACCAATGTTTCTTCGATGGCGTAATATTGGACCATCGCTCCTGCCCCGCGTCACGAAAACCCTCGAGAGCTTTTTCCCAAAACTCCGCCTTCAACTGTTCGGTCTTTTCTTTCGCGCCCTTCGCCGATTTTTCCTCGCTGTCCTTCTCTGCCATCTTGATCATGTAATCGGCGGCCTCGGGCGTCGGGATCACCTGCTGCAGATCAACGAAGATTTCTTCTCCGAACTTGTAGGGCACGACCTTGATGCAGCGCGCGTCGATCTGGTGCTCGCGCAACCAAAGAACCGTCGCCGTCACCTCGCGCCGGAAATTCGCGGCGATGAACACCACGCGCTGGTTCGTTCCGTCATTCAGCACGACCTCATCGAGCGTGTCCTCCCCGAGGAATTCACAGATCGCCCCCGCAGCGTCTCCCCCACCCTGCTTATCGAGATATTGCTGATAGACGCCGACGATCTCGGCCTTCTTCAGGCTCGAGCAATAGGCGGCGTATTTCAGGGCCTGCCAGACGACATCGCGCCCGGAATCGTCGAGCTTGTTCTCGATCACCACCAGCTGCCCGTTTCGGTCAAGCGCCAACAGATCGAGCCGCTCGCGCGTGCCGTCGAATCCGTCGAACTCCTTCTGGATGATCAGGAGCCCCTCCTCACCCTCGCTCATCGCCTCGCACAGCGCGTCAGGCATCGAGGCGAGCCATTCCTGCAGATGCTCCCGCTCCCGAAATCCGACCTCGGAGAAACTCGTGCGCTCGAGCTTGCGCAGACGGTTGGTGGAACGGTCGATCTGAAACATTATTCTTCCTCATCAAATGCTTCATGGGCAAGGCCGTAGGCATCCCAAGTCTCGCATATTCCAACAATGTCGAAATCACGGGCTATCGTCATAATCCGAGCGACGAGCCTCTGCTCGATCAGCTCGTCCTCCTCGAAATCTTCTACTGCTCGGTCCATTTTCCAGCAGATCATTGTCTTGATCACATCGCTTTCGGGTGCGGAAAGCAACTTTACCGTTTGCCGACAGGCGTGCCGTAGATGTGAGGCATAAGAATATTCGAATTGGCCGCATCCCGGCTCTTTTAGAACCCAAGCGAGTTCTTCGACGAACGAGGCATCTTCGACAGATCCGACATATGGCCAGCGAAAATAGTCTCCTGAGAATCCCTGCGAGCCCCAGCCGCGGATCCGCCACAGAGTAAAAAAGGCATATCGATCAAGAAGATCATCTGCGATCCTAAGAAGTAACTCGAGGTGAGACTCAGACTCTTCAATCGTGGGTATTCTCTTCGTAAGCTTCATTGCACGCCCATGGAGTGATCCTCGATCGCGTAGAGCGCATCCGGCATCGAAATCCACCATTCGCCCCCCCGCGCACTAAATTTAACGTTGAAAAATATTGTGCGCTCGAGCTTGCGTAGGCGCTTGGCGCAACGGTCGATCTGTATCATCAGGGAGTTATCCGGCTTTATCTATCCAAAGGTCATGCAATGCCTCGAAGATTAGCCTGAGGCTTTCTTTAAGAGCAATGAAATCCACCCATATTTCAGGATCTTCGAGGGGCGTCTTGCCAAAGCTGGCTTTCGCGCCATCCCGAAATCGAAAGGCCATGGATTTCGGATCTAGCAATGCGAACTGATGGAGGAAATCCGACAGGGCGAGGATCTCTTCGACATCATATTTCTTGGCGAGACGGTCGCGCAGGATGTCGATGAGATAGTCGATATGATGCCGGGTCTTTCCCTTTTCCCGGCGCCCCTCCCAATCTGGCACCAAGCCCTTGAGATACAGTTCCAATGTATGACGCGCGAGATAGAGCGCTGGAAAGCAAGCTTCGGGCTCATCGAGTCTCTCCAGCGCGAAATCGACTGCGTTCAGTGTCAGGAGCCCGTAATTAGCTGCGAGTGCCCGGGCGTCAGCGGTTTCTTCCCGGCCATGATTGACAAGCAGAAACCCGGGGAACTGCTCTTGCGAGCCATCTTGATCCTGAAAGACGCGACCGAAAGGTAGCTCTACAGTCATAGCGCGTCTTCGACCTGCTTTTCGGCATCATGGATACGGAGTTCGCCGGACATGAGGCGGGGGAGAAGGGTGTCGCGGAGGGCGGCGAGGTTGCGAGACTCTCCCGTCAGATTTCGTATGCGGCTGTCTATCGGATCAGTGATCTTTTCAAAGCTGTCGCGCAGAGGTTGCGGGACGTCAGTAATCGAGAGACCGAGCAACTGTTTCTTGTTGATGGCCCCGAATACGGTGCCGTCGGCATCGTATGACAAAAGTTCCGCAGATAGAGACCACATCGCGTAGTAACCGAATGCCTTTCGCCCAAATTTCTCCCGAAGCGAGGCCACTCCCCTCCCAATACAGCTACGCTCCCATGCCTTATTCAAATCGCCTACAGGGGCTCGAACACTGAGCAATACACTATCGGCCTCGGCAATTCTTGACGGCTCAGAACAGAATTTGCGGTTCTCTGGATATCTGAAGCCAAAGTCCGTTCGCCCTTGGAAGAATGGCAAACCCTCTTCATCATCATTGTAGGTATTTCCCGGCGGGGATTGCCCCATCACGACATCGAAAACGTCATTAACGGTGCTCATCTCCCACCCCTTGGGCAGGCCGTCGGGGCCGAAGCTGTCGGGGAAGAGGGCGGCGGTGGTGGGGGCCATGTGGGCGGGGGGCTGGCCGAGGGCGCGGGCGTGGACGGGATCGAAATCCACGAACCAGGACCGATAGAGCGCCCGCGCCATCTCCTCCAGCGTCGCGCTCATCCGGCGGTTCAGCTCGATCTTGTCGTCAAGTGCTTGGAGGATGTCCGCAATGCGTTTCTGTTCCGCAGCAGGAGGTAGGCAGATGTGAAACGCTTTCAGCTCCGGATAGTAGATGGTCTGGTGTGTCGACCCGTAGGAGAAACGAGAGAAAGATTCCCGTTCAGCGAGCAGCGCAAATTTCAGGAAACGGTAATCAAGCTTCTCAGAGCAAACCCAATTTGCGAAATCCTGACTGGTTGCCATGGGTTCGCCCATGACAACGACATACCCGACAGACGCCGTTCTCGAGAGGCAGACCGTGTTGACAGGCAACACCCTTGCTGCCGAATTTGCGATACCGAGATCGTTAGTATGCTGAATCGTCTCATGGATTGTCCGGCCATGATTTCCAGTTGCGTCCTTGATGCCGATCCAAGGTATCTCGCCGCCCCAGTATTCGGGCTTCCTACGACTCGGCGTGTGCCCCGATTCCAATCGGGCGACTTCTGTTAGAGCAGTCCATCGCCAACCCTCTGGCGTAGCCGTGCCCGGGTTGCCAACGCCGAGGACATACTGTCCTTCAATAACGCCTGTTGTCGCTTCCCTGCCTCCAGTTTTCCGAGCCATTACAGCAGTTCTCCGAGCCGGGCCTCGATCTCCTGCTCCAGACGCCTTCCCTCTGCAAACTGTGCCCGGAGCTCCGCCGTCAACCGATCGAACTTCTCCTCGAAAGGCTCGCCGTCCTCCTCGGCGGTGCCAGCGCCGACGTAGCGCCCGGGGGTCAGCACATAGTTGTGCTTTGCTATCTCGTGAATGGAGGCCGCCTTGCAGAATCCCGGCTCATCAGCATAGGCGCCCGCGTCCGGCTCTCCACGCCAGGCATGGTAGGCGGTGGAGATGCGCGCGATCTCCTCGCGCGACAGCTCCTTCTGCTTGCGCGAGCCGGGCACTAGCGCGCCCATCTTGCGGGCGTCGATGAACAGCACCTCGCCGCGCCGGTCGCGCAACTTGGCGTCCTTGGCGATGCCGTTCGACTTGTCCTTCGCCAAGATCCAGATGCAGGCCGGAATCTGCGTGCCGTAGAACAGCTGCCCCGGCAGCGCGATCATGGCGTCCACCGCGCCGCCCTCGACCATGGCGCGGCGGATGTCGCCTTCGCCGCTCGACATAGACGACATCGAGCCGTTCGCCATGACCACGCCCGCGATGCCGGTGCTGCCCAGCTTGTCGTAGATGTGCTGCATCCAGGCGAAGTTCGCATTGCCGACCGGCGGCGTGCCGAATTTCCAGCGCCGGTCTTCGGCCAGGATATCGCCCGACCAGTCCGAGATATTGAAGGGCGGGTTCGCCATGACGAAGTCGAACTTCTCGTCCGGGAAGGCGTCACGGAGGAGCGTGCCCTCGGCGTTCCACTGGATATTGGCGACGATGCCCCGGATCGCGAGGTTCATGCGCGCAAGGCCATAGGTGGTGTGGTTGCGCTCTTGCCCGTAGATAGCGAGGTCGGCGCGGCGGCCTGAATGATGCTCGAGGAAGCGCTCGGACTGCACCATGAAGGAGCCCGAGCCGCAGCATGGCTCGTAGAGGCGGCCCTTCATCGGCTCTATCATATCGACGATCAATTCGACCACGGGTTTCGGCGTGTGAAAATCACCGCCGCGCTTGCCCTCGTTGCTGGCGAACTCCGAGATGAAATACTCGTAGATCCGACCGATCAGATCAAAATCCTTCGGCGTGCCGTCGAACTTGATGTTGGAAAACAGGTCGATCAGCCCGGTGACTATGGCAGGATCGAGCGCCTCGCGGCCGAAGACCTTGGGAAGCGCGCCCTTGAGCTGCTCGTTCTCGGCCTCGATCGCACGCATCGCGTTGTCGACCTGGACGCCGATCTTCGGGTCTTTCGCATTTGCGGAAAGCGTTTTCCAACGTGCCGGTTCGGGCACCCAGAAGATACCGTCGGCAAGATATTCATCGACATCCTCGGCTATCTCCTGGCCCTCGGGCAGAAGCTCGTCATATTTGCGCTGAAACGCGACGCCGATATAGCGCAGGAACAGCAGGCCGAGCGCCACATGCTTGTATTCGCCCGGATCCATCGACCCGCGCATTTTGTCCGCGGCCGCAAATAGCGTGGTCTCGATCGACATGAGCCCCTCCCCTTTGGCGCTGCCCGCCAATGCACTGTTTTCTTTTGTCGATTGATGCCCTGTGGAAGTGGGCTTGGCAACCTGAACGCGAGCTTTTTGGGGAGAATGTGACCTCACCCGGGGGCAAGAAAACTGTGGTCTAACAGTTGCCTATGTAAAATCCGGAATTCGTGTCCCCAACACTTCCGTATCTTCCCGAGCCGCTTTCAGGAGAAAAGCGAGCATCGCAAACGAAAGGAACTGATATGTCGAAATCGAAACCCATGACCATGTCGGCAGTCAAACGCATTCAATCGGCCGAATCCAAGTCGAACGGTGGCCAGACGGCCAAAGGCAGCTTCACGACGCGTGCGTTGGCTGCCGCGGCAGCCAATGCCGCAAAACCGTCGCCGAAGAAATGAAATACTTGGGGTGGCGGCGTTGTCGTCACCCCTTTGCACAGACAAGCGCCATGACCTATTCAAGCGACAAGGACATTGATCGGCTCGTCCGGCAGGAATTGCGCAACGGAGCGAGATACGCGCGCGGCTCCAAGCACGGGAAACTCATTCTACCCTGCGGGGCCAGAGTCGTTTTCTCTCGGAGCCCCAGCGATCGACGCGCCTTTCAAAATTTTCGCAGACAGATCCGCCGCTCAAGAATTCAACCAGAGACAATTTCGACCGGAGAATTTGCATGACCCGTGATCTTACGCCAATCCCCCAACCGTCGGAGATCGTCGCCTTCCTGGTTCGAAATCTCTCTCATGTGGACGATCAGGCAAATCCGGACCTGAAGAAGCGCCTGCAGAGAATGCGCACGGGGAGGCCGCTCTCGGTCGACGTCGCGATGGATATTCTCGACGACAAGTTGACGCGCTTTCGAGCTGCCAATGGTAACAACGCCAGTTGGGACCATGACATTCGCTCAGCACTTAAAGGCTATATCGAGCTTTGTTTGCACCTCGATTGCGCCGCGATCCCTGCACTCGTCATTCGTCAACTTTTCGATCGGATCGCCGCTGGTTTCTTCTTCGAACTGTTCGATGCCACACTCCAAGGGATGGGTGTCTCTGCAGAGGAAATTCTCGGACGACCGGCCACGGCGACAGCAGTGCTTTGGCAATCACGTCTGAAAGACGGCAACCCGAGCGTTCTCGCGCGAGAACTAAGCGAAATCAAAGGCCTCCATCGTGAAGGCGAGCATTGGGACCGCCTTCTGCGAGGATGGATAGCGTCGAAGCATAAGATGCGAACGGACACGATCTTGCGGCTCATGGAGCACTGGGATCAACGCTTCGGTCGCGCTCTGCTCCTCGCTCGTCTTTACGAAAACTACTGTAAACTCGCGATCGTAGACCAAAGCCAGCACGCGCGTGAACAAGCGCTACCGATCGATCTAATTCGCACCCGACACGAGATCGAGAGCCTTCTTGCGAAAAGGTATGCAGAGCACTGCGAGTTTTCACCTAGCTTACGATCCGTCGCAAATACTGTGAACTTTCTCACTAATCCAAAGCGCCCCAAAAATCCCGGCGATGCGCTGAAAGCGGAGGACTGCTTTATTGTTCTTGACCAAGAGCTTGCAGGGCATCCACGCATGATCGAATTGGAAGCGATACGGGGACTCTATTTGGCGCAAGTGGGATCGATCGAGGGTGCAATCAACGCCTTCGAAACTGCCGCGAAATGCTTCCTGTTTCGGAGTTCAGAACGGTTTAAGATCTGCCTCCGCCACCTATTGATCTTGGCGGCAGTAGATGATCGAAAAATGACGATAAACCGATGGACTCCTTGGGCCGACACTCTTGAGCTTAATGTGTCCGTGTCCGACCTGCGCGCAGCGTTCGATCATGAATTTCCGTATCCGTTCCCGGAAGCGAAGCAATTCGGCAAAGCGAAGCCGCTCAAAAGATACAATCTCAAATTTGATAAGTGGCGTATACGGACACAAGAAGGCTGAAAGAAAATCGGATACAGGCTATCGGCGGTAGCCCCAGTTTCCAAAACCTCCGTTCTAGCGGGTGAGGCGTGGGTCGTTCATTGCAGTAACTCATAGAGGCGCTAAACTGTGGCCCTGTTTGCTTAGACCGCCCCGCCCTCGAACGAGCGCCGCGACGCCGATGGCCGGCCAGCGCGTTTCTATATCGGCCTGATCGCCGAGTTCGACGCCGTCACCCGCGGCTTCACCCTGAAACCCGGCGCTGCCGAGGCGATCACGGCAATGTGACACCAACACCCGACACTCTCGGCTAAGACACTCATATGCCTTTACAAAACCGCGTCACCCCTTTCGGCCAGATTGTCACCTCCCCCGCGCGGGGAACGCTCATGGGCAATCGCGGTATCCTCCATGACGACGCTCAGATCGTCCGAAAGACCCACGCGCATCAGAACTGGGTCAGCTGCGTCCTGTCGTTCAATGGGAAAAAGCGCACGCTTATGGCGCCGCGCAGCTATACCGAGATGTTCTTTCTCGACGAAGCGACCGCGCTCGCCGCCGGACACCGCCCCTGCGCCACCTGTCGGCGCGACCGCTATCGCATCTTTACCGCGCTTTGGGCGCAGGTCCACGGCGCCCCCCATGCGGGCACGCCCCTGCCCAAAGAGATCGACAAGACACTGCACGCGGCGCGCATCAAGCGCGGCGAGAAAGTGACCTTTCAAGCCGATTTCGAGACCTTGCCCGATGGCGTGATCGTCGAAAGCGCGGGAGACCCTCACCTGAAATGGCGCGGCAAAGCATTTGCCTGGAGCCTCGACGGTTATGCGCAGTTGCCCACCGTTCTCATCGGGCAGGTCACGGTGCTGACGCCCGAGCCGCTGACTGCGGTGCTGCAGGCGGGATATGCCCCCGAGACCCATCCAAGTCTGCCGGTTTAGTTTACCCTTCATTCAGCTCAGGCGCCTGCCACCGCGATCAGCCGCCCTAATGCATTTCCGGAGATCACGCTTCCCTCTGCGAATGCATGCTCAGGCCCGACCGGCGCTCGAGCGCCGCACTTACACTGACAATTTGTGGAATCTCCACTCTGCGCGGAACGAATACAGGGAGACTGCCCCAGTCTCAGCCGCGTGACACCATCCTGAGGGTCTTTGAGCGGGTGAAGGCGAACTTCCGGGCAACCTCCCCGCGCCCCTTCTTAGAAAAACTGCGTCATGTCCAATACATAATCCTCTCGCGACAACTCGCGCACCCATTTTGAGGCATATTTCGTTAATCGTGAAATAACCTATTGCGCCAGGCGCAAGGCGTGGATACAACAATCACAAGATCACTTTTGTTGGAATCTGACCATGAAGAAGTCTCACCGTGAATACCGCCAGCTTTGCGACGCCGAAGGCGTGAACCTTCTCGGCATCGAGCCGCGCGGGCGCCACCTCGCGCTGCAGTTCGAAAGAGGTTTTATCATCGCGGCGTCCACACCCTCGGACCATCGCGCGCGTCTCAACCTGCGCGCCCAGATCCGCCGCCTGCACGCTTGAAGGAAAAGAAGACATGAACACGACTGTGCTTCCCGAAAACATGACCGCAGAAGTTCGCCGCGAGGCCTGGTTCCACAATGAACTGACTGGATATCAGAGTGCCAATTGGGACTATGGGGACGAACTTCTCGAACTGCTTGCGGAGCGGTTCAAGGTGATCGAGCTGCTGCTTGGAAAGAGCAACGTCGCCCCCCATCTTTTTGCCGCGCTGCCCGGTCCCGACATTGAGGGGAACACCTGGGAAGAGGCTTTCGAGACCTACTTGCCGTCCGTGACACTCTCTTGGGACGGCGCGAAGCTTCTCGATAATGCCGGGATCTACGGCCTCTACGGTGTCACCCCGGCCGCCATCGCCCTGACTGAGCGTGCAGCCTGGATCGAAGATCTTGCCACCCGCCTCGAGCAGTTTCGCACTCTGGTGAAGCCCGAGCCTCAGCGCGTGATTACGCGCATTATCAATCTCGCACTCTCACGCCGAGCCATCGACAATGCCGAGGGCGAGGTCGATCTGATGTCTCTTGCGATCTTCGGGGGGGTTACCGAAGGACGGATCCGCAACATCCTCTCGAGCAGCGACAGTGGGCTTGAAAAGGTCGGGCAGCAAGTCACCGCGCCGAGCGCGGCTGCATGGCTCAAGGGTCGGAAGGACTTCTTCGCGTCTATCTGGCAGCAGCCTGATGAAGCGGAACCCCAGGCGCCGAGCCTCGACTTCTCGGATGATGTTGTGTTCGTGCCGCTTGCTGCGGACGGCAGCTATTTCCATCCTGGCCTTGCTCGTTCGGGCAAGTTCACGATTGGAGGCAAGGGGGAAGAGGTCCAGATCGAGGGCTTCGATCCCGCGCTTGCCGCTTTGCAGAAGATGGCGACCCCGCGCTGGCGGCGCCCCAACGAAAATGAGAATTGGGGCATCGTCTCGGGACGCGACTGGAAGCGCATCGAACGTCGCCACCTGATGGCAAACTGATCGAGGTCAGGATCATGGAATACACTCCCGAATACCTTCTCGCGGCTCTTATGAACGCTGAGCCGCGTCCTACCGCCCAAGCTCCAAGTGACGCGCGCGGACTCTACGGACTCGTCGACCACTTCGGCACGCTTCGCTACATCGGATCAACCAGTTCCGCGGCGGAAACGCTTTACAAGCGGATTCACCGGCGCCATCGCACCGGCTCTGAAGACGCCAGTCATTACTTCTCGCGGATGTATAACACCGGGCGGATGTGGCGCGATCGGAAGGCGCCCGAAACGGCGGAAGCCAATCTCGCGAAGGCTGTGCGCAATGCTTTCATCGCAGATCACTGCAAGGCTGTGTGGGTAACGCTGCCCGACAGCGCACCAATCGCGGCGCTCGAGAGGGAGGTTCTCGCGATTGCACCGAAGGAAGCGATCGCGTGGAACCAGCGCGGCATGACCACTTACGAGGAGCCCGCCGCTCTTGTCGATCTGACAATTCAGCGCTTGGGCCTCGATGCAAGGTCCTGCGCCGCGCTGGAACGGCAGCGGGAATTGTTCGAGGCAGGCGCCAAGCAGCCTGCAGCGAAGACGTCGCGTCCGCAGAGCCGCAGCGTGCCGAAGTTCCCGGCCGGGCCGTTTCGTTTCTTCGCCCTCGACGTAGAGACGGCGAACCATGATCGCGCGAGCATCTGTCAGATCGGCGTGGCCTGCGTGCGTGCCGATGACACGATCGAGACTTGGGTAACCCATGTCGACCCGCAGACTACGACATGGCGTTTCACCGATTTGCACGGGATCAGCGCTCGGACCGTCTTGGGAGCCCCGCTTTTCCGGGAAATACTTCCCATCTTGGCCGAAGCATTGGCGGGGGCGACGGTCTATCAGCACTCAGGGTTCGATCGTAGCGCCGTTGCCGCGGCCTGCTCGAATGCCTGCCTCGAATTGCCGAATTGGCATTGGCGGGACAGCGTTCAGGTAGCCCGCGCTGCCTGGCCCGAACTGCGTGGGAACGGCGGCCATGGCCTGGGAAATCTCAAGCAGCATCTCGGACTGAATTTCGAGCATCATGACGCAGGCGAAGACGCGCGTGCCGCGGCAGAGGTTGTTCTGCTTGCGGAGGGTCGCCAGGCGAAGCGGTCGGGGTCACCCGCACAGATCAAATCTGTGCAGGATTTCGAAGACGACTTCGATCTTTTCGAAGATAGCGATGACGATACTACAGCGGTGGTGGCACCACCCCAGCTCCACGGTTCACATGACGCGATCATCGCGCCCGATCCCTCCAAGACTCTGGTAATCGGACACAGCGTGCTCACTCAGGGCAACCTCACTCACAACCACATCTATCTCAGGTCGTTCTTTGACGCGTTCCCACAGGACGCCATCGGCGGGTCGAGCAAGGCCCTTGCGGCTAAACGCGAGATCTTGGTCGACTGGGGGAGCCATGCGCCGATCTCAACCGATCTGGACGGGCAGAAGAAGTTCTTCCGCGCGCGCGGCTGGATTCGGGAGTTCTTCGCGAAGAACGATGCAAAGCCCGGCGACGTGGTGCTCGTCGAAGAGGTCGCCCCCTATCGGTATCGCGTTTCAGTCAGGCGCTGATCCGGAGCATTCGCCGATATCCGGAAACTTGAACGGGACCGGCATACTGCCGATCCCGGCCGCCCCCAAGCGAGACACACAACTTCAATTCAAACCGAATTTTGTCACCGCTCGATTGACACCACGTCCATATGTTATTAACATATTGAAATGAAAGCACAAAATCCTACCGCCCCAGCCACTTTTCTCAGTAGAACTGAATTGTTTTAGGTTTCTCTGGCCGCTCAGGCCGTGAGATCGTCGTCTGCTTGGCTTGGTAACAGGCGGCGGCGACGCGACGTCTCCAGAGCTGCGCTCTCTCGACCCAAACGACGGCCACAAATCGCAGCCCCCTTCGCTCGAGGACGGACGGCTTCACTTCGCCGCCGGAATCACGCTGACCAACTATTCCAACCGGACCTTCATGTGGTCGCGCCGAACAACAGCTCGAACGCGTTTTCACAATTGAAAACGGCGCCGTTTTGGTGGCGCATGTCGGTCATCTAAGGGGAGGAGGAGGCGGTGACCTCAGGGAGGAGGAGAGAGGCCACCGCCAATTTCCGAGGCTCAGGGAGGAGGAGAGAGCCTCAGGAACTGTTGCAACGATTTGCTCGATGCGTTGAAATCTTTTTCGCACAAATGCTGCGCCGCAGAAACAGCTTATTCGACATAGCCGCGCTGCGCCTTCCGCATAGCTGACGGCGGATCACGATCCGTGCTGCGGGGCACTGACCTCGGCAGACAGGCCCGGAGCCAGTCGCTTGGCCTGCGGCTGATCGGGGTCGATCGCGATCCGTACCGGCACGCGCTGCGCGATCTTGGTGAAATTGCCCGTCGCATTGGAGCCCGACAGCAGGCTGAACTGCCCTGCCGTCGCGGGCGAGAACCGCTCGATATGGCCTTTGAATTGCGTCTTGCCCAGCGCGTCGACGGTGAAAGTCACCGGCTCGCCCATCTGCAGCCCCGCAAGCTGGGTCTCCTTGTAATTCGCGATCAGCCAGAGATCGGAGGGCACGAGCGACACCAGCGTCGATCCGGCGCTGACGAATTTGCCGACTCGCGCCGAGACCTGGCCCAGTCGCCCATCCTCGGGCGCACGGATCACCGCGTGATCGAGCGCCACCTGTGCCGCATCCAGCGCGGCCTGGGCCGCATCGGTTTTCGCTGCGAGCGAGCGTTTGTTCAACTGCGCCGTCTGCACCGCCTGCTCGGCCACGTCGATGGCGCTTTGCGCCTCCTGTACGCCCGCCTTCGCCTGATCGAGCGTAAGCTGCGCCTGATCGGCATCCGATTGCGAGACATAGCTTTTCTTCGTCAGTTTTGACGCCCGGTCGCGCGCGGTCTGCGCCGTGGCTTGAGCTGCTTTCGCCGAGGCGAGCGAAGCCTGCTTAGCCTCGAGCGTCGCCTTCGCCGAATTCACCGCCTGCGCCCCGTTCGACTGCGCGGCCTTCGCCGTCTCGAGCGCAGCCTGCGCCTGCTCCACCGCCGCTTTCAGCGCGCGATCGTCGAGACGCACCAGCACGTCGCCTTTCTTGACCTCTTCGAAATCACTGACCGGCACCGCCGTGACCTCGGCCGCGACCTGTGCAGAGATCGGCGTAACTTTGCCCTGCAGATAGGCATTGTCGGTCCAAGCGACGTCAGAACGGAACGGCGGCAGGCGCCATGCATAGAGCACGGTCGCGACACCGGCGAGCGCGATGAGAAGGATCAGGGCGGAAGCGAGATAGCGGCGGGTCTGTGACATCGGATCAACTCGTAGAAACAGGGGTGGAGGGCGTGAGGCGCAGGCGCGGGAGGGGCCAGCTTCGGTGCAGGGCGACATGGGCGATCAGCCCGGCCAAGGCCGCCAGCGCGAACCAGAACACGGCGCGGAACGCATCGTCATAGGCGAGAATAGTGGCCTGCTGCTGCACCGTAGAGGCGACGGAAGACAGCGCGGCCCCTGCCCGCGCCCCGGCATCCGCAGTCTGGCTGCCCAGCGATGCGGCACTCTGCGCGAGGGTCTGGCTCAACATCGGGTTGTCGGCCGATATCTGCGGCGAAAGCTGCGCCATGTGATAGGCGGTGCGGTCGACCACCAAGCTCCGGAACAGACCGGAGCCGATAACCCCGCCGATGGATTGCGTGGCCAGAAACAGCACGACGAAGCTCAGCAGGTAGTGCGGCCCCTTCGCGAAGGCAGCTCCCAACCCTTTCGCCATCGCTGGCGGCAGGAACAGGATACCGGCAAAGCCGATCATCGCTTGGCTAAGATACATCTGCTCGGGCCCGGTGAGCGCGGTCGATTGCGAGTCGAGCCACGCCCCTGCCGCGATCAACACCAGCGCGATCCCGTGGAACAGCGGCGCGCGCGCTCCGCTATTGGTCAGCATCAGGACACCGGTCGCGGCCAGCATCGACAGCGCGATGATCCCGAACAGCAGTTGCTCCTGCCCGGGCTGCAGCCCCATCGTGCGCAGGAAACCGACGGCGCCCGCGCTTTGTTCGGCCAGCGCGATACGGAACACCAGCAGGGTCCCCGCCAGATGCAGGATCGGCGGGCTCAGCAACCAATGAAAATCGATCAGAGGATTGGCCCGCTGCATTTCGATCAGCACCGCGCCCGCGACCATCACGATCGCAGCGACGAGCGCCACGCCCAGCCATTCGGTCTGCGTCCAGTAGTCGAGCGCACCGAACATGAAGACGCTGGTGAATGCACCGAAGCCAACCGCGAGCAGCGTGAAAGAGACGAAATCGAGCGGCTTGAGAACCTTTTGCAGCGGGCGCGGCGTCAGTGGCAGCGCGAAGATCAGTGCCAGCGCCACCAGCGCCATGCCCATCTGGAACAGGCTCACCGCGTGCCAACTGGCATTCGCGGTGAGTTCGGGCAGCAGCACCCGCGCCAAGGGCCTGCCCACCATGATCATCGTCAGGACAGCGGGGATCGCGACCTTGAGGCGCTGAGCGGCGGGAATGGCCTCCAGCATGTAAAGAAAGCCGAGGCTCGACAACGGGGCTGCGGCGCAGCCGCTCAGGAAGGCCACGATGACCGCGGAATGCAGATCGTCCACCCAGAGATTGAGCACCATCGCCAGCACGAAGCAGACGATCCCGACCTCGGCGAAGCGGCGCAGGCCGAACTGGTCGCGGATGCGGATCAGCATCAGCGGCATCGAGGCGCGCGGTGCCATGAAGGCCGCCATCACCCAATAGGTGTGGTTCGTGGTGGCGTGCAAATCGCCCGCAAGCTGCGGCAGGTTGGCCGAGACGAAGCCGGTGGCAAGCGATTGCGACAGCGCCACGAAGACGGCGGCGCTGGCATAGACGAGCCGCTTGGGCGTGGAATGGTCAGGCTCCGCAGGCGCGGCGGGCTGGGGCGCGGTCTCCGTCTCGGCGGTCTCAGCCTCTGCGGCCTCGTTCTGCGCGATCTCGGCGTCGTTGACCGGAGCCGCCTCGGGCCGCACGCGCTCGCGCGGCGATACCGGTTCGGCGGCCGTCGGACGCGCATCCGGGCCGTTGATGTCGCGAATCTGGGAATTCATTGGCCGCGCATCCTTTCGAGATTGGCCTGCATCCGCTCCATCGTCTTGCGGGCGCGGGCGACCTCGTCGGCGTCGATGCCGTCGTAGAGCTTCGCG
Source organism: Thioclava sp. PTB-PU3-1 (assembly GCF_055666785.1). NCBI lineage: Bacteria > Pseudomonadati > Pseudomonadota > Alphaproteobacteria > Rhodobacterales > Paracoccaceae > Thioclava > Thioclava sp. PTB-PU3-1. The sequence continues at coordinate 491,923 of NZ_JBVNVL010000002.1, read as the reverse complement.
CGAAGCGCCTCGACGAAGGTCTCGATCTCGGAGGCATTTGCGCGGGCATGTTCGGTGAGGAAAGTCTGGCGGACGCGTTTGTCGTCGGGATCGGCGCGGCGCTCCACGAAATCGAGCTTTTCCAGCCCGTCGAGCGTCCGGTTCAGCGTCGGCGTCTCAATCGCCAGCGTCTCGGCCAGCTGCGTTTGGTTCAGCCCCTCGTCGCGGGAGATCGCAAGGATCGCCTGCGCCCGCGCGAAGGTCAGCCCCATGTCCCGCGCCTGCGCGTCGAACATCGCGCGCACCGACCGCGCCAGCAGCATCATCGTGCGCGTCAACTCGGCACGGTCGCGGCGGGCGGCTTCGGTGGGTGCGGATGTAATGGCGGCGCGGTCGGACATGGGGGCCTCGGGAATAAAGTTAGCCTGCTAACGTTTTCATCCCATCCCACATATCCTCTGGGTCGCGAGGATCAACACAGGCAGCCCGCACAGGGGGCCGTGCGAAATTGCGAAAGCCCCCGGATCGCGCCGTGCATTCAGCGCGAGCGCTCAGGCGGAAAGCAAGGTCACAAGCCCGAGACCTGCGCCGACCAGCATGACGAGCGACAGCGTCACCGTCGCGATCACACGCGGCCCGGCGGCTGCCACCGCCCGCGCATCGACGCCAAGCCCCAGTGCCGCCATCGCGATCACCGTCAGGATGGACGCCCCCTGCCCCATCGGCGCGAGAGCCACCTCCGGCAGCGCCCCGGCAGAGCGCAGCACGATCATCCCGAGAAACCCGAGGATAAAGAGCGACGGCATCAGCCCGCGCCGCACACGTCCCTCCGGCGTGACAGAGCGCCCGTCCACCGGCAGATGCGGCGCGAGAAGCGACAGAACCACCGTGATTGGCCCCAGCATCAGGACTCGCACCAGCTTCACCAGCGTGCCGAGCTGAATCGCTGCGGCCCCCATCGGCGCTGCGGCAGCCAGAACCTGCGGCACCGCGTAGACGGTGATCCCCGACAGGATGCCATAGCCATGCACGCTCATCCCCGCGACATGGCCGACGACCGGCAGCAGCAGAACCACCGCGACGCCTAGCACGGCGGTGAACGCGATTGCGGCACTGACATCGTCGCTGTCGGCGTCGATCACCGGGGCGACGGCGGCGATGGCGGAATTGCCGCAGATACCGTTGCCGCAGGCGATCAGAAGCGCCATGCGGGCCGGTAGGCGCAGGGCCCGCCCCAGCAAGTAGGCGGCGGGCACCATCAGCGCGACCACCGCGACGATGCCCCCCAGTAGGCCCGGCCCGACCGATAGAAGCGTCTGCGCACTCACCGAAGCGCCAAGCAACACGATCGCGATCTCCAGCACCGTCTTGGCCGCGAAACGGATGCCGGCATCGAAACGCGCAGGCGGCGTCCAGAGGGAGCGCACCACCGCACCGATGAGGATCGCCAACACCAGCGGTTCCAGCCATGCCGCGCCGAACAGCGCGTGCTCAGCCAAACCGCCCAAGGCCGCGAGCGCGGCGACAGCGGCGCTTAGCGCAAGCCCCGGCGCGAAGGCGCGAAGCGCAAGCCGCGGGCGGGAAAGGCTGCAGGCAAGGGTCGAATGGTGCGGCACGGCGGCCTCCTCTCGGTCGGGTCTTGTCCTGTAATTGTCCGCACCAATTCATTCTTCAAACGAAATGTTTTTGTCGATATGATCGCTTTTGTCGATCGATAGAGCCGGAGACACGCATGACCCCCGAACAACTCCGCGTTTTCGTCGCGGTCGCGGAAGAGCAGCACATGACCCGCGCCGCCGCCCGGCTGAACATGACGCAATCGACGGCCTCCGCCGCCATCGCGGCGCTCGAGGCGCGTCATGAGATCGCGCTGTTCGACCGGATCGGACGGGGAATTTCGCTGACCGAGGAAGGCCGGGCCTTTCTGCCCGAGGCGCGCGCGGTGCTGGCACGGTTTGCCGAGGCGGAGGCGATGCTTGCAGAGACCCGCGGCCTCGAACGCGGGCATATCCGCCTGATCGCCAGCCAGACCATCGCGGGCTACTGGCTGCCGCCCTACCTTGCCGCTTTTCGGCAAGCGCGTCCGGGGATCGAGGTGACGCTGGAAATCGGCAACACGCAGGAGGCGGCGGAACGCCTGCGCGCGGGCCTGCACGATCTCGCGCTGGTCGAGGGCGATGTCGAGGATGCGAAGCTGGAGCGGGTTCAGATCGGGGCGGATCGGCTGATGCTGGTCAGCGCCGCGCCGCCCCCCGGCAAGCTGGATGCGCGCGCGCTGAGCGCGGCGAGTTGGGTGCTGCGCGAGCCGGGCTCTGGCACGCGCTCTACCGCGGAAACGGCCCTTGCCGATCTTGGCGTTGCGCCGGGCGCGCTCTCAGCGGCGCTGGTCCTGCCCTCGAACGAGGCGGTGCTGAGCGCGGTCGAGGCAGGGGCCGGGATCACCATACTCTCGGCCCATGTCGTCGCGCGGTCACTGAGCCTTGGAACGGTCCGGGACTGGGATTTGCACCTCGCGCCACGGCCCTTCTATGCGCTGCGTCACCGCGACCACCATGTCAGCCACGCCACCCGCGACCTGCTGGCACGGATCGATCAGTCCCAGCTCGACGATCTCACTCTGACGGAATGAACCAATTCGCGAGCTTCGCCTCGATCTCCGAGGGAAGCGCAGGCTTCGGGCAGACAGCCGCGCCGGGATACCGCTCGCGCAGCTGATTGGCCTCGGCATGGCCGGAATGGAACAGGAGCGGTACGCCCGCCTTGTGAAGATGATCGGCCAGCTCGTAGACTTCGCCATCGGCCAGCATCACGTCGAGGATCGCAGCGCCCGGGAGACGCTCGCGGACCAGGTCCAGCCCCGCGCGCACGGTGGCGCACGGCCCCCAGACCTCCATCCCGAGATCCTCGAGCATGAACTGAAGATCAAGCGCGACGACGGCTTCATCTTCGACAAGGAGCACCTCGCTCGGTGCTTTCTCAGTCAGCGTCGCCATCGATTTCATGCGCGAAGATAATCCTGTTGCAACGGCTTTCCGGTGTCTGACGCGTGTCGACCCGCGCCGATATCTGGCTTGCGGAAATATCGACCAACGTCGAGCCGAAGCCCTGTTTGTTCGTGTCGAGTTGCAACGCTTCACGGTACCGCTCGTTCCACGAAAGTATCACGGTATCGTCGTTTTCCATCGACCATGTGATCTCGAGATCACCCTCTCGCGGCCCCAATACCCCATATTTAGCGGCATTGGTGCTCCATTCGTGGAAAATCAGCGCAAGAGCCGTCAGGTGATGCGTCGGCACATCAACCTCCGGCCCATCGATCAGGAAGTTCGACGGGTCGTCATAGGGGGCCAGAGTCGTCTCGATCACCTCGCGCAGCGGGATCGCCGCACCAGAGGTGCGAGTGCGGGCCAGATCATGCGAGCGCGCAAGCGCGTTGATCCGCTGGCCGACATCCTCGACCAACTCGCGCGGGCTGGCCGCCGAACGCCCCGCGATGCGCAGCATGCCCGAGACGATGGAGAACAGGTTCTTCACCCGGTGGTTCATCTCGCGCAGCATCAGCTCGCGCATCTGCGCCGCCTCTTCATCGGCGGTGATGTCGACGCTGAGCCCCAGCAGGCGGTGCTCCTTGCCTTCGCCCATCATCCGGCCCGTCGCGCGCAGATGGCGCTTCGTGCCGGAGGGGAGGTCGAGCTCGTAGTCGACTTCCAGTTCAGAACCGTTGTCGCGGGCCTCGCGCACCGCCTGTTCGACACGGGCACGGTCATGCTCTGCGACACGTTCGAAGAACCGCGCGATCGGATAGGTACCGGCCGCGTCGAGTTCGAAGAAGGCGGCGACGGATTCGTCGATTTCAACGTCTCCGCTCGGCTCGATAATCGACCAGACCCCGATCTGCGCGATCTCCAGCGCAAGTTGCAGCCGCTCGCCCTTCTGCGTCAGCTCGGTCTCGAGGCGCAGTGCCTCGGTGATATCGGTGAAGACGAGCGTCGCCCCTTCGACATCGCCGCGCGAATTCAGATACGGCGTCGCGGAGAGCGACCAGACCTTGCCCAGTTCGGTGGACTTGACCCGGCGCGGCCGCGGCAATTCGCCTTCAAGGATCGTATTAATCAATTCGATCATCACCTCGGGCGTGTCGAGCAGGTTCTGAATGTCGTCGAGCGGACGTCCGCGATCGCTGCCGCGCAGGCGGATCATCTCGCTCGCGCCATCGGTGAAGTTGCGCAGGCGCTGCTTGCGATCGACCGTCACCAGCGCATGCAGCTTGGAATCGAAGATGTTGCGCAGATCGGCATTCGCGGTCGAAAGCTCCTCGACCTTGGTCTTGAGTTCGTCATTGACCGTCGCGAGCTCTTCGTTCGTCGATTGCAACTCCTCGTTCATCGACATCATTTCCTCGTTCGAGGATTTCAGCTCTTCGTTGGCGGTCTCCAGCTCTTCGACCGTCGTGCGCAGGCGGTTGCGGGTCGCGCGCAACTCGGCCTCGAGCACCTGCACATGGCTTTCCGACGGCGCGATCTCGTCGAAATCATATTCGTCCAACGCTTCGAACGGGCCACGGTCGCGGAAAACGATCAGCAGCGTATCGTCGGAGAGCGGATCGGCCAGCACATCGACACGCTGCCGCCCGGTTTCCGAGATCACTTCGACGTCGCGCACGATCTTGCGCGTGCCAAGCTCCGCCGACTCGCGGATCACCGCAGAGAGCGCCTCGCGCAGGCCCGCGCGCGCGAGCGATTGTGCATAGCCCTGCCCGGTCTCGGACGGGTCGATCTCAAGATACTTGCCCAAGCGCCCCGTGGCGGCGAGGATCGCCCCGTCGCGATCGACATTCAGCGTCGCGGGCGCATAAAGATCGAGGATACGATTACTGGCCAAGGTCGTGTTCCAGTCTTTGGTTCTTCTGTCAGTCGTCTTCGGTCGGAGTGGCGCAAGTCGCGCATGAGGGTCGGAGCGCATCGGCAGTTCGGTCGGATAAGGAGACCGGGGCCCTATGCTGCGGAAGATGCGCATCGCGCCATCTATGGGATCGAAAAGTTCCTCATGCCGCCCGATCGTCTCGGATGGGCCGAGGAAGAGAACGCCGCCCGGATTGAGCGCGTAATGGAAGATCGGCAGTGCCCGCGCCTGCAACTTCTCTCCGAAATAGATCAGCAGATTGCGGCACGACACCAGATCGAGCCGCGAGAACGGCGGGTCCTTGATCAGCGAATGCGGCGAGAAGCGCACCCGGTCACGCAGCGCGGCGGTGATCTGGAAATTGCCCTCACGCCCGATCGTGTAGAGATCGCGGTACCTTTCGGGCAGGTCAAGCAGGACCGAGACCGGATAGCGCCCCTCACGCGCGATCGCGAGCATCCGCTCGTCGATATCGGTGGCGAAGATCTGAAAATCGATCTCCTTGCCGCTCGCATGGATCGCCCGGTCGATGAGCATCGCCAGCGTGTAGGCTTCCTCGCCACTCGAACAACCCGGCACCCAGATGCGCAGCGCGCCGCCATCGTCGGCGCTCTCGACCATCGGCTTGATCGCCGTCTCGTTCAGCGCTTCGAAATGCGCGCTGTCCCGGAAGAATCGGGTGACGTTGATCAGCAGGTCGCCCAGCAGCGCCAGAGGCTCGTCTTCTTCGCGTTCGAGCCGTTCGAGATATTCGCGCGGGTGCAGAATACCCACGACCTGCATCCGGCGCTGGATCCGACGCTCGAGGGTCGAGCGCTTGTATTGCGCGAAGTCATGCCCCGTCAGACGGTTCAGCGCCGCGCAAATCTCATCCAGCGTGCCGGAGACCGGCGGTGCCGTGTTCACCTGATCCGGGTCGACATTGCGGAACTCGGTGATGCGCGCGATCACGTCGGAGGGCGCGCTGACCACATCGACCATCCCGGTCGCGACAGCCGAATTCGGCATGGAATCGTAGCGCGCGGTGGCATCCTGCGCGATGCAGAAGCCGCCATGCTCCTTCACCGCCCGCAGCCCGACAGAGCCATCCGTGCCGGTGCCCGACAGGATCACGCAGACCGCGCGGCGCCCGAGATCCTGGCCCAGCGACACGAAGAAATCGTCGATCGGACGGCGCAGACCGCGGGGTTGGGCGAATTCCGAAAGCTTCAGGCGCCCGTTCTCGACCTCCAGCCCGTAACCCGGCGGGATCGTGTAGACATGCCCGGCCTCCAGCTTCGCGCCATCTTCGGCCTGAAGCACTTCGAGCGAAGTCGACCGGCCGAGCAATTCCGCCAGAAGCGACTCGTGGTTCGGATCGAGATGCTGAACCACGACATAGGCGCTGGGGTCATCCACCCGCGCGGGCTCCAGAAGGTCGCGAAGCGCTTCAAGCCCACCAGCGGAGGCGCCGATGCCGACAACGTATAGATCCTCGGGGGCGTCCGTCACTGCACGGCCCGCCGATCCGCGCAGCGCGCGTCCAAAAGGGCGCGGCCTGCGCGCCCTTCTCTATAGTTCTCTTTGCAGTTCATCCGGAGATCGGTGTCACTAGCCTCAGGGCCCTGCAATAACATTTGACATAGTACTGAACACATAACCGTGGCCGCAGCCATTCTTAGCCCTCGCGGTAGATAATCGTGGCCATTGTGGAGAGGCTCTCCGACAGAACCTTGGCAGAGCCGATCATCGCGAGACCGAAACCGCGCGACATCGCGGCGAGATCGTCGGCATTGCGCAGCAGGCTCTCGTCATGCGCAGCGATATCGACCTTCACGTTCTGACGTTCCGCCGCGGAAGTGAGGTCGAACTGCGACCCGAGGAACAAGCGCGTATCGCCGCTGGGTTCGCGCAGGCGCGTCATGAAGACGAAATTCTGGAAGGTTTCGCCATTCGCGCGACTGTTGGTGACGCGGAAACGGCCCGCGGAAATTTCTTCGTCGTTGATGAACTCCCGCATCGCAGAGCGTTCTTCCTCGGTTGCGGCCCCAGCCTGCAGGAAGCGACAGTTCTGCCCCAGCACCTCTTCAGCGGAATAGCCGGTCAGATTGAGAAACGCCTGATTCACGTAGACGAGCGGCACATCATCCCGATCAGCCGCGGCAATGGTCAGCGCGACATTCGACTTGTCGCAATAGCTGACCAGCGCATCTGGCAGTTCGTAATCTGTGTAAACGGGCATGAAGCCTCCGCTGCGTTTGAGAAAACAAGATTGATCATTGCGCGGAAAAGTCCAGCGCGCGAGGCGAAATACCACCGATAACCGATTTGAAGGGGGGGATGGTACCGCCTCCCCGGCTTGAACGGGGGACCTCTGGATCCACAATCCAGCGCTCTAACCAACTGAGCTAAGGCGGCACTGGCGCGGGATTTAGCCCCCTCGCGCGCGGAATGCAAGTGTCCGATGACGAGAAATTCGCACCAAGTCTTGCCTGCGCACGTCGCGGGGGTTAGGTGCATTTTCCATCCAACCTCTCAGGAGTTTTCGATGAGCATCGACAAGGAAAGCGACATCTCCGCGAATCTGCAAATCGGCCCGACCTCGCTCGGAATGGTGCGGATCTATGTCGAGGGCGAAGGCGTCGAGCTGCCGCTCGATTTCGATCCCGACGAGGCGATGGAAATCGCCGAAGAACTGCAGGCAGCCGCCGAAGCCGCGCGCGAAATGAGCAAAGGCGGCAAGGGCAAAAAGCGCTGAGCCTCAAAATCCGGGCGGTATCGCGCCCGGATCGCACAGCCGTTGCAACCGCCGCGCCGACGCGCGCGCGAAATCGAGCGTCAGCGCCTTGCGCCGCGCCGGCGCAAGCTTGGACAGCGGCGCCTCGCGGATCATCTCGGCCCCGTAGCCATCCGCGATGAACAACCCCGTCCCCTCGGGCAGAAGATCCGTGGGGAAATCCTGGTCCACCGCCCAGAAATAGCGGTCGCACCACTCCAGGTAGCCGTCCCATTTCCGATCCGAGGTGAAATCGGCGCGGCTCGACTTGCACTCCACGATCCAGATTTCGCCCTTCCGGTCGATCGCCATCAGATCGGCGCGCAGCCTTGGGCGCAGCACCATTTCCGGCAAACTATCGAGCCCCAGCTCGGACAGCGCGCGGGCCGTACCACGCGCGAGCACCTGTCCCGGCTGAAGTTCGGAAAGCGGAATCTGCGTCATGCGGGAAAACATGAACGAAGTGTGAACAAAAGTCCAGCCGTCCGGCACGCGCCCCTTCCCCGCCGCACCTAGGACGCTAGAGTGGCGCTGTTCATTCTCCCCCTTGTCGGAACCCGATTTCACCCCTATCTGGGGGGCTGACGGTTACTGCTCTTTCTGTGAAAGACCCTTTTCCAGTGGCCTATACCATTCCTGAGGGAGCTGGCTCTGCCGGGGTCCTGGCCTCGGTATCTGGCGCCCACCTGACTTTTCAGGTCTCCGGGAACTCTCGTCTACACGTCTGCTGCGGTTTCCGTCACTCCATCCATCGCAAGACAGCAAAAAGCCCCGCCGGATCGGTCGGGGCTTTTGTCGTCTCGGGACGTGGATGCGTTCAGCGGCGAAGCTGCATCTGCTGGCGCGACTTGGGCGTATCGACCGGAACCGGGATCGCCAGATGCTCGGCCGCCATATCGGTGGGGATGCCGTCGCGTTTGCCGCCGCCGGAGCTGTCGTCATCCTCGGCCATGCGCATGACCGCGATCGCGAATTGCACACCGGAGAAGACGATCGTGTTGAACACGACCAGCAGCGCCATCGCGATGTAGCCGATATCGGACGTGAAAATCAGGTGGCGCAGATTGCCGACATTGAAGCCGAGAAGAAGGCCAACGAAGGCGAGCGCGATGAAGAAGCCGATGACGACGTTCTTGATGTAGAGCCGGACCAGTTCGGGCATAAAAAATCCTCCTGCTTACCTCACAATCTAGTGCATATTCCCAAGTTTCAAACAGGGAAACGGGCGGCGAAGGCGAGATAAGCGGGCGTTTGCCCGTGGCATGGTGTCGCGAGTGAGCGCGCTCAGAACGCGTCGGGCTGCAGCGCGCGCGCCATGTGATCGAGCACCGCGTTGACGAATTTCGGCTCTTTGCCTTCGGGGAAGAATGCGCGGGCCACATCGACGAACTCGGTGATGACGACACGCGGGGGTGTCGCGGGGGTGATCAGCTCGGCCCCGGCGGCGCGGAAAAGCGCGCGCAGCACCGGGTCGATCCGGTCGATCGGCCATTTCGCCACCAGCGCGCGGTCGGTCGCCTGGTCAATCTTCGCCTGCCAGGTCACCGCATCGTCGATCAGACGGCGGAACAGGTCGAGATTGCCCTCGGCCATTTCGGTGCCGTCCTCATCCACGGCGCCAAAGCGGAAATTCTCGAACTCGCGGCGCACCTTGTCGGCACCCTGCCCGGCCGCTTCCATCTGAAAAAGCGCCTGAACCGCGTAAAGACGCGAGGCGGATTTCATCTGGCGCTTCTCCTCTTGGGTGAGCTTGCGCGGTTTCGGTGCGTCTTGGGGCGCGTCGGAGGAGGCGTCGTCGGTCATGCGTTGTTCGATCCGTCAGTGTCGCCGGCGATACGGAAGGATTCGGCGGGTTTGAACCCGATACCCTTCGTCCGGCGCGCCCATTTGCGCGACAATGAGATGAGATGCAAGGCCGCAGCCGCCGCACCGCCACCTTTGTTTTGATCGGCAGGGTCGGCGCGCACGGCCGCCTGCTCGTAATTTTCGACCGTCAGAATGCCGTTGCCGATGCAAATCCCCTCGAGCCCCATCAGCGTCAGCCCGCGCGAGCTGTCGTTGCAGACGGTGTCGTAATGGGTGGTCTCGCCACGGATCACGCAGCCAAGCGCCACGAACCCGTCGTAATCGGCCATGCGCGCCGCCATCGCGATCGCGGTCGGGATTTCCAAAGCGCCGGGCACCTCGATCACATCGACATGGGCGCCCGCTTCTTCGGCCGTGGCTTTCGCACCCGCGATCAGATTATCCGCGATATCCTTATAATACGGCGCGACCACGATCAGCAGCCGCGGCGCGCTGTCGAATTTCGGCAGGTCGAGCGTGTAATGCGAGGTTCCGGCCATGTCTTACTCCGTAATGGGTCGGGTGCCGACGATGCGCAGGCCATAAGCGTCGAGGCCCACATATTTCGTCTGCGGATTGTCGGTGAGAAGGATCATGTCATGCAGCCCCATCGAGGACAGGATCTGCGAGCCCAGACCGATCTGCTTGATCGTGCGCGGCCCCTGATCCTCTTCGCGCAGAAGGCGGTTAGACGGGTCGCGGAACAGGCAGACGAGGCCACGACCTTCCTCGGCCACGATCTCCATAGCGCGACGCACTTCGTCGGCGGGACCGGGGCCGATGCCCAGCACGTCGTCGAGAATGTTGAGCGAGTGGGTGCGCACCAGAACCGGCTCGGGCGTTGAAATGTCGCCCTTCACCAGAACGATGTGATCGACGCCCTCGGCCATATCGGTGAAGACACGCATCTCCCACTCACCGCCATGGCTCGACGTGACCATCTGGCGCAGGCCCTCGCGCACGAGATTGTCGTGACGGCGGCGATAGGCGATCAGATCCGAGATCGTGCCGATCTTCAGCCCGTGTTTCTTGCCGAACTCGATCAGCCCCGGCAGGCGCAGCATGTGACCGTCATCGCCCATGATCTCACAAATCACGCCGGCGGGCTTGAGCCCTGCGAGGCGCGCCACATCCACGGCAGCTTCGGTATGGCCCGCGCGCACCAGCACCCCGCCGTCGCGCGCCCGCAGCGGGAAGATGTGGCCGGGCGAAGCGATATCTTGCGGGCCTTTGCTCGGGTCGATTGCCACCTTGATCGTCTGCGCCCGGTCATGGGCGGAAATCCCGGTGGTGATATTCTCGCGCGCCTCGATCGAGACGGTGAAGGCCGTCTCGTGGCGCATCGAATTGGCGCGCACCATCGGTGCGAGGCCCAGCTGATCGACGCGATCCGAGGTGAGCGGCAGGCAGATCAGCCCGCGCCCGTAGGTCGCCATGAAGTTCACCGCCTCGGGGGTGCATTTCTCGGCGGGAATATACAGATCGCCCTCGTTCTCGCGATCCTCGTGATCGACGAGGATCACCATGCGCCCGGCCTTCGCCTCAGCGATAATGTCCTCAGCGGGCGCGATCACGTGGCGCAGGCTTTCCTCGACCTCACCGGGCACGTCATGGGTGCCGGATTTGTCGACCGGGGTCAGTGGTTTGCCGTCAGTGGTCATGCGTTCCACTCCTGCAGCCGCGCGACATAGCGCGCGAGCGTGTCGATCTCGAGGTTTATCCGGTCGCCCGCCTTGGCATGGCCCCAGTTGGTGACCTGCTTGGTATGCGGGATGATGTTGACGCCGAAGCTCGCGCCATCGACCTCGTTCACGGTCAGCGAGGTGCCGTTCAGCGCGACCGAGCCTTTCGGCGCGATGTATTTCGCCAGAGCTTCCGGCGCGCGGAAGGTGAAGCGCGTGCTGTCGCCCTCATCCACCATCGCCACGATCTCGGCCACGCCATCGACATGGCCCGACACGATGTGACCGCCCAGCTCGTCGCCCACTTTCAGCGCGCGTTCGAGATTGATCTTTTGGCCCACCTGCCAGCCGCCGCTGGCATCGTTGCCGCGACCGCCGATATTCGTCTTGGCCTGGCTCTCGGCGGAGATTTCCACGTCGAACCAGTTTTTCGGCTCTGTGCCGGTTGCGATCACAGTCAAGCAGCAGCCGTCGCAGGCAATCGACGCGCCCAGCTCGATGCTGCCCACGTCATAGCTTGTGCCGATCCGCGCGCGCAGATCGCCGCGCTGCTCCAGCTCCAGAATTTCTCCGATATCGGTTACGATCCCGGTGAACATGGCATATCCCCTCAGATTTCGGACCTTAGCTAGCCCGCAGGGCGCGCCTTCGCAAGAGATGAGCGCCTCGCCGTCCCGTCACACTCTGCGCAGCCCCGCACAGTGCCTGCCCTAAAATTGTCCAATATTTAAGGGATTACCCCACAAACTCCGTGACTTCGCGCGCATCCTGCGCAATCACGGATGCAGGCCAAGGACCCACGACTGGATGAACCGTTTCGAAAATCGCCACTTCCTGATGCTGCAGGGGCCCCACGGCCCCTTCTTTCATCAGCTCGGCGCGATGCTGCGACAGGCGGGGGCGACGGTCTGGCGCGTGGGCTTCAATCGCGGGGATGAGGTCTTCTGGTTCGACCGCGCCTCCTACCTGCGTTTCGACGCCCCTCCGGAGGATTGGGCCGATCACCTGCGCGACCTGATCGCCGAGAAAGGCATCACCGATCTCGTGCTCTATGGCGACACCCGCCCGATCCATGCGCAGGCCGTCGAGGTCGCGAAGGCGATGGGCCTGTGCGTGCATGTCTTCGAAGAGGGGTACGTCCGCCCCTATTGGGTCACCTACGAGCGCGGCGGCTCGAATGGGCATTCCCGGCTGATGGAAATGTCGGTGGCGCAGATGCGCACCGCGCTTGCCCAGTCCGAAATCGAGTTTCCCGACGCGCCGCCCCGCTGGGGCGATATGCGCCACCACGTTTTCTACGGCGCGCTCTACCATTTCTTCGTGATGCTCCGCCCCGGCCCCTATCGCCGCTTCCGGCCGCATCGCGACATCACGGTGTTTCAGGAATTCCGCCTCTGGCTGCGCCGCCTGCTGCTGATGCCGCTGCATATGCTGGAGCGCAAACGCGCGACGCGACGCATCCGGCATGGCGGCTTCCCCTATCATCTCGTGCTGCTGCAGCTCGAACACGACTCCAGCTTCCGGATGCATTCACCTTTCACCAGCCAGACCGAGTTCATCGATCTGGTGATGGAGAATTTCGCGAAAGGCGCGCCGCCCCATCATCACCTCGTCTTCAAGGCCCATCCGCTCGAAGACGGGCGCGCCCCGATACGCGAAACGATCCGCAAGGCCGCCCGCGCGCATGGGTTGGCGTCGCGCGTGCATTTCGTGCGCGGCGGCAAGCTGGCGGGGCTTCTGGCGCAGGCGCGCTCCGCCGTCACGGTGAATTCGACCGCCGCGCAGCAGGCGCTTTGGCGCGGGCTGCCGCTGAAATCGCTGGGCCGCGCGATCTTCGACAAGCCGGAATTCACCTCTGCGCAACCGCTCGAGGCCTTCTTCGCAAGCCCGGCCCGCCCCGACAGCCGCGCCTATCGCGACTACCGTCACTACCTGCTGGAAACGAGCCAGGTTCCGGGCGGCTTCTACTCCGCGCGCGGACGCCGCGCCCTGCTGCGACAGGTGGTCGACATGATGCTGGCCGCCGAAGATCCCTATGATGCGCTGGTCGCAGGCAACGCGGCCCCACGGCAACAGTTGCAGGTGGTACGATAATTTTTCTCGTTTTTTTCCCGAGGCTTCGGTAGCTTGGTCGCAAAACGATAAGCAGCATCCCGAACGAGGAGCTCGAGCAGTGACCATGACCCCTTCCCGCAGGGCCGTTTTGACGGGCCTTTCCGCCACGCTTTTGACCGCATCTTGTGGTCTTCCCCGCTCTGGCCCCAACAAGCGCGAACTCTTCGCGGGCTCCGTGATGCGCAAGGGCGACGCCTTCGTCGTCAAGGTGAACGACTTCGTCACCCGCGCAACCGCCGTGCAACCGGCGCTCGGCTTTACCTCCAGTTTCATCAATGCTGGCCAGATCGGCTCCGACACGATCCGCCCGGGCGACACGCTTTCGCTGACGATCTGGGAGAACGTCGATGACGGGCTGCTCGCCAGCAAGGGCGCCAACGCGACCCAGCTGCAAGAGGTACAGGTCGATGGCGCGGGCTTCATCTTCGTTCCCTATGCGGGCCGCATCAAAGCCGCGGGCAACACGCCCGACGGGCTGCGCCGCATCATCACTACCAAGCTCGACGCGCAAACGCCGGACCCGCAGGTTCTCGTGACCCGCGTGGCCGGCGATGGCGCGACGGTTTCGGTGATGGGCGCGATCAACGGTCAAGGCGTCTACCCGATCGAGCGGCCCACCCGGACGCTTTCGGCGATGATCGCCAAGGCGGGCGGCGTATCGATCCCCCCCGAGGTCGCCAAGATCATCGTGACGCGCGGCGGCATGTCGGGCTCGATCTGGCTCAAGGATCTCTACGAGAACCCCAAGATGGACATCGCGCTGCGCAATGGCGACGTGATCCTCGTCGAGAAGGACCAGCGCGCCTTCACCTCGCTCGGCGCGACCGGTAAGCAGGCCCGCGTGCCCTTCGAGACCCAGACGCTTTCGGCGCTGGAGGCCATCGCAACGGTGGGCGGCTTGCAGTCGAACCTCGCCGATCCGACCGGCGTCTTCGTGCTGCGCAACGAGCCAGCCGATATCGCGATGAAGGTGCTTGGTCGCACCGACCTCGTCGGCGATCAGCGCATGATCTACGTGCTCGACCTGACCCAGCCCAACGGCATGTTCATGGCGCGTGATTTCGCGATCCGCGACGGCGACACGGTCTATGTCACCGAGGCGCCCTTCGTGCAGTGGCAGAAGACGCTCTCGGCGCTGACCCAACCGCTGGGCACGGTGAACACGCTCAATACGCTCGCCGGGAACTGATGCCCCGCGACAGAGACCAGAAGGCCGCCGGGGCGATCCCCCGGCGGCTTTTTTTCTACAATGGCGGGGTGCTGCGCCAGACGCGCCTGCGCGAGATTTTGCGCGCCGCGGGCCATGCGCCGCGCCTCGGCCTGCCCGGCCCCGACGATGGCGTGATGGTCTGGGGCCGCTCGCCCTATGCGGCGCGTGGCGAGGCGGTGGCCGCCAAGCGCGGCGTGCCGCTGATCCGGGTGGAGGATGCGTTTCTGCGCTCGATCCACCCGGGCCGGACCGGCGCGCCGCCTTTGGGCCTGATCCTCGATCCAATGGGCGTGCATTTCGACAGCGCCCAGCCCTCGCGGCTCGAACATCTCCTCGCGACCGAGCCGCTCGACGATAGCGCCGTCCTGCAGCGGGCCCGCGACGGGATCGCCCGGCTGAAAACCTCGGAGCTCTCGAAATACAACGATTTCGACCCGGACCTGCCCGTCCCCGATCCCGGCTATGTTCTGGTGATCGACCAGACGCGGGACGATGCCTCGATCACCCACGGCGGGGCGAGCGCCGCCACGTTCCGCGAAATGCTGGCCTATGCGCGGATCGAAAACCCCGGCGCGCACATCCTTATCAAGACCCATCCCGAAACCCGCGCCGGGCTGCGGGGCGGCCATTACGGGCCGGAAGATTGCGATGCGAATTCCGAGATTTACGACGCGCCGGTCTCACCATGGACCCTGCTCGAAGGCGCGATCGCGGTTTATACCGTGTCGTCGCTCATGGGCTACGAGGCGATCCTCGCAGGCCACAAGCCGCGCGTCTTCGGCCAACCGTTCTATGGGGGATGGGGGCTCACGCAGGACGAAAACCCCGTACCCCGCAGATCGCGCAGCCTGACCCGCGCGCAGATTTTCGCGGTGTCGCATATCCTCGCGCCGATCTGGTACGATCCTTGCCGCAAGCGCCTGTGCAGCTTCGAGGAGGCGGTGGATCAGCTCGAGGCCGAAACCCGCGCCTACCGCGAGGATCGGCAGGGCTACGTCGCGGGCGGCATGTCGCTGTGGAAACGCCCGCATCTGCGCAAGTTCTTCGGACATCACGAGTCGCTGCGGTTCAGCGAGACACCCGACCCGACGCGGCCCTTTCTTTACTGGGCCACGCGCGCGGCCCCAGACGACGACCGCGCCCCTATCCGCGTCGAAGACGGGTTTCTGCGCTCCCGTGGCCTCGGTGCCGAACTCGTCCCGCCGCTCTCGCTGATCGCGGATCGCACAGGCATCTTCTACGACCCGACCCGTCCCAGCGATCTGGAGGCACTGATCGCGCAGCCCTTACCGCCGGGTGGCGAGGTGCGGGTGCGCAAGCTCATCCAACGGATTACGACCGAAGGCCTGACCAAATACAATCTCGGCGGCGCGCTTCCCGAACTGCCCCAAGGCCATAAGATCCTCGTGCCCGGACAGGTCGAAGACGATGCCTCAATCCGCCTCGGCTCGGGGGAGACTTGCACAAATGCGATGCTTCTGGAGAGAACCCGGGCCGAAAACCCCGACGCAGTTATCCTTTTCAAACCTCACCCCGATGTCGTCGCGGGTCTGCGTCCCGGCGTCGTGCCCGAGGAGGTGGCGAAGATATACGCCGATATGATCCTGCCAGAAACCAACACCGCTGCGCTGATCGACGCGGTGGACGCGATCTGGACGATGACCTCCGGCCTCGGTTTCGAGGCGCTCTTGCGCGGCAAGGCCGTCACCACCCTCGGGGCGCCCTTCTATGCAGGCTGGGGGCTGACGTGCGATCTCGGGCCTGTTCCGGCGCGCAGAACGGCGCGCCCCGATCTGCTGCAGCTCACCCATGCCACGCTGATCGCCTATCCCCGCTATCTCGACCCGGTCAGCGGGCTGCCCTGCCCGGTCGAGGTCGCGCTGGATCGTCTGAGCGAGGGCCGCGCCCTACCGCGTGGGCCGCTCAACCGGATCGGTGCAAAGCTGCAAGGCGTGTTCGCGTCCTACGCGTGGCTCTGGCGCCGCCAGCGGTGAAGCAGGTCGTCGCCGATGGGGCGGCTTTCGACCAGCGTGTAGCGCGGCGCAGAGGCCAGCGCACTCAGCCCCATATCGCCGACCCCGGCGCGACCATCCGCGCCCAGCACCATGCCCGCCGTGAAGCCGATCAGCTCGTCCACCAGCCCGGCATTGATCAGAGAGGCCGCGAACTTACCGCCGCCCTCGCAGAACACGCGGGTCAGGCCGAACCCGGCCAGAGCCTCCATCAGCGCCAGCGGATCGAGACCGCCGCCAACTGTCTCGGCCACCTCGATCAGCTCCGCGCCCGCATCGCGCCAGTAATCTTTCGCCTCATCGGGAGCCTCGGCCCCATGGATCAGCCAGAGCGGCGCGACGTCCAGCGACCCGGCAAGCCGCTTGCGCGGTAGATCCAGTCCCGCCGAGGCCACGATCCGCAGAGGTTGGCGCAGCGGCGTGAAGCTGCGCACGGTCAGCAGCGGATCGTCGGCCCGTGCGGTCCCGCCGCCCACCATCACCGCGTCGAACTCGGCGCGCATCGCATGGACCAGCGCGCGCGATTGCGGCCCGGTGATCCATTGGCTCTCGCCGGTCGAGGTCGCGATGCGCCCGTCGAAACTGCTCGCAAGCTTCAGCGCGAGCCACGGACGCGCGCGGGTCACGCGGCTCAGGAACCCGGCCTGCAGATCGCGCGCCTCCGCCTCCATGAGCCCGGTTTCCACGTCGATCCCCGCGTCGCGCAGCATCGCATGACCGCCGCCCGAAACCCGCGGATCGGGGTCTTCCATCGCCGAGACGACACGCGCCACCCCGGCCTCGCGCAGTGCCATCGCGCAGGGCGGCGTCTTGCCGTAATGGGCGCAGGGTTCGAGCGTGACATAGGCCGTGGCGCCACGCGCCGCCTCCCCCGCCTGCGCGAGCGCACGCACTTCCGCATGGGGCCGCCCGCCCGGCTGGGTCCAGCCGCGCCCGACGACGCGCCCCTCGTTCACGATCACGCAGCCGACGGCCGGGTTCGGCCAGACATTGCCAAGGCCCCGGCGCGCAAGCGTCAGGGCCATCGACATGAACCGCCGGTCTTCTTCGGTCACTCGGGGTCGCCCGCCCCCGGCGGACGCAATTCGGAGACGAACTTGTCGAAGTCGTCCGCTTCCTGGAAGTTCTTGTAAACGCTGGCGAACCGGACGTAGCCGACCGTGTCGATCCGTGCGAGCGTCTCCATCACGATCTCACCGATCACCTTCGAGGAGATGTCGGTCTCGCCCATGCTTTCCAGACGCCGCACGATGCCGGAGATCATCTGGTCGATCCGCTCGGGTTCGACCGGGCGTTTCTGCATCGCGATCCGGATCGAGCGTTCGAGCTTGTCGCGATCGAAGTCCTCGCGCTTGCCGGAGGTCTTGATCACCACGAGATCGCGCAGCTGGACGCGTTCGTAGGTGGTGAAACGACCGCCGCAGGCTGGGCAGAACCGACGTCGCCGGATCGCGACGTGATCTTCCGCCGGACGGCTATCTTTCACCTGAGTATCGACATTTCCGCAAAATGGGCAGCGCATTCGCTTTCCCCCGTTCGTTGTCCCGCCTCACGATAGGGTCTGCATGCCCCTCTTATCCACAAGACCTTAGCCTAGCGTCGATGGTTTGGGTAGGAAAAATCTTTCGACCCCAGATGTGGCGGTTGCCTGTGGCGAATGAGACTCAGCGCAGGAGGGCCATGACCTCGCGGCGATGCGCGCGGCTGCGATGTTCGAAAAGGTAAATTCCCTGCCACGTTCCGAGCGCCATACGCCCTGAAATGACAGGAATCTGCAAGCTGACGGGTAAAAGCGCCGATTTGATATGGGCCGGCATGTCGTCCGGCCCCTCATAGGTATGGGTCAGGTAGGACATGCTGGGGTCGGTCGTGGGCGGCACGAGCCGATGAAAGAATTCGTTCAGATCGGTGCGCACTTCCGGGTCGGCATTTTCCTGGATCGCGAGGCTAGCCGAGGTATGGCGGATGAACAGTGTGAGCGACGCCTCCTCCGCATCGGCGCCCGCGACCCAAGCCGCCACGTCACGTGTGAACTCGTAGAGACCCGGGCCCGACGTCGCGATCTCGAAGCGGCGATGCATCAGCTTTTCGGCGCGGGACGCGCCTCGGAGCGATCCGTAGCGACGATCGCGAGGCATTCGGGATTGATATCCATGATCTTGCGCTCTTTCGCCCAAGCCGCATCGGTCTGGGCGCCGCTTAGCCCGCGCTTGACCATGGCCTTGGGTTGCGGCGTGCCGTCGCCGACGCCGGAGATCACTGAATAGGTGCCACCTGCCTCTTCCTGCACATAGAGGAAACAGGTACCCGCCTGATCCATGCGCGGCGTGCCCGATTCCATCGTGCCGACCTGACAGGCAGCGAGAACGAGAGGGGCGAGCAAGGCAGGCGCAAACTTGAACATGGTATCTCCGGTTATTGGGTCGCTTCAATTTGGACCGCCGCAAGACGACAGGCAACGCCTTTTGCCCACGCGCGCCACACGAATTAGGCCGCCACTACGCGTGGGAAACCTCGGCACTCTGGAACTGCGCGAGCAGGTAACTGAAACCGTAGCCGCAGGCGATGGAGGCGAAGATGATCTCACCGCCATCTTCGATCAAGCCGAGAAGCCATGAGAGCGGAGCGCCCTCGAACACGCTATGGATCGCGTCGAACCCCACTCCACAGATGATGAGACCGAAGATCGAAGCGGAAAAGCGAAGCACATAGAGGCGCTGCTCCGGCGACCCGAAGCGATAAGCGAGCCACAGAAGCGCGACAACAACGACGCCTTGTCCCGCGAAATACACAAGCTCTCCGATCGTCTGCGCGGCATGCGGATCGGCGATGACTTGTTCGAACACCCCTTCCCTCAGAAACCGGCCTGCGTGTTCGTGCAACTGCTTGCTGTCATCGGCAAGCAGAATGGCGAAGACGGCAAATATGAACACGCTCATGGCGTTCGGCTTTTTCAGGAACGACGCGAGCATGAACACCATGATCGCGGTCCATTTGAAGAACCCGAAATTCTCGGAAAAGCTGAGGTCGAGACCGATATCGAACCGCCAGAACTGTTCGGCGATCAGCCCGTCGCCATGATTGAGCCCCAAAACGTTGTAAGTGATGAAAATAGCCAGCAGCACTGCATCCACGAAAAGCAAAGCGAACAGAAACTTTCGCGTTAACTCGTCATTGAACGGTTTCAGCAGGGCTGGCGCGTAATTGCGCAGCCGCATTTAACTCCCCCCCAACGAACACCCCAATTGTCCGTAGGTTGACGATAACACGATCAGGGGAATTTCAAACTTTCCAGCAACTTGAGGGACGAAAAAGCCGTTCCACCCCCCGAAATGCTCAAGAAATGTGCGAAATATGCGGTTTAGGGGCCGCCGCCTTGACGCAGCAATGCAAGCGGACCGCCCTCCGTCACGGCACGTGAACGAGACCGTTCATCTTGCAGCCCAGCGGAGCAAGATCGGCTTCGACCGCGGCTTTATGCGCGTTGAATTCGACGTTATGGGCGTCGATCGCCTCTTGGCTCGGGGCATGGCCGGACTCGCGCTGCGCCGTGGTTTTCGCTTCCAGACGCGCGGCCTCTTCCTGATGATCGCTGGCGAAGACGGCCTTGGCTTTCTCCCAATTCTGGGCGATCTCGTCCTGGCTCTCCCCTTGGCAGGTGAAGAGATAGACCAGCTTGGCGGGCTTGTCGGGAATGTAGAACTGCGCGCGCTCGGATGCGCTGGCGGACCCAGCGACCAGAAGGGCTACAGCCACAAACGTAGTGAAGACTTTCATGCTCCCTCCCCCGGATGACATGAAAACGCCCCCGAAACCGGGGGCGTCCTGATCGAATGCTATTACTGGTCGAGGAACGAACGCATCTTGCGCGACCGGCTCGGATGCTTGAGCTTGCGCAGCGCCTTCGCCTCGATCTGACGGATACGTTCGCGGGTGACCGAGAACTGCTGCCCCACCTCTTCGAGCGTGTGGTCGGTGTTCATGCCGATACCGAAGCGCATCCGCAGAACCCGCTCCTCGCGCGGGGTGAGCGAGGCCAGAACCCGCGTCGTCGTCTCCTTCAGGTTCTCCTGAATGGCGGAGTCGAGCGGCAGAACGGCGTTCTTGTCCTCGATGAAATCGCCAAGCTGGCTGTCTTCCTCGTCGCCGATCGGCGTCTCGAGCGAGATCGGCTCCTTGGCGATCTTCATCACCTTGCGGACCTTCTCGAGCGGCATCTGCAGCTTGTCGGCCAGTTCTTCCGGCGTCGGCTCGCGGCCGATCTCGTGGAGCATCTGGCGACCGGTGCGGACCAGCTTGTTGATCGTCTCGATCATGTGGACCGGGATACGGATGGTGCGCGCCTGATCCGCGATCGAGCGGGTGATCGCCTGACGGATCCACCACGTCGCGTAGGTCGAGAACTTGTAGCCGCGACGATACTCGAACTTATCCACGGCCTTCATGAGGCCTATATTGCCTTCCTGAATGAGATCGAGGAATTGCAGGCCGCGGTTGGTGTATTTCTTCGCGATCGAGATCACGAGACGCAGGTTCGCCTCGACCATCTCTTTCTTGGCCTGACGGGCTTCTTTTTCGCCCTTCTGGACCTGCTGGACGATGCGGCGGAATTCGGAAATGTCGACGCCGACATACTGTCCGACCTGAGCCATCTCCCCGCGCAGCTCTTCGACCTTGTCGGCGGAACGCTCGAACAGGGACTGCCAAGCGCGGCCCGACTTTGCCTGCATCCGCTCGGACCAGCTGGGGTCCAGTTCGTAGCCGCGATACTCTTCGATGAACTCACGACGGTTGATGCGCGCCTGATCGGCGAGCTTCACCATGCCGCTGTCGATCGACATGATCTTGCGGTTGATGCCGTAGAGCTGGTCGATCAGCGCTTCGATCCGGTTGTTGTGCAGGTGAAGCGAGTTCACCAGTTCGACGATCTCGGAGCGCAGCTTCTGATAGGCGGCTTCCTCGGTGACAGAGAAGGAGCCATCCTCGTTCAGCGTCGCCGACATCCGCAGATCCTGCATTTCGGCAAGCTGAGCATAGTCGCGCGCGATCAGTTCGAGCGTCTCGAGAACACGCGGCTTCAGCGCGGCTTCCATCGCGGCGAGCGAAAGATTCGCGCCTTCGTCCTCGTCGTCATCGTCGGATTGGATCGGGTTGCCGTCCGCGTCGAGCTCAGGCTCCGAATTGCCGCTATCTTCGGATTTCTTGCTACCCTCTGTCGTCGCCTCGGCTCCGACGGTGGGCGGTGCGATTTCTTCTTCTTCGCCTTCGACCCCTTCGAGCGAGTTGCCGAAGGTGGTCTCGAGGTCGATCACGTCGCGCAGCAGAATTTCTTCGTTGAGAAGTTCGTCGCGCCAGATCGTGATGGCCTGGAAGGTCAGCGGGCTCTCGCAGAGGCCCGCGATCATCGTGTTGCGGCCAGCCTCGATGCGCTTGGCGATCGCGATTTCGCCCTCGCGCGACAGCAGCTCGACCGAGCCCATCTCGCGCAGATACATCCGCACCGGGTCATCGGTACGATCGAGCGTTTCCGAGCTGGTGGTCGAGACCGCGACTTCACGCGACCCCGAAGCCGTCGTCGCGACTTCGCCGCCCTGGCTGCTGCTTTCTTCCTCATCGGCCTCTTCGGCTTCGATGACGTTGATGCCCATTTCGGAGAGCATCGACATGACATCTTCGATCTGGTCCCCGGAGACCTGATCTTGCGGCATCACCTTGTTGAGCTGGTCATAGGTAATGAACCCGCGTTCCTTCGCCTCGGCGATCATCCGCTTCACGGCGGCCTGACTCATATCGAAGGACGTCGCGTCGTCGCTCGGGGTGTCGGATTTATTGTCGTCGATGTCTTTGGCGGCCATGTGGGCTCCTCGGTCAGGGCTTGGTTGGGCTCAAGCTATGACGAAAGCGAATCATATCTCGTCTGTGTATCGAATCGCGGCGGCGAATCACAGGGGCGCGAGGGCTGTGGACAGAAAGTTGATTCTGAATGTGTCCGCAACAATTCGCTTTTCCGTAATCCGTTGGCCCGCAGCCATCCGGCTCAATGTTTCTTACGCCAGATTTCCCCGTCGATCATGGCCTGAAGCGTTGCGGACAGCGCCGCTTGATCTTCGCCCATATCGGAGGAGTCCTCCAGTTTCGATCTCTCTGCACGATGGCGAAGCGATGCTGCTTGCGCCAGACGCCATGTCACGCCTTCGTCGGCAAGCCCCGCCAGATCCTCCATCGCATCGGCGACCTCTTCGCGCACGGCGCGAGCGGCGTCCAGCTTGGCCAGTTCCTCGGTCAGGCACATCCGCGCCAAATCGAGGTTCTCAGCGTTGCGAACCGGAGGGGCAGAGCGCAAATGGGGCAGGTTCAACAGTTTTTCAAGGTCGGCCGCCATTTCCGCGTAAAGGTTTTTCGCGATTTCCGGGGCGGGCGCGGCAACATGGGCGAGCATCCGGTGGCGCAGCTGATCATGCGTCGCGTCGCGCAGCGGCACGGCCTCCAGTTCCGCTTCGAATTCCGCGATCAGCGCCGGGTGGGTGACGCAGATGCCGAGGATCATCGCCTCGCGCAAATGCTCGGCCACGTCGCTCGGCGCGGTCGCCAGAAGCGAGGAGCGCGTCTCGGGCAAGGCTGGCGGCGGCGCACCGAAGCGGCCCTTGCCGCGCTTGCCGCCGGGGCCGAAACCGCCCGGCGTGAAGCCCCCGCGGGATCCTTGCGCACCGCCCTGTGGGCCAGCCTGCGGACCGGTGCCGAACAGCTCCCAGCGCAGGCGTTTGATCTCGTCCCCGTAATGGCCGCGAATCGAGGGATCCTGAATGCGCGCAATCGCGGCGCGCAGGCTCTTGTCCAGGGCCGCCCGGCGCTCGGGACTGTCGAAGACTTTCCCCTCGGTCTCGCGTTGCCACAGCAGCGAGACCATCGGCTTCGCCTCGGCGAGGATCGTCTCCATCGCCTCGCGGCCCTGCTTGCGGATCACGTCATCCGGGTCGAGCCCCGGCGGCATGATCGCGAAGCGCACGCCCTTCCCCGCCTCCAGCAGCGGCAGCGCGAGATCGATCACCCGCAGCGCCGCGCGCAGACCCGCCGTATCGCCATCGAGCGCGATGATCGGCTCGTCATGGATGCGCCACATCAGGCGCAGCTGATCTTCGGTGATCGCGGTCCCGAGCGGTGCGACCGCCCCGCCGAAGCCGCCCTCGACCATAGCGATCACATCCATATAGCCTTCGCAGACCACAAGCGGCGCGCCCTTGCCGCAGGCTTCGCGCGCGGGACCATGGTTATAGAGCGAGCGCCCCTTGTCGAAGAGCGCGGTCTCGGGCGAGTTGAGATATTTCGCCGGATCGTTCGGATCCATCGCCCGCCCGCCGAATGCGATGCAGCGCCCGCGCGGATCGCGGATCGGGAAGATGATACGGTTGCGGAAGACGTCGAAGGGTTCGCGTCCCTTCTGGCTGTCCTTCGCAAGCCCCGCGCCCTTGATCAGTTCGTCGGAGATCCCCTTCGCCTTGAGCGCATCGCGCAGCCCCTGCCAGCCGGGCGGGGCAAAGCCGATCTCAAAGCGGTCCACGGCGGGTTTGTTCAGGCTGCGCCCGGCCAGATAGTCGCGCGCGGCGCTTCCGGCCTGCGTGTTGAGATGAAGCCGGAAATACTTCACCGCCTCTTCCATCACATTGGCCAACTCGGTGCGCAGATCGGCCTTCTCCTGCGCCATCGGATCGCGCGCGGGCATCTGCATTCCGGCCTCACGGGCGAGGATCTCCACCGCCTCCATGAAGCTGACATTCTCGGTCTCGCGCACGAAGCTCAGCGCGTCGCCCTTCGCGTGACAGCCGAAGCAATAGTAATAGCCCTTGCGGTCATCGACATGGAACGAGGCCGATTTTTCCTGATGGAAGGGGCACGGCGCCCACATGTCGCCCTTGGCCTGGTTCGACTTGCGCATGTCCCAAATGACCTTGCGCCCCACGACCTGAGCGATCGAGGAACGGCTGCGCAATTCGTCGAGAAATCCGGGTGGCAGGCTCATGGTCTCTATATTGTCTCCATGTGCGGCAGAGTCGAGGGGACCCGCGGAGCTACCCACAGCTTTCGGCCTCGCGCGCGCCGAGAACTTCGCGTCAGCCGAAGGTGAGAAATCCGCCCCTTGAGGCGAGTTAACTTAGTTTAAACGACTCAGTCTCTAAGACGGCACCCAGCGTCAGAAGACCCTCAGATTGGTGGCCGATTGGGAAACTATCTCACACACACTGCGGCATTCCACATTTAAAGCACAACAATTCCATGAAGTTAGACAAGGTTTTGCCTTAATTTCGCCTCAGGAATTATGCAGTTTCATCCGGTGATTTTTTTACGAGTTTTCTCCGCTGGCGGCGAGGCCATGGGACAAGGAGAAGGAGGTCGGGGATGAGGGACAAAACCGAACAAAACGGCTTGGCACGCCGTATCGAAGCCGCGCGCGCCCGAATGGGGCGGTTCGCGCAGGACGAGGATGGAGCGGTTTTCATCTTCAGCCTGCAGGTTTTGATCGTGCTGATGGTCATTGGCGGCATTGCGATTGATTTCGTCCGCCAAGACGAACGCCGTACGCTTATCCAAAGTTCGCTCGACCGAGCCGCGCTCGCCGCCGCCAATCTGGATCAGACGCTCGATCCCGCGACCGTGGCGAAAGACTACCTCTCCACCAGCGGCCTCGACTATCTCAATATCGAGCCCGTGGTCGAAGAGGGCGCGCAGAAGGAATACCGCCGCGTATCGATGACCGCGCAGGATGACATGCCCACGATCTTCGGTGACCTGATCGGCTTCGGCGTCGATTCCTTCCGCTCCAACACCGCAGCCAAAGCCGAGGAATCCATCGGCAATGTCGAAATCTCGATGGTGCTCGACGTCTCCGGCTCGATGGGTCAAACGGATTCCGGCTCCTATTACGGCGAGACGAAGATCGCCTCGCTGCGCGATGCCGCGACGAATTTCACCAACAAGATGTTCGACAACGTTCAGCCTCCGGGCGCGCCGGCCGGTCGCCTTTCGATCTCGATCGTGCCCTACAACCAGCAGGTCTCGCTCGGCCCCGATCTGGCGGCGGCGTACAATCTGTCGAACGATCACAGCTACAACACCTGCGCCGACGTGCAGCTTCAGGGTTTCAACAGCGTGAGCCTGCCGACCACCGGCCTGCAGCGCACCATGTATGGCTGGAGCTATGATCTCGTTGGCCAAGGCTACGGCGTGTACAAAACACTCTCGGAATCCTCCGAGAACTGCTACGAGCACAGCTATTCTGACGTGATGGCCTTCGAAGACAATCAGAACGACGTCGTGAACAAGATTGCGTCGCTGCGTGCAGGTGGCGATACCGCGATCGACATCGGCGCTCGATGGGGCTTCGCGCTGCTCGACCCTTCGGCCAAACCGGTCTCCGCTGCTCTGGTCCAAAACGGGACGATTTCTGCTGATGTGGACGACCGCCCCCTGCCCTATCCGGCGACCGGTCAGAGCATCGATGAACGCTCGATGAAGGTGATGATCCTGATGACCGACGGTCAGAACACACGCACCTTCTCGACCTATATGAAGTACAGGACGGGCGATTCCGGCCTGTTCTCGATCGACAGTTCGACGGCGTTTAATGACGACAGCTCGACCATGTCGCACATGTACTGGTTCTCGCAGGAGCGCGCAGATCAGGGAGAGAAGCCCTATTACTCATTCGCCGATCGCAACTGGTATGCGCCCGAGGAGATCGGCGAGACCATCGCGACGAAAGTTTACGAGACGAAGTGCTATACGGATTGGCGGGGCCGCGAGCGTTGCTACCAGGACTCGCATTACGAGTATCAATTCGAGCCGCGTGATCTGCATGCGATCGACTGGCGCACCGTCTGGAGCAAGGGATGGACGCTGCAATATGTGATCCAGACCTTCCTTCTGCCGCCGCGCCAGCGCCTAGACCCGCAAGAATCCGTGGCTTCGATCTACGACGAGATGGCGATCTCCTCGATGTTCTCGGAGAAGGACAAGAACCTGCACGACGTGTGCCAGGCCGGGAAAAGCAAGGATATCATCGTTTTCACCGTGGCCGTGGACGCACCCCAGAGTGGCAAGACGGCGCTCGCCGATTGCAGCTCGGGTCCGAGCTACCAGTATGACGTCGACTCCGCCAATCTCGCGGATGCGTTTTCCTCGATCGCGACGCAGATCTCTACCCTGCGCCTGACGAACTGACCGGAGAGCGCAGAGCATGGCACTGAGGCTGACACATAAACGAGCCTTCCTGAGGGCGGAGGACGGGGCGGTGACGATCCCCGCCCTGCTCTGGATCGTGTTTCTGATCTTCTTCATGTTCGCCGGCATCGAGCTGGGCGTGATCTTCATCAAGCAGACCCTGCTGACCCGCGCGACCGAAGCCACGAGCCGGATCATCCGCATCGGGAACTACTCAAGCATCGACGAGAAAACGCTGCGCCACGAAATCTGCAAACAGGCGGGCTTCTTCGGGAACACCTGCATGAACCGGGTTTCGGTCGAGATGTTTCAGGTCGACAAGACGAACTGGACCTCCTCAATCGCCAATCACCCGGTGCGCTGCGAGGATTTCTCGGACGTAACCAAGCCACCGCCCTCCGGCACGCTGGAATCCGCCGCCCCGGATCAACTGATCCTCGTGCGGGTCTGCCTGCGCGAAAAGCCGATGCTGCTGGAAGATTTCATTGCGCAAGCTTTCCTCGAAGCATCGCCGGTCGGCGCGGATGGCGATTACGCCTTGGTGACAACGACCGCGATCGTGATCGAACCGGCAGTCGCCTCTGCTGCAGGAGGGACCTGAGCGATGGTCATGGCAAAGATGCGCAATGTGTTCCGCCGCTTCCGCGACGACGAGACCGGATCCATCCCGATCGAAGGGCTGATGGCCTTCATCATGCTGTCGGGCTGGCTGATCCTGTCGATCGAAATGTATGACGTGTTCAAAATTCGCGGCGCCGCGACACGGGCCAATGTAACGGTCTCGGACCTGATCTCGCGCGAACGGGATCCAATCGGCCCTAAATTCGTCTCAGGCATCAAACAGGTCTACGATTTTGCGACCGGCAATAGCGACCCGTCGCGCAGCTGGATGCGCGTGACCTTGGTGAGTTGCTGGGACGATCCGCAGGATTTGAACCACGCCTGCAACGATCCCACCGAAGGCAGCGACGCAAAAAAGGTGAAGCTGGACGATTCCTTTGCGACCGGCCTGGCGCAAAAGTACACGCAGGAGGCGCTCGATCTCGAGGCGGACCGCATTCCGGTCCTCGCGGCGGGCGACCAGGCGCTGATCGTGGAGACGTCCTACGCCTATGATCTCCCCTTCAAGCTGTCGGAAGCCTATAAAGCCTATCTGACGTCAATCGGGAAAGATCCGACCAAGCATTTCGTCGGCTTCCGCGATGCGATTTCGTTCGACAATTTCATCGTCACCCGGCCGCGCGTCGCCCGCCTGACGTGGAGCGACGCAGACTGAACGGCAGCGCGAACGCCGCGCTCAGCCGTGGTCGCGCCAGCGATTGACGATCGGATAACGGCGATCCAGCCAGAACGCCTTGCTCGACAGGCGCGTGCCCGGCGCGGACTGGTGGCGCTTCCACTCCGAGATATACAGCAGATGCTCGACCTTCTTGATCGTCTCGCGCTCGTAGCCCTCGGCCACGAGATCGGCGACCGAAGCGTCGCGCTCCACCAGCCCTTCGAGGATGCCATCGAGCACCGGATAGGGCGGCAGGCTGTCCTCGTCCTTCTGGTCGGGGCGTAGCTCCGCAGACGGCGGTTTGTCGATAATCTCGCGCGGGATCACCTCGCCTTCGGGGCCCTTCATCCAGTCGCGGTAATTGGCGTTGCGCCAGCGGCACGTCTCGAAAACGCGGGTCTTGTAGAGATCCTTGATCGGATTGTAGCCGCCCGCCATGTCGCCATAGATCGTCGCATAGCCCACGGCCATCTCGGATTTGTTGCCGGTGGTCAGAAGCATCTCGCCGAACTTGTTCGACAGCGCCATCAGCATCACACCGCGCAGGCGCGACTGGATGTTTTCCTCGGTCACGTCGGGCTCGGTGCCTTCCATCAGATGGGCAAGCGCATCCGAGACCGCATCGCGCGCGCCGTCGATCCGCACCGTGTCGAGGCGCATCCCCTGCCGCTTTGCCAGATCGGCCGCGTGATCGAGCGAGCCCTGCGAGGTGTATTCCGAGGGCAGCATCACGCAATGCACCGCCTCCGGCCCCAGCGCATCCGCCGCGATCGTCGCCACCAGCGCGGAGTCGATCCCGCCCGACAGGCCGAGCACGACCTTTGAGAAGCCCGACTTGCGCAGGTAATCGCCAAGGCTTTCGACCATGGCGCGGTAATCCTGCTCCCATTCCGAAGGCTGCGGATCGTCGCGGCCCGCGACGCAGGTCCAGCCCTCACCGTCGCGCTCGAAATCGACATGGTCGATGATCTCGTCGAAAGGCGCGAATTGCGCGGCCAGTTGCCCGTGACGGTTCAGCACGAAGCTAGCCCCGTCGAAGACCTGATCGTCCTGCCCACCGACCGAGTTGAGATAGGCGAGCGGCAGCCCGGTCTCGACCACGCGCGCGACCATATGGGTCATCCGCACGTCGAGCTTGCCCCGGTGATAGGGCGAACCGTTCGGCACGATCAGGATCTCGGCCCCGGTCTCGGCCAGCGTCTCGGCCACGTCGGGGTGCCACGCATCCTCGCAGATAGGCGTCCCGACCCGCACGCCGTTGATCGCGTAGGGCCCCGAGATCTGACCGGTATCATAGATGCGATACTCGTCGAAAATCCCGTGATGCGGCAGATCGTGTTTCAGCATCCGCGCGACCAGCGCGCCGTCTTTCCAGACCCAATAGGCGTTATACTGCCCCTGCTCGGTCCAGTAGGGCCCGCCGATGCCCAGCGCCGGACCGTCCGTGATCCGCGCGCCCAGCGCCTCCATCGCGGCGACCGCGTCGCGCACGAAAGCGGGCTTCGCGATCAGGTCCTGCGTCTGGTAGCCGGTCAGGAACATCTCGGGCAGCACGACCATGTCGGCGCCCGCGCGCTTGCCCTCTTCCCAAGCGGCGAAGGCCTTCTCGGCATTGGCCTCCAGCGCGCCCACGGTGGGGTTGAGCTGGGCCATGGTGAGGCGGAAACGATCGGCCATAAGCGTCCTCGGGGCTGTTATCGCCCTCTCATTTAGCAGAAAACGCTGGGGTGAAAAGGGGATGGCTGCCCTGCATTTGCCGCCCCTCCCGTGACGCCCCTCAACGCGACCGCCCCGACACCGCCCCCTGCCCGCTTGTCAGGCTATCCCCGCGCAATTAACCTTTCCCCAAGCACGGCAGAGCGCGAATCCACGCGCTCGCGAGACCGGGGCACAGGCAGCACCATCAGGGGGCACGCATGGCAGGCGCGCAGCTTCGCATCGCGACATTGGCAGTTCTGATCGGCTGGACCGCGCAGATCGCGCCGGCGCAAGAGGTCATCACCAAGCAATACGATGACGGCGGCCTCTATGAGGGCACCTTCACCGATGGCAAGCAGGACGGCTATGGCAGCTACAAGCTGCCCTCGGGCTACGAATACGAAGGCCAATGGGTGATGGGCGAGATCAAGGGCAAGGGCCGCGCGCGCTTCCCCAACGGCTCGATCTACGAGGGCGAGTTCGACCACGGCAAACCCAACGGCAAGGGCAAGATCACCTTCGCCGATGGCGGCACCTACGAGGGCGACTGGCTCAACGGTCAGATCACCGGCACCGGCACCGCGCATTACGCCAACGGCTCGGTCTATCAGGGCCAGTTCCGCAACGCGATGCATGACGGCAAGGGCACCTTGGAGAGCGCGAACGGCTATCGCTACGAGGGCGACTGGCTGGGCGGCGTCAAGCAGGGCAACGGCAAGATTACCTATCCCGACGGCTCCACCTATGAGGGCCAGATGGCGCATGGCCAGCGCGACGGCACCGGGACGCTCACGATGGCGGACGGGCTGACCTATGTCGGCGACTGGAAGGCCGGCCAGATGAACGGCCGCGGCAAGCTGACCCAACCCAATGGCGATGTCTACGAAGGCCAGATGGTCAACGGCAAGCGCCACGGCGCGGGCAAGGTCACCTATGCCAATGGCGACACCTATGAGGGGGACTTCCTGCTCGACAAGCGCCACGGCACCGGCACGTTCCGCGGCAAGGACGGCTATGTCTATACCGGCCAATGGAAGGAAGGCCGCAT
The DNA here is from genome assembly GCF_055666785.1 of Thioclava sp. PTB-PU3-1. NCBI lineage: Bacteria > Pseudomonadati > Pseudomonadota > Alphaproteobacteria > Rhodobacterales > Paracoccaceae > Thioclava > Thioclava sp. PTB-PU3-1. The sequence goes on along the minus strand of NZ_JBVNVL010000002.1, from coordinate 461,183 downwards.
CGAAGGTCAGGGCAAGGTGCAATATCCCGACGGCTCGGTCTATGAGGGCAGCTTCAAGAACGACCTGCCCGACGGTCAGGGCAAGATCACCTATCCCGACGGCTCCAGCTACGAGGGCGGCTGGGCGCATGGCGTCATTCAGGGCACCGGCACCGCGCGCTACGCGAACGGGCTCGTCTATGAGGGCGAGTTCAAGAACGCGCGCAATGACGGGAAGGGCAAGATGACCTACCCGGACGGCTACAGCTACGAGGGCGACTGGGTGAACGGGCAGCGCGAGGGCCAAGGCACCGCGCGCTATGCCGATGGCACGACCTATGAGGGCGCCTTCAAGAACGGCCAGCGCGACGGGACCGGCAAGCTGACCATGCCCGATGGATTCACCTATGAGGGCGAGTGGCGCAACGGCGCGATCGACGGGCAAGGCCGCGCGACCTATGCCAATGGCGACACCTATGTGGGCAGCTTTTCGAATGGCAAACGCGAAGGGCAAGGCACGATGACCTATGCCTCCGGGAATGTCGCGAGCGGCGAATGGTCGAACGACAAGCTTCAGGATACCAGCGCGCCTGCCACGCAGCCCACGCCCGATGCCAGCGCCGAGACCCCGCCGGCCCCGGCGAACGAACCGGCCACGGCGCAGCCTTCCGCGAACTGACCGCTTTGCTGGGCAGGCGCGCTACAGCGCTTCGCCCTTGTCGAGCTTCGCGAGCACCGCCTCCGCTGTCTTCAGCTTGGCCTCCCCCGTCTCTTTCTTCTGCTTGTCCCAGTTGCGATAGACCAGCCCCATGCGCGGATTTCCCTCGAAGCGGTCGCGATGCCGGTCGAGGAAATGCCAGTAGAGGCTGTTGAACGGGCAAGCCCCCTCGCCATCCTTCGCCTTCACGTCATAGGCGCAGCCGCCACAATAGTCCGACATCTTGTCGATATAGGCACCCGAGGAAATGTAGGGTTTCGAGGCCACCACCCCGCCATCCGCGAACTGGCTCATCCCCGCCGTGTTCGGCGCCTCCACCCACTCATAGGCGTCGATATAGACCGCGAGATACCAATCCTGCACTTGGCGCGGGTCGATCCCGGCCAGCAGCGCAAAATTGCCTGTGACCATCAGACGCTGGATGTGATGCGCATAGGCCAGATCGCGGGTCTGCCCGATCGCGGCCTTCATGCAGGCCATGTCGGTCTCGCCCGACCAGTAGAACCACGGCAGGTCGCGCTTGTGGTGCAGCGCATTGCGCGAAGTATAATCGGGCCCCTCAAGAAAGTAGATTCCGCGCATATATTCGCGCCAACCAAGGATCTGCCGGATGAACCCCTCCACAGAATTGATCGGCGCATCGCCCTCCTTGTAGACCTCTTCCGCGGCCTTGCAGACCTCCAGCGGCGAGAGCAGCCCGAGATTGATGCACGATGACAGGATCGAGTGATGCAGCAGCCGGTCCTCGGCCAGCATCGCATCCTGATAGGTTCCGAAATCGCGCAGGTTATGGGCAATGAAATGCTCCAGCGCGCGTTCGGCCTGCGCGCGACTGACCGGCCAGTTGAACTCTTCGAGCGATCCGAAATTGTCAGGGAATTCCGCCTCGACCATATCGAGCACCTCCTGTACCAGCGCATCCTTGCGGAAGGTCGGCGCGGGCTCGCGGAACAGGTCGGGTTGGGCGGGCTTGCGGTTTTCCTTGTCGAAGTTCCACTCACCGCCCGCCGGATCGTCGCCTTCCATCAAGAGTCCCGTCTCGCGGCGCATCTCGCGGTAGAACCACTCCATGCGCAGCTCCTTGCGCCCCTCGGCCCACTCCGCGAAGCGTTTCTCGGAGCAGATAAAGCGGTCGTCGGGCAGTTGCCGGATTTTCAACGGCGCGCTCTCGAAGGCCTGCCGCAGCCGCCATTCGCCGGGGGCGAGCGTCACGACCTCCTCGGCCCCCTCCTCCTCGGCGCGGCGGGCGAATTCGCCCACCAGCGAGCCCGCGTTGTCGTCGTCGGTCAGCTTCGTATAGCGAACCTGCCAGCCGTCGCGCTCCAACTCGTCGGCGAAGCGGCGCATGGCGGCGAAGGTCAGCGCCAGCTTCTGCTTGTGATGGCCGGTATAGGTCGCCTCTTCGCGCACCTCGGCCATGACCACCACATCCGCATCCTTGTCGCCGCAGCGCAAAGCCGCGCCATCATGGCTCAGCTGGTCGCCCAGCACCGCGATCAGCTTAGTCATAGATCATCTTTCGGGTCATGCCGCCATCGACGACCAACACCTGCCCCGTCACGAAGCCGGCATCGGCAAGGTACAACACCGCGTCGGCGATGTCGGAAGGCTCGCCCACCCGGCCCACCGGATGCTGCGCGTGATCCTCTTCGCTCAAGGCCTCGCCGCCCGAATTGATCCAGCCGGGCGCGATCGCGTTCACCCGCACTTCCGGCCCGAGGCTCACCGCCATCGCGTGGGTCAGCGACGTGACGCCGCCCTTCGCCGCCGCATAGGCGAAGGTGTCAGGCTCGGATTGCAGCGCGCGCGTCGAGGCCATGTTGACCACCGCGCCGCGACCCTTGCGCAAGGCGGGCAGAGCCTCGCGCGTCATCAGGAACGTGCCCGTCAGATGCGGGTCGATCCACCTATGCCACGCTTCCAGCGTCAGTTCCTCCAGCGGTCCGCATTCGGGATTGGCCGGACCGCCATTATTCACCAAGAGATCGAGCGTCTCGAACCCGGCCTCCGCGACGGCGGCGCGAATGTCATCCTCGCTCCCTAGATCGCAGCGGATCGCCTGCAAGCCTTCGCGCGCCTCCAGCGGGTCGATATCCAGATCGAGCGCCGCGACCTGCCAGCCGCGATCCAGCAGCGCCTCGGTGATCGCGCGGCCGATCCCGCGCGCGGAGCCGGTGACGATGGCGTTTCGGGTTACCATGGGATCTCCTTGCCTGCGTAATCGTAAAACCCGCCCGATTGCGCGGGGGTCAGCCCGTCCAGCACATCCAGCAACCGGCGCGCGGCGTCTTCCGGGGCGAGCTTGTCGCGCGGGTAATCGGCGGTAAAGGGGGTGTCGACCGTGCCGGGATGCAGCGCCGCGACCACGAGCTGCTTGTGAGAGCGCCCCAGTTCGACCGCCGCGCCGTGCAGCACCTGGTTCAGCGCCGCTTTCGAGGTCCGATAGCTATACCAGCCGCCCAAGCCGTTATCCCCGATCGAGCCGACCCGCGCCGAGAGCGCCGCAAACCGTGCGGGCTGGTCGCGGGGCAACAGGCGGGCGGCGTGTTTCAGCACCAGCGCCGGCCCCATCGCATTCACGGCGAACTGGGTCTGCAATTCCGCGGGCGTGAGCTGCGACAGCGCCTTTTCCGGCGTGCCAAGTGCGCCCGAGGCCACGAAGATCAGATCGACCGGCCCGTCGATCCCGCGCAGACCCGCCTCGACCGAACGCTCATCCGTCACATCGAATCCATCGCGCGACCGCGACAACCCCTTCAGCGCGAAGCCGCGCGCTTCCAGCTCGGCCCGGATCGCCGAACCGATCCCGCCCGTATCCCCGATCACGATTGCCTGACCTGCCACCGTTCCCTCCGTCATATGCGCCCAAAGGCTACGCGCCCCCGCCGCGAGCGGTTCCTTTTTTGCTTTTCATTTATCACTTGGCGCCTATAGTGCCCCTCATGACACGGGTTAAGCATATTCAACTCACCGCAGCCGGGGCGCTCGCCCAAGGCGCGATGCCCCGTGGTCTCCTTCTTCTTAGCAGCCTCTGAGCGTGCCTTCGGGCGCGAACGCTCAGGGGTAACCAGCGCCCGGACAACTTTCGAAAGCCACCGCGCAATGCTGGCCTTCGGGACCAAGTAACGCTAAGAGCCAAGACGAAAGAGACTAGCAGATGGCCCAGACCATGATCGACAAAAACCGCGTTCTGATTTTCGACACGACCCTGCGTGATGGCGAGCAATCGCCGGGCGCGACGATGACCCATGACGAGAAGCTCGAGATCGCCGATCTGCTCGACGAAATGGGCGTGGATATCATCGAGGCCGGCTTCCCCATCGCCTCGGAGGGCGATTTCGAAGCCGTCAGCGATATAGCGAAACGCGCCAAGTTCTCGACGATTTGCGGGCTCGCCCGCGCGAAGCTGCCCGATATCGACCGCTGCTGGGAAGCCGTGCAGCACGCGAAATCGCCGCGCATCCACACCTTCATCGGCACGTCGCCGCTGCACCGCGCGATCCCGAACCTGACGATGGACGAGATGGCCGACGTCATCCACGAGACCGTCAGCCACGCGCGCAACCTGTGCGACAACGTGCAATGGTCGCCGATGGATGCGACCCGGACCGAGCATGACTACCTCTGCCGCGTCGTCGAGATCGCGATCAAGGCGGGTGCGACCACGATCAACATCCCCGATACGGTTGGCTATACCGCGCCGACTGAATCCGCCGATCTGATCCGGATGCTGCTCGAGCGGGTGCCGGGCGCCGACGAGATCATCTTCGCGACGCACTGCCACAACGATCTGGGCATGGCGACGGCGAACGCGCTGGCCGCGGTCGATGCCGGTGCGCGTCAGATCGAATGCACGATAAACGGTCTGGGCGAGCGCGCGGGCAACACCGCGCTCGAAGAAGTGGTCATGGCGATGAAGGTTCGTCAGGACATCATGCCCTACCAGACCCACATAGACACGACGAAGATCATGAACATCTCGCGCCGCGTGGCGCAGGTTTCGGGCTTCCCGGTGCAGTTCAACAAGGCGATCGTCGGCAAGAACGCCTTCCTGCACGAAAGCGGCATCCACCAGGATGGCGTCCTGAAGAACGTCGAGACCTTCGAGATCATGAAGCCCGCCGATATCGGCCTCAACGAGGCGAATATCGCGATGGGCAAGCACTCGGGCCGCGCTGCGCTGCGCGCGAAGCTCAAGGATCTGGGCTACGAGCTGGGCGACAACCAGCTCAAGGACGTCTTCGTCCGCTTCAAGGCGCTGGCCGACCGCAAGAAGGAAATCTACGACGAGGACCTGATCGCGCTGATGACCGACAGCGCCGCGAACACCGCCGATGACTACCTGCAGGTGAAATGGTTGCGCGTGGTCTGCGGCTCGGACGGGCAGGAAGCCGAGCTGAAGATGCTTGTCGACGGCGAGGAGAAATCCAGCAAGTGCCAAGGCGACGGCCCGGTCGATGCGGTCTTCAACTGCGTCAAGGAAATCTACCCGACGCATGCGAAGCTGAAGCTCTATCAGGTGCATGCGGTGACCGAAGGCACCGACGCACAAGCGACCGTTTCGGTCCGCCTCGAGGAAGACGGGCGGATCGGCACGGGGGCGGCGTCGGATACCGACACGATCCTCGCGAGCGTGAAGGCCTATGTCGGCGCGCTCAACCGCCTGCGCTTCCGCAGCCAGAAAACCGCGCCCGACGCGGATGTGAAAACGGTGAGCTACAAGCTCTGAGCCGACCACCAGTTGCACAGGTTTCGGGCAGCCCGCGAAGGGCTGCCCGTTTTCAATCCAGCCCCCGCGAATTCCCCGATTTCAGCACGATTTCGTGACGTATCGCATATCTGTAATTTCAAGCAATTTTTCCGGGCGAAATCCGACCAAAATGTTGAAAAAGGTCAATCCCTTGGCCTAGCCTCAGCGGATAACCGCAGGGGTGCCTTGCCGACAGCGCAAATCCGCTTCCCCGTAAGGGCCGCTTTGACTATACGAGGCGCGGGCCGTGGCTTGGCGCGAGTCGCGGTGTTTCTAAGAAATTTGGGATGGGACAGGCGTAATATGGTTGGTGGGATCTTCTCCTCGGACATGGCGATCGACCTCGGGACGGCGAACACGCTGGTCTATGTCAAAGGCAAGGGGATCGTGCTGAACGAACCCTCGGTGGTCGCCTATCACGTCAAGGACGGCAAGAAGCAGGTGCTGGCAGTCGGTGAAGACGCCAAGCTGATGCTCGGCCGCACCCCCGGCTCGATCGAAGCGATCCGCCCGATGCGCGACGGCGTCATCGCGGATTTCGACAGCGCCGAGGAAATGATCAAGCATTTCATCCGCAAGGTGCATAAGCGCTCGACCTTCTCGAAGCCGAAGATCATCGTCTGCGTCCCGCATGGCGCGACCCCGGTGGAGAAGCGCGCGATCCGTCAGTCGGTTCTCTCGGCAGGTGCGCGCCGCGCCGGCCTGATCGCAGAGCCGATCGCAGCGGCTATCGGTGCCGGCATGCCGATCACCGACCCCACGGGCTCGATGGTGGTCGATATCGGCGGCGGCACGACCGAGGTGGCCGTCCTCTCGCTCGGCGACATCGTCTATGCGCGCTCGGTGCGCGTGGGCGGCGACCGCATGGACGAGGCGATCATCTCCTACCTGCGCCGCAACCAGAACCTGCTCGTGGGCGAATCCACCGCAGAGCGGATCAAGACCACGATCGGCACCGCGCGGATGCCCGATGACGGGCGCGGCATGTCGCTCCATGTGCGCGGTCGCGACCTGCTGAACGGCGTGCCGAAAGAAACCGAAATCACGCAGGCGCAGGTCGCCGAGGCGCTGTCCGAGCCCGTCCAGTCGATCTGCGACGCGGTGATGCAGGCGCTGGAGACCACGCCGCCGGACCTCGCCGCCGACATCGTCGACCGTGGCGTGATGCTCACGGGGGGCGGTGCGCTGCTGGGCGAGCTGGATCTGGCCCTGCGCGAGCAGACGGGCCTCTCGATCTCGATCGCCGATCAGTCGCTCAACTGTGTTGCCCTCGGCACCGGCAAGGCGCTTGAATATGAAAAGCAGCTTCGCCACGTCATTGATTACGACAGCTGAGACGGGGCCGGGATCGCACCACGCCCGGCCAGTGATCTGACCGGAGACGGATTTGGCCAGAAATCGCGACGACCAAGACTATATCGGACCGCTGCGCCGACTGGGCGTTGCGGTTCTTGTCGTCGTGTTGCTCGCGCTCTTCCTCGTCTGGCGCATCGACAGCCCGCGGATGGAGCGGTTCCGCTCTGCCCTCGTGGATCGCTTCGTGCCCAGCTTCGATTGGGCGATGGCCCCGGTCACGAAACTGACCGACATGGTCGAGGGCTTCCAATCCTATTCCCGCATCTACGAGCAGAACCAGGAGTTGCGCCGCGAGCTGCAGCAGATGAAGGCGTGGAAGGAAGCCGCCGTTCAGCTGGAGCAGCAAAACGCGAAGCTTCTGGCGCAGAACAAGGTGCGGCTCGATCCGAAGCTGACCTCCGTGTCGGGGCGCGTGCTGGCCGATAGCGGCTCGCCCTTCCGCAAATCGGTGCTGCTGAATGTCGGCAAGCGCGACGGCATCGTCGATGGCTGGGCCACGATGGATGGGCTGGGCCTTGTGGGCCGGATCTCGGGCGTGGGCTCCTCGACTTCGCGGGTGCTGCTGCTGACCGACGCCTCGAGCCGCATCCCGGTCTCGATCCCGGCCTCGGGGCAGAACGCAATCCTCGCGGGCGACAACTCCCCCTACCCGTTCGTGGATTTCCTCGAACATCCCGACCGCGTGCGCCCGGGCGACCGCGTGATCTCCTCGGGCGATGGCGGCGTCTTCCCGGCGGGGCTGCTGGTCGGGCAGGTCTTCCAGGGCCGCGACAAGCGGCTGCGCGTACGCCTCGCCGCCGATTACGAACGGCTCGATTTCCTGCGCGTGCTGCGCTCGCATCCGGCCGAGCGGATCGAGAATGCCGGCGGGCTGATCGCGCCCGATCCGAAAGTCATCGAACAGGAAGCCGCCGAGAAGGCGCGCTCGGAGGCCGCCGAGGGCGCGCTCGAACCCGATGACGGGTCGGAGGACGGCAACGGGGGCAGCCAATGATCGACCCCATCACCCGCCGCCGCCTCAGCTACCGAACGCTCTTCGTGGTGATCGGCCTCGTGCTGATCTTCGTGCGCCTGATGCCGGTCGACCATTCGCCGGGCGGCCTGCCCGGCCCCGACCTGACCTTGGCCCTGACGCTCGCTTGGGTACTGCGGCGGCCCGAATACGCCCCGGCCCTGCTGATCGTTCTGGTCTTCCTGCTTGAAGACATCATGTTCTGGCGGCCCATCGGGCTTTGGGCGCTGATCGTCCTCGGCGCGACCGAATTCCTGCGCCGCCGCGAGCAAAGCCTGCGTGATCTGCCCTTCGCGCTGGAATGGGCATTGGTCGCGGGGCTGCTGATCGCTATGGTGGCGGTGAAGCGCATCGTCCTGCTGGTCACGATGGTCGATCAGCCGAGCCTCGGGCTGGAACTGTTCCAGATGCTGGTTACGCTGGCCGCCTACCCGGTGGTGGTGCTGGTGTCGCGGGTGGCCTTCGGGCTGCGTCGCGCGGCACCGGGCGAGGTCGACGCCTACGGACATCGAATGTGAGGGGGCCCAGAATGAGACGATCCCCGAAAGAGACCGAAGTCAGCACCCGCCGCATCACGCGACGCGGCTTGCTCTTGGGCGGCGCGCAGGCGGCGGTCGTGGCCGTGCTGGCGGCGCGGATGCGCAAGATGCAGCTCGAAGACGCCAAGCAATACCGGCTGCTGGCCGAGGGCAACTCGGTGAAGATCCGGCTGATCCCGCCAGCGCGCGGGCTGATCTTCGATCGCAACGGGGTCATGCTTGCGGGCAACGAGCAGAATTACCGTGTCACGATCACCCGCGAGGATACCGACGACGTAGATGCGACGCTGGCCGCGTTGCGCCGTCTGATCCCGATTACCGATGGCGATACGAAAGACATCCTGCACGACATCCGCCGTCGCCCGCCGACGACGCCGGTCACGGTGGCCGACCGCCTGACATGGGACGAGTTCTCGCGCGTCGCGGTGAACGGCCCCTCGCTGCCCGGTGTCAGCCCCGATGTCGGCCTGTCGCGCCTCTATCCGCGCCGCGAGGATTTCGGCCATGTGATCGGCTATGTCGGCCCGGTCTCGGATTACGACCTGAGCAAAATGGAAGATCCCGATCCGCTGCTGCTGATCCCGAAATTCCAGCTGGGCAAAACCGGGATCGAGGCCAAGGAGGAAAGCGTTCTGCGCGGCGCGGCCGGTCAGCGCCGCGTCGAGGTGAACTCCGCCGGGCGCGAGATGCGCGAGCTGTCGCGCGAACCCGGCCAGCCCGGCGAAAACCTTCAGCTGACGCTCGATTATCGTCTGCAGAACTACGCTCTGCAGCGGCTGGAAGAAGAATCCGCCGCAACCGTGGTGATGGATGTGACCAATGGCGACGTGCTCGCCTGCGCCTCCGCGCCGAGCTTCGACCCCAACCTTTTCGTGCGCGGGATTTCGGTCGCCGATTATCAGCGCCTCACGCAGGACGATCACCGCCCGCTGGCCGACAAGACCGTGCAGGGCCTCTACCCGCCGGGCTCGACCTACAAGATGGTCACCGCGCTCGCCGCGCTGGAGGCGGGGCTGGTGACGCCCGAGGAAACCATCTGGTGCCCCGGCTATGTCGAGATTGCGGGCCGCCGCTTCCACTGCTGGAAAGGCGCGGGCCATGGCCATGTGAACATGACCAAGAGCATGGAGCAGTCCTGCGACGTCTATTATTACGAGCTGTCGCAGCGCGTCGGCATCGACAAGATGAGCGACATGGCCAAGCGTCTGGGTATTGGCGTCCGGCCCGACCTGCCGATGTCGGCGGTGAAGGAAGGCGTGGCCCCCACCAAGGAGTGGAAGCGGGAGCGTTACGGCAAGGACTGGCTGATCGGCGACACCGCGAACGCGGCGATCGGTCAGGGCTATGTGCTGGCCTCGCCGATGCATCTCGCGATCATGGCGGCGCGCATCGCCAGCGGGAAAAAGGTCGAGCCGCGTCTGATCCGCGCCCGTGACGGGGTCGAGCAACCGATCCGCGTCACCGACGATCTGGGCGTCGAGAAGGTCTATCTCGACAGCGTGCGCAAGGGGATGACCGCGGTGGTGAACTCCTCGCGCGGCACCGCGCGCGGCTCGCGCATCGCGATGAAGGAATGGAAGATGGCGGGCAAGACCGGCACCTCCCAGGTCCGCAACATCACCAAGGCCGAACGTGCCCGCGGCGTGATCCGCAACGAGCAGCTTCCCTGGAACCGGCGCGACCACGCGCTCTTCGTGGCTTTCGCCCCCATCGACAATCCGCGCTACGCGGTCTCGGTCGTGGTCGAACACGGCTCGGGCGGCTCGACGGCCGCCGCCCCGATCGCGCGCGACGTGTTGCTGTTCGCGCTGGCGGGCGGCCTGCCCCCGGACGATGCCTACCCGTCCTTCGCCCGCGCGAAGGCCAAGGAGCTGAACGAAACGCTCGATCTGGTCGACCCCGACACCGTGCAGAAGCCGCAATCGAGGTCGCGCGCATGAGCTATCTCGAGAGCAATCTCAAGACCGTCCCGACGGGATGGCGCAAGATCTTCTATCTGAACTGGCCGCTGGTGATCTTGCTGACGGCGGTGGCCTGCGCGGGCTTCCTGATGCTCTACTCGGTCGCGGGCGGCAATATCCATACCTGGGCGGAGCCGCAGATGAAGCGTTTCGCGCTCGGTATGATCGCGATGTTCACCGTGGCCTTCATCCCGGTCTGGTTCTGGCGCAATGTCTCGGCGCTAGCCTATTTCGTGGCGCTTTTGCTTCTGGTGGCGGTGGAGTTCTTCGGCGCGATCGGCATGGGCGCACAGCGCTGGCTGGAGATCGGCCCGCTGCGCATTCAGCCCTCCGAGCTGATGAAGATCACCCTCGTGATGCTGCTGGCCGCCTATTACGACTGGCTGCCGGTCGAGAAGGTCTCGCGCCCGCTCTGGGTGTTCATCCCTGCGGTGATCATTCTTGCGCCCACCTTCCTCGTACTGGCCCAGCCCGACCTCGGCACCGCCGTAATGCTGGTGCTGGGCGGGGCCTTCGTGATGTTCGCAGCCGGGGTGTCGTTTTGGTATTTCGGCACCGTAATCGCGCTGGTCGTCGGGCTTGTCTTCGGCGTGATGGAAAGCCGCGGCACGGAGTACCAGCTGCTGCACGACTACCAGTACAAGCGTATCGACACTTTCCTCGATCCGGGCTCGGACCCGCTTGGCGCGGGCTACAACATCATGCAGGCGCAGATCGCGCTCGGCTCGGGCGGCTGGTCGGGGCGCGGCTTCATGCAGGGCACGCAAAGTCGCCTGAACTTCCTGCCCGAGAAGCACACGGACTTCATCTTCACCACGCTCGCCGAGGAGTTCGGCTTCGTCGGCGCCTTCTCCCTCCTGATGCTTTACACCGGCATCATCGGCTTTGCGCTTTATACCGCGATGGCAACGAAGGACCGCTTCGCCTCGCTGCTCAGTTTCGGGGTCGCCGGGACGTTCTTCTTCTTCTTCGCGATCAACATGGCGATGGTGATGGGGCTGATGCCTGTCGTGGGCGTCCCCTTGCCACTGGTGAGTTACGGGGGCACCGCCATGATGATCCTGCTCGCGGCCTTCGGGCTGGTGCAAAGCGCCCATGTCCATAGACCGAGGCAAAGATGATCCGCGTCCTTTTCGCCGACAAGCCCGAGAACTGGGCTCGTTACGAACGCCCGCTGACAGAGGCCATCGCAGCCACCGGCGTCGAGGCGCAGATCGTCCAGCCGGACGAGATCGACCCCGCGCAGATCGACTATGTCGTCTATTCGCCGCAGGGCCCGGTGCAGGATTTCACCGCCCTCACCTGCGCGAAAGCTGTGCTGAACCTCTGGGCCGGGGTCGAGCGCGTGGTGGGCAACCAGACCCTCACCCAGCCGCTGTGCCGGATGGTGGATGCGGGACTGGAGCGCGGCATGGTCGACTATGTGACCGGCCACGTGCTGCGCTATCACCTCGGGATCGACGCGACGCTGGCCCAGCAGGACGGTGTCTGGCGCCACGACGGGGGCGTGCCGCCGCTGGCGCGGGACCGCTCGGTGGTGATGCTGGGCTTGGGCGCTTTGGGCAAAGCCTGTGCCGAGGCGCTCGCGGGTCTGGGCTTCAAAGTCACCGGCTGGAGCCGGTCGCCGAAAGACATCCCCGGGATCACCTGCCTGAGCGGCGATGACGGTCTGGCGGAGGCGCTGTCGAAGGCGGAGATCCTCGTCTCGATCCTGCCCGACACGCCCGAGACCACCGAGCTTCTGAACGCGGACACGCTGGCGCAGATGCCGAAAGGCGCGCGGATCATCAATCCGGGTCGCGGCACGCTGATCGACGATGACGCTCTCTTGGCTGCGCTGGATCGCGGCCAGATCGGCCACGCGACGCTCGACGTGTTCCGCGTGGAGCCCCTGCCCCCCGAGCACGCCTATTGGGCGCATCCCCACGTGACGGTGACGCCCCATATCGCCGCCGAGAGCCGGGCAGAGACCGCCTCCGAGGTCATCGCCGAGAATATCCGGCGGGGCGAGGCAGGCGAGCCGTTCCTCTATCTCGTGGACCGGTCGCGGGGCTATTGAGCGGCGCAGGCCGGGGGTTTCACACCCCCGGACCCCCGTGGGATATTTCGACCAAGAGGAAGATCAGAGCGTTGGCGCGGGCAGTCCGAGCTGCTGCGCGAGACCCGTAAGTCGGCTTTCCTGCCCCGACCAATCGGCGGCGCGCGAAGCAAACAGCGTCGCCTGAGATTGGTGGATCAGCCCGTCCGAGAGGATCTTCAGATGGTTCGCGCGCAGCGTCTCGCCGCTCGAAGTGATGTCGGCCACGGCCTCGGCGGTGAGGTTCGCGATCGTGCCCTCGGTCGCGCCCTGACTGTCGACGAGCTGCCAGTCTGCCACGCCTTCGCGGGTCAGGAATTCGCGCACCAGCCGGTGGTATTTCGTGGCGATCCGCAGGCGGAAGCCGTGGGTGGCGCGGAAACGGTGGGCAGCGGCGTCGAGGTCTTCGAGGCTGTCCACATCCGACCAGCAGGCCGGCACCGCGATGATCAGATCGGCATGGCCGAAGCCCATCGGCGCGAGATCGGCGACCTGACTTTCCCAGTCGGCGAGCTTCTCACGCACGAGATCGGAACCGGTGACGCCCAGATGGATACGCCCCGCCGCCAGTTCGCGCGGGATTTCTCCGGCTGAGAGCAGCACGAGCTGCACGCCCTCGGCCCCTTCGACCGCGCCCGCATATTCGCGCTCCGACCCGGTGCGCTTGAGCGTGATACCCGCTTGCGCAAACCAGTCGAAGGTCTTCTCCATCAGACGCCCCTTGGAGGGCACGCCGAGTTTGATCATGGCCTCGCTCATGCTTGCGCCTCCAGATCGGCCATCAACCCTGCACGGATCACGCCGCCCACGGCGGGGATTTCGCGCCCCTGCCCCAGTTGCCGGGTCAGCGCGTCGTAGCGCCCGCCGCTCGCGACCGGCGGTAGTGCCGGATCGGCTGCGGTGAAGGTGAAGACGAAGCCGTCGTAATATTCCATCGTCGAGCGCCCGTGGCTCGCGTCGAAGGTGATCGCGGCGAGGTCGATGCCGCGCGTGGCGAGCGCGTCGAGACGCTTTTCGAGCCGCGCAATGGCCGGTTCGATGGCTTCAATGCCGAGCGCGCGCAGGGCGGCAGGCGCCTGATCTGCAGCACAGCGCAGCTCAGCCAGTTTGCCCATCGCGGCAACCGCATCGGTCGGGATCGGCGCAGCGGCAGCGTCGGCGGCGAGCGTGGCGATCCGCGCCTCCATCTCCTCGCGCGAGCGCAGCCCGATCCACGGCGCGCCGGAGCGCTGGCCGGTCAGCAGATCGGCGCGGGCTTTCGGCACCTCGACCTGCCCCGAATAGCGCGCAAGCAGATGCTGGAAGCGTTTGGGGCGCCAGATGTGACGCGCAAGCGCGGCCTTGCGTTCGGGCAGCGTGTCGAGCCCGTCCACGGCGGCGCGCAGCAGGCCCATATCGCCGATCGTGGCGGACAGGGTCAGCTTGGCAAGAAGCCCCGCGAACAGCGCGAAGACCTCAGCATCCGCGGCTTCGGGATCGGCGCGGTCGAAAATCTCGAACCCGGCCTGAAAATACTCATGGGCGCGTGCGGCGCCGCGATGATCCTGACGGCGGAACACCTCGCCCGCGTAAGCGTAGCGCGCAGGTTCGGCGCCATTGGCCATATGCTCCTGCACGACCGGCACGGTGAAGTCCGGGCGCAGCATCATCTCGCCGCGCAGCGGGTCGGCGGTGACATAGGCGCGGGCGCGAATATCCTCGCCATAGAGGTCGAGAAGCGCCTCGGCGGGTTGCAGGATGTCAGGCGTGACCTCGACCGCACCGGCGGCGAGGAATAGCTCCAGCAGACGGCCTGCCTGTCCCCGCGCTTGCGCCTTGTCCGCCATTACTCGGCCTCGTAGCGTGCAAGGATCTCTTGCACTTTTGCGACCATTTCCCCGGTCGGAACCTCGAATTGCGCCGGTTGGGATTTCCATTCTTCAACCGTCGCGTCCTGCGCGATCTTCGCACCAAGGATCAGGTCCTTGATCTGGACGACACCGCGTTCGGCCTCGTCCGAGCCTTGGATGATCGCCACGGGGCTTTCGCGTTTGTCGGCATATTTCAACTGGTTGCCGAAGTTCTTCGGGTTGCCCAGATAGACCTCGGCGCGCAGCCCTGCCCCGCGCAGCGTGGAGGCCAGCGCCATGTATTCGGCCATCCGGTCGCGATCCATCACGGTCACGACGACCGGGCCCTGCGCGGAGCCGCCGATGCGGCCCTTGGCGCGCAGCGCGGCCAGCAGGCGGTCGACGCCGATCGAGACGCCGGTGGCCGGAACGACCTGACCGGTGAAGCGCTTGACCAGATCGTCATAGCGCCCGCCGCCTGCGACCGAGCCGAATTGGCGCGGACGGCCCTTCTCGTCGGTGATCTCGAAGGTCAGCTCGGCCTCGAAAACCGGGCCGGTGTAATAGCCCAAACCGCGCACGACCGAGGGGTCGATCACGATGCGGTCGGGGCCGTAGCCCTGCGCGTCGAGAAGCGAGGCGATCTGCTCGAGTTCGTCCACGCCTTCCGCACCCAGCGCCGAGCCTTCGACCAACTCGCGCAGCCGCGCGACGGTGGCGGCGTTGTCTTCGCGCTTGGCTTCCATGAAGCCCATGACCGTATCGGCCTGTGCCTCGGACAGCCCCGCGCCCTTGGTGAAGTCGCCGGAGTCGTCCAGACGCCCCTCGCCCATCAGAAGGCGCACGCCCTCCTCGCCGAACTTGTCGAACTTGTCGATGGCGCGCAGGACGATGCCGCGCTCTTCTTCGAACTTGGTCGGATCGGCCGGGTCGAGAACGCCCGCGACTTCCATCACGCCGTTCAGAACCTTGCGGTTGTTCACCCGCACGACGTAGTCGCCGCGCGGAATGCCGACCGCCTCCAACGCGTCCGAAAGCATCCCGCAAATCTCGGCATCAGCGGCCACGTCGGGCGCGCCCACGGTATCGGCATCGCATTGATAGAACTGGCGGAACCGGCCCGGGCCGGGCTTTTCGTTGCGCCAGACGGGGCCCATCGTGAAGCGACGATAGGGCGTCGGCAGGTCGTTGCGATATTGCGCCGCGACCCGGGCCAGTGGCGCCGTCATGTCGTAGCGCAGCGCCAGCCACTTGCCGTCGTCTTCCTCCTGCCACGCGAAGACGCCCGCATTCGGGCGGTCCACATCGGGGAGGTATTTGCCTAGTGCCTCGACCGTCTCAATGGCCGAAGTTTCCAGCGCCTCGAAGCCATGCGTGCGATAGACCTCTGCGATCTTCGCCAACATATCGGCCCGCTCGGTCACCTCCGTCCCGAAATAATCACGGAAGCCCTTCGGGGCCTCTGCCTTGGGACGGGGCTGCTTTTTCTGTTTCGCCATCGGCTTGCACCTGATCTTATCTCGCGCGAGGGTGTAGCCCAAGGGGCTGGCCCCGGCAAGCAATAGGAACGGCAGATGCAGGAACGGCTGGAACGGGCGGAAGAACAGATCGCCTATCTGACGCAAACGGTGGACGAGCTGTCCGATGTCGCGGCCGCGCAGGCGCGTCAGATCGAGCGGCTGGAGCGTCATCTGGGCCTGCTGATGGAGCGCGAGGCCGAGCGCGAATATGACAGCGGCAGTGCGATCCCCCTGGCCGACCAGAAACCGCCGCACTGGTAATGGACGCGGCGCTCTGGGGGCTGAACGGTGTTTTCGTGAGTGCCCAAGCGCTCATCTACACCGCTTTGCTGATCTGGCCCCCGGGCATCGATCTTCGTTCGACACTCGACCGGTTCGAGCTGTGGCAGGGCAGCGGCATCCTTGCGATGCAGGTGTTCTTCGCCGTGCCGCTGATGTGCGGGCTGATCTGGCGGCTGCGCAGCCATCGACAGGCCATGATTTTGGTCTCAATGAGTTTTCTGGCAACCGCCGTGCTGGGCGCGGCGGCGTGGCTGGAGATGGGCATGATCTCCGGTGCGGTACGCGACGGGATCAACGAGCCCGATCTGCTGCGCGGCTTGGCGCTGCTGCGCTGGGGCGAGTTCGCCACCGCCCTTGCCGCCGCGATAACGCTGCGGCTGGCATGGGTGGCGCGCAGCCTGTGAGGCTCAGACCTCTTCGACCTCGCTCACCCCGCGCAAGGAGCGCAGCGCGCCTTTCACCTGTGCGTTGACCGGCGCCTCGGGCATCGCGGTGATCTGGTAGCGGCAGCCACGCTCATTGTCATAGACCATGAAGCTGATCGGACCGCGCGAATGGACCTTCCCTTCGCGGGCGACCCGCTCGACAAGGCTCGCGACCGAGGCGACCGCGTCATTGTTGTCGATATGCACCAGAAGCCCGGATGACCCCGCATCCGCCGTCGCCTTCTCCACAGTCTGGGCCGAAGTGGCGACCATACGCACCGACTCGCCATCCACCTCGACCTTCACGGTCAGCACCAGAAGGTTGCCGGTTTCCAGCACATCGCGGCAGGCCTCCAGCGCCTCCGACCAGAAGGCGACCTCATAGGGCCCCGACGCATCCGACAGCGCGACGAAGGCGAAGCGGTTGCCCTTGGCGGATTTCTTCTCGCGCACCGAGGCGACCTCGCCCGCGATCTTGGTCACGAAAGGACCGCCCACGGCCTTTTGCTGCACCTCTTCCCAGCTCAGCACTTTCTTACGCTTGAGCGCGGGCAGGTAATCCTCGATCGGGTGCCCCGAAAGGTAGAAGCCGATGGCCTTGTGTTCCTCGGCCAGGCGTTCCCCCGGCAGCCAGTCGTCGGTATCGGCCAGACGAGGCGGCGGCAGATCGTCGCCCGCCTCGCCGAACAGCGACACCTGCGCCGACTCGCGCGCCTCGATCACCGCGCCCGACCACGCCATCAGCGATTCCAGCGACTCGAAGACGCGCTTGCGGTTCGGGTCCAGAAGATCGAAGGCCCCTGCCCGCGCCAGCATCTCCAGCGGGCGCTTGCCCACCCGCTTCATGTCCACGCGCCGCGCGAAATCGAACAGATCCTTGAACGGTTCTTCGCCGCGTGCGGTCACGATCATTTGCATCGCGTCCGCGCCGACGTTCTTCAGCGCGCCCAGCGCATAGACCAGCTTCTGATCGACCACGTCGAAGGTCGAAAGCGAGCGGTTCACGCAAGGTGGAATGATCTCGATCCCGAGCTTCTTCTGCACCTCGTCGGCATAGATCGCGAGCTTGTCGGTCAGATGAATATCGCAATTCATCACACCGCCCATGAACTCGACCGCGTGGTTCGCCTTCAGCCAGCCGGTGTAATAGGACACCACCGCGTAGGCCGCCGCGTGCGATTTGTTGAAGCCGTAGTTCGCGAATTTCTCCAGGAGGTCGAACACCTCGGAGGCCTTCTTCTTGTCGACCCCGTTCTTGGCCGCGCCCGCCTCGAATTTCGGGCGCTCGGCGTCCATCGCCTCCTTGATCTTCTTACCCATCGCGCGACGGAGAAGGTCTGCGCCGCCAAGCGAGTAGCCCCCCATGACCTGCGCGATCTGCATCACCTGCTCCTGATAGACGATGATGCCCTGTGTCTCTTCAAGGATATGGTCGATGGTCGGGTGGACCGAGGTGATCTTCTTGAGCCCGTTCTTCACCTCACAATAGGTAGGGATGTTCTCCATCGGGCCGGGACGATACAGCGCCACCAGTGCGACGATGTCCTCGATACAGGTGGGCTTCATCTGGCGCAGGGCCGATTTCATGCCTTCCGATTCCACCTGGAACACGGCGACGGTTTTCGCATCGGCGTAGAGCTTGTAGGTCTTCTCGTCATCCAGCGGGATCGCGTTGATATGGTTTTCCGCACCCTCGGCAGGCTCGTAGAGCTGGTTGCCCGCGGCATCGACATGCAGCGGACGGCCCGATTTGAAGATCAGTTCCATCGCGGAGCGGATCACGGTCAGCGTCTTCAGGCCGAGGAAGTCGAACTTCACCAGACCCGCCTGCTCGACCCATTTCATGTTGAACTGGGTCGCGGGCATATCCGAGCGCGGATCCTGATAGAGCGGCACCAGCTCGTCGATCGGACGGTCCCCGATCACGACGCCCGCCGCGTGGGTCGAGGCGTTGCGCAGCAGCCCCTCGATCGCCTTCGCGTAATCGAGAAGCCGCGCCACGACCTCTTCGTTGCGAGCCGCCTCGCGCAGGCGCGGCTCGTCGGCCAGCGCCTTCTCGATGCTGACGGGCTTCACGCCCTCGACCGGGATCAGCTTCGAGAGCTTGTCGACCTGCCCGTAGGACATCTGCAAGACCCGGCCCACGTCGCGCACGGCTGCCTTGGACAGAAGCGCGCCGAAGGTGATGATCTGGCCCACCTTCTCGCGCCCGTATTTATTCTGAACATATTGGATCACCTCCTCGCGGCGATCCATGCAGAAGTCGATGTCGAAGTCCGGCATCGAGACACGTTCGGGGTTGAGGAAGCGTTCGAACAGCAGCGAATAGCGCAGCGGATCAAGGTCGGTGATGGTCAGCGCGTAAGCCACGAGCGAGCCCGCGCCCGAGCCCCGCCCCGGCCCGACCGGAATGTCGTGATCCTTGGCCCATTTGATGAAGTCGGCAACGATCAGGAAGTAGCCCGGGAAGCCCATCTGTTCGATGATGTCGAGCTCGAATTGCAGGCGTTTCTCGTAATCCTCGACCGGTGCTGCATGCGGGATCACGTCAAGACGGTTGCGCAACCCGTCCCAAGCCTGACGCCGCAGTTCCACCACCTCGTCATCTGCGAATTTCGGCAGGATCGGCGCGCGTTTATAGGTCGAGAAGGCGCAGCGTTTCGCGATCTCGACGGTGTTCTCCACCGCTTCGGGCAGATCGGCGAAGAGCGCAACCATTTCGCCTTCGGATTTGAAATAATGCTGCGGGGTCAGACGCCGGCGCGGCTCGATCTGATCGACATAGGCGCCTTCCGCGATACAGATCATCGCGTCATGGGCCTCGTAGATCGCGGGCTTCGGGAAATAGACGTCGTTCGTGGCGACCAACGGCAGACCCAGCTCATAGGCCCATTCGACGAAGGGCCGCTCGGTCGCGATCTCGGCCTCGGTCAGCGTGCCGCCCTCGCCCGGGTGGCGCTGCAATTCGACATAGAGCCGGCTCGGGAAGATCCCGGCAAGCTGTTGCAACAGCGCCTTGGCGCGGTCCTTCGCACCATTCCGGATCAGCCGCCCGACCGGGCCGTCGGGGCCGCCCGAAAGACAGATCAACCCTTCGGAATACCGCTCCAGCTCCTCAAGCGTGACCTGAATCAGCGCCCCGTGCTTGTCGAGATAGAGACACGAGTTCAGCTTCATCAGGTTCTCGTAGCCGCGCTCGGTCTGGGCCAGCAGAACGATCGGTGCGGGCAGGCGCGGACGTTCGCCCGGCTTGGCCGGATCGAATTCCAGCGAGACCTGACAGCCGACGATCGGCTGCAGCCCCGCCCCCGTCGCGGTCACGGAAAATTCGAGCGCCGCGAACATGTTGTTCGTGTCGGTCACGGCGACGGCGGGCATCTTCGCCGACTCGCACATCTTCACGAGTTTCTTGGCGGGCACGGCGCCTTCGAGCAGGGAATACTCGGTATGGACGCGCAGATGAATGAATCGAGGGCTGGTCATGCCACCAGATTTAGCGGGTCGGGCGCGTTGCAGAAAGCAGGAAAAACTTAGCGATCAGACTAACCATTGACTCGAATCGGCAATGCGCAAACAGTTAGCCACATGGCTAAGCATTTCGATACACAGGCACTCGACCGCTATTTCGCCGCCATGGCCGACCCGACCCGGCGCGCGGTGCTGGAGCGGCTGACGCAGGGGCCCGCTTCGGTCTCCGACCTGCACGCGCCGCACCAGATGGCGCTGCCTAGTTTTCTGCGCCACCTGCGGGTGCTGGAAGACGGCGGGCTGATCGTGACCGAGAAGCGCGGTCGCGTGCGCATGGCGAGGATCGAGGCGCTGCCGGTCCGCGCCGCCGAAGACTGGCTGGCCACCTTGCGCCGGCAATGGGAGGACCGCCTCGACCGGCTCGATACGCTGGCAGAGGCCTTGGAGCATGACACGAAGGGAGATGCGCAATGACAACCGAACTCGACCTGACTCTGACCCGGCGCGTGGCCGCCAGCCCCGCCACGGTCTATCGCTGCTGGACCGAACCAGAGTTGTTGAAACAGTTCTTCGCTCCGAGACCCGGCAAGACGGTCGACGCCAAGCTCGACGTCCGCCCAGGCGGCGCGTTCTACACGAAGATGGTCTTCGAAGAGTACGGCGAGATCGAATCCGAGGGCTGTTACCTGATCGTCGAACCGGCAAAGCGGCTCGTCTTCACCGATTGCCTAAGCGCCGATTTCCGTCCTTCGGCACAACCCTTTTTCACCGCAGATCTGAACTTCATCGAGACCGAGGAGGGCTGCGAATACAATGTCATCGCCCGGCATGGCAGCGCGGAAAGCGTCAAACGCCACGAGGAGATGGGCTTCCACGAAGGTTGGGGCACCGTCGCGGGGCAGATGGCCGAGATCGCTGAAGCCCTCGAGCGCGGCTGAACGCCCAATTCTTGATCACCGGATCAAGTTTCGAGCAACGCACCGCCGCGAATCCCTTGCCAAAGCCTGTCTGCATCGGCTTTGCTGGGCCGGTCCCGTTCTACGCCGCATCGAGGGGGACCGCAGGGACGACTGGTAAGGCGGCGGATTTTTCGTATGGAGATCACGTTTCTTCTCAATGGAGAAACCCGGACGGTGGCACTTACCGATCCGACGCAATCTGTGCTCGACTGGCTGCGCGCCGAGGGGCTGACCGGCACCAAGGAGGGCTGCAACGAGGGCGATTGCGGGGCCTGCTCGGTCATCGTGACCGACGCGGAGGGCGCCAAACCGCTCAATGCCTGCCTGATGATGATGCCCCATCTGCACGGCCGCGCGCTGCGCACCGTCGAGGGCGTCGCCGGGCCGAAGGGTGACTTGCACCCCGTTCAGCAGGCGATGGTCGATCATCACGGCTCGCAATGCGGCTTCTGCACGCCCGGTTTCATCGCGTCGATGGCGGCGGGGCATCTGAACGGGCGCCACGATCACGACGATCTGCTGGCGAGCAACCTGTGCCGCTGCACCGGATACGCGCCGATTATCCGTGCCGCCGAGGCGGCGCAGGATGCACCGGTGCCTGCATGGATGCACGACACGCTGCCCGATCTGGCAGAGGTCGCGCCTATAGCCGATCATGTCTTCCTGCCCGACAGCGCGGATGCACTGGCGGATTGGTATCTCGCCCATCCAGACGCCACGTTGATCGCCGGCGCGACCGATGTGGGGCTCTGGGTCACGAAGCAGCTGCGCGAGCTGAAAGAGGTCGCCTTCCTCAATAACTGCACGGATTTGCAGACCATAGAGGAAACCGACGACCGCTACATCGTCGGCGCGGGCGTCACCTTGGCCGCGTTGCGCGAGGCGATCCGCGACACGCTCCCGAGCTTTGCCGAATTGCTCCGCCGTTTCGCCTCCGAACAGGTGAGACAGGCGGCGACCATCGGCGGCAATATCGCGAACGGCTCGCCCATCGGCGACAGCCCGCCCGTCCTGATCGCGATGGGCGCGGAGCTGACGCTGCGCAAGGGCAAGGCGCGCCGCACGATTCCGCTGGAGAGCTTCTTCCTCGACTACGGCAAGCAGGACCGCGCGCCCGGCGAATTCGTCGAAAGCGTCAGCTTCCCGAAATCCGCGCCCGATCTGGCTTGCTACAAACTCTCGAAGCGGTTCGATCAGGACATTTCCGCCGTCTGCGGCGCGCTGAATATCCCGCGCGATGGCGACAAGATCGGCGCTCCGCGTATCGCCTTCGGCGGCATGGCGGGCACCCCGAAACGCGCCACGGCACTGGAGGGCGCGCTGGAAGGTCAACCCTTCACCGAAGAGGCGATCACGGCCGCCCTGCCCGCGTTGGAGCAGGACTTCACGCCGCTCACCGACATGCGCGCCTCGGATGCCTACCGGATGGAGGCCGCCAAGGCGATGCTGATCCGATACGTCCGCAATGCCCAAGGCACCCTCTCCATTCTGGAGGTACAACCATGAGCGTCGGCACCAAGAAACCCCACGATTCCGCGCAGTTGCACGTCACCGGCGCGGCGCGCTACGTCGATGACATCCCCTGCCCCGGCAACACGTTGCACCTCGCCTTCGGCCTCTCGACCGAGGCCCATGCCGAGATCGCCTCGCTCGATCTGAGTGCGGTGCGGAGCGCCCCGGGGGTGGTCGCCGTTCTGACCGCCGAGGATATGCCGTTCGCCAACAACGCCTCGCCCGCGCCCGAGCCCGAACCGGTTCTGGCCGAGGGCATCGTGCATTTCGTCGGCCAGCCGATCTTCTTGGTCGCGGCGACCAGCCATCATGCGGCGCGCAAGGCGGCACGGCTGGCGAAAATCGACTATGCGCCCCGCCCGGCGATCCTGACCGTCGAACAAGCGCTGGAGGCCAAAAGCCATTTCGAAGGCGGCCCGGTCACATGGGCGCGCGGCGATACCGGCGCGGGCTTCGCGCAGGCCGAGCATATCGTCGAAGGCAGCTTCGACATGGGCGGGCAGGAGCACTTCTACCTCGAAGGTCAGGCCGCCCTCGCGCTGCCCGACGATCAGGGGATGGTGATCCGCTGCTCCTCGCAGCACCCGTCCGAGGTCCAGCACAAGGTGGCCGACGCGCTCGGTTGCGCGATGCATGACGTCCGGGTGGAGATGCGCCGGATGGGCGGCGGCTTCGGCGGCAAGGAGAGCCAGGGCAATGCGCTTGCCATCGCCTGCGCGGTGGTGGCACGTGCCACCGGGCGGCCCTGCAAGATGCGTTACGACCGCGACGACGACATGGTCATCACCGGCAAGCGCCATGATTTCCGGATCAAGTATCGGCTCGGCGCGGATGCCGAGGGCAAGATCGTCGCGGCCGAGTTCACCCATCTCGCCCGCTGCGGCTGGTCGCCCGATCTCAGCCTGCCGGTCTGCGACCGCGCCATGCTGCATACCGACAGCTCTTATTACCTGCCGAATGTGAAGATCGAGAGCCACCGGCTGCGCACCAATACCCAAAGCGCGACGGCCTTCCGGGGCTTCGGCGGCCCGCAGGGCATGATCGGCACGGAAGCCGCGCTCGATCACCTCGCCCATGTGATGGGGATCGATCCGCTCGATCTGCGCAAGCGAAACTACTACGACCCCGAGGGCGGGCAGAGCACGCATTACGGCCAGCCGGTCGAGGATTTCATCCTGCCCGAAATCACCGAGCGTTTGGAGCAATCTGCCGAGTTCGCGGCGCGCAAGGCCCGCGTGGCTGAGTGGAACGCCGCCAATACGACCCTGAAGCGCGGCATCTCGCTGACGCCGGTGAAGTTCGGCATCTCCTTCACGCTGACCCAGCTGAACCAGGCGGGTGCGCTGGTGCATGTCTATGCCGACGGCTCGATCCAGCTGAACCACGGCGGGACCGAGATGGGTCAGGGCCTGCATCGCAAGGTTTGTCAGGTCGCGGCATCGGTCTTCGGCGTCACGGATGAGGATGTGCGCATCACCGCGACGGCCACCGACAAGGTGCCCAACACCTCCGCGACAGCGGCCTCCTCCGGGGCCGATCTGAACGGCATGGCGGTGAAGGCCGCGTGCGAGACGATCAAGGCGCGGCTGGCGGGTTTCATGGCCGAAAGCGCGGGCGCTGCGGTGGAAGACGTGACGTTTGCCGATGGCGAGGTGCGCGCGGACGATCATGCCCTGCCCTTCGCGAAGCTGGTGAAGCTCGCTTACGAGGCGCGGGTATCGCTGTCGTCGACGGGCTTCTACGCCACGCCGAAAATCAGCTGGGACCGGATCAAGGGTCAGGGCCGCCCGTTCTTCTACTTCGCCTATGGCGCGGCGGTGACCGAGGTGGTGATCGACACGCTGACCGGAGAGAACCGTATCCTGCGCACCGACATCCTGCATGATGCCGGCGCCTCGCTGAACCCGGCCATCGACATCGGGCAGATCGAGGGAGGCTACGTGCAGGGCGCGGGCTGGCTGACGACCGAGGAACTGGTCTGGGACGACAAGGGGCGTCTGCGCACCCATGCGCCTTCGACCTACAAGATCCCCGCCTGCTCGGACCGCCCGCGTGTGTTCAACGTGGCGCTCTGGGATGAACCGAACCGAGAGGACACGATCTATCGCTCCAAGGCGGTGGGCGAGCCGCCCTTCATGCTGGCGATCTCGGCCTTCCTCGCGCTGCAGGACGCGTGCAAATCCTGCGGCCCGAACTGGCCCGATCTGCAAGCGCCTGCCACGCCCGAGGCGGTTCTGGCTGCCGTGCACCGGGCAAGGGGGGACGCATGAGCCTCGATCCCGCAGCCCTCGCCCGCGCGGCAGACCGCGGAGCCTTCACCCGTGTCGTGGTCGCGCGCGCTCAAGGCTCCACCCCGCGCGAAGACGGGGCGGAGATGCTGGTCTGGGCGGATCATGTCGAAGGCACGATCGGCGGTGGCGCGCTGGAATTCTCCGCCATCGCGAAGGCGCGGGGCGGGCTGACGGGGATCGAGAAAATCCCGCTGGGCCCCGCGATGAACCAGTGCTGCGGCGGGGCCGTGGTGCTGGGCTACGAGCGGATGGACCGGACCACCGTTTCGCAGATCACGGGCGACTGGCACGCCCGTCCACTGACGCCGGGCACGCCCGAGCCGCTGGCCGTCACCCGTGCGTTGGCCCGCGCCCGCGATCGCGGCGAGACGCCGCCGCTGCTGGTCGAGACCTGGCTGATCGAGCGGGTCGCGCCGCCTGCCACGCCCGTCTGGGTCTGGGGCGCGGGCCATGTCGGGCGCGCGCTGATCGGGGCGCTGTCCCCCCTGCCCGGCCTTGCCCTGTCCTGGACCGATAGCGGGGCGGAGCGGTTTCCCGACATGATCCCCGAAGGCGTCACGCCACTGATCGCCGAGAACCCGGCCGATCTGATCTCCCTCGCGCGCACCGATGCCCGCCACTTCGTGCTGACCTATTCACATTCTCTCGATCTGGAGCTTTGTCACCGGCTGCTCGCCCATGGCTTCGGCGGGCTCGGCCTGATCGGGTCGGACAGCAAATGGGTCCGCTTCCGCAAGCGCCTCGCCGCGCTCGGGCATTCGGATGCACAAATTTCGCGCATTGCCTGCCCGATAGGCGATCCGACCTTGGGGAAGCATCCTCAAGCCATTGCCCTTGGGGTAGCGACCGGGCTAGTGAAAGAGCTGAACGCCGCGCAAGCGGCGACGGGGAAAGGGAAACGCGCCGGGTGACGGAGCTGCTCAAGATCGACGGGCTGACGAAAGCCTATCCTGGGGTCGTGGCCAATGACGGCGTCGGCTTCTCGGTGCGTCCGGGCGAGGTCCACGCCCTGCTGGGCGAAAACGGCGCCGGCAAATCGACGCTGGTGAAGATGATCTACGGGCTGGTGAAGCCCGATTCCGGCACGATGCACTTCGCGGGCCAATCCTTCGCGCCAGCCGATCCCCGCGCCGCGCGCGCTGCGGGCGTCGCGATGGTGTTCCAGCATTTCTCGCTTTTCGAGGCGCTTAACGTTGCCGAAAACGTGGCGCTCGGCATGGAAAACCCGCCGCCGATGCGCCAGCTCGCCAAGCGTATCCGCGAGATTTCCACTGCCTACGGCCTACCGCTGGACCCCGCGCGACTGGTCGGCGACCTCTCCGCGGGCGAGCGTCAGCGCGTCGAGATCGTGCGCTGCCTGCTGCAGGACCCGAAGCTTCTGATCATGGACGAGCCGACCTCGGTTCTAACGCCGCAAGAGGTCGAGATTCTGTTCCACACCCTGCGCAAGCTCTCCGCCGAGGGCACCGCAATCCTATATATCAGCCACAAGCTTGAAGAAATCCGCACGCTTTGCGAAGGCGCGACGATCCTGCGCGCGGGCAAGGTGGTGGCGAGCTGCAATCCGCGCGAGAAGACCGCGCGCGAGCTGGCCGAGCTGATGGTCGGCGCGGAGCTGAAAGTCACCGACCGGGCCGAGCGCAAGCTGGGCGACGTCGTTCTGAAAGTCTCGGGCCTTTCCCTCGCGCCGCTGTCGCAGTTCGGCCCCTCGCTGAAGGATCTGAGCCTGGAGCTGCGCGCGGGCGAGGTGCTGGGCATCGGCGGCGTCGCGGGCAACGGTCAGGAAGAATTGCTGGCGACCCTGTCGGGCGAGCGCCCCTCCGCCCCCGGCACGGTCAGCCTGATGGGCGAAGATATCTCCGGGCTCGGGCCGAACGGCCGCCGCGCGAAGGGGCTGCTGGCTGCGCCCGAAGAACGGCTGGGCCATGCCGCCGTCCCCGCGATGAGCCTGACCGAGAACGCGATCCTCACCGGCACGATGCGCAAACCGCTGACCCGTAACGGCTTTGTCGATCAGGGCGCGGCGAAGACCTTCGCCGACGAGATCATTCAGGCCTTCGACGTGCGCACGCCGGGTTCGCATGTCGCGGCCCGCGCGCTCTCGGGCGGGAACCTGCAGAAATACGTAATCGGCCGCGAGGTGCTGCAAAACCCCGCCGTGCTGGTGGTGAACCAGCCGACATGGGGCGTGGATGCCGCCGCCGCCGCGTCGATCCGGCAGGCGCTGCTGGACCTCGCGGCGAAAGGCGCTGCGGTGATAGCTATCAGCCAGGACCTTGATGAGCTTATGGAAATCTCCGACCGCTTCTCGGCGCTGAACGAAGGCCGACTGAGCGCCTCACGCCCGACCCAAGGGCTGACGATCGAAGAGATCGGCATGATGCTGGGCGGTGCGCACGGGATGCAGGAGGCCGCGGTATGATCACCCTCGTCCGGCGCCCCACCCCGTCGCAATTCTGGTCCTACGCGACGCCGCTCCTCGCCGTGATCGCCACGATGATCGCGGGCGGCATTCTCTTCGCGATACTGGGCAAACACCCGGTCGAGGCGATCCGCGTGATCTTCTGGGACCCGCTTTTCGGCGGCAATGCCAGCTATTTTCGTGGCCAGCTTCTGGTGAAGGCCGGGCCGCTGATCCTGATCGCCTGCGGGCTCGCCGTGGGCTTTCGCGCGGGCATCTGGAATATCGGCGCCGAAGGGCAATACATCATGGGCGCGCTGTTCTCGGCATGGCTGGCGCTGAAGATGTACCCGGCTGAGAGCCACTGGCTGTTCCCGGCGATGATCGTGCTGGGCGCTCTTGGCGGCTTTCTCTGGGCGATGATCCCGGCGGTGCTGAAGGTGCTGTTCGGCACCTCGGAAATTCTTGTCTCGCTGATGCTGGTCTATGTGGCCGAGAACCTGCTGGCCTATATGGCTTTCGGCCCGCTCAAGAACCCTGAAGGCTTCGGCTTCCCCGGCTCGCGCAACCTGCAAGACTACCCCTCGGCCTTCAATCACGAGCTGATCGAAGGCACGGGCATGCATTGGGGCGTCGTCGCGGCGCTGATCGCGGTGATCTTCACGTATGGGCTGATGCACCGCCATATCACCGGTTTCCGCATTCGTGTCGCGGGCGAGGCTCCGCGGGCTGCGCGCTTCGCGGGCGTGATCCCGGCGCGGCTGGTGATGCTCGGGCTTGGCATGGGCGGCGCCTTCGCGGGGCTTGCGGGCATGTTCGAAGTCTCGGGTCCCTCGGGTCAGATCACCGACAGTTTCAACGTGGGCTACGGCTTCACCGCGATCATCGTGGCCTTCCTTGGCCGCCTGCATCCGATCGGCATCCTGCTGGCGGGGCTCTTGATGGCGCTGACCTATATCGGGGGCGACATGGCGCAGTTGATGCTCGGCCTGCCCTCGGCGGCGATCCAGGTCTTCCAGGGGATGCTGCTGTTCTTCCTGCTGGCCTTCGACGTGCTGACCAATTTCCGCATCCGCTTCGGGAGGGTCGCGGCATGACGCAGAAACTCCCCTCGCTGCGCCTGATGATCATCTTTATTGGCGGCACCGTCATGGGGCTTGGCCTGTACTACCTGCTCGCGGTGGCGCAGGCGTTCTGGGCCTTCGTCGTGATCGGCGTGGTGATGATGGTGGTGTTCGAGCTGGCGCTGGGAGCCTCGCGGGCGGTGATCTACCGCATCGGCGCGCGCCCTGACAGCGAAGAGCCCCGCCGCCCCACCCTGCATGGACGCGAGCGTTACGCCTCGGTGGCCGGGCTCATCGTCGGCCTCGTCGGCGGCTATCTGGCCTGGGGGCCGGTTCTGTTCTGGGGACATGGAGGCGCACTATGATCGTGGGCGGCATCGATATCATCACCCTCACGGCGACGCTGATGGGCGCATCGACCCCGGTTCTGCTGGCCGCGACCGGCGAGCTGGTCGCCGAGAAATCGGGCGTGCTCAACCTCGGCGTCGAGGGGATGATGATCATGGGCGCGGTTGCAGGCTTCGCCGCCGCCGTCGCGACCGGCAGCCCGGTTCTGGGCTTCCTGATGGGCGCGATCGCCGGTGCTTTGCTGGCGACGCTTTTCGCCTTCCTGACGCAGAAGCTGCTGTCGAACCAGGTCGCGACGGGCCTTGCGCTGACGCTGTTCGGGCTGGGCCTGAGCGCGCTGATCGGCAAGGGCTACGAGGGCGTGCGCCCGCCGCCGACGGCCAAGATCGATTTCGGGCCGCTCTCGGATATTCCGGTGCTGGGCCGCATCCTGTTCTCGCATGACTGGATCGTCTATCTCTCGCTGATACTCGTCGCGGTGGTCTGGTACGTGCTGCGCTCCACCCGCGCCGGGCTGATCCTGCGCGCGGTGGGCGAGAGCCATGACGCCGCCCACGCGCTGGGATACCGCGTCGTCGCCGTGCGCTTTGCCGCACTGGCCTTCGGCGGGGCGCTGGCCGGTCTGGGCGGCGCCTATCTCAGCCTCGTGCGCGTCCCGCAATGGACCGAAGGCATGACCGCAGGCGCGGGCTGGATCGCACTCGCCATCGTGGTCTTCGCAAGCTGGCGCCCGTGGCGCGTGCTGCTGGGCGCTTATCTCTTCGGCGGCATCACCGCGCTGCAGCTGCAATTGCAGGCCGCAGGCTACGCGATCCCGGTGCATATCCTCTCGATGGCCCCTTACGTCATCACCATCGTGGTGCTGGTCATCTTATCCGCCATTCACCGCCACGGCGTGCAGGCCGCCCCTGCCAGCCTCGGCAAATCTTTCCACGCCTCGAGCTGAGGCATCTCTCGAAGGGCCCCATCAAGAGGCCCGCCACCCAACTTGGAGTAACGCGATGAACCGCAGATCCTTTTTGAAAACCACCGCCGCCACGGCCGTCGTCGCGGGCGTCGGCGTCCCGGCTTTCGCCGCTGACGAGCCGCTGAAAATCGGCTTCATCTATGTCGGCCCCGTCGGCGACATGGGCTGGTCCTACCAGCACGACCAAGGTCGTCAGGCGATCGAAGAGAAATACGGCGACAAGGTGAAGACCTCGTTCATCGAGAACGTGCCGGAAGGCCCCGATGCCGAGCGCGCGCTGACCCAGCTGGCGCTGGACGGCAACAAGCTGATCTTCGCGACCTCCTTCGGCTACATGGACGCGGTGATGAACGTCGCCAAAAAATTCCCCGACGTGAAATTCGAGCACGCCACCGGCTACAAGCTCGCGGACAACGTCGCCACCTACGACGCCAAGTTCTATCAGGGTCGCGCCATTCAGGGCACGATCGGCGGTCGCATGACCAAGACCAACAAGATCGGCTATATCGGTTCCTTCCCGATCCCCGAGGTCTATCAGGGCATCAACGCCGCCTATCTGGCCGCGAAGAAGGTGAACCCGGATATCGAGATGAAAGTGGTCTGGGCTTACACCTGGTTCGATCCGGCGAAAGAGGCCGACGCGGCCGCAGCCCTGATCGCCGATGGTGTGGACGTGCTGCTGCAGCACACCGACTCGACCGCGCCCCAGGCGAAAGCTCAGGAAGCCGGCAACGTCATCACCTTCGGTCAGGCCTCGGATATGTCGAGCTTCGCGCCGATGCCGCGCGTCGCGTCGACCATCGACAACTGGGCGCCCTATTACATCGAGCGCGTCGGTGCGGTCATGGACGGCGCCTGGAAGTCGGAAGCCACCTGGGGCGGCATCGACAGCGGCATGGTGGAGATCGGCGAGATTTCCTCGGCCGTGCCGGACGACGTCAAGACAGAGGCGCTGCAGCTCAAGGAAGATATCGGCTCGGGCAAGGTCCATCCCTTCACCGGTCCGCTGAACAAGCAGGACGGCACGGCCTTCCTCGCCGATGGCGAAATGGCGACCGACGATCAGCTTCACTCGATGACCTTCTACGTCGAGGGGATCACGGCAGAACCGCCGAAGTAAGTCAGTCCTACTGATGCGAATGGGAAAGGGTCGGCCACGCGCCGGCCCTTTTTCGTTGTTTCGCAAGTGTCTTTTCACTTCACGTTAGCGTCAGACTTGTTCCACAGGCTGATTCGTCGCAGGATTTGAAAGGCGGGTCTTCTTGACACATTCAAACAATTGCATCTATCGAGTTAGACGTGACAAGTTGATGACCGGGTAACGGGAGGGAACAAAATGGCACATATCGTGGTGCTCGGCGCAGGTCTTGGCGGCGCAATCATGGCTTATGAATTGCGTGACCAAGTCCGCAAGGAAGACGAAATCACCGTCATTACCAAGGACCCGAAGTACCACTTCGTGCCCTCGAACCCTTGGGTCGCCGTCGGCTGGCGCGACCGCAAGGACATCACCGTCGATCTCGAACCGACGATGAAGAAGAAGAACATCAAGTTCATCCCGGTCGCGGCAAAGCGCCTTCACCCCGATGACAACAAGGTCGAGCTGGAGGATGGCCGCGAGGTTTCCTACGATTACATCGTGCTCGCCACCGGCCCGGAACTCGCCTTCGACGAGATCGAAGGGCTCGGGCCCGACGGCTTCACCCACTCGGTCTGCCATGTCGATCACGCCGAGGATGCCGGCACCGCCTTCAAGCGCTTCTGCGAAGACCCCGGCCCGATCATCGTGGGCGCGGTGCAAGGCGCGTCGTGCTTCGGCCCAGCCTATGAATTCGCCTTCATCCTCGACACCGCGCTGCGCCGGGCGAAGATCCGCGATCAAGTGCCGATGACCTTCGTCACCTCCGAACCCTATGTCGGCCATCTCGGCCTCGATGGCGTCGGCGACACCAAGGGTCTTCTCGAAGGCGCGATGCGCGAGAAGCACATGAAGTGGATGACCTCTTCGCGCGTGAAGAAGGTCGAAGACGGCGTGATGCATGTCGAAGAGATCGCCGATGACGGCTCCGTCAAGGCGACCCATGAGATGCCGTTCAAATACTCGATGATGCTGCCGCCCTTCCGCGGCATCCCGGCGGTGATGGGGCTCGAAGGTCTCGTGAACCCGCGCGGTTTCGTCATCGTCGACAAGCACCAGCGCAACCCGAAATACCCGAATGTCTTCGGCATCGGCGTCGGGATCGCGATCCCGCCGATGGGCCCGACCCCGGTGCCCTGCGGCGTGCCGAAGACCGGCTTCATGATCGAGTCGATGGTCACCGCCACCGCGCATAACCTCGGCAATATCGTGCGCGGTCAGGAGCCCGACGAGACCGGCACCTGGAACGCGATCTGTCTGGCAGATTTCGGCGACAGCGGCATCGCCTTCGTGGCCCAGCCGCAGCTTCCG
The DNA here is from genome assembly GCF_055666785.1 of Thioclava sp. PTB-PU3-1. Taxonomy (NCBI): domain Bacteria; kingdom Pseudomonadati; phylum Pseudomonadota; class Alphaproteobacteria; order Rhodobacterales; family Paracoccaceae; genus Thioclava; species Thioclava sp. PTB-PU3-1. The sequence continues at coordinate 429,276 of NZ_JBVNVL010000002.1, read as the reverse complement.
CCGCGCAACGTCAACTGGTCGAGCCAGGGCAAATGGGTCCACCTCGCCAAGATCGGTTTCGAGAAGTATTTCATGCGTAAACTGCGAAAGGGCACCTCGGAGCCGTTCTACGAGAAGACCGCGATGAAGATGCTAGGCATCGACAAGCTGAAAGCGGTCAAGAAGACCCACTGAGCCGAACCGGCACAGTTTTTTCTTCCCAAATCACGGGGCGGGCCAGCAGGTCCGCCCCGTGCTGATTCCTGCCGACGATCAACAGAGCGCCGGAACACACAGGTCTGTGAAACGTTTGGACCCCCGATACGCGGCCAGATGCCGCATGAAAGGGAGACGACATGAAGACGTTGAAGACGACCACTGCGCTCGTTGCCGGCCTTGCCGCGCTGAGCCCGGCGATCCTGCCGTTCAGTGCGCTTGCCCAGGATAGCAATACCGCCGCCGCTGAATGCATCGCGAAGGCGGTCGCCGATGGCACCCCGATGGATAAGGCGAAAGCCGATTGCGAGGCCGACGCGGCAAATGCCGATGGCTCCGCCGAAGCTGCGGCAGGCACCGATCCGGCGAATGCCGACGCGCCGATGAGCGACAGCGAAGCCGATCAGGCCGCAAAAGCCGCGATCGAAGGCGCTGCCCCGCCCGCCGATCAGGACCCGGCTGCGAGCGGTGACACCCCCGACGCCAGCGCGAAAGCCGCAGTCGAAGGCGGCGCGGATGTGACCACTCAATCCGAGACCACGGGCACCGATACCAACGCCGACGCGGCGGCCGCTGCGACGACGGATGCCAATACCGATGCAGCCGCTTCGACCGACGCACAGCCCGATGCTGCGGCACCGGCCGAGACGGATGGCTCGGCCACCGCGAACACCGATGGCTCGACCTCGGCGGATACGACCGCAGAGACCACCGCAGAAACCGATGGCTCCGCTACGGCTGAAACCGATGGCTCGACCACCGCAACGGCTGATGGCTCGACCGATGCCACCACCGCTGCCGACGGCCAGACGGACGCCGAGGCGACGAACACGCTCAGCCCCGACACCACCTCGCAGGACGCCCCTGCCCCGGTGACCGACACCACCGAAAACGCGATGGAGAACTCGGAGGCCCAGGCGGACAGCACCGCGACGGCAGAGCCCGAGGCGAAACCTGCAGGCGAGACCTCGACGGACACCACTTCCAACACGCAGGTCGTGCAGGAAGGCAACGGCGGGTCCGGCGCGGAAGTCGAGCCGAAGGTGATCCAGCCGGACGAGGCCGCCAATGCCGACGCGACGGCAGACGGCTCGGCCAGCGCGGACACGACCGCCAATGCCGAAACCGATCAGCAGGCGGACACGCAAGACACCGCGGCCACCAAGGCGACGAAGCTCTTGGAGAACGCGCTGACCGATACGAAAGCCGCGATCGAAGGGGAAGCCGTGCAGAACGAGGCGCTCAACGCGCCGACCGACAGCGCCGATACCGCCAATGCCACCGAAGAGACGGTGACCGAGGACACCGCGCGCAGCGCATCCGAAGACTTCGCGACCTCGGTCGACGCCAAGCCCGACGCTCAGGCGCAGGCCACCGCGCAGACCGACTCGTCGAAGAAGAAAAAGAAAGACCGCCTGAGCACGCTGGAAACCGCAGCCCTCTCGGGTCTCGGTGCGCTCGCCGTGGGTGCGATCCTGAACAACGGTTCGAAAGTGGCCGTGAATTCGGGCGACCGCGTCGTGGTGCAACAGCCCGACGGCTCCTACCAGCTGGTTAAGGACGACAACGCGCTGCTGCGTCAGCCCGGCTCGAAAATCCGCACGCAGGACTATGCCGACGGCTCGTCGCGCACGATCGTGACCAAGCCCGATGGCAGCCAGATCGTCACCGTCTATGACGCTCAGCGCCAGATCCTGAAGCGGACGCTGGTCCAGCCCGACGGCACGCAGTACCTGCTGGTCGACGACGCGCGCGGCGCCGATCCGGTCGACGTCTCGGCGCTTCCCAAGCCCAAGCCCGTCGCGACGGTTTCGTCCAGCAACGAGCAGGCTCTGCGCGATGCGCTGACCCGTCAGAGCGGCATCGACCGTACCTTCACGCTCTCGCAGGTGCGCAACATCACCCCGGTTCGCGATCTCGCCCCGGCGATCTCGGTCGAGAACATCAACTTCGAGACCGGTTCCTCCGCGATCCAGCCCGATCAGGCGCAGGCCCTCTCGGCTCTGGGTCAGGCGATCCAGCAGCGCATCGACGAGAACCCGCGCGAGCTGTTCCTCGTGGAAGGCCATACCGACGCGGTCGGCAGCGCCGCCTACAACCTCGCGCTGTCGGACCGTCGCGCGGAATCGGTTGCGCTGGCTCTGAGCGAGTATTTCGACGTGCCGGCCGAGAACCTCGTGGTGCAGGGCTATGGCGAGCAGGACCTGAAGGTGCAGACCGAAGGCGCCTCGGAAGCCAACCGCCGCGCCGTCGTGCGCCGGATCACCGATCTTCTGCGTACCGCCTCGAACTGAGGCTGAGCCAGAGACAAAAGCAAAGGGCGCCCTGCGGGGCGCCCTTTTCGCATCTCTCCCGAAAGAGGGGGAGGAGTGGTGGCGAGGGGGGGACTTGAACCCCCGACCCCACGATTATGAGTCGTGTGCTCTAACCAGCTGAGCTACCTAGCCACTGGGGGGCTAACTAGGCAAAGCGGATCGTCCAGTCAAGGACGTTTTGCGGGAAATTTGCCCCCATTTCGCTGCGGCATATTGGGAATTGGCGAAGCCGCGCGCAAAGGCTAGGCATGAGGGGAAAAGGAGAGACCATGCACGCCGCCCCTGCCCTGCCCCTGACACGCGATATCGTTCTGATCGGGGGCGGTCATACCCATGCGTTGGTGCTGCGGATGTGGGGGATGAACCCATTGCCGGGTGTGCGGCTGACCGTGATCAACCCAACCCCCTCCGCGGCCTATTCGGGAATGCTGCCGGGCCATGTCGCGGGGCATTACACGCGCGACGAGCTGCAGCTCGATCTGGTGAAGCTCGCGCGGCATGCGGGCGCGCGGCTGGTTCTGGGGCGCGCCACGGGGCTCGGCCGGGCGCGGCGGCTGATCGACGTGCCGGGGCGCGCGCCGATCGCCTATGACGTGGCCTCGATCGATATCGGGATCACCGCCGAGATGCCGCAACTTCCGGGCTTTCTCGACCACGTCGTGCCCGCGAAGCCGCTCGACGCTTTCGCCGATGCCTGGGACGCTTTCGCCGCCAATCCGCCCGAGTCGCCGAAGATCGCCGTGGTCGGCGGCGGCGTGGCAGGGGTGGAGCTCGCGATGGCCTGCGCCCACCGTCTGCCGCAAGCGCAGGTCACGGTCTATGAGGCAGCCCCCGAGGCGCTGCGCGCGCTTGGCACCGGCGCTCGGAACGCGATGCTGGCGCACTGCGCGCGGCTTGGCGTGACCATCGAGACCGACGCGGCGCTGATCGGCGCGGGAAAAGGGCAGCTCCTGCTGGAAGGCGGCCGCACGGCGGAGGCCAATTTCATCATCGGCACGGGGGCTACGAAACCCGCTGACTGGCTGCCCGAGACCGGGCTCGATCTGACCGACGGCTTCGTCACGGTCGGCCCGACGCTGCAAAGCTCCGACCCCGCGATCTTTGCCGCAGGCGACATCGCACATCTCAGCCACGCGCCGCGCGCCAAGGCGGGCGTCTATGCGGTGCGCGAAGCGAAGCCCCTTTTCGCCAACCTGCGTGCGGCGGCGTCAGGCGGGGTGATGAAGACCTATCAGCCGCAGCGCGATTATCTGAAGCTGATCTCCACGGGCGGCAAGCAGGCGGTGGCCGACAAATGGGGCCTGCCGCTGAACGGTGCATGGCTGTGGCGCTGGAAGGACCATATCGACCGCAAGTTCATGGCGAAGGTCCACGATCTGCCCGCGATGCCGACGCCGCCCCTGCCCCGCGAGCACGCGCAGGGGATCGCGGAGGTGCTGGGCAGCAAGCCGATGTGCGGCGGCTGCGGCGCGAAGCTGGGCGGTCAGGCGCTGCGCGAGGCGCTGTCCGATCTGCCTGCTCCCGCGCGCGCCGATGTGCTGAGCGGTCCGGGCGACGACGCCGCCGTACTGTCTTGCGGCGCGCAGACGCAAGTCTTCACCACAGATCACGTCCGCGCCTTCACCGAAGACCCGTGGCTGCTGGGCCGGATCGTGGCGCTGCATGCGATGAGCGACGCCTGGGCGATGGGCGCGGCCCCGCAGGCGGCCTTGGCGCAGGTCACCCTGCCCCGCCAATCCGAGGAATTGGGCGCACGGGCTCTGCGCGAAATGCTTAGCGCGGCGTCCGAGGCTTTCCGCGACGCGGGCTGCGATCTCGTCGGCGGCCATACCTCGATGGGCGCGGAGCTGACACTGGGCTTCACCGTGACCGGGCTGGCCGAGCGGCCTTTGGGTCAAGACGGCGCGAAACCCGGCGAGGTGCTGATCCTGACGAAGCCGCTTGGAACGGGCGTGATCCTCGCCGCCGAGATGGCGAAACACGCGCCGGGCGAGGTGGTCGCAGGCGCGCTGGAGAGCATGGGTCGCAGCTCTGCCGAGGCCTCCGCGATCCTCGCGCCCGTGGCCTCTGCCATGACGGATGTGACGGGTTTTGGCCTCGCGGGGCATTTGCTGGGGCTGTGCGAGGCATCAGGGGTCTCGGCAGAGCTCGACCTTGCCGCGATCCCGTTGCTCGACGGGGCCGAGGCTTTGGCCGAGGCAGGCGAGCACTCGACGCTCTTGCCGCAAAACATAGCCAATTGCGCAGGCCGGATGACCGCGCCGCCGGGGCCACGCACGGAGCTGCTGCACGATCCGCAGACCTCGGGCGGGTTGCTGGCGAGCGTGCCCGCAGCGCAGGCGACGGAAGTTCTGGCAAAGCTGGAAGCGGCAGGCTACCGCGCCGCGCAGATCGGGGTGATTGCGGAGGGTCCGGCGTTCCTGCGGGTGCGGTGAGAAAAGGGTCGCGCCCGAGCCTTGGGTGGGCGCTTTGACCGGTCGGTGGCTTGGCGCTTTATCACGCAAGTCCGGACGACATTCCTACTCGCGATGACATCGCCAATGCGCCCTCCCGGGGGGAGGGTCGGGCGCGGCCCGGGCTGGTCGCCCGCGCCGAGGCCTCACGGCCTCAGCGCTCCGCCATCTCCTGCGCCTCTTTCACCACCTGCGCTGCCAGGCCTTCGATCGCCTCCGGCGCGAGGCTTTCCGCCTCGATCACCCGCTCATGTTCCACATGGCGCGCGCGGTGCTTCTCATAGCGCGGATCGTAATGGTCGCGCATCAGCTCGCCCGCCAGCGCCGCATATTCCCCCGCCGTGGCCTGTGCCTGCCACGCTGCGATCCGCTCGGCGGGTTGGAAGGGCCGCAGCTGATCGAGCACCGCCAGCAGCCGATCGGCATCCGCCGTGATATCCGCATAGGCCCGCGCCAGATACTGCGCCCGCTCCGACAGCGGCGCACGCACTCGCAGGCGCGGCGCGTCCTTGATCGCGGCCCAGATCCCGGCAGGCAGTTGCAGATCGCCGATCTTCGAGCTTTCCGCCTCCAGCAGCACCGGCCGCGCCGGATCGAGCGCCGCGATCTCCATGATCAGCCGCGACTCGAAATCCTTCTGGCTCGACTGGCCACCCTCCATCGCCCCGAAGAGCGAGCCGCGATGATTGGCGAGCCCCTCCAGATCGATGACCTGCGCACCCTGCGCCCGCGCGGCTTTCAGGATGTCAGTCTTCGCGGTGCCGGTGTTGCCGTCGAGAACGACAACGGGACAGGGCATCTCGGCAAGCCCGGCCTCCACCACCAGCGACCGGAAGGCCTTGTAGCCGCCCTCGACCAGCTCCACGCGCCAGCCGACCTGCTTCAGGATCGTCGCGAACGACCCCGAACGCTGCCCGCCGCGCCAGCAATAGACCAGCGGCCGCCAGCCACCCTCCTTGTCGGACAGAGGGCCCTGCAAATGTTTGGCTGCATTCTGCGCCACCAGCGCCGCGCCGATCTTGCGGGCGTCAAAGGGCGCGACCTGCTTGTAGATCGTGCCGACGCGGGCGCGCTCCTCATCGTCGAGCACGGGCAGATTGATGGCGCCGGGGATATGATCCTCGGCGAATTCCGAAGGTGAGCGCACATCGATGATCGTGTCGAAATCGAGCGCGGCGACCTCGGCAATCGAGGTAAGTTTCATCAGTAGACAGTGACCTGCGTGCCGACGGGAACGCTGTTGAACAGATCGATGACGTGATCGTTCACCATCCGGATGCAGCCGTTCGAGACCGCGTGCCCGATCGAACCCGGTTCGGTCGTGCCGTGGATGCGGATCGCCGTGTCACGCCCGTTCTGATACAGATACATCGCCCGCGCGCCGAGCGGGTTCTGCGGCCCGCCCTTCATGCCGTCCTCGTATTTCTTGTAGGCCGGATTGCGTTCGATCATCTCGCGGGTGGGCGTCCAGCTCGGCCATTTGACCTTGCGCGCCACCGTCGCGGTGCCGCGGAACTTCAGCTCATCCTTGCCCACGGCCACGCCGTAACGCATCGCCACGCCCGGCGCGGTGATGTGATAAAGGAAGAACTTATCCGAGACGATGATGATCGAGCCCACCGGCAGATCGGGCTTCACCGCCACTTTCGTCGGATAATATTGCGACCCGATCGGCCAGCGCTTGGCTGGCCCGGTCTCGACGCTTTGCGCGGGTTCGGTTGCGGCAAAGGCGGGCAGGCTTGCGAAGGGCAAGGCGGCCAGCGAGAGAAGAAAAGCGCGGCGATCCATTATCAAACTCCTGCAAAATCCTGCGGCGTCTCCCGGCAAAGCGTTCGACAAACCAAGGGTGAGGCTAGCAAAGCCGCCCCACCCTCTCAAGAATTTGGTCTCGGGTCAGAAAAAGGCCAGCGCCAATCGTTGCCGCTTTGTCGATTACTTACCGAAAGCGCAGCCCGATTTGATGCCGAACTTGCCGAAGATCATCGCAGCCGGGCAGAAGCCGGTGAACGCCGATTGCAGCAGGTTCGCGCCGATGAAGGCGGTGAACCACAGCCAGTACATCGAGACATAAACGGCCAGCAGCAGCGAGATCAGGATCATCACGCCAGCAAAGGCAAAAATCGCACGGTCGAGGTTCATTCGAGGGCACTCCACGAAAAAGGTTACGTTGTCAGAAGATATAACAGTTCCTCACGACAAATTCAATTGCTTGCATATGTCGCGCGACGCTTGACCGCAGCCCCGTGCAGGATCAGATAACGCCCTATGAGCGAAGCCACTTTTATCATCGACGCCATGCATTGCGGGGCCTGCACCGGACGGGTCGAACGCGCACTCATGGCACAACCCGGCGTGCAAAGCGCTTCGGCCAACCTGATGGCGCGCAGTGCCCATGTCGAGTTCGACGGGCCTGCCGATCTCGAAAGCCTCAAAACGGCCCTCGATCAGGCGGGCTATCCGGGCCGTCTGAAAGAAGAGATGGCCAACGGCCCCAGCGCAGCCGAGCGCCAGATGCAGGAGGCGCGCCAGCTCAAGCGTCAGTTCCTGACCGCGCTCGCGCTGACCGCACCGGTCTTCGTGCTCGCGATGGGCGCGCATATGATCCCCGGCATGCATCACCTGATCGCCAATACGATCGGGATCGAAGCAAGCTGGTGGGTGCAGATGATCCTCACCGCGCTGGTGCTGGCGTTCCCCGGCCGCGTCTTTCTGCGCATCGGCGTCCCGGCCCTGCTGCGCGGCTCGCCCGAGATGAATTCGCTCGTCGCGATGGGCTCGCTCGCCGCGTTCGTCTATTCCGCCCTCGTCACACTTGCGCCCGGCCTTCTGCCCGAGAGCGCGCGCGGCGTCTATTTCGAGGCGGCGGCGACCATCGTCACGCTGATCCTGCTGGGTCGCTGGCTTGAGGCGCGCGCCAAGGGCCGCGCAGGCGAGGCGATCTCGCGGCTGATCGGTCTGCAGCCCAAAACTGCGCGCGTGCAGACCGAAAATGGTGTCGAGGAACGTCCGATCGAGGAACTCGTGCCCGGCGACATCCTTCTGCTCGCCCCCGGCGAGCGCGTAGCCCTCGATGGGGTGATCGCCGAGGGCGCCGGCCATATCGACGAGAGCATGCTGACCGGCGAGCCGGTCCCCGTCGCAAAAACCGAAGGCGATCCGATCACCGGCGGCACCGTGAATGGCGAATCCGCACTCAGCTACCGCGTCACCGCGACCGGCGGCGACACCGTCCTGTCGCGGATCATCGCGATGGTCGAAGCCGCGCAGGGCGCAAAACTGCCGGTGCAGGCGCTGGTCGACAAGGTCACCCGCGTCTTCGTGCCCGTAGTCATGGCGCTGTCGCTCCTGACCTTCGCGATCTGGATGATCGCGGGCATGGGCTTTTCGCATGCCTTCGTCGCGGCGATCTCGGTGATGATCATCGCCTGCCCCTGCGCGATGGGTCTGGCGACGCCCGTCTCGATCCTCGTGGGCACCGGGCGCGGCGCCGAACTGGGCCTGCTGTTCCGCCGTGGCGACGCGCTGCAACGGCTCTCGGAAGTCGCAGTCGTGGGCTTCGACAAGACCGGCACGCTGACCGAAGGCCACCCTGCCCTCACCGATCTCGAACCGCTCGCCGATCTGCCCGAGACGGAAATCCTCGCGCTGGCCGCTGGCGCCGAGGCGCGCTCGGAACACCCGCTGGCCCGTGCGATCCTCGCCGAGGCCGAGACGCGCGGCATTCCCCACGCGCCTGTCAAACGCGTCAAGGCGTTGTCCGGCAAGGGGCTGCGCGCGCAAGCCGAAGGCGCCAAGCTCTGGATCGGCAATGCCGGTGCGATGGAAGAAGCTGGGGCCGATATCACCCCCTTCGCCGAACGCGCGAAGGGGCTAGCCGCGAAAGGCCGAACCCCGGTCTGGATGTCGCTCGACGATCGCCCCGTCGCGCTGATGGCGCTGTCGGATCCGATCAAGGCAGAGGCGCGCGAAGCGGTCGACGCCCTGCACAAGGCGGGCAAACAGGTGGCGATGGTCACCGGCGACACGCGCGCCACTGCGCAAGCGGTCGGCCACGATCTCGGCATCGACCGGATCGAGGCCGAAGTATTGCCCGACGGCAAACGCGACGCGGTCGAAAGCCTGCGCCAGATCGGCCCGGTCGCCTTCGTGGGCGACGGCATCAATGACGCGCCTGCGCTCGCGGCTGCCGATGTGGGGCTCGCGATCGGCACCGGCACCGATGTCGCCATCGAGGCCGCCGAGGTCGTACTGATGCGCGGCGACCCGAACGGCGTCGCGATGGCGCTGGAACTGTCGCGCGCGGTGATGCGCAACATCCGGCAGAACCTGTTCTGGGCCTTTGCCTATAACGTCGCGCTGATCCCGGTCGCGATGGGCATCCTCGTGCCCTTCGGCGGACCCGGCCTATCCCCGATGCTGGCGGCGGGCGCGATGGCGTTCTCCTCGGTCTTCGTGGTCACCAACGCACTGCGCCTGCGCCGCGCCTTGCGCTGAGCCGGGCGGGCATCGGCGAGAGCGCGCCGAGGCTGGAACTCCGCCCTTCCCAAGCGGCAAGGAGCACGTTTAGCTGCGACGACCCACCACCCGGAGCGTCCGCATGCTGACTCGTCGCCTCTTTCTGCTCTCGCTCGGCGCCCTCGCGGCCTGTGGCGGCTCGCCGCGTCCGATGGCGAAACCGGTCTACGCACTGCCGCTCCATCGCAACGAGACACCGGAAATCCGCGCCCTGATCAACCGCTATTCCGACCATTACGGGGTGCCGCGCAGCCTCACCCACCGCGTGGTCCAGCGCGAGAGCCGCTACCGCGCCGATGCTCGCAACGGTCCCTATTACGGGCTGATGCAGATCCTGCCGCAAACCGCCCGCGGCATGGGGTTTCGCGGCAAGCCGCATGACCTGCTCGACCCCGACACCAACCTGAAATACGCGGTAAAATACCTGCGCGGCGCGTGGTTGGTCTCGGACGGCTCGGAAGATCGCGCGGTGAAATGGTATTCGCGCGGCTATTATTACGAGGCGAAACGGCGCGGCTTGCTCCGGGAAACCGGGCTGCGCTGACCCGCGCCCTGCGCATCCTCGAACGAAGGACGCTCCGCGGGGGATATTTGAACCAAGGCGAAGCAAAGCGCCTTACCTTCCTCTTGGCCGAAATATCCCCGCCGGAGGCAACCAACCTTTGCAGGCAACGCCGCCCTCACTCAGGCGCGCGCAACACCCCGGCAGGCCGGGCCGCAAGCGGGCGCAGTGCGAAGACCAGACCAGCCAGCAGCGTCGCAATCACGCCGCCCGCGACGATCAGGAGCGCGGGGATCGGGGCGAAATGGAACTCCGCCCCCATCACCAGATCGACCACGGCCCAGCCCGCGAGCCCACCGAAGAGGATCGCAACCAGACCCGCAGCCGCGCCCATCAGTGCCGAGCGCAGCGCGAAGCTCGCAAGGATCGCTCCGCGCGTGGCGCCGAGTGTCTTGAGCATCGCCGCCTCCCAGGCACGTTCACGCTCGCCTGCCGCTGCCGCACCAATCAGCACGACGAAACCGGTGAGCAGCGTCACACCCGCCGCCAGCGAGGTCGCCCGTGCGATGGCCGAGAGCGCATCGGTCACGCGCTGCAGGGCGTCGCGCACGCGGATCGCAGTGATATTGGGGAAACGCTCCGCGAGATCGCGCATCACCTGCGCCTCGGCGCTTGGCGGCGCGTAGATCGTGGCGAGCCATGTATGGGGCGCGCCGCGCAGTGCCGCCGGATCGAGGGTCAGGACGAAACCGATCCCGCCGGTCGAGAAATCCACGTCGCGGAACGAAATCACCTTCGCGGTGATGTCCCGCCCGAGGATGTTCACCGTGATCGTATCGCCGAGCTTCAGGCCGATCTCCTGCGCCTCCTTGGCCGAGAAGCTGGCCAGCGGCGGGCCGCTATAATCCTTCGGCCACCACTCGCCCGCAGTGATCTTTTCGCGCGGGGTCTCGGCATAGGTCACGCCGCGATCGCCGCGCAGCACCCAATGCTCGCCATGCGTCTTGCGCGCATCCTCGCCGTTGATCTTAGTGATCACGCCGCGCAGCATCGGCACGCTTTCGACCTTGGTGACTTCGGGCATATCCGCCAGCAGATCGGTGAAGGGCTGGATCTGGTCGGGCTGGATATCGATCACGAAATAGGCGGGTGCGACCTTCGGCAAATCGCGGTCGATGGCCCCGCGCAAACCGCTATCGACCTGCCCCACGGCCGCCAGAACCGAGAGGCCGAGGCCCAGCGACAGGATGACCGAGCGCGCTTCGGAACGCGGCCCGCCAATCGCGGCAAGGGCTGCGCGCAGCACGGGGCGGCCACGGGCGCTATGCTGGGCGCGGCGCGCCAGCCAGCGGATCAGACTCGCCGCGAGCGTCAGGATCAAAAGCGCCACGGCGATGCCGCCGAGGCTCGCCAGCGTCAGTGTCCAGAGGCCCGAGAACCACGCCGAGACGGAGACAATGACCGTCAGAAGCGCGACGGTCAGCACAAGCGTGGGCCAGCCCGGCAGGCGGCGGCCTGCGCCGGTGTCGCGGTAAAGCGTCGCCGCGCGCATCTTCGACATGCGCGAGAGCGGCCAGAGGGCAAACAGCATCGCGACCAAGGCACCGTAAAGCGCGGCCTCGCCCAGCGGGCCGGGATCGAGCCCGATCTCGACCGGCAGCGGCAGCGCGCGTTCGATCAGGCCGGATGCGCCGAGGACGAGACCGGCGCCAAGGACGAGCCCCGCGAGAATGCCCGCGAGGCCGAGAGCTGCGAGCTGCAGCAGAAACGCCGCGCGGATCGTACTGCCGGTGGCACCAAGCGCGCGCAGGGTGGCAATGGTGGGGGCCTTGCGTTCGATCCATGCGGCGACGGTGGCGGAGATGCCGACCCCGCCCACGGCCAGCCCTGCCAGCCCGACCAGCACGAGAAAAGAGCCCAGCCGTTGCACGAAACGCTCCGCCCCCGGCGCGGCGCGGCGGCGGTCGGACCAGCGCATGCCAGCCCCGTCGAACCGGGTCTCGGCCTGCTGTTTCAGGGTGGCGAGGTCAGTATCGGGTGGCAGTGTCGCGCGGTATTCCGTCTCGAAAAGCGACCCAGGCGAGAGGAGCGGCGTCTTCTCGATGGCCGACAGCGAGACGATGGAATGCGGACCGAGACCCATCCCCGTGCCCGTCGAATCCGGCTCCCGCACGATCCGCGCCATCATCACGAAATCCTGCCCGCCTAGCTGCACCTTGTCACCGGGGCTCAGGCCCAGACGGTCGGCGAGGATCGGATCGAGGAAAATCCCCGGCACGCCGCCCTGCCCCGTCAAAGCGTCCGGCGCAACGGGCGGATCAAGCTGCAGCTTGCCGGTCAGCGGATAGGCCCCGTCCACTGCCTTCACCTGCGTCAGCGCGCGGTCGGCGGGATCGGTGCCGGTCGACAGCATCGAGCGAAAATCGATCACCTCGGAGACCGCCGTGGCGCGGTCGGCGATCCATTGCAGTTCCTCGGGCTTGGCGCGGCGATAGGTGAATTCGTATTGCGCGTCGCCGCCCAAGAGCACTGCGCCCTGATCCGACAGCGCGCGCTCGATGGCCGAGCGCACCAGACCGACCGAGGCGATCGCCGCCACGCCCAGCATCAGGCAGAGCAGCATCACCCAGAAGCCGCGAATGCCGCCGCGCAGCTCGCGCCGGGCGATGGAGAGCGCGAGGCTCATGCGGGCGCGCCCGTTGCGATGTGATCGCCCACGACTTCGCCGTCGCGCAGCTCCACGATGCGGTCGCAGCGCGCGGCCAGTTCCGGTGCGTGGGTCACGAGAACCAGCGTCGCGCCGTGCTTTTCCTGAAGGCCGAAGAGCAGCTCGATGATCGTCTCGCCCGTGGCGCTGTCGAGATTGCCGGTGGGTTCATCCGCCAAGAGGATCGCAGGCCGGGGCGCGACCGCGCGGGCGAGTGCCACGCGCTGCTGCTCGCCACCCGACATCTGGCTTGGATAATGGTCGAGCCTGTGCGCCAGCCCGACGGCGTCCAGCTCTGCCGCGGCGCGCTCGAACGGGCGCTCCACGCCTGCGATTTCCAGCGGCATCGCGACGTTTTCCAGCGCCGTCATCGTCGGGATGAGGTGGAAGCTTTGGAAAACCACCCCCATATTACCCCGACGAAACCGCGCCAGTGCATCCTCGGACAGCTTCGAGAGATCATGGCCCAAAGCGGTGACAGACCCGGAGGTGGCGCGTTCGAGCCCGCCCATCAGCATGAGGAGCGACGATTTGCCCGATCCAGACGGCCCCGTAAGCCCGACGCTTTCCCCTTTCGCGATGCTCAGGTCGATCCCGTTGAGGATCTCGACCGGCCCGGTATTGCCATCGAGCGCAAGCCGCGCGTCTTTCAACTCAAGGATCGTGTCACTCATGCGCCGTCTTTCTTTTGCTTCAAAGGGATATGGGCCGCGGATGGGGATACGCAAGCGGATCGCTGCGGGTTTTATCGCCGCAGGGCTGGCTCTGGGGGCCGGGCCCGCGATGGCGGAGGTGTCGATCCTCGCATTGGGGGACTCGCTGACCCAAGGCTATGGGCTCGATAATCCGGCGGACGGGCTGGTGCCGCAGCTGCAGGGCTGGCTGCAGGGTCATGGGCAGGATGTGAAGGTGATCAATGGGGGCGTCTCGGGCGACACCACGGCAGGCGGGCTGTCGCGGATCGACTGGCTTCTGACGCCCCAGCCCGACGCGGTGATCGTGGCCTTGGGCGGCAATGACCTGCTGCGCGGGCTGCCGCCCGAACAGGCGCGGGCGAACCTCGACGGGATTCTGGCGAAACTGCAGGCGAAGGGCATTCCGGCATTGCTGGCGGGGCTGCCCGCGCCGGGGAATTTCGGGCCGAAATACCAGCAGGATTTCGACGCGATCTATCCCGATCTGGCGGAGAAATACGATGCCGTTCTGGTGCCCAACCTGCTCGCTCCGATCACGGAGACCCCGATCGAGGAGCGCGCCAAGACCGACCTGATGCAGCCCGACAATATCCACCCCTCGCCCGAAGGGGTGAAGAAGGTGGTCTCTGCTCTGGGGCCGAAGGTTCTGGAGCTTCTGGCGAAGGTGAAACAGGGGAGCTGAGCGCTCAGCTCTCCTCTTCGGGATAGGCCGCCTTGCAGGCCGCGATCTGCGCCTCGGCGGCCTTCGACAGCTCCGCCTGCCGCTTCAGCAGCGCTTCCAGTTTGCGCTTCTCGATGACCGGATCGATCGGGATCGGGCGCTGGCGCGTCACGGTGTAATCCTCGAGGCACATGCGCGGCTTCTGGATCACCTTGTCGCCCTTGGTGATCGTGTCGTAGCCGCAGATTTCCCAGCGGCTCGACGTCGTCTCGTAGCTCTGCCACGCGTAGCCCCGCGCGATGTTGCCCTGCACCTCGCTCACCAGAGTGGTGACGCGCCGCAATTCGGTCGTGGATTGGCGGATGCAGCGTTCCTGCGGCGTGCCGCAGGCGGCGAGCAGGACGAGCGGGATCAGCATGAGGGCGTGGCGCATGGACTATCTCCTTGATGAGTCGAGCCTACGCCCGGGCGCGCCCGCGATCAATCGCGCCCTTCCCGCATCCCTCGGCGCCTGATAAGGATCACGCCAAAGATTTGGGAGGCCCTACGCATGACTGACACGGTTGAGGATTTCGACGCCCGCAAGGCCCGCGCGAGCCAGTGGTTTTCCGACCTGCGCGACCGGATCGTGGCGGCGTTCGAGGGGCTGGAAGACAGCCATGCGCAAGGCCCGCTTGCCGATCAGGCGCCGGGCCGTTTCGAGGTGACGCCCACCGAGCGCAAGGGGCCGAACGGCGAGGACCATGGCGGCGGCAAGATGAGCGTGATGCGCGGCGGACGCGTCTTCGAGAAGGTCGGCGTGAACATCTCCACCGTCTGGGGCGAACTGGCGCCCCGCGCGCAAAAGGCGATGGCCGCACGCGGCGTACCCGGGATGGAGGACGACCCGCGCTTCTGGGCCTCCGGGATCAGCCTCGTCGCACATATGCAGAACCCGCATTGCCCTGCCGTACACATGAACACCCGCATGTTCTGGACGCCCGGGGCGTGGTGGTTCGGCGGCGGTGCGGACCTCAATCCGTGTCTTGAGTATGACGAGGACACCGCGCATTTCCACGCCGAGATGCAGGCCGCCTGCGACGCCCATGACAAGACCTATTACGACCACTTCAAAGCCTGGGCGGACGAGTATTTCTTCATCCCCCATCGCGGCCGGGCGCGCGGCGTCGGCGGGATTTTCTACGACGATCTGAACACCGGCGAGTGGGAGGATGATTTCGCCTTCACACAATCGGTGGGCGCAGCCTTCCTGCCCGCCTTCCAGCCACTGATCGAGAAGCGCCGGGTGCAGGATTGGTCCGAGGAGGATCGCGAGACCCAGCTGCGCCATCGCGGGCTCTATGCGGAATACAACCTCGTCTATGACCGGGGCACCAAGTTCGGGCTCGAGACCGGGCATAACGCGGATGCGGTTCTGATGAGCCTGCCGCCCGTCGCGAAGTGGTATTGAGGGGATAAGGCGCGCATAGGGCCAAGGTTGGAGGGGCGCTGCCCCTCTGCGCTTGCGCGCATTCACCCCGGGATATTTTTGCCAAGAGGAAGGGAGGGGTGCGCGCCCGCATACTCGGACGCGCGCGCTCGGTCGGAACCGCGCGTCAGCCGTTGCGGATCGTTTCGACCATCAGCGCCACATTCTCCGGATCGGCATCGGGAGTGATTCCGTGGCCGAGGTTGAAGATATGCGGGCCCTTGCTGAAAGCTTTCACCACGTGGCGCGTCTCGTCGATCAGCGCCTGACCGCCGGTGACCATATGCGACGACGCGAGGTTACCCTGCACGCAGCCGGACACCTGAACATGTTCGGCGCCCCATTCCGGCGTGATCGAATTGTCGAGCGCGACGCAATCGGCGCCGGTCTTTTGGTGGAAGCCGATATAGCCCTCGCCCGCCTCGCGCGGGAAGGCGATGACCGGCAGGCCCGGGAAGCGCGCTTTCATCTCGGCGACGATCTTGCGCGCTGGTTCGACGGCGAAATCCTCGAAATCCTGCCCCTTGAGCGAGCCCGCCCAGCTATCGAAGATCTTCACGACCTCGGCCCCGGCCTCGACCTGTTTCGACAGGTATTCGATGGTCGAGACGGTCAGCAGGTCGATGATCTTCACGAAAGTCTCGCGATCTTCGGCCTTCAGCGCATGGGCCGGGCCCTGATCCTTGGTGCCGCGGCCCGCGATCATATAGGTCGCGACGGTCCAAGGCGCGCCGGCGAAACCGATCAGCGTGGTCTCTTTCGGCAGTTCTTCCGAGAGGATCGATACGGTCTCGTAGACCGGGTTGAGCGTCTCGTGGATGTCGTCCTTGGTCTTGAGCTTGGCGAAACCCTCTGCCCCGGTGATGGTCGAGAGGCGCGGACCCTCGCCGGTGACGAACCACAGATCGGCGCCCAGAGCCTGCGGCAGCAGCAGAATGTCGGCAAACAGGATTGCCGCGTCGAAGCCGAAGCGGCGGATCGGCTGCAGCGTCACCTCGGCGGCCAGTTCGGGATTGTAGCACAGCGACAGGAAGTCGCCCGCTTTCGCCCGCGTCGCGCGATATTCCGGCAGGTAGCGCCCCGCCTGCCGCATCATCCAGACCGGAGGGGTCGGCAGCACTTCGCCTTTCAAAGCTCGCAGGATCGTCTTGTCGGTCATTCTCGCGCCTCCTCTTTGCCCCCTTCGACGCGACCTGTGGCGTCATGTCAAGCGCAGGGCTTCTTGCAAGGTCCATCTGTCGCGGATATTCCAAGGCCATGACACAGATGCCCGATGCGAAATCCCCGCTCAAGATCGGCACCCGCGGCTCGCCGCTGGCGCTGGCGCAGGCCTATGAAACCCGAGACCGGCTGATGGCCGCGCATGGTCTGCCCGAAGACGCTTTCGAAGTCGTGGTGATCAAGACCACGGGCGACGACCGGGCGATGATCGCGGCGGACAAGCCGCTCAAAGAGATCGGCAACAAGGGCCTGTTCACGAAGGAAATCGAAGAGGCCATGGTGGATGGCCGCATCGATATCGCCGTGCATTCGATGAAGGACATGCCGACCGAGCAGCCCGAGGGGCTGGTGCTCGATTGCTACCTTCCGCGCGAAGACGTGCGCGACGCCTTCGTCAGTCTGGAATTCGACTCGATCATGGCCCTGCCCGAAGGGGCGACGGTCGGCACCTCGAGCCTGCGTCGCCGGGCGCAGCTTGCCCATGTGCGCCCCGATCTGAAACTTGTCGAGTTTCGCGGCAATGTGCAGACCCGGCTGAAGAAGCTGGCGGACGGTGTCGCGGCGGCGAGCTTCCTCGCCTATGCGGGGCTGCGGCGTCTGGGGATGGAGGACTCGGCGCGCGGGCCCATCGACCCCGAAGAGATGCTGCCGGCCGTCGCGCAGGGCGCGATCGGGATCGAGCGCCGGATGGCCGATGCCCGCGCCGAGGCGCTTCTTGCTCCGATCCATGATCTGGTGACCGAGCAGCGCCTGCTGGCCGAACGTGCCTTCCTCGCGACGCTGGACGGCTCTTGCGAGACGCCGATTGCGGGGCTTGCGCTGATCGAGGGCGACCGGCTTTGGCTGCGCGGTCAGATCCTACGGCCCGACGGCTCCGAGGCGCTCGCGGGCGAGCGCTGGGGCAATATCGACGAGGGCGCCGCGATGGGCGAACACCTCGCGCGCGATCTGCTGTCTCAGGCGGGCGAAGGGTTCTTCGACTGGCGCTGAGCACTCAACACAGAAGCTGACCGGCGGCGCGGCGCTCCAGCGCCCGCTCCATCTCGGGGATTTCGCCGTCGCCGAAGCCGCGCAGGGCAAGGCGTTCCAGCGGGCTGATATCGCACCATAGTTTTTTGAGCACCTTGTCGCGGCGCTTGCGCGGCACATCGGCCAGCCGCATCTCGTAGATCTCGTCCGCTGCCGCCAGCAGACGCGGATGCAGGCCCTCCAGAAGCGGCTCGAACGCGGCACGCGCGGATTGAGCATTGCGCAACCGCAGGATCGCGCCCTCCCCTATCGTCATCGTCTGGATCAGCGTCCAACCGAGCACGTCGGCAGCGCGATGCGGCGGGATCGGGGCGTGACCGCTGAGGCCGTAGGTGAGGCTCAGAACCCCGCGCTCTTCTTGCGGCATCGCCAGCACCACGCGGGCGCACTCCTGTTCCAGAGCGGTTTCGGCATCTTCCAGACGGCCCAGCCGCGGGGTCGTCACCTGCGCGGGCGGAACCTCCGCGCGCAGCAGGATATTGCGGATCACATTGTCGAACTTCAGTGCGATATGACGCGAGAGCATGATGCTTCCTTTTACATGTACAACCTCTCCCGCCCTGCCTTTTGAACTAGGTTTCCAGCGCAGCCGTTCCCTGCCTGTGGCGGTTTTTCGCCGAGCATTTCGCTAAGCCTTTGTAGCTCCACGAGTAAGGCTTCGCGGCTGCCTCTTGAACTTGGACGCCCGAAGGCGCAAAGCGGCGACATGCTACGTCCGATCCGCCTTGTCCTCTCCGATCCTGCTCTGCGCCTCGCCGCCATTTTGCTGGTGCTGTTCGGCGCCCATGCGGCGACGATGGGGCCCTATGTCTCGGCGCTGGCGATCAAGGTCTTCGGCCTCTCGGACCGCGCTTATTCGGGCGTGCTGATGGTCGCCTCGGTGCTGTCGGTCTCGGCCTCGGTCGGGCTTGGCATCCTCGCCGATCAGCGCGCGAACCGCCGGGCCATCGCGCTTGGCACCTCGGCGATGCTGATCGTAGGCTCGGGGCTGGTGCTGGCGGGCGACAACTGGGTGGTCTTCGTGATCGCCAACGCGCTGATCTTGCCGCTCTCGGCATCGATCTTCGGCCAGCTCTTCGCACTGTCGCGGCTGGCGGCCTCGACCCACCCCGCTGAGGACCGCCCCGCGATCCTCTCGACGCTGCGCGCGCTCTTCGCGCTGCCTTGGGTGGTGGTGCTGCCGATCTGGTCGGTGGTCTTCGACCGAGGCGCGGCGATGACCTCGATCTACCCGGTGACGCTGACGCTCGGGGCCACGATCCTCGCGCTAACCTTCCTGTTCTGGCCGCGCGACGGGGCGACCCGCTGGCCCGATCCGAAATCGGGGCTGACCTTCCGGCAATCCCTGCACGAGATGGCGAATCTGCCGATCCTCGCCCGCGTCGTGGCGCTTGGGACGATCAACGGGTCGATCATGCTCTATCTCGTCGTGATGGGGCTGGTTTTCGAGGCGACGCCGGGGCGCGGCGCAGCTGACACCGCACTTTACGCGGGGCTCATGGCGGGGCTGGAAGTGCCCTTCATGCTGGCGCTGCCGCTGGTTCTGGGCCGGATCGAGCGCACGACGATGATCTGGATCGGGGCTGCGCTCTACGCGACCCATCTGGGGCTGATCCCGGTGCTGGCGCCGACGCCTTACGTCTGGTTTCTCGCCCTGCCCGGCGCGATCGGCGGCGCGGTCGTGCTGACCCAGCCGATGGCCTATCTGCAGGATCTGCTGTCGAACCGGCCCGGCGCGGGGGCCTCGCTGATGGCGTTGCAAAAACTGGCAGGCGACGGGTTCTCCGCCGCGATCTTCGCCATTGGCACGGCTATTGCGGGCTATGAGCTGGCCGCAGCCGCAGGCGCCCTTCTGGGCGTGGCTGGCGCGGGCGTACTCTGGACGATGGACCGGCGCGCGGCGCGGTCCTGAGCCTTAGAAGGCCGGGACCTGCACGCGGTCGAGAAGGCTGCGCCCGCCATCGACATTGATGATCTGCCCGGTGACGAAGCTCGCCCCCGAAGACGCCAGATACTGCACCGTCTCTGCCAGCTCCGACGGCGGCGCGATCCGGCCCAGCGGCGTGCCTTCGCAGATCGCCTCTCGCCAGTCGTCGTTTTCCTTCAGCGCATCCTGCAGCGAGCGGCTCATCACCGAAGCGAAGCTGACGCCGTTCACCCGGATCCGCTTCGGCGCGAGCGCCACGGCGAGCGAGCGGATCGCCTGATCCTGCGCCGCGCAGGCGATCGAATAGGCCATCAACTCGGGCTGGGTACGGTTCGAGGCCAGCGTCGAGACGTTGATGATCGAGCCGATCTCGCCTTCGGTCCGACCCTCATCCTCGGCCTGCTTGATCATCCGCTTGGCGGTCATCTGACTGACCCGCAGCGCCGATTTCATGTTCTGCGACAGCATCGAATCGAGCACCTCGACGGACGGATCAAGCGGATCGCATGGCGCGAAGGTGCGCGCGCAATTCACCAGAATGTCGATCCGGTCGAACGCGTCCACCGTGGCCGAGAGCAGGTTCTTCACCGCCAGCTTCTCGCACAGATCGCCCGAGAAATAGCGCACCGGCCCTTCGGTCTTGGCCGTGTCGCCCAGTTCGGTGGCAAGCTTCTCTTCATCGATATCGGCAAACATCACCTGCGCGCCGCGATCGACGAAATGGCGCGCGATGGCCTGACCGATGCCGTGGGCTGCGCCCGTGACGATGACGGTCTTGCCGGAAACAGAAAGGGACATTGGGTGTCTCCTCGTGGATGTTGAGGCAGGTTAGGCGAGCTTAGCGCCGCTTGCGAGGGGCAAGGCGGCGTTTCGGCTCGGCTGTGGCGCGCGTGCCCGCCGATTTCCCCGGGGTCTTCCCGGCGGGGATCGGCTTGGCTGCGCGAATGATACGGAAACGGGTCGAGGGACCGCTGGGCGGCGTGACCTCTTCGATCTCGTGGAACGCGGCGGCGAGCGCATCGGCATAGGGCAGATGGCGGTTCGCGACCATCCAGAGCGTGCCCGAGAGCGACAGCATCCCGCGTGCAGCCTGAATGAAGGCCAGACCGAGTGCCGGATCGGCCCCGCGGGCGGCCCCATGGAAGGGCGGGTTCATCACGACGGCGGTATAGCGCTCTTCCGGCGCATGCCGCGTGGCATCGGCCCAAATGAACTGTGCGCGGGGATCGGTGATGTTGCGTTTCGCGCAATCCAGCGCGACCGCATCCGACTCGACCAGATCGAGCCGTTCGACGCCCTTGCGCGCAAGGACCTGCGCCGAAAGCCAGCCCCAGCCGGCGCCGAGATCGGCAACCTTCGCGGGCAGGCTATCGGGCAGGCATTCCGCCAGAAGCGCCGAGCCCTCATCCACCGCATCCGCGGAGAACACGCCCGGACGGGTCACGAAGCCTTCGACCGGGTGGATATCCTGAGCCGCCCAGTCGGTCAGCAGGTCGGGGGCTGCGAAGAACCATGCGATCTTGCCATGGGCCTTCGCGATCGGCGCGGACAAATCCACCCGTCCCCGCAATTCCTTGAGCAGCGAGTCGATCCCTTCGGTCTTCACCCCGTCGACATAGATCGACCCGCCCGGCGCCACGCGCTGACAGGCTTCGGCAATCAGCGCGCGGGCTTCGGCCTTGGCGCGGGGCGCGAAGATGATCGCGGCGGCATAGGTGCCTTCGGCGCTCGGCGAAACGCGAACGCCGCGCTGCGCGAGCACGTCATGGTCGGGCTTCTCGGGCTGGATCGCCACGAGGCGATCGACCGGCAGACCGCCAAGGTCCAGCGTGCCCACGGGCGCGAACAGCGCGATGTCTCCCTCGGGCGGAAGCGCCTCGGGCATCTCGAGAGCGAGCGAAAGTCGCGGATGGCTCATACAGGGAACCCTCTGAAAGAAACGAGCCCGCCGAATAGGCGGGCGCGACTGAATTTGCAAGGAACCGCTTGGGCGGCCTTTAGTCCTTCTCCATCGTGCATTGCAGCGGGTGCTGGTGGCGGCGCGCGAAATCCATCACCTGCGCCACCTTCGTCTCGGCCACCTCGAAAGAGAAGACACCGACCACCGCAAGACCCTTCTTGTGCACGGTCAGCATGATCTCGAACGCCTGCGCGTGGTTCAGACCGAAGAACCGCTCGAGGATATGGACGACGAATTCCATCGGCGTGTAATCGTCGTTCAACAACATGACCTTGTACATCGGCGGGCGCTGCGTCTTCGGCCGCGTCTTGGTCGCGAGGGACGCATCGTTATCGCTGTCGTCCTGGTCGTCGTCGGACATCATGTAAAGAGGCTCGGTCAAGGGCGCTCCGGCATCAGGATTCGTTGAGGGGCTCTGGCGGAATATAGGGTCTTCGTGACATATGAAAAGTCCTTCGACACCTGTGACGAGAAAGGCGGGACAATGCGGCTCACGGCGATTGGCTTCGATGCGGATGATACGCTCTGGCATAACGAGCGTTTCTTTCAACTCACGCATGGCCGCTTCACCGACTTGCTGCGCGAGCACGCGGAGCCCGATCATCTGGCAGAGCGGCTGATCGCGGCGGAACGTCGCAACATCGCGCATTACGGCTTTGGCATCAAAGGCTTCACCCTGTCGATGATCGAAACCGCGATCGAAGTCAGCGAGGGCCGCGTGCCCGCAACGATCCTGTCGGAGATTCTCGCCGCCGGGCGCGAGATGCTGTCGCACCCGATCGAGCTGCTGCCCCATGCACGCGAGACGATCGAGGCCCTGTCGGACGACTACCGCATCCTTCTGGTGACGAAGGGCGACCTGATCGACCAGGAGCGAAAGCTGGCGCAGTCGGGCTTGGGCGATCTGTTCGACGCGGTCGAGATC
Source organism: Thioclava sp. PTB-PU3-1 (assembly GCF_055666785.1). Lineage (NCBI taxonomy): Bacteria > Pseudomonadati > Pseudomonadota > Alphaproteobacteria > Rhodobacterales > Paracoccaceae > Thioclava > Thioclava sp. PTB-PU3-1. The sequence continues at coordinate 406,703 of NZ_JBVNVL010000002.1, read as the reverse complement.
GTCTCGGACAAGAAAGCCCCGGTCTACACCGAGATTTTCGCGCGCCATGCCGAAGGGGCGGAGCACGGCCTGATGGCGGGCAATTCGCTGAAATCCGACGTGATCCCGATGATCGAGGCGGGCGGCTGGGGCGTGCATGTGCCCCATGAATTGACATGGGCTTTCGAGCATGCCGAGCCCCCGATGGAGCATCCGCGCTTCGCCGAATTGCCCGACCTCGGTGCATTGCCCGACCTGATCGCGAAAATCACCGATTGAGCCCTGCATTGCGTGGCGTCATGCTCCGCTGACCTCACGCACCTGTGTCCGAAATACACCACCTATAGACAGACTGCCGCGAGCAGCCCACCACATCTTGCGGTATTGCATGAATGTCGCAGTGAAAGCGCTTGAAAATAGGGAGTTTTCAGCCTGAGAGACCCGTGCTACGCTTCCCGCTAATATAAACCCCGGAAACCGGCTCAAGATCGGTATCGCAAAGGGGTCAAATTGAGGCAGTGAAATAGGTGAAGCCGTGACCACGCTGATGCGCTGGGTCCGTGATGGGCTATTCGTAATCCTTCTGACACTCATTGCGCCGATCGCTGCGCAGGCCGCGCCCTACGCGGCGATGGTCATGGACATGCGATCGGGCGAAGTTCTCTACTCCAAGAACGCTGACACGCCGCTGCATCCGGCGTCGCTGACGAAGATGATGACGCTCTACATCACCTTCCAGGCGATCGAGCATGGCGAGTTCAGCCTCGATTCCATCGTCACCGTGACGAAGCACGCCGCCAGCCAGCCGCCCTCGCGTCTCGGCCTGCGCCCCGGTCAGAAGATCGCCGTGCGCTACCTGATCCGCGCCGCCGCGATCAAATCCGCCAATGACGCCGCTGCGGCGCTTGGCGATTACATCGGCGGCTCGGAAGAAGGTTTCGCCGCGCGGATGAACCGCACCGCCCGGCAGCTGGGCATGAAGAACACCCATTTCGTCAATGCCAATGGCCTGACCCGCAAGGGCCACCTGTCCTCGGCGCATGACATGACGATCATGGGCCGTCACCTGTTCTTCGACTATCCGCAATATTACAACATCTTCTCGCGCCGCTCGGCGGATGCGAAAGTGCGCACTGTCTATTCGACGAACCGCAAATTCCTCGCAGCCTACAAGGGCGCGGACGGCATCAAGACCGGCTATACCTCGGCCTCGGGCTTCAACCTGACCGCCTCGGCACAGCGCGGCAACAAGCGCATCATCGCGACCGTCTTCGGCGGCACCTCCACGGCGCAGCGCAACGCGAAAATGGCCGATCTGCTGGATCTGGGTTTCAAGCGCGCTCCGAATAACGCGCCGACGAACCGCCCACGGCTTCCGCAATATATCGAGCCCGCGCAATCGCCGATGTTGATGGCTAACCTCGCGCCGAAGAAGAGCCCGCGCCCCGATATCCGCCCGACCGCGCCGACTGCGGATAGCGATGCGATCTCGATGGCGCTCGCCGCCGCGGTACAAGCCGATCAGGTGGACGAGAGCACCGACATCCCGGAAGACGTCGCCGAAGGCGCGCAGGACGGCACCGCAGACACGCAAGATGTCGTCGTGGCTGACGCCGGCACGCTCGGGATCGGCGCGGAGATCACCGCAAGCCCCCGCCCGCAGCGCAACCCGCGCGAGATTCAGGTCGCGGACGCGACGAAGGCGCTACCTGCCGAGGTGACCAAGGCCACCCCGCTGGCACAGGCGCAGGCGCATGACGCCGCCGTCGCCGCCGGCAAGGCCAGCGCGGATGGCAGCGAAGAGCCGAGCGACGTGCAGCTTGCCTCCTACGAGCCCGGCGCGTCGGACGGCCCGAAATTCGTCCAGTCCACGCAGCCGCAGCCCGAGACGATGGAGCTGGCCGAGGCGCATACGCTCGATCTGGACAAAAACGGCAAGGCCCCGTCCAGCTTCGTGCAATCGACGGACCCGCAGCCCGAGACCGCGCAGATGGCCGCAGCCCCCGAGAAGCGCAAAAGCGAGATCATCCTCGCCGCTCTCACCCCCCCTGCCCCGGCCCCCGAGCAGAAACCGCGTGTGGTCGCCCGCGTCTCCAGCTCGGGTGGGCGCAACTGGGGTGTCAGCCTCGGACTGTTCGGTTCGCGATTCGCCGCAGAGCGCCACATGCTGACCACGGCATTGATGGAAAGCGACACTTTGGGCGAAGCTTTGCGCAAAGTGGCCACCCGAAAGACCGGTTATGAGGCGAATTTCGTAGGAATGACCCAAGACATGGCACAACTGGCCTGTGCAAGGCTCGAGTCTCGCGCTATGGACTGCAAAGTGGTCGGCCCCTGAGAGTCTTCCCTTAGGGGCAAAATATGAAAAGCCGCGCTTGGTCAGCGCGGCTTTTCCTTTTTCCGGACCTTATGGCACCCGCCGCGCGGATCGCACCGACAGGAGGCTCCGGCGGGGATATTTGTGCCAAGGCGAAAGGGCGCGGTTCTGCATGGCTTGGCCCGTCCGGTCCTGCCCTCCGCGTCGCGCGCTCAGTCCTGCTTCGGATGGTCGTCGAACTCGTCGGACAGGATGCGCTCGGCATCGCCTTTCGGGTCGTCATACTGATTGTTCTTCAGCGACCAGAAAAACGCCCCGAGGCCAATCCCGCCGAGCAGCAGGGAGATCGGAATCGAATAGAGAAGAACCTCCATGAGGGGCTCCTTTCAGCGCAGGCGCAGCGAGTTGAGCGAAACCGTGATCGAGCTGGCCGACATCGCGAGCGCCGCCATCAGCGGCGTCGCGAGCCCCGTCAGCGCGAGCGGCACGGCGATGATATTGTAGACGATGGAGATGCCGAAGTTCTGCTTGATCCGGCGGCGCGCGCGCACCGAGATCGAAGCGGCATCGGAGACCGGCGCGAGATCCTTACCCAGAAGCACGATATCCGACGCCGTGCGCGCCGCATCCAGTGCGGAGGCGGGTGAGACCGAGACATGGGCGGCCGCCAGCGCGGCGGTGTCGTTGAGACCGTCGCCCACCATCAGCACGCGGTGGCCCTGTTGGGTGAGATCGCTCACGAGCTGCGCCTTCTCCGCAGGCAGGGCACCGGCACGGTAGGTGTCGATCCCGAGGCGCGTGGCGAGTTCGCTCACCGCGCCTTCGACATCGCCCGACACCAGCCAGACTTGCTTGCCCTGCGCCTTCAGACCGGCCACGGCCTCTTCGGCACCGGTGCGCAGCGTGTCGGCGAACCGGATCGGGATCGGGGTGGTCTCACCGATCGCGAGATGGGTCGCGGTGGTCGCGCCTTCGGCAGCGCCGATCCAGTTCGCACGACCGAGCCGCACGCGCTGCCCCTGCCAGACGCCTTCGACGCCATAGCCCGGAACTTCGCGCAGGTCGCTCAGCGCAGCGGGCGCAACGCCCTGCCCTGCCGCCGCCTCGTGCAGGGCGCGCGCGAGCGGGTGGCTCGAGCCTTCGGCCAGCGCCATCGCGACGGACAGCGCCTCGGGCGAGAGGTCGGAGAGGTTCTGCGGGCGCGGCGCGCCCATGGTCAGCGTTCCGGTCTTGTCGAAGACGACGGTGTCGATCTCGGCCATACGCTCCAGCGCGGTGCCGTCCTTGATCAACAGGCCCTTGCGGAACAGCTTGCCCGATGCGGCGGTCACCACGGCAGGCACGGCGAGCCCCAGCGCACAGGGGCAGGTGATGATCAGCACGGCGGCGGCGATATTCACCGCCAGACGGAAATCGCCGCCCGTGATCCAGGCCCAGGCACAGAACGCACTGAAGGACAGGATATGCACGATCGGCGCATAGGCCCGCGCCGCCCGTTCGGCGAGCGAGGTGTATTTGGTTTTCGCGCTCTCGGCCATCGCGACGAGATCGGCCATCCGATGCAGCGAGCTGTCGCGCCCGGCCGCCGTCACGCGCAGGGTCAGCGGCCCGGTCAGGTTCACCTCACCGGCGGAGAGCGTCATTCCGGGCAGCACCTGCACGGGGAGGCTTTCGCCGGTCAACAGCGAGCGGTCGCTCTCGGATTGGCCCTCGGTCACTTCGCCATCGGCGGGGATACGGCCCCCCGGGCGCACCCGGATCAGATCGCCGGGCACCAGTTCGCCCACGGGCACGGTGACCTCTTCGCCGTCGCGCAACACGGTCGCGCGGGGCACTTCCAGTGCGGCTAGCTCTTCGGCGGCCGAGCGCGCCACGGCGCGGGTGCGATAGTCGAGATAGCGGCCCACCAGCAGGAAGAAGGTGAGCATCGTCGCCGCTTCGAAATAGGCATGCGCACCGGAATGCATCGTCTCGAACAGCGAAATCCCGAGCGCGAGCAGGATCGCGAGCGAGATCGGCACATCCATCCCGAGGCGCCCGCCGCGCAAGCTCGCCCAGGCATTGGCGAAGAAGGGCTGGCCCGCGAAGATCGTAGTGGGCAGCGCGATTGCCGCCGAAATCCAGTGGAAGAGGTCGCGCGTCGAATCCTCGGCCCCCGACCAGACCGCGATCGAGAGCATCATGATGTTCATCATCGCGAAGCCCGCGACGCCCATGCGCATCAGGAGGTCACGTCCGCGCTTGTCGGCCTCGGTCGCGGACAGCATGCCGGGATCGAGCTCGTGCGCCTCGTAGCCGATCTTGTCGAGCGCCGCGATCAGCCCCGCCGGCTCGACATCGCCCGCCGCATCGACCGAGGCACGTTTCAGCGTCAGGTTCACCCGCGCCGATTTCACGCCCGGCTGCTTCATCAACTCGCGTTCGACATCGGTGATGCAGACCGCACAATGCGCCGTGGGCAGCGACAGCATGATCCGCGCGCCCTTAATGTCACCCGACTTCGCTATCTGCTCGGCCGAGGGGGCCGCGATGCAGGCGGGACAGGCCGAGGCGGAGACATGCTCGTCCTCGAACGGTTCGCTATGCGATGGAGAAGCGGGCGACACCGACATCGGCTCAGCCTTTCACGAACAGGTCAATCCGCTGGCGGAACTCCGTGCCGTCGGCGGCTTTCGCGTCGAGATGCACCAGCCAGACGCCCGGCGCAAGATCGAGCTTCGTGGTGAAGATGCCGCCGACATAGTCGAAATCGGGCGTCATGTCATCGCGGACATGGGTGGTGCGCCCGACGAGCGCCTTGAACTCGGCCACCCTCGCGGGCAGCCCGTCCTCGTCGCGGATCACGAAGCTCAGCTTGCCGTCGGAATACTCCGGCGACACGGTCCAGCCGAGCGCATCCTGCGCCAGTTTCTCTTCGTTGAAGGTCTGCGAGGCGACATAGGAATTGTCGACCTCGAGGCCGGGGAAGGTGCTGACAGCCTGCCACGCCATAACGAGGTTGACCGCGATGATCACCCCGAAGGAGGCCACCGCGATCATCAGCACTTTTCTTCCGGTCAGCGGTTTCGCCATCTCGGTCATTGTACCCTTCCGTTGAATACGGTCGTCTCCGACACGCGATCAGTATTGGTCATGTCCTCGATCCACATCGTCAGCTCGGTACGCTCGCTGGTGGCGATGGACGAACCGGGTTCGGCGACAATATAGACCCTTTGGGTCATGGTTTCATCTGCGGGCACCGTCACGGTGTTTCCGTCCTGGCCTTCGAGCAACACGCTCAGCGTGCTTTGCTCGGCCGGATCGGGGGCTTTGACGGAGACCTTGAACTCGGTCGCCTCGCCCGCCTTGTTGCGCAGCCGCAGCGTGTAGATGTTGCGGATCGCGCCCGAGGGCTCCACCACGAAGAGCGGATCGCGGTTCGGCGTCACGTTGAAGTCGATGGGCGAGCGCATGAACAGCGCGACCACCAGACCGATGCCGATCAGCGACCACATCGAGAAGTAGAGGATCGTGCGCGGGCGCATGATGTGCTTCCAGACATTGATGACCGGATTGCCCGAGCGCTCGTTCGCCTCGTCCTTCAGCGCCATGTAGCCGATGAGGCCACGCGGCTTGCCGATCTTGTCCATCATCTCGTTGCAGGCATCGATGCACAGGCCGCAGGTGATGCATTCAAGCTGCTGGCCGTCGCGGATATCGATGCCCATCGGGCAGACGTTGAAGCAGGCCATGCAGTCGATGCAGTCGCCCTGCGTCGGATCGTGCTGGCCCTTCTTGAGCTTGCCGCGCGGCTCGCCCCGCCATTCGCGATAGGCGATGGTGATCGTGTCTTCGTCCATCATCGCCGCCTGAATGCGCGGCCACGGGCAGGCGTAGATGCAGATCTGTTCGCGGGCGAAGCCGCCGAAGGCGAAGGTCGTGAGCGTCGCCACTGCGATCGTCGTATAGGCGATCGGCGAGGCGGTGCCGTGGAACAGATCGGTCAGCAGCGTCGGCGCATCGGTGAAGTAGAACACCCAGGCCCCGCCGGTCGCGACGCCGATCAGCAGCCAGAGCACCCATTTCGTGATGCGCTTGCGGAATTTCTCGGCGTTCCATTTCTGACGCAGCAGGCGGATACGCGCGTTGCGGTCGCCCTCGACCCAACGCTCCACAAGGATGAACAGATCGGTCCACACGGTCTGCGGGCAGGCATAGCCGCACCAGACGCGCCCCAGCGCCGAGGTGAACAGGAACAGGCCAAGGCCCGCCATGATCAGAAGGCCCGCGACGAAGTAGAATTCATGGGGCCAGATTTCGATCATGAAGAAGAAGAACCGGCGGTTCGCGAGGTCCAGAAGCACCGCCTGATCGGGCAGTTCCGGGCCACGATCCCAGCGAATCCACGGCGTGATGTAATAGATGCCAAGCATCACCGCCATGAGCACCCATTTCAGGTTGCGGAACTGGCCGTGCACGCGGCGCGGAAAGATCGGCTCGCGGGCGGCGTAAAGCGGCGGGGGATCGACTGGTTCGGTGGAGCTCACGACTCTCTCCGTTCATATATTTCTCTGCGTCACAGGCTCTTCTGGTATGACACAGTCGTGAAGGCTTTGACCTGCGTCAAAAAGACAGGTCTGCCATACAGGAAATCTTCACTGGTTGGTATTTTTACTGGTTACCGGCATGCGCCGCTTGCTTGAAGAGCCAAGACATGAACTGGCGTAGCGCCGGTCGCCTCACGCCCGGTCGCGTAACCGTGTAATAGCCTTTTTCCTCGCTGTCTTCAAACAGTAGCCGCAACCGCCCGGCCGCAATATCCTGCTCCACCCAGACCAAGGCGGTCACCGCCACCCCCTGCCCGCCGCGCGCCGCTTCGAGCAAAAGATTGCCCGGCATCACGGTCAGGCTTCTGGCCTGATCCTGCGTGACGCCATGGCGCGCGAACCAGTCGGTCGACTCGGAAGTGCCGAGCTCTTGCAGCCACGGCAGGCCACGCAAATCAGCCGGACAGTCATACCGCCCCTCCCCCACCAGCGCGGGGGCCGCGACCACGACGATGGGCGAGCGCACCAGAAGCCGCGACTCGAGGCCGGGCCAGTCCCCCGATCCGTAGCGCAGCGCCATCTCGACCCCGCCCGGCGCAAGCGTGGAGACGGTCGCCGAAGGGTCGATGGTCAGACCGATCTCGGGATGGGCTTCGCGAAAATCCGGCAGCCGGGGCAACAGCCAGGCCGAGGCGAAGCTTGGCGTGGTGGAGATTTGCAGCGGGCGGGAGGCGGCGGTGTCGCTCAGCGAAGCGACCGCTTCGGCAATTGTGCCGAACCCGTCGCGCAGCGCCTGCGCAAGGAGTCGACCGTCGGGCGTCAGCGCAGGCCGCGGCCCCGACCGGTCGACAAGCGTCACACCGAGCCGCTCTTCGAGCCCCCGCAATTGCTGACTGACGGCCGCATGCGACACGTTAAGCGCACGCCCCGCCTGAGCCACCGACCCGGTGTCGGCAAACGCCGAAAAGGCCCGCAGCGCGGTCAGGGAGGGAAGGGTTCGCCAGTCCATATCCGTAACTTCATCTTACATAGTGGAAAGTTTCCTGAGTCGCATCTTCGCGCAAATAGCGCATTCTGACCAGAGTTGCCCCGCCTTCAGGAGATCAGATATGAAAGATAGAGTTACGCCCGACACGCTATTGCTGCTCGCCCGCATGGGCCTCGACGTGCCGCAAAGCAACTGGCCGCACCTGCCGGACCCGATAGACTCGCGTAAGCGCCATCGCGCACCGCGTCCCTCGCTGCGCCAACGTTTGCGGGAGATGTGGAAATGATCGGGATCTGGGCGCAGAGCTTCACCATCGCCACGGGCCTCGATCAGCGCCCCGGCCTACCGGCGGCCCGCTCGCATCGGCGTTCACATCGGCGTGCAAAGACAAGCGCGGAGCTTGTTTTGCCCAAGGATGACCCCAAGATAGACGACAGGTAACCCTCGACAAGCGAGAGGGCCCCGCGACGGGGGCCCTCTGAAATTGGGCACCGGCACCCCCAGGAAACGCGCGAACAGGACGGGGTGCCGGTGCGACCCGCCAGACCAAAGCCCCGCGGGATCTCTGTATTTTCGACCGTTACTGGCCGCCGCCCAAGCTGTGAACGTAGGCTGCCACGGCGCGGATATCCGCTTCCGACAGACGCTCGTTCCAGTTCGGCATAACGCCAAAGCGGGCGTTGGTGACCGTGTAGGTCAGCGTGTCCACATCCCCACCGTAAAGCCAGACGGCGTCGGTCAGGTTGGGCGCACCCTGCATCTGGTCGCCGGTGCCATCTTCGGCATGGCAGGCCGAGCAGTTGTCCATGAAGACGGTCTCGCCTTCAGTGGCCATTGCTTCGTCATGGTCCTGACCCGAGATCTTGCGGACGTATTGCACGACCTGATCGATCTGCGCGGGCTCGAGAAGCTCGTCCGTGCCGAAAGCGGGCATTTGCGAGTAACGTGCCTCGCCATCCGGGTCCGTCTCGTTGCGGATGCCGTGCGTGACGGTAAAATGGATGTCCTCCATCGTGCCGCCCCACAGCCATGCGCTGTCGAGAAGGTTCGGGTAGCCCAGCTTCGAGTTGCCGCCCGCACCCGCACCGTGGCACTGCGCGCACCAGGTCCGGAACACGGCCGCACCGGCGTTCTGGGTGTAGTTGTTCAGCTCGGGATCGCTCGAAATCTGGTCGAGATCGACCGAGACGAGCTTCTCCTGGATCGGCTTGTTCGCCGCGGCGAACTTGTCGATATCGGCCTGCACATTCGCGCGGGTCGACGAGTGCATGATCCCCGGCGTCGCGCCGGACTTGAAGATCGGCCATGCCGGCATCGCGATCGAGTAACCGATCCCCCAGATGACGCAGGCATAGAAGGTCCACAGCCACCATTTGGGCAGCGGATTGTTGTATTCCTCGATGCCGTCCCACTGGTGACCCGTGGTCTCGACCTCGTGCTTGTGCTTGCTTGGTCTCTTGCTCATGTTCTCCACGCCTCCTTACAACGTGGCGCCGTCAGTCCTTGGAGGACCGGCTCTCGCCGGCCTCCGAGGCATTGGCGGGTTTGTCTTCGTGCCGGAACGGGATCTCGGACGTATCTTCGTAGGTCTTGCGCGAACCGGGCCGGAAGACCCAGGCCACGACGGCCAGGAAGAAGACGAACATGAAGATCAGAAACCAGCTGTCCGCGAATTCCCTGAAGATGTGATAGTCCATTGATCAGCTCCCCTTACCGGCTGGCCACGGGTTCGAAGGTCGAGAAATCGACCATGGTGCCGAGCACCTGCAGATAGGCGACGAGTGCGTCCATCTCGGAAATGCCCGGGCGACCGTCGAAATTACGGACGTTCGTCGCGTTGGGATAACGCTCCATCAGCCCGTCATAGTCGCTGTTCGGATCGGCCTGAGCGGCAAAGTCCGCCTTGGCGTTCTCGATCATGTCCGAAGTGTAGGGCACGCCCACCATCGCATCGGTCGAGAGCCGCTCGTCGATATGCGCGGGATCGACCATGCGATTGAGCAGGAAGCCGTATTTCGGCATCACCGATTCCGGCACGACCGACTGCGGATTGGTCAAGTGATCCACATGCCAGGCGTCCGAGTAGCGGCCGCCGACGCGGGCGAGGTCGGGCCCCGTCCGCTTCGAGCCCCACTGGAACGGGTGGTCGTATTGCGACTCCGCTGCCAGCGAGTAATGGCCGTAACGCTCCACTTCGTCGCGCATCGGGCGGATCATCTGCGAGTGGCAGACATAGCAGCCCTCGCGGATGTAGATATCGCGCCCGGTGAGCTCCAGCGGCGTGTAGGGCCGCACCCCTTCGACGTCCTCGATGGTGTTTTCGAGGTAGAAGAGCGGTGCGATCTCCACGATGCCGCCGATCGTGACGACCAGGAAGGCGAAGATCAGCAGGAGCGTGGCGTTCTTTTCAAGAACACTGTGCTTGTCGAGAAGTCCCATCTGTTCCTCTCCTTATTCAGCCGGCACGGCGGCAACCGAACGCGATTCCACGCGCGGCTGACGAGCGACGGTCATCCACAGATTGTAGGCCATGATGATGCCACCCGTGAGATAGAGCACACCGCCCAGACCACGGACCACGAACATCGGATGCATGGCGGCCACGGTGTCGGCGAAGGCGTTCACGAGGAAGCCCTGGCTGTCCACTTCGCGCCACATCAGGCCCTGCATGATCCCGGCGACCCACATCGAAGCGGCGTAAAGCACGATCCCGATGGTGGAGAGCCAGAAGTGCCAGCTGACCAGTTTCAGCGAATAGAGCCCTTCACGTGCCCACAGACGCGGCACGAGGAAGTAGAGCATGCCGAAGGTGATCATGCCGTTCCAGCCGAGCGCACCCGAGTGCACGTGACCGATCGTCCAGTCGGTGTAGTGCGACAGCGAGTTCACCGCCTTGATCGACATCATCGGGCCTTCGAAGGTCGACATGCCGTAGAAGCCGACCGACACCACCATCATGCGGATGATCGGATCGGTGCGCAGCTTGTCCCATGCGCCCGAGAGCGTCATCAGACCGTTGATCATGCCACCCCAGGAGGGCATCCACAGGATCACCGAGAAGGTCATGCCCAGCGTCGAGGCCCAGTCGGGCAGCGCCGTGTAGTGCAGGTGGTGCGGACCGGCCCAGATATACAGGAAGATCAGCGCCCAGAAGTGCACGATCGACAGCTTGTAGGAGTAGACCGGACGTTCAGCCTGCTTCGGCACGAAGTAATACATCATGCCCAGGAAGCCTGCGGTCAGGAAGAAGCCCACCGCGTTGTGGCCGTACCACCACTGCGTCATCGCGTCCTGCACGCCCGAGAAGACCTGAACCGACTTCGAACCGAAGAACGAGACCGGGATCGACAGGTTGTTCACGATGTGCAGCATCGCGATGGTCACGATGAAGGACAGGTAGAACCAGTTGGCGACGTAGATATGGGGTTCCTTGCGCTTGAAGATCGTGCCGAGGAAGGCCAGCAGATAAGCGACCCAGACGATCGTCAGCCAGATGTCGACATACCATTCCGGCTCGGCATATTCCTTCGACTGCGTTGCGCCGAGGATGTAGCCGGTCGCAGCGAGTACGATGAACAGGTTATAGCCCCAGAACACGAACCAGCCGAGGCCGTTGCCACCGAACAGCCGCGCTGCCGAGGTGCGCTGCACCACGTAGAACGACGAAGCGATCAGCGCGTTGCCACCGAAAGCGAAAATCACCGCCGACGTATGCAGCGGGCGCAGTTTGCCGAAGTTCAGATAGCCCTGAGCCCATTCGAAATTGAGCGCCGGATAGGCCAGCTGGAAGGCGATAATGACGGCGACCAGGAAGCCCACGACACCCCAGAAGGTCGTCGCGATCACCCCGGCGCGAACCACGCCGTCGAAATACTCGTTCTGAGCCACCGGCTGGCGGCTCCCCATGGTGCGAAGCACCCAGATGAATGCGATGGCCGCGGCCAGCATGACCTCGACTGCATTCACCTGATAGGCAAGATCGCGCGCGTAGCCGGCCGCAATGGCGGCCAGAACCGCCACAAGGCCAAGCGCGATCAGCTTGATATAATCCCACATTTTGTGCGTCCCTTCGTCTGGTCTGCCCCTGCGGCACCCTCGTAAACCGAGAATCCTCCTGGGCTTGACTGGAGTCCTTGTGGTCCGAGGGTATGCACGATGCCTTGATCTGCATCAAATGCTCGCGATCACAGTGCGCCATTCGGTCGCAGTTATGTGATATGACCATCACCTCCCTTGATCCGCGTCAAAGTGCGGCCGATCTCTTCGGGTTAGGCTCTGGTCTCACATGCTTATTCGCTTTTGGCGCAAGGACAGGACCCATGGCTTACAAGACACTTCTCACGATCGTCACGGATCCCAAGGCGGCCGCGACACAGATCGATACCGCCGTGGCCGTCGCCCGGCGGCGCGACGCCCATCTCGACGTGCTCTGCCTCGGCGTGGACCGCACGCAGACCGGATATTACTACGCGGGCGCGACCGCCTTCGTGCAGCAGGAAACGATGGACCGCGCGCAGGACGATGCGCGCAATGCCGAGACCGCGGTGCGCGCGCGGCTCGAAGCCGAAGATATCCGCTGGGGCGTCGATGCGGTCGTCTCGCAAATCGGCGCGATGCCGACCGTTGTCGGGCAGCGCGCCCGCTTCGCCGATCTGGTCGTGATGGGCCGCCCCTATGGCGAGGGCCGCGGGCCGGAAATCGAGGCCGCGGTCGAAGCCGCGCTCTTCGAGGGTCAGGTTCCGGTCGCGATCGTGCCCGACGGGTATAACGGCGACATGCCCGCCAAGCGCGTCGTTATCGCGTGGAATCAATCGCATGAGGCGATGCGTGCCGTCCGCGCCGCCCTGCCCGTTCTGAAATCCGCCGATCTGGTCGATATCACCGTGATCGACCCGCCCGCGCATGGGCCCGAGCGCTCCGACCCCGGCGGTCAACTCAGCCAGATGCTGGCGCGCCACGGCGTCCATGCCGAGGTGTCGGTGCTGGCCAAGACCATGCCGCGCGTCTCGGACGTGCTCAACCGTCATGTCAGCGACAGCGAAGCCGATGCGATCGTGATGGGGGCTTACGGCCATTCGCGCTTCCGCGAAGCGATCTTGGGCGGGGCGACGCGCCACATGCTCGAGATGGCAGAGGTTCCAGTGATCATGGCGCACTGAGCGCATCACCTTTCAAAACGGATGACGGCGCCTTACGGGGCGCCGTTTTCATTGGTGCAGGTCGGTTTCGATGCCCTTCGCCTTACCGAGCTTGCGGCAATAGCTGGCCCAGTCGCGGAAGTCCTGCGAGAAGGCCGCCATCTTGCCGCGCCCGCGCCAGTCGTCAAAGCTTTCACGCTGATGAACCGCGACCCAGCTGGCGGCATCCGTGCGCCCTTCAGCCTCGGCCTGCTTGATCGCAGCCCCACGCCAGATCATCCCGGCCCGGTCGAGCTTTTCCGCCCGCGCGGGGTCGGAGATCATCGTGCCGACGCCGTGAAACAGGCCCGAGCATTGCGCCATACTCTGCGACAACGGCTGCGCCACACTCAGGCCTGGAACGGCAACGAGGAAGAAACAAGTAAACAGGATACGCATAAGACCTTCCTCGATGCTGCCACCCCTTGTTTACCTAACGACAGTGCCGAAACCGGGGCATAACCCGCACGAATTCGCGACCTTGTCGCGACATCCCTGCCCTGCGCGGAACTCCGGTCGCGCTGACGGGTTGGCTGGTTAAATAAAGACCGGAGCCCCACAATGACCCGCCGCATCATCCTGCCCGCCCTTCTCGCCAGCCTCTCCCTGCTCGCCGCCTGTCAGGAGATGACGCCGAAACAAGACGGGGCGATGCCCAAGACGCTGCCGGAGGGCATGGTCGGGCGCTGGGGGCTGACGAAGGCCGATTGCGACAGCTCACGCGATGACAACAAGGGGCTGATGGTGGTGAAGCCGGACAGCCTGCAATTCTACGAGTCGCAGGCCAAACTCACCGAGATCGACAGCGCGACCGACCGCGTGGTGCGGGCGACGTGGAATTTTACTGGCGAAGGACAAAAATGGCAGCGCGACATCGTGCTGACCCTGTCGAGCACGGGCATCTACCTCTCGCGTCAGGATATCACGCGGGACTCGATGAAGCCCCTCACCTATCGGCAGTGCGTGTCCCCCTGATCGGACGGATGCTCAGATGAGGAAACCGCCGTCGCTGTCATCACCCGCTTCCAGCAGCAGCCGATCCATATCCGGCACGGTGACATGGCGCTTGCCCTGCAGTTCGATCACGCCGTCGCGTTTGAGCGCGGACATCTGACGGCTCACCGTCTCGAGCGTCAGCCCGAGGTAATCGGCCATCGCCTCGCGCGTCAGCGGCAGATCGAACACCATTTGCCGGGCGCTGGGGCTCATGTTGATCGACGCATCGCGCCGCGCCACGATCGACAGCAGCGAGGCGATCTTCTCGCGCGCGGTCTTGCGGCCCAGAAGCAGCATCCATTCGCGCGCCGCGTCCAGTTCGTCGAGGGTCATCTGCAACAGACGCTGCGCGATATGGGGCGTGCGCTCCATCATCTCCTCGAAAGGCTTGCGGCGGAAGCAGCACATCAGAATGTCGGTGGTCGCGGTCACGTTATATGCGGCGCGGTTGCGCCCGGGACGGCCCACGAAATCCGACGGCAGCAAAAGGCCAACCATCTGAGTGCGCCCATCCTCGAGCGTTTGCGTCAATGTCGCGATGCCCGAGACGACCGAGGCCACGAAATCCATCTGGTCGCCGGCCCAGATAATCGTCTGGCCTGCCTCGAAACTTCGGTAATATTTGATCTTCTCAAGCTGTTCGAGCTCGTCTGCATCGCATCGTGCGCACACAGCGCGATGTTGGATCGGGCAGTCTCCGCAGGCGAGCGAAGCAGGCTGAACGTCATCATGTGCCATGTGGATATTGCTTGATCTGGGTCAAATTCTGTTGCGCGTCTTACATCTAAAGATACGCCTATGGAACAGGAATCGCAACTGACCCGGCTCGGGCTCTTCGACGCACGGGTGCCCCGCTACACAAGCTACCCCACCGCCCCCCATTTCGCGGGCGATGTCGGGCCGATGGAATTCGCGCACTGGATCGAAGCGATCCCCGAAGGTGCGTCGATCTCCCTTTATATGCACGTGCCGTTTTGCCGACGGCTGTGCTGGTTCTGCGCCTGCCGAACGCAAGGCACGCAAAGCGAAGAACCGGTGCGCGCCTATGCCGAAACGCTGCTGGCCGAACTGCGCCTTTTCAAGGAGCGGTTGGCGCCCGGCGTCACGCTGTCGCGACTGCATTGGGGCGGCGGCACGCCGACGCTGATGCCCGCCGAGATGATGCGCCGCCTCGCCGATGCGGTCTTCGATGCGGTGCCGATGGGCGAAGGTGCGGAATTCTCGGTCGAGATCGACCCGAATGAGATCGACGCCGAGCGCATCGACGCGCTGGTCGAATCCGGAATGAACCGCGCCTCGATCGGGGTGCAGGATTTCGACCCGCAAATCCAAGGCGTTATCGGGCGCGATCAGAGCTACGAGATCACCAAGGCCGCGGTCGACATGATTCGCGAACGCGATGTCGCGAGCCTGAACGCCGATATCCTCTATGGGCTGCCGCACCAGACGCCGACGAAGATCGCGGACTCGGTGCAGAAGCTGCTGTCTCTCGGCCCCGACCGGGTGGCGCTTTACGGCTACGCGCATGTGCCGTGGATGGCGCGCCGCCAGACCATGATCCCCTCGGATCACCTGCCCACCCCGCAGGAACGCCTGAAGCTGTTCGAAGTGGCGCGCGAATTGTTCGTGGCCGACGGCTATGACGAAATCGGCATCGACCATTTCGCCCTCCCGACGGACGGCCTCTCGATCGCGCAAAGGGCCGGCAAGCTGCGGCGCAATTTCCAGGGATATACCGACGATCAGGCCGAAGCGCTGGTCGGGCTCGGCGCCTCGTCGATCTCGCGTTTCCCGCAGGGCTATGCACAGAACGCGCCCGCCACCTCGGCCCATACGGCGGCGATCCGGGCGGATCGGTTCTCGACCTCGCGCGGGCACCGCTTCACTGCGGATGACAAGATGCGCGCGCGTCTGATCGAGGCGCTGATGTGCGATTTCGAAGTGAGCGCAGCGGAACTGGTGCAGGACTTCGGCGCCGATCCGGAAGAGCTGTCCGCGCTGTTCGCCACCTGCGCCGAGCATTTCGGCGACATGGTTCAGGTGAGCGCGGAGGGGCTGCGCATTCCGGTCAAGGCCCGCCCGTTGACCCGGATGATTGCGCGCCATTTCGATGCCTATGATCTGTCGAAAGCCGGGCACAGCTCGGCGATCTGATCGAAGGGAAGAGGGACGGGAGAGGGGTCGCCGCGCGCGGCCCCTTTTCTTTTGCGCGGGTCATCCGGCGACGCCCCGGCCGCGTATCGCCCTGCATGAAGATGCGCCGCAAATCCGATCTGCCGACGAAGCTCTGTGCCAACTGTGGCCGCCCCTTCGCGTGGCGCAAGAAATGGGCCCGGGATTGGGAGAGCGTGCGCTACTGCTCAGAGCGCTGCCGCAGGTCGGTGACCCCCGGCGCGGCGCAGCGTGAAAATCGCGGCAATTGATTTATCATACCGCATGGTATATTAATTCCGCATGACCGCTACGCCAGCCCCATCGCGCCGTGGCCGCCCGCGCCGCAAACCGGAGGATCAGGACGCCCGAAAGGCGCTGATTCAAGCGGGGTTGGCGCAACTGACCGAGCGCGGCTACGCGAGCGTCGCCCTCGACGAGATCACCGCCGCCGCCGGTGTGACCAAGGGCAGTTTCTACCATTACTTCCCGACGAAAGCGGCCTTTGGCGCGGCCCTGATCGACGCCTATGGCAGCTATTTCGAAGACAAGCTCCGCCGCGCCTTCGACCGCGCGGACCTTACCCCCCTCGCCCGGCTCACCGCCTTCACCGAAGAGGCCGAGGCGGGCATGGCGCGGTTCGATTTTCGCCGCGGCTGCCTGATCGGCAATCTCGGTCAGGAGATGGGCAGCCTGCCCGAGGAGTTCCGCACCCGCCTGATCGCGGTCTTCGAGCGCTGGCAAAGCCTCACCGCGACCTGCCTTCGCGCTGCGCAAGCGGCGGGCGAGATCGGCCCCGATCATGACCCCGACGCCCTCGCAGAGCTGTTCTGGACCGGTTGGGAAGGCGCGGTCCTGCGCACCAAACTTCAACGCAACCCCGAGCCGCTGCGCCGTTTCACAGACGGCTTCCTGCGGCTCGCCCGAAGCTGAAAGGATACCCCATGGTCAAAGCCATTCTGATCGAGAAACCCGAAGAGACCCAGAGCGCCGCGCTCAAGGAAATCGACCTGCCCGATCTGGCTGAGGGCGAGGTGGCCGTCGACGTCGCCTACTCGACGCTGAACTACAAGGACGCGCTGGCGATCACCGGCGCGGGCCCCGTGGTGCGCAGCTTCCCGATGGTGCCCGGCATCGACTGCTCGGGCATCGTGGCCGACAGCAAGCATCCCGATTTCGCCAAGGGCGATCGGGTCGTGCTCAACGGCTGGGGCGTGGGCGAGAAACACTGGGGCGGGCTGGCCGAGCGCGCCCATCTGAAAGGCGACTGGTTGGTGAAACTGCCCGACGGAATCTCCTTGCGTCAGGCGATGGCGATCGGCACCGCGGGCTACACGGCGATGCTCTGCGTAATGGCGCTCGAGGCGCATGACGTGACGCCCGAGAGCGGCGAAGTCGTCGTGACCGGCGCGACCGGCGGCGTGGGCAGCGTGGCGACCGCGCTTCTAGGCAAGCTGGGCTACACCGTCGCCGCCGTCACCGGACGCCCCGAAGAGGAAGACTATCTCAAGGGCCTCGGTGCATCGTCGATCGTTCCGCGCGAGGATGTCTCTGGCAAACCGCGCCCGCTGAACAAGGAACGCTGGGCCGGGGCTGTCGATGTGGTCGGCGGCGAGGTGCTCGCCAATGTCCTGTCGATGATGACCTATCGCGGCACCGTCGCGGCCTGCGGTCTGGCGGGCTCGATGAACCTGCCGACATCCGTGGCCCCTTTCATCCTGCGCGGCGTGACGCTCGCAGGCGTCGACAGCGTGATGTGCCCGATCGAGGACCGCGTCGAGGCATGGCGTCGCCTGGCCGCCGATCTCGACATGGACAAGCTCGCCGCGATGGAGACCGAAGTCGCACTGGAAGACGTGATTGCAACCGCGCCGAAATTCCTCGAAGGAAAGATCCGCGGGCGGATCGTCGTTCCGGTCGCACCTGACCTTGGCTGATTACGGTAGATAATGCTGTCTTTTCTGATCCTCGCGCTCGCCGGTCTCGCGGCGGGCGCTTTGAATGCGGTCGCGGGCGGCGGGACCTTCCTGTCCTTCCCCGCGCTAGTCTGGACCGGCGTGCCGCCGATCACCGCGAATGCGACCGCGACGCTGGCCGCCCTGCCCGGCTATCTGTCGAGCGCATGGGCCTTCCGCCATGAGCTGCGCCACAAGGGCCCGATGGCGCTGCGCACGATCCTGATCGCGGCCGTCGCCGGCGGTTTTCTCGGTGCGCTGCTGCTGCTGATCACCCCCGAGAAACTGTTCGCCGGCGTGGTCCCGTGGCTGTTGCTGCTGGCGACGGCGGCCTTCGCTTTCGGACCGTTCCTGCTGAAAGCGCTCCAGCGTTCGGGCCGCACGATGGGCGCGGTTTCGGCCTTTGCTCTGCTGATGGCCGTGACAATCTACGGCGGCTATTTCAACGGCGGCCTCGGGATCATGCTGCTCGCCGCCCTCGGCCTGATCGGCTTCACCGATCTGCACGCTATGAACGGGTTGAAGAACCTCGTCTCGGCGGTGCTGTCGCTGGTCTCGGTCGTGACCTATGCGGTGGCCGGGCTGATCGACTGGCAAGCGGTCGTGGTGCTGGGCATCGCGAGCGCGGTGGGCGGCTATCTGGGCGCGCATCTGTCGAAGCGGATCACCAACATGGCGCTGCTGCGCGGCTTCATCATCGCAGTCGGGCTGGTGATGGCGGCGGTCTTCTTCGCGCGCGGCTAACCCAGCCAGAGCGCCGAGCCGAACATCTTGCGCAACAGTCCCGTCTGGCCGCTGACCCCAGCGCGGGCGTAGATCTGCTTCGAGGTCGAGCGCGCGGTCTCCAGCGTCCAGCCCAGCCGCTCGGCCGCGTCGCGCAGGCTCGCCCCATCGCACAGAAGCGCCGCTAGCCGCGCCTCGGACCGGTTGAGATCGAGCGCGCCGGCGATCCGCGCGACTGGCAAAGCTTCGGCCCGCGGCATCTCACGCAGATGACCGATCAGCGCGGGACTGCCCCGCCATTGTCCCGGCGCAAGACGGAGAACACCCCGGCCCTCAGGTCCCAGTGGAATCGGCCGGACGACCTCCCGCCCCTCTCCGAGTGCAGCAAGGTTCTGACGAAAGCGCAGCGCAGCGTCGGGATCGGCGAATTCCGGGCGTGCGCCCATGCGCAGCCGCAACCAGCCTTGCGCATCGAACTCCGCCGCCACGCGCGGGTCGAATGCGAGCACCGTGCCCGCAGGCGTCAGCACCACCCAGCCAGCGCCGAGCGCTTCGGCAGCCTCAGTATCACGCGCAGCACGGGCTCGCTCGCCACCGAGCGCCTCGCGGATCATCATTGCCTGCCCCAGATGCGGCGCGAGTGTCGAGAGCGCCAGCGCCTCGGCCGCGCGGAAATCCCGATGCGGACGCGCGATCATCAACACAGTTTGACCCGCCGCCCCCGCCGCAACTTTCAGCGCGCGGAGCGGCCCGGGCCATTCGACCTCGCCCGGCAGATCGATCTGCGAATAGACGCGGTCCAGACGCATCGGGTGCAGGCGCGCAGCATCGGGCAAAGCGATCCTGCCGACCTGCCAGCCTGCGCCCTCCCCCTCATTCGCGAGAATCTGCACCGCCGCGCCCTCGGCATGGGCAGCCTCGCAAAGCCGCTCGAGAAAGCGCACCCAGCCAGCTTTCCCCGCCTCACTCGACGCCGCGAAGAGCGCGTTGATCAACAGTGTGTTCTCGGACTGACCCAACATAAGCCGTATTTACCCCCCATTTGGGGGGTTATCCAGCAAAACCCGACGCCTATATCTTGGAAAACCGCGTTCAGACAGAGACCTCCCTCATGAACAAGACCCTGACTCACCTGCAGCGGCTCGAAGCCGAGAGCATTCACATCCTGCGCGAAGTCGTGGCCGAAGCCGATAATCCGGTCATGCTCTATTCCGTCGGCAAGGACAGCGCGGTGATGCTCCATCTCGCGAAAAAAGCCTTCTACCCGTCGCCGCCGCCCTTCCCGCTGATGCATGTCGACACGACGTGGAAATTCCAGGCGATGTACAACCTGCGCGACAAGGCCGCGAAGGATGCGGGGATGGAACTGATCGTGCACCAGAACCCCGAGGCGAAGGCCAAGGGGATCAACCCGTTCGATCACGGCTCGCTGCATACCGACATGTGGAAGACCGAAGGGCTGAAACAGGCGCTGGACAAGCACGGCTTCGACGTGGCCTTCGGCGGTGCGCGCCGCGACGAGGAGAAATCCCGCGCGAAGGAACGCGTCTTCTCGTTCCGCTCGGCCAATCACCGCTGGGATCCGAAGAACCAGCGCCCGGAACTCTGGCGCCTCTACAACGCCAAGAAGGCCAAGGGCGAGAGCGTCCGCGTCTTCCCGATCTCGAACTGGACCGAGCTGGACATCTGGCAATACATCCACCTCGAAGGGATCGAGATCGTCCCGCTCTATTTCTCGGCCCCGCGCCCGACGGTGGAACGCGACGGGCTGATCCTGATGGTCGATGACGACCGCTTCCCGCTGCGCGACGGCGAGGAGCCGAAGATGCGCTCGGTGCGCTTCCGCACGCTGGGCTGCTACCCGCTGACCGGCGCCGTCGAGAGCGAGGCACAGACCCTTCCGGAAGTCATTCAGGAAATGCTGCTGACCACCACCTCCGAGCGTCAGGGCCGCGCGATCGACCACGATCAGAGCGCCTCGATGGAGAAGAAAAAGCAGGAAGGCTACTTCTGAGCCTTCCTCTCCCGAGCCGCACGCGCGCATTCATTTCCACCCTATCAGGTGAGCCGACATGACGACCAATGATCCGATCTACAAGACCGACGCGCTGATTGCGCAGGATATCGACGCCTATCTCGAGGCGCATCAACACAAGACCATGCTGCGCTTCATCACCTGCGGCTCGGTCGATGACGGGAAATCGACGCTGATCGGGCGGCTGCTCTATGACAGCAAGATGATTTTCGAGGATCAGCTGGCAGCCCTTGAAGCCGACTCGAAGCGCGTCGGCACCCAGGGCCAGGAGATCGACTTCGCGCTGCTGGTCGACGGTCTCGCCGCCGAGCGCGAACAGGGCATCACCATCGACGTGGCCTATCGCTTCTTCGCAACCGAGAAGCGCAAGTTCATCGTCGCCGACACGCCCGGCCACGAGCAATATACCCGCAACATGGTCACCGGCGCCTCGACCGCCGATCTGGCCGTGATCCTGATCGACGCGCGCAAAGGCGTGCTGACCCAGACGCGCCGCCACTCCTATCTCGTCCACCAGCTTGGCATCCGCCATATCGTGCTGGCCGTGAACAAGATGGATCTGGTGGACTACGATCAGGCGACCTTCGACGAGATCGTGGCCGATTACAAAACCTTCGCCGACAGCATCGGCATCGAAGGCTTCACCCCGATACCGATCTCGGGCTTCAAGGGCGACAACATCACCGGCCCGAGCGAGAACACCCCTTGGTACAAAGGCCCCTCGCTGCTGCCCTATCTCGAAGCGGTCGAGGTGGACGTGACCTCCGATCAGGAGCGCCCCTTCCGCATGCCGGTGCAATGGGTGAACCGCCCGAACCTCGATTTCCGTGGCTTCTCGGGGCTGGTGGCCTCGGGCACCGTGAAACCGGGCGACGAGGTGCGCGTGCTGCCCTCGGGCAAGACCTCGAAAGTCGCGCGGATCGTCAGCCTTGAGGGCGACCGCGACATGGCGGTGGCGGGCGAATCCACGACGATCACGCTCGCCGACGAGATCGACTGTTCGCGCGGTCAGGTCATCGTCGCCGCGAAAGAGCCGCTGGAGGTCGCCGATCAGTTCGAATCCACGCTCGTCTGGATGGACGAGACCGAATTGGTGCCGGGCCGCGCCTATTGGCTGAAAATCGGCACGCAGACTGTCTCGGCGACCGTCCACGAGCCGAAATACGAGGTGAACGTCAACACGCAGGAGCATCTGGCGACGAAGACGCTGGACCTGAACGCGATCGGCGTGGCCAATATCACCACCGACCGCGAGATCCCCTTCGCGCCCTATGGCGAGAACCGCGATCTGGGCGGGTTCATCCTGATCGACAAGATGACCAACCAGACGGCGGCTGCGGGGATGATCAACTTCGCGCTGCGCCGGGCTCAGAATATCCACTGGCAGGCGACCGATATCGGGCGCGAGCATCATGCCAACATGAAGCACCAGAAACCCGCCGTGGTCTGGCTCACGGGTCTCTCGGGCTCGGGCAAATCCACGATCGCCAATATCGTCGAGAAGAAACTGGCGCGGATGAACCGCCACACCTTCCTGCTCGACGGCGACAACGTGCGTCATGGCCTGAACAAGGATCTGGGCTTCACCGAGGCCGACCGCGTGGAGAACATCCGCCGCGTCGGCGAGGTCGCGAAGCTGATGACCGATGCGGGCCTGATCGTGGTCACGGCCTTCATCTCGCCCTTCCGCTCCGAGCGCGACATGGTCCGCGCGATGATGCAGCCGGGCGAATTCCTCGAAGTCTTCGTGGATACGCCGCTGGAAGTGGCCGAGGCCCGCGACGTGAAAGGGCTTTATGCCAAGGCACGCGCCGGTCAGCTGAAAAACTTCACCGGCATCGACTCGCCCTACGAGGCGCCCGAGAATGCCGAGATGCGGATCGACACCACCGCGATCAGCCCCGAGGAAGCGGCCGATCTGATCATCGAGCGGCTCATTCCGTAAGCGGTTACATCCGCTGCCCCAAGTCACGCGATCGTGCGGCCCTCCCGGGGGTCGCACGTTTTCGTTTTGGCCTTGACCTCGCTCGGGGGCGCGCCCCAACCTGCGCGAAATACCGCCAGCAGAAAGAAGCCCGAATGCCGATCGAAAACGTGCACTTCAGCGAACTCGAATACTCCCGCCGGATCGCGCTCGTGCGCGCGGCGATGGCGCAACGCGAGATCGACATTCTCTTCATCACCAACCCCTCGAACCAGTTCTGGCTGACGGGCTATGACGGCTGGTCCTTCTACACCCATCAGGGGGTGATCCTGCCGATGGAAGGCGCGCCCTACTGGTGGGGTCGCTTCATGGATGCCAATGGCGCGCGCCGCACCGTCTGGATGGAGGAGGAAAACATCCTCCACTACAACGACGCGATGGTGCAATCCGACATCATGCACCCGATGGAAGACCTCGCCTCGCACCTGCGGATCATGGGCTACGGCAAGGCCCGGATCGGTGTCGAGATGGAGACCTATTTCTACACCGCGAAGGCCCATGCGGTCCTTTATGAAGGGCTGCCCGAGGCCACGCTGCTCGACGCGTCGGTGCTGGTGAACTGGCAGCGCCTGATCAAATCCGACGAGGAGTTGCGCTTCATGCGCCGCGCCGCGCGGATTTCCGAACTGGTGATCGAACGCGCGATGGAGCTGGCTGAACCGGGGCTGCGCAAGCACGATCTGGTGGGCGAACTCTACCGCACCGCCGTGCAGGGCGAGGAAGACAGCTGGGGCGATTACCCGGCCATCGTGCCGATGCTGCCTTCGGGCCCCGACGCCTCCGCCCCGCACCTGACATGGAACGGCGAGGCACTGAAGGCGGGCGAGGCAACCTTTGTCGAACAGTCGGGCTGCTACCGCCGCTATCACGCGCCGCTGTGCCGCACCGTGTTTCTCGGCAAGCCGCCGCAACACATGATCGACGCGTCCGAGGCCCTGACCGAGGGGCTGAACGCAGGGATCGAGGTCGCCCGCGCCGGCAACCGCGCCTGCGACATCGCGCGCGCGCTGAATGTCGAGCTTGCGAAGGTCGGCATCGAACGGCCCAACCGCGCGGGCTACGCGGTGGGCTGCTCCTACCCGCCGGATTGGGGCGAGCACACCGTCTCGATCCGCGACACCGACGAGACGATCCTTGAACCCGGCATGACCTTCCACTTCATGCCCGGCCTCTGGATGGATCATTGGGGGATGGAGACGACGGAGACCATCGTGATCACCGAGGACGGCCCCGCCCTGCCCCTGTGCAACGTCGAGCGCAAACTGTTCATCAAGGACTGACCCCATGCGGATCGACACCACCCGCGCGATCCTCTCGGACCTGATCGCCTACCCGACGATTTCGACCGACAGCAACCTGCCGATCATCCATTACATCGCGGACCGGCTGGAAACCGTCGGCGCGGCGGTGGAAGTGATGGTCGATGAGAGCGGCCACAAGGCGAACCTCTTCGCGACACTGGGCGCGCCGCGCGACGGCGGGCTCGTGCTGTCGGGCCATTCGGATGTGGTGCCGGTCACCGATCAGGACTGGACCAGCGATCCCTTCACCATGACCGAGCGCAACGGCAAGCTCTACGGGCGCGGCGCCTGCGACATGAAAGGGTTCATCGCGGCCTGTCTCGGCTCGCTCGACCTCTTGGCCGAGGCCGCGAAATCCCGCCCGATCCATTTCGCCTTCACCCATGACGAGGAGGTCGGCTGTCTGGGCGCGCAGGAACTGGTGAAGCTGCTCGCGAAACGCCCGGTCAAACCCGGGCTTTGCATCATCGGCGAGCCGACCTCGATGCAGGTCTTCGACGGCAACAAGGGCTGCTGCGAATATACCGTGCGTTTCGAGGGTCTGCCGGGTCATAGCTCCGCCCCCGAGAAGGGCGTGAACGCGGTCGAATATGCGGTGCGCTACATCAACCGCCTCTTCGAGCTGCGCGCCGAACTGGTCAAACGCTGCCCCGAAGGTTCGCGCTTCGACCCGCCGCAGACGACGCTGAACGTGGGCGCGCTGAAGGGCGGCATTTCGCACAACGTGATCGCGCCCCGCGCCGAACTGGCCTGGGAGATGCGCCCGATCAACGCCACCGATATGGAGTTCGTCAAAGGCGAGATCGCGAGCTACGTCGAAGACACGCTGCTGCCCGAGATGCGCGCGATCGCCCCTGAGGCCGGGATCGCTACCGAGACCATCGGCGAGGTCGTCGGGCTCGAGCCGATGGACGACAATGCCGCGCGCGATCTGGTTTTCGCTCTGACAGGGCAGAACCACGCAGGTTGCGTCGCCTTCAACACCGAGGCCGGGCTGTTCCAGTCGCTCGGGATGGATGCGGTGATCTGCGGGCCCGGCTCGATCGAGCAGGCCCACAAGGCCGACGAATTCGTCTCGCTCGAGCAGATGGATCAGGCGCTGACGATGCTGGGAAGGCTCGCCAGCGCCCGAACCTGACCGCTCTTACGCGGCGGCTTTTCGCACAGGGGTGGCGGCGGTCTCGCGGAAATGCGCCTGGGCTGCGGCAACCCCGCTGCCCAGCTCCACCGGCAGGCCGAGATCGACCATCGCCATCTCGGCCGTGGCCAGCCCCGAGAGCGCCATCACATCGGTCATCAGGCCCAGATGCCCGATGCGGAACACCTTGCCCGCGACATCGCCCAGCCCGCCCCCGAAGGCCACGCCATAGGTATTCAGCCCCTGCGCCACGATCCGGCCGGCGTCGAACCCGTCGGGCGCACGCACCGCGCTGACGCTGTTGGAGTAGAGATCGGGCGAGACGGCGCAAAGCTCCATCCCCCAGGCCGCCACCGCGCGGCGTACGCCTTCCGCGATCCGGGCGTGACGGGCGAAGACATTGCCCAGCCCCTCTTCCAGCAGCATGTCGCAGGATGCTTTCAACCCGTTCAGCATCCCCACCGGCGGCGTGTAGGGGTAGCCGTTGGCCGCGTAGCCCGTGCGCATGTCGCGAATGTCGAAGAAGCAGCGCGGCAGCTTCGCGCCCTCGACCGCCTCCAGCGCCTTTTGCGAAAAGCCGGTGATGGCGAGGCCCGGCGGCAGCATGAAGCCCTTC
This sequence comes from Thioclava sp. PTB-PU3-1, assembly GCF_055666785.1. NCBI lineage: Bacteria > Pseudomonadati > Pseudomonadota > Alphaproteobacteria > Rhodobacterales > Paracoccaceae > Thioclava > Thioclava sp. PTB-PU3-1. The sequence continues at coordinate 380,817 of NZ_JBVNVL010000002.1, read as the reverse complement.
TGGCTGCCGGTCACGGCCACGTCGACGCCCCAATCATCCATCCGAAACTCCATCGACCCGATCGAGCTGACGCCATCCACGAAGAACAGCGCCGGATGCCCCGCCGCATCCATCGCGCGCCGGATCCCCGCGACATCCGAGGTCACGCCGGTCGCGGTCTCGTTATGGGTGGCGAGCACCGCCTTGATCTGGTGGCCCGTGTCGGCGCCGAGGATGTCCGCGAAGCGCTCGACCGGGATGCCCGCGCCCCAGGCCACGCTGACCACCTCGACCTCCAGCCCGTAACGCTGGCACATGTCGATCCATTTATGGCTGAACATCCCGTTGCGGCAGGCCAGAACCTTGTCGCCGGGCGAGAGCGTATTGGTGATCGCGGTTTCCCAGCCGCCGGTGCCGGTCGCGGGGAAGACGAAGGCCTCGCCCGTGGTCGTCTTGAGCACCTTCTTCACGCCGTCCAGCGCCGGGTGGATGATATCGGCGAAACCGGGGCTACGATGATCCATCGTCGGGATATCGACGGCTTTGCGCAGCGCCTCGGGGATGTTGGTCGGGCCCGGAATGAAAACGGGATTGAGATGGATCATGACGCCTCCTCCATGTGTCGGAAGCGTTTCTACCATGGCGCGGCTAACGCAGAAATTTTTACGGATCGTGGGCGTTTGCACCGCGCCATCCAAGAATTCTCAGCAAATTCAGCGTTTTGAATTTTTCACGCAGTGAAATTAGATTTTGCTTTATACTGCGTTAGATATTTCTTTTTGCCACTCAGAGGTGCGCCCGATGACCATGCCCCGCCGGAAGGGCCGCCCGAAAGGCTTCAACACGGCCCCCGCGCAGGGCACGATCCTTGCGCTGGACCGGGCGCTCGACGTGCTGGACCTGCTGGCGCGTCATGGCGGGCTGTCGCTCAGCGCCATCGCCCGCGAGCTGGACCAGTCTCCGGCGACGATGCACCGGGTTCTGGCCACGTTGCATGCCCGCGATTTCGTGGAGCCCGAGGCGCAGGACTGGCATATCGGTCCGGCGGCCTTCCGCATCGGCTCGGCCTTCCTGCGACGCACCAATGTCTTCGAGCGTGCGCGGCCGCTAATGCAGGATCTGATGCGCGCGACCGGGGAGACCTCAAATCTGGGCGTCGAGCGGGCGGGTCAGGTTCTGTTCACCGGGCAGGTGGAGACGCATGATCCGATCCGGGCGTTCTTTCCGCCGGGCACGGTCGCACCGCTGCATGCGTCGGGCATCGGCAAGGCGCTTCTGAGCACCTATGCGCCGGACCGGCTCGACCAGTTCCTCGCGGAGTATGACTTCACGCGGTTCAATGACCGCACCATCGGCGATGCGCCGACGCTGCGTGCCGAACTGGCGCGGGTCACGGCGCAGGGCTACGCGGTGGACGATGAAGAACGCACGCTCGGCATGCGCTGCATCGCCGCGCCGATCTTCGACGCGCATGGCGACGCGGTGGCGGGGATTTCGGTCTCCGGCCCCGTGCAGCGGATTCCCGACAGTCGCCTGCCCGTACTCGGGCACGCGGTCGCTCAAGCGGCGAAAGCGATCAGCCACCGGATCGGCGCGGCTTAATTCAGCCGCTGACCGGTTTTCGGATCGAAGAGATGCAGGTCCTCGGCGTTCACCGAGAGCCGCACCTGCCCCACCGCCTGCTTCTCCATATGCACGCCCGGCAGCGCCGCGGTCATTGCCTCGCCGCGCCCTTCCAGCGTGCCGTGCAGGAGCGTATTCGCGCCCAGCGGCTCGGACAGGGTGACATTTAGCGTCAGCGGCCCGTTGTCATCGGGATGCAGGTGTTCGGGCCGGATCCCGAGGCTGACCGGGCGATCGGGCAGATCGGTCGGGCCGAGCGTGACATGGCCCAGCATCACCTGTCCGGCGCGCACCTCGGCATCGATGACATTCATCGACGGGCTGCCGATGAATTGCGCGGCGAAGATCGTCACGGGGCGCTCATAGACTTCGAGCGGCGTGCCGATCTGCTCGGCCACGCCGCCGTTCATCACGATCATCCGGTCAGCCATGGTCATCGCCTCGACCTGATCGTGGGTCACGTAGAGCGCGGTCACACCGAGCTTGCGCTGCAGCTCGCGGATTTCGACGCGCATCTGCACCCGCAGCTTTGCGTCGAGGTTGGACAGCGGCTCGTCGAACAGGAAGACCGACGGCTCGCGCACGATGGCGCGGCCCATCGCGACCCGCTGACGCTGCCCGCCGGACAGTTCGCGCGGCTTGCGCTCGAGATAGTCCGACAGCTGCAACAGCTTCGCAGCCTCATCGACGCGTCGCTTGATCTCGGGTTTCGCCATGCCCGCGATCTTCAGCCCGTAGCCCATGTTCTGGCGCACCGACATATGCGGGTAGAGCGCGTAGTTCTGGAACACCATCGCGATGTCGCGGTCCATCGGCTCGCGCTCGTTCACGCGGGCCTCGCCGATGCGGATCTCGCCCTCGGAGATGCTCTCCAGCCCCGCGACCATGCGCAGAAGCGTCGATTTCCCGCAGCCGGAAGGACCGACGATGACGATGAATTCGCCATCCTGGATGTCGATCGAGACCCCGTGCAGAACCTCGGTCTTGCCGAAACGTTTCTTGATATTTTCGAGTTCAACGGTCGCCATTGTCTGCCCTTATTTCTCGCTGTCCACGAGGCCGCGAATGAAGAGTTTCTGCATCGAGATCACCACGATCACCGGCGGGATCATCGCGAGGATCGAGGTCGCCATGATGACCGGCCAGTCGGCTATATCGTCGCCCGACGGGAACATCTGCTTGAGCCCCATGACGATGGTGTTCATCTCGGGATTGGTGGTGATGAGAAGCGGCCAGAGATACTGATTCCAGCCGTAGATGAAGAGGATCACGAAGAGCGCCGCGATATTCGTGCGGCTCATCGGCAGCAGGATATCGAAGAAGAAGCGCATCGGGCGCGCGCCATCGACGCGGGCGGCCTCGGCCAGCTCGTCCGGCACCGTCAGGAAGAACTGCCGGAACAGGAAGGTCGCCGTGGCCGACGCGATCAGCGGCAGGATCAGGCCGGAATAGCTGTTGAGCATCCCGAAGCCCGCGACCACCTCATAGGTCGGCACGATCCGCACCTCGACCGGCAGCATCAGCGTGATGAAGATCATCCAGAAGAAGAAGCGCCGCCCCGGAAAGCGGAAATAGACGATCGCGAAGGCCGACAAGAGCGAGATCGCGATCTTGCCGAGCGCGATCCCCAGCGCCATCACCAGCGAGTTCACCAGCATCGTCGCGACCGGAACATTCACCCCGGAGAACAGCGCATCCGAATAGTTCTGGATCAGGTGCGAGCCCGGCATCACCGGCATCGGCGCCTGCGCGATCTCCTGCTGGGTATGGGTCGAGGCCACGAAGGCCAGCCAGATCGGGAAGAAGATCACCAGCACGCCCGCGATCATCAGCACATGGGTCAGCCAAAGACCGGAGCCGCGCTTTTCCACCATGCCCGGGGGCGGTTCGTTGTGCATGTCAGCCATCAGTAATGCACCCGCTTCTCGACGAATTTGAATTGCAGCACCGTCAGGAAGCCCACGACCACCAGCAGTACCACGGATTGCGCGGCGGAGCTTCCAAGATCCTGACCGACGAACCCGTCGGCATAGACCTTGTAGACGAGGATCGTGGTGGCCTGTTGCGGCCCGCCGGAGGTGATCGTGTGGATCACGCCGAAGGTCTCGAAGAAGGCGTAGACGATGTTGACGACCAGCAGGAAGAAGGTCGTGGGCGACAGAAGCGGCAGCACGATCGTGAAGAAGCGCCGCCAGAACCGCGCCCCGTCGATCGCCGCCGCCTCGATCACCGATTTCGGCACCGCTTGCAGCGCCGCGAAATAGAACAGGAAGTTGTAGCTGATCCGGCCCCAGGCCGACGCCACGACGACAAGCCCCATCGCCTCATGCTCGTTGAGCACATGGTTCCAGTCGTAACCCATCTGGTTGAGATAGAAGGCGACCACACCGATCCGCGTGTTGAACATGAACAGCCACAGCACACCGGCCACCGCGGGCGCGACCGCATAGGGCCAGATTAGCAGCGTGCGATAGGTCCCCGCCCCTTTCACCAGCCGATCCGCCAGCACCGCGAGGAACAGCGCCGGGATCATCGAGACCAGTGTCACGAGGGTCGAGAACACCGCCGTCGTCACGAAGGACGCGCGGTAATAAGGGTCGTTGAACAGGTATTCGAAATTGCCGAGGCCCACATACTGCATCGACAGGCCGAACGGATCGGGGATGAACAGCGATTGCCACACCGCCTCGCCCGCCGGGTAGAAGAAGAACACGCCCGAGACGATCAACTGCGGCGCAAGCAGCAGCATCGGCAAGAGCCAGCCCTTGAAGGTTACGCGTTTTTCCATATCGGGATCGGGGCCTTCGAATAGAAATAGCCGCGGGCAGGTTTCCCCCGCCCGCGGCCGGATTTGGGTTAGCGGTTAGCTTGCTCGAAGCGGCGCAGCAGCTGGTTGCCACGCTCCACCGCGTTGTCGAGCGCGTCCTGAGCGGTCTTATCACCGGCCCAGACAGCTTCCAGTTCCTCGTCGATGATGCCGCGGATCTGGTCGAAGTTGCCCAGACGGATGCCCTTCGAGTTCTCGGTCGGCGCATTCGCGGTCATCTGCTTCACAGCCACATCGGTGCCGGGGTTCGCGTCATAGAAGCCCTGCTCGCGGGTCAGATCAGCCGCAGCCTTGGTGATCGGCAGATAGCCGGTGTCCTGGTGCCACTTCGCCTGCACTTCCGGCGAGGAGAGATAGCTCAGGAACTCGGCGACGCCCTTGTAATGGCTGTCATCCTTGCCCGACATCACCCAGAGCGAAGCGCCCCCGATGATGGTGTTCTGCGGCGCACCGTCCACGTCGCCCCAATAGGGCAGCGGGTGAACCTCGAAGTTGAACTTGGCTTCGGACTTGATGCCCGCGTAACCGGCCGAGCTCTCGGTGAAGAGCGCGCAGGTGCCGGCGCGGAAGTCCGCACCACCTTCGTTGCGGCGGCCCTTGTAGATGAACTCGCCCTTCTTGGCCCAGTCACCCAGCGTCTGGATATGCTTGACCTGAACGGGGCCGTTGAATTCCAGCTTCGCGTCGAGACCGGCGAAGCCGTTCTCTTGGCTAGCGAACGGGACGTTGTGATAGGCCGAGAGGTTCTCGAGTTGAATCCAGCTCTGCCACGCGGTGGTCATCGGGCAATCGACGCCCGAGGCCTTCAGCTGGTCGAGCACCTTGCCGACATCTTCCCAGGTGGTCAGCGGCGCATCCTTGGCCACGCCTGCCTCGTCGAGCATGTCGCGGTTGACCCAGAGAACCGGCGTCGAGGAGTTGAAGGGCAGCGACAGCATCTTGCCGTCGGTGGTGGTGTAGTAGCCCTTCACCGCGCCGATATAATCGTCGGGATTGAACTCGACGCCCGCGTCTTCCATCACCTGATAGACCGGCTTGATCGCGCCCTTGGCGGCCATCATCGTCGCCGTGCCGACCTCAAACACCATCAGGATGTCGGGCTGCTCACCGGCGCGGAACGCCGCAATCCCGGCGTTCAGCGTTTCCGAGTAGTTGCCCTTGTTGGTCGCCACGACCTCATACTGGTCCTGGCTGGCATTGAAGTCCTTGACCTGCTGATCGACGAGCTCGCCGAGACGGCCGGTAAAGGCGTGCCAGAACTGGATTTCCGTCGCTGCATTGGCCGTGAAGGGCGCAATGAGCGAGGCCGACGCAAGCGCCGCACCGAGTGCAAAATTCTTCATGTCTTCCTCCCATATGTAGCGGGATTCATTGTTGGATGGATCTGAGGCCCCAAGCGAAGCCTCCGCGCTACGCGGCGTAGTGTGCGGATGTAACAGGAACAAAACAAGAGAGTGATTTCGTTTTCGCTTTGACGCTCGGTCGCGTTACCCGATGCGGAGCCGCGCCTCCTCAATCCCTATTTTTTATAGGAATTTCGAAGTTTCTCGAAGTTAGGCCGATCCATTGCTCACGATTTTGTGAAGCGCATTTTTGCGCGCTTCGACCAAAACCGAACAAAAACCGACAGCTCCGCGCAACGCCCGAGCATGTTTCGCCTCGCCCCCGGCGGCGCTTTGCCGAATCCCTCCGATTTGCTAGCCTGTTGAAATGGTTCAACTCAGTTCGGATCATTGTCATGTTCGTTGCGTCGTATCAGTTTTCTGCCTTTCCGATCCTTGCCGTCGCAGGGATCGCCCTCGCATCGACTGGCGCCGCTTATGCCCAAAGCTCCGGTGAAGGTCCCGCCCTGCGATGGGATCAGGCCGAGTGCCTGCGCGATCATGCAACCGACTACCTCGAGCAACGGGCATTCCCGTCAATCCTCTTCGTGGGCTTCTGCAAAGACGGGGTTTTCGACCCCACTGCAGCGGAGATCGCACAGGGAACGAGCCGCAATTCCGCCATCGACTCCGAAGGGTTGCCGCGGTTGCAATCCGGCGCGGTCATCCCCGCCAATCCCAAAGCTGCAGTGCTCGTGTTGACCCGTGCGCAGCTCGAATGCCTGCGCGACAGTTTCGACAGCGTCGCGCGCAAGCAGGTCGCGAAGCTCGACGAGACGACCGAAATTCCGGTGGCCGAGCTTGATTTCTCGGGATGCCCACAGTGAGCGCGGGGCAAACGCCGCCCGCTACCGCAGACGCCCCCAATGTGCCCAGAGACGCGCCTGAAACGGATACCGCCCCGCCCGAAGTCGCGTCCAACACGGCCATGAGCATCCGGGATAAGATCGAGATGGGCTCCTGGATCGCCACGATAGCTGCTCTCCTCTTCACCGCCGGGCAAATCTACCAATGGCGCGAGGACCGGAAAGCCGATCTCTCGCTCGAAATGGTCGCGCGCTTTTCCGACCTCGAATATGCAGGAAGCGCCCGCCGCGAACTTGCGCAGTTCTGGTGGCAGAACTCGGACGCCCTAGCCAAAGTCACAGCGATCAAAGGCGGCATCCCTCCCGCGCAGCGGCAAAAATTTCTTGACCTGCTCTTCCAGAAACGCCCCCCCGTAAAGCGCCAGGAGCAATTCGCGGCGGTATCGGAAATGGCGAATTTCTTCGATCAGGTCGAGCTATGCATCGCGACGAAACGCTGCGACGCACAGATCGCGACGGACTACTTCTGCGGCTACGCCGCGAATTTCGCCGACCTCTACCAAGGCCCGATCACCCAAGTGCGCGAGACCTTCGGCACTTCCGGGCTCGGGAGCGGTTTGCAGAATTTCGTGGAGGCCAGATGCGACGACTGATCCCTGCCCTCGCCGCGCTGAGCGTCCTCGGTGCCGCCCCACCAGCCCTCGCCGCCGATATAGACTGGGCACCGCCGATCACGAATGAGTTCGTGTTACCTTATATCGGCGTGGATATGGCCACCGGGACCAAGCCGGGCGACAGCTTCGATTTCAAGAACGCGTTGCACATTCATATTAGAGGCGAAATCGCGCCCGGCGACGCAGAGACATTCAGAAATCTGATCACCGACAAGGCCAGCGAGATCTTCGATCCGATTTCGGGCGGGGTGAATATGCGCCCAGTCGTTGTCTCTCTCGACAGTAATGGCGGCGATTTCTACGAGGGCCTCAAACTCTCCGACTCGATCCGCGGCTTCGCAACATTCGTCGGCAAGGGCGACAGGTGCCTCTCGGCCTGTGCGATCGCATTTCTGGGCGGCTCTGAGCGGATGCTGCGCGGCTACCCGATGTGGAACGCGCGATACGTTCACACCGAGGGCGTCGTCGGGTTTCACGCGCCGTTCTCGAGCCTCTCGAATACGCTGATGATCCCCGATGGCACGCCGTTTTCGAGCACGCTCGGCAATCAAATCGCCACGCAATTCTACGCACAGGCTCAGGACGCCATCAACGAACTCACAAAGCGGATGGGGACATGGAATATCGCTCCAGGCTTCGTCTTCGAAATGATCGGCAAGAAATTTCAGAAGGACGACGACAGGCCGCTGAGCGAGCAGTTCCTGCTGATCAATTCATATAACCGGCTCGATCAGACCAAAACGACTGTCCTTGCCGACCGCGCTCCGAACCCGGCCAATGTGGACATTCTCGGCGCCATAAACGCCTGCGAATTCGTGGTATTCGCAAATACCGGTCGCCGGGTAATGACTAGCCCGCCAGTATCTTCAGAGGCCATCCCGGAGCATGGCCTGATCCGCTTGTGGTCAAGATACTCAAGCTTCGGATATGCGACGGAAGAAGGCCTTAAAACCTCGGGCAATCCCCGCCCAAGGCTGAAGAAGGTGAAAATTGGCCCCCTTACGGCGAATGTTTTACTGCCCGCCGCAGGCGACGACTCCTATTACCTGCAAGCGAAGCTCTCAGGCCCTGGCCGCGTCGACTGTAACGTGTTCAAGGACGCTGACGGGCAATGGTACGTCAAAACCTACAATATCGACATTCATGCCAACGATACGTTTCTCACGATGAACGGGACGACTGCCACGCAGCGCGATGTGCTCGACTACGAGGGCCCCTACCCGATCAGCGATTTCACGATCCTCGGCCCCGATGGCGTCTGGAACAATTTCCCCGCCATCGAGCCCTCCGAAGAGCTCACGCCGATCCTCGCCCAATTCCCCGATATCACCGGCCCCAGCTTCGACTGCACGGGCAAGCTCGATCCGGCGGCGGAGGTGATCTGCCTGATCCGCCCGCTCGGGCAGCTCGACGGAGTGCTGGGCAAGCTCTACCCCCGCGCCGTCGAGAAGGACGCAGCGAGCACGAAGCAGAGCCAGCGGCATTGGCTCAAGATCCGCGACCGTGCCTGTCGTCCAGGCGGGATCGACACCAACGACCCGCTTCAATTTCGCAGCCTGATCGACTGCCTCACCTACTTTTACGAGATGCGCCTTGGGGAATTGGACCAGATCGCGCAGGCCAATTAACCGCCATAGCGGAAATTGCGTACATGCGCGGGCATCGCGACACCGTCGAGGTTGCGCGGATCGGGGATCGGGTCGCCCACCTCCATACGGATCGGGATCACCCCGGCCCAGATCGGCAATGCGTAATCTTCTTCGTCATCGCTCGGCCCGCCGGTGCGGACCTTAGCGGCGCCCTCGGCGATCTCCATCCCCAGCACGGTCGTCGCTTTCAGATCCTGTTCGTGATCCGGGCGCAGCATCTCGTAGCGCCCCGGATAGAGATGGTTCACGAAATTCCCAAGCTTCTGCAGCTTCTCCGCCGGGTCTTCCACCTTGAACGCGGTCCCGTAGAGCATAACCGACCGCGTATTCAGCGAATGATGCATCCCCGAGCGCGCCAGCACCAACCCGTCGAGGATCGACACCGTCAGGCAAACCTCGGCCTGCGTCTCGCTGCGCAAAGCCCGGCTCGCGGAAGAGCCGTGCCAATAGACGTGATTGCCCTCGCGCCATTGCATGGTCGGCGTCACGTAAGGCTTACCGTCGCGGACATAGCCCACATGGCACATCGGCTGCGCATCGAGGATCGCGTTGATCGTCTCGCGGTCGAAATGGCCGCGCTCATGCAGACGGCGCAGACGGGAACGGTCGGTCACGGGAAGGGGCTCGGTCATGGGGATCTCACTCAAAGCGGGTCTATCTTGTCCCGGCAGCGATACAGCCCTATTGGATAGGAAAACATGTCCAGTTTCGCCAAAATGCACCAGTCCAATCTTAACGCATCCTTGTTCGGCCTGTCGCTTGATCGGCACTCCGGCTTGCCGCTGCACGCGCAGCTGACGCAAGCGCTGCGCGAGATGCTGCGCGCCGATCCCGCCGCAGCCGGAGAGCGCCTGCCGCCAAGCCGCGCTCTGGCCGAGGAACTGTCGGTCTCGCGCATGACGGTGACCACCGCCTATGATCAGCTGATCGCCGAGGGCTACCTGAGCACGCGCCCCGGCGGCGGCACCTATGTGGCCGAGGACCTGCCCCATCTCGCACCGCCCGCGCCGCGGGACGCGCCACATTCGCAGCCGCACACGGCACAGACGTGGCTGCCCTTTCAGCCCGGCCTGCCGGATCAGACGCTGTTCCCGCACAGGCTCTGGGCACGCCACCTCGAAAGGGCATGGCGCAACCCCGATCCCGCGCTTCTCGACCGGCCCGACCCGTTCGGCTGGCCTCCGCTGCGGCAGGCGATCCGCGACCACCTCGCGGCGTGGCGCGGCCTCGACTGCGCGACCGAACAGGTGGTGATCACCGGCGGTGCGTGGGACGGGTTCGACCTGATCGCGCGGGCGGCGCTGCCCCCCGGCGCGCTGATGGCGACCGAAGACCCAGGCTGGGCGACGATGGGTCATGTGCTGGCCGCAAGCGGGATCACCGAGCGCCCGGTGCGCATCGACGCCGAGGGGCTCGACCCCGCCGATCTGCCGCCCGAGACCCGCGCGGTCACCATCACCCCATCGCGCCATTTCCCGACCGGGATCGCGATGCCGCTGACGCGCAGGCTGGCGCTGCTTGACTGGGCGCGCGAGCGCGACGCTTTGATCGTCGAGGATGATTACGACAGCGAGTTCCGCTATCGCGGCCAGCCCCTGCCGGCGCTGGCAGGGCTCGATGTGCTGCAGCGCGTGATCTATATGGGCAGCTTTTCGAAACTGCTCAGCCCGGCGCTGCGGATCGGCTATCTGGTGTTGCCCGAGCGGCTGGTGACCCCGATGCGCGACGCGATTGCGACGACCGGATCACGGGTCTCGATGGTTCCGCAACCGGCGCTGGCGAGCTTCATGGCGAGCGGCGAATTCGCGACCCATCTGCGGCGGATGCGGCGCCAATACGCGAAGCGCCAGCGTCACCTGCTGAGCGAACTGACGGGACTGGAGGACTATCTTCAGCTTCAGCCCGATCCGTCGGGAATGCATCTCTGCGCAGGCCTCGGCCCGGCCCTCGCCCCTCTGGGCGACCGTGCGATATCCGAGCGCGCCAAAGCGGTGGGCCTCACGCTGCGGGCGCTATCGTCCCACGCCCGCCTGCCTGACCCGCCGCAAGGCCTGCTCTTGGGCTATGCCGCCTTCGACGAACGGGCGTTGAGCACCGCCGCAGACACGCTGCGCGCCCTGCTAAAGGAACTCTAGCAGATACGCGGCAGTTGCTCGCCCACCAGCATATCGACGATGCGCTGACCGCCGAAGGCCGTCGTCATCCGCACCTGCTTATGCCCCTCGACCGCACGGCCCACGATCACCGCGCCGGTCCCTTCGGGGCGCGCGCGCATCGCGGCCAGCGCCGCCTCGGCCTCGACCTCGGGCACGAAGACCACGAGCCGCCCCTCATTGGCCAGATACAGTGGATCGAGCCCGAGGATCTCGCACATCCCGACGACCTCGGTGCGGAGCGGCAACGCGTCCTCGGCGATCTCGATCCCGCAGCCCGCCGCTTCCGCAATCTCGTTGAGCGCCGAGGCCAGCCCGCCCCGCGTCAGATCGCGCGCGGCTTTCGCGCCCGGCGCCACCGCCAGCACATCCGCCATCAGATGCCCCAGAGCGGCGCAATCACTCTCGATCGCGCTCGACAGCGCCAGATCGCCCCGCGCGGCGAGGATCGTCGCGCCATGATCGCCCAGCACCCCGTTCACGATGGCGACGTCTCCGGGCGCGACCAGCCCTGCGGCCATCTCGACCCCACCGGGGATCACGCCGACGCCCGCGGTGGTGACGAACACCCCGTCACAGGCTCCGCGCCCGACCACTTTGGTATCGCCGGTGACGATCTTCACGCCAGCCGCCTCCGCCTCGCGCGCCATCGTCGCCACGATCCGGCGCAGAAGCGCGATCTCGGTGCCTTCCTCGATGATGAAGGCCGCCGAGAGCCAGAGCGGCTTCGCGCCGCCCACCGCCAGATCGTTCACCGTGCCGCAAACCGCAATCTTGCCGATATCGCCGCCCGGAAACTCGATCGGCGTCACCACATAGCTATCGGTCGTAAAGGCCAGCCGCGCGCCGGGCTCGGCCAGCGCCTCGGCCTGCAACCGCGCCTGATCCTCCATGCCGGGCGGCGCGAAGACCGAAGTGAACACCTCCTCGATCAGATCCCGCATCGCCTTGCCGCCGCCGCCATGGGCCAGCGTCACCCGCTCGTCGCGCAAAGCCATTCTACCTACCTTCGCCTTGGTCCAAATATCCCGGGGGAGCGGCAAAGCCGCGGGGGCGGAGCCCCTTCTTCCCTAACCTTTTCTCGCCCTCCGGCGACGGGGGCAGCGCCCCCTTACTCCGCCGGCTCGACAGCGCGCGCGCCGCCATATTGCCAATAGGCCGCACAGGCCCCTTCGGAGCTGACCATCAGTGCGCCAAGCGGCATTTCCGGCGTGCAGCCGCGCCCGAATTGCGGACAGTCCACCGGCTTCATCCGCCCCGTCATCACCTGCCCGCAGGCGCAACCCTCGGCCTCTTCGACCTCGCGCCGACCGGTGGCATAGCCAATGCCGAACTTCTCCTCGGCGTCATAGGCTTCGTATTGCGCACGGATGCGCAGCCCCGACTTGTCGATCTCGCCCAGACCGCGCCACTCGAAGGACGGCCGCGTCTCGTAGACATCGTCGATTGCAGCAAGGCTGACCGGATTGCCATGCTCGGGCACGACGCGGGCATATTGGTTCTCGACCTCGGCGCGACCTTCGGCGATCTGGCGCAGCACCATCAGGACCGATTGCAACAGATCGAGCGGTTCGAACCCGGCCACCGCGATCGGCTTGCCGTAATCCTGCGCGATGAAATCGTAGGGATGGATCCCGATCACCATCGAGACATGGCCGGGCCCGATGAAGCCATCAAGGCACATATGCGGATCGTCGAGCAGCGCCTTGATCGGTTCGGGCACGGTGATGTGGTTACAGAACACGCTGAAATTGCCCAAGCCTTCGCGCGCGGCCTGCTGGATCGCAAGCGCCGTGGAGGGGGTCGTGGTCTCGAATCCCAACCCGAAGAACACCACTTCGCGCTCGGGGTTACGGCGCGCCAGTTCCAGCGCGTCGAGCGGCGAATAGACCATGCGGATATCCGCGCCGTCGGCCTTCGCCTGCAGAAGCGATTTCTTCGTGCCCGGCACGCGCATCGCATCGCCGAAAGTGGTGAAGATCACGCCCTCCCGCTCGGCGATCTCGATACATTCATCGACGCGCGCACGCGGCAGCACGCAGACCGGGCAGCCGGGGCCGTGAATGAACTCGATGCCCTCATGGACCAGCTTGTCGAGCCCGTAGCGGAAGATCGAATGGGTATGCCCGCCGCAGACCTCCATGATGTGGACGGGCTTTTCCTTCGTCGCGCCGATCTGATCGGCCACCTTGGCGATCTCGGCCAGCAGCACCTTGGCGGCTTTCGGATCGCGGAATTCGGATGCGAATTTCATCTGCCTCACTCCCCTGCCAGCGCGGCGTCGCCTGCGGCCATCTGTTCCAGCGCCTCCTGCGCCTCGCCAAGATCGCGCAGCGCCTCCAGCGTCTTTTCGGCCTCGTCCTCGTCGATCAGGCTCATCGCGAAGCCGACATGGATCAGCGCCCATTGCCCTACGAGCCCCTCCAGCGCGCCCTCTGCCACGCAGGCCACATTCACTTCGCGGCGCACGCCCGACACCTCGGCCATCGCCATCTGGCGCGTCTCATCGGTGATCGCCACGATCTGGCCCGGAATACCCAAACACATCAGTCACTCTCCTCCTCGGTGGCCACCGACGGATCGGCGATGCCGTAACGATCCAGTTTCGCCCGCAAGCCCACGCGCGACAGGCCCAGCTCGGCCGCAGCCCGGCTCTTGTTCCAGCGGTTGCGGGTGAGCGTCTCGCGCAGGATGCGCATCTCCATCAGCTCGATCCGGTCCTTGAGCGTGCCCTCGGCGGTCATCACGTCCTCGGCGGCGCGGTCGGCGCCCTCATCCGACGGATCGGCCTGCAGGATGTGACGCGAGATCAGCTCGGCGCCCAACACATTGTCCTGCGCGAAGATCAGCATCCGCGTGACCTCGTTGGTCAGTTCGCGCAGATTGCCCGGCCAGTCGTAATTCTCCAGAAATTCCAGCGCGGCCGCCTCGAAACCCATCACCGGCTTGCCGTGGCTCGTCGCGACCTCCGAAAGGATCGCCTGCGCCAGCATCGCCACGTCTCCCCGCCGCGCGCGCAGCGGCGGGATCGCGATCTCGCCAAGGCTCAACGCATAGTAAAGATCGGTGCGGAACCGCCCCTCGGCGACGCCTGCGCGCAGGTCGCCCGACGCGCCCGCGATCAGTCGCAGATTGGTCGAGACCGCCTCCTGCCCGCCCACCGGGGTCACGACCCCGTCGCGCAGCATCCGGTGTAGCGCAAGCTGCAATGCCGGGCTCGCGCCCTCGATCCCGGCCAGATAGAGCGTGCCGCGATCGGCTTTCTGCGCCAGCCCGATCTTGGCCACGCCACCGGGCAGCACGCCGCGCTTGGCGCCGAACAGCTCGACCATCGCGAGATCTTCCGGCATGCCGGAAATGTTCAATTCGTAGAACGGCTTCTCCGAGCGCAGCGAGCCGTAATGCATCGCGCGGGCCATCTGCGTCTTGCCCGTGCCCGGCTCGCCCGTCATCAGCACCGGCACGTCGAAGCTGGCATATTGCCGCGCGAGAGTGACCGCCGCGTTCATCGCGGAATTGGGAGAGCGCAGGATCGTCTCGAACCCCATCCCCTCGCGCAGAGACCGCCGCCGCTTCTCGACCCGCGTCTCTGTGGTCGAGTTGAGAAAGCGCATCTCCAGCGTCAGCCGCTCGTTCTCGCGCGACAGCTGGAACATCCGCGCGGCATTGCGGGCCACGGCCAGAAGCTGCTCGGGATGCCAGGGCTTGGCGATAAACTGGTGAATGCCCGCATCATTGATCGCGGCGACCATCGAGGCGCTGTCGGTATAGCCGGTGATGACGATGCGCACCGTTTCCGGCCAACGCTCGCGCACCTCGGTGAGGAAATCGACCCCCGAGCGACCGGGCATGCGCTGATCGCAAAAGATCACCTGCACCCATTCCTCTTCGAGCACCGCCATCGCCTCTTCAGCCCCCGGCGCGGTGAGGATCTCGAACTCGTCCTCGAGCGCCATTTTCATCGCCTGAAGCGAATGGGGCTCGTCATCGACGAGGAGGATGGCCGGGGTCGAGCCGGTCATGACGCGGCCTTCCGGTCGAGCCCGCGCTTGAGCCAATCGAGCCACGCCTGCATCCCCTCGCCCGTGCGGGCCGAGACGCGCAGCACCTCGATCTCCGGGTTCACGCGCTTGATGTTGGCCTCGTAGAGATCGAGATCGACATCGCAATAGGGGGCCAGATCGGTCTTGTTGAGGATCGCGAGACCGGCGGCTGCGAACATGTCCGGATATTTCAGCGGTTTGTCCTCGCCCTCTGTGACCGACAGGATCGCGACCTTCGCATCCTCGCCCAGATCGAAGGCGGCGGGGCAGACGAGGTTGCCAACATTCTCGATGAACAGAAGCGACCCTTCGGGCAGCGCGAGCCGGTCGAGCGCGGTTTCCACCATGCGCCCGTCGAGGTGGCAGCCCTTGCCGGTGTTCACCTGAATGGCCTTCGCGCCTGTCGCGCGGATGCGGTCCGCGTCATTGGTGGTCTGCTGGTCGCCCTCGATCACTGCGAGCGGCGCATCGCCCAGCATCTCGATCGTGCGGCACAGGAGCGTGGTCTTGCCCGAGCCGGGAGAGGAGACGAGGTTGGTCGCGAAGATGCCCTTCTGCGCCAGTCGCGCCCGGTTCTTCCCGGCGAAATCGTTGTTTTTCGAAAGGATATCGGTCTCGATCTCGATCAGACGTTCTTGGCTCATACCCGGCACTTCGGTGCCTGCCGCCCCAAGGCCGATATGGATATCGCCGTGGTCGTGGTGGTGATGGTGGGGGGCGTGATCGTGAGACTGATGGCCCTGCGCGGGTGCCGGAGCTCCTTGCGCGAGCACCGCCAGAGGCGCCGCTTTCGGCACGGCCTGACTGCTCTTTTCCAGATGGGCGCGGAACTGATCCTCCACGCTATGTCCGCTGCATCCGCACACCGTGCACATCAGAGCACCTCCATATCCTTGATCCGCATCTCCTCGCCGCCCTGCGCCAGCAATTTGCCGCCGCCGCAGTTCGGGCAAGGGTCCAGTCGATGTTCGATTTCCACAGTCTCCGCGCAATCATAGCAGAGCGCTTTGCCGGGGATGTCGATAATCTGCAATTCCGCGCCTTCCGCGGGCGATCCGCGCATCACCACGTCGAAGGCGAATTCCAGCGCGTGTTTCTCGACGCCTGCGAAACGCCCGATTTCGAGCCGCAGCGTGGTCACGCGCGAAAAGCTGTTGGCCTTGGCCGCATCCTCGATCACGCCGCGGATGCCTTCGGCGATCGACATCTCATGCATCGGCGACCTCCCGCATCAGAACTGGCACGCAGGGATCGAGTATGTCCACTACCAAGCTTGCCAAAGACGCTTTCTCTGCGGGCAGGCTCTCGAGGCTACGCTGCAACATCCCGCCGGGCACCGTCAGATGATCGGTCGGCGTGATCCGCGTGAGCGCGCTCACACGACCGCCGCTCAGTCTGACCTGCAAGGTATAGGCGCCCCGCGCCGCCGCGACCGAGGCCACGCCCGGCGCGACACGGCGCGCGGGCGGCGCATCGAAGCACAGCCGATCCAGATCGACCACGCGCCCCAGCGCCCGCCACAGCGGCCCGCGCCCGTAGCGCGCTTCGGCCTGATGCATCAGATCCGCGTCGCGCACCCGTCCGGCGGCGGAATTCTCCTGCGGCACCAGCGACAAAGGCTGCGACAGGTCGGGCAGATCGGCCACCGCCTCACCCGGCGCGAAGCGCTCCGCGATCGCCGCCAGAAGCGGGCTGATCCCCGTACCGGAACTCAGCCAGTCCGCGAGTTGCGCGGGCCGCGCACCGCCCCAGATCCAGCGCTGCAGCGCCGCGCCGCCCTTCGACCAATCAGCAGGCAGCGGCATCGGGTCGTGACCGATCAGCGCGGGCCAGCGCAGGCATAGCTTGGAGAGATGGTCGCGCAAAATCTCGCGCCGCGGGTCGCATCCGGCAGTCTCCAGCCCCGTCGCCAGCCGCACCGCGAGGCCCTGCGCCATGCCGCACAGGTTGAACAGGCGGGGCATCAGTTCCGCGACCTCTTCGGGGGTCTTGCCCGGCATCATCGCCTCGACCGGGCTCGGCGCGGGCAGCGCAAGCACCGCCTTCAGCCGAGCGCCGTCGCGCGCGATGGTTATGCCGAGCGTCTGGTTCATTCCGCGTCATCCGCCGCGTCGCGCGGCGCATCCTCGGCCAGACCGGCGGAGATCAGCTTGCGCCGGGTCGGTTGCGCCATCTCTTCGACACGGGCGTCTTCCGCCGCCTGCGCAGCCTCCGCCTCCTCGACCGCGGCAATCTCGGCCTCGCGACCGGCGCGGATTTCGGATTTGCGATCCGTCTCGGCGCGGTTCTCGTCCTTGAACAGCTCCATCATGATCGCGCGGGCGACATCGGTCGCCTGCATCTGCGTCTGGAAATCGCCCATCGGCGAGAAGAGCGAGCACGCCTTGTAGCCGCCGCCCATCTCGCGGACGTTATGGATGAACTCATAGGTGCCGGACGGGAAGTCGATGTTTTCCTTGGCGCCGGGGACCAGCGCCGACCAATCCTCGCCCTCGCGCGGCAACATGATCAGGTTCATGAACCACGGGCTGACGAGCACGCCAAGCCCGCGCCCCTCGTGCGAGACGAAGCCCACCGGCTCGACCGAGAGCGCCTTGTTCACCAAGGGCACGTCGCGCATCTTCGAATGCCAGACCTCGCGGAAATCGGCGGTAAGCTTGGCCACCTGTTCCTCGATCCGGCGCGCCTCCAGCATCGCGGGCGCGCCCGGATCGGTCTGCACCATGAACTGCTCTTTCGGCGCGTCGCAATTGGGACAATGCCAGTCCTCGGGCAGCATCGAGAACGGCGTGCCGGGCAGGACCTGGCGGAAATCGTCGCCCTGTGCCGGATCGTAAGGCGTCCAGCAGATTTTGCATTCCATGATCGCCTGATCGGAAATCCGATCATTGGCGCCCATGTAGCTGCCCTCGAACCCCGCAACGCTCATCGGATCACCTCCAGCACTTCGACGATCCGCTCGGCGGAGTCGACGAGATCCTCTTTCGCGGCGATCGCCACCTCGGGCATCGTGGTCACTTCGAACGTGTCGAGGATCAGCGTGTCCATCGAGTTGAAGAACTGCACCCGCCAGACATGGGGCAGCGCGGTCGCGGTGACGCGGCAATTGCCGTAGCCACGCGACAGGATCGTCACCGCGCCTTCGCCCGCCGCCGCATCGAGCCAGACAAGGTCTTCCTCGGTATGGGGCAGCAGGGTCAGGTTCACCACATGCGGCTCGCCGCCCATGAAACTGCCCGATTTATCCTCCAGTTCGGCCATCAGCGCCGGAGCGTTCACAACGCCCGGACCGCGCGGATGGGTCTTGCCTTCGGCTTTGCGGAACGGCTCGAAGGCGCGGCTCAGCGCCGCCGAGGGAACCGGACCGACCTCGATCTTGTCGACGCCCGAACCTGCGATCATCCAGACGCCCGCAAAGACTGACTCCTGCACCGCCAGCGCTGGGATGCCGCGGATCTTCATCGCGACCTCGCCCTGCCCCATCGTCTCTGCGATGAGCGCGCGGTTCTCCGCGTCGAGATGACTCAGATCGAAACTCGCCATGCCGCCTTGCGCCGCCGCCTCGCAGGCCTTCGCCACATCGGCCAGCGTCTTGAGCGCGGGCGTGACGCTGGAAGGGTCGTCGATATCAGGCATATGCGCCGAATAGGTGCGCATGCCGGAGGGCAGCTTCATATATTCGAGCTGCGCATCCTCGTCCTCGGGTTGCGAGCCGGGACCGAAGCCCATGGGAGGAAGGTGGAAATTGGAAACCATTGTCTCAGCCTTTCGCGGTCAGGATATGAGAGGTGCGGGCGACGTAATCGTCCCAGTCGCGGATCTTCTCGATCGCGCCGAGATACTCACCCTCGCGGTAGAACAGGAAACCGGGGGCTTTCAGCGCGCGGGTCTGCTGACGCAGCTCGGTCTCGATCGCATCGCCCACCACCGCGCAGTCGAAAGCGTGCTGGAAGGCCATGCGGATTTCCGGCAGCACCACGGCAGCGTCGGGGGTCTCGAGGTTGCGCTTGGCGTCGCCCGGAATGAACAGGCAATGCGCCCCGGGACGCGCGGTGAACTCGGCCACATCGGACATGTTCGCCAGAAGCGGATAACCCATCTCGTCGATCAGGCGGGTTACCAGCGGGTGCATCGCGCCCGAGGGGGCAGTCGTATCGGGCATTGCGAAATCGTGCATGTGTCTCTCCTCAGGCAGTCGTTTTGCCGGCATCGCGCGCGGCTTGCAGATGGGGCGGAAGTTGCGGCTCGCGGGCGTCGAGATCGGCGAAAGCATCGCCCAGATCGCCGCCCTGCATCAGGGCCCGCAGCCCGCCAAGCGCGGCCGCGATCTTGGTCGCCTCGTCCTCGGTGATCACCTCACGAGAAGCCCCGAGAAAGGCCAGAAGCCAGTCGCCGGGCTTGGCGTCGGGCGTCAGCGACAGGTCGATGATACCGGGCTGTCCCTCTTCGAGAACCTCGCCGCGGATGCCATCGACCGCCACCAGTTGAACCGGGATTCCGACGCACATCAGGCGCGGACCTTCTCGGCGCCGGGGAAGAAGCGGTGATCGCCCATCCGGCAGGCCTCGCCCTCGGTCGGGCGGCCCCCTTCGTAAGCGCCGCGACGGATCGAGGCATCGGCGAGGTCATCGGCCTGCGTCACGCCTGCCGCGACCGAAATGCCCCAGCGCGCCAGTTCGGCTTCGCATTCGCGGATCGCGGGCTCGATCTGGGCGGCGACCGCAGGGCGCAGACCGCCACCGTAATCCTCCAGCTCGACCGGCTGGCAGCCGATCAGCGTCAGCTTCGCCGGGCAACGGTTCATCAGCTGTGCGGTGGCGATCACGTCCTGAAAGCCGGTCTGGTGCAGGCTCATTTTCTTAGCGCCCATGAAGGCGGGCACGTCGTCGTCGCGCAGCACCCGCATCTCACCCGGCTCCAGCCCGAAATCGATCGCATCGAAGACGATCAGCGCATCGGCCTCTTCAAGAAACGGCAGCAGATACAGGCCCTGCGTGCCGCCATCCAAGAGCTTGACTTTGTCCGGCACGGCGCGGGTCTCGGCCATCACCTCGACGCAGCGCACGCCGAAGCCCTCATCCGCCCAAAGAACGTTCCCGATACCCAGAACGAGCACCCGGTCCGGCGCAAAATCCGACATGATTTCCTCCCTCTCCCCGAGGCGGCAAGCGCGTTGCCATCCTCGCCTCGAACCGACAATAGGCTTTGCAGAGGGGCGGATTTCACGGAAATCGCACGAAACTGCGACAATCTGTCTAGTATTTGTTTTTACGAAATTTTCTTGGGAAACGCGCCGCCATCAAAGCCGTCAAAGTGGAAACCATATTTCCACTTAAGCAGATTTTTCGCAATGAAATCTTCCACCGGCAGCGCAACGCTGGAAACAGCTCGAATCCGCGCCAGAATGCAGAACGGGAGCGGATTGACCCGCGCCCGTTCGCCCTACCACCGCACGAACCGTTACTCGATACGATCGTCCTTAAACGTCCGGTGGCCGGAGATCATCGTGGAGACCATCGACTGACGGCTCATGATGTCTTCGCGGATCGCCGCGTAGATGTGCAAGATCATGAAGATCACGATGGCCCACATTCCCAGATGGTGCAGCGTGTGCAGCCTCTGTGAGTTCTGCACGAGACCCAGCACCCAGCCCATCAGCGTATCGGGCAAAGAGCCCTGCCCCGCGCCTTCCGCATAGAGCGCCCAGCCGGTGATCAGCATGAAGGTGATCCCGAGCGTCATGAAGAAGAACATCGCAAGCTGCGCCAGCGGGTTGTGACCGACATATTTCTTCGGCGTCTTCTCAAGGAAGGCATACCAGCGCAGCTCGTGCCCCAGCTCTTTCCACCAGCGCTTGCGCCAGACCGGCACGTAGAACAGCTGGCGGGCGTGGTGATTGCCCACGAAGGCCCAGTAGATGCGCCCAAAGAAGATCACCGTCAGGACCTGCGCCGCCGCGAAATGGCCGAAGCGGATATAGCCCATGACGAATTGCTCGGTCGCTTCGCCGATCTGCAGCGACGGCAGGGGCGCACCGATCAGGAAGCCGGTCACGATCAGCACCGTGATCATCAGCGCGTTGAGCCAGTGCCAGAGGCGCACGGGCGCCTCGTAGACATAGACAGAGGTCCGGCGGCGGATCGAGTCGAGATCTTCCTCGGTCGCGTCGCCGGTCAGGCGGGAGGCCTCGAAGGCCCCTGTCGCCTTGGGGTTTGGCGTGTGGATCGTGTCCTCCATCGCCCTTACTCCTTGCGGACGCGCTTGACGGCGCGGGCGATCTCGACGGCCACATAGGCCAGGGCGATCGCGCCGGCCGCCATCGCGACATGGGCGATGGTGTGACCTTCCGCGCCGGGGGCCACTGCGTGGCCCGGATGGGCCAGCGCGGGACCTGCGATCATGCTGAAAGCGAATGCGAGTTTCTTCATGATTTCCTCCTCCCTCAGCGCACCTTGACGGTGGTGAGCTCTTCGCCGTCGGGCGACATCACATGGGTCGAACAGGCAAGGCACGGATCGAAGCTGTGCAGGGTGCGCAGGATTTCGACCGGCTCTTCGGGGCGCTCCACCTTGGTGTTCATCAGCGACGCCTCGAAGGCACCGATATTGCCCTGCGTGTCACGGGGCGAACCGTTCCAGGTGGTGGGCACGACACATTGGTAGTTCTCGATGCGCCCGTCCTTGATCTTGACCCAATGCCCCAGCGCGCCGCGCGGAGCCTCGGTCATGCCGACGCCCTTGGCCTCTTTCGGCCAGCTCGACGGATCCCACTTCTCGACATTGGCGGTGCTTTCGTCGCCATTCTTGATGTTGGTCATCATCTTGTCGAAGAAGTGCCGCTGCAGACGCGAGCAATACTCGGATTCCAGCGCCCGCGCCGCGGTCCGGCCCAGCGTAGAGAAGACCGCGCTCAGCGGCAGGTCCATCTTGCGCAGCAGACCGTCGACCTGGTTCTTGATGTCCTCGTGACCCTTGGCGTAGCCCACGACGTAACGCGCAAGCGGCCCGACCTCCATCGCGTGCCCCTTCCAGCGCGGGGCCTTGATCCAGCTGTATTTCGCAGCCTCGTCAAGCTCGATGATATTGGTCCGCGTGCCTTTGGCGTTAGGCCCAAGCTCGTATTGCGGCTCGGTCACGCCATCCCACGGGTGCAGGCCCTTGCCGGGCTCGCCATAGGTGTACCAGGAGTGATCGACGAATTCCTGCACCTGCTCGGGGTCGCGCGGATCGACGTCATGCACCTCGTTGAGGTTGCCGTTGATGATCGCGCCACGCGGCAGGTGAAGCTGCTCGGGCGAGAAGTCGTTCGGGTTCTCGGGAATGTCGCCATAGGCGAGACAGGCCTGCGACGACAGACCACCGCCATAGAGCCAGTTCTTGTAGAAGCCGCCGATCGCGATCACGTCCGGAATGTAGACGTTCTCGTTGAACTCCTGACACTTGTCGATGATCGAGGAGACGAGGTTCAGCCGCTCCATGTTGATCGCACCGACCGAGCCGACGCCGTCGATATTGATCGGGCACGGCACGCCGCCCACCAGCCAGTTCGGGTGCGGGTTCTTGCCACCGAAGATGGTGTGAACCTTCACGATCTCCTTCTGAAGATCGAGCGCCTCCAGATAGTGCGTCGTCGCCATCAGGTCCGCTTCCGGCGGAAGCAGATAAGCCGGATTGTCCCAATAGCCGTTTTTGAACAGCCCGAGCTGTCCGCTTTCGACGAATTTCTTGAGACGGTTCTGCACGTCCCGGAAATAGCCTGGGGAGGAGAGCGGGTGGCTCGGGCTGACCTTCTGCTGCAGCTCCGAAGTCGCCTTCGGGTCCGCGCGCAGCGCGTTGACCGGGTTGACCCAATCGAGCGCATGCAGGTGATAGAAATGCACGATGTGGTCATGGATCTGCAGCGCGAGCTGCATCATGTTCCGGATCGAATTCGCATTGTCGGGGATCTGGATCCCCAGCGCATCTTCAACCGCACGAACCGAGGTCAGCGCGTGGGTGCCGGTGCAGACGCCGCAGATCCGCTCGGTGAAGGCCCAGGCGTCGCGCGGATCGCGGCCCTTCAGGATCACTTCCAGCCCGCGCCACATCGTGCCGGTCGAGACCGCGTTGGTGATCATGTTGTTTTCGTCCACATTCACTTCGCAGCGCATGTGACCCTCGATCCGGGTCACCGGGTCGACAACGACCCGCTTGCCCGAATTGTCCATCGTGTAGCCGTTCGGCGTGTTGAGAACCGACATGGATTACGCCTCCTCGTTCTTCTTCTGGGCGCGTTTGAGCGCGGAGACGGCAGCGTGAACTGCCACCGCACCGCCGACGACGGCCGCCGTGGTGCCGCCGACCACATCGGCATTCGCTTCGATCCCGAATTGCTTGATGTTGGTGAGCCGGTCGTAGAAGGAGCCCTGATCCCAGAACCCGTCCTCGGAACAGCCGATACAGCCGTGACCCGACTGGATCGGGAAGCTGACACCCTCGTTCCAGCGCACGGTCGAGCACGCGTTGTAGGTGGTCGGCCCTTTGCAGCCCATCTTGTAGAGGCAATAGCCCTTGCGCGCGTTCTCGTCGTCCCACGCCTCGACGAACTGACCGGCGTCGAAATGCGGACGGCGGTAGCATTTGTCGTGGATACGCTGCGAATAGAACATCTGCGGCCGGCCCTGACGGTCCAGCTCGGGCATCCGGTCGAAGGTCAGCATGTAGGTGATCACGCCGGTCATCACCTCGGCGATAGGCGGGCAGCCCGGCACCTTGATGATCGGCTTGTCGGTGATGACCTTGTGCACCGGCGTGGCGCGCGTCGGGTTCGGGGCGGCAGCCTGCACGCAGCCATAGGAGGCGCAGGCGCCCCAGGAGATAATGGCTTTCGCATGCTCGGCAGCGTGGCGGAGTTGATCCACGAAGGGCTTGCCGCCCACGATGCAGTACATCCCGTCTTCGTTGAGCGGCGGATTGCCCTCCACGGCGAGGATGTAATTCCCTTTGTATTTGTCGATCGTGTCCTGCAGCGCGGCTTCCGCCTGCGCGCCCGCCGCCGCCATCAGCGTGTCGTCATAGTCGAGCGAGATCATCGAGAGCACGACATCCTTGGCGAGCGGGTGGGCCGAGCGGATGAAGCTTTCCGAGCAGCAGGTACATTCGAGCCCGTGCACCCAGATCACCGGAGTGCGCGGCTTGGTTTCCATCGCATGGGCGATCTTGGGCACATAGGCCGGGCCGAGACCCAGCGCCGCCGCCGTCAGCGAGCAATATTTCATGAAGCTGCGGCGGGTAATCCCCTGCCGACGCATCACGTCGTAAAAGGTTTCGATCGCAGGCAAAGTGTCCCTCCCTCTGTGATCCCGATGACCGGATTCTCCCTCCTCCCGAGGGGAATACGCATGTGTGATCTCAGGATTGGCAGGTCGGGTCCGCGAACAGAACGAAATAATGACAGGATGTCGCAGGCGCGAATTCCTGTTTGTTTCCGATATGTTGCCCGTCAAAACCCCGGTGCGGCGCGGGGCCGCACTGGCACGTCAGTGACCAGCTTTCCGGGATTCCGGTCAGTCTCTTTCCGACTGCGCCGCAGCAATCACCGCCTGCCCCAGTGCCAGCGAGCCGTCATTCGCCGGAAGCGTGCGATGGCTCAGCACCGGCAGATCGCCCAGCGCCGCGCAGGTCAACCGATGCAACAGCGCGTTCTGATAGACGCCACCGGTCAGCACCACGGCTTTCGCGTCTCCGCTTTCGATCAGCGACCGCGCCCGGCGGGCAAAGCCCTGCGCCAGCGCCGCATGGAACCGCAGCGCGATTGTCTCGGGCGCGACCCCGGCCTCCAGATCGGCGGCGAGCGCCTGAAAGAACGGTCCGGCCTCGAGCACGTCGCCCGCATCCGCGAACGCATAGGCCCCGGCCTCCGCTGGGGCGCCGTGTGCCAACGCGTGCGCCGCCAGCGCCTCAAGCCGCATCGCGGCCTCGCCCTCATAGCTCTGCCGCATCGGGCAGATCCCGAGGCAGGCCGCCACCGCATCGAAGAGCCGCCCCGCCGACGACGACAGCGGCGCGTTGACCCCCTTCGCCGCCGCCTGACGCGCCAGATCGCGCGGGGCTTCCGGGAACAGGCTGTCGGCCAGCCCCGCCAGCCCCGCCGCATCGAGCCGCACCAGCGCGTTGCGCCACGGTTCTGCCTGCGCCCGGTCACCGCCGATCAGCGGCGCGGGCTCAAGCCAGCCGCGCCGCGCGAAGCCAAGGTAATCGCCCAGCAGCAGCTCGCCGCCCCAGACCGTGCCATCGGGCCCCAAGCCAAGCCCGTCGAGCACGACCCCCGCAACCTTGCCGCCCTCCAGCGGCCAACCGTTCTCGGCCATGCAGGCCGCGAGATGCGCATGGTGATGCTGCACCTCAACCAGCCGCAACCCGTCGCGCGCGGCCCGTTCGGCCCCGTGGCGCGAAGCCCGAAAATCGGGGTGCAGATCCACAGCCACGACCTCGGGGCGATGAGCGAACAGCGCCGCATAATCCGCATCTGCCTGCTCGAACGCCTCCCATGTCAGCGCCTCGTCCAGCTCGCCCAAGTGATGGCCCAGCAGCGCCTGCCCGTTCTTGATCAGGCAGATCGCGGCCTTCATCTGACCGCCAAAGCCCACAACCTGCCGCGCGCCCTCGAACCCTTCGGGCAGCGGCAAGGTGCCCGGCACCTGTCCCCGTGCGCGGCGCAGCACCATCGGCGGATCGGCCCGCACGACGCTGTCATCGAGCCGCCGCGCGATCTCGCGGTCATGCATCAGGAAGGCATCGACGAAGCCAGCCAGCTTCTCGCGCGCCTCACCGTTTCCGATCACCTGCGGCTCGCCCGAGAGATTGCCCGAAGTCATCACCAAGGGTCGCCCCTCGTCCCCCCGCGCCCATTCGCGCAGCAGCAGATGATGGAGCGGCGTATAGGGCAGCATCCAGCCGAGACTGTCCTGCCCGGGCGCCACCGCCTCCGGCAAAGCCTCCCCCGCCTTTTGCAGCAACACGATCGGCGCCGCAGGATCACGCAGCAGTTCCGCCTCCGCTTCTGAAACCTGGGCATAGCGGCGGATGGTCTCAATCTCGCCCATCAGCGCGAAGGGCTTTGCAGGCCTGCGCTTGCGCGCCCGCAAAAGCGCCACCGCCTCGGCATTGCTCGCATCGCAGGCGAGATGAAACCCGCCCAAGCCTTTCACCGCGACGATGCCCCCGCCCTGCAAAACCGCTCCGACCTCTTCGGCAGGGCGCTCTTCCCCGTCCACCTCCAGCCACACCCGCGGCCCGCACTCGGGACAGGCGATGGGCTGCGCGTGGAAACGTCGATCCGCCGGATTCTCGTACTCCGCGCGACAGGCCGAGCACATCTCGAAGGGCGCCATGGTCGTCTGCGCCCGGTCATAGGGCAGCGCGTGCAGGATCGTGAAACGCGGCCCGCAATGGGTGCAGTTCGTGAATGCGTACTGCCGCCTGCGCCCGTCGCCCCGGATTTCCGCAAGACAGTCCGGGCAGGTCGCCGCATCCGGCGTCACCCGCGTCTCGGCCCCCGCCCCTTGCGAGGCAACGATATCAAAACTCTCAGGCGCGGTGTCGAACACAAACTCCGACACCTCCACCGCATCGACCCGCGCAAGCGGCGGCGCCTCCGCCGAGATCGCCTCGGCCAGACCGTCCAGCGCCCCCGCCACCCGGATCAGCACGCCCTCGGGATCGTTGAGCACATGGCCCGAAAGCCCACGCTCCTGCGCAAGCCGCCAGATGAAGGGGCGAAAACCCACCCCCTGCACCTGCCCGCGCACCCTGATCTCGAAACCCTGCATCTTCCTCTTGGCTCAAATATCCCGGGGGTTCGGGGCAGAGCCCCCATTTTCGTCAACGTATCTCGCCCTCCGGCGACGGCAGGCACCGCGCCCCCAACTTACTCAATGCACCGTGCAGACCATGCAGGGATCGAAGCTGCGCACGATATGCTGCACCGAGACCGGCGTGGTCTCGCCCGCGCCGACCGGCGCACCGACCAGCGCGGCCTCCAGCGGGCCCGGCACACCCTCCGCGTCGCGCGGGCTGAAATTCCACGTCGTGGGCGCGATGATCTGATATGAAGCGATGCGCCCGTCCTCGATGCGCAGCCAATGGCCCAGCGCGCCGCGCGCGGCCTCCACCAGTCCCGCGCCCTGCCCTGCCTCGGGCAAATCGCCCTGCACCATGAACGCAGCAGCCGGGTCGATGCCTTTCGCCAGCCCCTCCATGAAGGCTTGCGTCCGCGCCAATTCCAACAGCCGCCCCACGACCCGCGCCAACACGCCGCCGCCCGCCAGCGCACGCGCCAGCGGATGCCCGTCCACGACCTGCCGCGCGAGCGCGCCGGTCTCCACCGTCTGCCCGTTCAGCCGCGGCGCCTTGCACCAGCTATAGGCCGCCTCGCGCATCGCCTCGTCGGGCCGTGTCTCACCCTGCCAGGGATGGGCCTGCGCCCCCAGCATCCACGCATGGCTGAGGTCTTCCGTGATCGCGCCGAAATCGACCGCGTCCAAGGCTCCGTCCCACAGCCCGCGCCCGAAGCCGAACCCTTCGGCCAGCGGATAGGCTCCGAAGCTCATATACCGGCCCGAGCCGCGCCCGAGCCGGTCCAGATCCAGATCGGCCGCGATGCGCAGGAACTGCCCCGCATCGCCCGCCTCCCATGCCATCAGCTGATCGACCGTCTCGATCGCACAGAAGGCTTCCAGCGACCCGCCGAAAACAACCTCCTCCAGATAGCGGCGGAAAGCGCGCAACGTCGTCTCGATGCGCACCTTGTCGCGCGGTCCCGGCGCGCGCGTGACGCCGCCGGGCTGGATTGCGAGCGTATGGGGCCATTTGCCCGCCATCAGCCCGAGGATATGCATCAGCTCGGCACGCGCCGCGACCGCAGCGCGCTGCGCGCCGCCCTCGGCGGGGGTGAAGCGCGCCACGGCTGGGTCGAACCACGGCCTGTCCGCATACACGGGGCGGATGAAATCGGGCATGAAGAACAGGTTGAAATGGAACAGATGGTCCGAGACATTCTCGACCGCATGGATCAGCGCCGCCATACCCGCGCCCTGCGGCGTGGGCTCCAGCCCCATGGCCGCGCCCAGCGCGCGCGCCGCCGCCGCGGACTGGCTGATCGAGCAGATGCCGCAGATCCGCGGCGTGATCGTCAGCGCATCGCGCGGGTCTTTGCCTTCCAGCATCCGCTCGAACCCGCGATAGAGCGGCGAGTTCACGCGCGCCTCGGCCACCGTCCCACCGGCGAGATCGAGATGCACTTCCAGATCGCCCTCGACCCGGTTGAACGGGCCCACGACGAGGCGCGGCGTCTCTGTCATCTGCGTCCTTTCGGCTTGCGGATCGTCGGCGTCACCTCGACCCGGTCGGCAACCGCGTTCTTCGCGATCCGCTCGGGCGTGGCCGCCTTTGACAGCGAGGCGAGCGCCATGAACCACGCTTTGGGCATATCGGTCGGAAGGCCCACCGGGATGCCCGCGATCTTCGGCGTCTCGGTAAAGGAATGGCGTGGTTCCTCGAATTCGGGCGCGGTGCAGTTGATGCAGGGGTATCCGCCCGAGGTGCACGACCCGTCGCCGTTCCACGGCCGGATATTGCAATCGCCCACGGCCTGCGTGCCGATGCAGCCCAAGTTCTCCATCATGCAGCCGATATCGGATAGCTCCACCGCCGAGGCCTTGTATTCGTAGAACTCGTTTTTCGAGCAACCGTGATGGACGAGATGCTTGGCATAGAACAAAGGCCGCCCGAAAGCGTCGAGATCTTCCGCCCCCAGCGCGCCTTCATTCAGCAGCAAAAGCGTCTCGGTCACCCAGTCGGGATGGGTCGGGCAGCCCGCCACGTTGATCACCGGCAGGCCCGAGCCCGAGCGAAACTCCACCGGCAGCGCCCCGCCCGGCAGCGCCCCGTCATATTGCACGCCGACCGCATCGGAGGGGTTGCCGCCCGCCGAGGTCACGCCGCCATAAGTCGCGCAGGTTCCCACCGCGACGACATGGCGGGCTTTCGGCGCGAGGCTCACCACCCAGTCGAGCATCGAACGCCCGGTGCCGGACACCATCTGGAACTTGCCCGTCCCACGCGGCCCGCGGGCGATGGAGCCCTCGACGGCCAGCACGTCCAGCGCGATCTCGCCGCTCTCGACCGCCTCGAAAATCGTTCGCACCTCCGCCCCGGTCTCGAGGCTGACGGTCGGGTGCCAGAGGAACTCGATTCCCGCCCCGCCCAGCGTGTCGAAGACATTCGGGGCTTCCGCGCAAAGGAGCGACATGGTGCAGCCACCGCAGCCTGCCGCTTGCAGCCAGAGAACCTTCATTCCGCCCCCTCGCCCAGTTCCAGATCGAAGGAGAAACAGGCCCCGCCCAGCGCCGACCCTTTCGGGCAGAGCCGCAGACGCCCGCCATGTTCCTCGATGATCTTATGACTGATCGCGAGGCCCAGCCCCGTGCCCGCACCCACCGCCTTGGTGGTGAAGAACGGATCGAAGATGGCCTGCGTCAGTTCCTCGGTCACGCCGGGGCCATTGTCGCCAACCGACAACGTCCCGCGTCCCTCCATCACGCGCGCATCGACCTCGATCCGGCCGGTGCCCTCTTCCAGCCCCGAGAGCGCGTCGATCGCATTTTGCACGAGGTTCATCACGACCTGTTGGATATGTCCCTGCCGACCGCGCACCTGCAGCGTCCCCGCGCCGGTGAAGGCGATCTCGACCCCGGCCTTGGAGCCGCGCTGCACCCAGTTCGCCGCCACCCGCGCGGTCTCGACCAGATCGAAGACGACCATCTCGCCCGAGCCTTCGGCACTCAGCCGCCGCAGATCTTCGACGATGTCGCGCACCCGTTCGGCCCCGTCGCGCGCGCCCTCGATGGCCGAGCGCAGGTTGCGGATTTCACGGTCGAGCTTCAGCTCCTCGCGCAGGGCGATCAGTGCCTCTCGATCCGCTCCGGCCTGCACTTTCTCGAAATAGGCCTCGAACTTGCCCGCATAGCGTTCCAGCGCATGGGTATTCGCGTAGACGAAGGAAATCGGGTTGTTCAGCTCATGCGCGACGCCAGCGAGAAGACGGCCCAGCGAGGCCAGCTTCTCGTTGCGCACCAGCTGCGCCTGCGTCGATTTCAGTTCTTCGTGGCTCTGCTCCAGCTCGGAATAGGCCTGGCGCAATTCGCCCAAGGGCCGCCCGGTCAGCACGTAGCCCGCGATGCGGGAGCGTTCGTCCATACGCGGGCTGATCGACAATTCCAGCGGCGCGGGCCCTTCCGGCCCGCTCAGCGCCGCTTCGATCGTCACCGGCTTGCGGGTATTCGCAGCCTCCGCCAGCCCGCGATCCAAGGCCTCGACCGAGCGCGCGTCGAACATGCCTGCGAGCTTGCGTCCGTGCCAAGCGCCGGGCGGCTCGCCAGTCAGGCTTGCGACCGAGGCCGAGGTTTCCAGCACCTCGCCCGAGCGCGAAATCACGATCAGCGCATCCGAAACCGAGGCGAGGATCGACCCGAGGAAAGAGCGCAGATCCTCCAGTTCGTGGTTCTGCTGCTCCAGCCGCTCCTGATAATCCACCAGATCGGCATAGGTCCGGTCGACCGCCGAGAGCACATCGAACCA
Organism: Thioclava sp. PTB-PU3-1; assembly: GCF_055666785.1. Taxonomy (NCBI): domain Bacteria; kingdom Pseudomonadati; phylum Pseudomonadota; class Alphaproteobacteria; order Rhodobacterales; family Paracoccaceae; genus Thioclava; species Thioclava sp. PTB-PU3-1. Next base: position 350,064 of record NZ_JBVNVL010000002.1, on the reverse strand, counting down.
GACGTCTTCGCCCGCCCCCTCATCCGCGCCCGGCGCGTGGCGCAACAGCCCGGCCAAGGTCGGGTCCAAGGGGTGCTGGCTATCGGGTGCGGACTCGCGCGACATGACACTCTCAAAGCCGGGCGCAACGGGCGCCCATCCCTTATCGCTAGCCCATTCGCAGCGCTCAGTCCATGATCTCGGCTCCCACACCGAGGGGCGCATTTCGTGTCAAAAGACACGCCACACCCCAAGATGACCTTCCGTCAGCCCGCGCCTCGCCCTCTTGGCAAGGCCGCGTGCTTTGCCAAAACTACAGCGCGAACGGAACCAGGCGGGTGACTTGGCGCGTCCGGCGCGGCGGGAACCCGAGGGAGGACGAGATGCGGGGATGGAAAGCGGTGCTTGCCGGGATCGGCGGGCTTGTCGTGGTGGCGGTGCTCTACGCGGTGATCGTGCCGCCGGAGCTGCTGCGCGTCGGCGCTGGCTATAGCGCGAAGATCACCTGCTCAGCGGAAGCGCTGCAAGGCCGCGACCCCGACGAAGTTCTCGAAACCGATGTGCAAGCGCCGGGCAATCCGTTGCTGCGCGCCTTCTGGGTCAGCACCGACCGCCAGGCAGGCCGGGTCCGGGCCGCCTTCGCCGGGATCATCGCGCCGACGACCGCCGAGGAGCGCGTGGGCCTCGGCTGCGCCACCTTCCCCGATGGCAATCTGGCCGCCGCCCGCGATCAAAGCGCCCCCTCCGCGCCCGGCCCCAGCACGAGCGCCGCCCTCTGGCCCACCGGTGCGCAGACCGACCTGACCGGGCAAGGCCGCTTCGAAGCCGTCTTGCGCGACGATGCGCTGACCGGGCCGGGGATGCGCGCGGTGGTGGTCATCAAGGATGGCAAGCTGGTGGCGGAGCGCTACGGCGATGGCTTCGATGCCGCGACGCCGCTTCTGGGCTGGTCGATGACGAAGACCGTCACCGCGGCCCTTGTCGGCACCGCGATCGAGGCGGGCAAGCTGCGGATGGACCAAAGCGACCTGCTGCCCGAATGGCAGGGCGACGACCGTGCGAAGATCACCGTCGCGCAGCTGATGTCGATGTCGAGCGGGCTGCGCTTCAACGAGGATTACGGCGACGTCTCGGATGTGACGCGGATGCTCTATCTCGAGCCGGACATGGCGAAATTCGCAGCCTCCCAGCCGCTCGATCATCCGCCGGGCACTCATTTCAGCTATTCCAGCGGCACCGCCGTGCTGCTGTCGCGCATCTGGCAAAATGCGGTGGGCGACACCTCCACCGCGCTCGCCTGGCCGCGCCGCAAGCTGTTCGACCCCCTCGGGATGAGCTCGGCCACGCTCGAGACCGACGCCTCCGGGACCTTCGTGGGCAGTTCCTACCTCTACGCCACCGCGCGGGACTGGGCGCGTTTCGGCCAGTTCCTGCTACAGGATGGCAAATGGGATGGCCGGCAATTGCTGCCCGCCGAATTCGTGCAGCGGATGCATGCACCCGCGCCGACCGATGGGGTCTATGGGCAGGGCATGACTTGGCTCGCGGGGCCGAGCAATCAGCAGAAAGCGGGCGATGATGCGCGGTTCGGGCTGCCCGCCGACACCTACTGGCTCGAGGGGCATGACGGGCAGACCGTCACGGTGATCCCCTCGGCTGATATGGTCGTGGTGCGGATGGGGCTGACGCCGTCTGACCTGAACTACCGCCCGCAGAAGCTGGTGGCGGCACTGCTGGACGCGGCGAAGGCCACGGCTCACGCTTCGTCGAACATCCCTTCGAACAGCGCCGAAGACAGGTAACGCTCGCCGGAATCCGGCAGCACGACGACGATGGTCTTGCCCGCATTTTCCGGTTCGCGCGCGAGACGCAGCGCCGCAGCCGCAGCCGCGCCGCAGGAAATCCCGGCGAGGATACCCTCTTCGCGCGCCAACCGCCGGGCGATCTCGATCGCCTCGTCATTGCTGACCTGCTCGATCCGGTCCACCAGATCCATGTCGAGCACCTTCGGCACGAAGCCCGCCCCGATGCCCTGAATCTTGTGCGGACCGGGGTGCAGCGCCTCGCCCGCACGGGCCTGCGTGAGAACCGGGCTAGCCTCGGGCTCCACCGCGACCGAGATCACAGGCAGACCCTTTTCCTTTTTCAGATAGCGCGAAACGCCGGTGATCGTGCCGCCCGTGCCGACGCCCGCGACGAAGATATCGACCACGCCATCGGTATCCTCAAAAATCTCCGGCCCCGTGGTCTTCTCGTGAATCTCGGGGTTCGCGGGGTTGTTGAACTGCTGCAGCAACACGTAGCGGTCGGGATCGGAGGCCGCGATCTCCTCGGCCTTGGCGATCGCCCCCTTCATGCCCTGCGCGCCTTCGGTCAACACCAGTTTTGCGCCATAAGCCAGCAGCAGCTTGCGACGCTCGATGCTCATCGTGTCGGGCATGGTCAGCGTGATCGGGATGCCGCGCGAGGCGGCAACGAAGGCCAGCGCGATCCCGGTATTGCCCGAGGTCGGCTCGACGATCTCCTTGCCGGGACCGAGCACGCCACGCTCCTCGGCATCCCAGATCATGTTCGCACCGACGCGACACTTCACCGACCACGCCGGGTTGCGCCCCTCGATCTTGGCCAGAACGGTCGCGCCCGCACCCTCGGTCATGCGGTTGAGCCGCACCAGCGGCGTGTTTCCGATGCTGAGCGAATTGTCTTCGTAAATACGTGCCATGCGCGCGCTCCCTTCCTGTCGTTTGCCGCGCCATCAAAGAGCAACACGCGCGGAAGGGAAAGACGAAAGCCTCGCATCGCTGCGAGGCTTCCACTTCTTTACCGGGCAACTGGCAGCACCCGGAGCTTTCCGAACGCCGTTACGAGAAAGCCAAATCCGGCGGACAGTACGAGCCCTGTCCGTCATAATCGTCATCCTTGTGTCCGCGACCGCGGCCGCCATGCGTCAGATCTTCGAGAGACCCCAAATGTTTCAATTTGGGCCGCTCATACCGGATGGCGTCATTTTTGCTTCGAGAATTCTCAATCACCACATATACCCCCACGTTTGATTGAATATAGAAAGGGTTACACAGCTCCGATGAACCGCTAGCGGTTTTTGCGGCGATTCAATCCGCGGTTGCGCGCGCATTAAAAAGTCACCCGAAAATGCTTAAAAAACGCGCATTTACGGGCTGGATTCCTGAATTTAACGAAATTGCGATCGGCGGCGGCTGGCCGAAAACCTCGGTGCAAGACACGAGGGAATCGCCTGACCGCCAGCTATTCGCGGCGAAACGTCCTGTTTTCATACACTTAATGCGTGTAAATTTCAGCTCCGCACTCTCGGCAGAGTAGCATCTACGGAGGAATGAGCGCGGCCGACAAAGCGTACGGCATTCCGCTTCAAGACCGCCTTTGGCTCGAAATTCCCCGGCACTCCATTCGCCGCAATCCCCGCCTTCTGGAGCGCCTCGATCCGTGCCGAACGCGGTATCCGCAGAACCTCGCCAGCCAGAAATGCGTCCTTCGCCTCTGGCGAGGTTCGGCCCCAGATCGCCCGTTGAAGCCGCGTGATTGACGCCTTGAGATCAAGCTCGCGACGCAGCCACCCCTTGTCGAGGCCCAGATTTCTCGTGGTGGATGTCTCGTTCTCTGCCCACGCGGCCAATCGTTCGCGGCTGACATAGACAGGTTCGGAGATCAGAGCCGTGCGCAGATATTCCTCCAGCGTCGGGATCGTATCGACCTTCACCGCCAGACTTCCCTCCATCTTGCGCGACCAGAACAGCGCACCGTTCGACACGCCGATCGACCCGAAGATCGCCAGATGGACCTCTTCGGGCGTGTAGGTGCGCTCGTCATAGACATCATCGAAGATGCCCTTGTCGCCGAGACGGGCGTTGGGCGTTCGGCTTTCGTGCTCGATGACCTGGCTCAGCATGCAGAGGTTCACCCCCTGCTGGGTGCAAATCTCGTGTCCGCGCGCAAGGTAGTCCGGGAAGACTTGGTTGTCGTCTTCCAGCATGCAGAAGTAATCGGCCTTGTAGGGGTTCTCCTTGAGAAAACAATCATCGAGATTGCGCGTCATGAATTTCTGCGGGCGGTTCTGCACATAGTGAACCCGCGGATCGCCAATCTCTTCGACCATCGCGCGGCCGCTCGCATCGGGGCAGTCATCGCGCACCTCACAGACCCAGTCCTCGAAAGTCTGCGCCTGAAGCGTGCCTATCGCACGGCGCAACAGGTCGGGGCGCCGATAGGTCGGCATACGCACGAGCGCTAGCGGCATTAGAACACCTTCTTGGTCGAAAAGGGGTCTGACCGACCGCGGCACGCCGATCGTTTACAGTTCGCCATCACGCGATCCTCTCAAACAGGTCCAGAAAGCGCCGAGCGCCGCGCTCGAGGGAAAGCTCATCGAGGATGTATTCGCGCGGCTGATACTCCGGGAGCCGCGCCCAGAATTCCTCGAACCGGTCTTCCATATTCGCGCGCGTCCAACGCAGCCCGCATCGATCGTCGAAATACGGAACTGCAGAGACTTCGAGGCCCTCGGGGACAAACTTGGCTCCGAGCGGATCGACGAGTTCGCCCTCGTCCCACGCGAAAACCGGAACGCCGGAAGACATCGCCTCTTGATAAGCGAGGCCTTGGGTTTCGTGCTCGGTCACGAAGATCAACGCCCGCCCCTTGGCCAAGGCGCTGCGATACTCTGCCAACTCGTGCTCGCCATATTTTAGCTCGACTGAACTCAGGCCGCGGCGTTCGAGCATGGCCCGCAGCGGCTGCATCGTATCTGCCTCGCGCGCGGCGTGGTTCCAGCGGATCTTGTTGTAGATAACGCAGTCGATCTGCTTGCGGTTCTCAGCGAGAAGCGGCCAGCGGTCCGTATCGATCCCGACGAACATCGGCGCCATTTTCGCGGCGACCTGAGGCGTATAAAGCCGGATCGGCCATTCCGACGGCTGCGTCACGATCTGATAGTTCCGCTCGGCAAGCATCGCCTCGGCACGGTCCGGATAGGGTACCCAGCCGGGCCCGAACAGGGTCGGATTGGGCAGATCGACATCGCTCCAGACCGACTGATGACCGGCAATGGCGATCGGCCTGTCCGGTGACCGACGGGCGAGCGCGAAATCATTGATCCGAACGTCATACCCGTTTCGCCGCAGACTTTCCGTCAGGTTCAGGAACGCCGTGAAGAACCCGGTATAGGGCTGCTTGCGCTTCAGCTTGCGGTAGCTGCGCCGCGCAACCCCGCGCAGCTGCGAAAGCTGCCGCCCCAGAGGCATTTCCCAGGCGCGCATCTCATAACCGTCATAGAAGACGGGAATAACCTTGTCCGTGAAAGCTGCCCCAGCCAACGTCCACCTTCCCCTTCGCGCTGCGATCGCGCCGCAAACCGAAGTGGCTTTTCAGGGATCACATGCCCCGCACGCGACGCCCTATGCACTTCAGATGTCCTCCAAGGGTTTCCATGACGGGCCGCTCCGAGCCAGCCCGCAGGCAATTCCCGCCACTCGTGCAGCCATGGACGCACAATCACTCAGCAGTGAAAGGTGCAAAAGATGCCAAGCGCCTATTCAGCAGGCATTTTATCGACAACCCACTAACGAATTTACGCAAACCCCATTTCTGAATAGGCAACCAAGCGGGTTTTCTCAGAGCGCGCGTCGAAAGAACTCTCATTGCGTAAATAGAATCGCTACCGAAGCGCCGAACGACCTCGCTGCAGCGCAGAAAGCGCCGCCGATTATTCGTTCACATTACGCACAGTTTCTAAGCGCCTTGGATATTCGCGCGACGTTTCCGCATGCCGCGCAGTAATTCGGCAAACCTGCCCTCCTTAGCATTTGACCGGAAACTGCCCAGATCGAAGCCTGATTTTGCGGTGGTTGGTTTTTGTCCGCTCCGCGCCGCGTTTCAGGCGATCTGGAGGAAGTTGAATGACTCGAAGTGGGCCCGATGCGAATGTCCCGCCCCTGCAGACTGACGGTCACGCGGACCATGTGCAGATCGGTGACTGCCACGCCGTTGATCGCGCGGCAGCGTGAGCGCAGGGAAGACGGCTTTCAAGATGCGTTTGATCTACCTCGTTCATGACCTCGACGATGCCGCGATCTGGCGACGCGTTCAGATGTTGCGCGCTGGCGGCGCCGAGGTGACGCTTGCGGGGTTCCAACGCTCAGCGCGGCCACTGCCGGAGCCTGCGCTCGTCCTCGGGCACACAGCGAATGGGAAAATGGCCCAGCGCGCGCTCTCGGTGCTCAAGGCCCTCCCCGGTCTCGCCAAGCAGTTTCCGACGCTCCAAGAGACTGACGTCATCATCGCTCGCAATCTCGAAATGCTCGCGCTCGGGGCGTATCTCAAGCGACGCGCACCGGCGGCACGTCTCGTCTACGAACTGCTCGACGTGCATCGTCTGTTGTCGGGGAACGGTCCGGCGTCCAAGGCGATCCGGGCCATTGAGGCAGCGGCGCTCAAATCCGCATCGGGGCTTCTGTATTCCTCGGAAGGGTTCAAACGCGGCCACCCTCAGCCGTTCGAGAAGCTCGCGCCGCACCTGTGCCTGATTGAAAACAAGCCGCTCGCGCTTGATCCGGCACAGCTTAGCACACGCACGCGCCCTCTGGAGGGGCCGCTGCAGATTGGCTGGAATGGAATTCTCCGGTGCCGCTGGTCGCTGGACACGCTCGACGCGCTCACTCGCAACGCACCGGGACATTTCCGGGTCAAAATGCGCGGACGTCCGGCGCTCGATCAACTCCCGGATTTCCATGAGCGCGTCGCAGCAAATCCCGATCTCGAATTTGGCGGTCCCTATACCGCGCCCGATGATCTCGATGAGATTTACGACGCGGTCGATCTTGCGTGGCTGATCGACCGCTACGAGGCCGGAGAGAATTCGGACTGGCTGCTGCCAAACCGCCTGTACGAAGGCTGCCTGCATGGTGCGGTCCCGGTGGTTCTTGCGGGAACCGAGGTCGCACGACGTACCGAAACTCTCGGCATCGGGGTTCATGTGGCAGAACCGTCGAGCGCGTCGGTCGCGCAAGCCCTTACCGACCTGAGCAGTGCGGATCTCCAGAAGCTTCGGCAAGCGGTCGCTACGAAGCCGAGGTCAACTTGGGAGGCGGGTCACGCAGAATGCCGTGCGCTCGTGTCCTGGTTGGCGGATCTTCCCACGCTTGGCGCGCCTCGAAAGGGCGCCACGCATCTGCGGGAGGCACAATCTTGAGCCGCATCCTCATCGTCATCCCCACGCTGAATGAGATCGACCATATCGCCTCGGTCCTCTCGGCGCTGCTGCCCTTCGCGCGCGCCCAGGACGCGACCGTCATCGTAGCCGACGGCGGATCGACGGACGGGACCTGCGCCGTGGTTGAGAAGATGGCACAGGAAACGCCGCAAATCGTCCTGCTGCACAATCCCGACAAGCTGCAGGCCGCAGCGGTCAACCTCGCCGTGGAGCGTTTCGGCGACGACGCGGAATGGTTGATCCGTGTGGACGCACACAGCGCCTACCCGAGCGATTTCTGCGAAACGCTGATGAGCGAAGCCATCGACACCGGCGCCGACAGCGTCGTCGTGCGGATGCGCGCCGAAGGTGTCACCCCGTTGCAGACCCAGATCGCGCGGGCTCAGAATTCGCGCTTCGGGAATGGCGGATCGGCACATCGGGGCACAGGGGAAGGCCGTTGGGTCATTCACGGTCATCATGCCCTGTTTCGTCTGAACGCCTTTCGCTCGGTCGGTGGTTACAACACCACATTCAGCCATAACGAGGATGCGGAACTCGATCACCGCCTGATCCGCGCGGGCTGCAAGATCTGGCTGACCGCGCGCACCTTCGTCCGCTACTTCCCGCGCAAATCCCTGCGCGATCTCGCGTCGCAATATTTCCGGTTCGGCAAGGGACGCGCCCGCACTCTTGCCTTGCATCGGGAACGCCCGGCAATGCGACAGGCGATCGTGGCGGCTCTGGCACCGGCACTCGCTCTTGTCGTGCTGGCCCCGCTGCACCCGATCTTCGTCCTACCCGCGATCGTCTGGCTTCTGGGCTGTGCGGTTGCTGGACTGGCGATCGCGATCCAGACGAAGCGTCTGGCCAATCTCACGGCGGGCCCGATCGCGGGCATCATGCATCTGGCCTGGTCCGCGGGGTTCTGGGCGCAGATTTTGGGCAATAGCATGCCAACCATCGGTCGCGGGGTGCCTGAGTGACCAATCCTAAGCGCAAAGACAAGATTGGCATCGGCCTGTGTACTTATCGTCGCGAAATCGTGCGCGACACACTCGCCTCGCTTGCCGAAACGCTCCCGCCGGACCTCGATATCTGCGTCATCGTCGCGGATAACGATCTTGAACCCTCGTCCGAAGAGCGGGTTCGTTCGGTGCCGCTTCCATTCGAGCTGCACTATCTTCACGCGCCCGCCCATAACATCTCGATCGCGCGCAATGCAGTTCTTGACGCGGCCGAGGCGCAAGACTTGGACTGCCTCGCCTTCCTCGATGATGACGAGCGCGCCCTGCCCGGCTGGCTCCCTGCCCTGATGGAGGCGCGCCAATCTGAAGAGAGCGCCGCGGTGATCGGCCCCGTGCGTGCCTACCACAGTGACGCGGCCCCCGAGTGGATGCGCGCTGGCCATATCCACGACACCCTCGCCGAGCTTGATAGCGAAGGGCGCGTGCGCGCGGGCTACACCTGCAACGTCCTGCTCGTCCTGAAACACCCCGCCGTCTCTGGCCTGCGGTTCGATCCCGAATTCGGTCGCAGCGGCGGCGAAGACACGATCTTCTTCGACCAGATCAAGCGCCGCGGCGGGACGCTTGCCTACGCCCCGGACGCGTGGCTCGAAGAGGATGTGCCTGCTGAACGCGCGCGGCTTTCGTGGCTTTTGCGGCGCCGCTTCCGCATGGGCCAGACCCATGCCGTTCTGGTCTCGCAGGGCAAGACGTTCGCTGCACGAATGATCGAACTCGGACGCGCCGGTGCGAAAGCACTCGCCTGTCTCGGACTTTCGCTGGGCCACGTCACCGACCTCTTGGCGCGCAACCGGAATCTGATGCGCGCGGCCTTGCATATTGGTGTCGTCTGGCGACTTGCCGGCGGAAGCAGAACGGAAATCTATGGCGGCGCATCTGCCGATGCCACGCACAACACAGCCTCAAGGCGCAACGCGCGAGGAACGACCTCTTGAGACAGACGCAATTCAAATTCGCAGATACCAGCAACGATCTCGAGCGGCCGATCTCGAAACCGCCCGAAACCGTAACGCTGGGCCAGCTCACGCGTATCCTGCGTCGTCGGCGGTGGTCGATCATCGTGCCCGTCGTGATCCTCGGTATCCTCGGGATCATCTATCTGGCGACCACGCCGCGCAGTTACCTCGCCAATTCACTACTGCTGCTCGACGCGAATATCAGCCGTTCGATCGAACAGCTCGGGGCTTCGGAGAACAACAATCTCAGCGAGTCCGCCCTTGAAGATGCCCGGCTGATCATCCGCTCCGACCGCATCTCGCAATCGGTCGTGAAGGAGCTCGATCTTCTCGACAATCCCTCCTTCACGTCGCCGCCGAGCTCGCTGTTTTCCCGGCTGATCGGCGGCGCGATCAACACGATCCGCACACCGATCAACTGGCTACGCTCGAAGCCCGAACCGAGCGGCACAACCACTCTGACGCCCGAACAGATCACCGCCGCGCGGCAAGACCTCGCCGCGCGCGCCCTGCAGGCGCGCATCGATGTCGGGCGTGTCGGCAGAAGCTCCGTGATCTCTATCAGCTACGAGTCCTACGATCCGGCCATGAGCGCCGCAATCGTGAATTCGCTCGCCGAGGGCTACATCGCCGATGTCCTCAATGCGAATTTCGAAGCGACCGAGCGGACGACGAACTGGATGCAGGACCGGCTGACGGAGCTGCAAAATCAGGCGCAACAAGCCGCGCTGGATGCGGAAACCTTCCGGGCCGAGCATGGGCTCGTCTCCTCGCGGGGCGTTTCGATGACAAAGGATTCCGTCGTTCAGCTCAATGCCGAGATGGCCAATGCGGTCAGCGATGTGGCCCGCGCACGGGCGCGCGTCGATACCTACAACCAGATCATTGCCGGTGGGGTCCAAGCCCTCGTCGATGGCGGCTCCACCGGGGTTGGCGGCGGAAGCGACCCGGCCCTGCAGCAAGCCCGCGATACGCTCACCGACTCGCTGGCGATGCTCAATCAGATCAAGACGAACTTCGGCGAAGATCACCCGCAGTATAAGGTGGTCCAACGACAGGTTCAGGCGGCTGCGGAACGCCTGTTCACCCTTCTCAAGCAAGGAAGCGCACAGGCGAAGAGCGATCTTTCAAGCGCCGAAGCGAAGGTCGATGCGCTCAAGAACAGCCTCGGCCTCGCGATCGACAGCGACACGAGTTCCGGCACCGTCGAGGTTCAATATAGCGCGCTGCAGCAACGCGCCGACACGCTCTCGACCCTGTACCAGGCGTTCCTGACGAAGTTTCAGGAGATCGAACAACAGAAATCCTTCCCCGTCTCGAACGTGCGGATCCTGACCAAGGCGGACGTGCCGCGCAACCCGGTCGGCCCGAGCACGAAGCGCGCGCTTGCGATCTCGATCGTGCTCGGGTTGATCATCGGGATGATGATCACGGCCTGGCAGGAATGGCGGGAGCGTTTCCTGCGTACCTCGGATGACGTTCAGGACGAAACCGGTGGACCGTTCCTCGGCTATCTGCCGGAGTTCGAAACGTCGGCGCAGTCGGAACCGGTCCGATCGATCACAAGCACCGCCGTGTTTCAGAACCTGCGGGACGGGCTCGCCGAGAATATCTCGAAACCGAGAAACGGGTCGCATTCGACCAGTGAAAGCGCCATCTACGCCGTGCGCCATCCCAGATCTTTCTTCGCGGAAACCTTGCGCAGCGTGCGGCTCGCCGCAGAAATCCGCGCGCCGGTCGAGACCGGGGCAATCGTGCTGGGTGTTACCTCCGCGCGTCCCGAGGAAGGCAAATCGACGGTGTCTCTCAATCTGGCTGCCGTGCTCAACATGTCCAATGCACGGGTGCTCTTGATCGATAGCGACATCCGGCGCCCGGGGCTCAGCCAGCGCCTCGGCTTCCGCCATGGCGACGGGCTTGTCGAAGTGCTTGCCGGTCGCGCGCCTTGGCGCAACCTGGTGCGTGAAGTGGAAGGCACCGGTGTGCATATCCTGCCCTGCATTCCGCCGAATGGCTTCACCCACAGCGCCGAGCTGTTGTCCTCACGCGGCATGCGCGAGTTGATTGCCGAGGTGCGCAGCGAGTTCGATTTCGTGATCATCGACCTCGCCCCGCTCGGCGCAATCGTCGATGCGCGTGCCATGATCCCGAACCTCGACACCGTGCTCCTCGTGGCAAGCTGGGGCAAGACGCCGAAGTTGATGCTGAACCGCATCCTGTCGGCCAATGCAGCGTTGCGCGAGCGCCTTTTGGGAACGGTGCTGAACCGCGTGGATATGGAAGATTTGCGTGACTTCGTCGATGTCTCCAGCACCGAGGCCTATTTCGAAGATTACAACGGATATTTCGGGGACCCGGGAAAAAGCTGGGACAAGCCCGAGATGCGCGGCACAAATACCAACACACGCAACAATTGAATTTCAAATGCTTGACCGGTTATTATCGAGAAGGTAACCGCTGGAGCCGAGCCCAAGTTTCGGAGTGCCAAGCCATGCGCTTGATGCCATTTCTCGTCGTCCTGACTCTTGTCACGATCATCGCTGGCGCGGTCGGGTTCTGGAATGGCATGTCTTTGGGAATGGTCGCGATTTTGTGTATTGCGATCTTCTTTCTCGGTCAGATCCTGTACGTCGGCCTCGTCGCCATCATGACCCGCGAGGAAACGGCCCGGAGAAAGAATCAAGGGCCCGCGCAAGCCGGTCGCGAGGCTTCGGACGACAATACGACGTCGCATGTTTCGCGCGGCGCCTACCTCAATCAGGAAAATCGCTGAGCTTCAGAGCGCCGTTCGATGTCACACCGCGCGGCTCGTGCTGCGTTCGGCGTCACGCATCTTCATGAACCTTGCGTCGGGCTTGGTGCGCAGGATGGCAGGTGCACCGCTCTCGACGATCCGACCCTCTTCCAACGCGAAAACCATATCCGCGAATTCGACCATCGAATAGCGATGCGCGATCGTGAGGATAGCCATCGGGGTTTCGATCTTCGCAAGGTTCGCCACGATACGGTTCTGACTTTGCCAGTCGAGCGCGCTCGTCGCCTCGTCGAGGATCAGCAGCTCGGGCTTTCTCAGCAAAGCACGTGCCAGCGCAATCCGCTGGCGTTCGCCCCCTGACAACAGCACGCCACGCTCCCCCAGCAGAGTGTCGAGCTGCGCGGGAAGCGTGAAGACGAAGTCTGCAGACGCGACGCGGAGGGCCGCCTCCATGTCCTGCTGATCCGCCTCCGGCGCGCCAACCTGCAGAGCTTCGCGCACCGTCATCGGTGGCAGATAGGTGTCCTGCGTGACGTATGAAATCCGGTGCCGCCAGCTCCGAATATCCATCGGATCGAGGTCTTGACCGTCTACGAGGATCTTGCCGGTCTCGGGCCGAATGAGGCCGCAAATCAGATCCGCGATGGTCGATTTCCCAGAGCCCGACGGCCCGATCAGCGCCGTCACCTCCCCCGCGCGAACCGTAAGGCTGACATCTTCCAAGGCACGCGGCAGGTCTTCGCCGTGACGATAGGACGCGCTTTCCAACTGGATCTCGTGCCATGGCGCGCGCGTCGCGATCGGCAATCCCGCTGCGACATCGCGCTGGCGGATCATCTCACCTTGGACATTTCGGATATGCTGCCACCCCGGCAAATTCACCAGAAACATCTGCGCCTGCTGCTGAAGCGTCATGAACCGCGGGGCCAGCCGCATCATCACGAGCAGCAAGACCACGATCTCGGAAATCGCGAGGCCGAGCTGCACGAGCGACAGGTAGATGAAGATCACCGCGCCGATCGCCTGGGCGATCTGGAAAATTCCGGAGCCCGTTGCGGTGCGCCGCGCGAATTCGCGGGTGTCCGTCCGCTCCATATCAAGGATCGCGTCGAACCCAGCAATCTCCGCCTCTTCGAGGTTCATCGCTTTCGCCGTCTTGAGCCCCGACAGGAAACCCGAGACCGCACGAAACTGATCGCGCCGGAGCCCCTGCAGCTTCACACCGTATTCCGCCGACATCTTCCGGTAAGGTCGAAGCGCGAGAAAGGCGACGACGCCAAATACGGCGGATAACACCGTCATCGGCACCGAAATCATCAGCCCCAGCGCCACGTAGAGCACAAGCGATGCAGAGCCCTGGATAAGCGACATCAACAACATCGACGCCATCCGAACCCGCTCCACCTCGCCGACGAGCGCATGTTCCAGATCGGCGTTGCGCTGGCGGACCAGATGATCCCACCGGCTCTCGGCGATGGCGGAAAACAAACCATGCCGCAAGATCGCGGAGAACCTCAGCTGGATGTCGGTGACATAGACCGTGCGCATCCGATTGAACAAAGCCTGCAGAATGAGAAAGCAGACGAGCATCGAGAGCAGCACGGCGAGCGGGAGCGTGAAGGCGGGAAGCGTCACGCCCATGAATTCGCGCTCAGTGATCTCAATGATCGGCGCGCCTTCCTCCGACCGGGAGACGAGGCTCAGGATCGGCAGAAGCAGAAGGACGGAAATGCCCTCGCTGAGGCTGCTCAGCATCAGCATGCCCAAGGCGATATAGAGCTTGTTGCCCGCCGCACGACGCATCGTCGTGAAGAGGTTGCGCGCCTCGCTGAGAGACGCCCTGGCGGAGAGAACGTCGCTCAATCCTCGTCTCCAGCCTTTGCGCGATCCGAATTCAGATCGGCGCGAATGGCATCTGCGAGGGTGGTCATGGCATCAAGCGTTGCGGGAAGGCGCAGGATGCGGACTTTCACCCTCCCGGCAAGCGCGACGGCGTCCCGGAAATGGCGATTGGCTGGCTCTCCCGACAGCAGGTTCTCTCCGAAGCGCACCCCGTAGGAGAACCGCAGGATCGCGGGCAGCGACTGGCTGGCGGCCACGTCGGCGGTGGAAGCCATCTCGCCCTCTCCGCGTTCGAGAATATAGAGACGCACGGCGGGAGCCGCATATTCTGCCGTCGCATCGCGAGGAAGCTGCACCCGCTTCTTGTCGATTGCCGCATGCACATCGCCCCGGGCGACGGACTTCTGCGGCCGGTGCGCCTCAAGGGCCGCGTCGGACAGCTTCACCTGACCGAAGCCCGACAGAACCTCACCGTCCGGCGTAAAGGCGACGAGGTCATCCGCAAGGAGCTTGCCCCCGGCATTCAGCAATGCCGCCGCGGAGGTCGACTTTCCCGTGCCCTTGTCCGCCATCAGAACGACGGCCTGCCCTCCGAGGGAGACCGCACTCGCATGCAGAACGAAATGCCCCTGACGCCGGAGCGCCTCGAACAGGATCGGACCGAGCAGCGGAAACGCGATGAGGTCGTCGCTGACACCCTCTGCGGGCTCGCAGAGAATTTCCGTACCGTCGAGGTTGACGGAGAAGGCCCCGACGGTTTGCCAGTAGAACCGTGTTTCCGTGGCCCCAAACTCGTACCAGGTCGGCAAAGATCTGCCGGTTTCGGGCAGTTCCACCGGCGCACGGCGAATGCGCAAGCTGCGCGGCTCTGCAACCGAGCCGGGAACGAAAGAGGCCAGCTCCGGGAGTTCAATATCGGAAACAACCTGCATGCCGTATGTGCTGTAGGAATATACGGGGGCGCCGAGCCCCTGCGCGGGTTCAATATGTTCGAGTTCGGTCACGCGTGGACCTCCCTTATCGGTTCTATTCCATATGCAATCGGTTGGCGGGCGCGTTCTTCCCGCTCGAGCCACATGTCGAGCCACGCAGCGCGCCAGAGCTGCATGACCTCCAATCCACCGGCATCGGCGGAGGTGTCGAACAGCGCCCGCGCGGTCTCTTGAAGGCGCGCGATATTGACGTATGGCTCAAGTCGTTCTGGCGGGTTGTCGATATACCGCCGCAACTGTCCCTGCGGGTCCTCGCGCATCGCGCGGCGATTGTTGGCGGTGAAGTCGACCTTCGTCGATCTCAATCGGACATGCTCCGGCAGGATGCCTTTCATCGCATCGCGCATCAGCGCGCGCGGCTGTCCGTTCTTAATCTTGTCCGCATCGGACCGGTTTACGCAAAGCTCGACGACGCGCCGGTCGTAGAACGGGAACCGCAACTGAAGCCCCAAGGGACGCGTGGCTCGATCAAGCAGCTCGAACGCACTCGGCGTCAAATCCCCCGCCAGCGCGCGCGCATGCGTCGCAAACCCAAATGGCATGTCCGAATAGAGTGCGGTGCCCGCGGCTTCGGAACGCGCGCGCAGATCCAAACGCGAAACCAGCTCCGGCGCGACGATGCTGAACCAATCCGGTTGGGCCGGATCGCTCGAGCTGAAAAGCCGACGCTGCAACCGACCCGCCAATTTCGCGGCGTTACGGTTTCCTCCGTGGCGCGCATAGGCCATCGCGAAGGACGCGACCGCACCACGGCCACCCGCGAACCCATGCAGTTTTCTCAGCAACATCCAAAGCTTCGCCCACTCGCCGGACCGGGCGAGTTCATTGAGATAGGAAAAGGACGCGCCTCCGATGACTTCATCGCCGCCATGCCCGTCGATCAAAACGGCATGCCCATCCGCCCGCGCTGCGGAACAGATCGTATGCGTCGTTACCATGCCAAAGCCCGGGAAAGGCTGTTGCTGGTTCGTGAGGAAAAGGTCCGAAAGCGTTGGATCGAGCGCAGTTCCAACGCCGCCATTCAGCATAGTGGGCCGGAAGTTTCCGGCCTCCAGAACGGCATCGATATATTCGCCCTCATCAAGTTCAGGCGCAGTGGGAAACCGCAGCGAGTAGGTCGGGAAAGGCTCTGACGACAATCGCGACGCCAGGATCGCCAGCGAACTTGAATCAAGGCCCCCGCTGAGCATCGCGGCGGCGGAGCCTCCGCTCATTGCTTCGCCGGTGGCGTCCGAGAGCGCATCTCGCAAGGCCTCGTCAGTTTGCTCGGCCGCGCTCAGGTCGCGGGGCTCGAGGCTCCACCACGTGCGCTGGGGCGACAGGGTGCCATCGCGATAGTGCATCAGCTTTCCCGGAGGCAAGCGGACGATATCTTTCCAAGCCGTGCGCGTCTGATTTGTCAGCTGCCCCGAGAGATGTTCGGTGATCCAGAGGACGTCATGCTCGGGGCGTTCCCCGGTCACCGCGATGACAGCTTCGGGATCGCTCGCCAACGCAAGCCCGCGCGTATTGGCCCGGTAGACCACCGGCTTGAGACCAAACCGGTCCCGGATGACAAGAAGAGTTGCGCGCTTTGGATCCCAGATTGCGATCGCGAAAGCCCCCTCGAGCACATGGCCGAGCTCGTCGTCGAAGCGATCATAGGCTGCGGCAACAAGTTCGATGGCCGAGCTGTTTGGCGGCATCGCCAGACGCCGCGCCGTGTCGCTCAGGTGGGTCAGGTCCAGGTCTGCCGCGACAAGCGCGCCGGTTGCGCTGCGCGTCGTCTGCGGCCCCGACATGAGAACCGAAGACCGCGCGGATGCTTCAACCACGGCGTTCCGCAGCTCGGGAACGGCTGCCAGCTTGGCGGGATCCGCGAAACCGCCAATTGCGCAATGCAGTGCGGGCCGGTTCATGGGCGCGCCTCGCCTTGCGCAAACGCCGTCATATTCTTCAACAACGTATGGCGCGCGAATTCCGCGCGCGTTCCACCAAGCACGATAATATTGTCGGACATCAACCAGGCATGCGGGCGAAACTCTTCCCCGCCTATCGGCAGCGACAGGCGCACGGTGGAGTCGATCCCGCGACGTGCGAGCAAGAGCTGCCCCGACGTGGCCTGTGTCAAACAGGTCGCTTGCGGGACGAGACGCGCAGCAGCCGCCACGGCCCATGAAATTTCAGCGAGAGTGCCGCGGTCAGCGGCTTTCGGCTCCGGAAAACGCGCGGCATTGGACACCACGATCTTGCGCAATGCATCGTGGCGGTGCCGCCACAGATCGACACGCACACGCACGACTGTCACGAGCGCCTCGAACAACAATCGAGCGTCGTGAAGGATCGGCCGTTTCCAACGCATTTCACGCAGCCTCGACGAGACCGTTTTCGTGAAGGTCGCTCAGGAGCACCGAGACATCCTCGGCAACGGTGTCGCGCGGAACAGAATAAGCGCCCGAAATCGTATCGATAATTTCTTCGACGCTCTTTTGGTCGCCCAATAGATTCCAGACGATGGCGCCGATGGAATCCAGACTGAAATAGGCATTGGAATTTAAATCCAAAATCGCGACGCCGTCACCATAAGGACAAGCAACACATTCGGAACGAACCCGATATTGGGACATTGCATTCATAGACTACCCACCCACACCTTGAGAGCCACGTTGCATAGAGTGGACAGAGGCGAGACCACGCCCCTGTCCTTCTCATTTTTTTTCGAATTACGAGAAGGTAAGACCCGCAATATCCGTACCGGGCGGCAGCACCTGGTCGGCGATCGTGGTGCTACCTGCACCGTGGGTCAGGTCTTCGAGCTTGCCGTGCTTTTGAAGCTGCGGACGAGTATACGTTTTCATCAGTAGATACCCCCTTTTGACGTTACGTACTCATTTTGGCTTGCGCCTCCTAAAGTCTTTAATCAGGCTCCACTTGAGTCAAACCTTAGTCCATTCGGAGCGTCACAGCTTCAGTTCGCTGCGAAAATAACAGGCAAAATCAAGGCAATATTCCCGCGGCCGATTTCAGGGGGTCCAATATGCGAGCATCCTGTCCGAAAACCCGCTCAAGAAATGAGCGCGTTAAAATTTCGCCAGAAAGCTGGACATTTAAAATTGCAACCTTGGGGGAATTAAAAAGTCTCGCAATTCAACCTGGGGTTGATCTCTCGATGGATTCGATTCGCGATTTCGTGAAGGTAGGCGCGTGAGCTTTCCGGAGAAAGAGCTCACTTACGTGAAGCGGCGCGACTGTTCGACACAGGTCGAAATTCTCAGGAAGATGGCATCCGGTCAAGCGCCGCCGATCAGCACCGACCCTCGCCTTCTCTTTGAAATCGCGCGCGTGAACAAGCTGTTGATGCACCCCGGGTGGCCAGACCTTCAAGGCGGCGCGGCCGAGCAGGTGAACGCTGAGCTCAACTTCGGACGCATGCGCGGAATGGTTTCGAATAATCGCGGGCTGAAGCTCGCCGCCGAGATCACCAAAGCGCTCGATGCCGGCCAGATTCCGCACCTTCACCTGAAAGGCCCGCTGCAGCAAATCCGGCTCTACGGCACGCCCCTTTTCAAGCCGTCCGGGGATGTCGATATACTGGTCGCGCCCAAGGATCGGATCGCGGCGGGAAAGATCCTCGAAGAGGCTGGGTTCAAGCCCACCGAAGCCGAACTCGGCAGCTGGTGGGTGCATTTCCTCGGCGAACGCCATTTCGAAGCGCCCGACCAACCCATCTTCGTGGACTTGCACCATAGCGTCCAACAGCCCGGCTTGCCGCGCCCTCGGAACTTGGTGGGCTTCCTGCATCGGGCGGTGAGGCAGTCGGTCGCGAACAGCACACTGCCGGTGCCGTCCCCGCCAGATATGTGTTTGATCGCCGCAATCACGCTCTGCAAAGCCTTTCTTTCGCATGAACCTGCGGGCTCTGTGGCCCTCGACATGATCAAGGCATTCGAGAGTCTCGAGCTGGACGAGCGGGATCAGCTCGAACAGCTCGCCCGACAGACTGGCCTCTCGGAAACACTGGATTTCGCCATGGCCCTCGCAACCACCAGCATCGGGCAAGACGGCCTGCCGCCGCGATCGCATGAACTGCTTGCCGACCGTTCCGCGGAAACCATTCGTGACATGGTCTTCCAGCCTTGGAAGAAAGGGCTGAGTTTCCCCAGACGGCGCGAAATTCTGGCAAGCCTCTGCGGGCGCGACCTGTGGCGTCTCGTGCGCGAAAGCAATCGGGCCTTCCTCTCGAACGCCTTCCTTAACGTGATCGCGCGCACACGAAAGCCCGTCGGCGAAGTGGGAGAAACCAAGCGATGACCCCAGAGATTTGCGTCGTGATCACCGCCTATAACGCCGAAGACACGATCGGCGATGCGGTCCGGTCCGCACTCGAACAGCCAGAGGTTGCGGAAGTTGTCGTGGTCGATGATGCCTCCACTGACCGAAGTGCAGAGGCTGCGCAGGACGCCGCAGCGGGTGACGCGCGCCTGATCGTTCTTAGAAACGACAGCAATCAGGGGCCGGCGGCAGGCCGCAACCGTGCAATCGCCGCCTCCCGGTCCCCGTTTCTGGCAGTGCTCGATGCCGACGACTTTCTGCTCCCCGGCCGCTTCTCGCGCCTTCTCGCCTATGAAGGCTGGGATCTGATCGCGGACAATATCGCCTTCGTGCCCGCCGATATGGCGCAGGCCTTCGACCCTACCCGGCTTCCCGACAGTGAGACGCGGGTTTTCGAACTCGATCTGGCCGGGTTCGTCGAAGGAAACATGGGCAAACGCGGCGAGACGCGCGGAGAGCTTGGGTTTCTCAAGCCGCTCATGTCGCGCGCCTTTCTGGACCGGCACGCTCTACGCTATGACGAAAGCCTGCGGTTGGGCGAGGACTTCGACTTCTATGTCCGCATGCTTGCGCGCGGCGCGAAATTTCTTGTCACCAGCGAATGCGGCTATGCTGCACGCGTGCGGGAAAATTCGCTCTCGGGTCGGCACGGGACGAAGGATTTGGGTGCGCTGATGACAGCGGCCTCTGCACATCTCGACGACCAATCGGTGTCCCGCGCGGCGAATTCCGCCATGCGTCGGCATCACGACCAGATCCGCGACCGCTACCTGCTGCGGCGCTTTCTCGACATCAAGGCGCAGGACGGTCTCGGGGCGGCCTTCAGGTTCTCTATCAAACCGCCGCAGAACTTCATGCCGATCGCGTCGGGTATCCTGCGGGACAAATTGCGTGCCCAAAAGCAACCCGCCGCACCGGTGACGAATACGCTCCGCCTCTTGCTTCGCCCCGAGGACTAAAGCGCGGTCTGCGGGTTAAATCCGCCTATGCCTGCTCCTGCGCCCATTGCGGCAACAGCCAACGCGCCCAGGCCCCTGCCCCATCCAGAGCCTCCGGAATGACGTCATTCGCTTCGGAAAGGGCGCTCAACTTCGCGGCCATTTTCGCGGGCGGCGAGGCCCACATCGCACCGGGCGCGACCGGCTTCGGTACGCTGACATGCATTTTCTCCGCGACGGATACGGTCGCGACTTCATCGGCCAGCACGTCAGCCCCTTCCTCGGCTCCGAGAGAGACCTGAACCGCACGGCGCTCCAAGCCAGTCGCGTCTTTGCCTTTGCGTCTCTCGGCGAGACTTCGGAGAACGTCCTGCGCCAGAGACGGACGCCGCGCGATCTTTATCGCTGCCACCGCGAACTGCCGGGCTTTCAGGTTGGCCACGAGCGCTTCGAACTCAGCCAACTTCCGCAACCCGCGATGGCGCGCGGCCAACTGCGCGGCAACGGCTGGGTCCAGCCCCTCCGACAACCGCTGCTGAGCGCGGATCATCGCGCCGATCGCGGCAGGCGAAAGCCGATGCGAAATCGATGCATTATGTCGACGGTACAGATACATCGGGTCGGGCAACGCACAGAACTTCACCCCCTTCAGCAAGAGACGCAGGACGAAATCGAAATCCTCGCCAATCCGCAGATCGGGATCGTAACGCAGATCGCCGAGGATCGCGCGACGGATCATCGGCTTGAGATACCCAAGCGGCGGGAGCTCGGTCTCCGGCGCCGCAGCCTCGACCCACAGCTTCGCAGTAATCTCGAGCGGAGCCACCAGAGACATCGGTTCGAGCAACGTGCGACCGCCCGATCCCGGGACAGTCCCGAAGAACACCATATCATCCGCAATAACATCCGCGCCAAGCGCGTCCGCCCCTTCCAGCATCCGCTCCAGCCGCTCTGGATGCATAAGGTCGTCACTGTCGAGAATGGCGACCCACTCGCCTTTGGCCCGTTCGAGCGCGCGATTGCGCGCGGTTGCCGGGCCCGAGGACATCTCTGCCGTCAGCACGTCGATGCGCGGATCCTGCCGCGCGAAATCCTGTGCAATCGCCACGCTGTCATCGTCCGATCCATCATCGGAGACGATCAGCCGCCAGTCCGATACGGTTTGGCGGCGTAGCGATGCGATTGCAGCCGCGAGATAGGACGCGCCGCACCAGTTCGCCATGATAACCGTGATGCGCTCGGCCAAGACAGTCTCCACCAGTGATGAAGACACGCTAGCCCATGCGTGCTGCCGAGTCGGCTGCACGCGCGCCTGACAAGAAAGCTGCCGAAGTCAGGTCTGCATCACGCTGCATTTGCGAGCCACAGAAAGCGAAACGCCAAAAAATCCATCGCTTTGAGACAGCTACGCCCGAGGCCTCCTGCATGTGCCACCAAAGCCCGAGCGATTCGACTGCGGGGCGCGGTACAAAGGCTGCATGTCGATCTTACGCATCCTTTCTTGTCTCGTCGCTCTCGCCATTTTGGCACCGAGCCTCGCCCGCGCGGAGAAACCTCTGGGCGGTGCCTTCTTCGACAGTTTCGACAGCTTCAACAAGAAGCGATGGTATATCTCCGATGGCTGGACCAACGGCGACCACCAGAGCTGCACCTGGGCGCGGCGTGCCCTCAAGCTCGAGAAAAGCAAACTGGTCATGTTTTTCCTGCCCGAAGCGGGACCGGACAAGACCAACCTGTGCGCCGAGATTCAGACCCGCGCTAGATACAGCTACGGCACCTACGAAGTGCGGCTGAACACGCCGAAGAATTCGGGGCTCAACGCTTCGTTCTTCACCTATATCGGGCCGGTCCACGGCATGCCGCATGACGAGATCGACATCGAGATCCTCACCAAAGACCCCTCGAAAGTCTCGCTCAATCGATACCTCTCGGGCAAACCGATGGGCGGCGGGGAATTCCCCCTGCCGAAACCGACGACCGAAGGGTTCCAGACGCTTGCCTTCCGCTGGGAGCCGGGCGCGATCACATGGTATGCCGACGGCAAGGAAATCCTGAAGGTCACTTCAGGCGTGCCCAGCGCGGCTCAGAAGATCTATCTGTCCTTCTGGAGCACGCAGACGCTGAGCGAATGGATGGGGCGCTATAAGAAGCCCCCCGGCCCCTTGCGCTACACGATCGACTGGGTCGGTTACACGCCGCTCGGCGAGACATGCCAATTCCCTGAATCGATGCTGTGCAAGGAACCATGACGGCCCAAACTGCACATGGCGGCTATCCGTATCGAAATGAGATCGTGATCAGCCCGACGGCGCTCTTCGCGACATTGGCGCTGTTCATCCTGCACATCACGCCGAAGATCGGGACGCTGGGCGCGCTCGGCTTTCTGATCGTCGGGTGCTTCCTGATCCTTCGGCAACCATGGCGTTCGCGCGATGAGATCGTCGATATGTGGTGGCTTCTCGCGCTGCCCGGCTGGACCGTGCTTTCGGTGCTCTGGTCGGATGCGCCAGCTCTCAGCCTTCGATACGGCATCCTTCTGACATTCACCTTCATGGTCGCCATCCTGATTGCGCGGCGCCTGTCCCCGCTCAACTACTACAAGGCCGTTTTCTATTCTTTCGCCGCGGTCAACATCATCAGTGCGGTTCTGGGTCGGGAGCGCGCGGATGGGCTGGGCTTCCTCGGGATATTCCACAGCAAGAACGCAATGGCGAGCACCGCCTCGATGCTGCTCATCTCGGCGGCGCCGCTGTTTTTCGACCGCAGCCTGCCGCGATGGCTGCGCTACTCGGGCGTGGCGATGACCCTGCTGGCCGCGCTGCTTCTCGTGAAAGCGCAATCCGT
The DNA here is from genome assembly GCF_055666785.1 of Thioclava sp. PTB-PU3-1. Taxonomy (NCBI): domain Bacteria; kingdom Pseudomonadati; phylum Pseudomonadota; class Alphaproteobacteria; order Rhodobacterales; family Paracoccaceae; genus Thioclava; species Thioclava sp. PTB-PU3-1. The sequence goes on along the minus strand of NZ_JBVNVL010000002.1, from coordinate 327,197 downwards.
CGGCGCGATCCTTGCGAGCGTGGGGGCTTTGGCCGTCGCCGTGGGGATCGTGCTTCTCTCGCGAACCTCGGCATGGAAGCGGTTCTTCCTGCTCGTCATGATGTCAATGCTATTGCTTCTGGCAATTCTGCTCATCATGGCGAATTTCAGCCATGTCGAGTCGTGGTTCTTCCATTCGACGGGCAAGGACGTCACGCTCACCGGGCGCACCGACCTCTGGGCGATCGCGATAAGACAGATTGCCGAACGTCCGGTTCTTGGCACAGGTTTCCAGGCGTTCTGGATTCCCGGTCAGCCCGTCGCGGAGGAAATCTGGGCGCAGTTCGGGATCGCGTCGAAATCCGGTTTCCACTTCCACAACACCCTGCTCACGAACGCCGTGGAGCTCGGCCTGCCCTTCGCACTTCTGCAGACGGGCCTCGTCTTCTGGGCGGGGTATGTCGTGATTGTCTGGGCGATCCGCGATGTGCGCGCCGAAACGATCTTTTTCGCGGCCTTCATGATCCGTCAGTTCGTTCTGTCGCTGGTCGAAGTGACATATTTCTTCCAGTTCGATCCGATCACGGTGATCACGGTCGGCGCGATGGTTTACGCGATCCGATTGCGACGCGGCGAATAAAGCGGGGCGAATAGGCGGGACGCGCCTCAGCCGTTGCTTCCGGCTGCCTGCTTTTGCGGAGCTTCCGTCGTGGCCGCTGTCTCGTTGGGGTCACGCGAAAGCGTCACCTCCACGAGGTCACCCGGCGAAAGCCGCGTGTCGAAATCGGCAACGGTCTTCGCAGTGCCCCCTCCGGCAGGCGTGACGACGACCTGCAATTGCGGGCCGCCCTCTTCGCCTGCCAAGCCTGCGCCGATAGCGCTCGGCACGGCCAGCCGCATCAACCCACGTTGAAGGTCGAGGCGCTCACGCACATCGGAAAGTTCGGATTCCGCTTTCTGCTTATCGTTCAGCAGCTGTGTGATGCGCCCGGCGCCCAGATCGAGACGATCATTCTCGGCGCGGGCCAGTGCTTGACGAGACCGCAAAATCGCAGTGTCGACATCGAGGATTTGGCTTTGGATTGCGGCAAGCTTCTGTTCGGCTTCGATTGCCCGGTTACTGGGGCTCAGGCCCCGATCAACGAGCTGCGCAACCTTGTCGCGCTGCTCTGCAATCAACTCCCGTTGGTGGTCCAAGCCTTTTGATTTTTGCTGCAACTTGTCGATCTCTTGAGTCAGGAGGGTCACCTGCCCGTCCACGAGTTCGCTTTTGCGCTTCGCCGAGTCGAGCCGCAATTTCAGAAGCGACTGCTCTTGTGCAACGCGCAGCTCTCCATCCTGCCCGAGTGAGGCAGCCGTCGGAAAATTCGCATCGGTGGTGCCAGCCTGTTCCGCGTCGAGACGCGCGATGCGCAGGCGCAAATCGCCCTCTTGCCGCGCAAGCTGGGCCTCCTGTGCCGCGATCGAAAGATATTGGGACATCGTCCCATCGCCGGAGACGCCCGTCAGCCCCCCCGCGAGTGCGAGGGCGTGACGGACAGTCATTCCGGATGTGAAGTCCACCGGCCCCGGCTTTCTCGCGAGCCCGCCGACGATCACCGGCGCACGCTGGGTGATGCTCAGCTGAACATCGAGCTGTTCCGTCAGCGCCAACGTATCCTTCAGCCGCGCCGAGATTTCCTCAGCGACAGCCTCAGCCTCGCGACCCTTCGTCTCGACCGTCCCGATAAACCCGATATCCAAGGCACCGTCGGACGAGATTTCATATGGCCCCTTCAGCGCGGCCCATTGCGCCATTTCACCGGCGACGCTGCGCCACTCAACGATATTGAGCGAGACAACATCACCGGCTTCAAGCTTTTCGGCATAGGCCGGAAATGCAGTCAGCGCAGTTACGGCCAACGGAAAGAGGAAACGCCGTAACGGGACACAGGACATTGGCACAGCTACCTCGCCCCGCTCGCAAACAGAACCGCCGGGATCGTGAGAACGAGAACCTTGATATCCAGGAGCACGTTCCACGACATCACGTAGTGGCGATCGAGAAGCACCCGCGTCGCGTAGCCAGTGTCGCTACGTCCGCTGATCTGCCAGAGGCCCGTCACACCGGGACGCACGCGCAGATAGTGACGGCCAGAGCGGCCATATTTGCGCATCTCCTCGTCAACGACGGGACGCGGCCCGACGAGGCTCATCTCGCCGACAAGCACATTGATCAGCTGCGGAAGTTCATCGAGGCTGAGCTTGCGCAGGACAGCCCCCAAAGACGTGACCCTCGGGTCGTCATGCAGCTTTCTCTCTTCTTCCCAGATAGTGCGCTCTTCGGGGAAACGCCGGAAATGCTCTTCCAGGATCCGGTCGCCATCGACGACCATCGTCCGGAATTTCCAGCACCGAAACTTCTTGCCGCCCCGACCGACGCGGACGTGTCCGAAAAGCACGGGCCCCGAACTCGTCATACAGACAAGCGCGGCAACCCCGAGCAAAAGCGGAACAAGCAGCGGCAGGAAAACGAGCACAAGCAGCAGGTCGAGCCCACGCTTGGCAATATCTCCTGCAGGACGCTCAACGAGCGGTTCAGCAGAAGCAGCACTATGGACTGTAGTCGGAGCAAAGAAGTGCCCCTTACGCGTTTCAAAGGTCATGTTTTCACCCCCCAGTGAAAGAGCGACAGTTTGAAATCCCTCGATTAACGATTTGGTAACCTTGCGAAACGAACAAGACCAAATGCCCCTTTCGCACCTGCAGCATAAATTTCGCATCACCGATCCGCGAAATTGCGCCATTCTGGAGGCGGTCCGCACGAAAAACGGGCGCTAGGAATCCAATTTGAGGATTATGGGCGGCAGAATCACCTTTAATCCCAGGTGCGAAGCTCGTTCGCTCTCCCAGAATTCCGCTAAATCGCGGAATTACCCCTAATTCGAAGAAATTCCTGCGACTTATTTTAGCGATGGCCAGAAAATTGGCCAATTGTGTGGCAGGCGTACGGTTTCATTAAGAGCGCTCGCCCCGTTCAGCGCTTTGCACCTCACAGCGCGGGCCGTTCCTCAGTAAGCCATTGGTATGAAGATGCCGCGACCGGCCCTTTCAAAGGAGGCCGCAGACGCAGCGGCGGCTGCCGACCGCAGTCTGAAGCAACGGTGAGAAGACGGAGGATGATGTGACGACGCCCCGAATTCGCCTCCATCTCGGAGCCCACAAGACAGCGACAACCTATCTCCAGGCGCGCCTCGAACTGAACGCGAAGCTTCTTGCCTCGCAAGGTGTCGCTTTCTGGCCCATCAACAACATTCGTCCCCTTTTCCATCAGGCATGGGCGGAAAGCGAAGGCACGAGCAGGTCGGAAAAGCTCAAGGCACTCTCGGGCCGTCCAACGCGCCTCGACAAGCTTGGATCGAAGATCTCGAGCCTGTTCGACACCTCGGACGAACTGCTTGTTTCCGAAGAGAACCTGTTGGGCGAAACGGGTGAATTCCTCGACGGGGCGTTTTATCCGACGGCGATATCGCGGCTCAGCCTCTTGTCGACTTTCCTGCCGGATCGCCCCTTGGATATCTGGCTCTGCATCCGGTCCTATCCCGACTTTCTGGCATCGATCTATGGCGAAGCGATCCGCTTCTCTCCCGTGCCGCCCCCAGAGCAATTCGCATCCGCCTTTTCCTCACCAAAGGGGGCGTGGCTGCAGATCATCGACGACATCCGCGATGCCTTGCCGCACGCGAATGTCTTCATCTGGCGCTACGAGGATTTCCGCGACCTCGAGCCCCGCATCCTCGAAGGGTTGAGTGACGTCGAGGCTGAGGCGTTTGAGCCGCTGCAGAACCCTACTGTGCGGGGAAGCGCTTCCGACAGTGCAATCCGCGCCATGGCCGAGACCGCTGAACCGCTCTCAGCGACGGAATGGCGGTTTCGAATGGCGGCTCTGGAGCATGAGTATCCGGTGCAAGGCGCTCAGGACCGGTTCTCCCCATGGCCCGAGGACCAATTCCGAAAAATGCAGCAAGACTACGTTTCGGACATCTCCGCGATCGAAGCGCGCGCGGATATCACGTTCATCCATTGATCGTCGGGCGACCACCTCGATCATAGCTTGCTGCGAAAGGACGCCCAGAACAGATGACCGACACACGGACACGCCTGCTGAAGGGAGCCGTCTGGATCGCGCTCGGAAGCATGATCGCGAACGGAATCGGGTTCCTGAACACGATCATCATGGCCCGGCTTCTGGTGCCCGAGGATTTCGGGCTTGTGGCAATCTGTGCTGCAGTGATGGCCATTCTTCTGTCGCTCGCGGAAATGCCCCTGTCGGAGACGCTGGTGCGCCATGACGCCCCGACCGAAGAGCATTTCAACACCGTCTTTTCGATGTCCTTCGCGCGTGGCCTCATCGTCGGGGGCGCGGTGGCCGCGCTGTCCTACCCGGTCGCGTTGCTCTATGGCGATATGCGACTGCAGAACATCCTGCTCGTGATGGCGGGGTCCTTCGTCTTCGCCGGTCTCGCAAATCCAAAACTCGCCTTGTTCGAGCGAGAACTGGTTTTCCATCAAGTCGTCCTCATGAAGGTCGGGGAGAAACTCTTCGGCACGATCGTCGCAATTACGCTTGCACTCGTGTTTCGATCCTATTGGGCCTTGGTGCTGGGCGCCGTGGCCTCGGACGTCGCCCGGATCGTTCTCTCCTATGTCTTCTATCCCTTCCGGCCCCGCCTGACCTTTAGCAAGTATCGCGAGATCCTCTCTTTCTCGATCTGGATCACACTGGGCACCTGGATCCAGGCGATGAACTGGCGTGCCAATCCGCTGCTGTTCGGGGCCGTGCTGCCAACCAATATTCTGGGGCAGTACAGTTTCGGCAACCGGATCACGAATGTGGTCATCGCTCAGTTGAACCAACCCCTGCAAAGGACGTTCTTCCCGGCCTTTTCCCGGGTGAAGAACGATCGGCAAAAACTCGTATCCGCCTATAAACGTGTGCAGGGCGTTGCTTGTCTGTGGATTTTCCCCTTCGGCTTCGGCCTCGCGGTGGTCGCCCATGACCTTGTCGCGTTGGTCTTGGGAGAGAAGTGGATGCCCGCCGTCCCCGTCATTCAGATACAGGCGATCATCCTAGCCTTGCAGGCGACGGTGGCGATCCAGCCGATCGCCATGGCAACGGGAGACACCCGGCATCTCTTTTTCCGCGACCTGCGCGCGTTCTTCATTCGATGGCCACTGATCCTGCTCGGGATGTATCTCGGCAGCGCGAGCTACTACGGCATGCTCATCGGCGCCCTGATTGGCGGCGCGGTGGCGGTCGTCATCAACATTATCTGGAACATGACCCTGGTCACGCAGATCGCAGGCATCAGGCTGCGCGAGCAGCTGCAACTCACCCTGACCCCGGCGATCGCGGTGGCCTTCATGGCCCTGGTCGTCTGGCTCACCGGTAGCCTGTGGGAGAAGCCGTCGAGCGTCCCTCTGGAGGCGGTGCGTCTGGTGAGCCTGATTACGATAGGCGGCATGGCCTACGTGGCTGCGGTCGCCGCGCTCTGGCAGTTCAACGGGCGCAAAGCGGGGCCGGAACTCGAAATGGCTCAGTTGTTGAAGGCGCTGTTCACGAAAGCATCGAAGTTTCGCCGGACTTCTTGATGGCGCGCTCCGCGAAACGCTTCGAAAGCGCGCGTTTCAGGCGGAGGAATTTCCCGCGGTCATCGTGTGACTTCTGCAGGTGAACGAGCCAATTCTGCGACACCGAAGCCAACAGGGCCTCGTCGACCTCTTCCCCAAGCCACTCGAGCAAAGGGCGGAACCCGTCCGGTTTGCCCTTGTACTCGGCATAGTCGATCAAGAAGGCCCGATCTCCGAGCGCCTTGGCCGACGCCTCGAAACGGCGGTCCGCATCCTCGATCAGATCGCGGATCCGTTTCATGTTCGACTCGTAGCGCCACCAGCCGGACTCTGCGACCTCGCGCCAATCGCGCGTGTTGAAGACGATACGCGCGCCGGGAAAATATTGCGTCAGGAACGCGATGGAGCTCTCATACTCTGCCAGCGTAGTCTCATGGGCGGTGAACCGGATTTCCTTGAAGCCGGTGACGCGTGTGTCCGGGTCCGGGCGTAGAATCTCTTCAACGAACGCACCCGCCAGCTTTTGGCCCCAGCTGTCGACCTTCGGATCGTTGATCCCGAACCAGGGCGCGTCCGGATTGTGGGACTTTGCATGCGGGTGCTCCTGCGCCTCGGCAAGCACGGAGACGCTCATACCAAGATGGTTGGCAATCCCGTTATTCTCGCCGCGAATGCAATACCCCTCCAACCTGTTGAGCAAGTTGAGCAGGACCGTTGAACCGGACCGACCGTAAGTGACGACAAAAAGATACTGCATTCTCTGGGCTACCTTTGAACTGTTTCGAGCACTCCCCACTCGAACCTAAGCGAGCCCTGCGCCCTCTTCACCGCGTGACGGTTCTCGCGCCTCCGATCCGACCCCGAGTTGCAATTTATTTGGGCAGATGCGGGCGCGACGGATAAGAAACCGGCGCATCTCATATGCGAGTCGGCCACCGAGGGCTCCGGCGCGCGGGCTGTCTTGCTCGGCTGGGGCAGCCCTCCTACCGTTTTTCGAAGCGATACTCAGGAACGGAAACCTGCCCGTGCCTGCCTTCAGGAAAGCGTTTTCAAATTGCGGCAAGAAACGATGGCCTCACAGTCCCGACCTTTAGCCGAGCAGCTTCCACGCGACGACGCGTCCCCGCGATATGCGGCGCTGATCAGGGCCTATGAATGCCCGCCGCTGCTTGCAGAGGTAATCGCGAAACTCCGCGAGCAGAGCTTCCCGCCAGAGGACATCATCATCGTGGATTCCTCGCATGATGCAGCGGTGCGCGACCAGTTCGCTGCCCTGGGCGCGACCGTCGCGCCTTACGACGACACCGAGTTCAACTATTCCAAGGCGATCAACGTCGGCGTCGCGGCGAACACGCTTCCCTATACGCTGATCTTCAGCAGCCATGTTGTCTTCGACGATCCGAAGTTCGTGGAAAACGGCTGGCGGGAGATGAAAGCGCGAGATCTCGAGATCGTCTACTGGGCGCCGGCGCATTCCGAATGCCCGGACCCGAGCAAGCTCGAACCCGTCTCGATCACCCCTCGGCTCTTCAACGGGCGCAACGGGATTTCGAATAGCGCAGCGTTGGCACCCACGGCTTTGATGCGCGAACGCCCTTTCCGCGAAGAGGTCTTCTCAGCCGAGGATCAGGAATGGACGCGTTACTATCTGAAGCGCTTCAAGCGGCCCGTGCTCCGGATCGAGAGCGAGAAGTTCCGCTACCTCAACCCCAATCACGGAGAGACCGTCTGGAGTCAGGCCAAACTTCTCAATGAAGAACTCGCGATCGGGCATTTCGTGAATCGAAGATTGGTGATGCCCGACCGGATCGCCGCACGTTTTCTGCGCGGTGTGCTCGCCACCATCCGCCGCCGCCCCGATCGTGCCCGGATGCATTTCGCGATCGCCAAAGCTCTGCTGGCAGCGAATTTCAAGCCTCCCAAGAGACAGTCCCGATATTTCTAACAGGCGAACTGATCGCAAAGGACTCCGAATGATGTACGACGTCCGCGAGCCGCATGCCGCGTATGACCCGAACGTGATCGACATCGTTTGCGTGACCGATTCCAACTATGCGCCGCATTTCGTGTCGCTGCTGAAATCCATCGAGGCGGGCAAAGGCGCGGAGAAGATCCGCGTTCACGCGATACTCGATTCCGTCGATGAGGCGCGGTTCTCGAAGATCGCAGAGACTGCTACGGGTCTCGAAATCCATCCCTATCACGTTGCGGATCATAAGGCGCTGAAGCTTCCGCCGATCCTGCATATCAGTCGCGCGACCTACCTGCGCCTCATCATGGCAGAGCTTCTGCCGCAGGACATCTCACGCGTGATCTACCTGGATATCGACATGGTTGTGACCGGAAGTCTCGTCGACCTCTGGAGCACCGATCTGAATGGTATGGCCTGCGGAGCCGTGCAAGACGCGTTCGTGGACCCGACGAACTTCGCGCGGCAACATGAGCTGCCGAGCGAGGGCACTTATTTCAATGCCGGTGTCCTCCTGTTCGATCTCGAAGCGATCCGGGCCACGGACGCATTGTCCCAAGCGCTCGACATGCTCCTGGCCGCGCCCGAGAAATACGAGTTCGCGGATCAGGACGCATTGAACAAGGTATTCTGGGAGAACTGGTCGGCGCTGGACGCGAAGTGGAATTTCCAACGCCTCTTTCTCTGGGAAGGGTGCGACTACACCTCTTCGGTCCCTCTGGCTCAGGCTTTGCCGCGGATCATTCATTTCACGGAGTCGCCGAAACCCTGGCAGGCAGCCGAATGGCACCCCTATGCGTGGCTCTACTGGAAATATCTCCGCCGCACGCCCTTTCTCGAAGAGGTCATGAAGCGCGAGAAGGTCGGTTGGCTCAGGCTTCTGAAGTTCTGGCTGAAGTTTCACCTGAAGAAACCGCGCTCCTGAGCGAATAGAATGCCGGCGCCGGAAGGCAAACAAGGCCGGTGACGAGCTACACTCTCAACTCATCCCGCAGCCCCGAGCCTAGGACGCTGGCGCATGCTTCTAAGGATAGCTCTCTGGAGTGTCGCGGTATGACGCTCAAAAAGCCAATGAACACACCACGCGAGCAAGAAGGAGGACAGAATATACACCCCGAACAGGACCATCCCGTTCCCCAAAGCGTCGAACCTCGCGACATGACGCATCGAACTGAGCAAGGCCATCAGAGGGAAATGAACAAGATACAGAGAGTAAGAGATCTTGGAGAGGAACTCTGCCAGCCGCGCGCCGTGGTCGAAAACCGGATTTGAGAGCGCGATCACTGCGAAAAACGCCGCAACAGCCGTGATGTAGAGTGAGCCGATTGAGTAATCATTAACGAACTTGAGAGCGGACATGACGACGAAAAGCGCGAAGACCACCGCGAGCGCGTAGATCGCTTTCGTTGCAACAAGGCGTCCGAGAAGCCCGTCGCGTGCTTTCCACGCAAAGTATCCAAACAACCAAGTCGGAAAGAGTACTGCCAAGTCGAGCCCGATGAACCACATCGTCAGAACGAAGAGCGCGGCAAAAAAGAGCTGATAACGACCTGGTTTCAATGCAAAAAAGCCGAGCGGAAAAGCGACGTAATACCAAAATTCGTAGGCGATGCTCCAAAGCGGTCCATTACTCCCGTAAACGGGAACGATAATATTGTGCAGGAAGAAGGCATTGCCCAGAAAAACGAGGACGCCGTTGGCCACCGGCTCGTTCGGGGCGCTCGCGAACTCGGCCCCAAACTCACCTCGATAGTAAGCCGGGTCAAATTGAGATGCTCCAAGCCAGTCGAACATTGCTGTCATGACGAGTACCGGGAGCAAGACGATACCCAAACGGACGACCCTGTGAACCGCGTACTCTTTCCACGACCATCGACCTTCGTGATAGGCCCGATCCACGGAGCCAGCGACCAGATAGCCTGAGAGCACGAAGAAAATGATTACGGAATAGGTGCCGAGACCGGTGATCAAATAGAAGACTTTGGCGACGACCGACGGGTCGTTCGCAAGCTCGGAGAAGTCGACGAAAAGGAAAGCTCTCGCGTGGCCGATCATCACCAATATCGCGGCGATTGCGCGAAGCCAGTCGAGACCTACAATCTTCTGTGCCATTGCGCGCCCTCGTAGCTCGAACGGGGCAGGGCGATTTCGATGCGAATAAAACTTGGGTGCCGCGCTCCCTCAACTCAGGGAGCGCACATACCATCCGCAAGGCAAGTATTGCTCATCGCGGCCATCCAAGACCAAGGAACCACACAGGCGCAATGAAGCATTGTTGGTCTGCATGCGAAGAAATTACGCAAGCGATGAACACGCAGATTTGAAAGGACCAGCGATCCGCCCTGCACGGGGGCAAGACCGCCCCTCACATGCTTCGCGACGTTAACGGTGCCCTCAGTTATTGCAGGGCGCGCAGAGAGGTCAGGACCTCGTAATTGGGGCAATCCGACGGAATGGCCTGCGGGCCTTCGCCCTTCTCCGCCAAAACAGCGAGGCAGAACTCGGTGCGTCCACAGGTGCGGCAGGTGGTGATCATCTCGGCGAAATCGGCTTGCGTGAGGAAGCCGTTATGCATCGCTTCGGAGATATTCACGCCAAGACGCCGCGCCATGCCGCGCGTCACCCAGAAGTTCAGATCGATTTCGCTTTGCATTCCCATCATTCCACTCCTTGGGGTTCGGCGCCGACGGTGGCGCGCAGTCGCGACATCATCAGGCGGTTTTCGCAATAGGCGGGAGGTGCCTTCGCGGGGTTGCTTTGCGGGTCATGCTCGGCCAGCCAGAGCAGGCAGGCCCCGGCCTCGCGGCACTTGGTGCAGCGGATCAGCGCGTCTCTCCAGCCCTCGCCACTGAGCCGTCCGCTGGCCATTTCCATGCTGAGATCGCCGCCCATCTGCTGGGCCATCCGGTTCATCATCGCCGCGTGGCGATTGAGATGTTTGGCAGCGGTCATGGCGGCCTCCCTTGAACAGTCATCCCGGTGATGGGGGGACTCTGCCCTAGGGTCCGCAATTTCGATATGATTCAGATCAAGCGTCGCGATCCGAGGTATCGCCGTCGATTTCATGTCCGACATTGCAGTCCAGATCGGGCGCGAAGCGCGCGGCCAACGCCTGCGCTTCCTCTGCGACCACGGCGCGGTCGCGCCTCAAGGTCATCCCGGATTGCGAATGAGCTGCGGCGCGCAGCGCCTGATGCGCGGCGGGACGGCCGAAGTGATCGGGATGCATCTCGGCCACGGCTTCCAGCACTTCCTGCTGGCGCAGAGCGACTTCCAGATGCCCCGCCCCATCGCGCCCGATCGCGGCGAAAGCATCCTCGGTATATTGCTCGGGCGTCACCGCGCGCACATAGACGCGGTCGAACACGCATTCGGGGCTGTTCGGCGGGTGCCATTCGGCCAGCACCCTCGCCAGACGCCCGAGAATATCGATACCAGTGCCGGGGTCGTTGATCGCAGGCGAAAGCGCGCGAGAGGCGATCTCGGCCAAAGCGATCAGGCCGAATTGCGGATCCTGATCATAGTCACGGGCATGGTCGATGGTGAAGGCGTCGCGCGCGGCCTCTTCGATCTCCTCGCGGGTCTCGGTATCGCCCGGCAGCGCATCGCATTGGACCAAATGAGACGCCCCATGGACGAATTCGCCGGGCCGCGCGCAAAGCCAGATCCGGCAGTCATGCGCCTCGGCGACCTTTTGCAGCGCGCCCATATCGACATGCTGCACATGGCCGGTCCGCGTCGAGGTGATCCCGAAGACCCCCACGGGCGGCTCCTCCCATTCCTTGCCGCCGAGCCACGGCCGCTCGCAGCGTGCCTTCAGCGCCGTGCTCGCCGCAGTCTCGACCCGGCTGATCACATCGCCGAGCCGGCCGAATTCGCTCAGATGCTGCACCCAGCGCAACAGCGAGATCACCACCATCGCCACCACGCCAAGCGTCACCACCAGAAGGATGAACCGCCCCGAGTCGTCATAGACATTCGTCTCGAGCGCGATGATCCCTACCAGAGAGAAGACGAAGGAGCCGATGAAGCTCGCCAGCACGTTCTGCGTGACGCGGTCGGTCTGCATCAGCTTGATCGCGCGCGGCGTCGCCCCTGTCTGGGCCGAACTGAACGCGGTAATCATGATCTGCAGCGAAAAGGTGGTGACGGTCAGCATCGCGGTCGCGATGATCTTCAGGATCGGCTCCACCGAGCCCGCGCCCATCTTGTAGCCGAGATCCGGCGGCACGAGATACCCGAAACCAGCCGATCCCAACGCGGTCAGGACCCCCAGCACACCGAAGGCCGTCACCCGCACCCAGATCTCGCGCAGGATGACCTTCAGCCGCCAGCGCAGTCGCGAAAAGATTGCCATTGGTTCTTTGTCCCCGTCCCCAGTCCCCGCGTCCCGGACCCGCCTTTGCCGGGGGCCTCTATGTCAAATCCCAAGTGCGCAGGCCCTGAACGGGTTCCCTCAGCTGCCCGCCGGGATCTTGCCCGCACGCAACTGGGCGACGGTGTCGCGCACCACGTCGAAGCGCAGCTGATTGGGCGGATGGGTACCCAGCGTCTTGTCGCCCGGATCGGGCAGGCGCAGGAAGAACTGCGCGCCTTTGAGCGGATCGTAGCCCGCGTCCCATGTGATGATCGTGCCGAGCCGGTCGGCCTCCAGCTCGTAATCCTTGGAATAGAGCCGCGAGCCGATCTCGGCCCCGATCCGCCGCGCGCGCTGCACGGTCAGAGGATCGGCGCCCTGTGCCTGCACCGCACGGCCCAGATAGGCCGCGCCCACCGCGGCATCGCGTTCGCGCGCCGCGATATGACCCGCGATGTGATGGGCGGCCTCGTGGCCGATCACGAAGGCCAGTTCGTCGGCATTGCGCACCTCGGCGATCATCGCAAGCGTCACCCCGATCACCGGACGGCCCGAGCGATCGGTGGTCTGAAACGCATTCGCATCCAGATCGAGCCGGTCATCGACCACGAAGAGGTAATCGCAGTTGAGCTTGCGCGTGCGCTTTCGGCATTCCTGCTCGATCTGCGGCTCCATCCGGTCGCCCACAGCGACCAGCCGCGATACGGCCACTTCGGCGCGTTGCCTGTCTTCGGGCGAGATTTCGGTCTGTGGCATAGGCGTCATCGTCTGCACGCAGCCCGAAAGCAGCGTCACGGCGAGCGACAGGATCACGAGGAGAAAACGGAAGGAAGGCATCGACGGGAAGCGCCCCTGAAAGAGGATTTCGCCCAGCTTAACCACTTGGCTCGCAGCAGCATAGCCTCCTGCACGCGATCGCCTGCAAGCAGCGGCGTGATTTCGCTTTTTCGGATCGAAAAGCCGCGCTAGCATGAGGACATGTTTACCATCGAACACGAATTCGACGCGACCGTGATCACCCTTGTCGACGAGGGGACGGATCCGCTTGATTATCTGCAGGAAGACATCACGATCAGTTCCTTCGAGGACTGCGTCGTGGTCGAACAGCTCGACGAGCAGACCGAGCAGGTGCAGACAATCACCTTCAGCCATGCCCAGCTGCGCGAACTCGCGGCGGCGCTCAACCTGCCCGAAGGCGTCTATCGCCTGAAGCAGACCGGAAGCACCTCCAGCGAGGACGGCTGACCCCCCTGCCCGCGCCGCGATACACGCTCAATCGAGGCGGAACACCTTGTCGCGCGCGGTCTCGCCCCGGATCAGCGTCAGTCGCGATTTCGCGACGCCCAGCGCCTTTGCCAGCAATTTGACGACCGCCGTATTGGCCTTGCCGTTCTCCGGCACGACCGTGACATAGGCCCGAAGCCCTTCTTCGCTTTCCCGAATCTCGTTGCGCGACGCTTTCGGCGTCACGCGCAGCGCGATTTCGCTGCCCGGAATGGCAAGGTGGCTGAGATCCGTCATCGCCGCGCAGCATAGACCCTGCTCAATGGCGCACAAGCCAGTTGCCCATGCTGCGGTTGCAATCGCGCGCCGAGCGCCCGATATCTGGCGCAACAGACGGAGATTTTCATGACTGAACTGCCCGAAGTGAACCCGGCCGAGCGCAATGACGCGGCGATAGCTTTCCTTCTGACCCGCCGGTCGCGCCCGGCCAAGACCCTCAAGGCCCCTGCCCCCGATGAGGCCGCGCTGCGCGAGATCCTGACCGCCGCCGCGCGCACGCCCGATCACGGGAAGCTGGAGCCGTGGCGCTTCATCACCATCACCCGCGAGGCCGCGCAGCGTCTGGGCAGCGAGGCCGAGACCCGCGCCAAGGCGCAGGGCCTGCCCGAAGAAAAGATCGCAAAGGCTGGCAAGCAATTCCATGACAGCCAGCTTTGCGTGGCCGTGGTCTTCTCCCCCAAGGAGAGCGAGAAAGTCCCGCAGGTCGAGCAGCTCTATTCGGCGGGCGCGGTTTGCCTGTCGCTTCTGAACGCCGCCCTCGCCGCAGGCTGGGGCGCGAACTGGCTCACCGGCTGGGCCGCGCATGACGAGGCCTTCGGGCGCGAAATGCTGGGCCTCAAGGAGGGCGAAAGCGTCGCGGGCTTCATCCATCTGGGAACCGAAGGCGTCGCGCCTCCCGAACGCCCCCGCCCCGACCTCGACGCGATCACGACGCGGATTTCGGAATGATCATCTCGAGCTATGTGAAAGCCTGGGCCGACCTGCTGCGGCCCGGTGCGATGAAAGTCGTTGGCTTCGGCGTGGCCCTCTCGCTGGGCCTTCTGGTCGCGATCTATGTGGCGATGGTGATGTTGATCGGCTGGCTGGTGCCGGACAGCTTCTCGCTGCCCTTCATCGGCGAGATCGGCCATATCGATACCGCGCTGTCGATCGTCTCGGCGGGCGTGATCCTGTTTGCCTCGATCTTCCTGATGGTGCCCGTGGCCTCCGCCTTCACCGGCTTTTTCCTCGAAGACGTGGCCGAGATGGTGGAGGACGTGCACTACCCGACCCTGCCGCCGGTGCGCAAACTCACCTTCGCCGAAGGGATGCGCGACACGGTCCGGTTTTTCGGCGTGATCCTCGTAGCCAACGTCATCGCGCTGATGATCTACCCTTTCGTGATCCCGCTAGCGCCGTTTCTGTTCTTCGGGCTGAACGGCTACCTTCTCGGGCGTGAATATTTCCAGATGGCGGCCTTCCGGCGGATGGAGCGCGAAGCGGCACTCGAGCTTTACGAGCGCAACAAGGTCACGATCTGGGCCGCGGGCGCGCTGATGGCGGTGCCGCTGTCGATCCCTCTGGTGAACCTCTTCGTGCCGGTTCTGGGCGCTGCGGGCTTCACCCACCTGTTCCACGCGATCACCGGTCGCCGCGGGTGACGGGGCGGCGCCAACGCGCCGCTCACATCTCTTCCTTGATGCCCTTGCGGATCAGCAGCCAGTTCACCGGATAGGCGGTCACGAAACCAGCCATCATCGCGATCTGCATGGCGAACCAGAATTCCGGGTCGGCGGCGGTGATCTCAGCGCCCCAGAGCCCTTTGAACACGGCGAAATGGAAGATCGCCATCATCCCGTACATACCGATCTGCCACGAGGTGAGTGAGGCCACGTCGGCTTTCGCTGCCTCTTTGAGGCCTTTGGCGAGGCCGAGACCGCGCATCGGGGCGATCGAGAAATACTGGAACACGATCCCGATCACGAGGGCGAAGACGTAATCGAGCCCCCAAACCGCAAAGATCTTGTCTTCCCATAAACCTGGCCAGCCGAATGCGATCAGAACCGCGGGGACCGCGAGCGCGAGGTTCTCGGCCAGAATATCGCCAAGAGTGCAGCCTGCGCCGCAATGGAGCGTCCCCTTCGCGACCGAGACCGGGAAGGGCGCATTGCCATGGCCCGGAAAGCGACCATGCAACCAGATGACCAGCGGTCCGCCGAACAACCCGCAAATCGGCCAGACCCACGCCATGATGGCCATATGAGGCGGGTTCCGACGGACTTGAACGAGAAGATAGAGAAATGAGAGAACGCCTACAGCAAGCGATAACCAGCTCAGAACGGTAAACCAGTTTGGTGTCATGGGAGGCTCCTTTTAGTCTCCCAACCAACGCTGATCAGATACGGTTCCCTGCCCGCTTAACGGCGCAACTGTCCGAAGAAGTCGATATCTTCCAAGGTGATGATCCCCGACAGCAACACCGACGCGATGATCGCCCAGAGCACGATGGTGACAACGGTGGTTATCTTCACCTTCGCGCCCAGATGCGCCTCATGCGGCGCCCCTGCGGGAGTGCCCGGCACGACCTCGTCCACATCGCCTTGCGTCTTGAGGCGAACCGGCAAGACCATGAAGAAGATCATGAACCAGATGACTGCGAAGAGGATGATGCCGCCCGTGAGGCTCATCAGACCTGCTCCAGTTCGACGAGGCAGCCGTTGAAATCTTTCGGGTGCAGAAACAGCACGGGCTTGCCATGCGCGCCGATCTTCGGCTCGCCATTGCCCAGAACCCGCGCGCCATCGGCCTTCAGCTTGTCGCGCGCCTCGATAATGTCCTCCACCTCGAAGCACATGTGATGAATGCCGCCTGCGGGGTTCTTTTCCAGAAAACCGTTGATCGGGCTGTCCTCGCCCAGCGGGTAGAGCAGTTCGATCTTGGTGTTGGGCAGCTCGATGAAAACCACCGTGACGCCGTGATCGGGCTCGTCCTGCGGCGCGCCGACATTGGCACCCAGCGTGTCGCGATACTTGGCCGAGGCCGCCTCGAGATCAGGCACGGCAATGGCGACATGGTTCAGGCGTCCGATCATCTGGGTCTCCTCCGGTAACGCGGGCGTTAAAAGGGGTAGCCGGGCGCGCGGCTTCGCGCAAGCCTTGCGGGGACAGTTGTGAACCCGGTTCGGATTAACCCAGTGTTAGGCAATCTGCGCCCTACTGATCGGACAAGCCGAATCCGATCGCAGCCGAAGGGGCCATGACATGAGCGACACGATCCCGACCCTGACCCGCATGCCGACCCCCGAACGCCCGCTGACCGGGCTGACGGTGCTCTTGGTTGAAGACAGCCGCTTCGCCTCGGAAGCCGTGCGGCTGTTGTGCCTGCGCTCGGGCGCGCGAATCCGGCGCGCCGATTGCCTCGCCTCGGCAGATCGGCATCTCAAGACCTACCGGCCCTCGATCGTGATCGTGGATATGGGCCTGCCCGATGGCTCGGGAAGCGACCTGATCGCCGAGATACGCGGGACGCGCGGGCCGCATCCGGTGATCCTTGGGACCTCGGGCGACCCCGACCTGAAAAGTGCGGCCCTCGCGGCGGGCGCGGACGGGTTTTTGGAAAAGCCGATCGAAAGCCTTGCCGTATTCCAAGAAGCGATCCTGTCGACCCTGCCCGAAGAGATGCGACCGCTCGGCCTGCGCGCGCTTGCCGATCTTGTGATCGCGCCAGACCCGCTCGCGCTGCGCGACGACCTGCAGCACCTCTCGGAGCTGCTGCGCGACACAAAGGGGGCCGACACGCGCGCCCTGCCCTATGCCGCGCATTTCCTTCATAGCATCGCGTGCTCGGCTCATGATGCGGCGCTGGACGATGCGGCGCAGCGCCTGAGACGATCCGGCGGCCCCTCACGCGAGGATATGACCCGGGTCACGCAGATCATAGATGCGCGGATCGCGGCGGCCGGGGCGTTCTGACGCAGCCGGGAACTGCCTGATCGACTTCGCGTTGCTCAAACAAGTCAAAGCAACCGGAGGACAGCCCGATGAGCTCGATCTACGACGCCATCAAGCAAGATCACGACAATCACCGCGCCCTGATGAAGAAGATCGCCGATACGTCCGGCGACAGCGCAGAGCGCACGCAGGCGTGGAATGAGTTCTATTACGACATCAAGTCCCACGCCGCCGCCGAGGAAGAGACCTTCTATTCCAAGCTGATGACCAAGACCTGGGGTCAGGATTCGGCGCGTCACTCGGTCGAGGAACATGCCGAGCTCGACGATCTGCTCGAAGAACTCAACGAGATGGACATGGCGAGCCCCGGCTGGCTGAACAAGTTCCACAAGCTCGAGCATGACTACAATCACCACATGGACGAGGAAGAAGACGAGATCTTCGGCCGCGCCAAGGACGTGATCGACGAAAGCGAAATCGAGAATTACGGCGAGAAATTCCTCGAGCGTAAGAAGAAGGAAATGAAGCTGGTCGACGAGAAGAAGAAAGACAGTCTCGAAGACTAATCGGGGTCTGAGGCTCAGGGTGGCTCGGCTTCGGCCAGAGCCCCTTCGCCTGACCCATCTGCACCTTTTGCGCTGGCGCGCTCCTCCGCCGCGAATAGAAAAAGGCCCCGCTCCATCCGGAACGGGGCCTTTTAAATCGGTAACCGTGCGAGGATCAGTCCTCTTGCGGCAGAACCCGCAGGCGCAACTCGCGCAGCTGTTCGTTCATCGGCTCCGACGGCGCGCCCATCATCAGGTCTTCGGCGCGCTGGTTCATCGGGAACATGATGACTTCACGGATATTCGCGGTATCGGCGAGGATCATCACGATCCGGTCGATGCCGGCGGCGCACCCACCGTGCGGCGGAGCGCCGTATTTGAACGCCTTGACCATGCCGCCGAAACGTTTCTCGACTTCGGAGGCCGGATAGCCCGCGATCTCGAACGCCTTGTACATGGTCTCGAGCTTGTGGTTCCGGATCGCGCCCGAGAGGATTTCGTAGCCGTTGCAGGCGAGGTCGTACTGGTAGCCCTTGACCTGCAGCGGGTCGCCTTCCAGCGCCTCCATCCCGCCTTGCGGCATCGAGAACGGGTTATGCGAGAAGTCGATCTTGCCCTCGTCATCGGCCTCGTACATCGGGAAATCGACGACCCAGGCGAACTTGAACTTGGTCTTGTCGGTCAGGCCCAGTTCTTCGCCGATCACGTTGCGCGCACGGCCTGCGACGCCTTCGAAGCTCGACGGCGCACCGCCGAGGAAGAAGGCCGCATCGCCCTCGCCCAGACCCAGCTGCGCGCGAACCGCTTCGGTTCGCTCGGGGCCGATATTCTTGGCCAGCGGACCTGCGCCTTCGAGCGAGCCATCCTCGCCCTTGCGCCAGAAGATATAGCCCATGCCCGGCAGGCCCTGTTCTTGGGCGAACTTGTTCATCCGGTCGCAGAACTTGCGCGAACCGCCCGTGGGGGCCGGGATCGCGCGGATTTCGGTGCCGTCCTGCTCGAGCAGTTTCGCGAAGATCGCGAAGCCCGAGTCGCGGAAGTGATCGGAGACCACCTGCATCTCGATCGGGTTGCGCAGGTCGGGCTTGTCGGAGCCGTATTTCAGCATCGACTCGGCATAGGGAATGCGCGGCCAGTTCGGATCGACCGTACGACCGTCGGCGAATTCCTCAAACACACCCTGGATCACCGGCTGCATCACGTTGAAGATGTCTTCCTGCTCGACGAAGCTCATCTCGACGTCCAGCTGGTAGAAGTCGGTGGGCGAGCGGTCGGCGCGCGGGTCTTCGTCACGGAAGCACGGTGCGATCTGGAAGTACTTGTCGAAGCCGCCGACCATGATCAGCTGCTTGAACTGCTGCGGCGCCTGCGGCAGCGCGTAGAACTTGCCCGGATGCAGACGCGACGGCACGAGGAAGTCGCGCGCGCCTTCCGGCGACGACGCGGTGATGATCGGCGTCTGGAACTCGTTGAAATCGGCGTCCCACATGCGTTTACGCATGGATTTCACGACGTTGGAGCGCAGGATCATCTTGTCATGCAGGCTCTCGCGACGCAGGTCGAGGAAGCGATAGGACAGACGGGTCTCTTCGGGATATTCCAGCTCGCCGAAGACCGGCAGCGGCAGTTCCTCGGACTCGCCCAGGATTTCGATGTCGCGGACATAGACCTCGATCTCGCCGGTCGGGATCTTCGGGTTGATCAGGCTCTCGTCGCGCAGCTTCACGGTGCCGTCGATGCGGATCACCCATTCGGAGCGCGTTTTTTCCATCGTCTTGAACGCCGGGCTGTCGCCGTCACAGAGCACCTGCGTCATACCGTAATGATCGCGAAGATCGATGAAGAGCACCCCCCCGTGATCGCGCACGCGATGGACCCAGCCCGCAAGGCGGACGGTCTCACCGGCGTTGGCGGCGCTCAGATCTGCGCAGGTATGGCTGCGAAAGGCATGCATGGGAGGCTCCCCGGATCGAGAATTGCGTATAGTCGCGCCGATACACCCGTTGAGCGCGCAAAAGTCAAGCTGTGCGGAGGCACACAGACCCGTCTCGAGCTGTTCACGCGCGCGTGGCTCGAAAAAATGTAAATTTTCGGTTAACTTCAGAGACAACGGGAACTTTGGTAATTTCACAAAGGTTGCCGTCATGAAGGCTAACGCTGGAGCCTGCCAAGCCCCGGCATGATCCGGAGAGACCATATGAGAGCTTGGGACTCGCTTCTCGACCGTATGTTGCGCCACCTGATCCGCAGGGGCACGCTCGAACTCGTCTATTCGGACGAGACGCTCAGACGCTACGGCGACGGCACCGGGGACCCGGTCCGCGTCACCATCGAAAACCCCGACGTGACGCGCAGGATCGTGCTCCGGCCCGATCTCGGCGTCGGCGAAGGGTATATGAACGGCGACTACACGATCGCGAATGACGATCTGCGTGGCTTTCTCGCCCTCGCGATCCGCAACCAGACCGGATCCGGCATGCCGTGGTTCGAGAAACCGCGCGAGGCGAGCCGTTTCTTCGGGCGCCGCTTCGCGCAGTTCAACCCGGTCAACAAGGCGCGCACCAACGTCGCGCATCACTATGACCTGTCGGGCGAGCTCTACGACCTCTTCCTCGACGAGGACCGGCAATATAGCTGCGCCTATTTCGAGCGCCCCGACATGACGCTGGAAGAGGCGCAGGAGGCCAAGAAACACCATATCGCCAAGAAGCTGCTGATCGAACCGGGCATGACCGTTCTCGATATCGGCTGCGGCTGGGGTGGCATGGCGCTGACGCTGGCACGCGATTTCGGCGCGAATGTCGTCGGCGTGACACTTTCTACCGAACAGCACGCGCTGGCCCGCAAACGTGTCAAAGAGGCCGGCCTCGAAGACAAGATCGACATCCGCCTGACCGATTACCGCGATGTGACCGACAAATTCGACCGGATCGTCTCGGTCGGCATGTTCGAACATGTCGGCGTGCCGCATTACCGCGAATATTTCTCGAAGGTGCGCGAGCTGCTCAAACCGGGCGGCGTCTCGCTGATCCATTTCATCGGACGCTCGGGCCCCGGTGGCGCGACCGCCGATTTCATCACGAAATACATCTTCCCCGGCGGCTATTGCCCGGCGATGTCGGAAGCGTCGAACGCGGTCGAACATGAAGGCCTCATTACCACCGATCTCGAGGTCTGGCGGCTGCATTACGCGGAAACCCTGCGCCATTGGTGCGATCGGTTCGAAGCGAATATCGACAAGGCCGTCGCACTTTACGACGAGCGGTTCTGCCGGATGTGGCGCTTCTACCTCGTGGCCTCGGAGATGGCTTTCCGCCATGGCGGGCAGGTCGTGTTCCAGTATCAGCTGGCCCATGAAGTGGGCGACGTGCCGCTGACCCGCGACTACCTCTATCGCGACGAAGACGAACAGGAACATCGGCTGGCCGCCGAGTAAGTCGACCACTCCCTGACCGGGCTGAAATCAGGCTGCGCTCCTCCCGGCGCGCAGCCTGACCGACTTGCGCGCGCGCCCTCGCGTCACCCTGCAACCCGGCTATCGCGTCCTGACCCTCTTGCGACGCCTGACCCTTTGCGTATAAAGCGCCTCAATTTGCGCAGTGACCAGAGGGGATTCCCATGCCGAAGAGAACAGACATCACGTCAATCCTCATCATCGGCGCCGGGCCCATTGTGATCGGGCAAGCCTGCGAGTTCGACTACTCGGGCGCCCAGGCCTGCAAAGCCCTTCGCGAAGAAGGCTACCGCGTCATCCTCGTGAACTCGAACCCGGCGACGATCATGACCGATCCGGGGCTCGCCGACGCCACCTATATCGAACCGATCACGCCGGAAGTCGTGGCCAAGATTATCGAGGCCGAGCGCCCCGACGCGGTGCTGCCGACGATGGGCGGCCAGACCGGCCTGAACACCGCGCTGGCGCTGGCCGATATGGGCGTGCTGGAGAAATTCGGCGTCGAGCTGATCGGCGCGAACCGCGACGCGATCGAGATGGCCGAAGATCGGAAGCTCTTCCGCGAAGCGATGGACCGGATCGGCCTCGAGAACCCGAAAGCGACCATCGTGTCCTCGCCCAAGCGCAAGAACGGCACCTATGACGTCAACGAGGGCGTGCGTCAGGCGCTGCTCGAGCTGGAGCATATCGGCCTGCCCGCGATCATCCGCCCCGCCTTCACGCTGGGCGGCACCGGCGGCGGCGTCGCCTATAACCGCGAAGATTACGAGCGCATCTGCCGCTCGGGTCTCGACGCCTCCCCCATGAGCCAGATCCTCGTCGACGAGTCGCTGCTGGGCTGGAAAGAATTCGAGATGGAGGTCGTGCGCGACAAGGCCGACAACGCGATCATCGTCTGCGCCATCGAGAACGTGGACCCGATGGGCGTCCATACCGGCGACTCGATCACCGTGGCGCCCGCGCTGACGCTGACCGACAAGGAATACCAGATCATGCGCAACGGCTCGATCGCCGTGCTGCGCGAGATCGGCGTCGAGACCGGCGGCTCGAACGTGCAATGGGCGATCAACCCCGAAGACGGCCGCATGGTCGTGATCGAAATGAACCCGCGCGTGTCGCGCTCCTCGGCGCTGGCCTCGAAGGCCACCGGCTTCCCGATCGCGAAGATCGCGGCGAAGCTCGCCGTGGGCTACACGCTCGATGAGCTGGACAACGACATCACCAAGGTCACGCCCGCCTCGTTCGAGCCGACCATCGACTACGTCGTCACCAAGATCCCGCGCTTCGCCTTCGAGAAATTCGCAGGCTCGAAGCCCGAACTGACCACCGCGATGAAATCGGTGGGCGAGGCGATGGCGATCGGCCGGACCTTCCACGAATCCGTGCAGAAAGCTCTGGCGTCGATGGAGACGGGCCTGAGCGGCTTCGACGAGATCGAGATCGAAGGCGCGCCGGAGAAGGCCGCCGTCATCAAGGCGATCTCGCAGCAGACGCCCGACCGGATGCGCCTGATCGCACAGGCGATGCGCCACGGGCTGAGCAATGACGAGATCCAGCACGCGACCTCCTTCGATCCGTGGTTCCTCGCCCGGATCCGCGAAATCGTCGAGGCCGAGAACGAGATTCGCAAGAAGGGCCTGCCGCTCGACGAGAAGGGCCTGCGCAATCTCAAGATGATGGGCTTCTCGGATGCGCGTCTGGCCACGCTGACCGGCCGCGACGAGGCGCAGGTCCGCCGGGCCCGCCGCAACCTCGGCGTCACCGCGGTCTTCAAGCGCATCGACACCTGCGCCGCCGAATTCGAAGCGCAGACGCCCTACATGTATTCGACCTATGAAGCCCCCGCGATGGGCGAGGTCGAATGCGAGGCACGGCCCTCCGACAACAAGAAAGTCGTCATCCTTGGCGGCGGTCCGAACCGGATCGGCCAGGGGATCGAGTTCGACTATTGCTGCTGCCACGCCTGTTTCGCGCTGACCGATGCGGGTTACGAGACCATCATGGTCAACTGTAACCCCGAGACCGTGTCGACCGACTACGACACCTCGGATCGCCTGTATTTCGAGCCTCTGACACTGGAACATGTGCTCGAAATCCTACGGGTGGAGCAGGATAACGGCACGCTGCATGGCGTGATCGTGCAGTTCGGCGGCCAGACGCCCCTGAAGCTCGCGAACGCGCTGGAGGCCGAAGGCATCCCGATCCTCGGCACCACGCCCGACGCGATCGACCTCGCCGAAGACCGCGAGCGGTTCCAGGACCTGCTCAACCGTCTGGACCTGAAGCAGCCCGTCAACGGCATCGCAAGCTCGGACGAGCAAGCCTTCGAGATCGCCGGCCGCGTCGGCTATCCGCTAGTGATCCGCCCCTCCTACGTGCTGGGCGGCCGCGCGATGGAGATCGTGCGCGACCTCGACCACCTCAAGCGCTACATCAAAGAGGCCGTGGTGGTCTCGGGCGACAACCCGGTGCTGCTGGACAGCTATCTGGCGGGCGCGATCGAGGTCGACGTCGATGCGCTCTGCGACGGCGAAAGCGTCCATGTCGCGGGCATCATGCAGCATATCGAGGAAGCTGGCGTCCACTCGGGCGACTCGGCCTGCTCGCTGCCGCCCTACTCGCTGAGCCCCGAGATCGTGGCCGAGCTGAAGGTGCAGACCGAGAAGATGGCCAAGGGCCTCAACGTGGTCGGCCTGATGAACGTGCAGTTCGCGATCAAGGACGGCGATATCTACGTCCTCGAGGTCAACCCGCGCGCCTCGCGCACCGTGCCCTTCGTCGCGAAAGCCACCGACTCGGCCATCGCGTCGATCGCAGCGCGCCTGATGGCGGGCGAGAAGCTGTCGGCCTTCCCGGCGCGCCCGCCCTATCCCGAAGGCGTTGGCCCCGACACGCCGCTGCCCTTCGCCGATCCGCTGACGCTGGCCGACCCGCAAACGCCGTGGTTCTCGGTCAAGGAGGCCGTGCTGCCCTTCGCCCGTTTCCCGGGCGTCGACACGCTGCTCGGCCCGGAAATGCGCTCGACCGGCGAGGTGATGGGCTGGGATCGCGACTTCCCTTCGGCCTTCTGGAAAGCCCAGCTCGGCGCGGGCACCGTACTGCCCGAAAGCGGTCGCGTGTTCTTCTCGATCAAGGACTCGAACAAGACCGACGATCTGGCCGAAGCCGCCGCCTCGCTGGTCTCGATGGGCTTCACCATCGTCGCCACCGGCGGCACCGCCGCATGGCTCGCCGAGCATGGCGTGGAAAGCGAGAAGGTTCTGAAGGTCTATGAGGGCCGCCCGAACATCGTCGACCGGCTGAAGAATGACGAGATCGACCTCGTCTTCAACACCACCGACGGCAGCCAGGCGATCTCGGACAGCCGCGACATCCGCGCGGTCGCGCTCTATGACAAGATCCCCTACTTCACCACCGCCGCCGCCTCCATCGCCGCCGTCTCGGCGATCAAGAGCCGGAAAGAGGGCGAGGTGAACGTCCGCTCGCTGCAGTAAGCGACGGATACAATTAGAGAAATGATGCGACTCGCGGAACACGGTTTCCGCGAGTTTCTTTTTCAACTCGAGGGTGATCTTGCTGCGCCTCGGTGGCTCACGCATGGCTAAAGCCTAAAAACAATTTCATGAGGCAAGTTTATGAAGAAATGCGTTTTCGCAGCCGCGGCCCTTTTCGCGGCGCTCCCGCAAATCTCCAGCGCGGCTGAAATCACCGGCGGCACCGTCGGCATCGGCTTTTCGCAATTCACCGATGACGGCGATCTCGACAAGACCTCGGCCACCGGCTCGCTCGAAGTCGGGTTCAACCGGCAATTCTCGCTGCAAGGCGATCTCGCCTTCGCGAGCTTCGGCGCAAGCGACACCGACGCCAACAACGTCGCACTTCACGCGATCTACCACGCCGGTCCGGCCACCTCCTTCGGCGCCTTTGCGGGCCACGACCACGCTGAAGGCGCAGGACTGGATTACTATGGCCTCGAAGCGGGTCATTCCTACGGCCAGTTCGGCGGCGAAGCCTATGTCTCGCACGCCAAGGAAGACGGCGTCAGCGGCAACCTGTTCGGCCTGTCGGGGCGCTATGCCGTCAACGACGCGTTCGGCGTGACTGCGGGCTATGACCATATCGACGTCGAGAGCTTCGACGCGAACCGCACGCAGATCGGCGTCGACTACAAGCTCGGCAATGTGACGCTGAGCGGCGATTTCGGCCATGCCGATGGCGACGATCTGGGGTCGAGCAACTACGTCTCGATCGGCGCGACCTTCGCCTTCGGTCCGCAGCGGCGCACCACGTTCAAGCAGCGTGATCTGATCCGCGTCATCCCCGGTCTCTGACCGCGACGCGCTTGCAGGGGAAAGGCGGCCTTTCGGGGCCGCCTTTTTTATATACTCAGACCCGCTGCGCCCGCCGCGCGAGCCAGCTTTGCCACGCGGCCGGAGAGCCCGCGAAAGCGTTCATGTCCACGTTCCCCGGCACGCCCGGCACGACACCCGTGCCGCTATACTGCCAGAAGCTCCAATCGGCGCCGGGGTAGCGCTCCATCGGGTGCGCGGTGACCGAGCGCAGCCACATCTCATAGCCGGAGAAGCGCGACAGATCGTTGTCCCGCCAGAAATCGATCGTGGTGTAGATCACCGGGCGCGTGCCGTAATGACGCGTCAGGGCCGCGAGGAAGCGGTGCATCTCGGCGCGGGTGACATGGGCCGCGGGGCGACGCTGGCAGGTACGCGAGGTGTGGTTCCACTCGATATCCAGCACCGGCGGCAGATCGCCCCGGCGGCGCGGCACGTTGCGGATATACCAATCGGCCTGCTCTTCGGGGGAGCGGCAGAAATAGTAGAAGTGATAGGCCCCGACCGGCACGCCCGCCGCCCGCGCGCGGGTCGCGTTGATGTGGAAACCCGGATCGGAGTGATCGCCGCCCTCGGTCGCCTTGAGCCACGCGAAGGACACCCCCGCCGCGCGCGCCCGGCGCCAGTCGATCTCACCCTGATAGCGCGCCGCGTCGATCCCGTGGACCGGCAGCCGCGCCGGCGCCAGACCTTCCCAATCATGCGGATCGGTATCGCCGAAGCGCGCGGGGATACCGCTCGCCCGGTAGTTCGAGGCCGACAACACTGCCGGACGCATCAATTTGGCCTGCTTGCCACTTGGCGCGCCGCCGCAGCCCGCCAAGGCCAAGGCTGCGCCCGAGACGAAGAACCTGCGTGAAATCCCCATGCTCACTCCCCCGTGATTTTTTCCCAGCCTCTCATGCAAACGCCCGCCTGTCATCGCTGACAGGCGGGCGTCTTTTGACATCGGCGAGGCTTCGCCTAAGAGGGCGCGATTAGCTCCGGGGGCCGAAATCGGCTTGGGTCAGCACGCCATCCCCGTTGCGATCACGCATCGCAAACCACTGATCGGTGCCACCCACGAATTCCGCGCGCGAGATCACCCCGTCGCCATTCGCATCGAAGGCCCGCAGCCCCTCGGCGGTCGGAATATCATGCCCCGAACGCATCGCGTTGCGGCCCTGACCCTGTCGCTTGCCGGGCCCCTGCCCCATGCCCTCGGGCACCTGATGCCCCGGACCTTTGCCAGCCTCGCGCTCCATTTCCTTATGCTCGTCGATCATCGCGATTTCCGCGACGGAGTAGGCGTCATCCTCGTTCGCGTCGAACATCGTGAAGATGTCGCCGCGCCGCTCGCGGGCTTCGGACAGCGTGACGCCGCCATCGCCATCGAGATCCCATTGCAGGAGAAATTCCTGCCCCGGCACCGGGGCGGTTTGCGCGAAACCCGGAGCGGCACCGAGCAGCAGTGCGGCGGCAAACGGGGCGGCGAGAGAAGCGATGCGTTTCATCTGTCTGTCCTTCAATGGATATGTCGTGAATGAAACGAAACGGCCCGCGCCTTTCCGGCGCGGGCCTGACAACATGTCGCAGAGCGGACCGGCTCAGCCTTTCGCGGCGGCCAGCTCGTCCCAGCAGGCCAGCGCGTGGCCGGCATACATCACACCCGGGCCACCGCCCATCTGGATCGCCATGGCCAGCACGTCGCCCAGCTCCTCGCGCGTGCCGCCTGCCTTCATCAGCGCTTCGACATGGAACATGATGCAGGGCTCGCAGCGCAGCACGACCGCCATGCCGAGCGCGATGAATTCCTTGGCCTTCACATCGAGCGGCCCGTTCTCCTTCACCGCTTTCGACAGCACACCGAAACCGCCGACAGCGTCGGGTATCGTCTTGTTCATCACGCGTAGCTCGTTGCGCATCTCGTCGATTTTCGCCTTGTAGCTCATCGCAGGTCTCCTTCGCATTTCGTCCCTCGCGGCGTGACACGGGGCGCGGGCGAAATCCTTGACCTGCGTCAACCCAAAGGGATGGCGCTGCGTGATGTGACCAAAGTTGAGGGGGCTCCGCCCCCGGCGCGAGACGCGCGCCTCCCCCGGGATATTTACACCAAGGCGAAGACCGCAGAGTTTCCCCCTTCGCCTTGGCGCAAATATCCCGGGGGGTGAATTCGCGCAGCGAAAAGGGGGGCAGCGCCCCCCTTCTCCGGTCTCAATCAATCGAGGCTCAGCCGTCGACGCGGATGCGCGCGTTGCTCGGATCGTGCGGGCTGTCCTCGGTCACTTCCGCCGGGTAATCGGCGCCGAGGATACGCACGCTCAGCTTGGTGCCCGGCTCCGCCAGATCGGGGCGCACATAGCCCATGCCGATCTGCTTGCCGAAGGCCACCGACCAGCCGCCCGAGGTCAGACGCCCGACACGCTCGCCATCCTTTTTGATGACTTCCTTGCCCCAGGGATCGGCATCGTCCGGCCCGTCGATCAGAAGCGTCACGCATTTCGAGCGGATGCCGGTGTCGAGCATCGCCTGCTTTCCGGTGAACTCCTTCTCGAGGTCGATGAAGCGGTCGAGACCGGCTTCCTGCGGGGTCGCGTCGCGGCCCAGCTCGTTGCCGAAGGCGCGATAGCTCTTCTCCTGACGCAGCCAGTTCTGCGCGCGTGCGCCGACGAGCTTCATGCCGTGCTTCTCGCCCGCCTCGACCAGCAGGTCCCAGAGGTAGCGGCCGAATTCGACCGGGTGATGCAGTTCCCAGCCCAGCTCGCCCGTATAGGCCACGCGCACGGCGCGGACCGGGCACATGCCCAGCTCGATATTGCGCATCGAGAGCCACGGGAAGCGCTTGTTCGACAGCACCGTCTCCGGATAGGCGTCCTTGACCACCTCCTGCAGGATCTTGCGCGCATTGGGGCCCGCCAGCGCGAAGACGCCCCATTGGGTGGTCACGTCGTGGCAATCGACATAATCGCCGCCCGACGCGCGGAAATCCTCGATCGATTTGCGCAGGAAGTCGCCGTCGTAATCGGTCCATGCACCGGCCGAGATCAGGTAGTACTCATCCTCGGCCAGACGCACGATCGTGTATTCGGTGCGGGTCGTGCCGGCTTCGGTCAGCGCGTAGGTCAGGTTGATCCGGCCCACTTTCGGCAGCTTGTTGCAGGTGAAGGCATCGAGGAAAGCGGTCGCGCCGGGGCCGCGCACCATATGTTTGGT
Organism: Thioclava sp. PTB-PU3-1; assembly: GCF_055666785.1. Taxonomy (NCBI): domain Bacteria; kingdom Pseudomonadati; phylum Pseudomonadota; class Alphaproteobacteria; order Rhodobacterales; family Paracoccaceae; genus Thioclava; species Thioclava sp. PTB-PU3-1. Next base: position 298,529 of record NZ_JBVNVL010000002.1, on the reverse strand, counting down.
AAAGGCGGAGGCGTCGATCAGACCGGCCGTGTCGCGCAACGCCTCAGCCTCGGCCTTGGCATATTGCCACCATTCGCCGCGACGGAACGAGCGGCTGTCATGATCGAAGCTCGAGGGCGCATCCTTGGGGCCGTAATAGTTCGGGCGTTCCCAGCCGTTGGTCTGGCCCATCTGCGCGCCTGCCGCTATCTGGCGATCATAGGCGGGGGCGGTGCGCAGCGGACGGCAGGCTTCGCGCTCTTCATCGGGGTGGTGCAGGATGAAGACGTGCTCATAGGCCTCTTCGTTCTTGCGCGCTGCGTATTCGGTGGTCATCCAGCTGCCGTAGCGCTTGGGATCGAGCGAAGCCATGTCGATCTCGGCCTCGCCCTCGACCATCATCTGCGCGAGGTAATAGCCGGTGCCGCCTGCGGCGGTGATGCCGAAGGAGAAGCCTTCCGCCAGCCACATGTTGCGCAGGCCCGGCGCGGGGCCCACCAGCGGGTTGCCATCGGGCGTGTAGCAGATCGGGCCGTTGAAATCGTCCTTCAGGCCGACTTCCTCGGAGGTCGGCAGGCGATGGATCATCGACATGTATTCTTCTTCGATACGCTCCAGATCGAGCTGGAACAGATCGGCGCGGAAGGTCTCCGGCACGTCATAGAGGAAGCGCGCGGGGGCGTTGCGCTCGTAGGGGCCGAGAATCCAGCCGCCGCGTTCCTCGCGGACATACCATTTCGCATCGGCATCGCGCAGCACCGGGTGCTCGAGATTGCCCTCGGCGCGCCATTTGACCAGCGCCGGGTCGGCATCGGTGACGATGAACTGGTGCTCGACCGGGATCGCGGGAATCTTGATGCCCAGCAGGCGTGCGGTGCGCTGTGCGTGGTTGCCGGTGCAGGTCACGACATGCTCGGCGCGGATCTCAATCTCTTCGCCGGAGCCGACGAGGTTGCCGCCCTTCTCGACCATCTTCTCGAGCGTGACGACCCATTCCGAGCCGGTCCAGCGATAGGCGTTGACCTGCAGCTTGCGCGCGATCTCGGCGCCGTGCTGGCGCGCGCCCTTGGCCATCGCCTGCGTCACGTCCGCGGGGTTGATATAGCCGTCCTGCGGGTGGAACAGCGCGCCCTTGAGGTCTTCGGTGTTCAGAAGCGGCCAACGCTCCTTCATCTGCGCGGGCGTCAGGAACTCGTGATAGACATCCGCGGTCTCGGCGACGGAGGAATAGAGCTTGTACTCGTCCATCCGCTCTTGCGTCTGCGCCATGCGCAGGTTGCCCACGATCGCGAAACCCGCGTTCAAACCGGTCTCGGCCTCAAGCGTCTTGTAGAAATCGACCGAGTATTTGTGGATGTGGGTCGTCGCGTAGCTCATGTTGAACAGCGGCAGCAGACCCGCCGCGTGCCAAGTCGAGCCTGAGGTCAGCTCGTCGCGCTCGATCAGCAGCGTGTCCCAGCCCGCCTTGGCAAGATGGTAGGCGACACCGCACCCGACTGCGCCGCCACCGACGACCAAAGCTTTCACATGGGATTTCATCGCGGGGCCTCCTTGCCGATACGGACGTAGGGGCAGATTGACCCTCATATTCGCAAACGCAATCCGATCCGGGCGACATTCGCGCGACAAAAACGACAAAAGCGCACGCGCGGCGCTTTGGGGGCGCGGCGCCTGCCCGGCGGGACCCGATTATGAAAGCTCAAGCCCCATTGGACGCACGCAAACCGAGGGATGACGCTTCCGTGAGGCGAGTCGCGAATCCGTGTTTTGTTCCCGCGATTTGCAAAAATTTTTCCCCCATTTGCACAGGAACTGTGCGCGGTTTCACCAGTTTTGAGACCATCAGAGGCCGGGGAAACCAGAAACCGGGACCGACGCGCCTCACGTAAAACGAAAGGGAGACGAGATATGAAAAAGCTCATCACCACTACCGCCATCGGCCTGATGCTTGCCCTGCCCGCACATGCCGAAGACAAAGCAAATGCAAACGCGACGGCTGAAGCCAACGCAAATGCTTCGGCCAACATGTCGGGCGACATGTTCATGAAGTCGATTCCGGACTCCTTCAACGCCTCGGGCCTCATGGGCAAGCGCGTTTACATCTCGAAGGACGAGGTCGACGCCAAGACCGCGATCAACGAAGCGCAGGACAGCTGGGATGACGTTGGCGAAGTCAGCGACGTCGTGATCGGCACCAACGGCGAAGTCGATGCCGTGCTCGTCGACGTGGGTGGTTTCCTCGGCATTGGCGAGAAAACCGTCGCGATCTCGATGGATTCGCTCAACCTGATCCCCGATGGCGACACCGATAATTCCTATTTCGTCGTCGCTCAGGGCAGCAAGGACCAGCTGGACCAAGCGCCGAAATATGACGCCGAAATGCAGACCGCGTTCAGCGCGGATGCCAATGGCGATATGAACGGCAACGGCGAAGACATGCAGAACGCCGACGCGTCGCAGAAGATGGATGAGGCTGGCGACAACGCCGAAGCCGCTGCCACCGCGACCGCCGCTGCTGCAGGCGCCGCTGCGAACGAAGCTGCCGACAAGACCGCTCAGGCTGCCGACAACGCAGGCGAAGCGATGGACAACGCCGCCGAGAACACTGCCGACGCTGCTCAGAACGCCGCGCAGGAAACCGAGCAGGCGATGAACAACGCTGGCGACAAGACCGAAGAGATGGCGAAAGACGCCGCTCAGAACACCAAGGAAGCTGCAAACGCGACTGGCCAAGCCGTCGAGAACGCGGCTGACAACGCTGGCGAAGCGACCAAGGAAGCCGCGAACGAGACCGGCAACGCGATCGACGACGCTGTCGACAGCACTGCCGCTGCCGTGGGCACCATGGGTCAAGCTGACCAGGAAGACGGCCAGAAAGTCGATATCGCTTCGGTCGCTCCCGACACGCTGCGTGGTGAAGGCGTCTATGGCCCGAACGACGACAAGGTCGGCGACGTGTCCGAGCTGGTTCAGGGCAATGACGGTAAAGTCTCGGGCGTCGTGATCGACGTGGGTGGCTTCCTCGGCATTGGCGCCAAGCCGGTCGAAATCAAGGCGAGCGAGCTGACCGTTCTGCAGAACGACACCTCGATCACCGTGCATACCGGTCTGACCGAAGAGCAACTGAAGAAGCTTCCGAAATACGAAGCGAAGTAATCTTCGGATGATGTGACGGAGAGCGGGGGCAGCCCCTGCTCCCAGCGAAGGCCCCGGGCGTGTCCCGGGGCCTTTCGTCATTTCTGGCCCGACTCAACCGAAGCCCAAATGAAAAGGCCCCGGATCTCACCGGGGCCTCAAAACAGTTTCGCGCGGATCAGGTCATCGACGGCACGACCAGATCCGGCGGGCGGTGCCCGTCGGCGAAGGTCTTGATGTTGACCAGAACCTTCTCGCCCATCTCCACGCGCCCCTCGACGGTGGCCGAGCCCATATGCGGCAGCAGCACCACGTTCGACAGCTCGCGCAGCCGCGGATTGACCTCCGCGCCATGCTCGAACACGTCGAGACCGGCCCCGGCCAGCTCGCCCGCGCGCAACGCCCGCGTCAGCGCGTTCTCGTCGATCACCTCGCCCCGCGAAGTATTCACGATTACCGCCTCGGGCTTGAGCATCTTCAGCCGCCGCGCGTTGAGCAGGTGGAAGGTCGAGGGCGTGTGAGGGCAGTTCACCGAGATCACGTCCATCCGGCTCACCATCTGGTCGAGACTGTCCCAGTAGGTCGCTTCCAGCTCCTCCTCGATATCGGGGTGCACTTTGGTGCGGTTGTGATAGTGGATCTGCATCCCGAAGGCTTTGGCGCGCCGCGCCACCGCCTGACCGATCCGGCCCATGCCGAGAATGCCCAGCCGCTTGCCGCCGATGCGATGGCCCATGAAGGCGGTGGGCGCCCAGCCCTCCCAATTGCCCGCCTGCATATGCGCAAGCCCTTCGGGAATGCGCCGCGTCACCGCCAGCATCAGCGCTATGGTCATATCGGCCGTATCATCGGTGACGACGCCGGGCGTATTCGACACCAGCACCCCGCGCTGACGCGCCGAGGAAACGTCAATGTGATCGACCCCGGCACCGTAATTCGCGATCAATTTCAGCCGCTCGCCCGCCTGCGAGATCATCGACGCGTCGATCCGGTCGGTCACGCAGGGCACGAGGACATCGGCGCGTTTCATCGCCTCGACCAGCTCCTCCCGGGTCATCTTGCGATCGTCGTGATTGAGCTCGACCTCGAACAATTCCTTCATCCGGGTCTCGACGACCTCGGGCAGGCGTCGCGTCACGACAACACTCAGGCGCGGTGCAGGCATCTCGGTCCTCTCCTCTCTTCCATCGCGGGGCGGTTGGATGCAAACTGCCCCTCAAAGCGGGCAGGCACAAGGCCCGGCAAGAGCAGTAATGGCCGAAATCAACATGGGAGCGCAATTTTATTGCGCGCCGGATGTTGCAGACCCGCGGATCAGCCAGCGGGCGGGCCGGGATATGAGGCGGACGATGACGGGCAGCAAAATCCTCGCGGCGGTATCCTCAATTGCGATTCTGGTCGGCGCAATCTGGAGCGTGTCGGGCAATGCCTCGGGCGCGCAGTCGAAATCAAACGCCCCCGCCGCTCAGCCTGCTGCGACCAGCCAAACCACCAAGCCGCAAGCGAAGCCCGCGGCCAAGCCCGCCCCCAACGGCCCCGACGTGCAACTGGCGAAACCGCAACGCCGTGGCCCGGTCACCCACCTGCCGATCCCGCGCTATGTCTCGCTGAAAGGCTCCAAGGGCAATGTACGTCGCGGGCCCTCGCTCTCGCACCGGATCGACTGGGTCTTCACCCATCCCGGCATGCCGTTGAAAGTCACCGCCGAATTCGGCCATTGGCGGCGCGTCGAGGATAACGAAGGTCAGGGCGGCTGGATTCACTACACGCTGATTTCGGGCGTGCGCAACGTGATCGTCATGCAGGACATGGTGTCGCTCCACGCCCGTCCCGACCCGAAATCCGCAGTCACCGCCAAGGCGCAGGCCGGAGCGATCGCAGGCCTCGGCGCCTGCACCCACGATTGGTGCGAAATCGAAGGCTCTGGCGCGGATGGCTGGTTGCCGAAAACCGAAATCTGGGGCGTCGACCCCGACGAGACCCGTGACTGAGACGCTCACCTGCGCTAGAGGATCGGCGCAAAGGTAGAGATGGCAGCGATGGCCTATAGTGACAACGAAAACCGAATGAACACCTCGGCGGGTCTGGCCTCGGTCGGCACCGCCGCACTGCTTGTGGCGATCAAGGCCTGGGCGCTATGGCAGACCGGAGCGCTCTCGGTCGGCGCCTCGCTCGCCGACAGCGCAGTGGACCTGCTGATCTCGGGTGCGGGGCTGCTGGCGATCCTCTATGCCGCGAAGCCTGCCGATGACGATCACGCCTTTGGGCATAGCTCCGCCGAAGACCTCGCAGCCCTCGGTCAGGCGCTGATCGTGCTGGGCGCGGGCATCACGATCGGCATCACCGGCGTTCAGCGCCTGCTGGCCCCGACCCCGCCCCCGCTTGCCGCCGAAGGTATTGGGATCGCGGTCATGGTCGCCTCTGCGGCGATCACCTTCGGCCTGATCTGGTGGCAGGGCCGCGTGGCGCGCAAGACCGGCAACAAGGTCGTCGCCGCCGACCGGCTGCACTATGTGGGCGACCTGCTGCCGACACTGGGCGCGATCCTCGCGCTCTGGCTCTCGCATGCGTTCGGCTGGGGCGACGTGGACAGCATTGTCGCGCTGATCGCCGCGGCGATCATGCTAGCTGGCGCGGCGAAGATCTTCATTGGCGCATGGCACGCGCTGATGGACCGCGCGGCCCCTGACGACGTGATCGAAGGCATCGCCAAGATCGCCCGCGACTGGCCCGGCGTGCGCGGCTTCCACGATCTCAAGACCAGGACGGCAGGCGCGCAGATCTTCGTGAACCTGCATATCGAACTCGACGGGGATCAGACGCTGGAAGAGGCCCATGACATCGGCGCCGCGCTCAAACGCGCCATCGTCGAGGCCTATCCGCAGGCCGATGTCATCATTCATAAGGACGTCTATCGGGGCTGAGCGCGGAGGGGGCGCTGCCCCCACGGCTTGCGGCGCCCCCCGGGGATATTTCGAGCAGTTGGAAAGCAGATCGTCCTGCTTCCAACTGCCCTAAATATCCCCGCCGGAGGCTCCGGCATCACCAGCCGCTCAGGCGGCCGGATCAAGCAGCCCGCGGCCCTTCAGCAGAGGCTCGACCCCCGGCATCTTGCCCCGGAACTCGGTGTAAAGCTCCTCCGGCGGCCGCGAATTGCCTGCGGACAGCACGAAGCGTTCGAGCTTCGCCGCCGTTTCCGGATCGAACACGTCGCCTGCCTCCTCGAAGGCTTCGAACGCATCGGCATCCATCACTTCCGACCACATGTAGCTGTAATAACCAGAGGAATAGCCGTCGCCCGAGAAGACATGGGCGAAATGCGGCGTCGCGTGGCGCATCCGGATCGCATGCGGCATGCCGATCTCGCGCAGCACCTCGGCCTGTTTCGCCATCGGATCTTCCGGGGCCGCACCCTCGTGGAAGGCCAGATCGACCAGCGCCGAGCCGAGATATTCCACCGTCGAGAAACCCTGATCGAAGGTGGCAGCCCCTTTCAGCTTCTCGCGCAGCTCCATCGGCATCGACTCGCCAGTCTTGTAGTGGAGCGCGTGCTTTTCCAGCGTCTCGGGCACGTCGAGCCAATGCTCGTAAAGCTGGCTCGGGAGTTCCACGAAATCGCGCGCGACCGAGGTGCCCGACAGGAACTGATAGGTCACATCCGACATCATCTGGTGCAGCGCATGGCCGAATTCGTGGAACAGCGTGCGCGCGTCGTCATGGCTTAGCAGTGCCGGATCGCCCTTCGCGAAGTTACACACGTTCACCACGATCGGCACCGGCGCGCCACCCAGCTTGCGCTGCGAGCGCATCGCCGAGCACCACGCGCCAGAGCGTTTCGAACCGCGCGCGAAATAATCGCCCAGGAACACGGCCAGCACTTCGCCGCCGCGCGACACTTCCCAGCCGCGCACGTCCGGGTGATAGAACGGCCCGTCAATCTCCTTGAACTCCAGTCCGAAGAGGCGGTTCGCCGTATCGAAAGCAGCCCCGATCATCGCGTCGAGCGAGAGGTAGGGTTTGATCTGCCCCTCGTCGAAATCATGCTCGGCCACGCGGCGCTTCTCGGCATAGTAGCGCCAGTCCCACGGCTCGAGATCGCCGTTGATCCCGTCGGCATGCATCATCTCGGCCAACTTCACGGCATCCGCCTCGGCGGCAGCCTTCGCAGGCTCCCAGACGCGCATCAGAAGACCGCGCACGGCCTCGGGCGTCTTGGCCATCTCGGGTTCCAGCTTGTAGGCGGCGAAGCTCTCGTACCCCAGTAGCTTCGCACGCTCCTCGCGCAACTTCAGCACCTCGGCGGCGATCTCGCGATTGTCGGTCTCGCCCCCGTTTGCCCCGCGTGACGTCCAGGCTTCATAGGCGATCCGCCGCAGCTCGCGCTTGGGCGAGAATTGCAGGAAAGGCACGATCAGCGAGCGCGAGAGCGTCAGCACCGGCCCGTCCTGCCCGCGCTCCTTGCCTGCCGCGCGGGCGGTGTCCACGATGAAATCGGGCAGCCCTTCGAGGTCTTCCTCGACCAGCGGGCGGAACCAGCCGCTTTCATCGGCCAGAAGGTTCTGGCTGAACTGCGTGGTGATCGAGGCGAAGCGCTGCTTGATCTCGCGCATCCGCTCGGCCGCATCCCCTTCCAGCGCCGCGCCCGATCGGGTGAACATCTGGTAATACTGCTCCAGAAGCCGCGCCTGCTCCGGGCCAAGTCCGAGGCTCTCGCGGCTCTGCCACAGCTGGTCGATCCGCCCGAACAGCGCGGTGTTCATCGTGATCTCGGAGGAAAACGCCGCGAGCTTCGGCGCCAGATCGCGCATCAGCTCCTGCCGCGCGGGCGTCGCATCGGCACCGGCGAGGTTGTAGAACACGCCCGCGACCTTCTCGAGCGCCTCTTCCGCCAGCTCCATCGCCTCGATCGTATTGGCGAATGTCGGGGCGTCGGGCGAGTCCGCGATCGCCGCGATATTGGCGCGCGCCTCGGCCAGCGCCGCATCGAAAGCAGGCGCAAAATCGGCATCGGAAATCTCAGCAAAGGGCGGCAGTTCGTAGGGGCCGGTCCAGTCGGCGAGAAGCGGGTTGGTCATGGCGGGTCTCCTTTGCATCGCAAGCTAGGGCGCGTGCTCAGGATTGACCATCCCCCGCCCCGTGAACTTCTCCGCAAACCGCGCAATCGGCACGCCGCTTCACGCCGAACTGACGGCTCTCGCCCCAAAGCGCATCATAGATCATCAGTCGCCCGCGCGCGGATTGGCCCGCGCCGGTGATCTCCTTGATCGCCTCGGTCGCCATCATCGAACCCACCACGCCGGGCAACGCGCCAACCACGCCCGCCTCGGCACAGCTCGGCGCAAGCCCGGCGGCAGGCGCTTCGGGGAAGACGCAGGCATAGCAGGGCGCACCCTTCGCCGGATCGTACAGCGACAGCTGCCCTTCCCATTGCGTGATCGCGCCGGAGATCAGCGGCGTGCGGGTCGCCACGCAGGCTGCATTCACCAGATAGCGCGTGTCGAAATTGTCAGTCCCGTCGAGGACGAGGTCATATTCGGCGATCAGCCCTTCGGCATCCTCGGCGCTCAGGCGACGGTTATAGGGTAGCACCTCGATATGCGGGTTGAGCGCAAGCATCGCCTTTTTCGCGGAGAAGACCTTGGGCATCCCGAGATCGGCATCGCGATGGATCACCTGCCGCTGCAGGTTGGAGTTCGAGACGATATCGTCATCCACGACCCCGATCCGCCCCACCCCGGCCGCGGCGAGATACAAAAGCGCAGGCGAACCGAGCCCCCCGGCCCCGACCACCAGAACCTTAGCCTGCTTGAGGCGCTTCTGCCCCGGCCCGCCGATCTCGCGCAGCATGATGTGGCGCGCATAGCGATCCAGTTCGGCCTCGGAAAAGCTGCCCGGTTTGGGCGCGGGCGCTTCGGGCTCCTTCACCTCGGCCTTCGCCCGGATCGCCCCGAGCATCCGGCGATAGATCAGCACCAGCGCGACGACGACACCGAGGCCAATCCAACCCGCAAGCGAACCGCCCAGAACGCGCCCCAGCGGCCCAAATCCGGGGATGGGCAGATGCGCGATCACCAAAGCCGCCCAGATCAGCACGAGCATCCCGAAGATCGCACGCGCGGAGGCCTTGAGCACCAGCCCGAGCCCCACGATCGCCGCCATCAGAACCAGCCCGAGCATGCCTCAGCCCTTGCCGGTCGAGCCGAAGCCGCCTGCGCCCCGTGCGGTGTCGCCCAGAGCGTCCGTGACCTCGAAGCGCGCCTGCACCACCGGGGCGACGATCGCCTGCGCGATGCGGGCACCATGCTCGATCAGGTAGGGCTCGGTGCCAAGATTGATCAGCAGCACACCCAGCGGCCCGCGATAATCGGCGTCGATCGTGCCGGGCGTGTTGGGCAGGCTGATCCCGTGTTTCAGCGCCAGCCCCGAGCGCGGCCGAATCTGCATCTCGAACCCTTCGGGGATCTCGACGCGCAGCCCGGTCGGGATGATCGCGCGCTGCATCGGGGCGAGCGTTATGCCCCCTTCTCGATCCTCGGGGGCGAGATTAGCGCGCAGATCGGCCCCGGCGGCGCCATGGGTCTCGTAGCGCGGCAGCGCAATCTCGGGATCGGCCCAGTCCTCGCGCAAAACCTTGATGATCGGTGTGCTCACGTGTCTCTCTCCTGCCCGATGTCGCGCGGGCGTCAAATGCGGATGCCTCCGGCGGGGATATTTGGACCAAGCCGAAAGAGGCGCATTTCGTTTCGGCTTGGCATAAATATCCCCCGCGGAGCGTCCCTCAGGCGCCAGCCGCGCCCAAGCTTTCTGCGATGCGCGCAGCCAACCGCCGCGCGACCTCTTGCTTGCCCATCCGGTCCCAGCTTTCCGCGCCGGTCTCGTCGATGATCGTCACCGCGTTCTCGGTCCCGCCCATGATCCCGGTCGCGGGGCTCACGTCATTGGCGACGATCCAGTCGCAGCCCTTGCGGGCGCGTTTATCGGCCGCAAACCGCGCGACGTCATGGGTCTCGGCCGCGAAGCCCACCACGAGCCCCGGTCGACCTTCGCCCATCTTCGAGACCATGGCGAGGATGTCGGGATTCTCGGCGAATTCGAGCGCGGGCGGCGCGCCGGTGCCGTCCTTCTTCATCTTCCGCTCGGCCGCGTTCGCCACGCGCCAATCGGCCACGGCGGCAGCGAAAATCGCCGCTTCGGCAGGCAGCGCGGTCTGCACCGCGTCCAGCATTTCGCGCGCGGTCTCGACCTTGATCACCCGCACGCCCGCAGGCGGCGCGACCATCGCGGGGCCGGTGACGAAGGTAACAGTCGCACCGAGGTCCCGCAGCGCCGCGGCAAGGGCCGTGCCCTGTGCGCCCGACGAGCGGTTCGCGATATAGCGCACCGGGTCAATCGGCTCATGGGTGGGCCCCGACGTCACGAGGATGTGGCGGCCTTTCAGCGGACCGTCCGACAGCGCGGTATCGATCGCGGCGAGGATCGCCTCGGGCTCGATCATCCGGCCCTCGCCGAATTCGCCACAGGCCATGTCGCCTTCGGTCGGGCCTGCAAAGATCACGCCATCGGATTTGAGCGTCGTGATATTGCGCTGCGTTGCGGGGTGCTCCCACATCCGCACATTCATCGCGGGCGCGATCAGCACGCGCTTGTCGGTGGCAAGCAGCAGGGTCGAGGCGAGATCATTGGCCAGACCGTTCGCCATCTTCGCCATCAGATCGGCGGTGGCGGCCACGACGACCACCAGATCGGCGGCGCGCGACAGCTGAATATGACCGATCTCGGACTCATGCGTCAGATCGAAGAGGTCGGAATGAACCGCCTCACCCGCAAGCGAGGAGACGGTCAGCGGCGTGACGAACTCGGCCCCGGCCTTGGTCAGGACCGGGCTCACCGAGGCCCCTGCCCCGCGCAGCAGACGGATCAGCTCGGGCGCCTTGAAGGCCGCGATACCGCCGCCGATGATCAACAGGATGCGTTTGCCCGCAAGCATTTGCCTCTCCGTGAAACTCTCTCAGATGGTCTAAGCGCCGGGGCGCATTGGCGCAAGGATCACTTGAACGCGGCGCAGGGATCGGCGCGTTCGGTCGGCGGCGTGATGATCCAGTCGTCAAAGGGCTGCGTGCCGGGATCGGTGCCCGGCTCCGCCTCGATCTGACCGATCGCCACGACCTTCGCCTGCGGGTCCGCCTTGCGCAGAAGCGCGGGAACGGCGAGGTCGGTCTTCGCATGGCCAGATCCGGTGATGACCGCGACCGGCCCGCCGGTCTCCTTCAGCGCCTCGAGCGCCACCCGCGCGAAGACCGCATCGCGGAAGCGTTGCGCCGCGACCATGCCGGGCAGCAGATCGGGCGGCAGCGCGTTGCAATGATCCTCTTGCGACTCCGCTTCCAGCTTGGCCTGCAGGTCTTCCGGATAGGCTTTGTCGAGCCCGTAGCGTGCCGCATTCGGCCCGAAAACCTCCGGCAGCGGCTTGGTCATCGCGGCGCGTACGGTCTCGCGCGGCTGCGCGGCGCCATAGACCTTCGCATCGCCCAAAGCGGCGAAAATCGGATAATAGATCGCGAAATCGGGCCAGCCCGAATTGTCCCAGTCCAGCGCTTTTTCCAACGCGCCCTCATCCTTCAAGAGCGCTGGCGTGATCTTCGCCGCCTGCTCGGGCGTCAATTGCTCGAACACCACGGCGGCGGGCTTCAGCGCCTTGATCGCACGCGCCTGATTGAGGTGATGGGTCGGGTTGTCGTGAATCTCGCCCAGAACGACAATATCGCCCGACAGCGTATCCAGCTGGGCGGGCGATATTTCCGCTGCAAGGGCAGGACCTGTCAGAGACAGCAGGCAGAGCGCGGCAAGAAACTTCTTCATACGAAGAAGCTTTGCACCTCGCCCTGATGGGTTTCAAGCGATTTGCGCATCTTGCCGAAAGCCTGCGCTTCGAGCTGACGAATACGCTCTTTCGAAAGCCCCAACTCTTCACCGAGGCTTTCCAAAGTGCGCGGATCTTCGATCAAACGACGCTCGCGGACGATGTAGGCTTCGCGGTCGGTCAACCGGCCCATCGCCTCGCCCAGCCAGACTTTCATCGTCTGACCGTCATGGCTATCGGCCACGGTTTCCTCAGGGCTCGCGCCGTCATCTTCCAGCGTATCGACCCATTCGCGGCCTTCGTCTTCACTGGACTGCGTGGCATTGAGCGAGAAGTCGGAGCCGGACAGGCGGCCTTCCATCATCTCGACATCTGCGAGCGGCACACCGATCACTTCGGCCACGCGCTGACGCAGCTGCATCGCATCGAGCTGTTCGCCCTCTTGCTGCGCTTCGCGGGTCAGCTGGGCCTGAACGCGGCGCATGTTGAAGAACAGGGCCTTCTGCGAGGAGGTCGAGCCGGTGCGCACCATCGACCAGTTGCGCATCACGAATTCCTGGATCGAGGCTTTTATCCACCACACCGCATAGGTCGAGAACCGCACGCCGCGTTCCGGGTCGAACTTGTCAGCGGCTTTCATCAGACCAAGTGAAGCTTCCTGGATCAGATCGTTCATGGGCGCGCCGTAGCGGCGGAACTTCGAAGCCATCGAGATCGCGAGGCGCATATAGGCCGTCACAAGCCGGTGCAACGCCTGTTCGTCCCGATTGTCGCGCCACGCTCGCGCCAGTTCCGCTTCGGTTTCTGCATCCAGGAACTCTGCCCGCATTGCTTGGCGTGGCAGGGTTTCATCGGTCATACCATCGAGTGCCATTTACAATCTCCCTGGGGTGTCCAGCCCAAACCGGCGCAACCTTGAATTGGGTGGCTGCTTTGCCCACCCAATGCGAATGACATGTTTTGGTTCCTCACGGAAATGTTGAATTTTGCCTGAAACTTTGTGCGCGTGGCGCACTTGACGACGTTTTCAAGCGAAAAATGGAAGAAATTCATGCCGCTACGGGAAGGCCATCACTCCTTCTTGAGCACCGCATATCATAAGCGTGCTCACGGACACTTGAGCGACTGTAACGCAACATGTTGATCTTGTGCGCGAAACTGAAGCGATGGCTGTGCAGATATGCAGGAATTGCACCTTTATCCCTCTATTTCCACTGATGTTTCGAGCGGCGCATTCGTCTCCGAGTCGAGGGGCAAAAGACGCGGCTCCCGCCCTTGCAGCCGTTAACCATTCCTAAACCACGGCTGCGCTACCCCTCGACGAAGAGGCGCAGGAGAGCCGATGGTCAGCCAGAGCTATACGGTCGCGTTCGAGGGGGTGGAGGCCCGCCTCGTGGAGGTGCAATGCGCGCTCTCCGAAGGCATGCCCGGCTTCGCGGTCGTAGGCCTGCCCGACAAGGCCGTGTCCGAGGCGCGCGAACGGGTGCGCGCGGCGCTCGGCGCGCTGGGGATCGCGCTGCCGATGCAGAAGATCACCGTGAACCTCTCGCCTGCCGACCTGCCGAAAGAGGGCTCGCATTTCGACCTGCCCATCGCGCTGGCGCTGCTGGGCGCGATCGGGGTCGTGCCGCGCGACCGGATCGAGGCGCTCGTCGCCGTGGGGGAGCTGTCGCTCGACGGGCGGCTCCTGCCGGTCGCGGGTGCCCTGCCCGCTGCGATGGCGGCCGCCGCGCAGGACAAGGGGCTGATCTGCCCGAAGGGCTCGGGGGCAGAAGCGGCCTGGGTCGGGGCGGCCGAGGTGACAGCCCCGGAGACGCTCGGCGCCGCGATCGACCATCTCAGCGGTCGCCTGCCGCTGGAACCCGCCCGCCCGGGTCTCGTCCGGGACGCACCGCATCCGCGCGACCTGCGCGATGTGAAGGGTCAGGAACGGGCCAAGCGCGCGCTGGAGATCGCCGCTGCCGGTCGCCACCACCTGATGATGATCGGCACGCCCGGCTCGGGCAAATCCATGCTGGCCGCGCGGCTGCCCTCGATCCTGCCCGAGATGCGCCCCGAGGAGATGCTGGAAACCTCGATGATCCAATCGCTGTCGGGGCTGCTGGCCGAGGGCGGCATCTCGCGCACGCGCCCGTTTCGCGAACCGCATCACACCGCCTCGATGGCGGCAATGATCGGCGGCGGGCGCGGCGCCCGCCCCGGCGAGGTCAGCCTTGCCCATAACGGCGTGCTGTTCATGGACGAGTTCCCCGAATTTCCCCGCGCCGTGCTGGAAACCCTGCGCCAGCCGATCGAGACCGGCGAAGTCGTCGTCTCGCGCGCCAATGCCCATACCCGCTATCCCTGCCGCTTCCTTCTGATCGCGGCAGCGAATCCGTGTAAATGCGGATATCTCGGCGATGCAGAACGCGCCTGCGCCCGCGCGCCCGGCTGCGGCGACGACTATCTGGGGCGGATTTCAGGGCCTCTGATGGACCGGTTCGACCTACGAATAGAGGTGCCCCCGGTGCGCTATGCCGATCTCGACCTGCCAGCCTCCGGCGACAGCTCCACCGAGGTCGCGGCCCGCGTCGCGGAAGCGCGCGAGCGGCAGGCCCAGCGCTTCGCGGATCACCCCGCGATCCGCGTCAATGCCGAAGCCGAAGGACAGTTGCTCGAGGACATCGCGACGCCGGATGCGCAGGGGCGAGATCTGCTGGCCCGGATGGCCGAGCGGGTCGGACTGTCGGCGCGCGGTTACCACCGGGTTCTACGGGTTGCGCGCACCATCGCCGATCTCGACCATGCCGAGCACGTGCGCCAGCCCCATATCGCCGAGGCGTTGAGCTATCGGCTCAGCGCCGTGGCAGGTTGAGCATCCGGCGCGCCGCCGCCGCCGCATCCTCCAGTGCCTCGCGCGCCTCGGGCACCCGACCGTCGAAGAATTGCCAGACATGCGGCGCGTCGGGCCAGCTTTGCACCGTGACATCCGCGTCGAAGCTGCGCAGCCGCTCGGCCATGCGCAGCGCATCGTCGCTCAGGATCTCCCCCATCGAATGCTGGATCAGCACCGGAGGCGGATCGGGGAACTCCGCGAAAAGCGGCGAAAAGCGCGGATCACTCGCGTCATGCCCGCGCAGCACCATCTCGCAGGTATCGCCAAGCCGCTCCACAGGCAGCATCGCGTCTTTCGCGGCATTGACGCGGAGGCTCTCGCCCGAACAGGTCAGGTCCGTCCACGGGCAGAAGGTAATCGCCCCGGCAGGCCGCGTGCCGCGCTGGCACAGCACGCTCAGAAGCGCCAATGTCAGACCGCCCCCCGCGCTGTCGCCCGCGATAACGATCGCGCTCGGGTCGTACCCCATCTCCACCAGCGCATCGAAAGCTGCGGTCGCATCCTCGAGCGCGGCACCGACCGGCGCCTCGGGCGCAAGCCGATAATCCGGCACGACCACCTCGAGACCGCTCAGCTTCGCCAAACGCCCCGCGAGACCGCGATACATCCACGGGGAGCCGGTGACGTAACCGCCGCCATGAAGATAGAGAATGATGCGCCCAACCGAGGACCGCCCCGCGCGCAGCGACAGCGCATTGCGCCCGGCCAGCTTGGTCGGCAGACGGCAAAGCCCGGTGGGCTCGCGCACGACCCAGCTGGCCAATCTCTCCGTCGCGCGCCGCGTTTGCGCAGCCCCGTGGAACCGTCGCACCATCGGTTTCGCGATGCTGCGCAGCCAAAGATTGAGAAAGACCAGCCGGATCGACATATCAGCTCCGTTTCGCTTCGATCGCCTCCCAGATGCGGGCGGTGATATTCACGCCGTCGAACCGCTCAAGCTCCTGAATGCCCGTCGGCGAGGTGACGTTGATTTCGGTCAGCCAGTCGCCGATCACGTCGATACCAACGAAGATCTGACCCTTCTCACGCAGATACGGGCCGATCCGCTCGCAGATTTCGCGATCACGCGCGGTCAGCTCGACTTTCTCGGGCCGGCCGCCGACATGCATGTTCGACCGCGTCTCGCCCGCCGCCGGCACCCGGTTGATCGCGCCCACCGGCTCGCCGTCGACGAGAATGATCCGCTTGTCGCCCTTCGAAACGGCAGGCAGGAATTTCTGCGCGATCAGAGGCTCGTTGTTGATGCCGATGAACAGCTCGTGCAGCGACGACAGGTTGCGATCGTTCGGATCGAGCCGGAACACTCCCGCCCCGCCATTGCCGTAGAGCGGCTTGAGAATGATATCGCCGTGCTCCGCCTTGAAGGCCCGAATGGCCTCCAAATCGCGCGCGATCAAGGTCGGCGGCGTCAGGTCAGGGAAATCCAGAACGAGAAGCTTCTCGGGCGAGTTCCGGACCCAGAACGGATCGTTGACGACCAGCGTCTCGGGATGGATCCGCTCCAGCAGATGGGTCGTCGTGATATAGCCCATATCGAAGGGCGGGTCCTGCCGCAGCCAAACCACATCCCAGTCGCCCAGATCGATCTCGGTCTCTTCGCCCAGCGTGAAGTGGTTGCCCTTCTCACGCCGCACCACCAGAGGCCAGCCACGTGCATAGACGTGCCCCTCGCGGTAGATCAGGCGATCCGGCGTGTAGTAGAATAGCTCGTGCCCACGCGCCTGCGCCTCTTCGGCGATCCGAAACGTGCTGTCAGCCTCGATATTGACCGCTTCGATCGGATCCATCTGGATCGCAACTTTCAATCCCATCCGCGCCCCCTCATTAGACTGCAATCTTGATGCAATGTGGCGCGTCCGGATGCAACCTCAACCCACGGGCCGGTCACATTCCGAAATAGGCGTTCTCCAGCACCTTGATCTCCCCGACCTCATTGACCAGGGCGAGATCGAACCGGACCTTGCGATTGCAGTTTGCCGGAGCGGGATGTCGCATCAGATATTCTTCGACCGAAATGCATATACGGCGCATCTGGCGCTGCGAGAGGCGTTCCGCGGCGCGGGCATGGCTGCGCGATTTCTTCACCTCGACGAAGATCAGGGTATCGCCATCGCGCGCGATCAGATCGATCTCGCCGCCATACTTGCCCCGCCAGCGATGTTCCGAGACCGCGCGCCCTGCCCGTTCGTAATGCAGCATCACTTGCTCTTCGGCGGCGAGACCGGAATGATATGACAGCGATCCACTCATCTCTTTTTCTCCATGGCCAGAGCGGCCTGATATACCTTGCGCCGCGGCAACCCGGTCGCCCCTGCGACGGCGTCGACCGCGTCGCGAAGCGACTCGCGCGCCAATGCCGCTTCGAGGCGCTCTTCCAGTTGGGCGTCGTCGATTTCGACTGCATGCGGCCTGTCGACCACGACGACGATTTCGCCCTTGACCGGCGACTCAGCCACGCTTTCCGCAAGCTCTTCCAGCGTGCCCCGGCGGACCTCTTCGAAGCGTTTCGTCAACTCCCGGCACAGCGCCGCTTGTCTCTCTTTTCCCAGACTATGGGCCGCGTCAGCTAACATTTCCCTAATGCGTTTGGGGCTTTCATAGAAAACCAGCGTCGCCGGAATTTCCTTGAACTCCGCGAGCCAGTTGCGCCGCGCGCCTTTGCTGTTCGGGGCAAACCCCGCGAAGAGGAAGCGATCCGTTGGCAGGCCCGACAGGGTCAGCGCCGTCAGCACCGCCGAGGGGCCCGGTGCGCTATAGAGCGGCAGCCCGGCCTCGATTACCGCGCGGCCAAGCTGATAGCCCGGATCAGCGACCAGCGGCGTGCCTGCCTCGGAGGCGTAGACCACCGATTTCCCCGCCTCCAGGGCTGCGAGGATTTTCGGGCGCATCGCGGCGCCGTTATGGTCGTGATAGGCGAGCACCTGACGCCCGTTCAACGGCACGCCGTGAATCTCCATCAGGTGCCGCAGGCTGCGCGTATCCTCGGCCGCCAGAACGTCGGCTGCGCGCAGCATGTCGAGGGCGCGCAAGGTGATGTCGCGGGCGGCTCCGATGGGTGTGGCAATGAAATGAAGCCCCGGGCTTAACGGCGCCGGAACACTCCTGGTTCCCTTATTTTCCGCGTTTGCATCAGATACAACACCCTCGCCCATCGCCCGCCTCATCACTTGTGTGGAACGTTTACTTCACGCCTGCTTGTGCGTAGTCTCGACCGCGTCATTTCCTCGCGGTTCGCAGGCGTTGCTTCAGTGCCCGGACCGGACGCCAACGCCCAAAAGGACGTATCATGTTTAATCTCATTCGTAACCCCCGCGCCCTCGCCGCGCGAATCGCAGCCCTCCTCGCATTGGTCTGGCTTGCGGCCTGTCAGCCGGGGCCGATGGGCAATTCCGGTCAGAAGATCGACACCAGCGCACCGGTCAAGGTCGCGCTTCTGGTTCCGGCCGGGTCCGGCAACGCTGGCGACGAGACGCTCGCGCGGGCGCTGCAGAATGCGGCAAATCTCGCGATTCAGGATCTGCAAGGCGCACGGATCGACCTGCAGGTCTACAACACCGCCGGCAATCCGCAGCAAGCGGCCGCGATGGCCACCAAGGCCGCCGACGAGGGCGCCAAGATCATCGTCGGCCCGGTCTATGCGCAATCGGCGAATGCCGCAGGTCTTGCGGTCGCCTCGCGCAACATCAACGTGCTTGCGTTTTCGAACAACACCAACGTCGCGGGCGGCAACGTCTTCGTGCTCGGCCCGACCTTCCAGAACACCGCCAACCGCCTCGTGAGCTTCGCGACACGTCAGGGCAAGAAGCGGATCATGGTCGTGCATGAGCAGACCACGGCGGGCGAGATCGGCGCACAGGCGATCCAGACCGCGGTCGCACGCTCGGGCGCTTCGCTCGCAGGCGTGGCCTCCTACCCGTTCTCGCAGCAGGGCGTGGTCGACGCGACGCCGCAGATCGCAAGCCGCGTGAAGTCCGGTGACGTCGATGCGCTGTTCCTGACGGCCGATACAGCAGGCGCGCTCCCTCTGCTCACACAGCTGATGGGCGAGCAGGGCGTGACCCCGCAGATGACGCAATATATCGGCCTGACCCGCTGGGACATTCCGCCGGCGACGCTGTCGCTGCCGGGCACCCAGGGCGGCTGGTTCGCCGAGCCCGATCCGGCACTGCAACAGCAGTTCGTCTCGCGCTACAGCGCCGCTTACGGCCAAGCACCCCACCCGATCGCAGGCCTCGCCTATGACGGGATCGCGGCCATCGGCGCGCTGGTGAAGTCCGGCAATCCGAGCGCGCTGACCAAGCAGGGCCTGACCCAGCGTTCGGGCTTCGTGGGCGTCAACGGCGTCTTCCGCTTCCTGCCCGACGGCACCAACGAACGGGCGCTCGCCGTGGCGCAGGTCCGCAACGGCCAGGCGGTCGTGATAGACCCGGCGCCGCGCAACTTCGGCGGGTTCGGGTTCTGACCCGGACCGCCTTCAAACGAAAGGGCCCGTCAAGGGACAAGACTGCGCAGTGACCAGCATGACAGACCCCGCCCCGGCATCGACCGGGGCGCCCCTCCTTCTAAATCAACAGCGTTTGTTCGAGGCGCTCGACGCAGCGACCTCTGACATGCGCGACCCGAAGGACATCCGGGCCGCGACGGTGACCTTCCTCTCCGAGGAACGCCGCGCCGCCGCCGCCGCGATCGAGGCCGATTTCGAAACCCATCCGCGCGCTGCGCGCGACACGGTCGAAGCCTATGCCCAGATGACCGACGGCATCGTCCGCTCGGTGCTGCGCATCGCGACGGAGCGCCTGCACCCCAGCGGCATCCGGACCGAGGCGGAGCGTTTCGCGGTGCTCGCCGTGGGCGGCTATGGCCGGGCCGAGATGGCACCGCATTCCGATGTCGATCTGCTGTTTCTCACCCCCTACAAGGTCACCCCCTGGGCCGAGAGCGTCATCGAGTCGATGCTCTACATGCTTTGGGATCTTAAGCTGAAGGTGGGTCACTCGTCCCGTACGCTCGACGACTGCATCCGGCTCGGGCGCGAAGACATCACGATCCGCACTGCCCTTCTCGAGCATCGCTGCGTGGGCGGCGACGAGAAGCTGGCCGAGGCGCTGTCGCTTCGCCTTCGTCACGATCTCTTCGAGGGCAGCGAGGCCGAGTTCATCGAGGCCAAGCTGGAGGAACGCTCGCAACGCCACCGCCGTCAGGGCGGGCAGCGCTACGTGCTCGAACCCAATGTGAAAGAGGGCAAGGGGGGCTTGCGCGACCTGCAGACCCTCTACTGGATCGGCAAATATATCCATCACGTGGGCCGCGCCCGCGAATTGATGAAGATCGGCGCCTTCTCCCCCGAGGAATACGAGACCTTCCACGAGGCCGAGAACTACCTCTGGGCGGTGCGCTGCCACCTGCATCTGATCTCGGGCCGGGCTTCGGATCAGCTGACCTTCGACATGCAGGTCGAAGTGGCCGAGCGCATGGGCTATCGCGATCTGGCGGGCCGCCGCGCGGTCGAGGTCTTCATGCAGGATTACTTCCGCCACGCGACCGCCGTGGGCGACGTGACCCGCATCTTCCTGACGAAACTCGAAGCGCAGCACGTGAAAAGCGCGCCGATGCTGCAGCGGATTTTCCGCAGGCGGCGCAAACTGAAAGCCCCCTATTGCGAAGAGAACGGGCGCATAAATGTCGCCGACGAGAAGGCGTTCCTCTCCGATCCGGTGAACCTGCTGCGGCTGTTCGAGGAAGGGCTGCGCTCGGGGATGCTGATCCACCCCGACGCGATGCGGCTCGTCTCGGCCAATCTCGACCTGATCGACGACAAGGTGCGCAACAACCGCGAGGCGCAGCGCATCTTCCTCGACCTGTTGCTCAAGCACGGCAACCCGGAACGCGCGCTGCGGCGGATGAACGAGCTGGGCGTGCTGGCCGCCTTCATCCCGGAATTCGAGCCGATCGTCGCGATGATGCAGTTCAACATGTATCACAGCTACACGGTGGACGAGCACACGATTCAGGTCGTCTCGACGCTGGCGCAGATCGAGCGCGGCGAACTGGTCGAGGATCTCCCGCTCTCGTCGCACATCCTCGAAGAAGGCATCAATCGCAAGGTCCTCTATGTCGCGCTGCTGGTGCATGACATCGGCAAGGGACGACCCGAGGATCACTCGATCCTCGGTGCGAAGATCGCCCGCAAGGTCGCGCCGCGGCTGGGGCTGAACCAGGAGGATTCCGAGACCGTCGAATGGCTGGTGCGCCACCACCTGCTGATGTCGGACGTGGCGCAGAAACGCGACCTGTCGGACCCGCGCACGATCCGCGATTTCGCCAAGCGCGTGAAGTCGCGCAAGCGGCTCGACCTGCTGACCGTGCTGACGGTCTGCGACATTCGCGGCGTCGGCCCGAATGTCTGGAACAACTGGAAAGCCACCCTGCTGCGCAAGCTGCATTCCGAGACCGCGATGGCGCTGGAGCACGGGCTGGAAGCGGTCAATCGCGAACAGCGCACCGACGAAGCCAAACGCGCGTTGCGCGAAGTTCTGGAGGCGGATGACAACTGGGACAAGGCACAGATTCGCGCCGAGCTCGCCCGCCATTACGCGCCCTATTGGCAGGCGCTCGCCACGGTCAATCACGAGATCTTCGCGCGGTTGCTGCGCGATCTGGGCGATGACGAGATCCGTATCGACCTGCATCCCGACGACGATCACGACGCGACCCGCGTGAGCTTCGCGCTGGCCGATCACCCCGGTATCTTCTCGCGGCTCTCCGGCGCGCTCGCACTGGTCGGCGCGAATGTGGTCGACGCGCGCACCTATACCTCGAAGGACGGCTACGCGACCGCCGTCTTCTGGGTGCAGGATGCCGAAGGCCACCCCTACGAGGCGTCGAAACTGACCCGTCTGCGCGGCATGATCGAGAAGACGCTGAAAGGCGAGGTCGTCGCCCGCGAGGCGCTCAAGGATCGCGACAAGCTCAAGAAGCGTGAGCGCGAGTTCAAGTTCCCGACCCATATCACCATCGACAACGAAGGATCGGATATCTACACGATCATCGAAGTCGATACCCGCGACCGGCCCGGCCTTCTCTACGACCTGACCCGGGCGCTGGCGTCGAACAATATTTCGATCTCCTCGGCGGTGATCGCCACCTATGGCGCGCAGGTCGTGGACAGCTTCTATGTGAAAGACATGTTCGGCCTGAAACTGCATTCCAAACCCCGCCAAGAGGCGCTCGAGAAGAAGCTGATGGACGCCATCGCGTCGGGCGCGAAACGGGCGGGCAACTAATATGAAACCAATCCGGCTGGTGCGCGGCTTCCTCACGGTGGGCGGCTGGACCATGGCGAGCCGCATCCTCGGGTTTGCGCGCGACATGATGATCGCGGCCTACCTGGGTGCGGGTCCGGTGGCCGAGGCCTTCCTCGTGGCCTTCTCGCTGCCCAACCTGTTCCGGCGCTTCTTCGCGGAGGGCGCGTTCAACACCGCCTTCATCCCGATCTTCTCGAAGAAGCTGGAGGGCGGAGAGAACGCGCAGGGCTTCGCACGCGAGGCGATGGGGGGATTGGCTTCGGTGCTGATCTTGCTGACGCTGGTGGCCTCGGCGGCGATGCCGTGGCTGGTGCTGGCGATGGCCTCGGGTTTCGCGGGCGATGAGCGATTCACGATCGCCACGAGTTATGGCCGGATCGCCTTTCCCTACATCCTCTTCATCTCGCTCAGCGCGCTTCTGTCGGGGGTGCTGAACGCAGCCGGTCACTTCGCCGCCGCAGCCGCCGCGCCAGTGCTGCTGAACATCACCTTCGTGATCGCGATGCTCATGGCCGATCAGGCAGGCTGGCCGGTGGGCGATGCGCTGGCCTGGGCTGTGCCGGTCGCGGGCGTGGCGCAGCTTGCGCTCGTCTGGGTCGCCGCATGGCGCGCGGGTTTCAAGATCGTGCCGAAGCGCCCGCGCCTCTCGCCGGATATGAAGCGCCTGATACGGATCGCGATCCCGGCGATGCTGGCGGGCGGCGTCGTCCAGATCAACCTTCTGGTGGGCCGTCAGGTCGCCTCGCATTTCGACGGCGCGATCGCGTGGCTGAACTATGCCGACCGTCTCTATCAGCTTCCGCTGGGCGTGGTTGGGATCGCGATCGGCGTAGTGCTGCTGCCCGACCTGTCTCGCCGCTTGCGCGGCGGCGATACGGCTGGCAGCCGCTATTCCTTCTCGCGCGCAGGCGAATTTGCGCTCCTCTTCACCGTCGGCCCCGCCGTAGCACTTCTGGTGGCGGCTCAACCCATCGTCTCGGTCCTGTTCGAGCGCGGCCAGTTCACCCATGAAGACACGATCGCCACAGCCTGGGCCACCGCGATCTACGGGCTCGGCCTGCCCGCCTTCGTGCTGCAGAAAGTCCTGCAGCCCCTGTATTTCGCCCGCGAGAACACGCGCACGCCGTTCAACTACGCGCTGGTCGCGATGGTGGTGAACGCGGTGCTGGCGATCGGGCTGTCTTTCGTGATCGGCTATCTGGCCGCCGCGGTGGGCACGACGCTCGCGGCCTGGGCGATGGTCGGCCAGCTCTGGCTCGGCGCGCGACCGATGGGCGAGGCCGCGAGCTTCGATCACCGCTTCTACCGCCGCCTGCCCCGCATCGTGATCGCGGCGCTGGTGATGGGGGCTGCGATCTGGGCGGTGACCTGGGCGGTGCCGGGCGTGTTCGCCGTGCCGGGCCTGCGCGCGCTGGCGCTGCTGGGGCTCGTGCTGTTCGGGATGCTCGTCTATTTCGGCACGGCTATCGCCATCGGTGCGATGCATATGGCCGATCTGAAAGGTGCGATGCGCCGCGGTCCGGGCGGGGCGTGAGGGGCTACTTTGGCACGGGGCGACCAGCCCCGGGCCGCGCCCGACCCTCCCCACGGGAGGGCGCGCCCCTAAGCCTTCACCGCCGCCGCAGCCGCTGCAAGGTCCGTTGCATCCCGCCGGGCGCCACGAAGAAGCTCAGCACGAAGCCCGCAACAAAGCCCACGATATCCGCGATCCAGTCGGGCCGCGCGCCGAAGATCATAGCAAAGATCAGCTGGATGCCCATCAGCGCCCCGATCAGCGAGAACGCCCGCAGCTGGTTCGCATTCTCCTGCCCCAGCCGCGTCCACAAGATCCACGTGAAGGCCCCGATCAGCCCGTAATCGCCCGGATAGCCGCCATAGAGCCCGATCTGCGTAAACGGCAGCGCCGCATAGACCAGCGCGCCAAGGATCGTCGCGCCGAAGAACACGATCGCCACGGCGAGGCCTGAGAAGATCTCCCCCACCATCTTGCCCAGCGCTAGGAGGAACACGAGCACGAAGATCGCCTGCGTCACCGAGGCGTTCACGAAAGGATAGGTCAAAATCCGCATCATCTGCTCCGGCGGATATTGACCGGTTTCGAACATTGCGCGCATCACCTGCGGCGAGAAAGCGAATTTCTGCAGCGCGTCGAGCCGCCAGCCCGCCGCCTGCGCCCCACCGATCAGCCCCGACTGACCCATCGCGAAGAACAGCTCCGTCGCGATGATCGGCAGCGCCAGAAGCCAGACCACTGGCGGCAGCGGGTTCATCGGGTGTTCGTCATAGCCGTCGCGCATATCGCTCTCCTGCTCGCGGGCTCAGTTGCGCCCTTTGCGCTTTAGCGATAAGCGAGCGGAGAGCGGATTTCCACCCCGGGAGATCCTCAATGGCGGGCTTCCACCCCCCGCAGATCAGGAGCATCAGATGAGCGAGCAAGCGCAACCCCTCAACGCCAATTTCAAACCGCGGATCTTCTCCGGCATCCAGCCTTCTGGCGGGCTGACGCTGGGCAACTATCTGGGCGCGCTCAAGCGCTTTGCCCAGAAGCAGGACGAAGGGATCGAGACGATCTACTGCCTCGTCGACCTGCACGCGATCACGGTCTGGCAGGAGCCCGACGCGCTGCGCCGCAACACCCGCGAGGCGGCTGCCGCCTTCATCGCCTCGGGCGTCGATCCGAAACGCTCGATCCTGTTCAACCAGAGCCAGGTCTCGGCACATGCCGAACTGGCCTGGGCGTTCAATTGCGTCGCGCGTCTGGGCTGGATGAACCGGATGACCCAGTTCAAGGACAAGGCGGGCAAGAACGCCGAGAAGGCCAGCCTCGGCCTCTACGCCTACCCCGCGCTGATGGCCGCCGATATCCTTCTCTATCATGCGACGATGGTCCCGGTGGGCGAGGATCAAAAGCAGCATGTGGAGCTGACCCGCGACATCGCGGCCAAGTTCAACCACGACTACGAGACCGATTTCTTCCCCGCCCCCGAGCCTCTGATCGAAGGCGCCGCCACCCGCGTTATGTCCCTGCGCGACGGCACCAAGAAGATGTCGAAATCCGACCCGTCGGATGCGAGCCGCATCAACCTGACCGATGATGCCGACACGATCGCCAAGAAGATCCGCAAGGCCGTGACCGACCCCGAGCCACTGCCCTCGGACCTCGACGGACTCAAGGACCGGGCCGAGGCGCGCAACCTTGTGAACATCTACGCCGCGCTGGCCGACATGACGCCGACGCAGGTGCTGGGCGAATATGGCGGCGAAGGCTTCGGCAAGTTCAAACCGGCGCTGGCGGAACTGGCGGTCGCGAAGCTTGCTCCGATCTCGGACGAGATGACCCGGCTGATGAACGATCCCTCCGAGATCGACAATATCTTGGGCGACGGCGCGAACCGGGCCGACGAGATCGCGCAGCCGATCCTGGGCAAGACGCTCGAGATCATGGGGATGATCCGCTCGCGCTAAGCGCGGTAAAACCAAAGCAAGAGGGGGCTCTGCCCCCCCGTCGCCGTAGGGCGACAAGACTTAAGGGCGAGGGGGCTCTGCCCCCTCGGGCTTTCGCCCTCCCCCCGGGATATTTCAACCAAGCCGAAACGCATCTTCCTCTTGGCAGAAATATCCCGGGGGAGGCGCGGCACGCGCCGGGGGCGGAGCCCCCTTGCCGCCGCTCACGCCCCGCACTACGCTTCGGCAACAAGAGCTTACGAGCGGACCTCCCATGCGTATCGGCATCCTCCAAACCGGCCAATCCCCCGACGTTCTGCGCGACAAGGCGGGCGACTATCCTGACATGTTCGAAGCGCTGCTCGCCGGGCGCGGCCTCGAATTCAAACGCTACGACGTCGAGCATATGCACTTCCCGAAAGACGTGCATGACTGCGACGGCTGGCTGGTCACCGGCTCGCGCCACGGCGCCTATGAGGATCATCCCTTTATCAAGCCGCTTGAGACGTTCATTCGCGACGCCCATGCCGAGAATGTCCCGATGGTGGGTATCTGCTTCGGCCACCAGATCATCGCCCAGGCGCTTGGCGGAAAGGTCGAGAAATTCTCCGGCGGCTGGGCCGTGGGCCCGCAGGATTACGATTTCGGTGGCGAGGTGATCGCGCTCAACGCGTGGCATCAGGATCAGGTGACCGAGCTGCCGCCGGGCGCGACCCCGATCGCGGGCAATGATTTCTGCGCCTACCCCGCGCTCGCCTATGGCGACACGATCTTCACCGTCCAGCCCCACCCCGAATTTCCCGACGCATTCGTCGAAGGGCTGATGGATACACGCGGGCGCGGCGTCGTGCCCGATGACCTGATGCAGGCTGCCCGCACGCGGCTGGGACAGCCCAACGGCGCGTCCCGGATCGCCGAGCGCATCGCCGATTTCTTCCTCAAGACAAGGGTGCCCGCGCACCCGGAAAGCTGACCGATGAGCGACATGAAGGACTGGACCGACCGTATCCCGCAAGCCGCACGCGATTACATCGAAGGTCGGCGTCTCGACGAGGTGGAGTGCATTGTCGCCGATATCGCAGGGGTCGCACGCGGCAAGGCGATGCCCGCGTCTAAATTCAAGTTTCAGGATCGCTTCTTCCTGCCGAACTCGATCTTCCTGCAGACGATCACCGGCGAGTGGACCGACAACCCCTCGGGCGCTTTCACCGAGCCAGACATGATCCTGACGCCCGATTTCTCGACCGCGACGGCCGCGCCGTGGACGGCGGACTGGACCTTGCAGATCATCCATGACGTCGAGGATCAGCAGGGCAATCCGGTGCCGATCGCACCGCGCAACGTCCTCAAACGCGTGCTCGCGCTCTATGAGGCAGAGGGCTGGGTGCCGGTCGTCGCCCCCGAGATGGAATTCTTCCTCGTCGCACGCAACGTGGACCCGAACCAGCCGATCATCCCGCCGATGGGGCGGTCGGGTCGTCGGGCGGCGGCAAAACAGGCCTATTCGATGTCGGCGGTCGATGAATACGGCAAGGTCATCGACGACATCTACGATTTCGCCGAGCTGCAGGGCTTCGAGATCGACGGCATCCTGCAAGAGGGCGGCGCCGGTCAGATCGAGATCAACCTCGCGCATGGCGACCCGGTCGAACTGGCCGATCAGATTTTCTACTTCAAGCGGCTGATCCGCGAGGCCGCCCTGCGTCAGGATTGCTTCGCCACCTTCATGGCGAAACCGATCGAGGGCGAGCCGGGCTCGGCCATGCATATCCACCAATCGGTGATCGACACCAAGACCGGCCAGAACATCTTCTCGGACGAGAATGGCGGCGAGACGGAAGCCTTCCTGCATTGCATCGCGGGGCTTCAGACGCACCTGCCCGCGGTGATCGCGCTGCTGGCGCCTTACGTGAACAGCTACCGCCGCTATGTGCCGGATTTCGCAGCGCCCATAAATCTCGAATGGGGTCGCGACAACCGCACGACGGGCCTGCGGGTGCCGATCTCGGGCCCGGCGGCGCGACGGATCGAGAACCGTCTGGCGGGGATGGATTGCAACCCCTATCTCGGGCTCGCCGCCTCGCTCGCCTGCGCCTATCTGGGCCTCAAGGAAAAGCAGATGCCGAAGCCCGAATGCTTGGGCGATGCCTACATGTCCGCGGAGGACGTGCCGGTGAACCTGGGCGATGCGCTCGATCTGTTCTCGGAGAGCGCGCCGATCCGCGACGTGCTGGGGCCGGAATTCTGCGCCGTCTACGAGGCGGTCAAGCGCAACGAATACAAGGAATTCCTGCAGGTGATCTCGCCCTGGGAGCGCGAGCATCTGCTGATGAACGTGTGATGCGATGAACCTGCTCTTCGCCAATGACCGCAAGGGTGAGCACGCGCCGAGCTATTACGCAGCGACCGCGCTGACCGACCGGCGCTGGCCCGAATTGAAGGGCCGCCACCGGGCGGATGTCTGCGTCGTGGGCGGCGGCTTTACCGGCCTCTCGGCGGCGCTGCATCTGGCGGAGAAGGGCTATTCGGTGCGGCTGCTGGAGGCCCATCGCGTGGGTTTCGGGGCGTCGGGACGAAATGGCGGGCAGGTCGGCTCGGGCCAGCGGCTGGAGCAGGACGATCTGGAGAAAGCCCACGGCCCCGAGATGGCGCGCAGGCTTTGGGATATCGGCGAAGACGCGAAGGCGCTGATCCGCGACCTGATCGCGCGCTACGAGATGCCGGTCACCTTCTATCCCGGCATCGCCCATGCCTGCCGGACGCAATCCGAGGTCGCGCATTCCCATCACATGGCGGAGAAGCTGGCCCGCGATTACGGCTACGATCAGGTGGAGCCGCTCTCGCGCGATGCGCTGCACGCGATCCTGCCCTCGGAGGCTTACCAAGGTGGCGATATCGATCGGGGCGCGGGGCATCTGCATCCGCTGAACTTCGCCCAAGCCTTGGCGCTCGCCTGCGAGAAGGCGGGCGTGACGATCCACGAGGGCTCGCTCGTCCATCACATCCGCCCCGGCGAGCCGGTGCGCGTGCAGACCGAACACGGCCATATCGATGCCGATCACCTGATCCTCGCGGCCAACGGCTATCTGGGAAACCTCGCGCCGCGTGTGGCCTCGCATGTGATGCCGATCAACAATTTCATCGTCGCGACAGAGCCGCTGGGGCCGCGCGTCGCCGAAGTGCTGCGCGAGAATATCGCCGTCGCGGACACGAAATTCGTGGTGAACTACTGGCGGCTCTCTGACGATAACCGCCTGCTGTTCGGTGGCGGCGAGAGCTATGGCTACAAGTTCCCCGACATCGTGCAGACCGTGCGCAAGCCGATGCTGGAGGTCTACCCTTCCCTTGCGGATGTGAAGATCGACTACGCTTGGGGCGGAACGCTCGCGATCACCCGCACCCGGATGCCCTATTTCGCGCGGCCTTTGAAAAACGCGCTCTCGGCCAGCGGTTTCTCGGGCCATGGCGTGGCGATGGGCACGATGGCGGGCAAGATCATGGCCGAGGCGGTGGCGGGCCAAGCCGAGCGCTTCGACCTGATGGCCGGGCTGAAAGTGCCGGGCTTCCCGGGAGGCTCGCTCCTGCGCAGCCCGCTTCTAGTCGCCGCGATGACGTGGTTCTCGATGCGCGACAAGCTGGGGATCTAGGCAAGCCGCCGCCGCCTCAAATTTGGTCATGAATTCTTCATTGGCGCAAAAAGCGGCATTCGTGTAAAGAAAACCTGAAAGTCAGTTTCAGGATATCTTGCCATGCCGCGTGACGGACAGACCGCCCCGAATTGCTACGACGCCGAGGCCATCCCCGAGGCCGCCCGAGCCGAGATCGAACGCCTCCTGACCAGCGGGGACCTGTTCCGCTACACCTCTGCAGACGCGCCGGTCGCCAAGCTGGAAGCCGAATTCGCCGAATTCATGGGCGTGAAATACGCGGTCGCCGTGTCGTCGTGCTCGCAGGCGCTGTTCCTGTCGATGAAGGCGCTCGACCTGCCGCGCGGGGCACGCGTGCTGGTTCCGGCCTTCACCTTCGCCGCCGTCCCGTCCGCCATCGTCCATGCCGATTGCGTGCCGGTTCTGGTCGAAGTCGGCTCCAATTTCCGCATCGACCTCGACGATTTCCGCGCGAAGTTCGACGACAGCATCGACGCGGTGATGATCTCGCATATGCGCGGCCACACCTCCGACATGGACGCGATCTTGGAACTGGCCGCCGAGAAGGACGTGCCGGTGATCGAAGACGCCGCGCATTCGCTCGGCACGCTCTGGAACGGCAGGAAGATCGGCACGATCGGCAAGATCGGCTGCCTCTCCTTCCAGTCCTACAAGCTGATCAACGCGGGCGAAGGCGGCATCCTGCTGACCGACGATCCGGAACTCGCCGCCCGCGCGGTGATCATGTCGGGCGCCTACGAGCATAACTGGAAGAAGCATCCCGGCCTGCAGAACAGCTTCCATCACTGGCAAAACAAGCTGCCGCTGTACAATTGCCGGATGCAGAACCTCTCCGCCGCCGTCATCCGCCCGCAGATCGCGGAAGTGGAGCGCCGCGTGAATGATGGCCGCGCAAACCACGACTATGTCGCCGAACGGCTGAACACGAGCGACTGGCTCGACGTGCCGCCGCCGCTCGGCCCCGAAACCCGCGCCCCGGATTCGCTGCAGTTCAACCTCGCAGGCGATTGGTCCGACGACGAGGCTCGCAAGCTGCAATCGGAGGCCAAGGCCCGCGGTGTCAGCGTGCAGGTCTTTGGCCTCAGCCAAGACAATGCGCGCGCCTTCTGGAACTGGCAGTTCCTCGGCGACGTGCCGGAGCTTCCGAAAACCCGCGCCATGCTGATGCGCGCCTGCGATACCCGCCTGCCGGCACGGCTCAAGCAGCCCGATCTGGATTACATCGCCGATGCGATCCTGGAGGCGGTCAAAGCCGTTAAGGGCTGAGGGGCGCTGCCCCCCTCTTCGCTCTTGGATAATATCCCGGGGGTGAGGCCATCAGGCCGAGGGGGCAGAGCCCCCTTCTCAACCCGCCATCACGCGCGGATAGTCGATCTTCGGGCAGCGGTTCATCACGACGTTCACGCCCTGCCCGCGCGCTTTCTCGGCCGCCGCGTCATGGGACACGCCAAGCTGCATCCAGATCGTCTTGAGATGCGGCAGATGCGCAAGCGCGTCGTCCACGACCTCGGGCACTGCCTCGGAGCGACGGAACACGTCGACCATATCCACAGCAATCTTGTCGGGGATCGCGCCGAGATCGGCATAGACCGTCTCGCCCAGCAGTTCCTGCCCGGCGAGGCCGGGATTGACCGGAATCACGCGGTAGCCTTTGGACTGCAGGAACTGCGCGACCCCATAGGAGGGGCGCTCCGGCTTGTGGGACATGCCGACCACGGCGATCACCTTCGCATTGCCCAGAATGTCGCGAATCTCGTCTTGCATCTGAAACCTCTACTTTGTCGCAGCCCTCTAAGAAAAATGCGCCCAAGCCTTAAAGGCTGGGCGCAATAGTGGCGGAACGAGGGACAGTGAACTAGAGGCGCGGCGGTTCCGAAGCTGCGCCTCTGACAGTGAGATAGGAACGCATCTCACTGGTTTTAAGGTCCATACCCTCATAATCGCGATTTTGTGACCGTCAGCGGCTTGCGGATGCGTAAAGAGACACTGCGGCGGCATTCGAGACGTTGAGCGACCCGAATTCACCCGCGAAGGGGATTCGCACCAGACGGTCGCAGGTCTCGCGCGTTTTCTCGCGCAGGCCCGGCCCTTCGGCACCCAGAACCAGTGCAACCGGCTCCATCCCCGCCTCGGACAGCCCGTCTTCGAGCGACATCTTGGCTTCACCCGCAAGCCCGATCAGCCGGAAGCCCATACCGCGCAGCTCCTCCATCGCGTCGGAGAGGTTCTTCACCCGCAGATAGGGCTGACGCTCCAGCGCACCGGAGGCGGTTTTCGCAAGCGCACCGGTCTCGGGCGCGGAATGGCGATGCGGCGCGATCACGGCGGCCGCGCCGAAGACCTCGGCCGAGCGCAGGATCGCGCCCACGTTATGGGGATCGGTCACCCGGTCGAGCAGCACCACGCGGCGCGCATCGTAGCAGACATCCTTCAGCGCGCCCCAATCGAGCGGCTTCACCTCGAGCGCCGCCCCCTGGTGGACGGAATCGGTCGAGATCGGCACGAGTTTGTCGAACTTGCGCACATCGACGATCTCGGGCTCCATGCCGGACACCGCGATCGCCTCGGCCAGCTTGTCGGCGGCGTTCTTGGAGCAAACCAGCCGAAGCCGCTCGCGCATCGGGTTTTGCAGCGCGTCGCGCACCGCATGCAGGCCGAAGAGCCACACGGTCTCGGCGGCCGCAGCGCGCTTGGCACGTTCCTTTTCGATCACCCAGACTGGCTTTTTCATCGCGGGTCTCCTTTGGCCCCTACCTGCGCGGAATGGCCTCGTTTGGCAAGCTCTGATCCGGAGGGCAATTTTTCGGCAAACTCTCTCTTGACGCCTCCCGCCCCCTTTTGTATCTCCCGCCCAGCGTCGGGTGACGTGCTGCAAGGTGCGGCAGCGGACTGTAACTCCGCCGGGGCGACCCACGCCTGGTTCGATTCCAGGGTCACCCACCACTTCCCCCTCTTAAGGAACTGGTGACACGCGGCTCCCACGGGGGCCGCTGCGTTGAATAACGCGCATTCGCTGCGTCGTTTACTGCAGCACCGCCTTGCGGTTGAACCGCGCCTCTTCCGAGCTGCCGTCATCATAGATCAGCTTCACCCGCACCTCGGAGACCGAGCCCTGCGGCTGGCTGACATAGACATTATCGCCCGAGATCGCGTTGGGCTGGGCTGTGCCTTCGTGGCATTTCTCCATCTTGAACGACTTGGTCGGCGGCGCGCCATTGAAGCCATAGCGAATTTCGCTCAGCCCGCAGCGCCACGCCAGAAGATGGGTGAAATAGACCAGATCCTTCCCGCCATATTCACGGATCGCGACCCAGGAATCGCGAGTCATGCCGAGAATCGGGCGTACTTCGGCGGCGGTGGTGAAATTCTGCGCGCTCGCCGGGCCGCTCGACACGAGGCCACACAGCGCCAACGCAGTTAACTTGCTTATCCGTATCACCTTTTACCCCTGAACTTTCTCGCTATACTGCACCAAACCCTCCGACAGGCGGCAGTATGGCGGCGACCCCCCGGACTTCACAACCCTATAACATCTTCTGTGTTGCACAGGCGGGACGGCTGGAATTCGAGGCAATTCTTTTCGCGCTGAGCTTTCGCGCGGCCAATCCGGAGTTCAAAGGGCGCCTGCTGATAGCCGAACCGCAGCCCGGGCCGCGCTGGTCCGACGAGACGCGGATTTCAGGCCCGGTGCGCGCGCTGCTAGAAGACGCGGGCGCCGAGATCGTGCCCTTCGAGTCGAAACTCTTCGGTCAGTCCTATCCCTATGGCAACAAGATCGAGGCGCTGGCCGCCCTGCCCGAGAGCGACCCCTTCGTCTTCTTCGACACCGATACGGTCTTCACCGGACCGCTGTCGCAGGTGGGCTTCGATTTCGACCGCCCCTCGGCCTCGATGCGGCGCATCGGCACATGGCCCGAGCCGCCGCTTTACGGTCCCGGCTACGGGGGCATCTGGAAATCGCTCTACGACAAGTTCGGGCTCGACGGGTTCGACGAGACGCTCGATCTGAGCCAGCCGGACGAATACTGGCGGCGCTACCTGTATTTCAACGCGGGTTGGTTTTTCGGCGCCGACCCGGTCGAATTCGGCGCGCGCTTCCTGCGCTATGCAAGCGAGATCCGCGACGATGCCCCGGATGAGCTCGCGTGCCAGTCGCTCGACCCGTGGCTCGATCAGGTGGCGCTGCCGCTGGTGATCCATAGCTTCGGCGGCGGGCGTCCAGGGCCGGAGCTCGACGGGCTCGACGGCGAGATCAGCTGCCATTACCGCGCCTTGCCGCTGATGTTCGCGCGCGAAAGCGACACCGTGATCGACACGGTCGAAGAGCTGACCGCCCCGAACAAGATCAAGAAGGTGCTGAAGGCCTACGAGCCTGCGAAGAAGCTGATCTATCAGGGCAAGGGCCGCAAACTGCGCGCGATCATCGCCGAAGAAGGGATGCCCCGCCACGAGAAGGCGCTGCGCAACCGGATCAAGCGCGCGAAGCTCTGGATGCGCTGAGCCGCGCTCTCATTACCGAAAACGAATGTGTTTGTCGGCTCTCTTTCGCGCAGCTAACGTCTCGGCAAGAGAAGAGGAGCCCCAGACCATGTCCGACTACGCTTTCGACACCCTGCAAATTCACGCCGCCGCCGAGCCCGATCCCGCGACCGGCGCGGTGCAGGTGCCGATTTACCAGACCACATCCTACGCCTTCAAAGACGCCGACCACGCGGCGCGGCTGTTCAACCTCGAAGAAGTGGGCTTCATCTATTCGCGCCTGACCAACCCGACGGTGATGAAACTGGCCGAGCGGGTCGCGGCGCTGGAAGGTGCTGCGGGCGGGGTCACCTGTTCCTCGGGTCATGCGGCGCAGATCATGGCGCTCTTCCCGCTGATGGGACCGGGGCTGAACATCGTGGCCTCGACGCGGCTCTATGGCGGCTCGATCACCCAGTTCAGCCACACGATCAAACGCTTCGGCTGGTCCTGCACATTCGTCGATTTCGACGATCTCGAAGCGCTGGAAGCGGCGGTGGACGAGAACACCCGCGCGATCTTCTGCGAGTCGATCTCGAACCCGGGCGGCTACATCACCGACCTTCCGGCGGTGGCGAAAGTCGCCGACAAGGTCGGCCTGCCACTGATCGTCGACAACACGCTGGCCACCCCCTACCTGTGCCGCCCGATCGAGCATGGCGCGACGCTCGTCGTGCACTCGCTGACGAAATACATGACCGGCAACGGCACCGTCACCGGCGGCTGCGTCGTCGATAGCGGCAAGTTCGACTGGTCGGCGAGCGGAAAGTTCCCCTCGCTGAGCGAACCCGAACCCGCCTATCACGGGCTGAAATTCCACGAGGCGCTGGGGCCGATGGCCTTCACCTTCCACTCGATCGCGGTGGGGCTGCGCGATCTCGGCATGACGATGAACCCGCAAGGCGCGCATTACACGCTGATGGGGATCGAGACGCTGAGCCTGCGGATGGACAAGCACAACGCCAATGCCAAGGCTGTGGCCGAATGGCTCGAGAAGGATCCGCGCATCGACTACGTGACCTATGCCGGGCTGGAAAGCTCGCCGTGGCATGAGCGGATGAAGACCATCTCGCCGAAGGGCGCAGGCGGGCTGTTCACCGTCGCGGTGAAGGGCGGCTACGACGCCTGTGTGAAGCTGGTGAACAACCTCAAGCTGTTCAGCCATGTCGCGAACCTGGGCGATGCGCGCTCGCTGATCATCCACTCGGCCTCGACCACGCACCGCCAGCTGACCGAAGCGCAGCAAATCGCCGCAGGGGCCGCGCCGAACGTGGTGCGCCTGTCGATCGGCATCGAGAATGTCGACGATCTGATCGCCGATCTCGATCAGGCGCTGAGCGCCGCAACCAGCTGAAAACAAACATGGCGCGCCGCGATACCGGCGCGCCATTCAAACCACTTCTCATTGCATTTCGAACATTTCTTCCGGCGCTGCCTGCGGCTGCGCCGTCGAAACAGTGGAAAACCGGCAATTGCCCGCTCCGCCCCGGTCGCGACGCTTTTCAGAAGATCGAATCTCCTTTACGAAGATGTGAAGAGTTGGACCGGACCGCTCCGAGGCGCGCGCAGTACCCATGAAACCCGATTTTGCATTGATCCTCTCGCATGATGGCATCGCTCTGGTGCACCGCGCGAAAGAGGGCTGGACGCTTCTGGGCGAGGCCGCGCTCGAAGGCGATGACCCGATGGCCGAGGTCGCGGCCCTCCGCGACAAGGCACGGGCGCAGGCGCCGCGTGGCTTCACCTCGAAGCTCGTGCTGCCGGATTCGCAGATCCTCTACACCGCGATCTATGCGCCGGGCCCCAGCCCCGCGCAGCGCAAGACCCAGATCGAGACGGCGCTGGAGGGCATGACGCCCTACCCGGTCAGCGAGCTGGTCTATGATTTCGCAGGCCCCGGCCAGACCGTGCAGGTCGCCGTGATCGCGCGCGAGACGCTGAAAGAAGCCGAAAGCTTCGCGCAGGAAAACGGTTTCAATCCGGTCAGCTTCGTCGCCGCCCCCGAGCCCGGCGATTTCCCCGGCGAGCCGCATTTCGGCCTGACCTCCTCGGTCGCGCAGCACATCCCCGAAGGCGCGCATATCGAGCCCGACAAATCCGCATTGATCGTGGCCGTCGATCTCTCCGAGGAGGCGACCGAGGCGTCGGCGGAAACCGTGATGCCGGAGACCTCTCCCGCTGAGGCGGACGCAGCCGACACGCAAAGCGACATCACGGATCTTGCCGACGATAGCGCGGTCTCGGAAACCGAACTGGCTGAATTGAGTGCCTTGGACCAACCGACGGAGGTGGCTTCGGCGGAAGAGCCCGAGGCCACGCTGCCGGAAGAGCCGGGCGAATTCTCCGATCTGCTCGCAGCCTCTGAGGCTGAAACGGACGCGCAAGATACAGGTGCGCCCGAGGCCCCGAGCGAAGACACACCCGGCGCGGAAAGCCCCGCCGCCAAGGCAGCCGAAGCGGTCGCGGCAGGCGAAGTCGCCTCCGAGGAAACCGAGGCGACGGAGGCGGTCGAGCTCGCCGAGGCCGAGCCGAACGAAACGGCCATTGATGCCGACGACGCTGCCGTTGAGCCTTCGGACGCGTCGCTGGCCGCTGCTGGCCTTGCCGCCACCCCGGCCTTGCCCGACGCCGCAGAACCCGACGCAAAGCCCGAGGAGGCGAGCTCTAACTCGGAGGACGAAGGCCACGATACATTCGAGGATGACGACGACGATCTGCCGAAATCCGACGCCAGCGTAATCGCCGCCGCTTTCGCTTCGCGCCGGGATCACACGACAACCGTGACCGTGAACGAGACGCCCCCCCGGCTCGGCGGAGCCACCCGGCTCCACCCTCAGCCCGATCGCAGCGAGATCGCCTCGGGCAGCGCCAAGATCACGGCACCGACCCTCGATTTCGACGAGCCCGATCCGCGTTTTGAGCCGAAAACGGCTCCGAAAACCGGAGCGAAAGGGACCAAAGCTGTGGGCACCGCCGCACGCAAGGGCACCGGCGGCGCGGGCGCGCTTGGCGCGAAACCTTCGACCTCGCTGTTGCGCAAGGAGGCAAAGGACGGGCCGGATCCGAGCACCGCGACCCCGGCACCCATCGTCGAGACCTCGCAGGACAAGACGGTTTTCGGCGGCACCAAGCGCCCCACGACCGGCGGCAAGCCGCGCCATCTCGGGCTGATGCTCACCGGTGCGCTGGTGCTGGTTCTGGCGATCATCGCGCTCTGGACCACCCTGCTCGATGACCCCGCTCCCGTCGATGCACCGGCGGACGCAATC
Source organism: Thioclava sp. PTB-PU3-1 (assembly GCF_055666785.1). Lineage (NCBI taxonomy): Bacteria > Pseudomonadati > Pseudomonadota > Alphaproteobacteria > Rhodobacterales > Paracoccaceae > Thioclava > Thioclava sp. PTB-PU3-1. The sequence goes on along the minus strand of NZ_JBVNVL010000002.1, from coordinate 261,477 downwards.
GCCGAAGCGCCTGCCCCGGATGCGAATGACGCACCCGAGCAGACCGCACTCGCACCGGCCACGCCCGACACGACCGCAGCTCCCGAAGCCGCGGAGCCGGACTCGCAGGCGCAAGCCGACGCGGCACCCGAACAGCCTGCCCTCGAGAGCGATCAGGTCGCGGCGCTCGCCCCTGCCGATGAGCAGCCCGCACCGGCGGCACAGAGCGACGAGGCCGCCACGTCCGCGACCGACGACACCGCCCCGGCGGATGAGGCGACGCCCGCCGAGACCGGCACCGAGACGGCGGCAACCGAGCAGCCCACCGATGCGCAGCCAGCCGACACGGGCATGGCAGACCAGCCCGCAGATACGCAGCCGGACACTCCCGACACCGCAGCAGACACGACCGCTGACACCGCACCGGTTTCGCAGGCAGAGGCGGCAGACCGCACCGTGGACACCCAAGCGAACGCCGCTATCAGCGAAACGGCAACCAGCGACGCCCCGCAGAGCGACACAACCGAGCCCCCGGCGAGCGACGCGCAAACTGCGACGACCGAGACGCAGCCCTCCGACCTGCCAGCCTTCACCGCGACGCCGCTCGATCCGCCAAGCGCCGAGACGCTGACGCCGGACACCCCGCCCGTCACGCCGACGGAAGACGGGGTCGAGATGCCGGGCGGCTTCACGCTGTTCGCGGGCGAGCCCGACGTCACACCGGGCTCCCGCCCCGAAGCGGTCGCGCAGGCCTATGCCGCGACGCAACCGGTCACGCCGGAAGGCACGCTGGGCGCGATCCCGTCGCTCTCGGGCTTCCGCCCGGCCAGCCGCCCCGAGGACCTTACCGGTGCCGCGCCCGCACCGGAGCAGACCGCTCCCGCCGCGCAGGCCGATCCGAACGATCAAGGCGCGCTCGACCCGGCGCTGCAGCCCAACCCCGAACTCCAGACGACGCGCCCGACGGCCCGGCCCGACGCTGTGACCGAGCTCGCCTCGACGCAGGCGCCCGCTTCGGAATCGGCCGCGGTCGCGAACCCCGAACTCGCCGCGCTGCGCCCCGAGCGTCGCCCGACCTCGATCCAGGAAGCTGTCTCCGCAGCGGTGCAGGCGCAAGACGACGCCGTCGCAGAGAACACCGATCCCTTCGCGGGCGCGACCGCTCTGGCCGTGGCGCGCTCCGCTCCCCCGCCGACCAAACCGCGCAACTTCTCGCGCTCGGTCGAGAAGGCGCTGGCCGCCGCGATAGCCGCCGAGCCCGCCCCGTCGGTCGCCGCAGCGGCTGCGCGCGCCCCGGTCGCCACTCCCGTGCCCGACCCGAGGCCCGCCGATCTCGACGAGCCCGAGCCCACCGCCGCACCGCCGCGCCTGCCGACCTCGGCCTCCGTCGCCCGTCAGGCGACCGAAGAGAACGTGATCAACCTGCGCAAGATCAACCTGATCGGGCTTTACGGCTCGTCCTCGAACCGGCGCGCACTGGTGCGGCTCTCGAATGGGCGCTTCGTGAAAGTGGGCGTGGGTGACCGGCTGGATGGCGGGCGCGTGACGCAGATCGGCTCCAACGCGCTGACCTACAAGAAAGGGTCGCGCAACCTGACGCTGAAGCTGCTGCAAGGCGGCTAACCGCGCCCGGCGCAACCATTCTTCCCCCTGCGCTCTTGCGCACGGCCCGCGCCGGACTACGCTGGGGAATAGCCGCGTCGCGCGCCTCCCTCGCGCACCCGCCCAAGGATGCAAGCCGCCAATGGAAAGCTTTCTGTTCCAAGCCACGTTCTACCTGCTCGCGATGGTCATCGCGGTGCCGCTGGCCACGCGTGCGGGCCTCGGCTCGGTGCTGGGCTATCTGATCGCGGGCATCCTGATCGGCCCCGCCACGGGACTCTCCGGCGCGGAAATGACCGACCTCCAGCACTTCGCGGAATTCGGCGTGGTGATGATGCTGTTCCTGATCGGGCTGGAACTGGAGCCGCGCGCGCTTTGGGCAATGCGCGACAAGCTGATCGGCCTTGGCGGGTTGCAGGTGCTGGTTACGATGATCCTCGTCACCGTGATCGTCATGGCGATGGGCGAGGATTTCCGCGTCTCGCTGGCGATCGGGATGACGCTGTCGCTGTCCTCGACCGCGATCGTGCTGCAGACGCTGAATGAAAAGCGGTTGATGCAGACAGCGGGCGGGCGGTCATCGTTTGCGGTGCTGCTGACGCAGGATATCGCGGTGATCCCGATGCTGGCGCTGATGCCGCTTCTGGCGCTGCCCGGCGCGCGCGCGGTGGCCAAGGCGGGGCATGGCGATCACGTCGTGGCTCGCCTTATCGACTCGCTGCCCGCCTGGGGTGTCACCGTGATCACGCTGGCCGCCGTCGCCCTCACCGTGCTGATGGGGCACTACCTCGTGCGCCCGCTCTTCCGCTTCGTGCAAGGCGCGCGGCTGCGCGAGGTGAATACCGCGATGGCCCTGCTGATCGTGGTGGGCATTGCGAGCCTGATGAACCTCGTGGGCCTCTCGCCCGCGCTCGGCACCTTCCTCGCCGGGGTCGTTCTGGCCGATAGCGAGTTCAAGCACGAGATGGAATCCGACATCGAGCCCTTCAAAGGGCTTCTGATGGGGCTGTTCTTCATCACCGTGGGCGCGGGCATCAATTTCGACGTCATCACCGCGCAGCCCGCCAATATCTTCGCGCTGGTCTTCCTGCTGGTCGCGCTGAAATCGGCGGTGCTCTATGGCCTCTCGGTGCTGTTCAAGATCCGCGGGCCGGATCGCTCGCTGTTCACCCTGAGCCTCGCACAGGCGGGGGAATTCGGCTTCGTACTGGTCTCCTTCGCGGTCGGGCAACGGATCCTGCCCAACGCGCTGGCCGAGAAGCTTCTGGTGGTGATCGCGCTGTCGATGCTGATCACGCCCTTGCTGTTCATCCTGCACGAGCAGATCGGGTTGCGGCTGCGCAAGCCCCCCGGCCCGGACCCGGACGCGATCGACGAGCAGCAGCCGATCATCATCGCGGGCGTTGGTCGCTTCGGTCAGGTGGTGAACCGTCTAGTGACGATGTCGGGAATGCGCACGACGGTTCTGGACGCCGACCTCAAGACGATCCAGCTGATGCGGACCTTCGGCTTCAAGGGCTATTTCGGGGACCCGACGCGGCCCGATCTGCTCGCCGCGGCCGGGATCAATCAGGCGCGTGTGCTGGTGGTAGCGCTGGACGGGCGCGAGAACACCACGAAACTGGTCGCCTACGCGCGCCGGATCCGGCCCGATCTGCATATCGTCGCGCGCGCCCGCGACCGGACGCATGTGTTCGACCTGTATCGAGCGGGCGCGAATGACATCGTGCGCGAGATGTTCGACAGCTCGCTGCGCGCCGGGCGCTACGTGCTGGAGAATGCGGGGCTCTCGGCCTTCGAGGCCTCGGAGCTTGAGAAGCTGTTCTTCAAGCTCGACCGGGCCGCGGTGCGCGATCTGGCGCAGGTCTGGAAGCCGGGCGTCCCGGTGGAGCAGAATCCCGATTACATCGCGCGCACGAAGGAGCTCAACGCCGAGCTGGAAGCCGCGATGATGGAGCAGTTCCGCCGCCGCGGCGAGCGCGACGAGAGCGACCGCGAGGCACCGGGCAGCGAGAAGACGGGCCCCGAAGCCTGAGCCTCCCCCTGCCCTGCGCACATGAAAAAACGCGAGGCCCGCAAGCCTCGCGTTGGAAAAGTTCCGCTATTGTCGGGATCAGGCGGCGCGGCCGACCAGAACCTCGTCGACGGTTTTCGCGGCACGCTCTTCGTCGGTGCCCGAAACGGCAGCGACTTCGCGGGTCAGACGCTCGAGTGCAGCTTCATAGAGCTGACGCTCCGAGTAGGACTGCTCGCGCTGATCGTCGCTGCGGTGCAGGTCGCGCACCACTTCAGCAATCGCGAGCAGGTCGCCCGAGTTGATCTTCTGTTCGTATTCCTGCGCGCGGCGCGACCACATCGCCCGCTTGACCTTCGCCTTGCCCTTGAGGGTCTCAAGCGCTTTGGTCACCATGTCAGGCGAGGAGAGGCTGCGCATCCCGACTTCGGTCGCCTTGTGCGTCGGCACACGCAGGGTCATCTTGTCCTTCTCGAAGGAGATCACGAAAAGCTCGAGCTTGAGCCCGGCGATTTCCTGTTCTTCAATGGACATGATTTTCCCCACACCATGCGCCGGGTAGACGACGAAATCATTGGGGCGGAATTCGGTCTTCTTGGTCTTGGTCATGCGGTTCGTTTCCTTGCAGCCGGTCACGAACCCCGGTATCCAGCGAGCATACGACGCCCACGGGGCTGAATAGCTCCGCGTTCGTCAGTCAGTCACGAGATCTCTTTTGCGGGCGAGCAGGCGACGCAAAAGGTGGGGTCGAACTCATTTTGTAACAGTAATATAGCAAAAAACGCGTGCATTTCAAAGCGCGTTACTGTCGCGCATGTGTAATATCACACGATTTCAGTGGGTTATGCGGCGCATTTTGACACTTTGCCGCAGCGTAAACCGCCCCAATTCGCTCAGAATCGGGCACATTGGTCAGAATCACCGACCCGTCAGTCGCCTTCGCCGGGCGCCTCGGAGAAATACTTCTCCAGCTTGCCACTCTCGCCGTCGTGCTTCTCGGCATCCGGCATCGGATCTTTCTTCTGGGTGATCACCGGCCAGAGTTCGGAATATTTCCGGTTGAGTTCGACCCAGGATTCCATTCCCGGCTCGGTATCCGGACGGATCGCATCGGCGGGGCATTCCGGCTCGCAGACGCCGCAATCGATGCATTCGTCAGGATGGATCACCAACGTGTTCTCCCCCTCGTAGAAGCAATCCACCGGGCAGACCTCGACGCAGTCGGTATATTTGCAGTTGATGCAGTTATCGATGACGACGTAGGTCATTGGTGAAACCCCGATTGAACAGCTTCCTGACCCGTCCTAGCGGGGGATGCCACCTCTTTCAAGAGAGAGCCCGAGCTTTTCGCTGCGGCATTCCGCACAGCTTAGCCTTCCGGTTCGAGCAATGCATAAAGCGTCTGCGCCTCGACCGCCGGACCGCGCCGGGTGCCGCAGTCCAGCACCCGCAAAACGCAGATCCGCGCGTCCTGCCCTTTTCCAAGTCTGAGCGTCAGCACATCGCCCGGCCCGATCGCCCGGCCGGGCTTGTCGATGCGCTGACCGTTGACTCGCGTCTTGCCACCCTGCACCAGCTCCTGCGCGAGGCCGCGGGTCTTACAGAACCGCGCCTGCCAGAGCCATTTGTCGATGCGGATGCGCTCGGGCGCGTCAGCCATGGCGGGTCGTTACTTCTTGTCCTTGAGGGCAGCCAGAACCGCGAAGGGGTTGTCCGGATCGACCGGCTTGTCCTTCTTCGGCGGACGGGCCTCGAAGTTGCGCGCGCCTTGCGGCTTGCCACCCTTCTTGCCCTTGTGACCGTCGCGCTTGCCATGCGGCTTGCCGCCGCCCTTGCGCTCGCCACGTTCGCCACCGGGCTTGCCGCCCTGCCCCTGTTCGCGGCGCGGCGGACGATTGCCACGCGGACGCGGCGCCCAGGTGAAGGTGTAGAACACCTCGACCTCGTCGCTAGCCACGTCACCGGCTGCCACCATGTCGCCGCCAGCCTCGGCCGCAGCCTCGGCCTCGGGATGGGTCTCGGCAGGCTGCTCGCCGCCGCCAGCCTCGGCTTTCGCCTCGTCGGCCTGCTCGGTCTTGAGCGCCTCGGCACCGGCTTGCTCTTCGGCCTTCTCGAGATCGGCGGCTTTCACCTTCGCGCGCTCGCCTTTCTCGGCCTTGTAGCCCATGCCGCCCATCAGATCGGCGAACTGGTCCAGCGTCATGCCGGTGATCGAGAGCATGTCCGGATTGGCTTCGAACCCGCCGCGGCTGTCCTGCGTGCGCAGCAGATCGGCGAGACGTTCGAGCATGTCGATGCGGATCGCCCGCGCGCCCGAGGGACGGTAGCCCGACAGGCGGTAGGTCTCGGCATCGAACGCGTCGATATTCGGGATCGTCACGAGGCCCGGAGGCGGGCTTTCGGGGAATTCATCCGCACCCGACCACAGCGAGGCCAGCACCAGCCGCAGCCGCGTCGGCGCGGGCTTGAGAAGCGCGGGCATGAAGATCGTGTATTGGCCGAAGCGCACGCCGTGCTTGCGCAGCGAGCCGCGCGCGTCCTGATCGAGATCCTTCACCTCGGCGGCGACCTGTTCGCGCGGGATGATGCCCAGCGATTCCACCATGCGGAACGCGAAGCCACGGGCGAGACCCGTCAGTTCTTCGTCACGACTCATCGCCAGAAGCGGCTCGAACAGGGCTGCGACCTTGCGGTCGATGAAATGCTGCAGACGGCGCGTGACCTTCTCGGCCACATCCGCACCCGCCTCGTCATCGACGAAAGCCTGCACGGTCGGCTTGAGGAGATCGGGCCCCTTCACCAGCTTGCCGACAGCGGTATCGCCCCACATCAGGCCGCCCTGCTCGGTGAAATCCATCTCCGTATCGGGGGCGTTGTAGAAGCGGTCCGCGCGCAGGCTGAACTCGGGCGCAAGCGCCTCGTAGGCCGCGCGGGCAAGCATCTTCGCCTCGTCGGGCGAGCCGGTCTCGTCCTGCTTGAACCGGAATCCTTCCAAACGGCCCGCGAATTCGCCTTCAACCGTCACTTCGCCCTTGTCGTTCACCTCGGCCACGAGGGTCTCCTTCTGCTTGAGCCGGCGCATCAACACAGAGGTGCGCCGGTCCACAAATCTTTGCGTCAGCGCGCCATGCAGCGCGTCCGACAGGCGGTCTTCTACAGCGCGGGTCGCCTCGCGCCAATGGCTTTCATCATCGACCCACCCTTTGCGTTGCGCAACATAGGTCCATGTGCGGATGAAGGCGAGACGACGCGAGAGCGTGTCGATATCGCCGCCCGTCCTGTCGATACGCTCGATCTGACGTGCAAGCCAGTCCGAGGGCACGCCCTTGCCCGATTGCAGGAACTCGAAGATGCGCGCCAGAAGCGTTGCATGTTCGGCCTCGGAAATCGAACGAAAATCGGGGATTCGGCAGACATCCCAGAGGAGTTGCACATCCTTTGGGCTGGTGATGCGGTCGCGGATCGCCGGATCGTCAGCCAGCACCTTGAGCGCGCGCGCATCGTCGGCCTCGCGCCCCTTGGTCAGCCATTCGCCCTCTGGCCGCGCGTCGAGCGACTGGATCAGCCGGTCCACGGTGCCGAATTCCAGCCGCGCATTGCGCCATTGCAGCCGTTGCAGCGGCGCGAAACGATGGTTCTCGACCGCTTCGATCACCTCGGGCTGCAGCGGGCGCGCCTCGCCCGTCACGCCGAACGTGCCGTCAGTGGTGTGACGACCTGCGCGGCCCGCGATCTGCGCCAGCTCATGCGGGAAAAGCGGACGCATCCGCCGCCCATCGAATTTCGAGGTGGCCGAGAACGCGACATGGTCGATATCGAGGTTGAGCCCCATCCCGATCGCATCGGTGGCGACCAGATAATCCACGTCGCCATTTTGATACATCTCGACCTGCGCGTTGCGGGTGCGAGGCGAAAGCGCCCCCATCACCACCGCGCAGCCGCCCTTCTGACGGCGGATCAGCTCCGCGATCGCATAGGTATTCTCGACCGAAAACCCGACGATGGCCGAGCGCGGCTTCATCCGGGAGATTTTCTTCGACCCGGAATAGGTCAGTTCCGAGAACCGCTCGCGCTTGGTGAATTGCACCTTCGGCACCAGCGCGGCGATTGCCCCGCGCATCGTCTCGGAGCCGAGAAACAGCGTCTCGTGCAGACCGCGCGCATGCAGCAGCCGATCGGTGAAGACATGGCCCCGCTCGGGATCGCCACAGAGCTGTATCTCGTCAATGGCAAGGAAATCCGCGCCGATCCCCGTCGGCATCGCCTCGACCGTGCAGACCCAATATTGCGTGCGTTCGGGCACGATGCGCTCTTCGCCGGTGACGAGCGCCACGACAGAGGGCCCACGCTGCGCGACGATCCGGTCATAGACCTCGCGCGCGAGCAAACGCAGCGGCAGTCCGATGACGCCGGTCCGATGCGCCAGCATCCTCTCGATTGCGTAATGGGTTTTGCCGGTATTGGTCGGCCCCAGAACGGCCGTGATCCGCCCGCCTTGCATCGCAGCTCCGTTCCAGCCCTTAGAGAGCCGTGCCCTGATGCGCCTCGTCGAGGCGCGCAATGGCGTCTTTCACATCCTGTTGATGCGGATTCAAGGCAAAAGACTTCTGATAGGCCTCAAGCGCACGCTTGTTGTCACCCATCTCTTCGAGGATCGCCCCCAACCCGGCAAGCGCGCCCCAGTGACGCGGCTCCAGCTTCAGGGTGTGCGCGATATCCACGGCCGAGGGCCCGTATAGCCCGGCCATGAAATAGGCCGTCGCCCGCCCGTTCCAGCCAGCTGCAAAATCGGGGGCATGGTCAGTCAGCGCCGTGAAATGTTCGATCGCGGCCTCGGTATCGCCCGCGTCCAGTGCGTCCTCGCCGCGCTTGAACAGCAAATCCATCGCCGCAGACCCCGAGCGCGACCACGCTCTGCGGATGTCCGCCTCGGCCCGCGACCAGCCCGGATCGTTCGGATCGGCCAACTCTTTGAAATAGGGCTCGAGCCCCGCGGTTTCGGCGCTGGCGGGGAATGCCGCCATTGTTCCCAGCATCGCCGAAAAGCAAAATGCCGTGACGACACATTTGTATCTGTCAAATCGCTGCCACATAAATCATGACTGTAATGCAATTGCCGGAGAATGCGAGAGCCCGGCCATCAAATTTGGAGGACGCGATGAGCGAGGTTATCGACAAGGCCGTTGAGGCGCTGCGGGCGAAACTGCCCGATGGGTTTTCTTCGACTGCAAAATTCGTGATCGAGGACGAAGGCTCGATCATTGCCGACGAGAACGGCGTGCGTGAAGGCGACGACGACGCAGAGGTGGTTCTGACCGCCGACCGCGAAACTTTCGAAGGCATGCTCAACGGCGATGTGAACCCCACCGCGGCCTTCATGTCCGGCAAGCTTTCGGTCGACGGCTCGATGGGCCTCGCCATGCAGCTGGGTGCGGCACTCGCCTGATGGAACGCGCCCCGCTTTTCGAAGAGATCGCGCGCGGCCCCGAGGGTGGCGCGGCCTACTGGCTGACGGCGGAAGACGGTGTGCGGATACGGTTCGCACATTGGCCTGCCCCGCCCCAACCACGCGGCACGGTCTTTCTGGGATGCGGGCGCACCGAATATGTCGAGAAATACGGCCCTGCGGCCGCGGAATTCGCGGCCCGGGGCTATGCCATGCTCGCCATCGACTGGCGCGGGCAAGGCTTGGCCGACCGGCTTTTGCCTGACGCACCCGAAAAGGGCCATGTCGGCGGCTTGCAGGACTACCAGTGGGATCTGCATGCGGTGATCGCCGCCGCGGACGAGCTGGGCCTGCCGCAACCCTGTTACATCGTGGGTCACTCGATGGGCGGCGCGATCGCGCTGCGCGCGGTGATGCACGAACACCATCGCTTCAACGCGGTTGCTTTCTCCGCACCGATGTGGGGGATCGCCACCTCGGCCCTGCTGCACCCGTTCCGGATCGTGTTGGCGAACCTGCTCGGCGAAGGTTTCCTTGCGAACAACTTTCCGCCCGGCATGAACGGCACCACTTACGTTTATCGCGACAGTTTCGAGGCGAACCGCCTGACCCGCGACCCCGAGATGTGGGCCTGGCTGGTCGAGCAGGCCGCAAAACATCCCGAACTGACGCTGGCCGGCCCGACGATCCACTGGGTCGCCGAGAGCCTGCTGGAATGCGAGGCGCTGGCAGCCCTGCCCTCCCCCGACCTGCCCTGCTATTGCGGTCTGGGCGGGGTGGAGAAGATCGTGCACACGCCCGCAGTCCATGAGCGGATGGGGCGCTGGCCGAAAGGCAAGCTGGACGTGATCCCCGGCGCCGAGCACGAATTGATGATGGAAGTTCCCGCGACGCGGAAACGCTTCTACGACGGCTGCGCCGCACTGTTCGACGCGGCGGGCGGGCTGGAGGCCCGCGAGCCGGTCAAAGCTGAATCTGCGTGAAGCTGTCGCGCAGCGCGTTCGACCAGGCTTCCGACATTTCCGCGAAATCGCTGTCGCCCGCCTCGATGCGGCGCTGGCTGGAAATCCGGCAATCGTCCTTCTTGATCACCGCCAGATCGAGCGGCATCCCCACCGAGAGATTCGAGCGCAGCGTCGAATCCATCGACAGAAGCACCGCCTTCTGAGCGTCGATCAGGTTGGTCTCGGGACGCACCACGCGATCGAGGATCGGCTTGCCGTATTTATGCTCGCCGATCTGCAGGAAGGGCGTGTCCTCGGTGGCTTCGATGAAGTTGCCTTCCGGGTAGATCAGGAACATCCGCATCTCGCCGCCCGCGCGCTGGCCCGCGACGATCATCGAGGCCGAGGTCGAGACCCGCTCGGCATCCATCCGGCTCGTGATGTCCTTGCGCACGCCCGCCATCGTGTTGCCGATAATCTCGGCCACTTTCAGCATGGTAGGCGCTTCCATGATCGAGCTGTCGCCCGTCGCGTCGCTCGCATCCGCCGCTTCGCGCAACCGCGCCAGCGTCGTTTGCGTCACCGAGAGCGAGCCCGCGGTCATGATCGCGATGACCCGTTCGCCGGGTTCCTCGAAGGTGAACATCTTGCGATAGGTCGCGATGTTGTCGAGCCCGCCGTTGGTCCGCGTGTCCGACAGCAGCACCATCCCCTCGTTCAGCAAGAGGCCTACGCAATAGGTCATGTTCGTTCCCTGATCCCTGACAAGCGCGCAATCTATTGCTGGACTTGGTCCAAGGCAACTGTGACGTGCAGTCGCTCCTCACCCGAGCCTTGGGTGATGCCACGGATCGGCGCGGCTTCGCGCGCATCGAGCCCGGAGCCGAGGCGGATATAGCGCTCGTCGGGGCAGCATTTGTTCGCCGGGTCGAAGCCGATCCAGCCGATCCCTGCGACCCAAATCTCGCCCCAGGCATGGGCGGCCTCGTGGGGTGTGCCGTCATCGGTCGCGAAGAGGTAGCCCGAGACATAGCGCGCGGGCAGATCGACGCAGCGGGCGACAGCGACCAGCGCGTGGGCGTGGTCCTGACAGACCCCCTCGCCCTGCGCCAGCGCCTCGGCGGCGGTGGTGTGCGAATGGGTGGCACCCGGCTTGTAGGCGATCGCCTCGGAGATCGCAGCGCTCAGGCGATGCGCCCGGTTGAGATCTTCCGTGGCCCCTGCAACGGCCTCTTCCGCCAGTGCCGCCAGACTGTCGTCGATCCAGGTCGCGACGGTCTCGCGCAAGTACGCCATCGGATGCACCAGCTCGCGGTGACCGCGCAGCACGCCCGAGGTGTCGAAGGTCTCGACCTGGCCTTTCACGGTGATCGCGACCTCGTCGACCGGCGGACGGATCGACCAGCCCTCGACCCGGTCGCCCGCGCCGTCGCGGAACGATCCACCCCGGAGACCGCCTTCGACCGAGACGTCCCATTCGATCACACGCTGGCCCTCGAAGCGCGAGGGGAACATGCGCAAAGATTGCACCGCAGCGCCCATCGGCGCGTCGTAATCATAAGTGGTGACATGGTTGACGGTGAGGATCATCGCGCATCTCCCGACAAGTAGGTTTGCTGAACGAGCGCGGTAAGCTGCCCGACCTCGCCGATGAAGCGGGTGAGGAACTCATGCAGGCCTTCGTCGATAATTTCGGCGACCTGCGTCTGGTTCAGCTCGGTCATGATCGCCTTGGCGCGCATCTGCGGCAGGCCGGTGCCCGGCTCGACCTCGTAGAAGCTTTCGAGATTGTCGAGATGGTGCATCGCCTTGCGCGTGGCCGAAATCAGCGAGCGCGGACTGGCCGGGTTGAGGATCAGGAAATGCATGATCTTCGACGCCGTCAGCTCGCCGCCATAGGCCCAGTGGAAGGCCCGGTAGGATTGCAGCGCGCGCAGCAGCACCTGCCATTGGTAGTTGTCGAGGCCGGAGCCCACCATCTCCACCGAGGGCAGCAGCACGAAGTACTTCACGTCGATCAGACGCGCAGTGTTGTCCGCCCGCTCCAGCGCATAGCCGAGGTTCATGAAGAAGAACCCGTCATTGCGCAGCATCGTGCCGTCCATCGCCCCGCGCAGCAGCGCCGATTGTCGGGCCACCCATTCGCACAGCTCGGTAATCTCCCATTCAGAGCGCGGCTGACGCTCGATCTGGCGGATTTCCTGAAACGCGGTGTTGAGCGTGTCCCAGACCTGACCGGTGATCGCCGTGCGCACGATGCGGGCGTTTTCCCGTGCCCGCTCGATGCAGGACACCACCGAGGACGGGTTGTCGCGGTCGAAGAACAGGTAGCTCTCTATATTGCGCTGCACCGGGTCGCCGTATTTCTCGGAAAAACCGTCGGCGGTGCCCGAGGCTTGCAGGAGGCTCTCCCATTCCGAGCGGTAGCCATGCCCGGTCGAGGGCGTCAGCGCGATCCGCGCGCCGACCTCCAGAAGCCGTGCCATCGTCTCCGCGCGCTCCATGTAGCGCGCGACCCAGAACAGGTTTTCAGCGGTTCTACTCAGCATCCGATCACTCCGCCAAAACCCAGGTGTCTTTCACGCCCCCGCCCTGCGAGGAGTTCACGACGAGCGACCCTTCGGTCAGCGCGACGCGGGTCAGCCCGCCGGGGACCAGCTCGACCTTCTCGCCGACGAGGCAATAGGGCCGCAGATCGACATGGCGCGGGGCTACACCCTCTTCCACGAAAGTCGGCGTGGTCGACAGCGCCAGCGTCGGCTGGGCGATGTAGTTCTCGGGATTGTCCTCGATCTTGTGGCGGAAACTCTCGATCTGCTCCTTGGTCGATTTCGGACCGACGAGCATCCCGTAACCGCCCGAGCCGTGAACTTCCTTCACCACCAATTCGGAGAGGTTTTCGAGAACGTATTTGCAGTCGTCCTTCTTGGCGCATTGCCAGGTCGGCACGTTTTCCAGAAGCGGCTCTTCGCCCAGATAGAAGCGCACCATTTCCGGCACGAAGGTGTAGATCGCCTTGTCGTCGGCCACGCCGGCCCCGGGCGCCGAGCAGATCGAAACGCCGCCCGAGCGGTAGACATCCATCAGCCCCGGAATGCCCAGCATCGAATCCGGGCGGAAGCAGAGCGGGTCGAGGAATGCGTCGTCGATCCGGCGATAGATCACGTCGAGCTTCTTCGGGCCTTCCGTCGTGCGCATCCAGCAGAAGCCGCCCTCGCAGAACAGGTCCGGCCCTTCCACCAGCTCGACGCCCATCAGGTCGGCGAGGAAGGAATGCTCGTAATAGGCCGAGTTGAAATGGCCCGGCGTGAGGATCGCGACCGTCGGCTCGCCCTCGCATTTCGTCGGCGCGACCGAGGCCAAGGTGCGGCGCAACGCATCCGAATAGCCATCCACCGGCTCGATCCGGTTCTCGCGGAACAGCTGCGGGAACATCCGCATCATGATCTCGCGATTCTCCAGCATGTAGGAGACGCCCGACGGGGTGCGGCAGTTATCTTCGAGCACGTAGAACTGATCGGGTCCGGTGCGCACGAGATCGACCCCAACGATATGGCTGTAGATGCCACGCGGAGGGATGAAGCCCGACACCGCGCGTTCGTAAGCGTCGTTCTGATAGACCAGCCGCGCGGGGATTCGCCCCGCCCGCACGATCTCGCCGCGCCCGTAGACGTCGAGGAGAAAGGCGTTGAGCGCCCGGGCGCGCTGCTTGATGCCACGCTCCAGCTTGCGCCATTCGGGTTGGGTGAAGACGCGCGGGAACATGTCGAAGGGAATCAGACGGTCCGGATCGCCGCCCTCGCCATAGACGGCGAAAGTGATGCCGATCCTGCGAAACAGCGCCTCCGCCTCGGCTTGCTTCATCGCGCGCAACTCGGACGGCATTTCGCGCATCCAGCCGTCGAGTCCACTATAGGGCTGACGCACTTGGCCGCCGTCGAACATCTCGTTGAAATACTCTGTCATCGCGCCGGTTAAGTCCCCCTAGTCTTTTATTTATGTCTAGGCCCTGTACCTCGCGAGTAAAAGGCGATGGCCAATGTTATGCAACGCGCCGCGTCAGGGAAAAGTTCATTTCATAGCATCTGCTGAAAAATTGTGCGGCGCCGAGCGACCCCGCGCCCTTGTCAGGGCGGCGCCCCTGCCCCTATCTGGAAAGCAACCGATCAGACACGAGGAACCTCATGACGCTCACACCCCGCCGCCCCGTTTTCGATGCGAATTCAAATGCAGGGGCGTTCGGCGATCTGCCCGAATGGGATCTGAGCGATCTCTACCCCGCTCCCGACGCGCCGGAACTGACCAAGGACATGGCATGGCTGGAAAAAGCCTGCGCCGAGTTCGCCGCCGATTATGAAGGCAAACTGGCCGATCTTGATGCCGCGGGCATGGCCAACTGCATCAAGCGCTACGAGGAAATCGACGAGAAAGCGGGCCGCGTGATGTCCTATACGGGCCTGCGCTATTACCAGAACACGACCGACCCGGCGCGGGTGAAGCTGCTGTCCGACGCGCAGGACAAGATCACCACCTACACCACGCCGCTCGTCTTCTTCAGCCTCGAATTCAACCGCATCCCGGACGAGACCTACGAGGGCGTCTTCGCCGATTCGAAGGTCGCCCGCTACAAGCCGGTGTTCGACCGGATGCGCGCGATGAAGCCCTATCAGCTCTCCGACGAGCTGGAGAAATTCCTGCACGACCAGTCGGTCGTCGGCGCCGCCGCGTGGAACCGTCTCTTCGACGAGACCACCGCCGCGCTGGAATTCGAGGTGCAGGGCGAAAAGCTGAGCCTCGAGGCCACCACCACCCTTCTCTCCGACCACAATCGCGAAAAGCGCGAAGCGGCGGCGAAAGAGCTGGCGAATGTGTTCGGCGAGAACATCCGCACCTTCTCGCGCATCCACAATACGCTGGCGAAGGAAAAGGAAATCGAGGATCGCTGGCGCAAGATGCCGACGCCGCAGACCGGTCGCCACCTGTCGAACGACGTGGAGCCGGAAGTCGTGCAGGCGCTGCGCGACGCCGTGGTCGCAGCCTACCCGCGCCTGTCGCATCGCTACTACAAGCTGAAGGCAAAATGGCTCGGCCTCGACACGCTGCAGATCTGGGACCGCAACGCGCCGCTCCCCACCGAGGCCCCGCGCGACATCATGTGGGACGAGGCGAAGGACACCGTGCTCGACGCCTATTCCGGCTTCGATCCGCGCATGGCCGACATCGCACAGCCCTTCTTCGACAAAGGCTGGATCGATGCGGGCGTGAAGCCGGGCAAGGCACCGGGCGCCTTCGCGCATCCGACCGTGACCACCGTCCACCCCTACGTGATGCTGAACTACCTCGGCAAACCGCGCGACGTGATGACGCTGGCGCATGAGCTAGGCCACGGCGTCCACCAGGTGCTGGCCGCGAAACAGGGCGAGATGCTGGCCAACACGCCGCTGACGCTGGCCGAAACGGCCTCGGTCTTCGGCGAGATGCTGACCTTCCGCAAGCTGCTGGCTGCCGCGAAAACCAAGGAAGAGCGCAAGACGCTTCTGGCCGGCAAGGTCGAGGACATGATCAACACGGTCGTCCGTCAGATCGCCTTCTACGATTTCGAGTGCAAGCTGCATGCAGCCCGCGCCGAAGGGGAGCTGACGCCCGAGGATATCAACGCGCTGTGGATGTCGGTGCAGGGCGAAAGCCTCGGCCCGGCATTCGAGTTCATGGACGGCTATGAGACCTTCTGGTCCTACATCCCGCACTTCGTCCACTCGCCCTTCTACGTCTATGCCTACGCCTTCGGCGACGGTCTGGTGAACGCGCTCTACGCCGCCTACGAGGCCGCGCCCGAGGGCTTCCAGGACAAGTATTTCGCGATGCTGGAAGCGGGTGGCTCGATGCACCACAAGGAGCTGCTCGCGCCCTTCGGCCTCGACGCGTCCGACCCGGCCTTCTGGGACAAGGGCCTGTCGATGATCGAAGGTTTCATCGACGAGTTGGAGGCGATGGAGGAGTAATCCTCCCGCCCCGTTCTGAAAACGAAAAAACGCCGCGCGAGGTTCTCAACGCGCGGCGTTTCCGTGACCGGCTCCCCACAAGCACTGTCAACTCCAACCGGAACCTTTACCCCTGAAGGCCCCGATCAGATTAGCATTTCTTCGACCTCGAACCGGGTCAGTCGCGGCGCGGCGAGCGGGCCGAACTCGCGCAGTTTGTCCATCTGCGGAAACAGCGCGAGGAAAAGCTCGGCCATCCGCGGGTCGATCATCCGCTCGAACCCTTCGCCGGGATGGAAGCTCTCGACCTCCATGCCGCCGACCTTGAGTGAGCCGTGCTGCTCGAGCACCAGATGATAGGCGGAGACCGGCGAGATCGGCGTGACCTCGATGACACTCACCCCATCGACGAAGGCCGCGATCGGCGCATAGGCCGCCTCGATGCCCAGACGCCCGCGCAGCCGGGCATCGCGCAGGCAGATCCGCGCATGCGGACCCAGCACCAGATCCTGCGACGGGCGGCCGTGTCCGAAGGCTTCGGCAGTCACGCGGATCATCCGCGCGGCCACGTCCTTCGCCGCCGGGAACATCGTCATCGAGCCTTTCCAGGTGACGGTCTCGACGCGCTCGTCGGCGGTCAGAACCCGCATCCCGGGCACCAGATCCTCAACCGAGACCGGGCCTTCCTCGGTCGCGATCACGGCACCGCGCGCCAAGGCGGAGAACGCTTCCTCGAACAGCGGAATCGCCGGGGCGACGCGGGATGTTTCTTCGATGAAGCCGTTCGCCTCCAGCCACCACGCGGCATAGCGGCGGGTCATCGCAGAGGCGCGCAGGGCGCGTTTCGGCGCATTCGGACTCGCACGCAAAGGGCGCGGCAGAGGCGGTTCGGTTTCGGTGGGACGTAGCGCGGCAGCTGCCGTCCGGTGGGGTAGATTCATGCGATAGGCCTTTCGGTCTTCTCACGGCTGCATCGGCCCCCACCGGTTGCAGAGAGACGCTCACAACATGGCTAAAACGTGCGAGGCCGTCAAATTATTGACGCGATTGTCTCGCGATCGCCAAGCAGTCAGCCCCTGCCCTTACGGCACGTTTCTCCACCGCGCACAAACGGCCACAGTCTCACCACATTCGAAACGAATCACCCGCCCCCAGAGACACTGGAGACGGGTGATGAAAATGGCCGGGCGTGGCAGCGCCCGGCCAGGTCTCGCATTGCGATCAGCATGACCAATTACGATCGCCGCGCGAGAAGGGAGGTCACTGTGCGGCGCTGACCCGGCGCGTTGCAGACGCCACAGGGCGGCCGGCCTGCGAAGGGCGCGCCTTGCGTGCCCAGGGCATCCGCGTGTCGCAGTCGCGAGCGGAGGCCACGGCAGCTTTCATCCAGCGGCGGGTCGGTTGAGATTTGTTCATATCTTTGTCCCCTCGTCTCGAGATCGTTTTCGATCCGGTTCGGGACTGTTCTGCCCGCGCAATGGGGCCAGCATGGGGCGGGAGTTGGATTTTTTCGCGCAAGGAAACGAAGGAATGCGGCAAGGTCGATTGTTTCAGCGACTCCGCCAGCCCAGCGTAGCGCGCTGCCCGCGCGTCCGGATCAGAGCCGGATCGCCGAGAGCAGACGCCCGTAATCGGCCTCGCCCGCATGGGTCGTGCGGCGATAGGAATAGAAGCGCTCGGGCTCCTGATAGGTGCAGCGGCGCATCCATTCCGCCTCGCCGACACCCGCCTCGCGCAGCCGGTGCAGCGAGAAGCTCGGCAGATCGAAATGCGGCTTGCCCGAGGGGCCGGGCGAGAAGAACCGGCTGTAGTCCATGTCCTCCATCAGGAACTGCTCCATGAAGTCTTCGCCGACCTCGTAGGAATGGACCGAGATGCACGGCCCGATCACCGCGGTGATGTTCTCGCGATGCGCACCCAAGCGCTCCATCGCGTCGAGCGTGTTCTCCAGCACACCCTCCATCGCGCCGCGCCAGCCCGCATGAGCCGCGCCGATCACGCCCGCTTTCGGGTCGGAGAACAGCACCGGCTGGCAGTCGGCGGTCAGGATCGAGATCGCGATGCCCGGCACCTTGGTCACGGCCGCATCGGCGCGCGGCGGCGGATCGGTGATCTCCTCGATCACCGCGACATCGGGCGAATGCACCTGATTGACGCCTTGCAGCGCGTTCAGCTCCACGCCCATCGCATCGGCCGCACGGGCGCGATTGGTGCGCACCGCCTCGCTTTGATCCGACGAGCCGGGACCGCAATTGAGCCCCGCGAAAATACCCGAGGACGCGCCGCCTTTGCGTGTGAAGAACCCGTGCTTCACGGTTCCCAAGGCGGGTGAGGTCAGAATTTCGAGCATCGTCGACATCGCGTTCCTCAATAGCTCAGACGGTCTTCGGATCGAACCCCGGCGGCAGCGGCGCGTTCGGTGCGACGAGGGCCAGAGCTTGGAACAGGTGACCCATTTCCTCGGGGTGGGTCAAGCGGCGATGCGCGGCGATATGGGTCTCGCGCGCGGCCCCCGATAACGCCTGCGCGAGGCGCTGCGCCCGTGCCGTGATGCCGAGCCGCTCCAGCAGAACGCCCTGCGCGGTCATGCCCGAGACGACGGCCCCCGCGTCTTGCGCGGCCTGCGCCAGAGGCTCGAAATCGACATGGGCGGTCAGGTCCGCCTCGCCGGGCTGTGCGAAAGGATCGACGGGCTCATGCGCCCTGAGTGCCTGAAACGTGTCGCCCTTGGAATGCCAGTTGCCATAGTCGATCAGCAGCGCCGCGCCGCCTTGGCGCGCGATCCGGCGCGCCAGCGTCTCGGTGAAGTTCACAGCAGCCGCACAGGTTTCGACCACATCGCCCGGCACGGTGTCGGCGATGCGCCCTTCCAGCGCCTCGAGGCGCGACGGCGGCGCAAGGCCGGGCGTCAGATTGCCGTCGTCGGACAGCCCCACCTGCCGCTCGGCCCAGCCGTCGCCGTCCCGCTGGAACTGCCGGATCGGCAACGCGTCGAGAAACTCGTTCGCAACGAAAAAAATCGGCCTCTCGGGCAGGCCGTCGATCGTCTCGTGCCACGTGACGTGATGCGGCGCGAGCGCCTCGCGCTGGATCTCGCGCAAGGTGGGCGAGGCCTCAATCAGATGGACCTGTGCGGCCTCCATCATCCCCGGCACCGCCTTCATCGCGCGCAGCATATCGGCCATCAGCGTGCCACGCCCCGGCCCGGCCTCGGCCAGCACGAAGGGCGCGGGCCGACCCTGATCGAGCCACGCCTGCGCCAGACACAGGCCCAGCATCTCGCCGAACATCTGGGAAATCTCCGGCGCGGTGATGAAATCGCCAGCCCGCCCGAACGGATCACGGGTGGCGTAATAGCCATGCTCGGGATGCAGCAGGCAGGCGCTCATATAGCGGTCGAGCCGCATCGGCCCTTCTGCCGCGATCTGCGCGGCAAGGATGTCGCCGAGCGGGGTCACGAGGCTTTCGGCGCGCGCAACGCGCGGATCACGAAATACAGCCCCACCGCGATCATCGGCAGCGACAGCACCTGCCCCATCGTCAGACCCCAGCCATCGGTGAAGCGGATCACGTGGCCATAGGGATTGCCGAGGGTCACGAATTGCGGATCACCCTGCCGGAACAGCTCGACGAATGCGCGCGCGGCGCCATAGCCCATCAGGAACACGCCGAGGCTCAGGCCCGGGCGCTTCAGCGAGCGACCGAACCACACCATGCTCCAGAGGATCAGGCCCAGCAGCAGCCCCTCCAGCCCCGCCTCGTAGAGCTGCGAGGGATGGCGCGCGCAGGTGCCATCCACCTGCCCCGCGATCCCGAGGCAGGTCTGCGCCAGCTCACCGGGGAAGATCACGCCCCACGGCACATCCGTGGGCCGCCCCCAAAGCTCCGGCTTGATGAAATTCGCGATCCGCCCGAGGAACAGCCCGATCGGCGCGACCAGCGCCATCGCATCGGCCAGTTGCAGCTTGGGCACGTCATGGCGGCGCGCGAACCACCAGCCCGCGAGCAGCGTGCCCAGAAAGCCCCCGTGGAAGGACATGCCGCCCTGCCAGACCTTCACGATTTCGAGCGGATGCGCCAGATACCAAGCCGGTTCATAGAACAGGATGAAGCCAAGCCGCCCGCCCAGCACCACGCCGATGATCACCGCCGTCAGCAGGTCCTCGACCTTGCCGTGCTCCATCGGCGAGCGATTGTCCGGCCAGAGCGTATCGCGCTTCATAAGCGCCACGATGATCTGCCAGCCCGCGATCAGCCCCGCGATATAGGCCAGCGCATACCAGCGGATCGGCAGGCCGAGACCGGGGATCGTGATGGCGACCGGATCGAAATCGGGGAAGGGAATGGCGAGAGGCAGCAAGGCGGTCTCCTGTCAGAAATCGCCGCGAGAAAGCCCTGCGCGGGCCGGGAAGTCAACCTTGCCAGCGGGACCGCCGCGGCCCATATAGACAGGGAAGCAAAAATTGACCGCAAGGGGATGCCGATGCAGCCGCCCAACAAGATGTTCGACGAAATGTCCAAGCTGATGACCAACGCGATGGGCGTGGCCCAAGGCGCGAAGGACGAGGCCGAGACGGCGATGAAAAGCTGGATGGACCGCTGGCTGGCCGACCGCGACCTCGTGACCCGCGAGGAGTTCGACGCGGTGCGTGCGATGGCACAGAAAGCGCGCGAGGAAAACGAAGCGCTGAAGGCCCGCATCGAGGCGCTCGAAGGCAAGTCCGAGAGCTGAGCTCTTCGCGATGGAATTTGAAAACGCCCGGTCCGAATGGCCGGGCGTTTTTTGTTAAAGCCGCCCTCTTAGCACGGGGCGACCAGCCCCGGGCCGCGCCCGCCCCTCCCCCGGGAGGGCGCATTGGCGATGTCGTCGCGGGCACAGATGACTTACGGGCTTGCGAGGATAAACCGCTAAACCACGAGCGGATCGAAGCGCCCACCCAAGGCTCGGGCGCGTCCCTTCCGTGCTCCCACCGGCAAACCAAAATGCCCGCGCCGAGGCGCGGGCAGATTGAAACTCCGTCGAAAGCCTCGCGGCCTTACTCGCCTTCCGCCTTGTCATAGGCGTCGATGATCTTCGCGACCATCGGGTGACGCACCACGTCTTTCGCGGTGAAGTAGTTGAAGCTGATCCCCTCGACATGGCCGAGGATGCGCTCTGCATCCTGAAGGCCCGAGGGCATCCCGCGCGGCAGGTCCACCTGAGAGCGGTCGCCGGTGATCACCATCCGCGAGCCTTGGCCCAGACGGGTCAGGAACATCTTCATCTGCATGGTCGAGGCGTTCTGCGCCTCATCGAGCACCACGAAGGCGTTCGACAGCGTGCGGCCGCGCATGAAGGCGAGCGGCGCGATCTCGATCCGCTTCTCCTCCAGCAGTTTTGCGAGCTGCTTGGCCGGCAGGAAGTCGTTCAGCGCGTCATAGAGCGGCTGCATGTAGGGATCGACTTTGTCTTTCATGTCGCCGGGCAGGAAGCCCAGACGCTCGCCCGCCTCGACGGCCGGACGCGACAGGATGATCTTGTCCACATGACCACCGATCAGCATGGTCACACCCACAGCCACCGCGAGATAGGTCTTGCCGGTGCCCGCAGGCCCGATCCCGAAGGCCAGCTCGTGCTCGAAGAGATGCTTCACATAGGCCTTCTGCGCCTCGGTACGCGGCTCGACCTGCTTCTTGCGGGTGCGGATCTCGAACTTGCCCGCCTCGAACATTTCGAGCTGCTCGTCGACCGTAGTCCCGGTGCCGCCCAGGTCGGCCATGCGCAGCGCCGCATCCACCTCTTCGGCGTCGATCGGCTTGTTCTGTTCAAGGCGTTGATACAGCTGATGCAGCACGGCGGCGGCTTGCGATTGCGCTTCGGGCTCGCCCACCACGGCCAGTTGGTTGCCGCGCCGCAGGATATGAACCTGAAGCTTGTGCTCTATCTGGGCCAGATTGCGGTCGAATTCACCGCAAAGATCGATCAGCAGCCGGTTGTTGGGGAACTCAAGAAGCGTCTCGTGAGCATCCTGAGAGCGAGGCGGGGGTGTGATCGCGCTGAAGCCCAAATACAGAGTCTCCTTAGCTGGTTTGGTAAAGATATGGTGCCTGCCTCGGGGGATTCACGCAAGCACTGGTTTCCCGCCCTCCTAGGCGCGGCAGCAAATTTCATCAAACTGAAACCAAAAAACGCAGGCGCGGTTCCGCTTGGCGGCATTGCCTATTTATTAGGCGAATCCGGTTTCGCAAGGGGATGCGCGGCGATACGCTGACCGAGGATGCCACCGCTTCGCCGCGCCGCGTCATGACTCCCGAATCGCTGGCTGTGAGAAAGGACCTCCGCGGCTCAGAAACAGGCTGCAAAAGCCAAAGACCCCACAACCCTAGCGCGAACACTGTCGCAACAATCGGAACACCCGCTGTCTTTTTCGGCTATTGTTCTCACAAACCCGGCAAATATCGACAATCTCTCGCCAATTTAGGTTTATTCAGGGCAAACTGCACCCTGACGGCGCTCGGGTCGGAGGGATCTTGAGCGCCGCATGTTATTCCGCTGCCCGATCAGGAGAGTCTCGAGAGATGAAGACCATTGCAATCACCGCCGCCGCGTTGCTCACCGGTATGGCGTTCGCTGGCGCCGCACAGGCCGGTACGAGCTGCTACACCGGCCCGGTCGGGCGCGATCACGTTAACAACCAGACCGTCTGCGGACCGACCCGCAAGCAACAGATTCATATCGACTGCTTCCGTGGCCCGTGGCGCGAGACGATCTGGGATCACCCGCAGGGCAGCTTCGTCGATGATCTGGTGGCTTTCGGCTACGATTACGGCGATGCGAACGGCCTCGCGACTCAGATCTGCAAGAACGAGAGCCTCGTGGGCAACCCGGAAGGTCTGCGTAGAGAGCTTCTGAAAGCGATCGCGAACGACCCGCCCGGCCCGAACTGATCGGTCAGGGTTACCAAATCAAAAAGGGCCGCGGATCACGCGGCCCTTTTCATTTGAGGCGTCAACGCGGCGAGAGCTCAGATCAACTCGCCCGCCAGCGAATTCGGCGCCGTGCCGGTGATCCGCACCTTCGCCAGAACGCCGGGGCCAAGCCCCTCGCCCGAGACATGGACCGCCTGCAGGTAATCGGATTTGCCGACCCACTGGCCGTCCAGCCGCCCGGGCTTCTCAAAAAGCACGTTCACTTCGCGCCCGATCATGCTTTCCTGACAGGCCCGCTGTTGCGAGGTCAGAAGCGCCTGAAGCTCTTGCAGCCGCGCATCTGCGACATCTGCCGGCACCGCGCCTTTCGCGCCAGCCGCGGGCGTGCCCGGGCGCGGCGAGTATTTGAACGAATAGGCCATGCCGTAATTGACCTCGCGGATCAGCGCCATCGTGTCCTCGAAATCCTGATCGGTCTCGCCGGGGAAGCCCACGATGAAATCGCCCGAGATCACGATGTCGGGGCGCGCGGCGCGGATGCGCTCGATCAGGCGGAGATAGCTCTCCGCCGTATGTTTGCGGTTCATCGCCTTGAGGATCTTGTCCGAGCCTGATTGCACCGGCAGATGCAGATAGGGCATCAGCTTCGGCTCGTCGCCATGGGCCGCGATCAGATCGTCTTCCATGTCATTCGGGTGCGAGGTGGTGTAGCGGATACGCTCCAGCCCATCGATCTTGGCAAGCGACCGGGCAAGCCGCGCGAGCGACCAGTCACCGCCCTCACCCTCGCCGTGATAGGCGTTGACGTTCTGACCCAGCAGCGTGATCTCGCGCACGCCCTTCTCCACCAGCGCTTGCGCCTCGCGCAAAATCTTGTCGGCCGGGCGCGAAATCTCGGCCCCGCGCGTGTACGGCACCACGCAGAAGGCGCAGAACTTGTCGCAGCCCTCCTGCACCGTCAGGAACGCCGTCGGGCGCGTCTGCACGGGCCGCGCGGGCAGATGGTCGAACTTGTCTTCCAGCGGGAACTCGGTCTCGACAGGGCGCGCGCCATTATCGGTCCGCGCGACCAGTTCGGGCAGCTTGTGATAGCTTTGCGAGCCCACGACCAGATCCACCAGATCCGAGCGCCGCAGGATCTCGTCGCCCTCGGCCTGCGCGACACAGCCCGCGACGCCGATCTTCAGGTCGGGCTTGGCCTCCTTGAACGGACGCAGGCGCCCCAGATCGGAATAGACCTTCTCGGCCGCCTTCTCGCGGATATGGCAGGTGTTGAGCAGCACCATATCCGCTGCGCCCACATCGTCGGTCAGCTCATAGCCCTTGGCGCCCATGGCCTCGGCCATGCGCTCACTGTCATAGACATTCATCTGACAGCCATAGGTTTTGATATGCAGCTTTTTCGGAGCGTCGCTCATGCCAATCCTCGCGCGTCTTTCCAGCGGGCCTGATACAGCCAAATCACCCTTTCCCGCAAGGTCGCGCTTGGGGCGGGCCGTAAAGGCTTGATTTCATGCGGGCCTTCCCCGATCCTGCGCCCGAAGACCCCGCGAAAGGGCTGCATCGGGCATGAAATATTCCTCGCTGATCGATTTTCTCACCCGCCAGAGCGCGGCTCTGTCCAAAGGCCCGGTCGGCGTGATCCTAGCCGAGGACGGGGTCGAGCTGGAGAGCACGATCCGCCACCATATCGACCTCGGGTTTCCGGTGCTGCTGGTTCTGGGGCATGCCGCGATGGACCTGCCGGACGACCTGGCCGCCGACAGCCCGACGAAAATCTACCGCATCGATTTCGAGCTGAACCGCCGCGACGCAGCGCCCCTCGCAATCAACCCGATCGTCGCCGCAGTCCCCCCGGGCACCTGGCTCTATTACTGCTTCAACGCGGAATACCTGTTCTTTCCCTTCTGCGAGAGCCGCTCGATCGGCGAGGTTCTGAGCTTTCACACCGAAGAACGCCGCGCCTCGATGCTGAGCTATGTGATCGACCTCTATACCGGCGATCTGGAGGCGCATCCGAACGGCGTCGATACCGAGAACGCGATGTTCGACAAGGCGGGCTATTACGCGCTCGCCCGGCTCGATCCCGAGAACCACGACCACCCGAAAGAGCGGCAGCTGGATTTCTTCGGCGGGCTGCGCTGGCGCTTCGAGGAGCATGTCCCCGCCCAGCGCCGCAAGATCGACCGGATCGCCCTGTTTCGCGCCAAATCCGGCCTGAAACTGCGCCCCGATCACACGTTCAACGACGAGGAATACAACACCTATTCCTGCCCGTGGCACCATAACCTGACCTGTGCCACCGCCTCGTTCCGGGTCGCGAAAGCGCTGAAGTTCAATCCCGGGTCGACCTACGATGTGCACAGCTTCACCTGGGTCAATTCCGAACGCTTCAACTGGTCGAGCCAGCAGCTCATGGATCTGGGCCTCATCGAACCCGGCCAGTGGTTCTGATCCGCCCCGCCAACCGAGCCCCTTCGGTTCCCGAACTATGTCTGCGCAGGCGCACGATCATCTGTGCAATTCCTTAGTAAAAGAATCGCCTTTACAATTCCGATCATTTCACTCAGGTTATTTCCATCAGCCAGTCGATCCCCGACGAGCCGTTTTCGCGAGATGGAGACCGGAGATGAAACGCCCCTCTTCCCCCGGCCCCCGATACCGGGCCGACACGCATGTTGATATCGATCCGCCGCTGAGCCTGCGCGACATCGTCGAGGCGCTGTGCAGTGGCTTCCCCCCGGGCCAGAGCGCGCTCGAAGCGACGCTCGACCGGATCGAGGGAGGCCGCAGATGAGCATCAATGAAAGCTTCGCCAACGCCCTGCCCGTCCATGACGCAGAGGTGCTGACCGGCAAGGGCAACCTCGCCCATATCGTGCTGGACGGTCAGGTCTATACGCTGCGCATCACCAAGGCAGGCAAGCTGATCCTGACCAAATGAGCGCAGTCCTGCGCCATCCACAGATCCCGAACGTCTGAAGCCGCCCGATCGTCCCTCGGGCGGTTTTTTCTGTCTCAAAGACGCCTATCACAGTGATCCGGGGGAGATGGAGCGGGTGATGGGAATCGAACCCACGTCTTCAGCTTGGAAGGCTGCGGCTCTACCATTGAGCTACACCCGCGCTCTGGCCTCTCCTTAGCGGTCCACGCCGCACCATTCAAGCGGGATCGGCAAGAGGTTCGCGCAAACCCGGCCCGGAGGCGCGGTTCGAATTGACCTCTTGGCCCACGCGCCACGCCTGCAGGATGCCCTCGGGCCTCAGCTGCATCAGGGTCGCCGCGCCATGGCCTTCCTCGCCCAGCCATTTCGCCCAATCGGCTTGCTCGAGAACCAGCGGCTCGCGGTGATGGATCGGGGCGAGCGTCGGCCCCGCTGGCAAGGTCACGATGGCGCAGGTGGTCAACAACTCGCCGCCCTTCTCCCAGTCCTGCCAGAGCCCGCCGAATACCATCGGCGCGCCGTCCTTGCGCGAGACATAGAAAGGCAGCTTCGCCTCGCCCTCGCGATGCCATTCATAAAACCCGTCCGCCGGGATCAGGCAGCGCCGCGACCGGATCGCTTCTCGGAAGGCAGGTTTCTCCGCCACTGTCTCGGACCGCGCGTTGATCAGCAAAGGCCCATCCGTCGGCGTCTTGTACCAATGCGGGATGAAGCCCCAGCGCATCGCCCGCAACTGCCGCTGCCCCTCGCCGGAGATGCAGACCGGCAGGCTCTGGGTCGGGCAGATGTTGAACCGCTCGCCACCCGGCACGTCATTGCCCGGCACCGCCTTGAACAGACGCGCCATCGCATCGACGGGAAGAGTGTTGGCCATACGTCCGCACATGGCACAAAGCTATGCCGCCACGCGCGCGGCACAAGCCCCACGCTTGACCGTACGGCGCTTTTTCGGGCAAGGGAAAGCCATGTTGATTTACAAAATCCTCCGCCGCCCCGAATGGGATGCATTTCGCGAAGCCGGGCACACGCTCGGCGCGCCGGTCGACCTCGCGGACGGCTACATCCATTTCTCCACCGCCGATCAGGTCGTCGAAACGGCTGCGAAACATTTCGCCGGCGAATCCGATCTGGTGCTTGTCGCCTTCGACTCCTCCGCGATGGGTGCCGATCTGAAATGGGAACCCTCGCGCCGCGATCAGCTCTTCCCGCATCTCTACCGCCCGCTGCATCTCAGCGAAGTCGTCTGGGACCACGCCCTGCCCCTGGGGGCTGCGGGCCATATCTTCCCGAAGGAAATGTCGTGACCACCCTGATCGAGCGCGCGGGCCTCGCGGTTTTTCACAAGATCGACCCGGAAAAGGCGCATGGCCTGTCGCTGCGCGCATTGCGGATGGGGCTCGCGCCCCTGCCCGGCCCGATCAGCTCGCCGCGGCTGAAGACCGATCTGGCGGGGATGTCGCTTCTGAACCCAGTTGGCCTTGCGGCTGGCTTCGACAAGAACGCAGAGGCCGTGCCGCAACTGATGCGCGCGGGTTTCGGCTTCATCGAAGTGGGTGCCGCGACGCCCCGCCCGCAGGAAGGCAACCTGCCGCCCCGCCTCTGGCGTCTGCCCGCCGACCGCGCCGCGATCAATCGCTTCGGCTTCAACAATCAGGGCATGGAGCCGATCACCGAGCGGCTGGCAAAGCGTCCGCAAGGTATTCCGGTGGGCCTCAATCTGGGCGCCAACAAGGATGCCGCCGACCGCGCGAAAGATTTCGCGACGGTGCTGGCCCATGCCGGACCGCATCTCGATTTCGCGACGGTCAACGTCTCCTCGCCCAACACCGAGAAGCTGCGCGACCTACAGGGCAAAGCCGCGCTGTCGGCGCTGCTGGCAGGCGTGATCGAGACCCGCGACACACTTGCGCGCCGCATTCCGGTCTTTCTGAAAATCGCTCCCGATCTGAGCGCCGAGGAACTGGCCGAGATCGCCGAGGTCGCGCTGGAAAGCGGGATCGACGGGATCATCGCGACCAATACGACGCTTTCGCGCGAGGGCCTGACCTCGCCCAACCCCTCCGATCAGGGCGGCCTCTCCGGCGCGCCTCTGTTCGAGAAATCGACCCGCGTTCTGGCGCAGCTTTCGCAGCATACCGCAGGCGCGCTGCCGCTGATCGGCGTGGGCGGCGTGGGCTCTGCCGAACAGGCCTACGAGAAAATCCGCGCAGGCGCCTCGGCGGTGCAGCTCTATACCGCGATGGTCTTCGCGGGCCTCTCGCTCGCCGCCGACATCGCGCGCGGCCTCGATCGGCTTCTGGAACGCGACGGCTTCGCCAGCGTTTCCGAGGCAATCGGCACCGGGAGGGACAAATGGCTGTAACGATCTGGCACAATCCGCGCTGCTCGAAATCGCGCGAGACCTTGAGGCTGCTCGAAACCCGCGGGATCGCCCCTGAGGTGCGCGACTACCAGAAAGAGCCGCCGACCATGGCCGAGCTGCAGGACGCGCTGATGAAACTCGGCCAGCCCGCCGCCGCGATGATCCGCTGGAAGGACACCGACCTTACGAAAGACGCCGATGAGAATGAAATCCTCTCGGCGCTGAGCGCCAATCCGAAGCTGATCGAACGCCCGCTCGTGCTGACGGAAACGGCGGCCCGCATCGGGCGCCCACCCGAGACGGTTCTCGAAATCCTTTAAGACTGAGGGGCGCTGCCCCTCTTCGGCTCCGCCGAATTCACCCCGGGATATTTCAATCAAGGAGAAGCAAAACAGCCTCTTCGCCTTGGCCCGAATATCCCGGGGGAATCTCCGGAGGAGATGGGGGCAGAGCCCCCTCTTCCTTAAGTCTTGTCGCCCTACGGCGACGGGGGGGGGGGCAGCGCCCCTACCCGTTCAGATCCTTGATCAGCCGCCCGTGTTTGCGCAGCTCGGCCACCAATTCGCCGAAGGTCCGCAAGCCCCGCGCCTGCAGCGCCGGGAGCATCTTCAGGAACGCATCCGCCGTCGCGACCGTATCGCCGATCGCGGTGTGGCGCGCTTCCTCGGGGATGGTGATGCCGAGGCGATGGGTCAGCGCGTCGAGCGTGTGGCTCTCGGATTGCCCGAACACCACCGCCGACAGCAGCACCGTGTCGAGGATCGGGTGATCGAACCGTTCGCCGATCGCCACCTCCTTGCGATGCAGGAATTCCATGTCGAAAGGCGCGTTATGCGCGATCAGCACCGCACCCTCGGCGAAGCGGTGGAAATCGCGCCCCACCTGCGCAATGTCCGGCGCGCCTTCGACCATCGCGTTCGAGATGCCATGCACCTCGGTCGAGCCGGGCGGGATCGAGCGCTTGGGATCGACGAGCGTGTCGAAGACCTCGGTATCGATCCGCCGACCGTTGACGATGCGCACGGCGGCAATCTGCACGATCTCGTCGCCCTCGGTGGGCAGCAGGCCCGTGGTCTCGGTGTCGAAGACGACATAGGTCAGATCGGTCAGCGGCGTGTCGGCGATTTCGGCCACGCGCTCGCGCGAGAGCAGGTCGAAATCATAGACCACCGCGCGCGGCACCGGCTTCGGGCGCTTGGTGACATGGCGCGCTTCGCGCAGCGGGATGCAGAGCCGCGCACGCGTGTCGCCCAGCTTCTCGGGCCAGATTTCGGCGGCATGGGTGGTCAGCACGCGATGCCCGGTGACATCCTCCAGCCCGACATCGAGCGGCTGATCGAGCCAGCGCTCCAGCTCGGAGATCGGGACCGGCGCGCCTTCCCATTCCAGCGCGATCAGCGCTCCGGGGCCGTCCTCGGTGATCTCCAGCCGGAAATCGCGCCGGTCGGTCAGGCGGCGCACCAGCCCCGCCAGCAGGGCCACCATCTCGAAGCCCTCGCAGCGTAGCATCAGCCCCGCGGTGACCGGCAGGATCGCCCCGCCCTCGGCGGTCACCCGCGCGGCCACCGCCTGACCCAGATCGGAGGCGCGGATCATCGCGAGCGGCCACCAATCGGCGCGGTTCGCCTCGTGGCGCTCGAAGAATTCGTGGATCGCGGCGGAGAGGTGATGGGCCTCGGAATTGGCGGCCTCACGGACGCGGTCGCGCTCGGGGCCCGGCGCGGGGCCGTCATCGGCGGTCAGCACCCCGATCAGCGATTGCAGGGCTGCGGCAGGGCGGCGGATGCGGTCGAACAGCTCGTCCATCAACTGCTCGCGCTGCGCATGAGAGGCCATGTCGCCCGAGACATCGCGCAGCGTCAGCACATAGCCCGGGCGCGCGCTCAGATGGTGATCCTCGCCCTCCGACAAAAGCCGCATCCGGGCGGCGAGCACCCGGCCCTCCGCCTTCGTCGAACACAGCAGATCCGAGGCCGCATCCGGGTCTTCGGTGGCCAGAAGCCGGTCATAGGCATGGGCAATCGGCGGCTGGTTGAGATAGTCGAAGACGCGCCGATCCAGCCCCGGCGCATGGGCAGAGCCCATGAGTTCCACCGCCTGCCCGTTATAGAAGGCCAACTGATGATCGGCGGTGCAAAGCAGCACGCCCACCGGCACATCCGACAAGAGCGCCTCGAGCCGTTCCTTTTCCTGCGCGAGCCGCGTGGTCTCGCGCTGCACGGCTTCGGTCAGGGCGTTGCGGGTCTCCGACAGGTGGCGCGTAACCGAGGCGGCGGCAGGCGCCAGATCGCCCAGATAACGCGCGATATCGGCGTCCATATCGCCCTCGATCTCGGCCGTGGTGCGGGCGCGCAGCATCCCCGAGAGCCGCTCGATCGGCTTGGCCACGTTCTCGTCGAAGAGAAACCAGATCCACGCGATCAGCCCGAGGATCACGAAGCCCGCAACCGCGCCGCCGATCACCATCGCATTCAGAAGCTCAGGGTCGCCAAGCCGGGTGAAGCCGAACCACAGCCCCGCCACCAGCGCCACCAGATTGCCGAGCGCCAAGGCGGCGAAGAACAGAAACACCCGGGTGCGCAGGGAAAGCCGGGTGAGATCCATCAGGCCGTCTCCCCGTCGAGAATGCGGTGGACCTCCTCGCGCAACTCGCGCAGCTCGAAGGGTTTGGCGATGAACCCGTCAGCACCGAGCGCGAGGCCCTTGCGGCGCTCCATCGCGGAGCCGCGCGCGGTCATCATCAGGATCTTCACATCGCCGAGGCCCTTGTCGGCGCGCACGCCTTCGCAGATCTCGTAGCCCGAGACCTCGGGCAGCATCACGTCAAGGAGCACCAGATCGGGGCGGGTCTCGCGGATTTTCTCCAGCGCGCCGCGCCCGGTGTCGATCCGGTCATGGTCGAACCCCTCGCGGCTCATCAGATAGTCGAGCGCGATGGCGATATTGTCCTCATCCTCCACGATCAGGACGCGATGTTTCCTCCCCCCCGGCATGGTCTCATCCTCCTGCGCATACCGCTTTCAGCCCCGGGTCGTCGGGCGTGAGTTTCAGCCAGCCGCCGCCCGACAGCTCTCCGTCTTTCGTCAGCGTGGCCCCGTTCACCAGATCGGCGCGGCTGTCGGTCTTGCAGTCATAGACCGTCGGCACCGTCTGCAAATTCTGCCAGCGTCCGATCAGCAGCAGATCCGTCTCGGCCAGCTCCGGCTTGCCCGCGACGGGATGCTCCACCTTGCCCGCATCGACCGCCATGAAACGCGTGACCATCGGCACCAGATAGGTCCAGGGCCGCCACGGCACGCTCTCGTCGATCGGCTGCAGCACGACGACCGTATCGGGCATCTCGGACCGCATATTGGGAAACCACGAATACTCGCTCCAGACCGTATAGCCGATCAGCGCCGCCCCGATGGCTGCGGGCATCGTCCACTTCGGCAGCTTCTCGCCGCGGAACCTCTTGCTCAGATGCGAGAGCAGGAAGACCACGAGGGCGGCCAGCAGGCCCGCAGCAAGGGTCGAGATGAAGTCGTTCGTCATAAGCTCTCCTCAGCTCATCGCGCCTTTGCCGTGACCGGCGGCCGATTGCATGGTGCGCACCACCACGAAGGCGTCGCGCAGATGCGAGCGTTCGAAATCGGACAGGTCCGAGGGTGCAAGATAATTGTCGGGCTTGCGCCCCGAGCGCGCCAGATGCGCCTGGTTCTCCAGCCGCATAGACGCGATCAGATCATAGGCCTCGACCAGATCGCGCGCGCCGGAATGGCTCAGCACGCCGGCATGTTCGGCCTCGATCAGACGGGCGCGGGTGTTCACTTCGGGCAGGCGCCCCTGAAGCGCATAGACGCGGGCCAGATCGGTCACCGGGACCACGCCATTATGCTTCATGTCGATATGGTTGCGATGCTCGCCCGAGCGGATCGTGGCGAAGCCCCGGATCAGGCCGAGCGGCGGGTGATGCTTGAGGCTGTTGGCGATCATATGGGCCACGAAGATCGAGTTCTTCGACGCCTTCGCCAAGGTCTCTTCCTGCAACTGCTGGAACAGCCCCGCCCCGTTGCCGCCGATCGCGCGCAGATCGAACATCACCGAGGCGAGCATCTGCGCCTCGGGGTTGGGCTTGGCGATCCAGCCGCGGAAATAGTCGCGCCAGACGCGGACCGGCTGACACCAGCGCGGGTTCGTCGCCATCATGTCGCCGGGGCAATAAACGTAGCCGCAGGCGTCCAGCCCGTCCGAGACGATCTTCGCGAGCTGGCGGAAATATTCCATATCCGCTTCGGTCACGGCGTCGTCGAGGATCAGGCAATTGTCCTGATCGGACACCCCGGTCTGCTCCTGCCGCCCCTGCGAGCCGCAGGCGAGCCACAGATAGGGCACAGGCGGCGGCCCCAGCGCCTCCTCGGCCATCTTCAGCAGGCGGCGCGTAACCGCATCTGCGATATCGGTGATCAGCCGGGTGATGACCTCATGCGCGTGATGCCCGCCCACGAGTTGCACCAGAAGCTGCGGGATGCGCGCGGTGACGGCGGCCATCTCCGGCACGGTCTCGGCGCCCGCCACATCGCGGATCAGCACGGCCGAGCTGACCGCCTGAAAGCGGGTCAGATCGGTCTGGGTGATCATGCCCACGAAGCGCCCGCGATCGGTGATCGGCAGGTGGCCGACGCGCTTTTCCAGCATGACATGCAGAAGGTCCGTGCCCAGCCCCTCGGGGGTCAAGGTCACCGGATCGGGGGTCATCACCTCGCCCACGGGCGTATCGGGCGCGCGGCCTTCGGCCAGAACCTTGTTCGACAGGTCGCGCACCGTGACGATGCCAACGAGCCCGCCCTCGGGATCGGTCACGCCGAGCGAGGAAATATGCGCATCGCGCATCTGCCGCGCAGCCTCGGTCACGGTGGTCTCGGGCGCGCAGCCCATCGGCTCCTGTGCCAGAAGATCGGCGATCTTCATCGTGGCGATGGAATTGGTGCGGGTCTCGCCGCCGCGCACGCGGTTGAAGAAGCGCGCGAAGGCGGGGGCGTTTTGCGACAGCTCGCGGAACTCTTCGACCGGCAGTTCCAGCAGCACGGTCTCGGCGGTCGTGCGCGCGGTGGTCGCGGCCAGACCGTCGCGCATCAGCCCGCGCTCGCCAAAGGTGTTGCGTGCGCCGAGGATCGAGACCAGCGCCCCGTTCTGATCGGTGACTTCGACCGCTCCGCGCTTGATCAGGTAGATGCCCTTGAGCGGCTCGCGGTAGGAATAGACGGTCTCGCCCGCGGGCAATTCTCTGCGGCGGAAGGAACTGGCGACATGCTCCAGCTCGTTGCGCGACAGATTGTCGTAAGGGTGGACGCCTTCGAGAAATGCGAGGATCGGGGTCAGATCGGCGGCCATGATCTTTTCCTTTGGGTGGTGGCGGCGCCCCGAGGGGCGCCTGCCGAAGCTTCAGAGGTCGGGACGAGGCGAACCCCGTCCCGCGCCGCTGTCTTAGTGGTCGACTGCCGCACCGGCGCCTTTCGGCACGCGGATCGACTCGACGAGCTCCTGGATATCTTCCGGGGTCTCCTTGGTCGCGTTCGACACGACATAGGCCACGATGAAGTTCAGGACCGCGCCGATAACCCCGAAGGAGGTCGACTTGATCGAGAGGATCATCGGGTTCGCATCCGTGAACGTGTTGGTGTCCGGGATGAAGAACCAGCCCTTGTGCAGGAAGATGTAGATCAGCGTGGTCGCGAGACCCGTGAGCATACCTGCAACCGCACCGGTGTTGTTGATGCGCTTAGTGAAGATGCCCATCATCAGCGCCGGGAAGATCGACGACGCTGCCAGACCGAAGGCCAGAGCCACCGTCTGTGCCGCGAAGCCGGGCGGGTTCAGACCCAGATAGGTCGCGATGACGATCGCCACGGCCATCGAGATACGGGCGGCCAGAAGCTCGCCTTTTTCCGAGATGCCCGGGTTGATCTGCGACTTGATCAGGTCATGCGAGACCGCCGACGAGATTGCCATCAGAAGACCGGCAGCCGTCGACAGAGCCGCAGCCAGACCACCAGCAGCCACCAGCGCGATCACCCAACCCGGCAGGTTGGCGATCTCGGGGTTGGCAAGCGTGATGATGTCGCGGTTCACGCTCAGTTCGTTTGTGTCGCCCGCATTGTACTCGATGCGGCCGTCGCCGTTCTTGTCGTCGAAGGTCAGAAGACCGGTCTGGGCCCAGTTGCGCACCCAGGAGAGGTTCTGATCGTTCTCGATCGCGGTCATCTCCACGGCCGGCTGACCGACGCCGTTCGGGTAGAAGGTCGAGATCAGGTTCAGACGCGCCATCGCACCCACAGCCGGAGCGGTGAGGTAGAGGAGCGCGATGAACACCAGCGCCCAACCCGCCGAGGAGCGCGCATCGGCGACCTTCGGAACGGTGAAGAAGCGCACGATGACGTGCGGCAGACCGGCGGTGCCGACCATCAGCGTCATGGTGAACAGGAACATGTTCAGCGTAGTGTCATGCTGGCCGGTGTAGGACGCGAAGCCCAGATCGGAGACCAGACCGTTCAGCGTGGTCAGGATCGGCGCACCGGTGTTGACGTCGTTCGAGAACAGACCCAGACCCGGGATCGGGTTGCCGGTCAGCTGCAGCGAGATGAAGATCGCCGGGATGGTGTAGGCGATGATCAGCACGACGTATTGCGCAACCTGCGTGTAGGTGATGCCCTTCATGCCGCCGAGAACCGCGTAGAGGAACACGATCGCCGCGCCGATGAAGAGGCCGGTGGTGTTGTCCACTTCGAGGAAGCGCGAGAACGCAACGCCCACGCCGGTCATCTGACCGATAACGTAGGTGATCGACGCAACGATGAGGCAGACCACGGCCACGGTGCGCGCGGTTTGCGAGTAGAAACGGTCGCCGATGAATTCCGGCACGGTGAACTTGCCGAACTTGCGCAGATAGGGCGCAAGCAGCATGGCCAGCAGCACGTAGCCACCGGTCCAGCCCATCAGGTAGGCCGAAGTGTCGTAACCGCCGAAGGCGATGATGCCCGCCATCGAGATGAACGACGCGGCCGACATCCAGTCAGCGCCCGTAGCCATACCGTTGACGACCGGGTGAACGCCGCGACCGGCGGCGTAGAATTCCGACGTGGAACCCGCACGGGCCCAGATCGCGATGCCGATGTAGAGCACGAAAGTCGCGCCGACCACCAGCAGGTTGAGGGTAAACTGATCCATGTCCCTCTCTCCTCCCTGAGATTATTCTTCGACGCCGTGCTCGCGGTCCAGTTTGTTCATCCGCCACGCATAGGTGAAGATGAGCACCAGGAACACGAGGATCGAGCCTTGCTGGGCGAACCAGAAGCCGAGATCAGTGCCACCAATTTTGATGCCTGCCAGCATCGGGCGCAGCACGATACCGAAGCCGAAGGACACGATGAACCAGATCACCAGAGAGATCTGGATGGTCCGGATATTCGCCTTCCAATAGGCGTTGGACGAGGATTTGTCCGCCATGAGACTAACTCCCTTTTAGTTTCTCTCCAGACGGGCCCCTCATGGGCCCGCCCCTCCCCAAAAATCAGGCCGAGACGCGCTTTACGATCGACCCAAGGCCCGAGGCGATCTCGTCGATG
The DNA here is from genome assembly GCF_055666785.1 of Thioclava sp. PTB-PU3-1. Taxonomy (NCBI): domain Bacteria; kingdom Pseudomonadati; phylum Pseudomonadota; class Alphaproteobacteria; order Rhodobacterales; family Paracoccaceae; genus Thioclava; species Thioclava sp. PTB-PU3-1. The sequence continues at coordinate 225,693 of NZ_JBVNVL010000002.1, read as the reverse complement.
GAGCCCATCGCGTTGATCTCCTCGAGAACACCGAGCGCCTTGTAATGGGCGATCAGCGGTGCCGTTTGCGCGTGGTAGGCCTCTAGCCTCGCGCGCGCCGTCTCGGCATTGTCGTCGGCCCGGCGTTTGAATTCCGTGCCGCCGCATTTGTCGCAAACACCCGCAACTTCGGGCTGCTTGAACTCGTCGTGATAGCCTTCGCCGCATTTGGCGCAGGTGTATCGGCCGGCGACGCGGGCGATCATCGCCTCGTCGTCGACCTCCAGGCTGATCGCTGCGGTCACCGACTGGCCATTCTCCTCCAGAAGACCGTCGAGCGCCGCAGCCTGACCGGCGGTGCGCGGGAACCCGTCGAGGATCACCCCTTTCGCAACATCCGGTTCAGCCATGCGATCTTGCAGGATCGCCAGAACGATCTCGTCCGAGACGAGACCGCCCTCCTCCATCACCGCTTTCGCGGCGAGACCGGCCTCGGTGCCCTGAGACACCGCGGCCCGCAGAAGATCGCCCGTCGAGAGCTGCACGAGGCCGAAGGTCTCTTCGAGCATCCGCGCCTGCGTGCCCTTGCCCGCGCCCGGAGGGCCGAGAAGGATCAGAACGGCAGGCTTGGTCTGCGTCATGGTCGTGCTGTCCGACATCATTTGTTCCCGCGATTTTCGATCAGATCATCGACGACCGACGGATCGGCCAGCGTCGAGGTGTCCCCGAGCGACCCGAAATCGTTCTCGGCGATCTTGCGCAGGATGCGGCGCATGATCTTGCCCGAACGGGTCTTCGGTAGGCCCGGCGCCCATTGGATGATGTCCGGTTTCGCGATCGGACCGATCTCGGTGCGCACCCACTTCTCGAGCTCCTTGCGCAGCTCGTCGGAGGGTTCGACATCGTTCATCAGCGTGACATAGGCGTAGATGCCCTGCCCCTTCAGCTCGTGCGGGTAGCCGACCACGGCAGCCTCTGCCACGGCCTGATGCGCGACCAGCGCGGATTCGACTTCCGCCGTGCCCATGCGGTGACCCGAGACGTTGATCACGTCATCGACGCGGCCGGTGATCCAGTAGTACCCGTCGCTGTCGCGGCGGCAGCCGTCACCGGTGAAGTAATAGCCCTTGTACTGGCTGAAATAGGTCTCCTGGAAACGCTCGTGGTCGCCCCAGATGGTGCGCATCTGGCCCGGCCAGCTGTCCGAGATGCAGAGCACGCCTTCGGTCTCGGTCTCGTCCTGCTTCACCGCGGTCTGCGGATCGAGCACGACCGGCTTCACGCCGAAGAACGGACGGGTCGCCGAGCCGGGCTTCGTGGGCGTGGCGCCCGGAAGCGGGGTCAGCATGTGGCCGCCGGTCTCGGTCTGCCAGAACGTGTCGACGATCGGGCATTTGCCCTTTCCGACGTATTTGTCGTACCAGGCCCAGGCTTCGGGGTTGATCGGCTCGCCGACCGAGCCCAGCACCTTGAGATCGGACAGATCGTATTTCTCGACCCATTCCGGCCCCTGCCCCATCAGCGAGCGGATCGCCGTGGGCGCGGTGTAGAACTGGTTGACCTTGTGCTTTTCGCAGACGGCCCAGAAGCGGCCCGCATCCGGATAGGTCGGCACGCCTTCGAACATGATCGTGGTCGCGCCATTCGCGAGCGGCCCGTAGACGATGTAGCTGTGACCGGTGACCCAGCCCACATCGGCGGTGCACCAGAACACGTCGCCATCATGGTAGTCGAACGTGTATTGCATCGTCATCGCGGCGTAGACGAGATAGCCGCCGGTGGTATGCACCACGCCCTTCGGCTTGCCGGTCGAGCCGGAGGTGTAAAGGATGAACAGCGGATCTTCCGCATTCATCGGACGCGGCGGACATTCGGGCGAGACGTTCTCCATCATCGCCTTCACGTCGACATCGCGACCGTCGATCCACGAGGTCTGGTCGCCGGTATGCTTCACGACGAGGCAGCGCACCTTGTCCGAGCAGTGCAGCAGCGCCGCGTCGGCATTCGCCTTGAGCGGCGTGCGACGGCCACCGCGCGGGGCGGTGTCGGCGGTGATGACGACCTTGGCGCCCGAGTCGTTGACACGGTTGGCGAGTGCGTCGGGCGAGAAGCCCGCGAAGACGATCGAGTGGATCGCGCCGATGCGCGCACAGGCGAGCATCGCGTAAGCCGCTTCCGGGATCATCGGCAGATAGATCACGACGCGGTCGCCGCGCATCACGCCCTGGCTCGAAAGCACGTTGGCGAAGCGGTTCACCTTCTCGGACAGCTCCTTATAGGTGATGTGCTGCGCCGGGGTTTCCGGATCGTCGGGCTCGAAGATGATCGCGGTCTGGTCGCCGCGCGTGGCGAGGTGACGGTCGATACAGTTCACGCTGGCGTTCAGCACGCCGTCCTCGAACCATTTGATATCGACATGGCCGAAGGTGAAATCGGTGTTCTTCACCTTGGTATACGGCGTGATCCAGTCGAGGCGCTTGCCCTCGCGGCCCCAGAACTTCTCCGGATCGGTGATCGATTCCTGATACATCTCGCGATATTTCGCGGCGTCGGCATGGGCGTTCTCGAAGCCCGGCGGGACCTCTTTGACCTCTGGAACCTGAGTCACCTTGTCTTGCGCAGTCATGAGCTTCCTCCCAGCAATTTCGCATTGCGGCACGGCGTGTCCGCATGTCGCCCGCGTGATAGTGCAGGCCCTCTACCCCGCGCCACTGTAACTCAAAGGTTAAGATTCATGTAACCCCCTTTATACGCTACATATTTCTGTAAATTTTTTGACACCGATTGCGCTAACGCTGTAAATGCACGGAAATGAGGCAGAAAATAGGCGAGCCAATTCAAGTGCTTGCCTGTAGCGTTTCCGCTCGGATCCAACTGAATTTGAAAATCGACCGCACGGTTAAAATCATGCCGCAGCTGCGACGAGGCGAATCGGACACTCAGAATGATTCGGCTCGCGACCTTCCGTTACGGCATCCTGTGGATAACTTCGACGATTGTCGCCCGCAGGCCCGCGCCCTACCATCGCGCCGCCTTGAAGGAGCCTCCCATGCCACAGCCGACCCCGCCGACCAACCCGATCCGTCCCACGGATGATGAGGCCTGCGCCTTGGCGCAAAGCCTGATCCGTGAAGCCCGGTTCGGCGCGCTTGGCACGCTCGACCCGGATACTGGCGCGCCGGTCGTAACGCGCGTCGCCCTTGGCCCCGGCCCTCAGGGAGAGCTCTTAACCTTCGTTTCCAGCCTCGCAGTACACACGACCGCCCTGCTGCAAGACCACCGGGCCGGGCTATTGCTCGGCGAGCCCGGCGCGAAAGGCGACCCGCTCACCCATCCCCGCCTCTCGCTGCAGGTCGAGGCGCATGCCATCCACCGCGACGATCCCGCCTTCCCGGCGATGCGCGACCGCTGGCTCTCCGATCATCCGAAATCGAAGCTCTATATCGACCTGCCCGATTTCTTCTTCTTCGATCTCCGCCCGATCTCGGCCAGCCTCAATGGCGGCTTCGGGCGCGCCTTTCGACTGACGCCCGCAGATCTGACATGAAAACGGCGCGCAGGACCTCCGCCCCACGCGCCGCCTTGCCGATCCGCCCGCCCCGGCCCGGATCGGCCCCGCCTTTGCATCCCGTCAGATCGGGTTATCCATCCGCAGCGTGACCTGCAGCCGCCCCTTCGCCGCCTCCGGCCAGTTCACCGTAATCTGGTTCTTGGCCGCGCCCTGCTCCACCGCGACATAGGGCATCGCGTCGATCCGCGCCCCCGCGCCGTCGCGCACCATGCCCTCGGCGATCAGGCTCTGCACGTTGCGCGCCCAGCCCCCGAAGGGCAGATACTCGCTCGCATCCACCGTCCAGACCGATTGCGCCGTGGACTGGTTCACCTCGACCATCACCGGGTTCTGCGAGATGTCGTTGATCGCGTTGAACATATTCGCCTCGAACACCACGTTGCGCACCCGCGAGCGGTCAATATCCGCGAAACTCGTGTCGATCTTCTCGATCCGGTCGACACTGCCGTTGAGCGACTTGAACACGTTGTTCGTCACGCTCAGCCCCTGGATGAAATGCCCCGGCCCGTAGGGTTTGATCGACAGCCAGGTGAACCACGGCGCGACATTGATGCATACGCAGGTATTGCCCGTCACCGTCAGCCCACCAAAGCTGTATTCACTCGCGAAATCCGGCTCTGCGTCATGCTCGTTGGTCCACTCGATCACCGAGTTGTCGATGTAATTGCCGGTCACCGCCGACTGCACATTGGTCTGGGTAAAGACCAGCCCCGCCACGCGCACGCCATTGCTTTCCTCGTCGCCCTGAAACCAGTGATTGCCGACGATCAGATGCCCCGAGCCATTCAGCACGAAACTCGTCCCGAAGCGCACGAAGCGCGAGTCGCGGATCTTCGAGTCATTGGCATTCACGTTCAGCACCATCGACTTTCGATCCTGCGCGGGCACCAGCATCTCGTCCGACAGGAACTGACAGCCGTCGATCAGAAGATCCTGACACCCCCGCCCGATCGAGGTGATCGCGCGATCCTTGGGCCGCACCACATAGCTGTCGCGGATCTGGAACATCTGCCCGTCGGGCGCCAGCATCACGCAGCTCGCCGCCCCATTACAGAGAAACTCCACATTGGCGATGTTGAACCGGTCGAGCTTCTCCATCCCGGAAAAATCCAGCACATACTGGTGCCGCGTAAACGTGTAGGTGCGCGTACCCGATCCACCGTAAAGCGGCTGCGAGAGATACAGGGTCTGCGCCCCGATATTCTTCGACTTCACATAGACCTCGCGCCCGACCCCGGTGCCGGCAATCCGCGCGCCCACCGGGATATTCGCGATATTCGCGACCGAGGTCAGCTGCATCGACTGGCTCACCGAATAGGTCGCCTGCGACGTCACCACCTCATCGTCCCAGGCAGAGCCCGCGATCACGTTGATCTGCCCGTTCTGCAGAACCCGGCGGTTGGAAAAGCTCGTAAGGTCCGGCGCGATCTCCTCGATGCGGATCGGCTCGGTCACTTCGACGCGGCGCCCTTTCAGGTCGAGCACGTTGTGATCGGTATAGCCGAACAGCGCCTGCAGCGCCCTCTTGAAGCCCGCCAACTCATCGCCGAAAGCCGCCGCATAGGTCGGAAAGTCGAAGGACGACATCAGCGCCAGTTTCGCCGCGGCCGGCATCACCAGCGTGCCCACGAACTCGACCGGCGACGAGATAGAGATCGTACTGCCCAGATAATAAACGCCTTCCGAGACGAGAACCTTGCGCCCGTTCGCCGCCTGATCGGCGGCGTTGAACGCCGCGACATTGTCGGTCGTCCCGTCGCCCACCGCGCCGTAATCGCGCACATCGACCCAGCCCATCAGGTCGCGCAGGAAAGCCTCGGTCACGTCCTCGATCTCGATATCGTCGATGCGTACCACGCCGCCATTCGCGCCGGTCAGGTCCAGCCCGAAATGCCCATAGACCGCATCCAGCCCCCACGGCATATCGACACCGTCGCGCGAGCCGGTCCCGACGATCGCCGACACTTCGACCACCGCGCCATAGCTTTGCAGCGCGACTGTCGGGCCGACCTCGACCACGCCGCTCACATGGCTGCCTGATCCCGTCACCGCATAGCCCGCGACACGCACCTCCGGCAGGTTGCCGCTGACCGCCTTCACCCGCGCCCGGATGCGCAGATAGGTGCCCGGCAGGATCGGCGTGTCGCCCATGTAGCGCAGCTTCTGCACTGTCTGGGTCTTGAGCATCTCCAGACAACCGCTGAAATCCGCATCCGCTGGAACCAGCACGGCATTGCCCGTGCTCTCAAAGGTCGTGGAGCCCGGCGTGCCATCCTCGCTCGACCATTGATCCAGCCCTTCGGCGAATGCGGGCGGGGTCAGCACCAGCCCTTCGGTAATCGCGACGTTCATCTGCAATCCTCTTGTCCATGTTCCCACCCGCGCGCCCCTTGCCGTACCAATTGCGCGCCGGGACCGACCGAAAGCGCCCGCGCTTCGGCCCGAACAGAGCTAGAAGGAAAGGTTAAAGAAGACCTGAGAGGGCCGTTCGCAGCCTCCAGCCCGACCTACGCTCCCGGGGCCCTCCCGCTTCGCAGGTGACAGCGTCATGCGCCTGACATATCCTCGCGCCACATCGGGTGTGCAGCCAAGAGGAGCCGCAGATGGTTTACGCCATATCCCCCGACGACAAGACCCCGACGAAAGCCCTGCGCCGCATCGCGCGCAGCGAGCTTGGGACAGCCGTTAAACTGGCCGGCAAGCCCGACCCGTCGGTTCACTCCCTTCGCAAAGCGATCAAGAAGACCCGCGGCCTGATCCGCCTCGTCGCGCCGCATTTCTCCGATTTTCACAAGGAGAACGATGCTTTGGCCGAAGCCGCCCGGGGCATTTCTGGCCTGCGCGACGACGAGGTGATGCGCGCCTCGCTTATCCGGCTCGGGCGCGAAGGGCCTGATCTCGACGGTGCGTCTGCCGCCCGTGCAATGCTTGACGCGCTGCCCGCGACCCAGCCCCCGAAGGAAGGCGACATCTCGACATTCGCGAAACGCGTCACGGAAATCCGCAAACGCGCGAAGGATTGGGACGTCACCGAAAAGGGCTGGCCCGCCTATGAGGCCGGATTGCACGCAACGTTGAAAGATTGCCGCAAGCGTCTGAAAAGCGCGCAGGAATCACGCGCTGGCTTAGACCTGCACCATTGGCGGACGCGGGTGAAGCAGCACTGGTATCACACCCGCCTGCTCGCCCCGATCTGGCCAGAAATGCTGCATCCGCGCGAAGACGCACTCGACACTTTGGGGGAGTTGATCGGCGACCATCACGACCTGCATGTGCTCGAGATGAAAGTGCCAGAGCATCTCGACCCCGAAAGGGCCGAGGCTTTGCTTGCACTGATCCGCACCGAATCCGCCCGACTGGAGGCCGAAGCCTTCACCCTCGGCGCCAGGATATTCGCCGAGCCCCCCGAGCCGCTTTGCGACCGCTGGGGGGCTTGGTTCGATCTCTGGAAAGCTTAGTCGACCAGTTCGCCCGCCAGCGCCCGCTCGATCAGCGCGACGGTCTCATCGACACCGTAAAGCGCGATGAACCCGCCGAAACGCGGCCCTTGGCTCTGGCCCAGAAGCACCTCGTAGAGCGCCTTGAACCAATCGCGCAGGTTCGCGAATTCGTGGTTCTTGCCCACCGCGAAAACGACCGTCTGCAGGAACTCGTCGCTGTGGAAATCGGCCTCCGGCAGCGGCTCTTCGTTGCCTGCCGCCGCGTTCTTGCGCGCGATCTGATCGAGCGCGGCTTCCTCGGATTTCAGCGCCTTGGCCAGATCTTCCAGCGCGGCACGTTCGGAGGCGTCGGGCGCGCGGAAGACCAGCGTCGGCTTCACGAAATCCTCGAAATACTTCAGCGCGAAGCCTGCCGCCTGATCGAGATCGGGATTGCCTTCCGGGCTCGCCTCGGGCGCGTAGCGCTTGATGAAGCCCCACAGCCCTTCCTTCTCGGTCGCGCCCGCGACGCTCGCAAGATTGAGCAGCATCGCGAAAGGCACCACCATCCGGCTCTCGGGCGGATTGCCGCCGTGAATGTGCCAGACCGGGTTGTTCACCTGCTGCTCGATCGGCTGATCGGGATAGGCGCGCAGCTGCTGGTGATATTCGTCCACCGCCTTCGGGATCACGTCGAAATGCATCCGCTTCGCGGTCTTCGGCTTGAGATACATGAAGTAGCTCAAGGATTCCGTCGCCGCATAGGTCAGCCATTCGTCGATCGACAGCCCGTTGCCCTTCGACTTCGAGATCTTCTCGCCATTCGCGTCGAGGAACAGCTCGTAGGTGAAGTGCTCCGGCGCACGCCCACCGAGGACGCGGCAGATGCCGTCATAGATCGGCGTGTTGGTCGAGTGGTCCTTGCCATACATCTCGAAATCGACGCCGAGCGCGGCCCAACGCATCCCGAAATCGGGTTTCCACTGCAGCTTCACATTGCCGCCGGTGACCGGCAGCGTCCATTCGCGCCCGTCCTCGTCGTCGAAGGTCACGGTGCCGTCGCGCGCATTGACCTCCTTCATCGGGACATAGAGCACGCGGCCCGTCTCGGGATGGATCGGCAGGAAGCACGAATAGGTCTGCTGACGCTCTTCGCGCAGCGACTTCAGCATGATTTCCATGATCTGATCGTATTCGTAAGCCGATTTGATCAGCATCTCGTCGAACCGACCCGACTTGTAGTAATCGGTCGCGCTCGCGAATTCATACTCGAACCCGAACGTATCGAGGAAACGGCGCAGCATCGCGTTGTTGTGGTTGCCGAAGCTGTCGAACTCGCCGAACGGATCGGGCACCGAGGTCAGCGGCTTCTGCTCATGCTGACGCAGCATGTCCTGATTGGGCACGTTGCTCGGCACTTTCCGCATCCCGTCCATATCGTCCGAGAAGCACAAAAGCTTCGTCGGGATATCCGAGATCAGCTCGAAAGCGCGACGGATCATCGTCGTGCGCGCAACTTCGCCAAACGTGCCGATATGCGGCAGACCCGAGGGACCGTAGCCCGTCTCGAACAGGACGTAACCCTTTTCCGGGTCCCGTTTCTCGTAACGCTTGAGCACCCGGCGGGCTTCCTCGAAGGGCCAGGCCTTGGATTTCATCGCAGCGTCACGCAAGCTCGTCATTGCATACCTCATGAAGGCGCCCCGTGCGCCCAGTCGCGCCTGACCTATTGAAGCGGACGGGGACAGTCAATAATTAGCACTCGAACACTATCAAGGAGCTCCCACGTGCCCGACGTTCTCGCCTCGCTTTCGCCCCAAGACGCGCTCGTCGCCGTGATGGTCGCGATTTCCGCCGCCGATGAGGACGTGCCGACCTCCGAACTCGTCGCAATCGAGCGGATAGTGAACCACATGCCGATCTTCGCGGGCTACGATTTCGACCGCGTCTCGCGGGTCTCCCGCTCGGTCTTCACGCTGTTCGAAGAGGAAGACGGGCTCGAGGCGCTGTTCGGCCTGATCCGCGACGCGCTGCCCGAACATATTTTCGAAACCGCGTATGCGCTGGCCTGCGATGTGGCCGCCGCAGATGGCACGATCCGTCAAACCGAACTACGTCTTCTCGAAGAAATTCGCGGTGAGTTGGCGATCGACCGGCTGCACGCCGTCGCCATCGAATGGGGTGCGAAAGTGCGCCACGTCACGCTCTGATCGGACGATAGAGTCCCGGCGAGGAAACCTGACGACCGCCCCGCCGTCCAGGCGGAGCGACCCCTCAGCCGTAAATCCCGGCCCAACGCTCCAACAGCTGGCTCTGCAGGATTTTCGACGCCCGCACCCATTGGACCTGCCCCGGCGGGCGCGGCGCCGAGCCCGCACGACGACGCCGGTTTAGATCGGCGGTGAAGATCGCGAAGACCAGTTCGGTGCCATCAGGCGCGGTCATATAGCCCGCCAAAGTCGAGACGAAATTCAGCGTCCCGGTCTTCGCATCCACTCGGAATGGCTGGGCTGGCATGTTCTTGCCCGTCGCATCGCGCAGCTTGAATGGCTTCATCAAACTGCGCAGCCCCATCGGCGCACCAAGATTGCGCAGCGCCGCCACCATATCCTGCGGCGAAAGCTCGGCATCGGCCCGCAGCCCGGAATGGTCGGTAAACCGGGCCGAGCGCGCGCCCGTGCGTTGCTGCAGCCACTGGGTCATCGTCTGTCCCGACTGCTTCAGGGAGTTCCCCGCGCCCAGCCGCTTGCTGACCGTCATACCCACCGCTTCCGCGGTGATATTGGTCGAATATTTCATCATCTCGCGCAGAACCGGCACAAGCGGATCGCTGCCATGGCTCACCAGAACCGTGCCGCCGGGCAGGTTGCGCACCGCTTCCGGCGCGGGCAGCGGTGTGCCCTGTGCGCGGGCCAATGTCTGAAACACGTCGCCCGCATAGGCCGCCGGATGGCGCACCGGCAACCACCGGCTTCCGCCCCGCCCCAAGGCCGCCGAGGCGACCGTCCAATGCTCGACCCCGCCGCGGTCGGAATAGGTGAAAGTGGGCGAGGAGCGTTTCGCGATCGACGCCTTCGCGGTATAGGCCTGCGGCTGCACGTCGCGCCCGCGCGCATCCATGCTCAGCGCCCAGCCCCCACCGGAGCGCCGCCACTGGAAATGCACGCGATTGAAGTTCAGCATCAGCCCGGAGATCGACGGGTTGTAGCCCGCGAAAATCGGCTGATCGTTTGCAATCTCGTTCTTGTAGGGCAACGCCCCGGCCCAAGTCAGAAAACGCCCCGTGACGCCCTGCACGCCCTTCGCCGCCAGCGACTTCGCCATCGCGTTCAGATCGTCGGTCGTCAGCGTCGGATCGCCCCCGCCCGCGAGGATCAGATCTCCCTGAATGCGCCCGCCAGAGATCGGGCCGGTCGCGATCAACTGCGTGCCAAAACGGAAATCGCCGCCCAGTTGCTCCATCGCATAGAGCGAGGTGATCGACTTGAGCGCGGAGGCGGGCGGCATCGCTTGGCCTGCATTGCGCTGTTCGAGGATCTGGCCGCTCTTCAGGTCCGCGACGACATAGCCCACATCGCCGCTGAGCCCGGCCATCCGGACCAATTCGGCTGCCGCGACCGTCTGGCCGAAGCCCGTTTTCGGAGTGGCGAAAAGCGCGGCGCCACCCAGCAGTGCAAAGCGGCGCGATATCGATAGCGGCATGGCGATTCCTCCCTCGGCGTCAATCCGAGCGTAGCGCGCCCCGCACCGTCTTCAAGCGGGTGTCGATGCCCGCCAGCCGCCTTTCTCGCGAATTTCCGTGGAGGAAAGAGACGACATCGGAATGTTGACGAAGCACCAGCGCGGCGCCGGTCCGTCGAGGAGGCGCTGCGAGGCGACCGCGGGCAATTCGGCCCCCGCATAAATGCGCGCCGCGCGTGCCCAGCGCCCCGGCATCCGCCAGCCCGGACGCGCCAGCACACCGACCGGCACGCTCTCCATGATCGTCCGCCAATGATCCCAGCGGTCGAATTGCACGAGGTTATCGGCCCCCATCAGCCACGCGAAATCCACGCCGGGATAGAGCGCGCGCAGCCGCGTTATCGTGTCGGCCGTGTAACGCGTGCCGAGTCGCGCTTCGAGGTCGGTCACCACGACGCGCGGATCGCCCCCAAGGCTCGCCCGCGCACTCGCGATCCGCTGATCGAGCGGCGCGGGCCCATGCGCCTTGAGCGGGTTGCCGGGGCTCACGATCCACCAAACCCGATCAAGATTGAAGCGGCGCAGCGCCTCACGCGTGATCAGGACGTGACCTTCATGCGCCGGATCGAACGACCCGCCCAGAAGACCGATGCGCTGTCCGGCGCGGGCATAGGGGAAACCTTGTCTCATGCGCTGCCCTTACCCGAAGGCGACCGGTCAGGAAAAGAGCGTTTGTGCGGCTAAGGCGCAGCGCCGGGTGACGTCGCCGGCCCATCCTCGACGTTTTCGACAGACCCGGACCCGAAACGAAGACATCCGCGCCCTGCGGTCTTCGCGGCATATGTCGCCCTGTCGACATCGTTGTGCAGCGCCTCGATGTCGAGGTTCTCGTAGTCGCGCGACGACACAGCGCCGAGCGATCCGGACACCAGACATTCCTGCCCCCGATACCATTTCGGCGCTTCGAGCTGTTCGATGATGCGTGCGGCGAGCGCGCCAATCTCCGCGCGGCTCGGATTACCGCGCAAGAGAACGAGGAACTCGTCGCCGCCCATGCGCGCGACCAGATCACCTCCGCGCACGCTTTCGCACAGGTTGCGGGCCACCAGTTGCAACACGAAATCCCCCGCCGCATGGCCTTGCGTGTCATTGATCGTCTTGAAGTGATCGAGGTCGACCTGCAGCAATGCGAAATTCGCCAGCCCGTTCGTCGCGTGGTCGACGGCCCGCGCAAGCGCCTGCGCCATGGCCCGGCGGTTGGCGAGTTTCGTCAACGGGTCGCTCAGCGCCTGATCCTCCGCCGCTTTGCGCGCCTGATCGAGCCGCCCGGTCAGAGCCCGCAACTCCTCCAGCACGAGCGATTTCGCTTCCTGCAGATACAGCATTTCCATCGCGAGATCGGCGGCGGAGAAATCATGTTCGGTCAGGTCGAATTCCGCCACAAGTTCGCGCAGGTGAATACCGAAGCTGAAATTGAGGAGCATATCGCCCCCCGCCTGCGTCGGCGCGCGCCCCTGAACTGGTGGACCCGTGTCGCTCACCAGCGCGCCACGCAGGCTTACCTGTGGGCGCATGCGAAGGGTGACATGCAGCATCTCCTCCGCCGTCATGGCCCCGAGGGAGCGCCCGCAGCGCCCGATCTGGCAATCGCAATCAATAGCACCGCAACTTGAGCGCAATTCCTTCGGGCACATTCGCACCGCCCCGCCGCGCCGCGCGACCGAGAAAAACCGCGAGAACGGCGCGCCGACGATCTGGGCTTCCGGCACCCCCAGAACCTTGCGCAACGTGCGCCCGACCCCAAGGATGCAGGCCCGCTCGTCGAGCCAGAGAAACATCGGCAAAAGCCCGGTCAACAGCGCCAGCCAATAGGCGTGCGCGCCCCGATCGGCGGGTGGCTGCGCGGCCAGTCTCGTGACAGCGTTCTCGCCCGGCACGCTCATCAGACCTCACCAATCATGCGCGCGAGGGCGAACTGGCGCGCCTCGGCATGGGTGGCGTCGAGCAGTTGGATCGTCACGGTTTCCCCCCTCGGGTCGGGATCGCGCAGATCGCGCCCGGCGACACGCGGCGGCACCTCTATCAGCGCGAGGCTGCCATAGTCATCCGCCATCGCGCGCAGGATCCCCGCCAGCACCGCCCCCCATCCCGGCAGATCCGCGGCGACGCGCAGACGGAACTGCCCCGGCTGGGTTGCGACCAGATGCAGGTCCGGCAGCTTGAGATCGGGAAGCGCCATGCGCGCGCGGTCATTCAACTCGTTGAGCGAGTTCAGAAAACCGCGATAGTCGCAGCCGCCGTAACGCAACAGCCGCCGCACCGCTTCGCGGCTGCACAGATGCGCCCCAAGGTCTTCCAAAAACTCGGATCGCGCCCGCCCCAACTCGTCGCAGGCGGCATCGATCAGCCGCAAGGTCTGCGCATCGTCATATTGCAGCAGGGGCTCATAGCTCTCGCGCTCATAGCTCTCGCCCGGCAAATCCGCGCGCCGCCGCACACGCGCGCAGAGCACCGCCCCGTGGGTGTCGGTCAGAAACGCCTCGATAGAGCGGTTGATCAAGCCGAGCATGTGTCCTCCTGATCGCCACGCTAGCGATCAGAAGTTAACAAAGCTCCAAACTCGCCCGGCTCAGCGCGACAGCGGCAAAAGACGCAGCCCACCGGCCTCAAGCGCCATGATCCCGCTCGGGGCCAGCTGCATCTCACCACGTTTGATCGCGGCGATGACAGGGGCCAGATCGACGCGGAAGCGCGGCTCGCCCTGCGCATCGACGACGCTGCCCCAACCGATCGAATCCCACGCGCCTTTCGACTGCCGCAGCACGTAGATCGCATCGCGGTCGGGCAGATGCAGCAGCACCATCGCCTCGTCGCCGGGAACATCCGAAAGAAAATCGGCCTCAATCAAAGCGCAATTCGCCGCCGCCCCCTCGGCCGAGGCGCAAAGCCCCGCCGCAACCTCGGGCGCGCGCGCGCGGATCGCATCGAGCAGCGCATCCTCGGGCGCTTTCGCACCGGGGGGCAGCACGAGATCCCGGCGCAGTTGAGCGCGCGCGGCGCTGGCACCCTCCGCCCCATCCGCAGACGGGCTCAAACGGGCCAAGGCCGTCGCGAGCGCGCGGTCATCACCGGCTTGGGTTTCCAACTCCGCGAAGGCCGCCTGCCCGGCAAGCCCCCAGTGGTTTTTCAAAGCGTAGAGCGGCAAAGCCCCCGCCGTGATGCGCCCTTCACGGTACAGCGCCAGTTGCGAGCGCGCAGCCACCCCGTTCGCATCCAGCACCGGCGTCAGCCATGCCAAAGCGGCAAGCAGCAGGACACCCGCCATGGCGATATTGATCCGCCGCAAGCGCACCATCCAGCCGCGCCCCAGCAGCACCGACCCGGCATATCCCAGCGCATAGCCCGCCAGAAGCACGATCAGCACCGCCTGCGCCACGCGTCCCGGGGTCCAGCCTTGCGCCGTGACGCTTTGCCATCCGGTCCAGACCGCCGCCCCGACCAGCACGGGCAGCACCAGCGCCAAGCCTTGAGCCGACAGCCGCAAGACTCGCGCCCGGACGGCACTTTCATCGTCGCGCTCAATGCCGATCGAGATCAGCGTCACCGCCGCCGCGGCCATCGCCAGCAGCGTCTCGATCTGCGAGAACCCGATCAGCGAGACCTCCCCGCGGCGCGCAATGAACCCAGCCACAAAGATCACCGCGACCAGAAGCACAGGCGGCAGCAACAGCCTCAGAAGCCGCAGGATCAGGGTCGGAGAGATCATCTCCTCCAGCTCGGTCACCACTGCCAGCCCGAGCCCGAGAATGCCGCCCGAGACTATAAAGGCGAACAGCTTCTCCCGCAGAAGCTGGCGCAGGAAATCGAGGTCCACACTCTCGAGCAGGCGCGCCGAGAGGTACAGCACGAGCCAGACCATCCCGAGGAAAATACACGCGGCGGCATAGCGCACCACGATATTCCAGGCATGCAGGAACAGCGCCGGATAGTCGTTCCAGGCGCGCCCGCCGCCCTGCGCCACGGCCATCGCGAAGGGCATCGGCAGCATCGCCAGAACCGAGAGCGCGAGCAGCTCGTAAGGCATATATCCCGCCAGCGACTCGCTCGCAGCATAGCCAAGCGACGCCCACCATCCGAGCAGCGCAACCGGAACCGCAATCAGCGCCGCCGCGCCGAATGCCTTGCGCCATCCGATCTCACCCAGCATCGCAAGCGCGGTCGCGAAGAACACCGTGCCCAGAACCGACACGCCGAATTGTCCGTGCGCGTCAATCGGAAGCCGTTGCTGCAACTGGTTATCGAGCGCCCAGAAGAACATGCCCGCCAGCAGCCCGAGCAGAATATGTTGCAAACGTAGTTGCATGCGTCCCTCTCCTGTCTTGCGCGAGGCTCCTCGCGCGTCTGACGCGTCGTGCTAGCCCGCGCGCTGTGCGAGCCAGTCGGGAAGCCCCCCGATATGATCGAGCACCGCATCGGCGAGCGGGGCCAGATCGGCCCGCTCCGCCGGTCCGCTCAACACGCCGATCGCAATCATGCCTGCCGCACGCGCCGCGTGCAGGTCATGCTGGCTGTCGCCGACCATCACGACCTCGGCCGGGTCCAGCCCCAGCGAATCCGCGAAGGCCAGAAGCGGGCGCGCCGTGGGTTTCGCCCCATGCCCGCTGTCATAGCCGATAATCAGGTCGAAAAGATCGGTGATGCCCGCCTGCGCGGCATGTGCCCGCGCAGAGGACTCGGCATCGTTCGTACAAATGCCCAGCTGCAATCCGCGTCCGCGCAGATCGGACAGAAGCGCTGCAAGCGGCACCGGCTCCACCAGAGGCACGTCATGCGCCGCCTGCTCCAGTTCGAGCACCAGATCGTCGAGCGACCGCCCCGGAAGATGCGGCAACAGCAGTTCCGCCGCCTCCCGAACCGTGCCCGCGATCACCGGCGAGTGCGGCTCGAATTCTATCCGCTCGAGGTCGAACCCGATCGCCGCGGCAAGCCTACCAGCCTGCTCGGCATCCTTCGCCAACGCCTCGATCTGCAGCTTCGCCCACGCGCCCCATGTCGCGTCGAAGTCGAAAAGCGTACCGTCCTTGTCGAACAGCACCGCCCGTATCTTGCCGCCTGCCATCTGCGATCTGCCTCCCTTTGCGGGCAGATTGCCTAAAGCTGCGCGTCAGGTCCAGTGGCGCAGATCGCCGCGCCCGAGGACCGCGCGCGCCTGCATCAGCGCCTCGGGCTGCACACCAAGGTCCTGCGCGCAATCCAGCACCACCTGATCGTCCTGCAGAACATGGTCGAGAACCCCTGCGAGGAAGTCCGGATCGCTCGCCTGCGTCCGCAAATCGTCCACGCTGGCCCCGGAATTGGCGAGGAACGCGCCGATCAGATCTTCGCGACCGGCAAGCCAGCCGAGGGTCTGCAACGCGAGCGTATGAGCGTTTTCTTGCCGCATGACGGGTCCTTCTCTGTCGGGGAGAAACGCTTTGTTAACCTATCGACCGCTAAGGTCAAGAAAAGGCGCGATGAGAAGCTGGCGCAGTCGGGAACCGCCCGATGCAAGCCGCACCGCGCCGGAGGTTGAAGGAGTAGCGTTATATGCCGGGATCGATCCTCATCGTGGATGATGTGGCGACCAATCGCATTGTGCTTAAGGCGAAGCTGACCGGCGCGCGCTACAACACGCTGCAAGCCGCAAGCGCGGCGGAGGCGCTCGCCCTCGCCGCGGCGCAACGGCCCGGCCTGATCCTGCTCGACGTCGCCTTGCCCGACATGACCGGAGAGGGCCTCATTGCCCGGTTGCGGGCGAACCCGCGGACCCGGCGCATCCCGATCATCGCGATGACGGGGCGCGACACGCCGGAACTGCGCGTGACGCTGCTGCAGGCCGGGGCGAATGAGGTGCTGGCCAAACCCTTCGACGAACTTGTCCTGCTCGCCCGACTGCGCAGCCTGATACGCGCCCATGTCGGCGACGAGGATTCGGCGCTGCGCGAACAGACCTGCCGGGAACTCGGTTTCGCGGAGGCCGCGAGCGACTTCGTCCCTCTCGCGCGGATCGCTCTGATCGCGCCCAGCCCGTCCGAGGGGCTGCGCTGGAAATCCGCGCTCGCGCCCCTGCTGACGACGAATCGGATTTTGCTGACCAGTTACGACGAGCCCTGCGGCGACGATCCCACCCGTCGCACCCCCGATCTATTCGTGATCGGCGCAGACCTCGCGCAGCGCGGCGATGGGCTACGGCTGATGTCGGAATTGCGCTCGCATCCCGAAACGCGCCATGCGGCGATCCTGATCGCCAGCCAGCCCGACGCGCGCGAAACGCAAGCCAGCGCGCTTGATCTGGGTGCGGATGATCTGCTGCCCGCCGAGATGTCGACACCGCTCGCGGCAAAGGAAGCCGCACTCAGGATTGGTGCGCAGCTCCGCCGCAAGCGCCTCTCGGATCAGTTGCGCCTCTCGGTCGATGAAGGTCTGCGTCTTGCGCTGGTCGACCCCCTGACCGGGCTGCACAATCGTCGCTACGTGAACGCGCATCTGTCGCGCATGTCCGAGCGCGCGCGCCGCAGCGGGCGTGGCTATGCGGTGATGCTGCTCGACCTCGATCGGTTCAAATCAGTGAACGACACCTATGGCCACGGCGCGGGTGACGAAGTGCTGGCGAGTATCGCCAGTCATCTGCGCCAAAGCCTGCGCGACGTCGATCTGATCGGCCGCATCGGCGGCGAGGAGTTTCTCGTGGCGCTGCCCGACAGCTCTCTGGTCGAGAGCTGCCGGATCTCGGAACGGCTCCGGCACGAAATCGCACAGAGCAAGATCACGCTGCCCGACGGACGAATGACGCAGGTCACCATTTCGATTGGCCTCGCCTTCGGCGGCACGCGCCATGACGATCCGCAACATCTTATCGACGAGGCCGATGCGGCGCTTCTCTGCGCCAAGGGAAGCGGTCGTAACCAAGTCTCCCTCGCCCAACACACAAACGCGGCCTGACCCGAAATAGCAGGGTCACGCCGCGCATGGGCAGGTGATGAGACTGAGGGCTGGCGAATTTCCAAACGGCAATGGTCATGCCCTCTTGGGCCCGTCCGCCTGACCTCAGGGCTTGGGCTTTGGGGTGTCCTCACGGTCCTTTTTGCGCTTGTCGAACCGCGCCGCGCCCTCGCGCAGACGCTCGGCAAAGCTATGCCGCGACTCGGCGCTCATCGCATCAAGCCGGTCGAGGATCAGCTGCTCGCCGATATCGACCCGCTGCACCGTCCGCGCCTTGTGTCGCTCAAGCAGCTCGGCCACCTGCGCACGATCCCAGGGCTTCGCGTCGATCGCAGCGATCAGCGCCGTCATGTCGCTGCGCGCCTGCCGCCGCATATCGCGGAACTCGGAGCCGCGCGCCTGCGCCGCCTTGCGCAGCGCATCACGATCTTCCGGGCTCAGCGCCCCGGTAAAAGCGCCGAGGCTGACATCGCCCACCACCGGACGAGGCGGATGCCGCTCATGCCCAAGCCAGCCACCGATGAAGAACCCCAGCAACAGCAGGTTCAGCACCACCGACCCTATCAGCGCCCAGCGCAATCCCCGGCCATTTCGCGTCTCGGCAGCCGCCATCAGAACCCTCCTTCATCGGCGAAGGCGAAGGTGTCGCCCTCGGGTAGCAGGTTAACCGTGCCGAGGCTTTCGGTCGTGCTGCTGGCGTAAAACGGGCTGAGCGCGCCGATCTCGTCGGCCCCCACGAAGCCGATCCAGACCCCGGCCAGAGCGGCCGTGACCAGACCGCCCATCGGAGCCCAGCCGCCGAACGCGCCGCGAAGCGCGTCCCAGATACCGGCCAAGACGTCAGGCTTGTCGGACGCTCCAGCGGGGCCGGGACGCGCGAAGCCAGCTTGCTCCGCTTCCGCATCGGCCAGAACCCGGGCGAGGAACCCCGCCTCGGCCTCGGGCCCGCCCGCCGCGCGCGCCTCGCTGAACAGCTGCTCCAGCGCCGCGTCGTCGAACGCGTCCGTCTCCCGATCCATGCGTTTGTCAGTCATCGCCAAACCCCAATTTCTCTCGCTGCCCCCGAAGCAGCTTGCTCAAAGCGCGTTTTCCACGCGCTGTCAGACTTTCTACGGCCTCGACGCCAGTTTCCATCGCGGCAGCGATCTCGGGATTGGACAAACCGTCGATATGTCGCAGTGTCACCGCAATCCGCTGCCGTTCCGGCAATTGCTCCAGCGCCGCTTCCAGCGCTGCCAAACGGTCGCGCGCGATCAACTCGTCCAGCGCGCTCGCGCGGTCATCGGCCACCTCTGGCGCCTCGTCCAACCCCACGCCGCGGCGCTTGCGCAGCCGGTCCGTCGCGAGGTTGGCCACCACCCGGTAAAGCCAAGTCGAGACCTTCGCCTCGCCGGCGCGCCACTCCGGCGCGATCTTCCAGAGCCGCAAGAGCCCTTCTTGCGCGACGTCCTCGGCCTCGGCCGCATCGCGCAGATAGCGATAGGCGAGCCGGTAGGCCAAGGGCCCGAAGCGCAGCGTCAACGCCCGCGCCGCCGCCGGGTCGCCCTGCGCGTAAAGCTCCAGCAGAGCCTCGTCCGAAGCCTCGTTCATCGCATCCAGTGCCATCGTCATTCCGTCAAAGGCCTAGCCTGCTTTCACTGCGCATGCAATTTGACATGCAGCCGGGGCGCTTTTCCGCGCCCCGGCTTTTTTCACTGCTCGAAACTCAGTTCGTGGAGCGGCCCGAGCCATCCGCGGGTCCATTGCCCGGACCTTGACCTTGGCCAGCCCCGGCGCCCGGCTGCATCGGCGGCGTGCCCTGCGGGCCTTGGCCGTTCGGCCCCTGCCCCATCGGACCCTGACCCATCGGGCCTTCGCCTTGCATCATCCGCCCGTAGCCGTCGCGGTCGCCGTTCCACCCCATACGGTCATGGCCATGGCGATCCCCTTTGCCCATGCGGTCATGGCCGTGGTAATCGCCTTTGCCCATCCGTCCATGGTCGCGGCGGTCGCTCATCCGCTGCATGAAGCGTTTCGCCATCTGCATCTCGTCGGCACTGATCGCCCCGTCATTGTTGCGATCCATCCGGTCGAACATGCGCGTCGGCATCGGATGCGCCATCAGTTCGGCGGCCGACAGCTCCCCATCGCCATTGCTGTCCTGCGCGGCGAAGCGCGCTTTCACGCGGGCTTCGATGCGGGCTTTCACCTTGGCCATCTCGGAATTGACGAGCTCCTCCTGAGAAATCATCCCATCGCCATTGGCGTCGAGCGCCTCAGCGTCAGCAGCTCGCTTGGCCTGGATTTCCTCCATCGTCACCTGACCGTCGCCATCGGTGTCGAAGCGACTGATGTCGAAGCCGAAGCCGCGCCCGTCTTGATCGCGCATCGCGCCGGGCTTCATGTTCTGCCCCATACCATTGGCGGGGCCATTGCCAGCACCGTTGCCCGGTCCGTTGCCCGGCCCATTCCCCGGCATGACTTGCTGTCCCTGCGCCTGGTTGCCGGTCTGGTTCTGCGCCACCACCGGCATTGCGAGGGTGATCGCGCTGCCCGCGAGGATTGCCGCGACGAGGGTCTGCCTGTTCATGACTTTCATTCGAAACTCCTGTTCTCGCTCCCACGGCACATCTCGCGCCGTCGATGTCTAACCAAACGAGGCGCCCGCAGCATTCCGTCGCCAAACTCACGCATCCGTGATAGACCCGCCGGACTTTCCATCCGCCCCGGCTGCCGCCATACTGCCCTGCGAACGGGCGGAGAGAGACCGCCACAAGGGAGAGCGCAATGCAGTCGCATGACGAGTATCACGATGACCGCCCGCTGGGCCGCTCGATCGGGCGGGGCCTGCGCTGCCGCTGCCCGGCCTGCGGCAAGGGGCGGATTTTGCACAGTTATCTCAAGGTGCGTGATACCTGCCCGGCCTGCGGCGAGGACCTCTCGCATCAGCGCGCCGATGACGGCCCCGCCTATCTGACGATCCTGATCGTCGGCCATCTCGCGATTCCGATGATGGCGGCCTATTTCATCGCCTTCCGCCCCGGACCGTGGGAGATGATCTGGATTTTCGGCATCGGCTCGATGGTGCTCTCGGCTGTGCTTTTGCCGCTGATGAAGGGGATGCTGGTGGGCATCCAATGGTCGCGCCGGATGCATGGTTTCGGCGAAGGCGAAATCGTCCATGACTGACACGCGCCCCCCGGTCGACAAAACCGCGCTACGCGACGCGGCCAGCGTGATCGTCCTGCGCCGTGACGCGAATGCGACGCCGAGCGTGTTGATGGGCCAGCGTGGCGCTGGAGCCGCCTTCATGCCGTCGAAATACGTCTTTCCGGGCGGCGCGCTCGACGCCACGGATTGGGAGGTGCCCTTCGCCTCTCCCCTGCCCGCGCCCGATCACGCGCGGCTCGAGGCCGATGCGCCCGCAGGGATCGGCGGGGCGCTGGCCGCCGCCGCTCTGCGTGAGCTGTGGGAAGAGACCGGGCTGGTGCTGGGCGAGAAAACCAGCTGGCCCGGCGCGGTGCCCACCGATTGGCAGGGCTTCGCCGATCTGGGCTTTCTGCCCTCGGCGGCCAATCTGCATTTCGTGTTCCGCGCGATCACGCCGCCGGGCCGCCCGCGCCGCTTCGATGCGCGGTTCTTCCTGATCGATGCGGGCGCGATCCAGGGCGATCTCGACGATTTCTCGCGCGCCTGCGACGAGCTTTCGCATCTGCATTGGGTGCCCCTGCCCGAGGCGCGTGCGCTCAACTTGCCCTTCATCACCGAAGTGGTTTTGGCCGAAATCGCCGCCCTCGTCACCACCAAACACGCGCTTGGCACGCCGCATTCGGTGCCGTTCTTCGACAATCGCGGGCCGCGTTCGGAGTTCCGGCGGATCGGGCTTTAAAGTCCCGCCAGCACAATAACGATCAGCGACACCACGACGAGCGCGATGCCCGCCCCTTCGCGCTTGTGCAGCCGCTCGTGGAAGACCAGCGCCGAGGCGAGCAGCGTGAAGACGATCTCCACCTGACCCAGCGCGCGCACGAAGGCCGCGTTTTGCAGCGAGAACGCGGTGAACCAACCCGCCGAGCCCAGAACGCCGGTGATCCCCACCAGCACCGTGCGCCGCCACGCGCCGAACACGCGGGTCAACTCGCCCGGCTCGCGCAGCCGCAGATACAGCCCCATGCCGAGCGATTGCGCGAAGGTCGCGCAGGCCAACGCGACGATGGCGCGGGCGAAGAAGTCGAGCGGCTCCAGCTCCAGCGTCGCGCCGCGATAGAAGATCGACGACAGGCCGAACAGCGCCCCCGCCCCGACGCCGTAAAGCGCCGCACGCGGGGTGAAGCCGCCTTCGGGCGGTTTGGTCAGGAACAGCACCCCCGCCAGTCCGATCGCGATCCCGATCCAGCCGATGGGCCCGACAAATTCGCCGAGGATGATCGCGGAGAACAGCGCGACCTGCACCGTCTCGGTCTTGGTGAAAGCCACGCCCACCGCGAAATTGCGCAAGCCGAACAGCGCGACCGTCAGGAAGGTCGCCGCCACCTGCGCCGCCCCGCCCGCGATGACGAAACCCCAGAAAGGCCCGCTCAGATGCGGCCATGGCGTGTCCGTCGCGGCCAGAAAGCCCAGCGCCGTTACAGCCGCGAGCGGAAAGCCAAAGAGAAAGCGTGAAAACGTCGCGCCGCCCACCGAGAGCTGCGCCCCCGCCAGCAGCTTTTGCAACATGAAGCGAATGGTCTGGACGGCCGCCGCGAACAGCGTCACCCAGACCCAGAGATGCACCGGCGCGTCGGTCACTTACTGACCCGCGTCATGTCATAGCCGTTGAAATCCATGACATCGCGCGCCGCCTTGATCAGATCGGGCCGTGGCGAGGCCTGCCGCGACAGGATCATCCCCCAGCGGCCCGAAGGTGTGCCAAGCACCGCAACCCGATAATCGAAATCGACCCAGAGCACCCAGATCGGCTCGCCGCCGAACGCGTCCTTCGCCAGCAGTCGCCCGCCCGGCCCGGTTAGCGTCACGGTCTCGTCGACGGCGGCAGGCTTGATGGCGCAATTCGTGCCGCGCAGCCGGTAGGTGCTCTTGCCGTCCCACGCCCAGTTCTGCGTGCCCGAACACCCCGGAATGCCGCTCTCGACGACATGCCATTCGCCGCCGAAGCGCTGCGGGTCGAAGAGCGACGCCGAAGAGATCAGCGCGCCCGGTTTGCGCAGCGACGCGGTCTCCGGCTGGGGCGCACAGCCTGCGAGGGTCAGCGCGAGCATCCCGCCCAGCGCAGCGATCTTCGCCCAGCTCATTGCACGCATAGCTGCATCGGGTAGCCCGCCTCGCTCATCACCTCGTTGCACCCCAGAAGGGGCGTCACCGGCGCGCAGGTCTTCGAGCGCGCGAGGCATTCACCCTCGCACTCGCTGCCCGCCTGACAGCTCTTGCCGCTATCGGAGGTCATCTTAACGCAGATGAACGCCCCGTCGCGCGCGAGCCATTTGCCGCCGCGCGCGACGCATTCGAATTTCCCGGCATCGATCTTCTCCTGCCCGACCAGCGGCAGTTGCTCCGCCGTATCGGTCCCGTCAGCAGGGCCGAAGGGATTGCAGCCCGCCAAGGCGAGCGCCGCACACAGAAAGATCGACGCCCCGCGCATCAGTAGGGCATCGGGTAATGCTTGTGGAGCTCGGCGATCTTGTCGAGCAGCTCCTTCGGCAGTTCCACCCCTTCGGCGTCGAGGTTCGGCTTGAGCTGATCGACAGAGGTCGCGCCGACGATCGGGATCACCGGGAAGGGACGGCTCATCACCCAGGCAATCGCCATCGTCACCGGGTGAAGATCGAACTCCTTCGCAAGCGCGACATACCGGTCAGCGATCTCGAAAGCGCGCGGATTGGCGCGCCCGCCGAGATTGTTGACCAGCGACCGGCGGGTGTTGTCGGGGATCACGTCGCCCGAATATTTGCCCGTCAGGATACCGGCGGCGAGCGGCGAATAGGCCAGCAGCGTCACTTTCTCCTGTTGCCCCAACTCCCCCAGATCGAGGTCGTAGTAGCGGCACATCAGCGAATATTCGTTCTGGATCGTCTCGACGCGCGGCCCTTTGCCCGCCTCGGCCAGTGCCAGCCATTGCGCGGTGCCCCAGGCGCTCTCGTTCGACAGGCCGAATTCGCGGATTTTGCCCTCTTTACGCAGATCTTCGAGCGTCTCGAGACAGGCGCTCATATCGTCGAGCACCTCCTGCTTCGAAGGCTGCTTCGACGGATCGAAGCGCCACGTCTTGCGGAAGTGATAGGAGCCGCGATTGGGCCAGTGGAACTGGTAAACATCGATATAATCCGTCTGAAGACGGGTCAGCGAATCCGTGACCGCCTGACGGATCCGGGTCGGGCTGATCTCGGGGCCGCCCTCAATCGCGTTCGAGCCCTCGCCGGTGATCTTCGTGGCCACCACCAGATCGTCGCGCTTGCCGCGTTTGGCCAGATAAGTGCCCACGATCTGCTCGGTCCGGCCCATCGTCTCGGCCTTCACCGGGTTCACCGGGTACATCTCGGCCGTGTCGAGGAAATTGACCCCGCGGTCGAGCGCGAAATCGATCTGGTAATGGCCCTCGGCCTCGGTGTTCTGGCTGCCCCAGGTCATCGTCCCGAGACAAATCTCGGACACCATGATCCCGCTTTGACCAAGTTCCAGCTTGCGCATGCCCGCGCCCCCTTTGTCATATGATGTTGCGCGGACCCTGCCACCGGGCCGCGGGAAGGTAAAGGCCCCTGACCCGGTGCTTCGCTTGACGTCGTGCTTACTCGACCCTGTCCATGTAGTCGCCATAGCCCTCGGCCGCCATCTCCTCGTAAGGCACGAAGCGCAGCGAGGCGGAGTTGATGCAATAGCGCAGACCGCCCTGATCGCGCGGCCCGTCGGGGAAGACATGGCCCAGATGGCTGTCGCCGTTTTTCGAGCGCACCTCGACCCGGGTCATGCCGTGGCTGGTATCGGTCAACTCTACGACATGATCGTCGATCAGCGGCTTGGTGAAGGACGGCCAGCCGCAGCCCGCGTTGTATTTGGTCGAGGAGGCGAAAAGCGGCTCGCCCGAGACCACGTCGACATAGATGCCTTTGGCGGCGTGGTTGTCATATTCGCCGGTGAAGGGCCGCTCGGTGCCGTTTTGCTGGGTGACGCGATATTGCTCGGGGGTGAGCTTCGCGATCGCCTCGTCGGATTTCTGCCAGTTGCTCATGATGGGTCTCCCTTTTGGGCCTGATCTAGGCGGCGCGCGGGCTTAGAAAACCCCTGCCGCCGCGTTTCGCTCGCATGTTCTACGGCGCAAGCCTACCATCCGGATCAGGAGGAGCCGACCATGACCACACCCGATCCCCGCGCCGATCTGCCCACCCACCGCGTCGAGAACCAGCCGCCCGCGCGCGGCGACGTCGATCTGTTCGGGACGGATGCGCCCCTGCGCGAGGCCGTCGCGCGGGCGGGCGGTCAGGCGGAGAGGCTGTCAGATTACAGTCAGACCCTCGGCACCACGGAGATGCGAGAGGCCGGGCGCGACGCGAACCGCTACCTGCCGGAGCTGCGCCTGTTCGATATGGGCGGGCGGCGGCTCGACGAGGTGCGCTTTCATCCCGCCTATCATCGCTTCATGGAGGCCGGGATCGGCGCGGGCTATGTCGCGCTGCCGTGGGAAGGCGCGAATGGCGGCCATGCCACCCATGCCGCGATGGTCTATCTCGCGAGCCAGATCGAACCCGGCAGTTGCTGCCCGATGACGATGACCTATGCCGCAGTGCCCGCGCTCGAAGCCACGCCCGAGATCGCCGCACTCTGGCGTCCGAAACTCACCGCGCGCAGCTACGATCCGCGCGTGCTGCCGGTGGGCGAGAAGACCGGCGCGACGCTGGGGATGGCGATGACCGAGAAGCAGGGCGGCTCGGACGTGCGCGCGAACACCACGCGGGCCGAGCGCGCAGACGGGCATTGGCGGCTGACCGGGCATAAGTGGTTCTGCTCTGCGCCGATGTCGGACGGCTTCCTGACGCTGGCGCAGACCGAAAAGGGGCTCAGTTGCTTCCTCGTACCGCGCTGGCTGGAAGGCGAGCGCAACGCGATCCGCATCCAGCGGCTGAAGGACAAGCTGGGCAATCGCTCCAACGCGTCTTCCGAGATCGAATATGAGGGCGCGGTGGCCCATCTTCTGGGCGAGGAAGGCCGGGGCGTCGCGACGATCATCGAGATGGTGCACCACACCCGGCTCGACACCGCGCTCGCGCCTGCGGGGCTGATGCGCGCCGCGATTTCCGAGGCACATCACTGGGCGACGCATCGCGCTGCCTTCCAACGCCGCCTGATCGACCAGCCGCTGATGCGCGCGGTGCTGGCCGATCTGACGCTGGATTGGGAAGGCGCGCTGACCTTGGGGATGCGAGTGGCGCAGGCCTTCGACAGCACGCGCCCCGAGGATCGCGCCTTCGCCCGGATCGGCGTGGCGCTGGCGAAATATTACGGCAACAAGCGCTGCCCCGTCGTGACCTATGAGGCGATGGAGGTGCTGGGCGGCATCGGTTACGTCGAGGACACGCCGATGCCGATGCTCTATCGCGAAGCGCCATTGAACGGCATCTGGGAGGGCTCGGGCAATGTGATCTGTCTCGACATACTGCGCACGCTGGCGAAAGAACCACTGGCGGCGGAGATGCTGCGCGCGGAGCTGGACGCGGCGCGCGGCACCGATCCGCGCTACGACGCGGCGCTGGCCGATCACCTCGCCCGCTGGCCAGCGCTCCCACCCGAGGCCGAAGCGCGCTGGTTCGCGGAACGGCTGGCACTGCTCCTGACCGCGTCGCTGCTGATCCGAAATGCACCTGCGGCGGTGAGCGACGCCTTCGTCGCGACGCGGCTTGCGGGCGAGGCGGGCCGGACCACCGGGGCGATGGCGGGCAGCGATGTCTCTGCTATCCTGGGCCGGATCGCTGGCTGAGACTGCGGAAGCCTCCGGCGGGGATATTTGGATCAATGAGAAGGAGAGGCGCGATGAGCGAAGACCGGTATCTGATCCGGGCCGATGAGATCGCGGCAATGGAAGGGCTGGCGAAGAAGCATTTCCTCAACCCGAATGCGCGGCGGATCAACAAGAGCCTTGGCGACGCGACGGGGCTGACGGGGATCGGGGTGCATATCATCGAGGTGGAGCCCGGCTGCGAGACCACCGAGTTTCACCGCCACCACCATGAGGACGAGGCGATCTTTGTGCTGAGTGGCGAGGCGACCGCGCGGATCGGCGAAGAGCGTCACGCGATCGGGCCGGGCGATTTCATCGGCTACCGCGCGGGCGGCGCGGCCCATACGATCGAGAATACCGGATCGGAGCTGTTGCGGCTGCTCGTCATGGGCCAGCGCTTGGGCCATGACGTGGGCGACTACCCCGACCTCGGCAAACGGCTCTATCGCAATGCGGGAATGGCGTGGCAGATGGTGGAGGCCGACGCGATCACGGA
The DNA here is from genome assembly GCF_055666785.1 of Thioclava sp. PTB-PU3-1. Lineage (NCBI taxonomy): Bacteria > Pseudomonadati > Pseudomonadota > Alphaproteobacteria > Rhodobacterales > Paracoccaceae > Thioclava > Thioclava sp. PTB-PU3-1. The sequence goes on along the minus strand of NZ_JBVNVL010000002.1, from coordinate 198,601 downwards.
GGTCACGGCGGGGGCGAAGAAGTAACGCCCCCAGCCGAGGTTCACGCGTTGAACAGGAAGTGGAGGACGTCGCCGTCTTTCACTTCGTAGGTCTTGCCCTCGACGCGGAACTTGCCCGCCTCTTTCGCGCCCGCTTCGCCCTTGTTGGCGACGTAATCATCGTAGGAGACGGTCTCGGCGCGGATGAAGCCGCGTTCGAAATCGCCGTGGATGACGCCTGCCGCCGCCGGGGCCAGCGTGCCCTTGCGGATCGTCCAGGCGCGGGCCTCTTTCGGGCCGACGGTGAAATAGGTCTGCAGGCCGAGCAGGTCGTAACCCGCGCGGATCAGGCGGTCGAGACCGGCCTCTTCCAGACCCATCTCTTCGAGGAACATCTCCGCTTCTTCGGCGTCGAGCTGCGAGATTTCCTCTTCGATCTTGGCCGAGATCACGACGGTGCCCGCGCCCTGCTCGGCGGCCATCTTCGCCACGGCCTCGGATTTCGAGTTGCCGGTCGCGGCGGAGCCTTCCTCGACATTGCAGACATAGAGAACCGGCTTGGCGGTCAGCAGCTGCAGCATATTCCACGCCTTGCGGTCGTCCTCGGACACCTCAACGGTGCGCGCGGGACGGCCAGCCTCCAGCGCCTCTTTCGCCTGTTCCAGAAGGCGCATTGCCTCTTTCGCTTCCTTGTCGCCGGATTTCACCTTGCGAGCGAGGTTCGCGATACGCTTCTCGAGGCTTTCGAGATCGGCGATCATCAGCTCGGTCTCGATGGTCTCGGCATCGGCCACCGGATCGACGCGCCCCTCCACATGGGTCACATCGCCATCTTCAAAGCAGCGCAGCACATGGGCGATGGCATCGACTTCGCGGATATTGGCGAGGAACTGGTTGCCCAGGCCCTCCCCTTTCGAGGCGCCTTTCACGAGGCCTGCGATATCGACGAAGGTCATGCGGGTCGGGATGACCTCTTTCGAGCCTGCGATCTGGGCCAGCGTGTCGATGCGCTCATCGGGAACGGCCACTTCGCCGACATTCGGTTCGATCGTGCAGAAGGGGAAATTCGCCGCCTGCGCGGCCGCCGTTTTGGTCAGCGCGTTGAAGAGGGTGGATTTGCCCACGTTCGGCAGACCCACGATACCCATCTTGAAACCCATTTCGCCCTCCTGTTTGTGGCTGCGCGCTTCTTATTCATTGGCCGCCCCCGGTGCAAGCGCGCGCGAGGGCAGGAATCGTGATAGGCTGGCCTTCTTGTTCAGGGAGGTGACCGCAATGAGTTTCGAACCCTACATCCACTTTCAGGGAAACTGCGAAGAGGCGATGCGCTTCTATGCCGACCTTTTCGGCACCGAGCCGCCCTTCATCATGCGCTATGGCGATATGCCCGAGGCCAGCGAAGGCATGAGCGAGGCAGGCAAGGCGCGGATCATGCATGCGCTGATCAAGCTCGGCGATGGCGCGCTGATGGCCTCGGACTGGCCCGAGGGACGCGATCGTCCGCAAAGCTCGGTCTCGATCTCGCATGTCTCGAAAAGCCGAGAGGCCGCGAAGGCGATCTTCGAGCGGCTGCTGGATGGGGCCGAGGAGGTCATGATGCCCTTCGACGACACGTTCTGGGCCGACGGGTTCGGGATGCTGCGGGACCGCTTCGGCACGTCGTGGATGATCAACGGCCCGGCAAAGATGTAGGCGCAGGCCGTCTGGGACGTCGCCGCCGCGCGCGAGACCGCGCGCGAGGCATTGATTTTCCCGCCCTCTTCGCGCAAACCGCTTCGGGACCAGCCGGAGGGACGCCATGACTCGCATCGACGCCAAATTCGCCAGCCTCAAGGAAGAGGGCAAGAAAGCCTTCGTCTCCTATATCATGGCGGGCGACCCGGATCTGGAGACCTCGCTCGAGGTGATGAAGGGCCTGCCGGCGGCAGGCGTCGACATTATCGAACTGGGCGTGCCCTTCACCGATCCGATGGCCGACGGTCCGACGATCCAGCTGGCGGGCCAGCGCGCGCTCGACGGTGGGCAGACGCTGCAGAAGACGCTCGATATGGCGGCGGAGTTCCGCAAGACCGACGACACCACGCCGATCGTGCTGATGGGCTATTACAACCCGATCTATTCGCGTGGCGTCGATCGCTTCCTCGAAGACGCGAAGGCTGCCGGGATCGATGGGCTGATCGTGGTCGACCTGCCGCCCGAGGAAGATGTCGAGCTTTGCATCCCCGCGCAGGCCGCCGGGATCAACTTCATCCGCCTCGCGACGCCGACGACCGATGACAAGCGCCTGCCGAAAGTGCTGCAGAACACGTCGGGCTTCGTCTATTACGTCTCGGTGACGGGGATTACCGGTTCTCAGGCCGCGCAGGCGACCGAGGTCGGCCCGGAAGTCGCCCGGATCAAGGCGAAGACCGATCTGCCGGTGATCGTGGGCTTCGGCATCACGACTCCCGAAGCCGCAAAGACCATCGCGGGTGTGGCCGATGGCTGCGTCGTGGGCTCGGCCATCGTGAAAGAGATCGCCGAGGGCAAGCCGGTGGCGGAGGTGCTGGACTTCGTGAAGGGCCTCGCAGGCGGCGCGCATTCGGCCTGAACGGCCACGCGCCGCTTAAGCGCGGCTCAGGGCTTCATGCGATAGCCGATGCGCAGCCAGTACCAGCCAAGCCCCAGAACCAGGACCAGCGCGGCGCAGATCACGGCCAACCCGTGCCACGGCGAGGCGTCCGATACGCCCAGGAAGCCGAAGCGGGCCATGTCGATCAGGTAGAAGACCGGGTTGTAATGGGTCAGGATCTGGAAGGCCGGCGGCAGCGCCTTGGCCGAGTAGAAGGTGCCCGACAGGAACGACAGCGGAGTGATGATGAAGTTGGTGATCGCCGCCATCTGGTCGAACTTGTCGGCGAAGACGGCCGCCAGAATGCCCAGACCGCCAAGGAAGGCCGCGCCGAGCACGACCGCCGCAATTGCCCAGAACGGATGCGCGATCCCCTGCCCCAGCACCGCGAACAGCCCGAGCCAGATCACCACGGCCACGATCAGCGCCCGCGCCACCGCGCCGGTCAGATAACCCACGAGGATTTCCCACGGCGCAAGCGGCGGCATCAGCGTGTCGACGATATTGCCCTGCACCTTCGCGATCACGATCGAGCTGGACGTGTTGGCAAAAGCGTTCTGGATCACCGTCATCATCAGGATGCCCGGCGCGATGAAATGCAGGAAATCGACACCCAGAACGTCGGCGCGGTTGCGCCCGAAGGCCAGCGCGAAGACGGTCAGGAACAGACCGGCGGTGATCAGCGGCGCCAGCACCGTCTGCTGCCAGACCGCGAGAAAGCGGCGAATCTCGCGCCACCCCAGCATCCGCAGGCCCATCCAGTTCACCGCGCCAAAACGGCGCACGCCGATCTCGTACATCCTGATACTCCCGTTGTTGCCCGCTCCCTACACGCTCGCGGCCCGCAGCTCAACGTAGCCCGCGCACAGCTGGTTTCCCGCTTGCGCACTGCTCCGGACGTCCTCGCGGGCCTTGAAAAGCGGGCCTCGCGATTGTATCTCTGCGCTCTCCCGCTAAAATAGGGATTGAAACTGGAATGGCCTGCAAGACGAACTTGCAGGAAACCAAGGAAGGATGCCCATGTCCTGGACCGATGAACGCGTCGAATTGCTCAAGAAGATGTGGACCGAAGGCCAGTCGGCCAGCCAGATCGCGAAAGAGCTGGGCGGTGTGACGCGCAACGCGGTGATCGGCAAGGTGCATCGCCTCGGCCTGTCGAACCGCACCGGCGGCGCAGCAGAGCCCGCGAAACCCGAGCCGAAAGCCAAGCCCGAGAAGGTCGAGGCGAAGGCCGAGAAGCCCGCCGCGCAGCCCGCAGCCGAGGCGCCCGAGCCCAAGCCCGCCGCGAAACCGGCAAGCCCCGCGCCCGCTCAGGCTGCAACGCCTTCGGTCTCGCCTGCGCGCAAGGCGATCATCCCCGCCGGTCAGCCGCTTCCGCCGCAGCCCTCCGCCAACGAGATCGACCCGGCTGCACTCGCCAAGGTCGGTGAGGTCGAGAAACACGCCAAGAAGCTTGGCCTGATGGAGCTGACCGAGCGCACCTGCAAATGGCCGATCGGCGACCCCGCGACCGAGGAATTCTGGTTCTGCGGCCTTCCGAGCCAATCCGGCAAACCCTATTGCGAGGCCCATGTCGGCGTCGCCTTCCAGCCGATGAGCTCGCGCCGCGACCGTCGCCGCTGAGGCAACCGCGATACGAATGACGAAGGGCGCCCCGCGAGGCGCCCTTTTTCTTTGGTCGGTTGGTCGGAGGGTCAGAACCGCCGGGTCCAGCCCACCGAGGCCGAGAACTGATGCATGTCCAATTCGACATCGCCGCCGAACATGCCCGGCCCTTTGACCTTATGCGGCGCAACGTAGTTGATTGCGAAATCGAACGTGTCGCGCTCGTTGAGCTTCTTCGCCCCGCCGAAGCTGAAATGATGCTCGACCACACCGGGGGCGAGCACGCCCAGCATCACGTCCTCCTTGCCGATCGGGTTCGTCGCGTAGGCATAGCCCGCGCGCCACGTCATATCCGGCGTCTGCTGCCATTCCGCGCCGATCCGGACGACATCCACATCGTCCCAGCCAAAGCCCGCGCCGCCCTTGGCCCCGAAAAGCCCGTTGGTATTGGAGTTCCCGACCGCAGCGATATTGCTGTAGAAGATCCGCTGGTAGTCCAGCATCAGCGCCAGATCGCTGCGCGGCTTGAAGGTGACGCCCGCGCTGATCGAAGCGGGAATGTCGAAACTGCCGCCATCCTCGAAAAGCCCGGCATACTTGTCGAATTTCGACATCTTGAACCGGGTCTGCCCCGCGACGCCTACCGTGATCTGCGGCGAAATCTCGTATTTCATACCGGCGCGCAGGCCGAACCCGGTGGAGATGTCGTAACCTCTGCCACTGAAATTGCTGGCATCCGTCGTCATCGGCCCGAACAACGCAGGATTCAGACCGCGCGCCGCGAACCGTTGTGCGGCGAAGGTCGGCGCGATGCCCCAACTGAAGTTCCCGTCCTTGCGCCCGTAGCCGACCGAGACGAACATCTGCATCAGATCGACGCCCGCCTTCCCGTCGCAGAAAATCCCGGAATCGCCCGGCGCGGCCGCGCAGTTCGGGTTCGCGACATCGGGATAGCTCGTATTCATGCCGCCATTGCCATAGACCATGACGTTCAACGCGCCGCCGCCTTCCAGCGGGCGGTTATAGCCGAAATTCGGGATCGCGAACCATTCATGCCCCGAATCCGCCCCGCCATCGGGCAAGGGGAAGGCCCCGTTTGCGTCAAATCCCCGCCGCGGCGAGAACGCCTCGAGCCCGAAGGTCATCGCGTGGCCGATATCGCCGATATTCGCGGGGTTGATCGCCGCCGACATCGGGTCGACCGAATAGGCCACCCCTGCCCCGCCGACACCGCGCTGCGCGGGTCCGTAGGCAAGGGCGAAGTAGCCCTCGGTCGCGCTTGCGGCACCTGGAACGCCCAACGCCAGGCACAGCGAAACCGCCCCCGCAAAACGGGGTAATTCAAACTTCTTCATTAGTTTCCTCCCTCTGAGCCGGTTTGTCGCGCAGGCAGGCTCTCCCTTCCCCCCTGCGCCTCGGCTGTGCCGTTCGAAAAACAGCTTCAAATATTCAACTTTAAACATACCTGATCTGGCAAGTGTTTTCTCGTTTGGCGCGAGTGGGGCCGAAATCCGCCTCTCATGCCACGGGAATACCCCCCGTCACGCGGGGGGCTTTTCGGAACGCTCTGCAAGGGCTATATCGCGCGCCATGAGCACAAACCCTCCGAACCTGCGTCCCGATCTCGCGCCCCGCGCGCGCATCACGGATGCCCCCCGCCCCGGTCAGCCGCTGATCGGGATGGTCTCGCTTGGCTGCCCCAAGGCACTGGTCGACAGCGAACGCATCCTGACGCGGCTGCGCGCCGAGGGCTACGCGATCTCGCCCGATTACGCGGGCGCGGATGCGGTGATCGTGAATACCTGCGGGTTTCTCGACAGCGCCAAGGCGGAAAGCCTCGAGGCGATCGGCGAGGCGCTGAATGAAAACGGCCGGGTCATCGTGACCGGCTGTCTAGGCGCGGAGCCCGAATACATCACCGGCACGCATCCTTCCGTGCTCGCCGTGACCGGCCCGCATCAATACGAGCAGGTTCTGGACGCGGTCCATGCCGCCGTGCCGCCCGATCCCGATCCCTTCGTCGATCTTCTGCCCGCCGCCGGCGTGAAGCTGACGCCGCGCCATTACAGCTACCTGAAGATTTCCGAAGGCTGTAACCACAAGTGCAAGTTCTGCATCATCCCCGACATGCGCGGCCGCCTCGTCAGCCGCCCGGCCCATGCGATCGTGCGCGAGGCCGAGAAGCTCGTCAGCGCGGGCGTGCGTGAACTGCTGGTGATCAGCCAAGACACGTCCGCTTACGGCGTCGATATCAAACATGCCGAGGAGCGGGGCCACCGCGCGCACATCACCGATCTCGCCCGTGATCTGGGCTCGCTCGGCGCGTGGGTGCGGCTGCATTACGTCTACCCCTACCCGCATGTGCGCAACCTGATCCCGCTGATGGCGGAGGCTCAGGAAAACGGCGGCGGCGTGCTGCCCTATCTCGACATTCCGTTCCAGCACGCGCACCCCGATGTGCTCAAACGGATGGCGCGGCCCGCGGCCTCGGCCAAGACGCTCGACGAGATCGCGGCATGGCGCGCGGCTTGCCCGGATATCACGCTGCGCTCGACCTTCATCGTGGGCTATCCCGGCGAGACCGAGGACGAGTTCCAATATCTGCTCGACTGGATGGACGAGGCGCAGCTCGACCGCGTCGGCTGCTTCCAATATGAAAACGTCGAGGGCGCGCGCTCCAACACCCTGCCCGATCACGTGCCTGACGAGGTGAAACAGGATCGTTGGAACCGCTTCATGGAGAAGGCGCAGGCGATTTCCGAGGCGAAGCTGCAAGCCAAGGTCGGCTCGGTGCAACAGGTCATCGTCGATGCGGTCGATGCCGAAGGCGCCACCTGCCGCACCAAGGCAGACGCGCCCGAGATCGACGGCAACCTGTTCATCGATGAGGATTTCGAGAATCTCAGCCCCGGTGATATCGTGACGGTCGAGGTCGATGAGGCCTCGGAATACGATCTCTGGGGAAGGCTCGTTTGATCCGCACTCTCGCTTTGCTCGCATTGCTTCTCGGCCTGCTGCCTGTCGCGACGCAGGCTGGCGCATGCGCCATCGATGCCGCTCAAGGGCGCGAGATTGCGCAGGCGACTTCGCAACAACGGCAAGCCCAGGGGCTGAACGCGCTCGCGATGGATCCGCAATTGACGCAGGCCGCAGCAGCGCAAGGCTGCGACATGGCCCGCCGCGGGTTCTTCGAACACAAGGGCTCGGACGGATCGACCCCGCTCAGGCGGGCGGCGAAGGCTGGCTTCCGCGCCTGCCTGATCGCCGAGAATGTCGCGATGGGCCAGCGCGATCCGGGCGAGGTGTTCGACGCCTGGATGCATTCGCCCGGCCATCGCCGCAACATCCTGCTGCGCGGCGTGACCCGGATCGGCGTGGCGGTCGTGCCCCGGCGCGACGGCAAGGGCCCGTGGTATGTGATGGTGCTCGCGAAGCCCTGCTGAAGCTCAGGTCAGCCCTTCTGTGTCGATGTGGATGACCTCGCCGCAATGTTTGCAGTGGATCGCATCGGCATCGTGCAGGCTCAGCCCGCAGGTCGGGCACTCATGGCGTACCTTCGTAGGCCGGAACAACACCTGCGCGAGCCGCAAGAACAGCGTGACACCAAAGATCATGATGGCGACCGAGATCATCCGCCCCCATTCACCCTTGGGCGTGATATCCCCGAACCCCGTCGTGGTCAGCGTGGTCACGGTGAAATAGAGCGCGTCGGCATAGTTGGAAATCTGCGGATTGATCCGAACCTGCGTGGCATAGATCAGCCCCGTCATCACGAAAAGGAACACGCCCAGATTGATGGCGGCGACGATGATTTCCTGATGATGGCGGAAGAATTTGAAGTCGTGACGCAGCCGCGCCATGAGCTGATAGGTGTGCAGCAAGCGCAACGTCCGCAGAATCCGCAGAAAGCCCAACCCCTCCCCTGCGATCGGCGCGAGGAACGAGCCGATCGCAATGATGTCGGCCCATGTCGCCGCACGGGTCCAAAAGCGGACCTTCTCGCCTGAGATCGCGTAGCGGGCGAGAAAATCCGCCACGATCACGACGCCGATCACCGCATCGATGACTTCGATCGTGACCGTGTGCGGGAAGAAGGAGGTGACGATGACGAAGAGGATCGTGGCAAGATCGAAGGCCAGAAGCGCGTAGCGAAACGCATGGGCGCGGCGGGAATCCTCCTCGTAGTAATGGTGCAGCGTCTTGAGCATCGTCTCTCCCATCGTCTTCGCTCAGGGATACAGGCTTTGAACGCCCTGTCAAAGCGCATGAAAAAGGCGGCCCCGAAGGACCGCCCTTTTCGTTGAGTCAGCTCATATCAGCTCATTGGGCGCTGGGCGCGAACAGCATCATCGCGGGCTGCGACGAGGCGCCTTGGGTCACGATGTAATTGGCGTCGCCGTAACGTCCGCGCTGCACGTCATGTTGGATGCGCTGGAGCTGGGCCACGGTGTAATCATCGGGGTTGAGCCCAAGCTGCTCGGCCATCTGGGTCTTGCCCGGTGTGGTCTCACCAAGGCCGGGACCGCCCAGCTGCCGGTCCGCGTGGCTGCGGTAATAGGCGAGCTTGGCGACATCGCCATTGCGGGCCGCGTGCAACATCTTCTGCAACTCGTCCACCGAATATTGCGTGGGATCGACATTGTTCAGGCCGGGGAAGGTTTGCAGCTGGGCCGCGATCTGGGTCTTGCCCTGATTGGTCGCATTGACGACCATCGACGACGCTTGGGGTTGCGGCGTCATCGAAGGGGCGATGACACCCAGATCCGTACCATTGTCGGCGCCGACTTGGGTCGTGGCGGCCGAGGCGATCCCGGCGGAGCCAGCGGTCAGTGCGAGGGCTGCGATAGCGGTGGTCAGAAGATTGCGGGTCATGATGAATTCCTTTCATCAGCAGGTTAAATTCCAGCGGCACCATCTGGCGCCGATGACCCCGACATATGAGCCCAATCATCGCACAAAAGGCCGTTTTGGCCCCGCCTCGTGTTCACTCAAACACATATACACAGGGAACTCTCATCCAATCCGGATTCCGTGAAGTGACTGGAATACAAAAGGAAATCTATTTTCTCGAAAGAAATTGGTACGATAGCCCGGACATAGAAACGGCCCCCAGAGGGGGCCGTTTTCGGTCAGAAGACTGTGTCGATCTTACGCGTCACGGCCCATCACGGGCTGCGGCGCCACGTCAACCGGCTGACGGTTGGTGTGGTTGATGACGAATTTTGCCTCTTCGCGGTTACCGTTACGCAGCGCGTTCTGGATGCGGAACAGTTCAGCGGTGGTGTATTCAGCCGGGTTCAGGCCGAGCTGGGCTGCGATCTGAGCTTTGCCGGGGGTCACTTCACCAACAGCCGAGCCTTTGCTGGCCGAGGAGCTTTGCGACATCGACGGTGCGATGGAGCCGTAGCCGTCACCGCCGGCAGCGGCCAGCGAGGTGCTCAGGGCGAGGGCGAGGACCGAAGTCGTGATCAGCGTTTTCATTGTTACTCTCCTATACGAATACGCGTGTTGTGCTTCTCACCGAGAGCGAAGCGACAGGGGGAAGCGTCTGTGCTCTCGGCGATGAGAGGGATTTAGGACCGTTCGCATTCGCAGAAAACCATCCTTTTCACACACAGTTCTGCGCATTTGCGCACCTTGAAAAATGACAGTTAAACGACAGAAGCGGCAGGCTCGCCCGTAGGCCCCCGCCACGCCCCCTTTCCCTATGCCTGCTTTCCGCATAGAAGGCGCCCAAACCCCTTATTCCAAACGAGGTCGACCATGGCGTCCTATCAATATGTCTATCACATGGATGGTGTCTCGAAGACCTATCCGGGTGGCAAGAAATGCTTCGAAAACATCCGCCTGAATTTCCTTCCCGGCGTGAAGATCGGCGTCGTCGGCGTCAACGGCGCGGGTAAATCCACGCTGCTGCGCATCATGGCGGGAATCGACAAGGACTTCTCGGGCGAGGCCTGGGCCGCGAAAGGCGCGAAAGTCGGCTACCTCCCGCAGGAGCCCGATCTGGACCCGGCGCTGAACGTGCGCGGCAACGTCATGGAAGGCGTGGCCGCCAAGAAGGCCAAGCTGGAGCGTTTCAACGAGCTGGCGATGAACTACTCGGACGAGACCGCCGAGGAGATGGCCCAGCTTCAGGACGAGATCGACTCGGAAAACCTGTGGGATCTGGACAGCCAGGTCGACGTCGCGATGGAAGCCCTGCGCTGCCCGCCCGACGAGGCCGATGTCGAAACCCTTTCGGGCGGTGAGCGCCGCCGGGTCGCGCTGTGCAAGCTGCTGCTCGAAGCGCCCGACATGCTGCTGCTCGACGAACCGACCAACCACCTCGACGCGGAAACCATCGCCTGGCTGCAAAAGCACCTGATCGAATACAAGGGCACGATCCTCTGCGTCACGCACGACCGTTACTTCCTCGACGACATCACCTCGTGGATCCTCGAACTCGAGCGCGGCCGCGGCATCCCCTATGAGGGCAACTACTCCGCATGGCTGGAGCAGAAAGCCAAGCGCCTCGAGCAGGAAGCCCGCGAGGACAAGGCCAAGCAGAAGGTCCTCGAGAAGGAACTTCAGTGGATCCGGGCCGGAGCCAAGGCGCGTCAGGCGAAATCCAAAGCGCGTATCTCGGCCTATGAGAAGATGGCGGACCAGTCCGAGCGCGAGCGCGTCGGCAAGGCCCAGATCATCATCCCGAACGGCCCGCGTCTGGGCGGCAAGGTGATCGAGGTCGAGGGCATCTCGAAACATTACGGCGACAAGCAACTGATCGAGAACCTGTCCTTCTCGATCCCGCCGGGCGCCATCGTCGGCGTGATCGGTCCGAACGGTGCCGGTAAATCCACGCTGTTCCGCATGATCACCGGTCAGGACAAGCCGGACACCGGCGAGATCACCGTGGGCGACACGGTCAAGCTGGCCTATGTCGACCAGTCGCGCGACGCGCTGGATGCGAACAAGACCGTCTGGGAGGAAATCTCCGGCGGGGCCGAGTTGATCGAGCTGGGCGACGCGCAGGTCAACAGCCGTGCCTATTGCGGCGCGTTCAACTTCAAGGGCGGCGACCAGCAGAAGAAGGTGGGTCTCCTCTCGGGCGGTGAGCGCAACCGCGTCCACATGGCCAAGCTGCTGAAAGAAGGCGGCAACGTGCTGCTGCTCGACGAACCGACCAACGATCTGGACGTCGAAACCTTGCAGGCGCTGGAAGCCGCGATCGAAGACTTCGCCGGCAACGCGATCATCATCTCGCACGACCGCTTCTTCCTCGACCGCCTCTGCACCCACATCCTCGCCTTCGAGGGCGACGCCCATGTGGAATTCTTCGAGGGCAACTTCGAGGATTACGAGGAAGACAAGATCCGTCGTCTGGGGCCGGATGCGGTCGAGCCGAAGCGGGTGAAGTATAAGAAGTTCAGCCGGTAAGTTCCGACATACACTTCGAACGAAACGAAAGAGCGCAGAGCATATCCATGCTCTGCGCTCTTTCTCTGTTGCTTAAACGCAGTGTTTCTACGCCACGGCACCTCGCACCTTGCGCGCCACCTTCCCCAGTTCCCCATTGCCATCTATAGTGTCTGGTAAGGGACAAGACACAAGACAAAGCGGGGATGGGACTTGGCGCATATCATCGTGATGGGCAACGAAAAGGGTGGGTCGGGGAAGTCCACCACCTCGATGCATGTGGCGACCGCCTTGGCGCGGATGGGATGGAAAGTGGGGGCGCTCGATCTCGATCTGCGGCAGCGCAGTTTCGGGCGCTATGTCGAGAACCGGCTGGCCTATATGGATCGCGAGGGGCTCGACCTGCCCTGCCCCGATTATCGTGAACTGCCCGAGGTGGACGCCTCGACGCTGGGTCCGGGGGAGAACCCCTATGACCACCGCCTGTCGACCGCCGTGGCCGAGATGGAGCCGTCCTGCGACTTCATCCTGATCGACTGCCCCGGCTCGCATACGCGGCTGTCTCAGGTCGCGCATTCGCTGGCCGATACGCTGGTCACCCCGCTCAATGACAGCTTCATCGATTTCGACCTGCTGGCACGGATCGACCCGGTGACGTCGAAGGTGATCGGCCCCTCGATCTATTCCGAGATGGTCTGGTCGGCGCGGCAGCTGCGCGCGAAGGCGGGGCTGAAGCCGATCGACTGGATCGTGCTGCGCAACCGCGTGGGCGCCCAGCAGATGCACAACAAGCGCAAGGTGGGCGCGGCGCTGGAGCAGCTCTCGAAGCGCATCGGCTTCCGCGTCTCGCCCGGCTTCTCCGAGCGGGTGATCTTCCGCGAGCTGTTCCCGCGCGGGCTGACGCTTCTGGACCTCAAGGATCTCGGCGTCGAGAGCCTCAACATCTCCAACGTGGCGGCCCGTCAGGAAGTGCGCGACCTGATGAAGGAGCTGGACCTGCCCGGCGTCGCGGTCGACTTCTGAGCCTCTCTCACGGCGCGACAGACCCCTTGAGACAAACAAACGCCCGCTGGGAGTGACCCTCGGGCGTTTCGTACTGGTACGGGTGGTTGACTAAGGCGCGCGCTTTTACTGAGGTTTCGGCATCTCAGCGAAAGGCGATACGCGTCTGCGGCACGGTGCGGGCATCGAGCCGAGTTCTTTCATCCGCAGGTCAATCCGATCCTCGCGGCGCTTGAAGAGGCGAAAAAGGGCAGCCAGACAGCGCATTTCGTGTCTCCTTTGTATCGACGCCGTTTTGGCGTCACCCTTCGAGATTTCCGGCCAATTGAGGCGCTTGCATGGCGGGTTGTGGATATGTCGAAGGCGTTGTCGGGACGCTTTCACGGCCTCTTACGCCGCGACAGGACCGTCGCAGTTTGCGATATCCACGCCATTACGGGCCTTGCGCGACCAGCCAAGCGCCGCGAAAAGCCCCAGCCCCGCCAGCATCATCCAGACCGAGGCGGGAAGCGGCACGGTGGCGGGCGTCTCCACCATCATCGCAATATCGTCGAGCGAGGTGTTCATATAGTAATAGCTCGTCTCGACATCGAACTGGATGCCCAGCGTCGAACCTGCCCCGGCCTGCAGATAACTGGTCAGATCGTAGCTCAGCGGCGTCGCGCCCTGGACCGCCGCGTCGCCCGGCTGGGTCGAGAAAATCTGCGAGATCACCGCGCCCGCATCGTCGATCAGGCTCACGCGGAACTGCTGATTAGGGTCGTCGAAGCCCGACGCGTAGTGGTTCACGAGCTGATAGGTGAAGTTGAAACTTGCGCTGATCACCCGATCGGGGACCGTGAAGAACTGCGTCAGGGTCGAAATCCCGTAGCCGGTCTGTTCGTTCATCACGTCGTAATTGCCAGAGATCGGATCCACGCGGCGTGTCGGCCCACGCGGATTGAACCGCCCATTATTGATCTGGAAGTCATCGGCAAGCGCGGTGCTGGTCGAATTCCAGCCCGAAAGGTCGCCGGTCTCGAAATCACCGTTGGTGATCAGATCGACCGTCACCGCCTGCGCGGCAGAGGCATAAAGGACGCTCGCCACCACAAGGGCGAGACAGCGTTTCGCAAAACTGGCAATCGGTAACAACATGACACGCTCGATCTCGATGGGCTCGCCCCGTTCTTGATGCGGGGACGACTTCGTTACCTTTCATTAACCATCGGAATCGGGACGCACTGGGGCTCCACCGGGGCAATTTCGCGATGCCCCGCCATGATGTTTCCACAATCGAAACGCCGCCCCGGAGGGCGGCGCGATTGTTGCTAGCGATGCGAGAGACAGGTTACCGGGCCCAATCCCACGGCACGGTGAACTCGCCCAGCTTATGGGCCAGCGCATCCTGATCGCAGTCTCCCGTGGTCGCCAGATGCGCCACCAGACCGCGCTTCTTGTCCTCGGTGACCGAGATCACATGCGCCTTGATGCCCGCCGTCTCCAGCTCAGCATTGAGCACCCGGATGATCGCCTTCTTGCGCAGGTCGGGCTTGAAGATCTTGCCCACCGCCGTCTTCGGCAGCTCGTCCATCACCTCGAGATGTTTCGGAACCGCGGCGCGCTCGTGGATATTGGCGCGCGCATGTTCCATCAGCTCCTCGTTGGTCACCTCGGCATCGGCCACCAGTTCGACATAGGCGCAGGGCAGCTCGCCCGCGAAACTGTCGGGCTGGCCGATCGCGCCCGCGAAGGCCACCGCCGGGTGGCTCAGCAGCGCGTCCTCGATCTCCGCCGGGTCGAGATTGTGCCCGCCGCGGATGATCAGGTCCTTCGCGCGGCCCGTGATCCAGAGATAGCCATCCTCGTCGATACGGCCCAGATCGCCGGTGCGCAGGAACCGCTCCTCGGCGAACAGATCGTGGTTCTTGTCCGGCTCGGTATAGGTCGAGCCCTCGAAGACGCCCGGATTGGCGACGCAGATCTCGCCGATCTCATCGCGCGCGCATTCGTCGTAGGTGCCGTTGCGCTTCTTGAGAATGCGCACATGGGTATAGGGCATCGGGATACCGACCGAGCCCACTTTCTTCATCCCGTCCACCGGGTTGACCGACACCAGACAGGTCGCCTCGGTCAGGCCGTAGCCCTCGGCGATCTCGACCCCGGTCGCGGCCTTGAAGCGGTTGTAAAGCTCGATCGGCAGCGGGGCCGAGCCCGAGAGCGCGATCCGCAGCGAGGAGATATCGGCATCGACCTTGCGCTGCACCATCGCGGACACAGCGGTCGGCACGGTGATCAGGAAGGTCACCTGCCAGCGCTCGATCAGCTTCCAGAAATTGTCGAATACGCCCTCCCCGCGATAGCCCGCAGGGGTTGGGAAGATGACATGCGCCCCGCTCGCGATGGCCGACATAAGGATCGGATAGGCCGCGAAGACGTGGAACAGCGGCAGCGGGCACATCATCACGTCGTCTTGCTTGAACAAGAGCCGCCCGCCGAGCCAGCCATTGTAGATCATGCCGGAATATTTGTGCTGCGCGACCTTGGGCATGCCCGTCGTGCCGCCAGTATGGAAATAGGCGGCGACGCGATCCTCGTTGGGATCGTCGAACATCAGCCGGTCGCCGGGCATCTTGCTGGCTTCGCCGTTGAAGCTCATCACCTTCGCGTTGTGCTTCACCTCGGTCTTGGGGCGAATGAAGGGCACGATCCAGCTTTTCGGCGGCGAGAGGTAGCGATTGAGATCCACCTCCAGCACGGCCTCGACATTGGGCGCAAGGCGCACGGCTTCAGCCGCCTTCTGCGCCACGTCGGTCTTCGGGAACGCCTTCAGCGTCACCAGAACCTTCGCCTTGGTCTCGCGCAGAATGGCGCCGATCTGCTCGGCATCCAGAAGCGGGTTGATCGGGTTCACGATCCCGGCCGTCGCGCCTGCCAGAAGCACCGTCGCGGTCTCGAGCGAGTTCGGCAGCAGATAGGCCACCGTGTCGGTCGGCCCCACGCCCAGATGGCGCAGCAGGTTCGCAGCCTGCGTGACCTTGCCGTGCAATTGCGACCAGCTCAGCGTCTCCGCCTTGTCGGTCGGGCCGGACATGATCTGGAATGACAGGGCCGGACGATCGCCATGGGCCTTGGCGGTCTCGCTCAGAAAGCCGTAAAGCGTTTCGGGGCGGTTGCGCGCCTCCCAGGGTTTCTCGGCCTCGACCGCATCACGGTCGGCAACTGTCGCGAATTTCTGCATTATTCTCCTCCCGGGGCCGCCGCGTTCCTCCACTGACGGGCCATGCGCAGGATGCGGCAAAAGCGCCCGTCACGGCAAGAGTTACGCCGCCGCCAAAACGTCACGTCACGCAAATTCTGACGTGGGGAAACAAGCGTCCGGGTTCAAGGTGCAAAGGCGCGAACGCCCCGTCACGCCCCTTCGGTGAACTGCAGCCTCGCGAGTTCGGCATAAAGACCACCTTCGGAGACGAGGCTGTCATGTGTGCCCTGCGCGACGATCTTGCCCTCCTCGAAGACGACGATCCGGTCGGCCTTCTTCACGGTGGCCAGACGGTGCGCCACGATCACCGTGGTGCGGGTCTTGGCCAGCTGATCGACAGCCGCCTGCACTTCGCGTTCCGAGGCTGCGTCGAGCGCCGAGGTCGCCTCGTCCAGAAGCAGGATCGGCGCGTCGCGCAGGATCGCCCGCGCAATCGCGATCCGCTGTTTCTGACCGCCCGAGAGCATCACGCCGCGCTCGCCGACATAGGTATCGAACCCTTCTGGCAACGCTTCGAGGAAGTCGTAGGCATGGGCCGCGCGGGCCGCTTCTTCGACTTCGCGATCGCTCGCATCGGGACGACCGAAGCGGATGTTTTCGCGCGCCGAAGCGGCGAAGACGACCGGGTCC
Organism: Thioclava sp. PTB-PU3-1; assembly: GCF_055666785.1. Classification (NCBI taxonomy): domain Bacteria; kingdom Pseudomonadati; phylum Pseudomonadota; class Alphaproteobacteria; order Rhodobacterales; family Paracoccaceae; genus Thioclava; species Thioclava sp. PTB-PU3-1. Next base: position 182,135 of record NZ_JBVNVL010000002.1, on the reverse strand, counting down.
TGCGGCACCAGCGCGATCGCCTGACGGAAATCGTGCCGCGCCATATCGCGCAGGTCGTATCCGTCGATCGTGACTTTGCCGGTCTCGGGATCCCAGAACCGCTGGATCAACTGCACGACGGTCGTCTTGCCCGCACCCGACGGGCCGACCAGCGCCACCGTCTCGCCCGGCGCGATGTCGAGATCGACATGGTCGAGCGCCGAGGCCTGCGGCCGCGAGGGGTAATGGAAGCTCACATCCTCGAACCGGATCGCGCCGGTAGCGGGCAGCGGAAGCGGCACCGGATGCTCGGGGTCCTTCACCGAATCCTCGCTTTGCAGCAGCTCCACCAGACGTTCTGTCGCGCCTGCCGCCCGCTGCAATTCGGACCAGATTTCCGACAGCGCGCCGACAGAGCCCGCCACCATCACCGCGTAGATCACGAACTGCACCAGCTCGCCCACGCTCATCTCACCGCCGCGCACGTCGCGCGCACCGATCCACAGCACGCCCACGACGCCTGCGAAGACGAGGAAGATCACGATCACGGTCATCACCGCGCGCGTGCCGATCCGCTTCTTGGCGGACTGGTAAGCTTTCTCAGTGACGTCGGAGAATTTCTCGCGGGTGATCGCCTCATGGGTGAAGGCCTGCACGGTCTGCGCGGCCAGAAGCGACTCCGAGGCCGAGCCCGACGAATTCGCGATCCAGTCCTGGTTCTCGCGACCCAGCACCCGCAGCCGACGGCCCAGAACCACGATCGGGACTACGACCACCGGCACGACCAGCAGCACCAGCCCGGTCAGCTTGGCCGAGGTGAACATCAACATGATCAACCCGCCGATCAGGATCAGCACATTACGCAGCGCCACCGAGACGGAGGACCCGATCACCGAGAGGATCAGCGTCGTGTCGGTGGTGATGCGGCTGATGATCTCGCCGGTCAGGATGCGCTCGAAAAAGGCGGGGCTCATCGAGATCACCCGGTCGAACACCGCCTTGCGGATATCGGCTACGACCCGTTCGCCAAAGCGCGTCACGAGGTAGTAGCGAAGGCCCGTCCCAATCGCGAGCAGCCCCGCGATGACCAGAGCGGCGAAGAAATACTGATCGAGCAGCGCCGCGCCCTTCTGGAACCCGTCCACCACGCGGCGCACCGCGAGCGGCAGGATCAGCGAGATCGAGGCGGTGGCGATCAGCGCCAGCAACGCTCCGAAGGCAAGTCCCTTGTAAGGTGCGATAAAGGGGCCGAGCCCCTTGAGCGCGCCGATCTTCTTCGTCTTCGGCCGGTCATCGGCCGGTCCCGTCGGTCTGCGAGCCATGAATTCCCCCTTGCTTGACGACGGGTTTAGGCGGCGGGGGCATTGCGGGCAAGCCTCGATTGGTCAAGCCTGCGGCACGCCCATGCCCGGACGGCCTCACGATAGCTCACATTTTCGCCGAAAAGGCTACGGGCGGCCGGACTCGAACCGGCACGGGCAATGCCCAAGGGATTTTAAGTCCCGTGCGTCTACCATTTCGCCACGCCCGCAGCGCGCTCTGGCTAGCGCGGGCGCGGCGACTTGGCAAGGCCGCGAGGCGCTCAGCGCCCCTCGAATTTCGGCGCGCGCTTCTCGAGGAACGCGGTCACGCCTTCGCGGAAATCATGGCTCTGGCCGAGGCCGCCCTGAAGCTCCGCTTCCAGTTCCAACTGGGTCGACAGATCGTTGCTGTAGCCCTCGCGCAGCGAGCGCTTCACGGCGCGATAGGCCGCCGTCGGGCCATTGGCCAAATGCGCCGCGCGGGCGCGCCAGTGATGGTCGAAATCGACCTCCGCGATCGCTTCCCAGATCATGCCCCAATCGGCCGCCTGCCGCGCCGAGATCTTGTCGGCGAACAGCGCCATGCCCATCGCGCGGGCAAAGCCCACCTGACGCGGCAGCCAATAGGTGCCGCCCGCATCCGGCATCAGCCCGATCCGCGTGAAGGCCTGAATGAAGCTCGCCGCTTCCGAGGCGATCACCACATCCGCAGCCAGTGCGATATTCGCCCCCGCCCCTGCCGCGGGTCCGTTAACTGCGGAAACGACCGGCAGCGGGCTCTCGTAGATCGCCTTGAGCATCGGCTCGTATTCGTCGCGCAGCACCCGCTCCAGATCGAGCCCGGCCGCCGAGACGCCATCGCCCAGATCCTGCCCCGAGCAGAAGGCCCGCCCCGCTCCGGTCAGCACGATCACCCGGGCCTCATCCTCGGCGCGTTTTACCGCCTCGAGGATTTCCGCGCGCATCTGCGCGTTGAGCGCGTTCATCACATCGGGCCGATTGAGCGTGATCACCGCGACCTGCTCTTCGACCTCGTACCGGATAACCTTGAACACCATCTGGAAAACGCGCCTCCCTCTTTGTCGCGGCCCCACGATAACGCGGGTCACGCGAAGGGAAAGCGGAACGGGGCGTCACGAAGCGCGCCCGCCTTGTTTTCTTCAGAAGATCTCGAACAGGCCCGCAGCCCCCTGCCCGCCGCCGATGCACATCGACACCACGCCGTAGCGCGCGCCCCGGCGCTTGCCTTCCAGCAGGATATGGCCCGCCATGCGCGCGCCCGACATGCCATAGGGGTGGCCGATCGAGATCGCGCCGCCATTGACGTTGAGCTTGTCGTCGGGAATGCCCAGCCGGTCGCGGCAATAGAGAAGCTGCGAGGCGAAGGCCTCGTTGATCTCCCACAGATCGATATCTTCGATGGAGAGCCCCGCGCGCTCCAGCAGGCGCGGGATCGCGAAGACCGGGCCGATGCCCATCTCGTCGGGTGAACAGCCCGCAACCGCCATGCCCCGGAACGCGCCCAGCGGCTCCAGCCCACGCCGCGCGGCTTCTTCGGTGGACATCACCACGCAGGCGGACGCGCCGTCGGAGAGCTGGCTCGCATTGCCTGCGGTGACGCATTTGTCGGGCCCCAGCACCGGCTTGAGCCCTTGAAGCCCCTCCAGCGTGGTCTGCGGACGATTGCACTCGTCGCGCTCGAGCCGCGCCGACTGTTCCGAGACGTCGCCCGTGGCCTTGTCTTTCACCAGCTTCACCGCCTCGACCGGCACGATCTCGGCGTCAAAACGCCCCGCCTCCTGCGCGGCGGCGGTGCGCATCTGGCTTTGCAACGCGTAGCTGTCCTGCGCTTCGCGGGTCACGCCATAGCGCTCGGCCACGACCTCCGCCGTCTCGATCATCGACATGTAATAGGCGTCGGGCACACCGGGGCTGCGATAGCGATAGCCGTTCCAATGCTCGTTCTGCACCAGCGAGATCGAGTCGAGCCCGCCCGCAAGCGCCACGTCCATCTCGCCCGTCATCACGCCATGGGCAGCCGCCGCGATCGCATTGAGACCCGAGGCGCATTGCCGGTCCAGCGTGACGCCCGCCACGCTATCGGGCAGGCCCGAAGCCTGCGCGATATGGCGCGCCACGTTGACGCCGGTGGAGCCCTGCGTAAGGGCGGAGCCGAAGATCGCATCGGCGATCTCGCCGCCTTCGAGCCCTGCACGAGAAACGGCAGCACGCACGGCATGGGCGGCCAGCGCCGGACCTTCGAGATTGTTGAACGCCCCGCGATAGGCCTTGCCGATCGGCGTGCGGGCGGTGGAGACGATGACAGCGTCGCGCATGGGAATCCTCAGATGGTTTCGAGCCCGCACCAGTCCGCGATGAACAGGGCGGTGCTCTGGGTGATGCGACGGATGCTTTCCAGCTCGACGCGCTCGTTGAAGCCGTGGATCGCCTCGGCGCGCGGCCCGTAGACCAGCGCGGGCGTGTCGGCATAGAGCCCGAAGAAGCGGGCATCGGTGGTCGCGGTGATCGCCACGCGGTCGAGATCGCTCTCGTTGACGCTGCGATGCGCGCCTTCGAGGGCACCGATCGCCGCCTTCGCGGTGGCGGAGTGGTCGTCGGAAAGCGCGTAGCCCTCGGCCATGAAGCCGTGCCAGACGATCTCGGGCAGCGAGTTCTTCAGGAAGGCGTTGGAGCGCGCGGCATCCATGATGGTCTCGGTGATCTCGGCGCGCGCGGCGGCAATATCCTGACCCGGATAGATCGCGATGCGCATGTCGAAGATGCACCAGGCCGGGACGGAGGAGGCCCAGTCGCCACCCTGAATCTTGCCGATATTGAGGTTGATCGGGTGATGCACATGACCGAAATCACCGTGCCGGCAGCCCGGTTCGTTCCAGCGCTCCTCCAGCCCGTGCAGCGCCTCGATCAGCGGGATCGCGGCCTCGATCGCATTGGCGCCGGTGCCAGCATAGGCCACATGCGTGGGCAGACCTTTCAGGTGCACCTGTGCCCAGACCACGCCGAGCTGTGCGCCGACCAGCTTTTCCTCGAACGGTTCGGGGATCAGCGCGGCGTCGGCGCGGTAGCCCCGCTCAAGGCAGGCCAGCGCGCCGTTGCCGGTGCATTCCTCTTCCACGACGGATTGAAAGAACACATCCGCGCTGGGGGCGAAGCCCGCCTTGCGCAGCGCATCGAGCGCGAAGAGGTTCGACACCAGCCCCGCCTTCATGTCGCCTGCGCCGCGGCCATAGAGCCAGCCATCGGCAACATGCGGCTCGAACGGCGGCGCGTCCCACATGTCCAGAGGGCCCGCAGGCACCACGTCGATATGACCGTTGAGGATCAGCGAGCGGCCCTTTTGCGATTGGCTGCGATGGGTGCCCACCACGTTCACCGCGTCCTCGTAATCGCCCATCACCGGCGAAAAGCCCGGCATGTCGCGGATCTTGTCGACATCGATCTGCCAGCGGTCCACCTCGTAGCCGCGCTCGTCGAGGGCGGCGGCCATGAAGTCCTGCGCGCTCTGCTCCTGCCCACGGGTGGACGGGTGCGAGGTCAGCTCGGAGAGAAACGCGGTCTCGTCGTCGAATGCGGCGTCGACCGCCGAGAGGATGCGGGTTTTCAGCTCGGTATCCATGTGGTGCCTCAGAATCTGGGAATGTCGCCTTGCGGCAGTGCAAGGGGCGCGCCGGTCGCTTCGCGGATCTCCGACTCGGAGATGCCCTCGGCCAGTTCGACCAGCGCGAAGCCCTGCGCGGTCACGTCCACGACCGCCATGTCGGTATAGATCCGCGCCACCCGCGCCTTCGCGGTCAGCGGCAGCGAGCAGGTCTCGAGCAGCTTCGGGTTGCCCTTGCGGTCGCAATGGGTGGTCATCACGACGACGCGGCGCGCCTTCTGCGCCAGTTCGATTGCGCCGCCCGCGCCGGGGGAGAACTTGCCCGGGATTTTCCAGTTCGCCAGATCGCCGTTCTGCGCGACCTCGAAAGCGCCCAGCAGCGTCAGGTCGAGCCGCCCCGAGCGCACCAGCGCGAAGCTCACCGCGCTGTCGAAAAAGGCCGAGCCGGGGATCGTCGAGACATAGGCCCCGCCCGCGTCGATCAGGTTGCGGTCGGCGCGCTCGGGCGGCAGCGTCGGCCCGATCCCGGTCAGCCCGTTTTCCGAATGCAGGCAGACGGGGAAGTCGGCGGGCAGATGGTTGACCACCTTGGTGGGCAAGCCGATACCCAGGTTCACGACCATGCCGGGCGCGATTTCGCGCGCGGCACGGGCCACCATGCGGGATCTAGCGTCTGACAATGCCATACTCCTCGGAAATCTCGTCGAGCTTCACGACGTGGTCGATGAAGGCACCGGGGCTCTCGGCCGCGTCCGGGTCGATCCCGCCCAACGGCAGCAGCTCTTCGGTCTCGGCGATCACGCGGGTCGCGGCCATCGCCATAAGCGGGTTGAAATTGCGCGCGGTGGCGGCATAGGCGAGGTTGCCGAAGCAATCGGCGCGCGCGGCATGGACCAGCGCCACATCGCCACGCAGAGCCGGTTCGACCAGCATCGGGCGGCCATTCATCTCGACCACCTGCTTGCCCTGCGCCAATTCGGTATCGATGCCGATATCGGTGAGGATCGCGCCAAGCCCCGCGCCACCGGCGCGAATACGCTCGGCGAGGATGCCCTGCGCGCAGAACTCGACCTCCATCCGGCCCTCGTTCATCGCCGCGATGGCGTTGGCGTTGAGCCCGAGATGGGTCACGATCAGCTTGCGCACCTGACCGCCCGCGATCAGGTGGTCGATACCCATGCCCGCCTCGTTGGCGTCGTTCTTGACCAGCACGAGATCGCGCTGCCCCTGACGGGCCAGCTCGCGCAGCAGCGCGAAGGGGGTACCGGGCACGCCGAAGCCGCCCACCAGCACCGTGGCGCCGTCGGGGATCTGCGCGACCACCTCTTCCATCGCGATGGATTTGTCGGGCAGCTTCATGCGCTGACCTCCTCGACCACCGGCAGGTCGTGATTGGCGGCGAAGGCATCGAGCGCGTCGATGAGAATCGCCATGATCTCGTCGATCTGCGCCTCGGTCACGATCAGCGGCGGGCAGACGAGGAAATGGTCGCCCTCGTAACCGCCCCGCGTGCGCCGCGAATAGATGATGAGACCGCGCTCATAGGCCAATTCGACCAGCTCGGTATGGGCGTTCCACTCTTTCGGCAGAACCTCCATCGTGTCGCGGTCCGAAACCAGTTCGAACGCCAGCAGAAGGCCCTTGCCGCGCACATCGCCGATGAAGGGATAGCGGTCCATCAGACCGGTCAGCCGGGCCTTGAGAACATCGCCCATCCGCGCGGCATTGCCGATCAGGTCCTGCTCTTCCATCTCGTCGAGCACCGCGAGACCGGCCGCGCAGGCCAGCGGGTTGCCCGCATAGGTGAAGCCGTGCAGGAAGCCGCCCGCGTCGAGCAGCGCCTCGACCATGTCGTGACGCGCGACCACGGCGCCCAGCGGCGCGTAGCCCGCCCCGAACCCTTTCGAGAGCGCGACGATGTCGGGGGTGATCCCCCAATGCTCGGCGGCGAGGAACTTGCCGGTGCGCCCTGCCCCGGTCATCACCTCGTCATAGATCAGCAGGATGCCGTATTCTTGGCAGATCTCAGCCACGCGGGTGTAATAGCTGTCGGGCGCCACGAGCGCGCCGGTCGAGGCCCCGCCCACCGGCTCCATCAGGAAGGCGAGCACCGTCTCGGGGCCCTCGGCCTCGATCTTCTCACGCAGCATCTCGGCATATTTGATGCCGCGTTCTTCCTCGGTGAGATTGTCGCGGTCGAGATAGCAGGTCGGCGCCGGGATCTTCGGCATCTCCGTGAACATCGGCGCGAATTTTCCGGTGAAGAGCGGGCTGCCGGTCACGCTCAGCGAACCCATCGTCGCACCGTGATAGGAGGGCAGCCGCGAGATCACCTTGTAGCGGCTCTCCTCGCCCTGCGTGACCGCATATTGCCGTGCGAGCTTGATCGCGGTCTCGACGGCCTCGGAGCCGCCGGAGACGAAGAACACCTTGTCGAGCCCTTCGGGCATCCGTGCGGCGACCCGTGCGGCGAGATCCTCGGACGGGTGCGTGCGGAAATGCAGCCGGTAGCCGAAGGTCGAACGGTCCATCTGCGCCTTCATCTTCTCCAGCACGCGCGGATTGGAATGGCCGATATTCGAGACCATCGCCCCCGATGAACCGTCGATGTAGCGTTTCCCGTTCTCGTCGTAGTGGTAGATTCCCTCGGAGCGTTCGAGGAAAGGCCGCGGCTGGCGCGACTGGTAGAACAGGTGAGACCTTTCAGTCGTCATTTTGCACCTTCGAGATGTTTGCGCAGGAAATTCCGGGTCCGTTCCTGGGTCGGGTTCTTGAAGACCTGCTCGGGCGGGCCCTCCTCGACCACGACGCCCTTGTCCATGAACAGCACGCGATCGCAGACCGAGGCGGCGAAATCCATCTCGTGGGTGACGATGATCATGGTCATGTGCTCTTGCGCGAGCTTCTTCATGACCAGGTTCACCTCTTCCACCAGCTCGGGATCGAGCGCCGAGGTGGCTTCGTCGAACAGCATCAGCTTCGGCTTCATCGCGAGCGCACGGGCGATCGCCACACGCTGCTTCTGACCGCCCGAAAGCTGCGCCGGGTAATAGTCGATCCGCTCCAGCATGCCGACGTGATCGAGCTGCTCTTCGGCAAGCTTGTTGGCCTCCTTGTCGGAGATCTTCTTCAGCAGCTTCGGCGCCATCGTCACGTTGTCCCGGACGCTGAGATGCGGGAACAGGTTGAAGTGCTGGAACACCATGCCGATGTCCTGACGCATCTGGTTGATGTGCTTCTCATACTGGTTGTGCGGCAGGGACTTATTCACCTGCACCCCGTCGAGCCAAACCTCGCCGCCGGTCAGCGGATCGAGATCGTTGATGGCGCGCAGCAGCGTGGATTTCCCCGAGCCCGAGGGGCCGATGATCGCGACGATCTGGCCACGCTCCACATTGAGCGAGATGTCCTTGAGCACTTCCAGCGTGCCGTAGGATTTCTGGGCGTGACGGATCTCGACGAAGGATTTTGTCTCTGTCATGTCGATATCTCCCGGATCAGCGATAGAGGCGGTTGCGGTTCTCGAACCAGCGGATCACCGCCTCCATGCCGAGATTGATGATGTAGTAGAGGACGGCAGCGGCCGCGTAGAACTCGAAGGCGCGGTAGGTCTGGCCGATGGCGCGCTGCGCCGAGAGCGTCAGTTCCGACACCCCGATCACCGAGACCAGCGCCGAGTCCTTGAGAAGCGCGATCATGTTGTTGCCGATGGGCGGCAGCACGTCGCGCACCGCCTGCGGCACCACGACCTTGACGAGCGCCTGCCTGCGCGACAGGCCCAGCGTCCGGGCGGCCTCCATCTGGCCTTTGTCCACCGCGAGCATCGCGGTCTGGATCAGCTCGGAATTATAGACCGCGAAGTGGAAGCCGAGGCCGATCACGCCCGCCACGAAGGCCGGAAGGTCGATGCCGATCTGCACCAGCCCGAAATAAATCAAGAAGAGTTGCAGCAGCAGCGGCGTGCCCATGAAGAGCCAGGCGATGAAGCGCACCGGCAGGCGAATGATGGCTGGCGCGTAAAGCGCGATCACCGCAAGCAGGATACCCCCGAAGAAGCTCAGGAGCGCCGAGGCGGCGGTGATGGCGATGGTCCACAGGACACCCAGCAAGAGCGTGCCGTAGAAAGGCGGGATGACGGAGAAATCGAGACCCATGGCTCACTCCTTCTCTTGCGGGCGGGAAAGGGGGGCGGATGCGCGGCTCATTGGATGCGCACCTTGCGGTCGAGGAACGACACGCCCTTACCCACCGCGGTGATGATGATGAGGTAGAGAACCCCCGCGAGGAAAAACATCTCGAACGGCTTGTAGGTCGAACCGATGTAGCGCTGCGCGGTGTAGGTCAGCTCCACCACCGAGATCGCCGAGACGAGCGCCGTGCCCTTGATCTGCGCGTTGATATTCACGCCGAGCGGTCGGATCATCAGGCGCAGCGCCTGCGGCAGCGTCACCTTGCGGAAGGCCTGCGCCTTCGACAGACCCAGCGTGCGCGCGGCCTCGGTCTGCCCCCGGTCGACCGCGACGATCGCGCCGCGCATCGTCTCGGTCATGTAGGCCCCGATATTGACGCCCAGCCCGATCACACCTGCCTGAAAGGCATCGAGCTGGATGCCGATCTGCGGGCCGCCGAAATAAAGCAGAAACAGCTGGATCAGCGCGGGCGTGCCACGAAAGAAGCTGACATAGGCCGCCCCGATGAAGCGCAGGATGGCAAAGCGCGAAAGCCGGGACGCTGCGCCAAGTGCGCCGCAGATGAGCCCCAGCACGATGGTCAGAACCGAAAGTTCGACCGTGATCACGGCAGCTTTCAGGAAGTACGGATAGACCTTGAGGATTAGTTCGATATCCACGGCATTCCCCTTAATGATGATCGCGGCGGGACAGGATGGGCAGCGCGCGTATCTCGCGCACGAGCGCTGTCGTCTCTTCGATCGCCGCTTCCAGGAACGCCTTGCCGGTCTCGGCATCGGCGACGGTTGGATCCCCCATCGTGCCGTCGGGTGACACAGAGGACCACCAGCGCATCAGCATCGCCTTGCCACCACCGGCCGCCAAATCGAGATTGAAGAATTTGGTGTCTGGATCGTGCAGGTTCTGACACTCGGCCTTGTCGAGATCGACAAGCTCGGGGTGCAGATGCTTGTACATCGCAGCTTCGAATTCTCCGGCATGGGCAATGCCGCCCACCTCGGATTTGCGCAGGCCCTGAATTCGATCGCTGCACAAGTTCCAATAGGACGCCGAAACACAGATGATGCCGGTGCGGATGACCGTCTTGCGCGCCGCGAGATCGAGGATCGGGTGGTTCGACCCGTGCGAGTTCAGCAGCAGGATCCGGCGGAAGCCGTGATGCGCGAGGGACTCGGTCACGTCGCAGACGAAATTGATCAGCGTCTCCGGCTGGATCCAGATGACACCCGGAAAGTCCTTGTGATGCTCGTTGAAGCCATAGGGGATCGCGGGCATGACGAAAACTTCGTCGGGCGCGGCTTCGGCAACGCCGTTGGCCACCGCCATTCCCAGAACCGTATCGGTATCGAGCGGCATATGCGGCCCGTGATCTTCCGTTGCGGAAACATTCAGGATCACCACACGATCCTTATCCGCGTCACGGACCTGCTCCCAAGTCAGCTTTCCATAGTCGGCGGTCATCCGTTCGGTGTCCTTTCGGGAATCCATCGAAGTTTGGGGTGTGGCGGGACAGCCGTCAGACGACGGACTGCCCACCATTCCTTGGATCGCGCCGATCAGCGGATGTCAGCGCCGATCCACTTCATCGCGATTTTCTCGTAGGTGCCGTCTTCCATCATAGAATCGAGCGCCTTTTGCATCGCGTCTTTCAGCTCGGGATTGCCCTTGCGGATGGCGATGCCCGCACCGATCGCGTCGGTCTTCAGATCGTCGAGAATACGGTATTTGTAATCGTTCTTCTTCATCGCGAGGATCGCCGCGATCGAGTCGTTGATGATCGCGTCGACACGACCGTTCTGAAGCTCGAGGATCAGCTCGGGCAGACCTTTGTAGGTCTTCACGTCATAGCCTTGCTCACGCGCCCACTCTTCGTGCGTCTCGCCCAGCGTCACGCCGACAGTCACGTCCTTCAGGTCGGCAACGGATTTGATCGGGCTGTCGGGCAGCACGAAGATCGCGCGCTTCGTCGTGTAATAAGGGCCGACGAAATCGACGACCTTCTCGCGCTCGGGCGTGATCGACATCGAGCCGACGATGGCGTCGTATTTGTTGGCCAGCAGACCACCGATGATCCCGTCCCATGCGGTCGTCACGATCTCGGTCTTCAGCCCCATGCGCTTGGCGATCTCCTCGCCGATGGCCGGGTCGAAGCCCACGACTTCGTTCGAATCGTTGATGAAGTTGAAGGGCGGGTAAGCGCCCGACATGGCGATCCGGATCACGCCCTTGTCCTTGAGGCTCTCCAGCTCGTCAGCCGCGGCGAGGCTGGGCAGCGAGATGCCGGTCGCGGCGAGCGAGCCAGCCCCGAGGATGGTTTTGAGAACGGTTCTGCGGTTGGTCATGGATTTCTCCTGTTGGTCATGACTGCGGGCGGCCTTGTTTCCGGCGCGTCCCGCCACGGCGAGCGCCCCTTCCAGAGCCTCGTTGACGGAAACGCTTGCATGGCGACCGCCATTGCGCAAATAAATAATAGAAATCTTCAATATAGATCTAGGCTATGGTCAAGCCCTACGAACAACGTTTCCCCTGGCATCTCGACTGGAACCTTCTGCGCACTTTCATGGTGGTGGTGGAGCAGCGGGGCATCTCCCGGGCGGCCTATCTTCTGGGGCTCAAACAGCCCACGATTTCGGCCGCGCTCAAGCGGCTGGAGGAACGCACCGGCCACGAGCTGATCATCCGAAAACCCAATGAATTCAAAGTCACTAGGGCGGGAAACCTGCTTTATCAGGAATGCGCCCAGATCTTCGGCGCGGTGTCGCAGATACCTTCCCTGCTGGAGACCGGCGCGGAGGAGCTGCGCGGCCATATCGCGATCACGACGACCTCGCATGTGATCTCGGATCACTACGACGCGGTGCTGCATGATTTCGCCACCGAACATTCGAAGGTGACCTTCTCGATGACGGTGGCCGAGAGCGAGGAAGTGGTGAACCGGGTGCAACAGAATCGGGCGAGCCTGGGGATTTGCCTGCTTCACAAAACGCCCGAGAACCTTCGCGCGCAGGTGCTCTACCGCGAGTATTTCGGATTGTTCTGCGGCACGCGCCATCCCCTTTTCGACCGCAAGGACATCACGCTCGCCGAAATCGAAGGCGAGACCTCGGTGTCGTTCCAGACCGAGACCGAGGACGGCCCGCTTCACCCGGTTTCGCTGCTGCGTGCGCGGGCCAAACTCGCCCCGAGCTGGCGCGGGGTGTCGTCGAACCTGCACGAACTGCGCCGGATGATCGTGGCCGGCATCGGCATCGGGGCGCTGCCGCTGCACGTCGCGCATCGCGACGTCGAGTCGGGTCGGCTACGCCAGCTGCCGCCCTATGACGGGTTGCCGATGGTGAATATCTACCTGCTCACCAATCGGCAGCGAAAGCAGTCGAGCGCGGAAGCCGCCTTCCTCGCGGCCTGCGAAAAAATGATGGCCGAGAGCGACCTGAAAGAGCGGACCTATTACTGAGAGCACCGCTCAGAAAGTCGGCGGGGTCGCGGCCGAGACCACCACGCAACGCGCCTTGGCCACGTTGCGGAAACGATGCGGCAGGCGGCTGTCGAACAGGTAGGCATCGCCCGCGCGCAGCAACTCGGTGGTCTCGCCGACCGTCAGCAGCAACTCGCCCTCGATGACAAAACCGCCCTCCTCGCCCTCATGGGCATAGGCCTCCGCCCCGGTATCGGCGCCGGGCTCATAGGTCTCGTAGAGCAGCAGAATGTTGGTCTGCCGCGACTTGCCCGCCCGCTTGAGCGAAAGCGCATCGAGCGCCGCGCCGCCCGAGCGGTAGATCCGGCCCGGGTTGATCTCGGTAAGCTCGGAATGCCGGAAGACGAACTTGCCGGGCTCGGAGGGCGTATCGCTGTCGAAGAACTCCGCCAGCGTCGTCTCGAGAATTTCGAGGATCTTGCGCAGCGAGGTGATCGAGGGCGAGGTCTTGTTACGCTCGATCAGCGAAACCAGCCCGTTGGTCACGCCCGAGCGCTGCGCCAGCTCGCGCTGCGACAATCCCTTGTCCTCGCGGATCGCCCGAAGCCGTCCGCCCACGTCGAATTCGCTCACCGCAATCCTCCTGTCCTTTGCCTGTTCTAGAGTGCGGCCGGGCGGAATTCCAGCGCGCGCACCGTCGCCATGCGTTTAACAAACTAAACATTGCACAGTCATCCGTTAAACACTAGCGTCACATCATTCCGTGATTCTCCAGCCCCTGAGGAGTGCCCATGTCCCGCAATGCCGACCTCGAAACCCGCCGCGCCGCCGCCCTTGCCCGGGGCGTGGGAGTGCAGACCCAGAACTTCGCCGTCTCCGCCGAGAACGCCACCGTCACCGATGCCGATGGCCGCGAACTGATCGATTTCGCCGCCGGGATCGCGGTGGTGAACACCGGCCACCGCCACCCGAAAGTCATCGAGGCGGTGAAAGCCCAGCTCGACGCCTTCACCCATACCTGCCATCAGGTGATGCCCTACGAGCCCTATGTGCGCCTCGCCGAGCGGCTCAACGAAAAAGTGCCGGGCAATTTCGGCAAGAAGTCGATCTTCGTCACCACCGGCGCCGAGTCGGTCGAGAACGCGATCAAGATCGCCCGCGCCTACACGGGTCGCAACGCGGTCATCGCGTTCAGCGGCGGCTTCCACGGCCGGACCTTCATGACCATGACGCTCACCGGCAAGGTCGCGCCCTACAAGGCGGGCTTCGGTGCGATGATGCCCGACGTGTTCCACGTCCCCTTCCCGAACGCGCTGCATGGCGTGTCGACCGAGGACAGCTTCGCCGCGATGGAGAGCCTGTTCAAAACCGATCTCGACCCCACGCGCCTCGCCGCGGTGATCTTCGAGCCGGTGCAGGGCGAAGGCGGCTTCAACCCGGCGCCGCATGATTTCGTCAAGCGCCTGCGCGCCTTCTGCGACGAGCATGGCATCGTGATGATCGCGGACGAGGTGCAGACCGGCTTCGCGCGTACCGGCACGATGTTTGCGATGGACGCCTACGACGTGGCCGCAGACATCACCACGATGGCGAAGGGTCTGGGCGGCGGTCTTCCGATCGCGGCAGTGACCGGTCGCGCCGAAATCATGGACGCGGCGAACCCGGGCGGTCTGGGCGGCACCTATGGCGGCAACCCGCTGGGAATCGCTGCCGGGAACGCGGTGCTCGACGTGATCGAGGAAGAAGACCTCTGCGCCCGCGCCAACGAGCTCGGCTCGCGTCTCAAGCAGCGTCTCGAAGCGATCCGCGCCAACATGCCGGAGATCGCCGAGATCCGCGGCCCCGGCTTCATGGTCGCGGTCGAGCTGATGTCGGACGGCAAGCCCGATGCAGCGCTGACCCAGCGCATCCGTGTCGAGGCGCTCAACCGCGGTCTGCTGCTGCTGACCTGCGGTGTCTATGGCAACGTGATCCGCTTCCTCGCGCCGATCACCATCCCCGACGACCAGATGGCCAAGGCGCTCGACATCCTCGAAGAGGCGATGACCGCCGCGAAGGAGGGCTGATATGCTCAAGCTGAACGACCCGAGCCTGCTGGAGACCCGCGCCTATGTGAACGGCGAGTGGATCGAGGGCGCGAAACGCTTCGCCGTGCAGGATCCTGCGACCGGCGAAACCGTCGCCGAAGTGGCCGATCTCGACGTGGACGCCACGCGCGCCGCGATTGAGGCCGCCCATGCCGCGAAACCGGACTGGGCCGCGCTCACCGGCAAGGAGCGCGCAGGCTACCTGCGCCGCTTCCACGACCTGATGATGGAAAATCAGGATGACCTCGCCGCGATCCTGACCGCCGAGATGGGCAAGCCGCTGGCCGAGGCCAAGGGCGAGATCGCCTATGGCGCAAGCTTCCTCGAATGGTTCGCCGAAGAGGCCAAGCGCGTCTATGGCGACGTGATCCCCGGCCACCAGCGCGACAAGCGCATCCTCGTGATCCGCCAGCCCGTGGGCGTGGTGGGCTCGATCACGCCGTGGAACTTCCCCAACGCGATGATCGCGCGCAAGCTGGCCCCGGCGCTGGCGGCGGGCTGCACCTTCGTCGGGCGCCCCTCCGAACTGACGCCGCTCTCGGCCCTCGCGATGGCCGTTCTGGCCGAGCGCGCGGGTATCCCTGCGGGCGTCTTCAACATCATCCCCGGCGTCGATGCGGCGGGCATGGGCGAAGAGCTCTGCGCCAACCCCAAGGTCGCCAAGATCACCTTCACGGGCTCGACGCGCGTGGGCAAGATCCTGATGCGCCAAGGGGCGGAGACGGTGAAGAAGATCAGCCTGGAACTCGGCGGCAACGCGCCCTTCCTCGTCTTCGACGATGCCGATCTCGACGCGGCGGTCGACGGCGCGATGATCGCGAAGTTCCGCAATAACGGGCAGACCTGCGTCTGCGCGAACCGGATCTACGTGCAGGCCGGGGTCTATGACGCCTTCGCCGAGAAGCTGGCCGCGCGGCTTGCGACCCTGCAGCCGGGCAACGGCTTCGAGCCGGGCGTGACCACCGGGCCGCTGATCAACGCGGACGCGCTGGCCAAGGTCGAGGCGCATATCTCCGACGCGACCGAAAAGGGCGCACAGGTCGCAGCAGGCGGGCATCGCTCGAACCTCGGGCGCACCTTCTTCGAGCCGACGCTGCTGACCGGCGTGACGCAGCAGATGCGGGTCGCGCGCGAGGAGACCTTCGGGCCGCTCGCTCCGCTGATCCGCTTCGAGACCGAGGCCGAGGCGATCGAGATGGCCAACGCGACCGAGTTCGGGCTGGCGGGCTATTTCTACGCCAACGACCTCGCCCGCGTCTGGCGTGTGGCCGAGGCGATGGAGACCGGGATCGTCGGTGTGAACACTGGGCTGATCTCGACCGAGGTCGCCCCGTTCGGGGGCATCAAGCAATCGGGTGTCGGCCGCGAAGGCTCGAAATACGGGATCGAGGATTTCACCGAGCTGAAATACATGTGCCTCGGCGGGATCGAGTAAGCGCTGCCCCCGAGAGATCAGGGCGAGAATAGAGAAGCGGCGGGCTTACCCGGCGCTTCTTTCATTTTCAGACGCCTGAAGAGCGCCTGCGCCCGGAGCGCGCCGAAGGCGCAGGGCGCGCGCCGGCCCGACCCGACGGGCTGACGCATTGGTAACCGCGCGCGACGTTCATTCGATGGAGGGGCGTGGCTGGCATAAAGCGCCTGCCGTCCAAGGTCGCGATGCGCCACCCCACGGGCCGCCGCGCGCCCTGCTTTTCCGTCTGGATGGAAGGCTCGAGCGAGGGCAGGAAAGCCCCCTACTCGCCCATCAGCTCATTAAGCCGCTTGCGCTCGTCCTCGGAGAGATCGGGCTGAGCCGGACCCTCGGACGCGGAGCGGCGCGAGCGGACATAGAAGAACCCGCCGATCAGCGCGACGATCAAAGCCCCCGGGCCGAGATACCACAGCAGCAGGTTCGCCCCGCGCTTCTCCGGCTCGAACAGGACATATTCGCCGTAGCGCGCGGTAATGTAGTCGATCACCTGGCTATTGGTGTCGCCCGCCTGCAAGCGCTCGCGCACCAGCAGCCGCAGATCCCTCGACACTTCGGCATTGGAGTCGTCGATATTCTCGCCCTGACAGACCGGGCAGCGCAGCACTCTGGAGATTTCGCGCGCCCGCGCCTCCAGCGCCGGGTCCTTCAGGATCTCGTCGGGCTGCACCGCAAGCGCAGGCCCGATCGAGAGGAGCGCCGAAAGCACCAACGCCAAGGCAAAGAAGGTTTTCCTGAGCATCGTTTACTCCGCCGGAGACGCTTGCGACGAGGCGGCACGCGATTTGCGCGCCCCCGCTGCCACACGGTAGCGGCGATCCGAAAGGCTCAGCAGCCCACCCAACGCCATGATGATCGCGCCCGCCCAGATCCAGTCCGCGAAGGGCTTGATATAGGTGCGCACCGCGTAGCCGCCCTGATCCTGCGGATCGCCGAGCACGAGGTAGATATCGCCCAGCGGCGTGGTGTGGATAGCGGCTTCGGTCGTCGGCATCCGCTGCACCGGATAGACGCGCTTCTCGGGATGCATGGTGCCGATCAGCTTGCCGTCTTTCTCGACCGTCATCGTGCCGGTGGAGGAGGTGTAGTTCGGGCCTTTGACCTGTTCGACCTTCTGAAGCGTGATCTGGTAGCCGTCCACGGTGAAGGGCTCGCCGATCTTGGCGACGCGGATATCCTCGATCTGGCCCGCGGTCAGAAGACCGATGCCGATGAAGGTAACACCCAGCCCCGCATGCGCGGTGGCCTTGCCCCAATCAGCGCGCGGCAGGCGCTTGAGGCGTCCGAAATTGCGCGCCGAACGCTGCCACAGCTCGGTCATGGCCCCGAAGACCAGCCAGCTGCCCAGGAACACCGCGACGAGGGCGAGCAGCGAATTGCCGCTCTCGACGGCCCAGGCGAGCCCGCCCACGGCCAGCGCCAGCACGAAGGCCGGGATCAGCGGCTTCACCACGCGGCCAAGACGCGCGCGTTTCCACGGCATCATCGCGCCGATCGGCAGGATCAGGGCGAGGATCACCATGAACGGGGTGAAAGCCTGATCGAAGAACGGCGCGCCGACCGACAGCTTGCGGCCAAAGAACATCTCCGCGACCAGCGGCCAGACCGTGCCCACGAAGACCACCAGCGCCGCGACCGCCAGCAGGATGTTGTTGATCACCAGCGCGGTTTCCCGCGACAGCATCGAGAACACGCCCTTGGCCTGCATCGAGGTCGCTCGGAATGCATAGAGCGTCAGCGCCCCGCCCACGAAGAGCGCAAGAATGCCGAGGATGAAGATGCCGCGCTGCGGGTCGGAGGCGAAGCTATGCACCGAGGTGATCACGCCCGAACGCACGATAAAGGTGCCGATCAGCGAGAAACCGAAGGCCATGATCGACAGAAGGATGGTCCACGACTTCAGCGCCTCGCGCTTCTCGACCACGATGGCCGAGTGCAACAGCGCGGCGGCCAGAAGCCACGGCATGAAGGAGGCGTTCTCCACCGGGTCCCAGAACCAGAAACCGCCCCAGCCAAGCTCGTAATAGGCCCACCACGAGCCCAGCGCGATGCCGATGGTCAGGAAGATCCACGCCGCCAGCGTCCACGGGCGCACCCAGCGCGCCCAGGTCGCGTCGACCCGGCCCTCAATCAGCGCCGCCACCGCGAAGGAGAACGACATCGAGAGGCCGACATAGCCGAGATAGAGGAAGGGCGGGTGGAAAGCCAAGCCCGGGTCCTGCAGCAGCGGGTTCATCCCCTCGCCGTTGAACGGCGGCTCTGCGAGACGCAGGAACGGGTTGGAGGTGAAGATGATAAAGCCGAGGAACGCCACGCCGATCCAGGCCTGAACGCTCAGCACGCGGGCGCGCAGTCGCGGCGGCAGAGCGCCACCGAACACGGCCGCCGCCGCCCCGAAGAGCGACAGGATCAACACCCACAGAAGCATCGAGCCTTCGTGATTCCCCCACACGCCGGTGATCTTGTAGAGCATCGGCTTGTCGGTATGGGAATTCGCCCAGACCAGCTTCAGCGAGAAGTCCGACACGACGAAGGCGTGGGTCAGCGCCGCGAAGCTCACCGCGATGAGCAAAAACTGCGCTGTCGCTGCGGGTTCGCCGACCGCCATCCAGCCGCGCCAGCCTTTTTGCGCGCCGACGATGGGCACGATGGCCTGCACGATGGCCACCGCAAAGGCGAGAATCAGGGCAAAATGCCCGAGTTCATTGATCATGGGACTCCTCCTGTCGCGGGGCGAGAGCATAGAGATATCCGGCCTTCGGGCCAAGGAGGATGCGCGCCGATGTCGCAACTTTCCGATAGCCGCTCACGGGGGCGTGAATGGCACAGCCCATTCCCAGGGTCTAAGCAAGGCGCGTGAGACCAGAAGGGATGCTTAAAATGCGTGCGATCGTGATCGGGCCGCTGCTGGCCTTGGGGCTTGTGGCAGGATGCCAGTCGGAGCCGGGCGACCCTCTCGAGGTGATCGCGCCGAACGCGATCTGGGAAGTTGTCGCGATCGACGGCAAGCCCCTGCCCGACGGCGTCGAAGTCACGCTGACCCATCCCGAAAAGGGCCTGATCGCGGGTAAAGCAGGCTGCAATCACTATAACGGCCGGATCTCGGAAAAGGACGGCCGGGTGCGCGTCGGCGAGCTGGCCGGAACACGCATGATGTGCCCCGAGCCCGCAATGGGTGTCGAGAAGGCCTTCCACTCGGCCATGGCCCGCGTCGATACGGTAAAACTGTCGCAGGACCGGCTGGAGCTGATCGCGCAGGGCGACACGGTGATCGAAGCCACGCAATAAGCGCCTTGACCAGCGGTGCGGGGCGTGGCCCTCTCGGGCGATGTTCCCGATCCGCGATCACAACCCCTCTTACAGCACCCCGTGGGTCACATGGACCCTGATCGCGATCAATATCGTGGTCTATGTCTTCACCGCGCCTTGGGGCGGCGATATGCGGGAGCTCTGGCTCAACAACGCGCTCTGGCCTGCCGCGGTGACCCATGGCGTCGCGTGGCACGGGCTTTTCACCCATATGTTCCTGCATGCGGGCATCCTGCATCTGGCGGGCAACATGCTGTTTCTGTGGGTCTTCGGCGACAATCTCGAAGACCGGATGGGGCGTGTCCTGTTCCTGATCTTCTATCTCGCCTGCGGGCTGGCCGCCGCCTTCGCGCAGATCGCGACGACCCCCGATGCGACCGTGCCGATGGTGGGCGCCTCGGGGGCGATTGCAGGCGTGATGGGGGGCTATCTTCTGCTCCATCCGAAAGCTCGGATCGACGTGCTGTTTTACTTCCTCGTCTTCTTCAAGATCTGGGCCACGCCTGCGTGGCTGGTTCTCGGTCTCTGGTTCGTGATTCAGCTCTTCAATGAATTCACTAGCGGCACGGCAGGTGGGGTGGCACATATGGCCCATATCGGCGGCTTCGTGGCGGGCGTGCTTCTGACGCTACCGCTGTGGTATCGCCTTGGCGGACCGCTCTTCTGGCGGCTCACCCATGGCCACCCGCCCTTCCCCGAGGCGCGCGAGCGCCAGACCAATATCCCCACAGTCACACGGAGACGCTGATGCTGCCCGAAATCCAGTCGCCCCACCGCCTGACCTGCCATTGCGGCGCGGTGGAGATGGAGGTGACGCTCTCTGACGGGCTGAACACCAAGCGGCGCTGCGACTGCTCTTTCTGCCGTCGGCGCGGCGCGGTGGCGGTCTCGGCCCCGCTCTCGGGCATCCGCATCGTGAAGGGCGAGGACAACCTGACGCTCTACCAATTCGGCACGATGACCGCGAAGCATTACTTCTGCAAAACCTGCGGCATCTACACCCATCACCAACGCCGCTCGAACCCGAACCAATACGGCGTGAACGCCGCCTGTCTGGAAGGGGTGAACCCGCGCGATCTGGACCCGGTGCCGTGGAACGACGGCGTCAATCACCCCACCGATCGCGTCGACTGATCCTCTCGAATGAACGCGGCGGCGCGCTCGGCGATCATGATCGTCGGCGCGTTGGTATTGCCCGAAATCAGCCGCGGCATCACCGAGGCATCGACAACGCGCAGCCCCTCGATCCCACGCAGCCGCAGCTGAGGATCGACCACCGACATGTCGCCCTGCCCCATCGCGCAGGTGCCGACCGGATGGTAAATCGTATCCGCCCGCGCCCGGATATCGGCCATCAGCCCTTCATCCGTGCCGTCATGCGGATAGAACCTGCGGCCCCGCCAAGGGGTGAGCGGCTCCGCCTCGGCGATCCGGTCCAGAAGCCGCGCGCCTTTCAGCAGCAGCTCTGCATCGCGCGGATCGGACAGGTATTCCGGGTCGATCAAGGGCGCCGCGCGCGGATCGCTCGAGGCCAGTCGCAACGTCCCGCGTGACTGAGGCCGCAGCGGACAGATATGAGCGGACCAGCCATCGGCCAGATGCGGCTTTCGCATATGCTGATCGACGATGCCCACGACGAAATGGATTTGCAAATCGGGCCGGGTGAGGCTCGGATCGCTTCGCAGGAAGGCCCCGCCTTCGGCCATGGGCGAGGCGAACAGCCCCTCGCCATGCTTGCGCCACGCGCCCGCCGCCCGCGCCAGCCGCATCAGCCCGCGCGGGTTCAGCCCCACGACGTCGCGCCGGGGCGACGTGTAGCTGATGACGTAATCTAGATGATCCTGCAGGTTCGTCCCCACGCCCGGCAGATCGAGACGCGGTTCGATCCCGACCTCGCGCAGATGATCCGCAGGCCCGATCCCGGACAGCATCAGCAATTGCGGCGAGCCGAACGCCCCCGCCGAGACGATCACCTCGCGCGCCGCCTCGATCTTCATGCGCTTGCGGCCTTGCCGGACGATTGCCCCCGTCGCGCGCCCCTCCGCGATCTCGATCTGCTCGGCGCGCGCGCGGGTCAGCACGGTGAGATTGGGCCGCGCCATCACCGGATGCAGATAAGCCGCCGCCGCCGAACAGCGCTCGCCCTTGCGCGGACCGTCCCAGAACTGCGTGACCTGATAGAGCCCCGCCCCCTCCTGCCGCGGTCCGTTGAAATCCTCGTTCGGCGGGCATTGCACGGCCGCGCAGGCCTCGATGAAAGCGCGGCTGATCGCCCGTGGCCGCCGCTGGTCGCCGACCTGCAACGGTCCCGCCGCGCCATGCCAGTCCGACGCTCCGCGGGCATTGCGCTCGGAGGCGAGGAACCACGGCTTCACGGTCTCCCAGTCCCAACCCTCGGCGCCCGCCTCGGCCCAGCCGTCGTAATCCTCGGGCTGGCCGCGCGCATAGAGCATCGCGTTGATCGCCGACGACCCGCCCAGCCCCCGGCCCCGCGGCTGGAACCCGCGCCGCCCGTTCAACCCCGGCTGCGGCACCGTGCGCAGCGCCCAGTTGTGGATCGGCGGCCGTCCCGCGACCATCGTCGCGACCAGCGCAGGCGCACGCACGAAGATATCGCGCGCCTCGCGCCCCGCCTCGACGAGACAGACGGTCACGGTTGGGTCCTCCGACAACCGCGCCGCCAGCACCGACCCCGCCGAGCCGCCGCCCAGAATGAGATAATCGAAACGCAAGGGCTCCTCCTTCCCTCGTTCGCGAAAAGCCTAACGGGTTTCGGAAGATAGGGAAGAATTACGCTGGGTCGGACGGGTCAGGGACGCGCCCAAGCCTCGGGTGAGAACGGCTAGAGTTGAATGCCCGGATCAGCCGCGAAGCGGCCCGGGCAACGCCCGACCGCCCCCTCGGGCGGGCGCTTTTGTGGCGGCAGCGCGCGGGTCGAGGTCGCCCGGACGTGGCGGGGATAAAGCGCCAACCTGAGAGGGCGACGCCCACCCGGCGGTCGCGCCCCGCGCTCCCCTACACACAAAAGAAAACGCCCGGTCTCTCCGACCGGGCGTTCCACACTCTCTCGAGGACAACCTTAGCTGCGCAGCGTGCCGCCGGTGGCTTTGCTCACCTTCTCGACGATCTTCTTGCTCACCGCTTCGATCTCGGCATCGGTCAGCGTCTTGTCCGCGGGCTGCATCCGCACCGTCAGCGCGATCGACTTCTTGCCCGCGCCCATCTGCTCCTCGGCCTTGGCGCCGGTGAACTGGTCGAAGACATTGACGCTCTCGATCAGCTTCTTGTCGGCGCCCATCGCCGCGTTCACCGCCGTCAGCGCCTCGACAGTCGTATCGACGACGAAGGCGAAATCGCGCTCGACCGCTTGCAGGTCCGATATCTGCAGCGCGGGCCGCGTCGCGCCCTTCTTCTTCGGGAAGGGGATGTTTGCCAGACGGATCGTGAAGGCGACCGCCGGGCCCTTCACGCCCAACTCGCGCAGCACCTTGGGATGCACTTCGCCAAAGGTCGCCAGCAGGTTCGGACCAAGCGCCACATTGCCCGCCCGGCCCGGATGCCACCACGCATCGAGCTTGCGGTTGATCTGCGCACGCGCCGGCGCGCCGACCGCGGCCAGCACGGCCTCGGCATCGGCCTTCGCATCATAAAGGTCCACCGGACGGCGCGAACCGAAGGGATCGCGCGGCGCGGAGTGACCGACCAGAAGCCCGGTCGCCTGCAGAACCTGCTCGCCCGGCTCGCCGCCGTTGAACGCAGGGCCAACCTCGAACAGCGCCAGGTCGTTCAGGCCGCGCGCCTGATTGCGGGCGGCCGCCTGCAACAGACCCGGCAGCAGATCGGGGCGCATATGCGTCATCTCCGAGCTGATCGGATTCTCCAGCTTGGTCGCATCCGCGCCGCCGCCGAACAGCTTGGCCGACGCCTCGTCGATGAAGCTGTAGGTCACACATTCATTGTAACCCAGCGCCGCCGTCGTGCGCCGCGCCATCCGCTCGCGCTGCTGCATCGGCGTCAGGATCGCGTCCGGCACGCCGGTCGTCTCACGGCCCATCGGCTTACCCTCGAGCTTCGTCAGCGAGGCGATGCGCGCCACTTCCTCGACCAGATCGGCCGCGCCCAGCACATCGGGGCGCCAGGTCGGGGGCGTCGCCATGTCGCCGTCGAGCGTGAAGCCCAGAGCTTCCAGCGTCTCGCGCTGCGTGGCCTCGGGAATGTCCATGCCGACGAGCGAGATCACCCGCGCCGGGTCCAGCTTGTAAGCGCGGCTGACATCCGGCACCGCGCCGTCCATCACCAGCTCCGACACTTCGCCACCGCAGAGATCGACGACCATCTTCGCCGCCAGATCGAGCCCCGGCAGCGTGAAGGCCGGATCGACGCCACGCTCGAACCGATAGCGCGCATCCGAATTGATCTTCAGCGCGCGACCGGTCGCCGCGATGGTGATCGGGTCCCAATAGGCGCTCTCGAGGAACACATCGACCGTCTCCTCATCCGCACCGGACTCCTCGCCGCCCATGATCCCGGCGAGGCTCTCGACGCCATTGTCGTCGCAGATCACCATGTCGCCTTGGCGCACGGTATAGGTCTTCTCGTCGAGCGCGAGGAACTCCTCGCCGCCCTCGGCCGGTTTGATCACCAGATTGCCCGCCACCTTCTTCATGTCGAAGACGTGGAGCGGCCGGTTCAGGTCGTAGGTGAAGTAGTTCGTGATATCGACCAGCGTCGAGATCGGGCGCAGACCGATTGCCTTGAGCCGCTTTTGCAGCCACTCGGGGCTCGGCCCGTTCTTCACACCGCGGATCACGCGGCCAGCAAACAGCGGGCAGCCCTTGTCCTTCAGCGCCGGGTCGATCGTCACCGAAATCGGAGCCTCGAACGCAGCCTCGACCTTCGGCACGTCGAGCGGCTTGAGCTTGCCCAGACCCCGCGCCGCCAGATCGCGCGCAATCCCGCGCACGCCAAGCGCGTCCGGCCTATTCGGCGTAATTGCGATCTCGATCACCGGATCGACCGCCTCGGGACGGTTCTCGGCCAGCCAGTCGGTGAACTTCTGCCCCACCTCGCCCGACGGCAATTCGATGATCCCGTTATGCTCGTCCGACAGTTCCAGCTCGCGCTCGGAGGCCATCATCCCGTGGCTCTCCACCCCGCGGATATTGCCCACCGACAGCGTCACGTCGATGCCGGGCACGTAATCGCCGGGCTTGGCGAGCACGACCGTGATCCCGGCCCGCGCATTCGGCGCACCGCAGACGATCTGCGTCACACCCTCATCCGTCTCGACCATGCAGACCCGCAGACGATCGGCGTCGGGGTGCTGCTCGGCGGACTGCACACGCGCCAGCGTAAACGTCTCCAGCTTCGCCGCCGGATCGACGACTTCCTCGACTTCCAGACCCAGATCGGTGAGCGCCTCGGCGATCTGATCGACGGTGGCCTCGGTCTCGAGATGATCCTTGAGCCAGGACAGGGTGAATTTCATCGGACTTCCCTCAGGATTGCTTGCGCTGCGCGAGGTCCTTGTAATCCCCCATCTCAAGGAGTTTCAACTCCCGCCAAAGCCGGATCGAGGGTTTTGCGGCGAAAAGGAGCGACCCGACCAGGAACAACCACGTGCCGGGGATCATCAGGCTCTCGTAGAAGAAGAAGATCGAGCCGATGACGAAACAGAAGGCCGCGCCGAAATCGACCACCGTATAGGCGATCTCCGTGAGGGCGACGAAGCGGCGCTGCTCTGGGCTTTGTTCATGCTTCGGGGTGTCGAAGAGGCGTTTCTTCTGGGCCATCGGGTTCTCCTTGATAGTCCTTTACCAAGCGAAACCGCTCGCAAACGAGTTCCATCTCGGGGGTAAAACCTCCGTTACGCTCGAAATAGGCCTGATGACCCTGCCGCCAGCCCTCCAGCGTCTCGTCCTCCCCCTCGGCCAGCGCGAAATCCTCATCAACATCGCAAAACCGCCGGATCGTGACCTCGACCGTCTCGATCATCACCGCCGGTTTGCCGTCCCAATCGAGCGCGATATCGCGGCGACCGACCACCGGCATATCCTCGCCCCCTTCGGTGAAATAGGTGAGCGCGCCGCAGGTGGCGGTCTTCTTGCCTTCGCGGATCAGGGTGAGGAGTTCGTCGCAGAGTTCGCGGCTGTCGCCGAAGGTGAAGGTGATGGGGGTGGGCATGGGGGCTTCAGCCTTTTTTATTCGACTCCCCAAAACTATCGAAACGAGGAAGGAATTCTACGGTATCACGTAAGTCAGCATCCATAGCGCGAACTAGTGCATCGAACTTATCCGAAAAATCGTTAATTTGCCTATGGAGCTTACTTTCTTCCCGAAGAATATCACCTTCCTCGTACCCCTCCCCATCAAAATACAACCGGGCATCAACGAGTGATTCACGAACTAACATGACACGATCAAAAAGCCCGTTTCCGGCAACTAGTCGGGTCTCATACGCCCGGCCTTGAAGGCGACGTAACTCACGGAAGAATAGCTCGCGATCGCCCACCACTTCATCGCGAAGAGCGATAATTTGAGTTATCAGAGCTCGATACAATTCACGTTTTTCTTTACGGAATTGGAAATCATGCTCAAGCTTTCTTTGCCACGCGTAAAAAACGGTCCCGACGAACAGACCAACAACCGCGGCTGAAGAAAGCCATTGCATCACCGGCTAAGCCCACCAGCCACCGTCGGTAGATCCAGCGCGCTGAACCCGTAATGCTTCAGCCAGCGCAGGTCGCTCTCGAAGAAGGCCCGCAGGTCGGGGATGCCGTATTTCAGCATCGCGAGGCGGTCGATCCCGATGCCGAAGGCGAAGCCCTGCCATTCATTCGGGTCGATCCCGGCGGATTCGAGCACTTTCGGATGCACCATCCCCGAGCCGAGGATCTCCATCCAGTCGTCGCCCTCACCGATCTTCAGACTGCCGCCCTCCCACGAGCAGCGGATATCGACCTCGGCCGACGGCTCCGTGAAGGGGAAATGCGAGGCGCGGAAGCGCAGCTCGACGCCGTCCACCTCGAAGAAGGCCTTGCAGAACTCCTCCAGCACCCATTTCAGGTTCGCCATCGAGATGTCTTTGCCGATCGCCAGACCTTCGACCTGATGGAACATCGGCGTGTGGGTCTGGTCCATGTCCATGCGGTAGACGCGACCCGGCGCGATCACGCGGATCGGCGCGCCCTGCTCCAGCATCGCGCGGATCTGTACCGGCGAAGTATGGGTACGCAGCACATGCGGCGGACGATTGTCGCCCTCGTCGCGATGCATGAAGAACGTGTCATGCTCCTGCCGGGCGGGGTGCTCGGGCGCGATGTTGAGCGCGTCGAAATTGTGCCAGTCGTCTTCGATCTGCGGGCCTTCGGCGACCGCAAAGCCCATATCGGCGAAGATCGCGGTGACCTCGTCCATCACCTGAGAGACCGGGTGGATCGTGCCCTGCCGCCGCGGACGGCCCGGCAGCGTTACGTCGAGCCATTCCTCGCGCAGCCGCGCATCGAGCGCCGCATCCGCCAGCGCCGCCTTCTTCGCGCGCAGCGCCGCGTCGATCTCGTCTTTCAGTACATTGAGCGCCTTGCCCGTCGTCTGGCGCTCCTCCGGGGTCATCTTGCCCAGCTCACGCATCTTCAGGCTGATCTCGCCCTTCTTGCCCAAGGCGGCCAGACGGATCTCTTCCAGCGCGGCCTCGTCGGTCACATCGGCCACGGCGCTCAGGTATTTATCGCGAAGCTCTTGCATATCATTCCCCGGGAATTTGCTTGGCCCACGGGTTAGCCGCGCCGGCGCGCCTTTGCAACCTCGCGCTTGCAGGCAAAGGGCGGATGGGGGCGCTGCCCCCTCTGGCTTCGCCATTCACCCCCGGGATATTTCCATCAAGAGGAAGGTTAGCGGTTCATTAACCGGAATCGCGTTCACTCGGAGATGCGGTACAGGCGGGGACGCCGATGACCGCTCAAGGGGAAGCGCCCGGTCAGGTGCCCGACGATGGGCCCGACCCGGGCGTTTTTCTTCCTCTTGGTGGAAATATCCCGGGGGGCTCGTGAAACGAGCGGGGGCAGAGCCCCCTCCTCGACCGGCCACCCACACGAAACGAAAAAGGCCGCCCCAGATGGAGCGGCCCTTCCCGAATTCTGTCGTCAGCCGATTACGCGGCGGCGGCGGCTTTCGCCTGCTCGACGATCGCGCCGAAGGCTTCGGGCTCGTGCACGGCGAGATCGGCGAGAACCTTGCGGTCCACTTCGATGCCAGCCTGATTGAGGCCGAAGATGAACTTCGAGTAGCTCAGATCCGCATCGACGGCGCGCACGGCGGCGTTGATACGCTGGATCCAGAGCGCGCGGAAGTTGCGCTTACGGGCTTTACGGTCGCGGGTCGCGTATTGGTTCGCCTTGTCGACCGCCTGGGTCGCAGTGCGGAAGTTGCGCGAGCGCGAGGAATAATACCCTTTCGCCTTCTTGAGCACTTTCTTGTGCGCGGCGTGGGTGACCTTACCGGATTTGACGCGTGCCATTGTTCAAGTCTCCCGAGTTCAGCGGTTATAGGGCATGTATTTCTTGACGATCTTCGTATCCGCCTCGCAGAGCACCATGGTGCCCGAGGTTTCGCGGATGAATTTCGTCGAGCGTTTGATCATGCCGTGACGCTTGCCGGCCGGACCCACCTTGACCTTGCCGGTCGCGGTGAACTTGAACCGCTTCTTGGCAGCGGATTTCGTCTTCATCTTGGGCATTTACAGCTCCTTTGCAGGGTGTGGAAGCGCGACTCGGCATGCCACTTCGGCCGGCCGCGCGGGTTCAGAGTGGGCCTGTTAGACGCCACAGGTCAGTTTGGCAAGGGAAAAATCCGGAACGACCATACCCCGGAGGGGGACGCTAGTAATTGACCACGCGAGCCAACACGCGCGCCACCGCGTCTGGCACCGTCTTGAGCGTATAGCCCCCCGGCCGGGCGTAGAAAGCCAGCAGGATCAACGCACCAGCCACCAGGATCCCGACCGTCGCCGCCCGCGGCGGGCGGCTGTCGGAGAAGGCGGAGATCGCAGCCGGGATCGCGATGATCGCGATCGCCAGCCCGATCGTAAGCAGGAGATCGGCATCTACCGAAGAAAGATCCATCACCTGCGCCCTTGTCACCAACCCTCTCGGGAAAGGTTACTCAGGGTCAGTACGGTAAATCAATCGCTCATCACAGGGCGCGACGCGCAGGATGTTCGTGGTGCCCTGCACGTTGAACGGCACGCCAGCGGTGACGACGATCTGCTGCGTCTCGTCGGCAAAGCCGAAATCGCGCGCCGCGCGGGCGGCGTTGACGACGGCCTGCTTGAACCGCTCCAGCTCGCCGCACGGCACCGCATGCACGCCCCAGGTCAGCGAGACCCGGCGCAGCGTCGCCTCGATCGGCGAAAGCGCGATGATCGGCACCCGCGGACGCTCCCGCGCGATGAGCGCGATCGTCTTGCCCGATTGCGTATAGGCGCAGATCGCCGCGATGTCGGTGGTCTCGGCGATCTCGCGCGCGGCGGCCACGATCCCGTCGGCGACGGTCTGACGGGCCGCATGGCGCGAGGCCTCGATCACTTCACGGTAGGTCGGGTCCTTCTCGACCGAGATCGCGACGTTGTTCATCGTCTCGACCGCTTCGACCGGGTAGTTACCCGCCGCGGATTCCGCGCTCAGCATGACCGCATCGGCGCCCTCGTAGATCGCGGTCGCGACGTCGGAGACCTCTGCGCGGGTCGGCATCGGGCTCTCGATCATCGATTCCAGCATCTGCGTCGCCACGATCACGGGCTTCGCCCAGGTCCGGCACTTGCGGATCAGCTGCTTCTGGATCGGCGGCACGGCCTGAACAGGCAGCTCCACGCCCAGATCGCCGCGGGCGACCATGATCCCGTCCGAAGCCTGAAGAATCTCGTCAAAGCTGCGCACCGCCGAGGGCTTCTCGATCTTCGACAGGATCGCCGCGCGGCCCTTGGCCAGCTCGCGCGCCTCTTCCACGTCCTCGGGACGCTGCACGAAGCTCAGCGCGAGCCAGTCGACACCCATCTCGCAGGCGAATTCCAGATCCTTGCGGTCCTTCTCCGACAGTGCGGCCAGCGGCAGCACCACGTCGGGGACGTTCACGCCCTTGCGGTCCGAGATCGTGCCACCCACGGTGACGGTGCAATTCGCGAAATCGTCGCCGCAGTCATCGACCACCAGACGGATCTTGCCGTCATTGACCAGCAGTTCCGAGCCCGGCTCGAGCGCCTGGAAAATCTCGGGATGCGGCAGGCACACGCGATGCGTGGCGCCGGGCGTCTCGTCGAGATCGAAGCGGAACTTATCGCCGTCTTCCAGCTCCGCCCCATGCGCGGCGAAGGTGCCGACGCGCAGTTTCGGGCCCTGAAGATCCGCGAGGATCGCGATCGGGCGGCCGAATTCGGCTTCGAGTTGGCGAATGATGGCGTGCCGAGCGCGATGCTCTTCGTGGCTGCCATGGCTCATGTTCAGGCGGAACACGTCCGCGCCTGCGACGAACAGAGCTTTGATGCTGTCATAGTCCGAGGAAGAAGGGCCCAGCGTAGCCACGATCTTCACGTTGCGAAGGCGTCTCATGCGTCCTCGTTTTCCGTTCAAATTGATGTCATTTCGTGGGCCAAGTAAGCGTATGGCGCAATTTGTCGCGGGCCGCAACTGGCGTGGCGCAATCTTTCCCGTTATCTGAGCCATATCGAGCAAGCGTGAAGAGACTATGAACGAAAAACAGCCCCTTTCGATCACTGGAGAGGCACGGCCCGGACGCTGGCTGGTCACGTGCGATCATGCGCGCAACACCGTGCCCGACTGGGTGGGCGGCGGCGATCTGGGCATCGACGCCGAAGATATGGCGCGCCACATCGCCTATGACGTGGGCGCGCTGGGGCTGTCCGAGGCACTGGCGGAGCGGCTCGACTCGCCTATGATCGCGAGCGATTTCTCGCGCCTCGTGATCGACCCGAACCGGGGCGAAGACGATCCGACGCTGGTGATGAAGCTTTATGACGGCACGATCATCCCCGCGAACCGCCATGCCGACGCGGCAGAGGTCGAGCGGCGGCTGGACCGGCTCTATCGCCCCTATCATGCGGAATATGCCCGGCTCGCGGCGCGGCGCGACGATACGGTGATCTGCGCGGTTCACTCCTTTACACCGCGCCTGCGCGGGCGACCGCCCCGGCCGTGGGATGTCGGCATCCTGCATGCCCCGGCCGATCCGCGTCTCGCCTATGAGATGATCGCGGCGCTCGAAGCCGAGGGCGATCTCTGCGTGGGCGACAACCAACCCTATCTGGGCCATCTGGAAGGCGACTCGATCGACCGCCACGCGCTGGCGCATCGCCGCCCGAACGTGCTGATCGAGCTGCGCAACGATTTGATCGGGACGCCCGAGCAGCAATCCGCATGGGCCGACCGTCTGACGCCGATTCTGACGCGGGTTCTGGCGCAGAGCGGGCTGTAATTGGCGACAGTGGCCGCATGGCGCGAGGGATTGTTTCCAAGCGACGTTACTCCTGCCACATTTTGATCACATTCTATTGACGCTTTCGTGAGTGTCGCGGATATTTTCTCTGATTTCAGGGGGATATCACCGATGCTCGCGACTCTTCTTCTCGCCTTCCTGCCGATGGCGCTCCTTGTCGGGGCCAGCCTCGACGGTGGCGGCGATCATAAAGATGACCATGACGACGAGGAGGCGGCTCGTCCTGATGAAGAGGGCACCGGCACAGGCGAGGAGATCGACATCTCCGAGCCCGATCAGCTGACCGAAGGCACGTCGGGCGACGACACGATCCGTGGCACCGATGGGACCGACACCGTTATGGGGCTCGCAGGCGACGACGACATCTATCTCGGCGATGGCAATGACGGCGGCGACCTCTCCCCCGAGGACCAGCAGGCGATGGATCAGGCGACGAGCCTCGGCGAATTCCTCGATCTTTATGAGGCGTCAGGGGTCTTCGGCGCGGTCGGCGGCTCGGGCGACGACTATATAGACGCGGGCGCGGGCAACGACTCGATCACCGGAAGCCAGGGCGACGACACGCTGCGCGGCAATCTCGGTGCCGATTACCTCATGGATGCGGAAGGGTCGAACGCCCTCTTTGGCGGCTATGGCGATGACGAACTCTATGCCGTCGATCAGGACGGCGCGCCCGACCTGCTCGATGGCGGGGCGAATAACGACTACCTCCATGGCGACGACGGCGACACGATGACCGGCGGCACCGGATCGGATTGGTTCGGGGTCAACTGGAACGAGGGAGACGCGCCGGTAACCGTGACCGATTTCGGACAGCTCGGCCCGAACCCGCCCCCCGGCGCGCTCGGCGAATTTCTGGGCATCGAGGTGGACGACCTCGACAACGTGTCCGACTTCACCGTCTCGCAAAGCGGCAGCGACTCCATCGTGTCGATCAATGGCCAGCAGGTCGCGACGCTCAAGGATGTCGAATATGCCGCGCTCAAGGCGGCGGGCGGCGCGATCTATGCAACCGACGGACTCAACTACGGTCAGCCAGTCTACGCCTGACCCGTTCTCGAATCGTGTCGGGAGGCCGCCGATCGCGCGGCCTCCTTCCGTTTCGGTAAAGCCCCAAAAACGCGACCATATCCGATCGCGATACTAATCCTCGCCATTCTCTCTGATGGTTAACGACCCCTGAACAATGGGCCGGTTTCGGCCTCACAAAACTTTTGCGCAGCCGACAAAATGTCGCGACGATCAAGGCAAGATCAGGAGAAACCATGCTCGCCTTGTTCATCGCCACCACCATCGCGTTATGCCTTCTCGGCTGGGCCGAGGGGCTGCCGCGCCAGCGCCAGGTTCGCGCCGCCGCCGACACCGGAGCGGAGGCCGCCACGATGACCGCTGCGCCCGCGCAGGTCTCTTCGCCGAAAGAGGCGCTCGGCGCTTCGGCGGAGGACGCGAACGACCTCGATGCCGCCGTGATGATGCGCATCGAAGCGCTGCTGGCGCATCCGAACCAACAGGCCGAGACCCGCGCACACACCCCGGCACCTGCACCCGCCGCAGGCCCCGAGCCGCTGCCGCGCATAAACGGGTTCGAACCGGGCGACGCCATCGCCCTCGATTTCACCGGCTCTGCGCCCCGCCGCGACGACATCACCTTCCGCACCTGCGCCGAAGGCACGCTCGTCGTGATCGAAGGTCAGGCCGAACTGGTCATCACAGGCATCGCGCCCGAGCAAATCGCGCCAGATGCCTTCCAATTCCGCGCTCATGCGGCGGCCTGAGAGACACCGCCCGCATGACAGGAAAAGACCCCGGTTGGGCTGGCCGGGGTCTTTTCTTATTTAAGTTCAGGATGTTGCGCCTCGGCGCGGATCAGATCGCGGCCTTGCGGCTCTCGTCGAGATAGATCTCGCGCAGACGCATAGCCACCGGGCCAACCGCGCCCTCGCCCACCGCCTCGCCGTCGATCTCCACCACCGGCATCACGAAAGCCGAGGCCGACGTGAAGAAAGCTTCATCCGCACCCTGCGCCTCTTCGATGGTGAAGGGACGCTCCTCGATCTCCATCTGGCTCTCGGCGGCATATTTCAGCAGCGAGGCGCGGGTGATCCCGTGCAGGATGTCGTGGCTCAGATGCCGCGTGATGATCTTGTTGCCCTTCACGATATAGACGTTGTTCGACGAGCCTTCGGTCACGAAGCCATCTTCTACGAACCACGCATCGTTCTTGCCCGCCTTCTCGGCCGCCATCTTGGCCATCGACGGATAGAGCAGCTGCACGGTCTTGATGTCGCGGCGATGCCAACGCAGGTCGGGCAGCGAGATCACCTTGATGCCCTGTTTCGCCTTCGGATCGTCGGCGAGGTTCGGCTTCGACTGGGTATACAGCACCACGGTCGGGGGCGTGCCCTCCGGCGGGTAGTGAAAATCGCGATCGCCCGCATTCCCGCGCGAGACCTGAAGGTAGATCATCCCTTCGTCGAGATCGTTACGCTTGACCAGTTCGCGGTGAATCTCGATCCATTGGTCTCGGCTCAGATCGCAGGTCATCTCCAGCTCCGCGAGCGAGCGACCGAGCCGGTTCATGTGACCTTCGAATTCGAGGATCTTGCCGCCCAGAACGGAAGTCACCTCATAGACCGCATCGCCCATCACGAAACCACGGTCGAAGACGGAGACCTTGGCCTCTTCCTCGGGAATATACTCTCCGTTGAGATAGACGATCCGGCTCATATTCTTGCTCCTTGAAAACTCAGCCCCAGAGCTCCGGCTCCGGCGGCTCCACCACGCTGCCCTTGTAACGCAGCGGCACATCGCGGTCTTCGGCCAGAAGCAGCGGGCCGTCAAGATCGACGTAATCCGCCCCCTGCGCGACCAGCATCGCCGGCGCCATCGCGAGCGACGAGCCCACCATGCAGCCGACCATCACACCGAACCCCTCGGCGCGCGCGAGATCTCGCAGCCGCAGGGCCTCGGTCAGCCCGCCGGTCTTGTCCAGCTTGATGTTGATGACGTCGTATTTTCCGCGCAGATCGGTAAGCCCGTCGCGCGTATGGCAGCTCTCATCAGCGCAGATCGGCACCAGCCGCTGGATATCCGACAGCGCCTCGTCCCCCGCCGCAGGCAAGGGTTGCTCGACCAGCGCGACGCCCAGCTTCTTCAGCTCGGCCTGAATGTCGAGGAAAGTCTCGATCTCCCAGCCTTCATTCGCATCGACGATGATCTTCGACTCCGGCGCCCCTTCGCGCACTGCGCGCAGACGCGGCATGTCTTCGGGCGTGCCGAGCTTGATCTTCAGCAACGGGCGATGCGCATGCTCGGCGGCCGCCGCGCGCATCTTCTCGGGCTCGTCCAGCGACAGCGTATAGGCCGTGGTCTGGCTCACGGGCTTGTCCAACCCGGCCAGCTCCCAGACCGGAACGCCCTTCTTCTTGGCTTCCCAATCCCACAAAGCGCAATCGACCGCGTTGCGGGCGGCGCCTGCGGGCAGCGCCTCTTGCAGCTCCGCACGGGAAATCCCTTGCGGCAGGCTTTCGATCTGCGCGGTAACGCTGTCGAGGCTTTCGCCGTACCGCGCATAGGGCACGCATTCGCCCCGCCCCGTCACGCCCTCGCGCTCCAGCGTCACGCTCAGCACATGCGCCTCGGTGCGCGAGCCGCGCGCGATGGTAAAGACCTGCGCCAGCTTGAACGTATCATGACTCACCCGGATCATCCGCGCCCCCTTCGACTTGGTGCAAATATCCCCGCCGGAGGCATCCGGCAGGGGTCACAAGCGAGACAATCAGATCGCGGCGAGCGCGTCCACCAGCTTGCCAGCACCGAAGCGGAACGGATCGGTCGTGGGCAGGCCCATTTCTTCTTCGACCTTCGCGAGATAGGCCTTCGCCTCGTCTTCACCCATCTTCTGGGTGTTCACCGAGATGCCGACCACCTGACAGGCGGGATTGGCGACCTTCGCCAGCGCCAGCGCCATATCGCTCAGCTCTTGCAGCGAGGGCAGCTTGTAGCCCGGCAGCCCGCGCATATGGGTGCGCGTCGGCTCATGCGCGAGGATCAGCGCGTCGGGCTGGCCGCCATGGATCAGCGCCATCGTCACGCCCGAATAGGAGACGTGGAACAGGCTGCCCTGCCCCTCGATCAGATCCCAGTGGTCGGGATCGTTGTCGGGCGTCAGGTATTCGATCGAGCCGGCCATGAAATCCGCGATCACCGCGTCGAGCGGCACGCCGTCGCCAGTGATCAGGATGCCCGTCTGGCCTGTCGCCCGGAAGCTGGCCTTCATGCCGCGCTCGCGCATCTCGCGCTCCATGCAAAGCGCGGTATACATCTTGCCCGCCGAACAATCGGTACCGACTGCAAGGCAGCGCTTGCCGGTGCGCTTCTCGCCATTCGCGATCGGGTATTTCACCGCCGGGATGCGCACGTCGTGCAGCTGACGCCCGCAGGCCTTTGCGACCGCGACCAGATCGGGCTCGTCGCGCAGCAGGTTGTGCAGGCCCGACGCGAGGTCGAGACCTTCTTCCAGCGCCTCGATCAGCACCTTCTTCCAGCCCTGCGAGATCAGGCCGCCACGGTTTGCGACGCCGATCACCAGCGTCTTGCAGCCCTTCGCGATGGCTTCTTTGATATCGAGATCGGGGATGCCCATGTCGGCCTGGCATCCCTCCATCCGGTACTGGCCGACGGCATATTCGGGCCGCCAGTCCTTGATCCCCTGCGCGACTTTCGCGGACAAGGGATCGGGGGCATCGCCCAGAAACAGTAGATAAGGGGTGTCGATCAGCGACATGCGTGTCTCCCTGTGGTCTGTGTTTTGTCTTGTTTGTTGATGATATTAGGGCGCGGCGCAAAAATTTCTTGGGGATTTCCGTGCAACATTTCCGGCAAAACGGAAGATCCTTCGGCAAAAGCGCCAACTCGCCGCAATTTCGTGCATAACCCGGATTTTCGGATGCCAGCAATGCTGCAGCGCGGCCCTGATTCTGCGCCTGCAAAATCGCCTTGCAAGAGGCCGCGCAACAATATACCCAATCCGCAACCCAAAACGTAACTTCCTTGCGAAAGGCCGCTTCATGAGCTTCCGCGTTCAACCCACGCCCCCTGCCCGTCCGAACCGCTGCCAGCTTTTCGGCCCCGGCTCGAACACCAAGCTCTTCCCGAAAATGGCCGCCTCCGCCGCCGATGTGATCAATCTCGACCTCGAAGATTCGGTCGCGCCCAACGATAAGGCGCAGGCGCGGCGCAACATCATTCAGGCCAGCCACGAGATCGACTGGGGCAACAAATACCTCTCGGTCCGTATTAACGGTCTCGACACGCCCTATTGGTATCGCGACGTCGTCGAACTGCTCGAAGAAGGCTCCGAGCGCATCGACCAGATCATGATCCCGAAAGTCGGCTGCGCGGCGGATGTCTATGCGGTCGACGCGCTCGTCACCGCGATCGAAACCGCGAAGGGGCGCAGCAAGAAAATCTCGCTCGAAGTCATCATCGAAAGCGCTGCCGGCCTCGCGCATGTCGAGGAAATCGCTGCATCTTCTCCGCGCCTGCAGGCGATGAGCCTTGGTGCTGCCGACTTCGCCGCCTCGATGGGCATGCAGACCACCGGCATCGGCGGGACGCAGGAAAACTACTACATGCTCCGCAACGGCGAGAAGCATTGGTCCGACCCGTGGCACTGGGCGCAGGCCGCCATCGTGGCCGCCTGCCGCACTCACGGCATTTTGCCGGTCGATGGCCCGTTCGGCGATTTCTCCGACGACGATGGTTTCCGCGCGCAGGCGCTGCGCTCGGCGACGCTCGGCATGGTGGGCAAATGGGCCATCCACCCCAAGCAGATTTCTCTTGCAAATGAAGTCTTTACGCCTTCTGATGAGGCCGTGACGGAGGCCCGTGAAATCCTTGCGGCGATGGAAGAGGCCAAGGCACGCGGCGAAGGTGCGACCGTCTACAAAGGCCGTCTCGTCGACATTGCGTCAATCAAACAAGCTGAAGTGATTGTAAGACAAGCCGAAATGATTAAAGATTAAGCCGCGCGCGAACGAATCGCGATATAGTTATCGAATCCCGGAGCGGTTGGGAGGGGAGGCCCGGCCGCATGAGGGAAAAGGAGCGCCCTGGCTTACGGCCGGGGCGTTTCCGTTTTTCTAGCGCCGGGGAATCCCACGCAAACGCCATCTAGCCGCGCTGTGCGACGGCCCGATGACAGTTCCGCAAATTGCTGCGCCTCAGCCCTGCAGCGGCAAGCGGATCTCCGTCAGCAAATCTTCCGGCTTCGTGTTCATCGGATCGTTGAGATAGACCTCGTAGGCCACCAGATCGCGGTGCTCCATCCCCGAGGCCGGGAACCAGTCCTCGTCCAGCCAGCGATACGCCTCGGGCAGTTGCTCATAGGGCCC
This sequence comes from Thioclava sp. PTB-PU3-1, assembly GCF_055666785.1. Lineage (NCBI taxonomy): Bacteria > Pseudomonadati > Pseudomonadota > Alphaproteobacteria > Rhodobacterales > Paracoccaceae > Thioclava > Thioclava sp. PTB-PU3-1. Next base: position 144,867 of record NZ_JBVNVL010000002.1, on the reverse strand, counting down.
CTTCACCGTCACCACCGCATATTTCCCGGCCGGATAGCGAATCTCCGCAAGCGGCGGGAAGATCACGAACCCCTCGCCCACCGCGAAACAGGCATGCGAGCGCAGCTCCTCCGCCGGCACTTTGCGCGGATTGTCGTGCCCGATCATCGCCGCGTGCTCGACTTCCGCCCAGGACGGCTCCGGGATCAGCGAGACAAGTTTCTGAAAGACCGGGCCGACCGACGGGTAAGGCCCTTTATGTGCCAGCCCGGCAAGCCGCACCGCTGGCATCTCTTTGATCTCGACTTCATACGCCAAATTAACCCTCATCCGGTTAAAGTGCGCGTTTCCTCGATCACTCTATCACCTCCCATCCGCCGCGCCTATGAGGCAAGGCGCCGCCGCTCCCGCAATCGGGACGCGCCCGCCATGCGCCACCCAGTTGCAATTCCCGAGCGTTGAAGACATTAAGGGCGCGAGTTTCCGGATGCGGAGTGATCCATGACCTATCTCGAATTCGAAAAGCCGCTGGCAGAGATCGAAGGCAAAGCCGAAGAGCTGCGCGCGCTGGCCCGGCAAAACGAAGAGATGGATGTCGACAAGGAAGCGTCAGCCCTCGACAAGAAGGCCGAGGCGATGCTGCGCGACCTCTACAAAGACCTGTCGCCCTGGCGCAAATGTCAGGTCGCGCGCCATCCCGACCGTCCGCATTGCAAGGACTATATCGACCAGCTCTTCACCGAGTACACGCCGCTTGCAGGCGATCGCAACTTCGCCGACGATCACGCGGTGATGGGCGGCCTAGCGCGTCTCGGCGACAAGCCGGTGATGGTGATCGGCCACGAGAAGGGCAACGACACCGCAAGCCGCATCGAGCGCAACTTCGGCATGGCCCGCCCCGAGGGCTACCGCAAGGCGATCCGCCTGATGGACATGGCCGCCCGCTTCGGCCTGCCGGTCGTCGCCCTGATCGACACCCCTGGCGCCTATCCCGGCAAGGGTGCGGAAGAGCGCGGCCAGTCCGAAGCCATCGCCCGCTCGACCGAGAAATGCCTGCAGATCGGCGTGCCGCTGATCTCGGTCATCATCGGCGAAGGTGGCTCGGGCGGCGCTGTGGCCTTCGCCACCGGCGACCGTGTCGCGATGCTGGAACATTCCGTCTATTCGGTGATCTCGCCCGAAGGCTGCGCCTCGATCCTGTGGAAGGATTCCGAGAAGATGCGCGAAGCCGCCGAGGCGCTGCGCCTGACCGCGCAGGATCTCAAGAAGCTCGGCGTGATCGACCGCATCATCTCCGAACCGATGGGCGGCGCACAGCGCGATTCCACGGCGACCATCGCCTCGGTCGGCTCGGAAATCTCGCTGATGCTGGCAGAGCTGGAGGGCAAGAAGCCCGCCGATCTGATCAAGGCACGGCGCAAGAAGTTCCTCGACATGGGCACGAAGGGGCTTTCGGCCTAAACCGAAGCCCCCGCGCATCGTGAACCGGCCTCACGCCGGTTCCGCCTGCCTGCGCATCAACCCTGCCCCCAGCGCAAGCGCAATGATGACCGCGCCGTAGATCTCGGTCGTCAGCCGCAGCCCGAGTTCCGGCACGGCCAGCCCCGCCAGCACAGCAGGCACCCCGAAGGCCGAGTAAGCCAGCGTGAACAGCGCCGCGAACAGCCCGCCACGCTCATCGGGCGCGGCCAGCGGCGCGAGCGAGCGCAACACCCCCGCGAAACAGGTACCAAAGCCGATCCCCGCGATGAAGACGCTCGCAAGATAGAGCGCGAAACTCCCCGTCGTGAGCGCCGCGAGCGACAGCACCGTGCCCAGCACCAGCCCGTCCGTCCCCAGAAGCGCGATACGGCGCGGCGCCAGATTGCGCGTGGCGTAGCACGAGGCCGCTCCGGTCCCCGAAAGCAGCGCCACGATCGCGCCCTGCGCCAGCGCCGTGTGAACCTCGAAGACCTGCGCCACGATCGGCGCCCCCAGCGAAAGGAATAGCGAGCCGGTCCCCCACCCCGCCAGCACCGCGGGCGCACCGCGCCGGAAAGCCGCACGGATATGGGGCGGCACAGAGACCTGCGGGCGCAGCGAGGCCAGCGTCCCCTCATGGCGCGGCGCGGTTTCCGGCGGCAGCCAGACCAGCACCGCCAGCAGGCCATAGATCAGCGCGAGCCCGAGGAAGGTCACCAGACGCGGCGCAGGCGCGTAGGCCAGCAACGCCCCGCCCGCGAGCGCCCCGGCCGCCAGCCCCGCCAAGGGCGCGACCGCGTTCCAGACTGCCGCGAGACCGGGCCGCGCAGACGGCTCATGATCGGTCGAACTCGCACTCAGCGTCGAGATCAGCAGGCCGCTCGCCATCCCCTGCAACACCCGTGCCAGCAGCAGCGTCATCGCCGTATCCGCCCAAAGGAATTCGAGCATCCCGAGCGCAAGCAGCACGAAGCCCACCGACAGGACCGGTCGCCGTCCGAGATGATCGGAGAGCCGCCCGAAGACCAGCAAGGTTATCAGAAGCGCCCCGGCATAGATCGCGAAGATCCCCGTCATCATCGCCGAGGAAAAGCCGATCCGCGCCTGCAGGACCGGGTAGAAGGGCGACGGCGCACTGGCCCCGGCCAGCATCAGCACGAGCCCCATGATCGCCAGCACGAAGCCTGCGCGGCTCCGCGTCGGCAGACTTGGAGAGGCGCCGTTCGGGCCGGGATCTGTCTCGTCGGTCATCGCTGTCTCCTGAGGCGTAGGTTCGAAAATTCTCGAACCTCCACATACTCGACATGGCCGATGGTTCAAGTATTATCGAACCATGAACACACAACCCGAACTCCCGCACCCTCCGCTCGAGGCGCTGTCGCTCTCGCAGGTGCTCTTCGCGCTAAGCGACCCGGCGCGACGCGAGATCGCGCGCAACCTGCGCGAGGGACCGCTTGAAGCTGCGGCCTGCAGCTCGGCAGGCGCAGATGTCCCGAAGTCGACGAAATCTCACATTCTCAAGGTCTTGCGGGAATCCGGCGTGATCCGTAACGAGCCAAACCCGAACGGCCGCGGCCGCCTGCTCACCTTGCGCCGGGACGACCTTGAGGCGCGCTTCCCCGGCCTGATCGACCCAATCCTCGACGCCGATCTTCGCGACAGCTGATCACGCCAACGTGTTCAACGCATGCCACCCGCAGCGCCGCGGCACCTCTTCCTCTTGGCAGAAATATCCCCGCCGGAGGCTCGCTCCGCCGCCACCCGCTCAGGGCTTCGGCAGCGCGAATCCGGCCTCCAGCATCAGCGCATCCGAGCGCGGCTCGACCACTGCCTCGACCGCCGCCAGCGTCTGCGGCGCAGAGCCCGCAGCTTCGATCGCCGGCAGGAACTCGGTCACCGCCACGCCCGACCGGATCGGCCAGCCGCGCTTGCTCCAGAACAGGCCCGCATTGGTCGCGGCGGGCACCACCGGCAGCTTCGTGGCTTCCGCCACCACGCCCACACCCTGCTTGTAGCGGCGCCTCTCGCCCGGCGGCACGCGCGTGCCCTCGGGATAGATGATCAGCTGACCCAGCCCATGGGTCGCCCGCGCCTCTTCGACCGCGCCCAGCATCACCTTCATCGCCTCCGCCCCCTTGGAGCGATCGATTGGAATGCAGCCCGCCTTATGCGCGAACCAGCCCATGACCGGCACGTTCAGCAGCGCCTTTTTCATCACGAAAGCCCGGCGCGGCAGGTGATTGGCGAGGATCAGAATGTCGAAAAAGCTCTGATGCTTGGCAGCGACGATGCAGTCGCCCTCGGGCGGCGTGCCGCGCAGCTCATAGCGCAGCCCCAGATAGACCCGCGCCATATCCAGCAGATGCTGCGTCCAGATTCCGGCGGTGCGATGCACGCCGGCCCGCCCCTTGGGCAACACCTGAAACACAAGCCCCCAGGCCCCGATCAGCACCGTCGCGAGCGCGATGTGAACGTAGTACAGCCCGGTCATCACATGGGTCAGCGGCGTGACTTTTCCGGGGCGGCGCGAAGGGTCGGACATCAGCGAAGTCTCCTGAGCATACGCAGCGCGGCGAAACGGGTGGCGGCAAAGGCCACGATCGCGGCGATCGGCGGAATGATCAATGGCCAGAGCCATGCGGCCCCGGAAAAGCCCAAACCGGTGAGGAAGCCGCCCGCAGCCTCGGTCGAAGGCAGCAGCGCCACCGCCAGCATCCCCAAGACCGTGCCCGCCACCGCACCGATCAGCCCGCGCGTGGTGAAGCGACGCACGAAGGCCCGCGCGATGAAGGCGTCTTTCGCGCCCACCAACCGCAGCGTCGCGATCACCTGACCGTTCGCGGCCAGCGCGGCCTGTGCGGCCAGCGTGATCATCCCCGCCATTGCGCCGAAGATCAGCAGCAGCGACAGCAGGCCGAGCGTGCGAATCCGCTCCGCCGCCGCAACCAGCGGACGCCGCCAGCGGGTATGGTCGTCGAAGATCGCGCCGGGCGCTTCGGCCTGCAGCCGCAGGCGCAGCCCCTCGGCATCGACGCCCGCGCCGGTCTCGGTCACCGCAATCAGCTTGGGCAGCGGCAGCGCATCCACCGGCAGATCGGGACCGAACCACGGCTTCAGCAGGCCCTTCATCTCGTCGTCGCCCATCACCCGCGACGAGGCGACGCCCGGCGTCGTCTTCAGCACCTCCTGCACGGCGGCGACCTGCGCATCCATCTGCTCGGGCGGGGCAGAGATGCGGATCGTGGCCGAGCGCGCGAGGCTATCCGCCCAGCGATCCGCAAGCCGCCCGGTCGCCAGCGACAGCGCCAGCGCAAAGACCGCAAGAAACGCCATCGCAGCGGCGGTGAATAGCGTCAGCCGCGCGGTGAACCCGGTCGGCGGCACGACCCGATCCGGCCCGGTCGTCTCGGAGGCGAATGTCAGCAAGGTCAGCTTCACAGATCGGCCCCCGCCGTATGCAGATGGCGCTTCGCGATGCGCAGAACCCGTGCCGAGACCTGCGGCTTCGCCTGCCGGATCAGGTTCAGATCGTGGGTCGCGATCACCACCGTCTTGCCCATCTTGTTCAGCTCGACCAGCAGCGACAGCAACCGCAGCGACATCTCCCAATCGAGGTTCCCGGTCGGCTCGTCGGCGAGAATTACGTCCGGCGACATGATGACCGCGCGGGCCAGAGCGACGCGTTGCCGCTCCCCGCCCGACAGTTGCGGCGGCAGCGCATTCGCCTGCCGTTTCAGCCCAACCCAGGCCAGCAATTCGCGCAGCTGGGTCATGTCGGGCGTGCGGCGATTGACCGTCATCGGCAGCGCCACGTTCTCTTCCACCGAGAGGTGGTCGAGGAACTGGCAGTCCTGATGCACGACGCCGATACGCTGGCGCAGCCCGGCGATTTCGTCCCGGTCCATCCCGCGCACATCCTTGCCGAACAAGGACAAATGCCCTGCCGTCGGCAGCAATTCCGCGTAGCATAATTTGAGAAATGTGGTCTTCCCGGCCCCCGACGGTCCGGTCAGAAAATGGAATGACCCCGGGGCAAGCGTCAGGGACATATCGCTTAACAGCTCCGCCCCGCTATAGCTCATCGCCACATTTTGCAGCTCGATCACTGCCAGCCCCTTTATTTGGTGCGCGTTTCGCGAATTAAGTGGCCCAAATCATTTGGACATTCCGCCCGCGCTTGCTACAACATAAGAAAGTGGTTGGCCAGAACGGCAAAACGCCAACACGGGCAGGGATGGGACAATATGCGGTTGGTTTGCCCCAATTGCGGTGCGCAATACGAAGTGGATGACGCTGTCATCCCAGATGGCGGACGGGATGTGCAATGCTCCAATTGCGGGCACGGCTGGTTTCAGCCGAGCAAGGATATGTTCTCCGCCGAACCCGACACCACCACCGCTGCGCCCCCGCCCGAAGGTTGGGATCTCGACACCGAGACGGAGGCAGAGGCAGAGACTGCACCCGAGGAAGCTGAGGCTGAGGTGACGGCGGAGACGCCCGCCGAATCTGAGCCCGTTTCCGAATCCGAGCAACCCTCCGAACCCGAACATGTTTCCGAGCCCGAGCCGCTTCCCGAACCCGAGCAACAACCCGAGCCCGAGGCCGCAACGCCCCTGCCCGAACCTGAGCCAGTCGTGACGACGCAAAGCACGGACGACACGGATGCCGCCATTGCGGCGATGGTCTCGACGCCGGAGCCCGAGGATCAGGACGACGACGAGGAAGAGCCGGGCCTCGGCCCCGCCCCGCGTGTCGGCGCGACCCCGCGCAAACCGCTCGATGACGGGCTGCTGTCGATCCTGCGCGAAGAGGCCGAGCGCGAAGCCGCGCAGCGCCGCGCCGAAGGCTCGAGCGAGCTTGAGACGCAAGACGAATTGAACCTCGAAGAGCGCGAGACCAGCGAAGACGCGGAACGCGCTGCCGAGGCCGCCGCCGCCGATCTGGCGCGCCGCCGCAAAAGCGCGCAGGACTTCTCCGATCTCAACGAGTCCGAAGAGGATCGCGTGGCCGACCTGCTCGGCGAGGACGACGAAGACATGCGCGCGATCCGCGGACGCGAACGGCTGCCCGACATCGACGAGATCAACTCGACCCTCACCGCGACCTCGGATCGCGAGGGCGACAGCGTGGCCGAATTCTCGCCGGAAATGGCGCGCCGCCGCCGCTCTGGCTTCAGCCGCGGCTTCATCTTCGTGATGGCGATCACCGCGATCCTGGCGCTGCTCTATGCCTTCGCGCCGGACATTGCCGCGAAAGTCCCGGCGCTGAAATCGCCGCTGACGCAATATGTCGTCGCGGTGGACGAGGGGCGCATCTGGCTCGACGACCAGTTGCAGATCCTGACGCATCGCCTCTCGCCCGAGGCGACCTCGGACGGCTTCACCGAATAAGTTTTCCTAATAATCTGCCGCCGCGCATAAGTTGAACTTATGGGCGCGCGGCGTCAGCCCGCGTTCGAGAACTGGTCGAGCAGCCGCTTGAGGTAGTCCAGCTCTTCCTCGGGGCGCAGACGATCGGCCGAGCGGCGGCGGATTTCATCGAGCAGATCCTGCGCCCGGCGATAGACATCCTCGCCATTCAGCATCTGACGGTCGGTGCCAAGCTGATTGCCCTCGCCCTGCGCGCGGCCAAGCGGATCGCGCGGCATTTCACGCCCACCCTGCTGTCCGGGCTGACCCGCCTGCTGATTGCCCTGCTGGCCGGGCTGCTGGCCGTCGCGGCGCGCCTGTTCGTTGCGCATCGCCTCGCCAAGCGCGCGCATCCCTTCGCGCAGCGCCTCGATCGCGTCGGCCTGACGGTCGATCGCCGCCGAGTTGTCGCCCTCGCGCAGCGCTTCCTCGGCCTGATCCATCGCGCGCCCGGCATCGTCGAAACGCTTCTCGGCCTGCTGGCCCGCCTCGTTGCCGAAGCCCGGCAGCAGCCCGCGCTGACGGTCGAGTTCACGACGCAGTGCGCGCTGGCGATCCGCGAGGCTCTGGCCGTCGACACCGCCCTGCCCGCCTTTCATGCCCGGCTGGTCGCCCTGCCCCTGACCGTCGCGCTGCGCCTGCCCGTCCTGACCTTGGCCCTGACCGGGCTGGTCGCCGGGCTGCTGGCCCTGACCTTGTTGGCCTTGCTCGCCCTGCTGGCCTTGTTGACCCTGCTGGCCTTGCTGCTGACCCTGTTGCCCTTGCTGACCTTGCTGGCCCTGCTGACCGTTCTCGGCCTGCTGCTGGCGCTCCTCCGGGGTCATGAACTGATCCTGCAGATCGCGGAACGCATCGTCCGACAGCTCCTGCTGCTTGCGCAGCGTATCTTGCATGTCGCGCATCGCCTGACCGCCGGGCATGTCGCCCTGACCGCCCTGCCCTTGCTGGACCTTGAGGTTCTCCATCATCCGCGCGAGCTGATCGAGCAGTTCCTGCGCCTCGGCCATCCGGCCTTCCTCCATCAGCTTCTGGATCTGGTCCATCATCTGCTGGATCTGGTCGCCGGTGATCTGTTGGCCCTGCTGTTGCTGCTGACCGAATTGCGGCCCCTGTTCCTGCTGCTGCGAGCGCTCGGCAAGCATCCGGATGTAATTGTCGGTCGCCTCTTTCAGCTCCTGCATGAGCTTGGCGATCTCATCTTTCGAGGCCCCGTTGCGGATCGCCTCGGAGAGCTTTTCCTGCGCCTTCTGCATCGCGGCCAGCGCATCGGCGAGCCCGCCATCCTCGACCAGTTCGGCCATCTTCCACAGCGCCTCGGCGATCTCATCGCGGGCCTCGGGGGACAGGTCGGGATCGTCGAGCCGCCCGACCACGAGGCGGATCATCAGGTAGACCTCCTCGCGCTTGATGAAGCCCTCGTGCCGGTTCGAGATCGCCCGCAGCAGCTGATCGGCATAGCCGCGATTGTCGCGCGACCACAGCAGATCGCGGCGCACTTCGATCAGGGCAGAGGCAAGCGGGTCGAAGAAGCGCTTGCCGGGCAGGATGATCTCCTGCGTGCCGGAAGTGCCGGTCTGGCCGCGCCCGTCCTCGACATCGAGCGTCAGTTTCACCGGCAGGTTCGCCCAAGGGTGCTTCGCGGCATCCTCGACGAGGCTCTCGGTAAAATCGGCGCGCGAGCCGGAAATCGGCAGCGGCAGATCATAGATCAGATCGTCGCGCGGCTCGGGCGGAATTTGCAGACCGTAACGGCGATCGACCTTCGCCAGATCGAGCGAAATCACTGCATGGCCCTTGGTCACGGCGTAGTCGTCCTGCGCGGAGAAGGGCAAGCTCAGCTTGCCATCGGCGCGGCGATCCGGCGTCCCGGCCAGCGCGACAGAGGGCGCCTCGTCGGGGCGCACCACCACATTGAAGCGGCGCGCGGCGGGGCCTTTGAACTCCAGAAGCCCGTCGCGGACGGCCTCGAATTCGTGGGTCTCGATGCCGCTCGCGGTCTGCGCCGCACCCTGTTCGGGCAACGCGGCAGGGTTCGAGACACTCTCGGAAAAGCCGATCGCGCCGGAGGACCCGTAAAGCCGGATCGAAAAGCGGGTGCCTTCAGGCACGATCAGCTCGTCGCCCTCGACCTTGTTCAGATAGAGCCCCGGCTTGCCGGTATAGCGCGGCGGCGCGGCCCAGCCTTCCCAGCTTGGGCCCATTGCGGCTTCGGCAGAGCCCGCAGGCGTCGGCAGCCCCTCGGTCGGATGCAAAAGCCGCTGCGGCACGCCGAAGATAACCGCGACGACCAAGGCCGTCAGCGCGGTCAGACGCAGCGCATAGGGATCGCGGCGGGCAAGATCAGGTTTCGGGCGCGGCGCGCGGGCGGCTTGCGCGGCCTTGGCCATGCGCCGCAGATGCGCCATCCAAAGCGCGCGGGCGGCGGGATCGTCCTGCCCCAGCGCCATCTCGTCGGTCAGCGCCGAAAGCGGGCGGCCCGGCAGCGTCGCATCGAGTCGCGCAATCGCATCCACCCGGCGCGGCCAGCGCATCCGCCACGCGCCCCATGCCAGCGCGACGAGCGACGCGATCAGCGCGACCAGCCAGAACCAGCGCCCGCCCGGCCCCAGATAGGCGGGCAGCGCGAAGGCGATGGCGGTGGCGATCAACGCAAGAACCGAAAGAAGCGGCCAGAACGCGCGCAGCCCCCGCTCGACGATCATCCCGGCATGGGTGAGCGCAATAGGCCGGGCGAGCGGGGCCAGAGCGGCCTGCCCGTCCTCCTTCGTCGCCGCGTCGCGCGAAGCTTTGCTGAACCAGTTCCTGACCGGCATACTCTCCCTATCCGTCGGCCCCGATTCCCTTCCTACGGATCAGAGCCACTCCGGGATGGTATCGCGGGAGAGCATTTCCTCAAAGCTCGGTCTTGCCCGAATGAGAGCGAATTCGCCGCCGCGGACCAGAACCTCGGGGATCAGCGGACGCGAATTGTATTCCGACGACATGACCGCGCCGTAAGCCCCCGCCGAACGGAAGGCGACCAGATCGCCCGGGCCGAGCGGCGTCAGATTGCGCGCCTTTGCGAAAGTGTCGCCGGTCTCGCACACCGGGCCGACGATATCGAAAGGCGCGGATTCGGTGCCCGGATCGGCTTCGATCACCGGGACGATGTCGTGATAGGCGCCATACATCGAGGGCCGCACGAGGTCGTTCATCGCCGCGTCGAGAATGAGGAAATCGCGCCCCTCGCCCTCTTTCAGCCAGATCACCGAGGAGACCAGCAGCCCGGCATTGCCCGAAATCAGGCGGCCCGGTTCGATCTCGATCTCGCAGCCCAGATCGCCGACGGTGCGCTGGATCACCTGCCCGTATTCAATGGGGAGCGGCGGCGCGGAGTTCGACCGCTCATAGGGAATCCCAAGACCGCCGCCGAGGTCGAGACGACGGATATCGTGGCCATCTGCGCGCAGCGCCTCGGTCAGTTCGCGGACCTTGAGGAAGGCGGCCTCGAAGGGCTCCAGATCGGTCAGCTGCGATCCGATATGCACGTCGATGCCCACGACATCGATGCCGGGCAGCTTGGCCGCCTCGGCATAGACCGCGCGGGACTTGGCAATCGGGATGCCGAACTTGTTCTCGGATTTGCCGGTCGCGATTTTCTCATGGGTCTTCGCGTCGACATCTGGGTTCACCCGCAGCGCGATCGGCGCGGTGACGCCCATCGACGCGGCAATCTCAGAAATCGCGAGCAGTTCCGGCTCGGACTCGACATTGAACTGGCGAATGCCGTTCTCGAGGACGTAAGCGATCTCCTCGCGGGTCTTGCCCACGCCCGAGAAGACCACGCGATCCCCCGGTACGCCAGCCGCCCGCGCCCGGCGATATTCGCCGCCCGAGACCACGTCCATGCCCGCGCCCAGATCGCCCAGAACCTTCAGCACCGCGAGGTTCGAGTTCGATTTGATCGCGAAGCAGATCAGGTGATCCGTCCAGCCGAGCGCCTCTTCGAACAGCTTGAAATGGCGCTCCAGCGTGGCGGTCGAATAGACGTAGAACGGCGTGCCAACAGCGGCCGCGATCTCGGGGATCGGCACATCCTCTGCATGAAGGACGCCGTCGCGATAGAGGAAATGATCCATGAGAGGTCTCGATTACTGGGACTGGCTACCATCCGCCTCGGACGGCGGGACGGGCGGGCCGTCGACACCGCAGGCGGCGAGCGAGAGAAGAAGCGTCAGGGCGAGGGTCAGGGTCTTGGTCATGGGGTCACCGAAAGGGTCATGATGCCAACGCGCGCCGTGGCGGCGGGATAAACTTTGATGCCGTCACGGTTGATGCCGACATGTGTGTGCAGCTCCGGATCGGCGGCACAGGCGCCAAGCAGACCGATCAGCAGGAACGGTGCCGCGAATTTCATCCAAGCTGTTCCTTCCAGCGAGCGATCTGCGCGCGCACCTGATCGGGCGCGGTTCCGCCGTAAGACTGGCGCGAGGCGACCGAGTTGTGAACCCCGAGGACGTCGAAGACGCTCTCGGTGATCGCCGGGTTGATCGACTGCATCTGTTCGAGGCTCAGATCGGGTAGATCGCAGCCTTTTTCCTCAGCCATGGCCACCAGCGAGCCGGTGACGTGGTGGGCGTCGCGGAAGGGCAGCCCCGCCTCGCGCACCAGCCAGTCGGCCAGATCGGTCGCGGTCGAGAACCCGCCCGAGGCCGCGGCCTCCAGCTTGTCCGCGTTCACCGTCATGTCGCCGATCATCCCCGACATTGCGGCAAGCGCGAGCATCAGGTTGTCGGCGGCGTCGAAGACCTGCTCCTTGTCTTCCTGCATGTCCTTGGAATAGGCGAGCGGCAGCCCCTTCATCACCGTGAACAGCGCGACCGAGGCCCCGAGGATGCGCCCGATCTTGGCGCGGATCAGCTCTGCCGCGTCGGGGTTGCGCTTCTGCGGCATGATCGAAGAGCCCGTCGACCACTTGTCCGACATCGCGACGAAGCGGAACTGCGCCGAGGACCAGATCACCAGCTCTTCGGCGAGGCGCGACATGTGCACCGCGCAGATCGAAGACGCCGAAAGGAACTCCAGCGCGAAATCGCGATCCGACACCGCATCGAGCGAGTTCGCCATCGGCCGGTCGAAGCCCAGCGCCTCGGCCGTCGCATGGCGGTCGATCGGGAAGCCGGTGCCGGCAAGCGCCGCCGCGCCCAACGGGCATTCGTTCATCCGTTTGCGCGCATCTTCAAAGCGGGATTTGTCGCGCGCGAACATCTCGACATAGGCCATCATGTGATGGCCGAAGGTCACCGGCTGCGCGGTCTGCAGATGGGTGAAGCCGGGCATGACCCAATCGGCGCCGTCCTCGGCGCGTGTCAGCGCAGCGCGGATCAACGTGTCGAGCCCCGTGATCGCGGCATCGCACTGCTCGCGCACCCAAAGGCGGAAATCGGTCGCAACCTGATCGTTGCGCGACCGCGCCGTGTGCAGCCGCCCCGCCGGTTCGCCGATGACCTCCTTCAGCCGCGCCTCGACATTCATGTGGATGTCCTCGAGCGCGGTCGAGAAGGGAAAACCGCCCGCTTCGATTTCTGACAAAACCGTGAGCAAACCTTCTCCGATCGCCTCGGCGTCCTTATCACTAATGATGCCTTGCGCGGCGAGCATCGCGGCGTGGGCCCGGCTGCCGCGGATATCCTGCGCGTAGAGCCGCTGATCATACCCGATCGAGGCGTTGATCGCCTCCATGATCGCGTCAGGTCCCGCGGCGAAACGCCCGCCCCACATCGCGTTGGAGGACTTGTTCTCGTCGGTCTGATCGGTCATGGTCTGAGGCCCTTGCTAGGAGGCTATATGTTACGGTTTCTCGTCCTTTATACGGCGCTGGCGCTGGGTGCAAATGTTGCGCAGGCCGCGGATCTAGATGCGGTGAAATCGGGGCAGATGGAATCCCTCGTCACCTATGACGAACCGCTGCCGCTGCCGCCCTTTACGGTGACCGACGAAAGCGGCGACGAGCATTCGATGAAAGACTTCGAAGGCAAGGTGGTGCTGATCAATTTCTGGGCGACGTGGTGCCCGCCCTGCCGCGAGGAAATGCCCTCGCTGAATGCGCTGCAAAAAGAGTTCGGCGAGAATGGGTTTCAGGTGATGACGATTGCCACGGGCGGCTCGAACTCACCCGAGAAAGTGGCCGCCTTCTTCGACAAGGAGGGCATCGACGCCCTGCCCCGCTTCCACGACGACGCGAATTTCGCCGCCCGCGCGATGGGCGTTCTTGGGCTTCCGGTCTCGGTGCTGGTCGACAAGAACGGCCATGAGGTCGGCCGGATGATCGGCGGCGCCGAATGGGATTCGCCCGAGGCGAAGAAGGTCATTGAGGCACTGATCGACGAGAAGTAAGGCAGGGTGGTGTGGCGGCGGCAGGCGCTTTGTCGCCGGACCGGTCTTCCGTTGCGGCCCGATTTTCGATCGCATCCCGCGCAACCCGGTCTGCGTGTCGCAACATTCTGCAGAGCCCGGCGTCTGGGCCGCATCTGAACTGCCAGCCACGCCTCTGCCCGCGCATGCCATGTTCTTCGCAGTTCTACGCAGAATGTTTCCCTTGGCGCTTGGGCCTGCCGAGACTCACGCCGCGCTTCTCCCCGCGCGTAGATAGCGCCCCAACCAATGCTCGATCTCTTCCGACAGGGCCAGGATGGCCTCCAGCCGCCCTTTGATATCGTCATGGAAACTGTCGAGCTGGTCGATCGTAGCCGCGAGCCCGCCATTCGCATCCCGCATGCGCCCGCACTCGACGCGCCCAAGGACGCGGATCGTGTCGAGCCCGAGCAGTTGGCGACGAATGTCTCGGCTCTGGTTCATCATATCGTCGGCGAGTTCGGCCGCTTGACGCATCGCGGCATTTGCATCGGCAGTGCCTTTGGTGACGAGCGACTGCAGCAATGCGCGTTCTTCCTCTCGGGGCTGATCATTCTGCGCCTCTTCGCCCATAAAATTGGTACTCATTTCGTTGAGGACACGCGCGCAGCCCAGTTGGAACACGGCGCGCGCGACCTGAAAGGCCATTTGACCACAAAGATTGCCGCGACCGGCAACGAATTTGCGCAGCCGCTCCGAGATGACAGCAGACGAGGCTTTGTAGTTTTCCGAGATCGCAGACACCGGCCCCCCGGACGGCTCGAGCCGCGAGGCGACGATCCGCATGTTGTTCGGCACGGATTGCAGCGCTTCGAAACTGCGTAGAAGTCCGAATTGCTCCTTTGTGAGCCGCCCCATCGCGGTGTTCAATTCGGCCAGCATCCGCGTATTCTCGTCGGCATTTCGATTGAGGCGACGATCCCGTTCGGTAAGCTCGAGCGCCAGCGCATAGGCCATGAAGGCGGTGTAGCTGGAATAGCCGCCACGCTCCGCGAAATCACGCAGCAGCGTCGCGCTCTCCTCCGGGTCGAGCGACTCCGCCCGCTCGCGCGCAGAGAGATCACGGTAGAGCTGGTGGATTTCATCGGACAGCTCGCTCGTCGGTTTCAGCCGGACCGAGAGGTAGCCCCCTTCGATCGGCATGACGACCGCGAAGACCCAATACCACCCGCCGCCTTTCGCCTTGTTCTTCACATAGGCGCCCATGGGATAGCCTTTTTTCAGCGCATCCCAAAGCACCCTGAACACCGCTCGCGGCGTATCGGGATGACGCACGATCTTATGCGGCGCCCCGATCATCTCGGACCACTCGAACCCCGCGGTGCGCCGAAAAATCTCGTTGCCCGATTGGATCACCCCGCGCGTATCGGTGCGCGAGTAGAACAATTCTTCCAGCGCGAAAGGCACCTCGTTGGTACCGCGCAGTGCCGGCTGCCCCATTTTCGTCATCGCCCATTCTGTTCCATTGAGGTCCACCCTAGGCACCTGCCGGTTACCATCGACTTAACGCCGGATGCGAATTTCCCGTTAACCACGAGTCCGGCCTATTTCCCGGTCTTTACCCCTTCTTAGGCGCTTGCGCGGATGCTTGGCTCGAAGGCGAAGGAGGGGCAGATGAAGAATCGAGACGCGAGGGCCATGCCGGTGCATCGTGACGAAGATAGCCCGCTGAGCTTTGCGGCTGCCGAGCAAAGCCGGCAGGCCTTGGCCATGGTGCGCGCGGCGATCGGCCGGCAAGACGTCATGCTGGCCTATCAGCCCGTGATCCAGACCTGTCGCCCCGACCGACCCGCGTTTTACGAGGGCCTGATCCGGGTTCTCGACGATCGCGGGCGCATCATCCCCGCGAAGGAGTTCATCAACGCGATCGAACGTACGGAGGTCGGGCGGAAACTCGATTGCCTCTCGCTCGAACTGGGTCTGAAAGCGCTTCTTGGGCAGCCGGATCTGCGCCTGGCGATCAATATGTCGGCGCGCTCGATCGGCTACGCGTCCTGGACCAAGGTTCTCAATCGGGGCCTTGCGGTCGATGAAACCGTCGGCGAGCGACTCATATTGGAGATTACCGAAAGCTCGGCGATGGAAATTCCCGAGCTCGTCAGCGTCTTCATGGAGGATTTGCAGGCCCGCGGCGTCAGTTTCGCGCTCGACGATTTCGGGGCGGGTTACACGTCTTTCCGCTATCTGCGAGATTTCTACTTCGACATCATCAAGGTCGATGGGCAGTTCATCCGCGGCATCTCGCACGATCCGGACAATCAGGCGCTGACGAAATCGCTGCTCGACGTGGCGCGCCATTTCGAGATGTTCACGATCGCCGAAGCGGTCGAGTCGCTGGAGGATGCCGAATATGTGGCAAGCCTCGGCGTCGATTGCATGCAGGGCTATTACTTCGGCGCGCCGACGATCCACCCCCCGTGGAGCCAGTCTCACGAACCGCAACGGAGACGTGCATGACCCCAGCCAGAGCGCAATAAAGTTGCGTTAACAATTTCCAGAGCGACGGGATTAAGCTTGACCTCTCGTTCCCTTCCGCCATGCTGCGCAGCAGCAGAACGGACGCGCTGTCGCGCCCGCTTAAGTGATGAGGAGGATCCCATGACCAATGTCGTCATCGTCTCGGCCGCGCGCACGCCCGTCGGCTCGTTTTTGGGCGCGTTTGCCAATACGCCCGCACATGACCTCGGCGCCGCCGTGATCGAGGCCGTCGTCGCCCGCGCCGGGATCGAGAAGTCCGATGTGTCCGAAACGATCCTCGGTCAGGTGCTGACCGCGGGCCAGGGCCAGAACCCCGCCCGCCAAGCCCATATCAACGCGGGCCTGCCGATCGAAAGCGCCGCCTGGTCGATCAACCAGGTCTGCGGTTCGGGCCTGCGCACGGTCGCGCTCGGCGCCCAGCACATCATGTGCGGCGATGCCGATATCGTCGTCGCGGGCGGTCAGGAAAGCATGTCGCTCAGCCCCCATGTCGCGCATCTGCGCGCGGGTCAGAAGATGGGCGACATGAAGATGATCGACTCGATGATCAAGGACGGTCTGTGGGACGCGTTCAACGGCTATCACATGGGCCAGACCGCCGAGAATGTCGCCACCCAGTGGCAGATTTCGCGCGAGATGCAGGACGAATTCGCGCTGGCTTCGCAGAACAAGGCCGAGGCCGCGCAGAAGGCCGGCAAGTTTGCCGACGAGATCGCCGCCTTCACCGTGAAGACGCGCAAGGGCGACACGGTCGTGGATCAGGACGAATATATCCGCCACGGCGCGACGATCGAGAACATGCAGAAGCTGCGCCCGGCCTTCGCCAAGGACGGCTCGGTGACCGCGGGCAACGCGAGCGGCATCAATGACGGTGCGGCCGCGGTGCTGCTGATGTCGGAGGAAGAGGCCGAGAAGCGCGGGCTCACGCCGCTGGCTCGCATCGCCTCCTATGCGACCGCCGGGCTCGACCCGTCGATCATGGGCTGCGGCCCGATCCCGTCCTCGCGCAAGGCGCTTGAGAAGGCGGGCTGGAAAGCCTCCGATCTCGACCTGATCGAAGCCAACGAAGCCTTCGCAGCGCAGGCCTGCGCGGTGAACAAGGACATGGGTTGGGACGTCAGCAAGGTGAACGTCAATGGCGGCGCCATCGCCATCGGCCACCCGATCGGCGCCAGCGGCGCGCGAATCCTCAACACCCTGCTCTTCGAGATGAAGCGTCAGGGCGCGAAAAAAGGCCTCGCCACGCTCTGCATCGGTGGCGGTATGGGCGTCGCAATGTGCATTGAAGGCCTCTAACGGCAAAAAAATGCTGCATCTGCAAAAAGAGCGCGCAACTTTGTTGCGCGCTCTTGTCATTTTCGGTAACAGCATTTCAAGGGCATTCCATTTGGAGGAGGAATCATGGCGAGAGTTGCATTGGTCACCGGCGGATCGCGCGGCATTGGCGCGGCGATCTCGAAGGCGCTGCAGGCGGCGGGCTACACGGTCGTCGCGAACTATGCCGGCAATGACGAGGCTGCGGCCAAGTTCACCGAGGAGACGGGAATCAAGACCTACAAATGGTCGGTCGCCGATTACGACGCCTGCGCGGCGGGGATCGAGCAGATCGAATCCGAGGTCGGCCCGATCGACGTTCTGGTGAACAACGCGGGCATTACCCGCGACGCGCCCTTCCACAAGATGACCCGCGAGCAGTGGAACCAGGTGATCGACACCAATCTCAGCGGCATCTTCAACATGACCCACCCGCTCTGGACGAAGATGCGCGAGCGCAAATTCGGCCGGGTCGTGAACATCTCCTCGATCAACGGCCAGAAAGGTCAGTTCGCTCAGGCGAATTACTCGGCGGCGAAGGCGGGCGATCTGGGCTTCACCAAGGCGCTGGCGCAGGAAGGCGCACGCGCAGGCATCACGGTGAACGCGATCTGCCCCGGCTATATCGCGACCGAGATGGTCATGGCGGTGCCGGAGAAGGTGCGCGAGTCGATCATCGGCCAGATCCCGGTCGGTCGTCTGGGCGAGCCCGAAGAAATCGCGCGCTGCGTGGTGTTCCTCGCCTCCGACGATGCGGGCTTCATCACCGGCTCGACGATCACCGCGAATGGCGGCCAGTACTTCATCTGATTTCGCCTCTTGGCATTCTCGACGGAGGCCCGCATTTTGCGGGCCTCTTTGTTTTGGCGGGGACAGCATGACACGCGGCAAGGCCACTTCGATCGGGTTCACGGCGGTATTGCTGTGGGCGCTGCTGGCGCTGTTCACCGTGGGATCGGCTCCGGTGCCGCCCCTGATGCTGAACGCGCTGTGTTTCGCGTTGGGCGGCGCGGTGGGCGTGATCTGGCTGGTAGCGACCGGTGCGCTGGGGCAGCTGCGGCACGTGTCGTGGAAGGTCTATCTCGCCGGGACCGCGGGGCTGTTCGGCTATCATTTCCTCTATTTCTCGGCGCTGCGCCTCGCGCCCCCGGCCGAGGCCGGGCTGATCGCCTATCTCTGGCCCCTGCTGATCGTGCTGTTTTCCGGGTTGTTGCCCGGCGAGCGGCTGACGCTTTGGCATATCGCGGGGGCGGTGCTTGCTTTCGGGGGCGCGGCGCTGATCCTCGGGGGCGGGATTTCCGCCGATCCGGCGGCGCTGCCCGGCTATGGGCTGGCGCTGATCTGCGCGCTGACATGGTCGAGCTATTCGCTGCTGTCGCGGCGCTTCGGCGCGGTGCCGACGGCGGCGGTCGCGGTCTATTGCCTCGCGAGCGCGGCCCTGTCGGCCGTCGCCCATCTGGCGCTGGAGCCGACGATCTGGCCGCAGGGCGCGATCGGCTGGGCCTCGGTGATCGGCTTGGGGTTGGGGCCGGTCGGGCTTGCCTTCTATACATGGGATCTTGGCGTGAAGCGCGGCGATATTCAGCTTCTGGGGACCGCCTCTTACGCCGCACCGCTGGTCTCGACTCTGGTGTTGGTCGCAGTCGGGATTGCGGACGCGCGGCCTACCCTGCTGATAGCGGCGGCTATGATCGCCGGGGGCGCCGGGCTGGCGGCGCTGGGCGGTCGGCGTCGCCGCGCCGCGCCCCCGCCGCCGGATATGACCGGGCAGGAGATACCGCGGAAGGGTTCGGCCTGAGTCGCCGCGCGCTAACAGGCCCCTTTCAAACGACACGGGCCGCCCCGAAGGACGGCCCGATTAAACTCGTGGGAGGGCCCTCAGGCCGTTTCGAGGCGGCGGATTTCCTCTTTCAGCCTAAGTTTTTGCCTTTTCATCTGAGCGATTTCGAGATCGTCGATGCCGGGTCTGCGCGATGCGCGCTCGACCTCCATCGACAGAGCCTCATGTTTTTTGCGAAGTTCGGTGATATGCGAACCAAGCGACATGGCAGTCTCCTCTCCAGTTGTCAGCCCGTCGATTGCAGCACAGGTTTTGAGTCGTGTCACGGAAATGTCGTATAGCGACGGGTTATCCCCAGCATTTTCGCGAAATCTTGCGAAAGCGTTAACGCGGAATCGGCAATTTTTGACCTTCGCGCAGGATTTCGCGCGCAATTTCCGTCAAATCCTCTGCATCGCGTGAGTGCATCGGCGCCGAGTGCAAGATCAGCGGCGCAAGAAGCTGCAGCGGGGTCCGTGCACCTTTGCGCGCTGTGACGATCACCCGGCGCGCTGCGCGGCCGACTCGGGGCGCAATCGGCAGAACGGTGATCGCGCCGGTCCGCCCGTGCAGCCCCGCCAATAGGTCCGCCAGACGGTCAGCCTGCTGGATCAGCGTGATCCGCCCCTCGGGCTTGAGCCGCCGCAGCCCCGCGTCGAGCCATGCGCTGATCGGCGTCGCCTCGCGCTGCGCACGCTCACGGCCGGGATCGGCGGCGGGCGTGCCATCCTCGGGCCCGAAATAGGGCGGGTTGGCGATGACATGATCGAAACTGCGCGCCCGCAGATCGGCGGGCATCTTCGCCAGATCGCCCTCGATCACCTCGAGCGCGATCCCGTTCTCCGCCGCGTTGCGTCGGGCGAGATCGGCATAGGCGGGCTGCAGTTCCAGCCCGCTTTGCGCAAGCCCCGACACCCGCCAGCCAAGACACAGGCTCGCCACCCCTGCCCCGCAGCCGAGCTCCAGAACCGACTGGCCCGCCTGCGCCGGACAGGCCGCTGCCAGCAGGACCGGGTCCATCGCCGCGCGGTAGCCCGCGCGCGGCTGGGCGATGCGCAACCGCCCGCCGAGAAAGCCATCGACTGTCAGTTCATCGGGCCCGAACCGATCCATGGGCATCAATCCGATTTGATCTCGTTATCGCGCAGAACCGCCTGCGCCATGAACATGTCGCTGTCGCGCACCATCAGGCGGCGCGGAAGGATTCCGAGCGAGCCTTCCAGCACGCTCGTATGGACGTCGAGTTGAAACGTGCTTATACCCTCGCCCTCGAGAAGGGCGGTCGCCATGGCCAGTTTCACCGGGTCCGTGCTGCGCAGTAGCTCTTTCATATCCCTCACTTACGGCCCCTTGCGAGGGCTGTCGAGATGAGGCAGATCGAAGGGATGAACATGAGCCTCGACGACAAGCCCGACAACACGGCGAAACCGCATGACCGGCTCGCGGAAGCCTTGGCAAGCGACATGGCGGCGGTGGATGCGCTGATCGCCGAGCGCATGGCCTCGGAGAACGCGCCGCGCATCCCCGAAGTGACCGCCCATCTGGTCGGCGCGGGCGGCAAACGGCTGCGGCCGATGCTGACCGTCGCGGCGGCGCGGCTGTGCGGCTACGAGGGCAATCTGCATCACAACCTCGCGGCGGCGGTCGAGTTCATCCATACCGCGACGCTGCTGCATGACGATGTGGTCGACGAGAGCAAGCAGCGCCGGGGCCGCCCGACCGCGAACCTGCTCTGGGACAACAAGTCGAGCGTGCTCGTTGGCGATTACCTCTTCGCGCGGTCGTTCCAGTTGATGACCGACACCGACAACCTGCGGGTTCTGTCGATCCTGTCGAACGCCTCCGCCGTCATCACCGAGGGCGAGGTTCTGCAGCTCTCGGCCGCGGAAGACCTGAACACGACCGAGGACACCTATTACAAGGTGGTGCGCGGCAAGACCGCGGCGCTGTTCTCGGCGGCGACCGAGGCGGGCGCGGTTCTGGCCGGTGCACCGGAGGATCAGATCGCGGCGCTGCACGATTACGGCGAAAGCCTCGGGATCGCGTTCCAGGTGGTCGACGATTTGCTGGATTATCTCAGTGACGCCGAGACGATGGGCAAGAACGTGGGCGACGATTTCCGCGAGCGCAAACTGACCCTGCCGCTGATCAAGGCGCTGGCGAAAGCCGACGCGGACGCCCGCGCCTTCTGGACCCGCACCATCGACAAGGGCGACCAGCGCGACGGCGATCTGGAGCATGCGCTGGAATTGCTGCACGCGACCGGCGCGCTGGAGGAGACCCGCGCGGCTGCCCTCGAATGGGCCGATCGCGGGCGCGAGCGGCTCAAGGTGCTGCCCGAGAGCGATCTGCGGCAGATGCTGGACGATCTGGCGGATTACGTGGTCGCGCGGCTGCGCTGAGGGGGCTCCGCCCCCCGCCCTGCGGGCTCCCCCCGGGATATTTGGGTCAAGAGGAAGAGGCGCGGCTTTGGGGCTGCGCCTTTTGCGTCTGATCGCCGAGCATGCCGGAGGCGCGCCACCAGTCGGGGCGACGTCGGGCCAGCATCGCCTCGGCGGCCTGCGCCCCGTCCAGCGTCTCGAACAGCGCGAAACAGGTGGCGCCCGAGCCCGACATCCGCGCGAGGCGGCAGCCGGGCAGCGTCATAAGCCCGTCCAGAACCTCCCCGATCACCGGGGCGGAGGCGATGGCGGGGGCTTGCAGGTCGTTGCGCTGGGTCGCGAGCCAGTCGATGCAATCGGCCGCGCCAGTGAAGCTCGGAAACGCTTCCGGCATCGGGGGATTGTCCTTCGAATCGAGCCCTTTGAAGATCGCAGGCGTCGACACTTCCACGCGCGGATTGACCAGAAGCGCGGGCAGCGGCGGCAGGGCCACGGGGTCGAGCATCTCGCCGATACCGCGTACGCGCTGGGGGTGCGGCGTCAGGCACATTGGCACGTCTGCCCCGAGTTGCGCGGTCTCTGCCGGAAGCGGCTGGCCCCAAAGCGCAGCCAGCCCGCGCAGCGCAGCCGCCGCGTCGGACGATCCACCGCCAATCCCCGAAGCGGGCGGCAGATATTTGTCGAGATGGATCTCGGCTCCCTGCCCTGCCGGGCGCGACAGGAGGGACGCGGCCTTCAGCACGAGGTTCGACGGGTCGGCAGGCACGCCTGCGGCCTCGGGTCCTGCCACGCTGAGCGAGAGCGCGTCGCTGTCGCGCAGCACCAGCCGATCTCCCATCGGCCCGAAGGCCACGAGGCTTTCGAGCAAGTGATAGCCATCGGCCCGCTGGCCGATGACATGGAGCGTCAGGTTGATCTTCGCCGGCGCGAAGGCGTCAATTGTTCGCATCGCTCGCGGGAGTTTCGGGGGCAGCCTTAGCAGTATCCTTGCTCGGGCCCTTATCCTCGAGCGGCGGCAGACCCTGCTCCTTGCGCAGCTGGTCCAGACCCACCTCGATCTTGCGGCGGATCGCGTCGGGATCAAGCTCCTCGGTGGTCTCCGCATCGTCGGTCGCGAAGGACAACGCGCGGCGCCACTGGAATTTCGCCTCGCGCTGACGGCCCACGGCCCAGAGCACATCGCCCAGGTGGTCGTTGAGCAGCGGATCGCGCGGCTCGAGCTCCACGGCGCGCTCCATCTTCTCGGCCGCCTCCTGATAATGGCCAAGCTTGAACAGCGCCCAGCCGAGGCTGTCGATGATGAAGCCGGCATCGGGACGCTCGGCGGCGGCCTTGCGGATCATGTCGAGCGCCTCGTCGAGATTTTCGCCCTTGTCCACGTAAGAATAGCCCAGATAGTTGAGCACCGAGGGCTGATCGGGCGAGAGGCGCAGCGCCTCGCGGAAGCCCTTCTCGGCCTCGTCCCAATTGCCCGAGCGTTCCTGCGCGATGGCGCGCGAATACCAGACGAACCAATCCTTCGGCTCGGGCTGGCCGAGCAGGTCGATCGCCTTGTCATAGGCTTTTGCAGCCTCGGCAAAGCGGCTCTCGCGGCGCAGCGTGTCGCCCAGAGCGGTCCAGACGCCCACGAGCTTGGGACGGCTGCGCGACAGGTTCTCGAGCACTTCGATCGCCGCATCGTTGCGGCCCGCGCGCACCATCGATTCCGCGCGCCCGATCTCGGCGGCGTGGTAGATCGGGCTGTCGGGCTTGATGTCGGCATAGGCTTCGATGGCAAGGTCGTATTGGCCCTGCTGGTCGAGCATCGACGCGGTCAGCAGCGTCGCATCATCCATGTCGGGGCGGATCATGTTCGCCAGCCGCGAATGCACCAGCGTGAACGTGTCGGGCGCATCCCCGATCAGCGCCTGCGCGACCGAATAATAGACCTCCGCCACCCCGTCGGACGCGTTGCGCACGACGTCGAAGGGCAGCGTGTCGCCCGCCTCCAGCTTGGTGCGAATGTCCTTCAGCTGCGGGTCGAGATCCTTGCCGAAGCGATCCTCGATAAGCTTCAGCGCCTCTTTGTTCTTCTCGAGCTGCGAGAGCACTTCGACATGGGCCAGCACACCGCGCCGGGTCGAGGTGATCTTTTCGCCATGCTCACCGCTCAGGATCGCATCGGCACCTTCGTAATCGCCGACCAGCGCCAGCGCGAGCGCCTTGTGGAAGCCCGCGAAGGCCGCAAGGCCCTGCTGCTTGCCGACTTCGTCGAAGGCTGCGGAAGCGTCGGACATCTTGCCGTCGCCCGCCAACGCCCAGGCCTTGGTAAGACCGCCCACGAGCGGCCCGGGATCGGCACCGCTGTCGAGAAGCGCGAGCGCCCCGGTCCAGTTCTTGTCATGCGCATCGGCCGCCAGCGCGGTGAGCGCCGCGATCTGGCTGCCGGTTCCGGCCTCGACCATCTGCTGCGCAAGCGGCGTGGCGCGTTCGAAATCGGCGATCGCAATCTCGGAGACGAGCGTCGCTTCCGCGGTCGCGCCGCTGGTATCGCCGCTGGTCATCAATTGGCGGTAGTAATGCGCGGCCTCGGCGAAATCGAATTGCTGCGACGCGATGCGCGCGGCGAGATAAGCCCCCGCCTCTGCCGGGCTCGGGTCATTCGCGGTGTCGCCAGCATCGCCTTTGGCCTCGGCGTCATCGGCAGCCTGCGCCGCATCTTCGGCGCTGCCAGCCTTCGGCGCATCCTGAGCCAGCAGCGGCATCGGCGCGGTGGAGCCCATCAAGAGGGCGAAGAGCGCAAGGCGCAGCGGGGTCTTCAAACTCGACACGAAACGGTCCTCTCATTCGGGTTGAAATCGAGCGTAACGGCGCGCTGCGGGCATTACAATGAGCCGAACCACCGCACGCGGGAGGCCGCCTGCGCAGACACGGCGTTGTGATGAGGGAATTGACGTAAAGTCGTCGCGCGCGGATACTCAACCACAGCTTCAGGCGAGACGACGAGAATTCGCCAGGCTCGAAGGCTACGCATAACGAGTATTTGCAGATTGCACATCTTTAAGGTTAGCAGTCTGCCTGTAAATTCTTCTTCGAGTTGAAAGACGATCACCTTGTGACTGATACCCAAGTCAAGTTCATCAACGCCAAATCTCCCGATATGACTCGAGTGACCACGCTGCTCGATCTCTGCAGTGGCGAAAACAGCTGGGCAAATCGCGGCCCTCTGTATCGAAAGCTCGTAGAATCATTCGCTGCGCATTTCAGCTTCGGACCGCAAACATCCGTCACGCCCTGCGCGAACGCCGGAATTGCATTGGAGGCGATGGCGAAGCTTCTGGCGCTGCGCGAGGGGCGCGCGCTGCGATGGGTCGGCTCCGCGTTCAGCTTTCAGAACCTGGGACGCGGCCACTTCGCCGATATGCACTTTGTCGATTGCGACGATCAGGGGCTTCTCGACCTGGATCAGTTGAAGGCGCTTCCCGAAGACAGTTTCGACGGGCTCGTCGTCGTGAATCCGTTCGGCCTTCATCGGGACTTCTCCGCCTATATCGAATACGCCAAGGCCACCGGGAAACTCCTGCTTCTGGATAACGCGGCGGGGATCAGCCGCGATTTGCCCGACTGGCCGTGGCAGGCGCTCAGCCTGCACCACACCAAGCCTTATGGCATGGGCGAAGGTGGTCTTGCGATTACACCCTCAGAGCTGTCCGAAGAGTTCTACAGCCTGATCAATTACGGGGCGGTTCCAGCGGAACCGTCTTGCTGGGTGAACAACGGCAAGATTTCCGACATTTCGTGCGCCTTTCTGATCGACCGCCTCGAGCGGGTCGACACTTGGGAGAAAGAGTATTTCGAGCAGGCCGAGCGCGTCCATGACATCGCGCGCCAGCTTGGCCTGCGCCCTTTGACGCCATTCAACATCGGCGCGCCCGCCATGAGCTGGGGTTATCTTGCAGCGATGGAAATCCCTTTGGAAACGATCTTGGACAGCAAACAGCTGACCTTCGGAAAATATTACAAACCGCTGGCTGACCTGCCGAAGACGACGGAGCTGTATCGCAATCTCGTCAACATCCCGACGCATCCCGATGTCGCCCTGCTGAGCGACCGGGATTTGCGGGAGGCGATCGAGCGCCTGCTCTGAACTCAGGCGGGATCGCTCTTGGTCTGGATAACCTTCGCGGGGACTCCCACCGCGACACTGTTTTCGGGAATTTCCCGGACCACAGCAGCCCCCGCGCCGATCACCGAAGCCCGGCCGACGGGGATGCGTTGAATGATGCTCGCCCCGGTGCCGATCTCGACTTCCTCCGCCAAGCGGACATTGCCCGAGATATTCGCCCCCGGGCTGATCGTCGAGAAGGATCCGATTTCCACATCATGCCCGACCGTCGCGCTGAGATTGATGTGAACATGATCGGACAGCTCGATATCGGTCGTCAGGCAGGCGTCTGCGCAAATGATGACACCGTCGCTCAGCCGGACATTCTCACCGAGCCACGCCCTCGGATGCACCAGCACCGGAAAAGCGTGTCCGCGCGCGCCCAAACGGGTCGCAATGCCCTTGCGTGCAGCCGGAGACCCAATCGCGATCACGACATCCGGCAGCGGATCGTCTCCGAAGGTGGACAGATCGGAGGTGACCGGCAGCCCGTGGACCGTCTCCGGGTGCTCAATGCCGGGATCGACCGCGAAACCGAGCACGTTCCATGTCGCGGCCTCCGCGTTAATCGCATGAATCACCTGAAGCACTTCGCGCCCGAAGCCGCCGCAGCCATAGATCACGATGTTTCGCATGGGCACAAATTCCTCCTCGCAGCCGGCGCGATCAGCCGAAGCGCTCTTTCAGAATAGCGAGAAAGCGCAAGACATTCTCGGTTTCCTGCTCTCTGGCCGCTGCCATGTCGGCAATCAACTGATCGCGCGTCGCGCGCGCCCAGTCGATCTCCTCCTCACCATAAGCGACCCCGTGCTTCAACTCGAAGCCGTCCCGCCAATCCTCCGCACTCAAGCCCGGACGTGGGACGACCACCGGCACACAGCCCGACAGCGCCGCGTAATAGGCGTACATCGTGTAGAGGTCGTGGCAGTAGAAAACTTCGGTCTTATTGAAGACCTCGGCGATTTCTTGGTGACTGAGACCGTCGAGCGGAATAGCGCGGTCGCCTTCCGGGATTTGCGAAATCGTATCCGTTCCCTTCCGGATCATCCGGCAACTGCCGGAGCGCGAACGGTTTTCATCCCGATAGATGTCCTCGCGCAGCCACCGCACCCGCAGCAGACGATCGGGGGACACGGGGGCCAGACCTTCGGCGAAGGCTTCCTGATAGAAGAAGACTTCCTCGCTCGGATCGAGGGTCTCATTGCCGCCCAACAGGCCGGGGCGGTTCAGCAGCCAGCGGGCCACGCGCTCGGCTTCGAGCGGGTTGCCCCTGACCGTCTCCGGATAGACAACGATCGCATCGCCAAGGACCGCATCGGAGGCCATGGGCACATCCATGCTCTCATGCGCGGCAAAGTCCGGCAGCTTCCGGCGATAGTTCCAGCGCTTCAACGCGCCAAGCCATGCAGGGCGCAGGGATCGGTACGTCTTGTAGGGCTGGCTCGCATAGGCGTCGACGCCGAGACGCCGCATGCGGTCGATCAGCGAGTGGAGCACGATCTGCCCCCCGCTGTTTTCGTCGAAGGGGCGACAGACCACGACGATCGGCCGGGTCGGAAACGAGCCAGTCGGGGCTTGCGTCGGCATATTCGGCCTTCCCAGAGTCCGGTGCAAAAGGGGCCCTCAGGCCCCTTTCGCGATCACATGTTCGGGTAGTTCGGCCCGTCGCCGCCCTGCGGGGTGGTCCAGTTGATGTTCTGGCTCGGGTCCTTGATGTCGCAGGTCTTGCAGTGGACGCAGTTCTGGAAGTTGATCTGGAACTTCGCGTCGTCGCCCTCGCCGACCACCTCGTAGACGCCCGCCGGGCAGTAGCGCTGCGCGGGCTCGTCATATTTCGGCAGGTTCACCGAGATCGGGATCGACGGATCCTTCAGCTTCAGGTGGCAGGGCTGGCTCTCTTCATGGTTGGTGTTCGAGAAGCTGACATTGGTCAGGCGGTCGAAGCTCAGCTTGCCATCGGGTTTGGGGTAGTCGATCGGCTTGAAGTTCTTCGCCTCGCCGGTCGCTTTCGCATCCGATTTGCCATGCTTGAGCGTGCCGAACAGCGAGAAACCGAAGAGGTCGTTGGTCCACATGTCGAGCCCGCCGAGGACGAGCGAGGGGACCATCCCCCATTTCGACCACATCGGCTTCACGTTGCGGACCTTCTTGAGGTCGTTCGCGATCGGACCCGAGCGCAGATCGGCTTCGTATTCGGTCAGCTCATCGCCCGAACGGCCACCTTTGATCGCCTCTGCCGCAGCTTCCGCCGCCGCGATGCCCGACAGCATCGCGTTATGGTTGCCCTTGATGCGCGGCACGTTCACGAGCCCCGCCGAACAGCCCAGCAGTACCGCCCCCGGCACGGTCAGTTTCGGGATAGACTGCCAGCCGCCTTCCGAGATCGCCCGCGCGCCGTAAGCCACGCGCTTGCCGCCTTCGAGCAGTTCCGCGACCATCGGGTGATGCTTGAAGCGCTGAAATTCCATGTAGGGATAGAGATGCGGGTTCTCGTAGTTCAGGTGCACCACGAATCCGACATAGACCTGATTGTTCTCGAGGTGGTAGATGAACGACCCGCCGCCAGCGTTACCGCCCAGCGGCCAGCCCATCGTGTGGGTCACGGTGCCTTCGCGGTGCTTCTCCGGGTCGATCTCCCAGATTTCCTTCATGCCGAGGCCGAATTTCTGCGGGCAGTGACCGTCGGAGAGGTTGTGCTTCTCCATCACCACCTTGGCGAGCGAGCCGCGCACGCCTTCGGCCATCATCACGTATTTGCCGCGCAGCTCCATACCCGGCTCGTAGCCCGGGCCTTCCGTGCCATCGGGGTTCTTGCCGAATTCGCCCGCGACGACACCGGCGACGCGGTCACCGTCCCAAACGATTTCCGAGGCGGCCATACCGGGGAAGATCTCGACACCGAGACCTTCGGCCTGCTCGGCCATCCAGCGGCAGACATTGCCCATCGAGACGATGTATTTGCCGTGGTTCGACATCAGCGGCGGCATCGGCCAGTTCGGGATGCGCATCGCCCCGGCCTCGCCCAGCATGTAGAAATTGTCTTTCTTGACCGGCACAGTGATCGGCGCGCCCTTGTCCTTCCAGTCGGGGATCAGCTGATCCAACCCGCTGGTGTCGAGCACCGCGCCCGACAGGATATGCGCGCCCACTTCCGAGCCCTTCTCGAGCACGACGACCTCGAGCTCCGGGTCGATCTGCTTGAGACGGATCGCCGCCGAAAGCCCTGCAGGCCCCGCGCCCACGATCACCACATCATATTCCATCGACTCGCGCGTCACGTCGGTCATGTCTGTCGAACCCCTTGCTGGTCGTCCTAGCTGGCGTCCTGCCTAGCCTACCTCGCGTAACGAGGCAATTGTTACGCTGCGATGCCGCGCAACAATCTTGCGCCAAATTACAATCCCTTCCCAGACTGAGGAGATCGGCAATTCGCCGCGAAAATCGCGCTGTCCACTTGACTTCCGGGGGGCAGAGAAGATTTAGATGCCCTGAATTGGGGACAGTTCCGAATTCGGGAGCCTTCCATGGACAAACAACCGATGACGCGCGCGGGTTTCGACGCGCTCAATACAGAATTGAAAAAGCTCAAGTCCGAAGAGCGGCCTGCGATCATTGCTGCGATCGCGGAAGCGCGGGAATTGGGCGACCTCTCGGAGAATGCCGAATACCATTCGGCACGCGAGAAGCAGGGCTTTATCGAAGGCCGGATCAAGGAGCTCGAAGGGCTTCTGGGCCGGGCCGAGGTGATTGACCCGTCGAAGATGACGGGTGCTGTGAAATTCGGCGCGACCGTCACCATCGTCGACGAGGACACCGACGAAGAGAAGACCTACCAGATCGTCGGCGAGCCCGAGGCCGATCTGGAGAAGGGCAAGCTCAACATGAAATCGCCGCTGGCGCGTGCGCTGATCGGCAAGGACGAGGGCGACTCGGTCGAGGTTCGCACCCCGGGCGGCGACAAGGCCTACGAAATCCTAAAGATCGTTTTCGCCTGACGCGGTCGTCCCCTGCGCGGTGAGCATTTCACCGCGCGCCACTGACGGAGAGCCTGAATGGAAGGACCCGCAGAGCAGGACAAGGACCGGTTCGCCATGCCCGGCGGACCGCAATCGCCTGCCGGTCGTCCACGCCTCAAGACGCGATACCCCGGCGCGCCGGAATGGATCGCGCTGGGGCTTAGCCTCCTGTGGGTTTTCATGGTCGTGGCCTTCTGGTTCTTCGCCCCGGGGATCGCGCGCGCCGCATCGCTGTTCGCCACCGTCAGCCTCGTCGTCGGGATGGCGGTGCCGATCGTGATGATCTGGGTCGCGGCCGTAACGGCCCGCGCAACCCGCGAGATGCGCGCCGAGACCGCCGCTCTCAAGCAATCCATCGAGGCAATGCGCACGGCCTGGCTCAATCAGCAGGCGCTGCGCACCGATCAGAATGTCGAGAAGAAGCTCGACGAGATCGCCGCCGTCGCCCGGCAGGCCGAAACCACCATCGCGACCTTCGCCTCGCGCCGCGACGTGCAGGCGAGCCAGCCCTCGGCCGATCGCAAGGCGGCGCTGGTGGCCCCGCCCCCGCCGCGGCCCGATGACAGCGAACCGATGCTGGCGCTCGGCACCCCTGCCGAGGAGTTGCGCGCGCCGCTCTCGGTCGCGGATTTCGTCCGCGCCCTGAACTTCCCGGATTCGCCCGACGATACCGAAGGCTTCCGCGCGTTGCGCCGTGCCCTCGAAGACCGTTCGACGGCGAAGCTGCTGCGCTCGGCGCAGGATGTGCTGAACCTGCTCGCGCAGGACGGCATCTACATGGATGACCTCAAGCCCGACCGCGCCCGGCCCGAGCTGTGGCGTCGCTTCGCCCAAGGCGAGCGCGGGCGCGAGATCACCAGCCTCGGCGGCATCCGCGACCGCTCGTCTCTGGCGCTCAGCGCAGGCCGGATGCGCGGCGACACGATCTTCCGCGACGTGGCGCATCATTTCCTGCGCCAGTTCGACCGCACCTTCGCGGAGTTCGAAAAGAACGCGTCGGATCAGGACATCGCCGAGATGGCCGAGACCCGCACCGCGCGCGCCTTCATGCTGCTGGGGCGCGTCACCGGAAGTTTCGACTGAGGGGGGCCCGCCCCCTCGGGCTTCGCCCTCACCCCCGGGATATTTTTGCCAATACGAATGGGCGCGGCGGAGGCAGAGCCTTCACAGCGCGCGGCGCATCAGTTGCACCGACCGGAAGTCGAAGACCAGCCGCGTCAGCCGCGATGTGCGCCGCCCCGTGACCTCGAAGCCCAGCCGTTGATACAAGGCACGTGCGCGCAGATTCTCGTCGATCACGTCGAGGCAGAGCGCCGCATAGCCGCGCCTGCGCGCCTCATGGGACAGCGCCTCGATCAGCGCGCGCCCTATGCCCGCCCCGCGCAGCTCGGGCCGCACCGCGATCCCGTCGACCATCATCCCGCCCGCGGGCAGATCATGCGCCAGAAGATGCAGGCAGGCGCCACGCCAGAGCCCGCCGCGGCGCCCGTAATGGCTGCGCAGATCGGACCAGCTTCCGCCGACGAAGGAGCCGCGATGGGTGCGAAACCCGACCACCCCGACGAGCGTGCCGTTGCCGTCGAGCGCCGAGAGCGCGTGGCTGGGGTCGATCACGTCGGCGATGAAGCCCAGGGCGCGCGGCTCGGGGCCCATCACCCGCCCGAGCTTGCCGCCGAAGGCCTGCCAGTAGAGCCCCGCCGCAGCCGTGCGATGCTCGCGTGCGAGCCCGTGCCGGATCGACACCTGAGTCACCGTGTCGCCTCCACCAGATGCGCGGCCGCCGCTGCGAGATCTTCCGGCGTGTTGAGATTGGTGAACGGGTCGGGGCTGCCCTCGAATTCCACCGGCGCCGCGTCCGGGAAAGCCGCGCGCAAGCGCCGCTCGCCCGAGGCGAACAGCTCTGCGATGCGCGCGCGGTCGTCGACCGGGCATAGCGCCACGCTCGGATGGTCACGGCCACCCGAAGCAGCATAGGCCGCAGCGCCAGCGCCGCTTAGCCGCGCGACCAGATCATGGGGCAGGAAGGGCGTATCGACAGGCACGCATAGCAGCCGCTCCGCGCCCTGCTCCGCCGCCCAGTCGAGCGCGCTCAGGAGCCCCGCCAGAGGCCCCTCGCCGCGCCGCTGGGGCGGATCGGGCAGCACAGGGATCGGGGCGAATCGCAGCGCGGCGCCATTGGCCGAGATCGCGAGCCTGGCCACCTGCGGGCCGATCCGCGCCGCGACATGGGCAAACAGCGGACGTCCGGCGAGCATCACCGTCGCCTTGTCGACGCCGCCCATGCGCCGCCCCTGCCCGCCCGCAAGGATCACCGCGACCACACGCGGCCCGACATCTTCGCCAGCGGTCAAGATGATTGCCTCCAATACAATCGCGCGCTTTGCCTTTGCCCGCATCCTTCCCTATCTGTCCCGCAACTGAGAACGGGAGACAAGCATCATGTCGGACATGACCGCGAACGGGACGACCCCGAAAGGCGCGATCCGAGCCGCCTATTGGCGCGGATTTCGGCATGGCCTGCCGTTCCTTCTGGTAATCATGCCCTTCGGGCTGTTGTTCGGGGTGGCGGCGACCAGTGCGGGGCTCGATCTGGCGCAGGTCATGGGCTTCTCGGTGATGGTCATCGCGGGCGCTGCGCAATTCACAGCGCTGCAGCTGATGGGCGATCACGCGCCGGTCCTGCTGATCCTCGCGGCCTCGCTTGCGGTCAACCTGCGCATGGCCATGTATTCGGCGGCGCTGACGCCGCATTTCGGCAAGGCGAAGACATGGCAGAAGGCGCTGGTGGCCTATTTCATGGTCGATCAGTCCTATGCGATGGCGGCCAATGAATACGAGGCCGAGCCGGAGATGAGCCGCGCCGAGAAGCTGGCCTATTACGCAGGCGTCTGCAGCCCGATCTGCCCGAACTGGTATGTGGCGACGCTGCTCGGCGCGCTGGTGGGCGCGAAAATCCCGCCGGAATTCGCGCTCGATTTCGCGGTGCCGATCACCTTCCTCGCGATGATCGGGCCGGCGCTGCGCACGCTCGCCCATGTCGCGGCGGCGGCGGTCTCGGTCGTCGGCGCGCTGGCGCTGAGCTTCCTGCCCTCCGGCGTGGGGCTGATGATCGCCGCGGTCGCCGCGATGGTGACGGGTGCGCAGGTCGAGCTTTGGGTCGCGCGTAGAAAGGCGGTGCGGGAATGAACGGATATTCAGACGCCCTGATCTGGGGAATCATCATCGCGCTGGGGATCGGCACGTTCTTCCTTCGCTTCTCTTTCATGGGCTTCCTCGGCGACAGGCAACTGCCGGAATGGGCGCTGCGCTACCTGCGCTATACGCCGGTCGCGGTTCTCCCAGGGCTGGTGGCGCCGCTGGTGCTGTGGCCTGCGGCCACGGGCGGTGAGACCGACCCTGCACGGATGATCGCCGCCTTCGCGACGCTGGGCGTCGGCATCGCCACGCGCAACACGCTGTGGGCGATTCTCAGCGGCCTCGCCGCGCTTTACCTGTCGCTGTGGCTGGTGGGGTGAGCCGCGCCTCGGAGGGCTTCCAGTGGAAGCCCTCAGCGGCGAACGCGCCGACCGTGGAGGCGCCGGGGCGCGATTGCTGAAGGCGCAGATCGGGGGCTCCAGTGGAGCCACCGAAGCGGCGAACGCGGATTGCGTAGGCAATTCGCCCGGGTAAACCCGCTAACTCCGTCTTATGCCTCCAGAGGGCCGCGCCCGACCTCGGGTGGGCGCTTTGCAGCGCTCGGTGGCTGGGCGCTTTATCCCGCAAGCCCGTAGGACAGCGATACCCGCAACGACATCGCCAATGCGCCCTCCCCGGGGGAGGTCGGGCGCGGCCCGGGCCGCTTCGCGGCTGATCCGGGCAGCGAGTTTCCAATCCAAAAGAAAAAGGCCGTGCCCGGAGGCACGGCCTTCTAACCGTCAAGGTCAGGCGATCTTACTTGATCTTGCCTTCCTTGTATTCGACGTGCTTGCGCACGACCGGATCGTATTTGTTCACGGTCATTTTTTCGGTCATGGTGCGGGCGTTCTTCTTGGTCACATAGAAGTGCCCGGTGCCCGCCGTCGAGTTCAGACGGATCTTGATCGTCGTCGGCTTCGCCATTGTTTATCTCCTAGCTCCGGGCATCGAAAAAACTACGCACCCGCGGAATCCTTGAAGCCCGCCTTTTAGCGATGCGCGATGCGGAGTCAACCGGCAAACCGGGCCGCAGGCTGAAAATTCTTCGCCCACGGCTCATAAAGCGGTGACGCCCTTTTCCGCTCAGATCAGCGGCTTGCCCATTGTCTCGTGAATCTGGGCGACTTTCTCGGTCTCGAGGCCCAACGCCGCGGCGAGATTCGCCAGATATTGCTTCTCCGCCTCGGTATCGACGGTGATCGGCAGAAGCGCAGACGAATAGACCTGCGACTTCATGTGATCCGAGGTGGCATTGGCCAGAGCGGTGATGTCGATCGGACCGTCGAGTTCGGATTTCACGAAGGCGATCTCTTCGTCGGAGGCGTCGGACAGGTGATCGAGGATGGTCTGGCGCTCGGTGTCATCGATCTCGCCATCGGCCTTCGAGGCCTGGATCATCGCGCGGATCATCAGCTTGGCCTGATCTTCCATCATCGCGTTGACCGGCGTGCCGGAGGTCACGGCGCCGAGCATCTCCGAGATATTGCCTGCGCCCGTTTTCGCAGCGCCGGTCATGGCCCCGATCAGCGCGCCAAGCCCTGCCTCGGTCGCCGCCGTCGCGGAGGCCGCCTGAAGGCCGAACTGGCCGAAGAGTCCGCGCACGGTCTCCTTGCCGCCGGGCATACCCATCTTCTCGGCCCACTCGCCCATCTGGTCGCCCATACCGCCGGGCTCGCCCGCTTTGCCGAGCGCGTCCTTCATGCCGTCGAGGCCACCCATCTTGTTGAAACGCTCCACGCCCTTGGCGGCGGCGAAGCCCACCGCGAGCGTGGCCAATGTCTTCACGAAGCTCATATCATTCCCCCGAAATGCGGTTTCCTGTTAAAACAGCTTCGCGCGCGGGGACGCGCTTGGCTAGAAAAAACTCACGCGATTTACAGCTTGGCAACCACGTCGGCGAGCATCTGGCGCACCTGGCTCGCAACTTCGGTGAGGTCGTCATTCTCGACCGCGAGCATCGAGGCCACGGGATCGACGGCGCAGACTTCGATCCCGTCCTCCACCTCGCGCAGCACCACGTTGCACGGCAGCATCGCCCCGATCCGCGGCGCGACGCCGATCGCCTCATAGGCAAGCTTCGGGTTGCAGGCGCCGAGGATCTTGTAGCGCGGCATGTCCTTGTCGAGCTTGGCCTTCATCGTGGCGGACACGTTGATCTCAGTCAGCACGCCGAAGCCCGCCTCGGCCAGCGCCTCGCGCACTTTCGCCTCGACCTCGTCGAATGCCCCGGTCATCACCTTGTCGATCGTATAGCCCATGGCAATCTCTCTCCCCTAGTTGGTCTTGGCTGTTCGCGCCTTTGCGTCGAGCGTGGCCAATTCGATGCGAAACGCAAGTCACGATCATGGAGAGGCCTGTGCCTCAATGCGCGCTCACTGTGCCGCAGTGGCGGGAACCCGTGCGGGCGGGGGCTTGTTCCTTGCCCTCGATCTTGAAGCGAAAGAAGAATTTGCGCGGATGGCCTGTAAGCCGGATTTTGTCCCGGGGGCTTGCACCCCCATGGATGACCATTCCTCTCGCCCTGCGATTGCTCACAGGGTCTAGCTGCCAACCCGGATCGCTCGGGGCGAAGCTCCCCTGCCGTCACCGCAAGCGGCGCAGCGCGCGATCCCTATTCGGCGTTGCTCCCGGTGGGGCTTGCCGTGCCGGTCCTGTTACCAGTCCCGCGGTGGGCTCTTACCCCACCGTTTCACCCTGACCCCGGCCGAAACCGAGGCGGTCTGTTTTCTGTGGCGCTTTCCGTCGGGTTTCCCCGCCCGGGCGTTACCCGGCACCGTTGCTTCATGGAGTCCGGACTTTCCTCGGGCCCCCGGCTACCCGCATTCACGGGGCTACGGGAACTCGCGGCCATCCAGCCATCCGCGCAAGGCAGCAGATAGACACTCGCCCCCGCGCGGTCAATTGCCCCTGCGCACGCATCACGGGCGTCTTTTCTTCAGCCAAGAAACGCCCCCTCGCATCACGAGGCCGTGAAATTTCGGGAGCAGTCCGTGCAACCACTTGCTTTTCAGGTGCGGCACGTTGACGCTGGCCGTCCATGAAGTGAAAGGGAGATCACGATGGTAAAGGGAGGACTCCGCCTCGGGCTTGCGCTCGCGGCGATGGTTTGGGCATTGCCCGCTATGGCGAATGAGAAAATCGCCATTCAGGTCAACAGCGCCGATCCGCAAGTGATGAACATGGCGCTGAACAACGCGCTCAACATGATCAAATATTACAAAGACAAAGGCGAAGAGGTCCAGATCGAAATGGTCACCTACGGGCCGGGGCTCAACATGCTGCGCGCCGACACCTCGCCGGTGAAAGCCCGCGTCGAGGAAATGGCGATGCTGGGTCAGCCGATCCATTTCCGCGCCTGCGCCAACACGCTCGCGGCGATGACCAAGAAGCTCGGGAAGGAGCCTCCTATGGTCGAAGAGGCGGAAATCGTTCCCTCCGGCGCGGCCTATCTCGTCGATCTGCAACGCGACGGCTACGCCTATCTGCGGCCCTGACGGACGACCGCGCGGGCGGCCCTTCGCTTTCCGCGCGCTTCGTTTGAATTGCGCCCCCTCTCGCCCCGCTCGGCTTTCCGCGCGGGGCGGTTTACGTTACAGGCAGGGCTGTTTGATTGACCCCCCGGCAGGATCGGCTATCCTCTTGACAAACAAGAGCAGAAACGGGCCCGCATGACCGCCCTCTCCGAATATGAACGCCTCGAGGCGATCGGTATATGGCGTCCCGATGCGGACGCGCAGCGCCGCGAGGTGATCCTCTCGCTGGGCGACGCGACGCTTGTGCTGTCGGAGGCGCGCTCCGGCACGGCGCTCGCGCATTGGTCGCTGCCTGCCATGCATCGCCGCAATCCCGGCAAACGCCCCGCGATCTTCGCCCCCTCCGAGGAGCCGGGCGAAGAGCTCGAGATCGAAGACGAGACGATGATCGCCGCGATCGAGAAGGTCCATGCGATCATCGCGGCAAAGCGCCCGCACCCGGGGCGGCTGCGCGGTGTGCTCATCGGGGCGGTGCTGCTGGCAGTCGGCGCCGTGGCGCTGTTCTGGTTGCCCTCGGCGCTGGTCGATCATGCCGCGCGCGTCGCCCCCCAGGCCAAACGCGTCGAGATCGGCCGCAAGCTGCTCTCCGAGATGGTGAAGATGACCGGCTCGGCCTGTCACAGCCCCGGCGGTGATCGCGCCCTCTCCGCGCTGGCGGAGCGGCTGCCCGGACAATCGGTCATCGCGGTCCTGCCGCAGGCGCTCGAAGGGGCGCGGCTGCTGCCGGGCGGGATGACCGTGGTCGGACGCGATACGATCGACGGGCCCGACACGCCCGAGGTCGTCGCGGGCTACATCATCGCCGCGCAGAACAGCGCCGCCGGAGGGCGCCCGTTGCATCGGATGCTCGACCGTCTGGGCCCCGCGGCAGCGCTGCGGCTGCTGACGACGGGCGACCTTCCCGAGAGCGGACTGGCCGAATATGCGCAGGACCTGCTGCAGCATCCCCCGGCGCGGGCCGATGGCGACACGCTGCTGCGCGCCTTCCGCGATGCCGGGGTCAGCGCAACACCCTATGCCTACGCGCTCGACCCGACCGGAGAGTCGGTGCTGGGCCTGATCGAGGCCGACCCGTTCAAGGGCCAGCCCGCGCCGAAGCCGGTTCTGGAAGATGCGCAATGGGTGGCGCTGCAGGACATCTGCTCGGCGCAATGAAAAACGGCCCCGAAGGGCCGCTTGATCCGACTTGCGCCTTCACGCCTCGTCAGCGCACGAGCGCATCCGGGAAGCCCGCCCGCCGCGCCGAGGCCAGCGCCGACTTCAGCTTCGCGGTATCGTAAAACGGCCCGGCATAGACCACCGTCAGCTCCTGCGTCTTGGAGGTCGCGACCGGAAGGCCCAGCGCCTGCAGACGCTTCGTCGCGGTCGCGACATTCGCGACATTGGCGAAGCTGCCGACCTGCACATATTGCTTGCCGTTCGAACCGACCGGCGCGACCGATTTGCTCGACACGGTGACGGTCGGCGCCACCACGATCCGGGAGTTCGGCACCGGCGGATGCGAGCCCTCGACATAGACCTGATCCGGCGTCGCGGTGGGGCGAAGCTGCATCGGCGTCTCTTCGGTCCAGCGCGCGCGCATCTGTGCGTTGCCGTGGACGGTGCGCGGGCCGCGATAGGGGTTCAGCCGCCCATCGTCGAACGCAGTCGTCCAGCCGTTCTGCGGCTTGGGCGCGTGGGTCACAACCGGGGCGAGCCCGCCGACGCTCACACTGTGAGACACGCGCGACGGATCGCGCGGCGCAGGCGGAGAGGTCGGGGTCGGCGAATAGGGCGCGCGCATCGCGGCAGTGGCGCGGGCCGCAGGGTTCGGAGCCACGGTTACCGACGCAACCGGCACGGTGGGCGCCAGGCTGGGCGTATGGCCGCAGACGATGCCGCGGTCGCTATTCATCTGCGGCACCCAGCGCACGGCCCCGCCATAATCCGCGCGCACGAACACGCAGCCCTGACTGTCGACATATTGCGGATCGGTATAGCTCGCCGGGGGCATTTCGGCGGGCGCATATTGCTGCGCCTTCGACTCCGATGCGAAGCCTCCCAGCCCCAGCGTGAGAATCGCGCCCAGACCGGCCGCCACCCCTGCTTTCAGTCGCATATCCACCCCCTGATGTTTCCAAGGGGAGGATAGACGGGTTTGCCTTTGAGTAAAGGGCGTTGGCCTTACTTCGTGCCGAACATCCGGTCGCCCGCATCGCCCAGACCCGGCACGATATAGGCGTGATCGTCGAGCCTCTCGTCGAGCGCTGCAGTCACGATCGGCACGTCCGGATGCGCCTCTTTCATGCGCGCGACACCCTCGGGGGCCGCCAACAGGCACATGAAGCGAATGTTCTTCGCCCCCTTTTCCTTGATCAGGTCGATCGCCGCGACCGAGGAGTTGCCGGTGGCCAGCATCGGATCGACCACAATGGTCAGACGATCCTCAAGCTCGCTCGGCAGCTTGCAATAGTATTCGACCGGCTTCAGCGTCTCGGGGTCGCGGTAGAGGCCGACGAAGCCCACGCGCGCCGCCGGGATCAGCTCCAGCACGCCATCCAGCAGACCGTTGCCCGCCCGCAGGATCGAGACCAGCGCGAGTTTCTTGCCCGCGAGGATCGGCGCGTCCATCTCCTGAAGCGGCGTCTCGATATTCTTCGAAGTCAGTTCCAGCTCCGAGGTGATCTCATAGGCCAGCAGCAGGCTGATCTCGCGCAGCAGGCGCCGGAAGGACGCGGTCGACGTGTCCTTCTCGCGCATCAGGGTCAGTTTGTGCTGCACCAGCGGATGTTTGACGACGGTCAGATGGTCACTCATTGTGTTGTCCCTCACAGAAAGCTTTTGCCCGGCCCTTGCGCCGGAATGTTCAGATGCGTGGCGAGCGAGGCCGCTAAGTCGACATACCCCACATTGCCCACGCTGCGCGACCCGATACCGGGGCCCGCGCCCAGAACCGGCACGCGTTCGCGGGTGTGATCGGTGCCGCGCCAGCTTGGATCGTTGCCGTGATCGGCGGTGAAGATCCCCAGATCGCCCGGTTGCAGGCGGTCGAGGAATTTGGCCGCCACCGTGTCGAACCATTCCAGCGCACGGGCATAGCCCGAGATGTCGCGGCGATGGCCATAGAGGCTGTCGAATTCCACGAAATTGGCGAAGGTGAGCGAGCCCTCCTCGGCCTCATCCGCCAGCCGGATCAGGTGATCGGCCAGATCGGCATCGCCCTTGCCCTTATGCAGATGGGTGATGCCACGATGCGAGAAGATATCCCCGATCTTGCCGATCGCATGGGTCACGCGGCCCGCATCATAGGCCCAGTCCAGCAGCGTCGGAGACGGCGCCGGGATCGCGTAATCGCGGCGGTTCGGCGTGCGGGTGAACTGCCCGTTCTCGCCGATGAAAGGCCGCGCAATCACACGCCCTACCTTCATCGCATGCAGCGTCGGCGCGAGTCCCTCGCAGAGCTTCAGAAGGCGGTCGAGGCCGAAATGCTCCTCATGGGCTGCGATCTGGAACACGCTATCGGCGGAGGTGTAGCAGATCGGCCAGCCGGTGCGGATATGCTCGTCGCCCAAGTCTTCGATGATATTGGTGCCCGAGGCGTGGCAATTGCCCAGAATGCCGTCCGTGCCCGCGATTTCGCAGGCTTTGGCGACCAGATCGGGCGGGAAGCTGTTCTTCTGATCGGGGAAATAATGCCATTCCCACGGCACCGGCACACCGGCCAGCTCCCAGTGCCCCGAGGGCGTGTCCTTGCCGGGAGAGATCTCGGTGGCCGCGCCCCAGAGCCCGACAGGTTCGACCATCAGCCCCGGCGCCTCATCGCCCGAGGCGAGCTTCACGCCCGCGCCCAGACCCAGACCGGCCAGCGTCGGCATATTCAGCGGACCGGAACGGCCTTCCTCAGCGCGCCCATCCGCACAGGCCTGCGCGATATGACCCACGGTATTCGCGCCCGTATCCGGCGCGCCGTCGTTGAAGAAACGATCCGCATCGGGCGCGCCGCCGATCCCGACGCTGTCCATCACGATCAGAAAGGCACGGCTCATTGCACATCCTCCGGGCCGATCCGTTCGTGGATCAGGGGCGGCTCTTCGGGGGCTGCGTCGCTCAATTCGATCGCGGCCAGCAGGGCGGCTTCGGCGGCATCGGCGTCGCGGTCATTCGCGGCATGGATCGTTACCAGCGGCTCGCCCGCGGCCATGTCCTCGCCCAGCGCCACGATCTCCCAAAGACCGACCGAGGGGTTGATCTTGTCGGTGCCGACCAGACGCCCGCCGCCCAGATGCACCACCGCCTCGCCCACCGCGCGGGTGTCGATGCGGCTGACGAAGCCCGCGCGCGGGGCTTCCACCGCGCGGATCACCGGGGCCGAGGGCAGACGATCCGGGAAGCGTTCGACGAAATCGCTCGGACCACCCAATGCCGCGACCATCTTGCCGAAGACCTCGACCGCGCGTCCGTTGCTGAGCACCTCGTCGATCCGCGCCGTGCCCTCGACCGCGTCCTTGGCCAACCCCGCGAGCACCAGCGCCTCGCCGCCCAGCGCCGCGGTCACGTCCCACAGCGCCTCGTTCACGCCGGTGCCGGTCAGCGTCTCCATCACCTCGATCACCTCGAGCGCATTGCCCGCCGAATGGCCCAGCGGCTGGTCCATGTCGGTGATCAGCGCCGTGGTCTTGCAGCCTGCGCCATTCGCGGTTGCGACAAGGCTCTGCGCCAGCGCCTTCGCGTCCTCGGGCCGCGCCATGAACGCGCCCGAGCCGACCTTCACGTCGAGGATCAGCCCTTCCAGCCCGGCGGCCAGCTTCTTCGACAGGATGGAGGCGGTGATCAGGTCAATGCTCTCGACCGTGCCGGAGATGTCGCGGATTCCGTAGAGGCGTTTGTCGGCGGGGGCGATTTCCCCAGTGGCGCCGACGATCGCGCAGCCGACTTCGCCCACGACCTTGCGCAAAGCGCCGATGCCGGGCGTCGCGTCATAGCCGGGTATCGCTTCCATCTTGTCGAGCGTGCCGCCGGTATGGCCCAAGCCCCGCCCCGAGATCATCGGAACGTAGCAGCCACAGGCCGCCAGCGCGGGCGCCAGCAGCAGCGAGACGGAATCCCCCACCCCGCCGGTCGAATGTTTGTCGATCACCGGGCCGGGCATGTCCCAGCGCAGAACCTCGCCGGAATCGCGCATCGCTTGCGTCAGCGCCACGCGCCCCTCGGTGCCGATGCCTTTCAGCAGAACGGCCATCGCGAAGGCCCCCGCCTGCGCGTCCGAGACCGAGCCATCGGCCAGACCGCGCGCGAACCATTGGGCTTGATCTGCGCTCAGGCTTTTGCCGTCGCGCACCGATTGGATAATGCTGCGGGCGTCCATCAGGTGTTTTCCATATGGCTCATGTCGAAGCGACCGGGCAGCAGATCGCCCACCGTCGTGTCGAGCCGCTCGCCCTCGGTGGTGGCCAGCGTCACCGGCGTGTCGTGGCGCGCGAATTCCGCCAGCTTCTGACGGCAGCCGCCACAGGGCGGCACGGGCGTCGGACTGTCGGCGATCACGGCGACCTCGGTGATCTCGGTCTCGCCGGCCGCCACCATCGCGGCGATCGCGCCCGCCTCGGCACAGGTGCCTTCGGGATAGGCCACGTTCTCGACATTCACGCCGCTATAGATGGTGCCGGACGCCCCGCGCACCGCCGCACCGACCTTGAATTTCGAATAGGGCGCATAGGCGTTTTCGCGCACCTGACGGGCAGAATCGAGCAACGACATCGGCGGTCTCCGGGCCATGGCCGGAGCGTAAAATTTGTCCAGCCGGTTGAGTTCTCCCGATCCTGCGCCGCGCCTGCGTCGGATGCAAGCGCTCACCTCGCGCCACCCCGCCGCCTCGCGTGGAGTTCATGCCGCAACGTAATTTCATGGGGTTGCAATCACCCCCTTCGTGCTATCTAGAACGACGGGAGAGTCGCGCGCGAAAAATTAGTTTAGCGCTAAACCAGTTTCGGGAGGATCTCATGGAAGAGCTGCGTCAGGACAACCTGCGTCAGTCGGCACTGGACTATCACGCCAAGCCGAAACCCGGAAAACTGGAAATTCGCGCAACGAAGCCGCTCGCCAACGGGCGCGATCTGGCCCGCGCCTATTCCCCCGGCGTGGCGGAGGCCAGCCTTGCGATCAAGGAAGATCCCGACACCGCACGCGACTACACCGCGCGGGGCAATCTGGTCGCCGTCGTCACCAACGGCTCGGCCGTGCTGGGCCTGGGCAATATCGGCCCGCTCGCCGCGAAGCCGGTGATGGAAGGCAAGGCGGTCCTGTTCAAGAAATTCGCCGATATCGACTGTTTCGATATCGAAGTCGCCGAGAACGACCCCGAGAAGCTGGCCGAGATCGTCTGCGCGCTCGAGCCCTCCTTCGGCGCGATCAACCTCGAAGACATCAAGGCCCCCGATTGCTTCATCGTGGAGAAGATCTGCCGCGAAAAGATGAACATCCCGGTCTTCCACGACGACCAGCACGGCACTGCGATCGTGGTGGGCGCGGCTGCGACCAACGCGCTGCGCATCGCGAAGAAGAACTTCGAGGACATCAAGATCGTCTCGACCGGCGGCGGCGCGGCGGGCATCGCCTGCCTCAACATGCTGCTGAAGCTGGGCGTGAAGCGCGAGAATGTCTGGCTCTGCGACATCGAAGGGCTGGTCTACAAGGGCCGCGAAGCTGACATGACGCCGCAAAAGGCGGACTATGCGCAGGACAGCGATCTGCGCACGCTCGACGAGGTGATCGAAGGCGCGGATATGTTCCTCGGCCTCTCCGGCCCCGGCGTGCTGAAGCCCGAGATGGTGCAGAAGATGGCCAAGCAGCCGATCATCTTCGCGCTGGCGAACCCGAACCCGGAAATCCTGCCCGACGTGGCCCGCGAGGTCGCGCCCGATGCGATCATCGCAACCGGGCGCAGCGATTTCCCGAACCAGGTCAACAACGTGCTGTGCTTCCCCTTCATCTTCCGGGGCGCACTGGACGTGGGCGCGACCACGATCAACGACGAGATGCAGATCGCCTGCGTCGAGGGGATCGCCAAGCTCGCGCGGCAAACGACCTCCGCCGAGGCTGCCGCCGCCTATCGCGGCGAGAAGCTGACTTTCGGGGCGGATTACCTGATCCCGAAACCCTTCGATCCACGCCTGATCGGCATCGTCGCATCTGCCGTGGCGAAAGCCGCGATGGAGACTGGCGTGGCGGCCCGCCCGCTGGAAAATCTGGATGCCTACAAGGTTCAGCTCGACGGCTCGGTGTTCAAATCCGCGCTGCTGATGCGCCCGGTCTTCGATGCCGCCGCGACCGCAAGACGTCGTATCGTCTTCGCCGAGGGCGAGGATGAGCGCGTGCTGCGCGCCGCCAACGCGATGATCGAGGAGACCACCGACACGCCGATCCTGATCGGTCGTCCCGACGTGATCGAGATGCGCTGCGAACGGGCGGGTCTGCCGCTCGATCTGGGCGCGGTCGAGATCGTGAACCCGGAGAACGACCCCCGCTATCGCGACTATTGGGGCACCTATCACGAGCTGATGGCCCGGCGCGGCGTCACCCCCGATCTGGCGCGCGCGATCATGCGCACCAACTCCACCGCCATCGCCGGGGTCATGGTCCATCGCGAGGAAGCGGATTCGATGATCTGCGGCACGTTCGGGCAATATCTCTGGCACCTGAAATACGTGCGCGAAATCCTCGCCCGCGACGGGCTGCATGCCCAAGGCGCGCTGAGCCTGATGATCCTCGAAGACGGCCCGCTTTTCGTGGCCGACACGCATGTCCATCACGCGCCCACGCCCGAGCAGATCATGGAGACGGTCTGCGGCGCCGCGCGCCACGTCTCGCGCTTCGGTCTGACGCCGAAGATCGCGCTGTGTTCGCATAGCCAGTTCGGCAATCTCGACAGCGACTCGGGCGAGCGGATGCGCGCCGCAATGAACTTGCTGATCCGGCGTGAGGTCAATTTCGACTTCGAGGGCGAGATGCATGTCGATGCGGCCCTCGATCCCGAGACCCGCGCCCGGCTGATGCCGAATTCGCGCTTCGAAGGGGCGGCGAACGTTCTGGTCTTCGCCAATACCGACGCGGCCTCGGGCGTGCGCAACATCCTCAAGATGAAAGCAGGCGGTCTCGAAGTCGGGCCGATCCTGATGGGGATGGGCAACAAGGCGCATATCGTGACGCCGTCGATTACCTCGCGCGGGTTGCTGAACATGTCGGCCATCGCGGGCACGCCGGTCGCACACTACAGCTGAGTCGCGTGCACCTGCGAAATTTGCAAACCCCTCCCGGGCTGCAAAGAAGCTGAATACTCGCCCGCAGTTTGCAAAAGTTTGCGGGCGATTTTTCGCGCTTTCTGCAAATTTTTTCGCGTCGCACCCTATTGTGCGCGGTAACATTCTTGCGCCAACGCGTTGCGCTTCGTAACACATCTCCAAATTCCTGAGGAGGAGATGTTCGCATGGGCTACAAAGAGGTCTATTCCGCCTGGCAGGCCGATCCCGAGAAATTCTGGATGGACGCCGCCGAGAAGATCGACTGG
The DNA here is from genome assembly GCF_055666785.1 of Thioclava sp. PTB-PU3-1. NCBI lineage: Bacteria > Pseudomonadati > Pseudomonadota > Alphaproteobacteria > Rhodobacterales > Paracoccaceae > Thioclava > Thioclava sp. PTB-PU3-1. The sequence continues at coordinate 100,225 of NZ_JBVNVL010000002.1, read as the reverse complement.
GACGAGAAGCCCTCGAAGGCCCTGTTTGACGGAAACGCGCCGCTCTATGAATGGTTCTCGGACGGGATGGTCAACACCTGCTGGAACGCGGTCGACCGCCATGTCGAGCAGGGGCGCGGCGATCAGATCGCGATCATGCATGAAAGCCCGATCACCCACTCGACCAAGGGCATCACCTACAAGGAATTGCAGACCCGTGTGGCCTCGCTCGCGGGCGCGCTGAAGATGCGCGGCGTCGAAAAGGGCGACCGCGTCATCATCTACATGCCGATGATCCCCGAGGCGCTGGAGGCGATGCTCGCCTGCGCCCGGATCGGCGCGGTCCATTCGGTCGTGTTCGGCGGCTTCGCGGCGCACGAGCTCGCGGTGCGGATCGACGACTGCACCCCCAAGGCGATCATCGCGGCAAGCTGCGGCCTCGAGCCCGGGCGCACCGTGCATTACAAACCGCTTCTGGACGAGGCGATCGAACAGGCCGAGCACAAGCCGGAGTTCTGCGTCATCTTCCAGCGCGAACAGGAAGTGGCGAAGCTGATCGAGGGGCGCGACTTCTCGTGGCACGGCTTCCAATATGGCGTGAAACCCGCGGAGTGCGTGCCGGTCGAGGGCAACCACCCGGTCTACATCCTCTACACCTCCGGCACGACCGGCCAGCCCAAGGGCGTTGTGCGCCATACCGGTGGCCACCTCGTCGCGCTGCAATGGTCGATGAAGAACATCTACAACATCGAGGCGGGCGACCGTTTCTGGGCGGCGTCCGATGTCGGCTGGGTCGTGGGCCACTCCTACATCTGCTACGGCCCGCTGATCGCGGGCGCGACCACGGTGGTGTTCGAGGGCAAGCCGATCGGCACCCCGCATCCGGGCGTGTTCTGGCGGATCATCCAGAACAACCGCATCAAGAGCTTCTTCACCGCCCCCACGGCGCTGCGCGCGATCAAGCGCGAAGACCCGAACGGCGAATGGATCAAGCGTTACGCGCTGCACGATCTGCAGGCTCTGTTCCTCGCAGGCGAGCGGGCCGATCCCGCGACCGTCGAATGGGCGCAGAAACATCTCGGCGTTCCGGTGGTCGATCACTGGTGGCAGACCGAGACCGGCTGGGCCATCGCCGCGAACCCGATCGGGATCGAAGAGCTGCCGACCAAGGTAGGCAGCCCCTCGGTGCCGATGCCGGGCTACGACATTCAGGTGCTCGACGAGGGCGGCCACCCGGTCGAGGCGGACCAGCTTGGCGCCATCGCGATCAAGCTGCCGCTGCCTCCGGGCACGCTGCCGACGCTGTGGAACGCCGAGGCGCGCTTCAAGAAAAGCTACCTCGAGCAATTCCCCGGCTATTACGAGACGGGCGACGCGGGCTATGTCGACGAGGACGGCTATCTCTACATCATGGCGCGCACCGATGACGTCATCAACGTCGCGGGTCACCGCCTCTCGACCGGGGCGATGGAAGAGGTGCTTGCCGGGCATAGCGACGTCGCCGAATGCGCGGTGATCGGTGTGGCTGACGACCTGAAGGGGCAGACGCCGATGGGCTTCCTGTGCCTCAATTCGGGCTGCAACCGCCCGCATGGCGAGGTGGTCAAGGAATGCGTGAGCCGCGTGCGCGAACAGATCGGCCCGGTCGCGGCCTTCAAGCTCGCCACCGTGGTGGACCGTCTGCCGAAGACCCGCTCGGGCAAGATCCTGCGGGCCACGATGGTGAAGATCGCGGATGGGCAGGAGTGGAAAATGCCCGCGACGATCGACGACCCGGCAATCCTCGACGAAATCACCGAGGCGCTTAAGGGGCTTGGCTATCCGAAGAAATAAGCCGAGCTTATCATAAGCGCACTCATTTTGAGCGACGCAGATAGGCACCACATCAAAAGTTTACGCCCGAGTTAAGAAGCCGCATCCACAATGGGTGCGGCTTTATGCTATTGTTTATGCTATCGAAGGTTAATTTGAGAACCGTACCCCGGAACCATCCATCGAGGGGTTATTTTGACGAACCGAAAGTTGCCCGATCCCGCTGCGCAGGAGCCATTCGCATCGTTGCGATGCGATCTCGGTCCTTTATGGCAGCACGATCTGCGCGCCGCGCTTGCAGATGTGATGTGCGGTCTGGATGCGGCGCTCGCCGATCCGGGCGGTCAAAGCACGCATGGACAATTGGAGCGCGCGCGCGAAGCGGCGAGCGATCTGGCACAGCTTCTCGATCTGGACGGAGCGAAGAAAACTGCGCCCGCCGCGTCGAGCCATGAAGCGGCAAGCGAGCTTTCCGACGCGTCCGATTCAAGCCCCGCCCCGCCGCATTTGGTCATTGCCGATGCGCTTGAACGGGTGCGCCGCCGCTGGACAAGCGCGGCCCATGTTCGGGGCATGTCGCTCGCGATCCACATGGCCCCCGATCTGCCGCCCGTTCTGGCGATCGATCGCGTGCCGCTCACCCGCATCTTCGCCAATCTGATGCGCAACGCGCTATGCTATGCCCAGCGCGGCACGATCCACCTGTCGCTCGACTTCGACCCGACCGAGGGGCTGCTGCTGACCGTGCGCGACGAGGGCGATGGCTTCCCAGAGGATCGCCTGCGCGCGCCCGCCTGCGCAGGGCAGCGCAGCGAGCCCGCCACGTTCCGCAACCCCGAGGGGCAAGGCCTGGGCCTCGCGATATGTCACGCGCTGGTGGCAGAGGCCGGCGGCAAGATCGACCTCGCCAACGCGCCCGAAGGCGGGGCCGAAATCCGCGTGTCGCTCCCGGCCCGTCCCGTCGATATCAGCTCCACGATGCGCGATGCCCCCCTGCCCGATCTGAGCGGGTGGAACGTGCTCGTCGCCGATGACAGCGAGATGAGCCGCGCCGTGCTCGAGCAGTTCCTGAGCGCGATGGGCGCGCAGGTGACCGGGCTGGGTCGTGGCGACAGTGCAGCCGCGCAACTGCGGGCCGAACGCTTCGATCTCGCGGTGCTGGATGTCGAGATGCCCGGCTGCCGCGGCCCAGAGGTGATCGCCAGCATTCGCCGCTCCGGCCTGCCTTGGGCGGACCTGCCGATCATCCAGTGCAGCGGCTATCGCGACGTCGAGAAAGGCGCGGCCGATGCCTGCCTCATCAAGCCGGTGCTGGGCCTGCAGCCGATCCTGCGCGCCTTGGAAGAGGCTGGTTGCATGACGACCGTGCCACGCGTTACGACGCCCTCGCGCGGTTTGCTCGCCCATCTGCGTCTGGCCGAGAAGGCATTGCCGGCGGGGCTCGGACAGGAACTGATCGCCGATCTCGAGACGGTACGTCACGGGCTGTCGCTCGCACTGCCCCCTTTCGACCTCTGCGCCCTGCAATTGCTGAGCCACAAGCTCAGTGCGGTGGCCGGAGTGGCGGGTGATCACCCCCTCTCGCGGCATGCACGCGCGCTTGACAGTGCAACCCGACATGGGACTTATGAAGATATTCAAGATCTTGGCCGGGTCGCCCTCATTTTCATCGACCGGCTGATAGCCACCACCCGAAATAATTTGAACACGAAGACTGATTTACAGCATGAGAACTAGTGACTCCGATACGACCACCCCGGACAGGGATACCAGCTCCAAGACGGATAGTCCGCAACACGGCCTCAGTCGAAACGGGCGGAACAGCGTCGACACCGAGACCGAACATTTTCTATTGATCGAAGATGTGGGATCGCTCCGGGCGATCTATGACGCCTATCTGCGCAACGCCGGCTTCATCACCCATCTCGCGGCAAGCGCCGAGGAAGGGATGCGCATCTTCCGCGACAACCCGATCCGCATGGTGCTGCTGGACCTGATGCTGCCCGATCGCGACGGCGACACGCTGATCGCCGAAATGCTGGCCCTGCGCCCCTATGCGGCGATCATCGCGGTCACTGCCGACCGCTCGATCGACCGCGCGGTGCGGGCGATGCAGGAGGGCGCAATCGACTTCCTCGTCAAACCGATCGACGAACCTCGCTTCAGAAGCGCCATTGAGAGCGCGCGCAGCCTGTCGCTGCGTTCGGATGTCGACGACGCGAGCGCGAGCGAGGAGACGGTCGGGGACTTCGTCGGCAACGCGCCGCAGATGCGGGCACTCTACGCCCGGACCCGCGCTGCCGCCCGCTCGACCGCGCCGGTCTATATCTGGGGCGAAAGCGGTACCGGGAAGGAGCTTTGCGCCCAGGCGGTTCACGCCACGAGCCCCCGCGCCGATGGTCCCTTCATTGCGCTCGATTGCGGCGCCCTGGCCGCCGACCGCGTCGACAGCGAACTCTTCGGCCATAACCGCGGGGCCTTCCCGGGCGCTTTGGAGGACAAGGACGGCGCTCTCCTCGCCGCCGATGGTGGCACGCTTCTGCTCGACAATATCTGCGAACTTGCCCCCACCGCGCAGATCAAGCTGCTGCGGTTCCTACAGAGCGGCCAAGTCAAACCGCTCGGCGCCAGCCAGCCGGTCGACGTCAATGTGCGGATCGTCTGCGCGGCCAAGAGCTCGCCTAGCGTCATGCTGCAAAACGCTGTGCTCCGTGAGGACCTCTATTACCGGCTGATGGTGCTCACGATCGAAATGCCGCCGCTGCGGATGCACCGCGAGGATATCGGCCCTCTGGCAAGGATGGCGCTGGAGCGGTTCGCCTCCGAGGAGGCGCGCGACTTCAGCGAGATCGAGCCTGAGGCAATCACCCGCCTGGAAGACCGCCCGTGGCCCGGCAATGTCCGCCAACTGATGAACGTCATCCGCGCGGCGATCGTGATGCATGACGGGCCGGTGCTGCGCGCTCATATGCTGCCGGAATTCGATCCGACGACGAGCCGTGCCGCGCCCACCACCGCCCCGGCGGCCGATCCTTTCGCGGACCGCACGCTGGCCGAGATCGAGCGCGCCGCGATAGAGGCTGCGATCACCCGGCATGACGGATCGATCCCGCGCGCTGCGCTGGAACTGGGGGTCGCGCCCTCTACGATCTATCGCAAGCGCGACGCGTGGCTGTCAAAGGGCTGAGCCTCAGGCGAACTGTTCGCGCATCAACCGCTCTTCGAGCCCGTGACCGGGGTCGAAGAGGATGCGGTGCTCGATCTCCGGCTCGGAGCGCACCTCGACCCATTTGACCGGCTTGACCGAGCGGCTGTCCGCATCGGCCATGACCGGGCGCTTGTCGGGTTCGAGAATGTCGAAGCGCACCAGCGCGGAGGATGGCAGGATCGCGCCCTGCCACCGCCGCGGCCGGAAGCTCGCGATCCCGGTCAGCGCCAGCACGTCCGAGCCGATCGGCAGGATCGGCCCGTGCGCGGAGAAGTTATAGGCGGTCGATCCGGCGGGGGTGGAGACGATCGCGCCGTCGCAGACCAGCTCCTCCATCCGCACTTTGTCGTTGATCGAGATCTTCAGCTTCGCCGCCTGCGGGCCCGCGCGCAGCAGCGAGACCTCGTTGATGGCGAGCGCCTCATGCAGCAACCCGTCCTGCGTCTCGGCCTTCATCGACAGCGGATTGATCACCGCCTGCTCCGCCGCCTCGAGCCGCGCGGGCAGATCATCAGCAACATAGTCGTTCATCAGGAAGCCGACCGAGCCGCGGTTCATCCCGTAAACCGGCAGCCCGGTGCCCTCGTGCAGGCATTGCAGCATGAACCCGTCACCGCCAAGCGCCACGATCACATCGGCCGCGTAGCGCGGCACCTGCCCGTAGCGCGCGACCAGATCGGCCAGCGCCGCCTGCGCCGTCTCAGCGTGGGAGGCCGCGAAATGGATATGGGTATACTGGTTCGCCACGGCGCGTTCCTCCTGCATGTCCAAGGTGTTGCAAGGGCTTGGACGAAAGACAAGCGTCAATCCGGCGCGGAAATGACCGATTTGGTCGTTTGTCTGCTTTCAGCCCTGTGAAATCTGCGCTAAACGGTCGGCGACCGGATCTTTGCGAGGAATGGCCATGAAAGACCAACGCGATGCGGGCTTCTTCACCGAAAGCCTCTCCAGCCGTGACCCCGAACTCTTCAAGTCGATCACCGATGAACTCGGTCGCCAGCGCGACGAGATCGAACTGATCGCCTCGGAAAACATCGTCTCGAAGGCGGTGATGGAGGCGCAGGGTTCGGTGCTGACGAACAAATACGCCGAAGGGTACCCGGGCAAGCGCTACTATGGCGGCTGCCAATATGTCGACGTCGCGGAGAACCTCGCGATCGACCGCGCCAAGGAACTCTTTGGCTGCGAATTCGCCAACGTCCAGCCGAACTCTGGCAGCCAAGCGAACCAGGGCGTGTTCACCGCGCTCGTGAAGCCGGGCGACACGATCCTCGGCATGAGCCTCGATGCGGGCGGCCACCTGACCCACGGCGCCAAGCCGAACCAGTCGGGCAAGTGGTTCAACGCAGTGCAATACGGCGTGCGCAAGCAAGACAGCCTGCTGGACTACGATCAGGTCCGCGAACTGGCGCTCGCACACAAGCCGAAGCTGATCATTGCGGGCGGCTCGGCCATTCCGCGTCAGATCGATTTCGCCAAGTTCCGCGAGATCGCGGATGAGATCGGCGCGTATCTGATGGTCGACATGGCCCACTTCGCGGGTCTCGTAGCGGGCGGTCAGCACCCCTCGCCCTTCCCCTATGCCGATGTCGCGACCACCACGACGCACAAGACCCTGCGCGGTCCGCGTGGCGGCATGATCCTCACCAATAACGAGGAGATTGCGAAGAAGGTGAACTCGGCGATCTTCCCGGGCATCCAGGGCGGTCCGCTGATGCATGTCATCGCCGGCAAGGCCGTGGCCTTCGGCGAGGCACTGCGCCCCGAGTTCAAGGGCTATGCCGAGCAGGTCGTGAAGAACGCTCAGGCGCTGGCGGACGAGCTGATGAAAGGTGGCCTCGACATCGTCACCGGTGGCACCGACACCCACGTGATGCTGGTCGACCTGCGTCCGAAAGGCGTGAAAGGCAACGCGACCGAGAAGGCTCTGGGCCGCGCGCATATCACCTGCAACAAGAACGGCATCCCGTTCGACCCGGAAAAGCCGATGGTCACCTCGGGCATCCGTCTGGGCACCCCGGCGGGCACCACCCGTGGCTTCGGCGAGGAAGAGTTCCGCGAGATCGCGCGCCTGATCGTCGAAGTGGTCGACGGGCTCGCCGCGAATGGCGAAGAGGGCAATGGCGAGGTCGAAGAGGCCGTGAAAGCCAAGGTCGCGACCCTGCTCAGCGGCTTCCCGATCTACCCCGAACTGTGATCCGGTTCCGAGATTGAATTGAAGGCCCCCGCGATCCGGGGGCCTTTTTCATGTCTGGGGGCGTGACCCGATCAGATCGCCCCGGTCCAGACCATCGCGGCCAGCAAGGTGCCGCCCACGATCACCACGATCACGGCGACCGAACTGGCGAGGCCAAGCGCCGCGGCGCGCAGCCGCTCCGCCGCGCCCAGCGGTTCGAGATAGTCACGACAGGTCGCGAAAGCGCCCTCCACCCGGCGGGCATCCAATTGCCGGGCGATTTTGGGCGCGTGCGCTTTGCGCTCGGCATCTACCAGCACCAGCGCCGCCTTGCGCACCTTGCGCGGCAGCGCCCGGGCCCGCGAGGCGACCCGCGCCTCGAGCGTCGCCCCCTTCGCCCCCAGCCGCTGCGCGAGAAGCCGCGAGACCTGCCCTACCATCTGATTGATCTTTTCCGGCCCCATCCGGCCCTCTCCTTACGCAGCGTTCAGCAATTCCGCACCGGACGCTATCCGCCGCGCGAGATCAGCGCAACTGCGCGCATGGACGCAGATTTTTTCGCATCCGCTCTGGAAGCGCCTCGGGAGGCGATCTAGCTTAGGCGCCATGTTGAACACGACCCCCTACACCTCCGACAGCAATCCCGGCGCGCGACCGCTGATCATCGCCCCCGGTCTTTTCGGATCGGCCCGGAACTGGAACGCGATCGCCAAGCGGCTGAGCGCGGACCGCCCCGTCATCGCGCTCGATATGCGCAATCATGGCGACAGTTTCTGGGACGATGATCACAGCTATCAGGCGATGGCCGACGACATCGCCGAGGTGATCGAGGCGAATGGCGGGGTCGCGGATGTGCTGGGCCATTCGATGGGCGGCAAGGCGGCGATGACCCTCGCCCTGACGCAGCCGCAACTCGTCGCGCATCTCATCGTCGCGGATATCGCGCCTGAGAACTACGATCATGGCGACAACCACAGCGCGCTGATCGAGGCGATGCAGGGGATGGATATCGCCGATCTCACCTCGCGCTCCGCCGCGGATGAGCGGCTGGGAGAGCAGGTCTTCGATCCGGGTACCCGCGCCTTCCTGCTGCAGTCGCTGGTGCTGCGCGACGGCCCGCCGCGCTGGAAGTTCAACCTTGCCGCATTGAAGGCGAATATGGACGACATCCTCGGCTGGCCCGAGGCGCTGGAGGGCAAGCAGTTCGAAGGCGCGACGCTGTTCTTGTCGGGCGCGGACTCGCATTACGTGCGGCCGGAAATGCACGACCGTATCCGCGGTTTCTTCCCGCAGGCGCGTTTCGAGGAAATCGACAACGCGGGGCACTGGCTGCACGCCGAGAAGCCCCGCGAATTCGAAGCCGACGTGGCGCGTTTCCTCAACTCCGCGAGCTGAGGAAACCCCGCCGCTGCGCTCACGCGCCCGGCTTCATCATCCGCCGGATCAGGTGATCGCGCTTGACGTATTGGTGATAGAGCGCGGCCGCCACATGCAGCCCGGCCAGCCACAGCAACAGGGTCGTCAGGATCGAGTGCGTCTCGGCCGCCCATCCAAGCTGCCCGTAATAGGCCACGAGCCCCGCAATCGGGATCGCGAACAGCAGCGCATAAAGGAGCCAATGGACTGCAGCCGCGCCGCGCCGGAAAATGGCGGGATCGTTCTCCGGCGGCTCGGGCGCGCCGTGGCTCGCGCGCAGTATCAGACGCCAGATCGCAAGCACGAGCACCGCGATACCGAGGACGATGTGACCATAGGTCAGCACCCCGGCGCTCGCCGATCCGCTCTCCATGAGGTCGTGGAAGGTGTGCCCCATCGCGTCATTGAACAGATACTGGACGATGAGCAGCAGGACGACGGCCCAGTGGAGCCAAATCTGGGTTTTCGAATAGCCGGGAGCGTAGGACATATTACCTCTTTGAATTGACGAAACGCCGCCGCGCCTCGCCGGACTAGCGCGGCGAAGGCGCAGAGGTTCCGCCCTTCACGAAGTTGGGATTTTCCCGACGCCTGTGCCGCGCCGCGCCGTCAGGCGTTTTCGCGGATCATTTTGGCGATATACCACGCAACTGGCACGGCGACGAGGAACCCGATTACCGCGGAGACGATCATCGCGTTGGTGGTGAACATATTCATCGTCAGCGCGGCAGTGATGAGGATACCCGCGAGGGTCGGTCCGACGAGGGCGTAGATGATACCGAAGAGGCGCATGTCTGATCTCCATTGAGCGGCGCATTTCGGTGGTCAGACTGACTCCGATCACGCGGATGTGACCTTGATCCGCATCAAGTCCGCGCGGTCGCTGCTGCGGCAGGGCGTCGCATCAGCAATCGAGCTGGAAGCGCGCCTCCCCCGTATCGCCGGGCAGCGAGGGTGATCGATAGAGCCCGCCCGCCGGTCCCGCGACCTTGCAGCCCGAAACCTGCTCTGCCGCGCGGATCATCAGGGGCGGCACGCGCCCCCGCTCTGCCCGGCGCAGATAGCCCATGCGCACCACCTCCGCCCGGTCTCCCTTGAGGAAGACGACGAAGTCGATGCCGTCGAGCGTGAGGTCATGCCGCGACGCGCCGAGAAACTGCGGCGCTGGGGAGGCGCAGGCTGCGAGGAGGCAAAGGACAAGGAAAAACGGGGCTTTAGACATTGAAAGGCTCCGGGGAGGGACAACCCGGAGCCTTTCAGAGCTTAATTAACAAGAAGTTAACCAGCTCGGGCGGAGTGTGCGGCCCCCGCGAGGGACAAAGCAGGGGCCGCAAGACCGTTCTGACAGGGATCATGCCTGGCGGGGCGGCCAGAACGGGTCATTCCTTTTTATGCGCCGCTCGGTCCAGAGACCTGCGGGAATTCCTAAGACAATCCCGACGATCACGGCGAACGCGAATTCCTGCCATCCGACAAAGCCGAAAGTCAGAGCTGCGATCACCACGACCCCGGTCACGACGAGGGCCGAGAGGGCGGCGAGGAATAAGCGCAGAGGCTTCTTCATTCGGGCTCTCCCTTATGTGTTCGAGGGCAAAACGCCGCTCCTTGCCTCCAGTTCCACGGAACCGTAAATTTTTTCGTACGTTGGCCGGTGATGGCTTAATAGGAGAGCGAAAGAGATGACGAAATCGGTTCAAATGGCGGCAATGACCGTAATCCTTCTGGGCCTCGCGGCCTGCAACACCGTGCAAGGCGCAGGTCAGGACCTGTCCGTTGCAGGCAACACGATCGCGGGCGAGGCGCGTCAGGCGCGCTAAATTCCAAGCCTGATAGCTAAGCGAAAAAGTCAAAGGCCCCGGAGATTTCCGGGGCCTTTTTCTTACCTCTAACGTCAGGGACGCGCCCGGCTCAGTAATTCACATGAGCGACACGGTCGTTCATCGACTCGCCCGGGTCCGACGACAGCAGGATCTTCGCGCCCGCGACCAGCGCGTTGCCGCTGTCCCAGATCTCGGCCTGATCCGGATCGAAGCGCAGCAGCACCAGTTTGGGGTCGTCCTTGCCCTCATACCAGGCGCCGATGAAGGGGTTCCAAAGCCGCTCCACGGACTCGGGGTCGGTATGTTCGGTCAGACGCCCCGTGACGGTCGCGAAAACCTTGTGGCCCTTATCCGCGAAGGTGAACATCGCCCCCGCACCGGGCGCGAGCCCTTCCATCAATTCCGTGTCGCGCGCGGTGAAGAACCAGACGGGGCCGGGCTTCTCCTCGACGATCGCCGTCATCGGCCGCGGCGCTGCCGTCTCGACGCCCGCGCGCGCCAGCATCACGGTGCGATCCGATGCGAGCGCATCCCAGAAATCTTTCTCGATCTTGGCTTGGTCGGTCATATCGTTTCCTCCTGAAATAGGTCTGGGTGGAGAACGTGGGGGTGGCGCGCCATGTTCCTCAGAAAGGCCGTGACTGACCCGCCCGAAATGAAAAGGCCCGGCGCAATCGCCGGGCCTCTATTCGTCAAATTCGAAGAGGATCACTCATCCATCTTCAGCGCCGCGATAAACGCGCTTTGCGGGATTTCGACCTTCCCGAACTGGCGCATCTTTTTCTTACCGGCCTTCTGCTTCTCCAGCAGCTTCTTTTTCCGGCTCGCGTCGCCGCCGTAGCATTTCGCGGTCACGTCCTTGCGCATCGCCGACAGCGTCTCGCGCGCGATCACGCGACCACCGATGGCGGCCTGGATCGGGATCTTGAACATGTGACGCGGGATCAGGTCCTTGAGCTTCTCGCACATCGCGCGGCCCCGCGCCTCGGCCCGGTCGCGGTGGACCATGATCGAGAGCGCGTCGACCGGCTCGTCATTGACCAGGATTGACATCTTCACGAGGTAGTCCTCGCGATATTCGGTGATCTGGTAGTCGAAGCTGGCATAGCCCTTGGTGACCGATTTCAGGCGGTCGTAGAAGTCGAACACGACCTCGGCGAGCGGCAGGTCATAGACGACCATCGCGCGGCCACCGACATAGGTCAGGTCCTGCTGGATGCCGCGACGGTCCTGACAGAGCTTGAGCACGTCGCCGAGATATTCGTCCGGCACGAGGATCGTCGCCTTGATGCGCGGCTCCTCGATATGATCGACATAGGTCAGGTCGGGCATGTCGGCGGGGTTGTGAAGCTCGATCACCTCCCCGTCCTTCATGTGGATCTTGAAGACCACCGAGGGCGCGGTGGTGATCAGGTCGAGATCGTATTCCCGCTCCAGACGGTCGCGCACCACTTCGAGGTGCAACAGCCCGAGGAAACCACAGCGGAAGCCGAAGCCGAGCGCTGCCGAGGTTTCCATCTCGGCCGAGAAGCTCGCATCGTTCAGCTGCAGTTTCTCGATCGCGTCGCGCAGCGCTTCGAAATCGTTCGCATCGACCGGGAAAAGGCCGCAGAACACCACCGGAATCGAGGGTTTGAAGCCCGGCAGCGCCTTGGCGCAGGGCTTCTTCTCGTGGGTGATCGTGTCGCCGACCTTCGTGTCGCGCACCTGCTTGATCGAAGCGGTGAAGACGCCGATCTCGCCGGGGCCCAGCTCGTCGATATTGACCATCGCGGGTTTCAGAACGGCGAGACGGTCGAGCTTGTAGGTCGCCCCCGTCTTCATCATCTTGATCTGATCGCCCTTCTTGATCACGCCATCCATGACGCGGATCAGAACGACGACGCCCAGATAGGGATCGTACCACGAATCCACCAGCATCGCTTTCAGCGGCGCGTCACGGTCGCCCTGCGGCGCTGGCAGACGCTGCACGATGGCTTCCAGAACGTCCGGGATGCCCAGACCGGTCTTCGCGGAAATCTCGACGGCGTCCGAGGCGTCGATCCCGATCACGTCCTCGATCTGCTCCTTCACGCGCTCGGGCTCTGCCGCGGGCAGGTCGATCTTGTTCAGGACCGGAACGATTTCGTGATCCGCGTCGATCGCCTGATAGACGTTGGCGAGCGTCTGCGCCTCGACGCCCTGCGAGGCATCGACGACCAGCAGCGAGCCTTCGACGGCCTGCATCGAGCGCGAGACTTCATAGGCGAAGTCGACGTGGCCGGGGGTGTCGATCAGGTTCAGCACATAGGTTTTGCCGTCCTTGGCGGGATAGTCGATCCGCACCGAGTTGGCCTTGATCGTGATGCCGCGCTCACGCTCGATATCCATCGCGTCGAGGAGCTGGTCCTTCATATCGCGTTCGGCCACGGTACCGGTCAGCTGAATCAGCCGGTCGGCGAGCGTGGATTTACCGTGGTCGATATGCGCCACGATGGAGAAATTGCGGATGCGATCAAGATCAGTCATGGGCGCGCGTATACAGGGGAAAAAGCGGGCCGGGAAGAGGGATTGAACGCCATCTGCCATTGACCTCGGCCCGGTCGCGTCCGACATATCCCTGAGACACGAAACACGGGAGACGCAAGATGATCTATTCCGTTCCGAACATGACCTGCGGGCACTGCAAAGCCTCGGTCGAGGCTGCGATCGAAGAGGTCGGCGGCAAGGCCGATGTCTATCTGGAAGATCGCGAGGTCGAAGTGGAAGGGCTGCCCGAATCCACCGTGATCAGCGCTCTGAAAGGCGCAGGCTATGAGGCCACCCCGGTCGAAGAGTGATCTGGAGGGCTGACGCCATCCAGATGTAGTGGGCCCGTGCACGCGCAACGCGATGACTAGAAAACGGGTTCCCTCCCCTGCCCCGAACCGGCGGAATCCTGCCTGTTTTGTTGCCCGCTTTTTGAATTTGAGTTAGAATCGCGGACAAATGAGCAGGCAGGATCGGCAAACACATGCCGGCCGCAACGACAAAGGGGCAGTAGATGATTTTCAAGACCACACTCGGACTCTGCGCGTTCTCGGGCGCCATGGCGCTTGCTTCGATGGCTTCGGCCGGGCCGATCGACAACGCGTGTCAGAAAGCGGGCCGCGCCAGCAATCCCGGCACCTGCGGCTGCATCCAGCAAGTCGCGGACATGACGCTGAGCCATCGCGACCAGCGCCGCGCCGCAAGCTTCTTCCACGATCCCGACCGCGCGCAGGAAGTGCGCATGTCCGACCGCCAGTCGGATTCGGACTTCTGGGACCGCTACAAGAATTTCGCCGCGACGGCGGAAGGCTTCTGCAAGTAAGCGCCTGATCGGCGGCGCGCGGTCTACTGCCCGCGCCGCTTTTCTTCTTCGTCGGCCAGCAGGTCGGCGATCAACTGATCCGCGCCCGCCTCGATCAGATCGAGGGCTCCATCGAAATTGCGGGTGAAATAGGGATCGGGCACATCGCGCGGCCCCTCCGGCCCGTCGATGAACATCTGCACCTGTGCGCGCATCTCGCGCGGCGCCCCGTCAAGCGCATCGCGCAGGTTATTCTCATCCATCGCCAGGATCACATCGAACCCGTCGTAATCGGCGGGCTGGATTTGCCGTGCGCGCAGGCTGCGCATGTCGTAGCCGCGCGCTTCCGCCGCCGCGATCATCGGATCGTAGGGCGGCTCTCCGAGATGCCAGGTGCCGGTGCCTGCACTGTCGAACTCGATATCGAGCCCGGCTGCAGCGGCCTTGTGACGGGTCACCGCTTCGGCGGCGGGCGAGCGGCAGATATTGCCAAGGCAGAGAAAGAGGATACGCATAGGGTGAAGTGATAACGGAGGGCGCAGCGATGGCCAAGGTCGTGATTCTGACGGGCGCGGGAATTTCTGCCGAAAGCGGCATCCGCACGTTTCGCGCAAGCGACGGCCTGTGGGAAGAACACCGCATCATGGACGTGGCAACGCCCGAGGGCTTCGCGCGCGACCCCGCGCTGGTGCACCGCTTCTACAACGCGCGCCGGGCGGCGGCGCGCGCGGCCCAGCCGAACCCCGCCCATCTCGCGCTGGCCGAGCTGGAGGCCGCTCCGGGCCACGAGGTTCTGGTGGTGACGCAGAATGTCGATGACCTGCACGAGCGCGCCGGGTCTCAGAACGTGATCCACATGCACGGCTCGCTCTTCGGCGCGCTGTGCCACGCCTGCGACCATCGCTGGCCCGCGCCCGAGGCGATGCAGCCGCATGACACCTGCCCCGAGTGCGGGCGCAAAGCCACGCGACCCGACATCGTCTGGTTCAACGAGATGCCCTATCAGATGGATCGGATCATCCGCGAGCTGGAAGCCGCGGATCTGTTCGTCTCGATCGGCACCAGCGGCAATGTCTACCCGGCGGCGGGCTTCGTACAGGACGCCGCGATGTGCGGGGTGGAGACGCTGGAGCTGAACCTCGACCCCTCGGCGGGCAGCACGATGTTCGACACATCGCGCCAAGGCCCGGCAAGCGTGCTGGTCCCTCAATGGGTGCGCGAGCGGCTGGGGTCGCGGTGAGAGGAACGGCGGGGCGGCAGACCGCCCTGCCCTCCCGTCAGTAGCTGTATTCGGCGTAGATCTTGCTCAGATCGCCATTCCACTCGCCGTGATATTTCTCGAGAAGCTCGTCGGCAGGCACGCGGCCCGTCTCGACGCTCTCTTCCAGCGCATTGAGGAAATGGGTCTCGTCGGGGATCATCCCGCCCGCGCCGGGCTTCGCCCGCGCCGCCAGACCGGACTTCGCGATCGCCACCGTCTCGCGTGCGAGGTCGTGCAGCTTCACGCCGTTGAACTCGCCCTGCAGCGCATCGACCGCCGCCGCGCGGCGCAGACCTTCGCGGGTCTCGTGGTCGAAGCCCTTCACCAGATCCCATGCCGCATCCAGCGCGGTCTGGTCGTAAAGCAGACCGACCCACAGTGCGGGCAGCGCGCACAGACGCCGCCACGGCCCGCCATCGGCGCCGCGCATCTCGATGAATTTCTTCGCGCGTGCCTCGGGGAAGACGGTCGTCAGGTGATCGGCCCAGTCGCTCAGCGTCGGCTTCTCGCCGGGCAGCGCGGGCAGTTCGCCCTTCAGGAAGTCGCGGAAGGACTGGCCCAGAGCGTCGATATATTTGCCGTCGCGATAGACGAAATACATCGGCACATCGAGGACGTAGTTCACGTATGCCTCGTAGCCCGCGCCCTCTTCGAACATGAAGGGCAGCATGCCCGTGCGCGCGTCGTCGAGGTTCTGCCAGATATGGCTGCGCCAGGACTTCATGCCGTTGGGTTTGCCGTCGAGGAAGGGCGAATTGGCGAAGAGAGCCGTCGCGACCGGCTGCAGCGCCAGCGCCACGCGCATCTTCTGCACCATGTCGGCTTCCGAACCGAAGTCGAGGTTCACCTGCACGGTGCAGGTGCGATACATCATCTGCGTGCCCAGCTCGCCCACGCGGCCCATGTAATCGGTCATCAGCCGATAGCGCCCCTTGGGCATCATGTGCATCTGGTCTTGCGTCCAGATCGGGGCCGCGCCCAGACCGATGAACTTCACACCGATATCGTCGGCGACCGACTGCACTTCGCGCAGGTGTTCGTTCACCTCGTCGCAGGTCTGGTGGATCGTCTCGAGCGGCGCGCCCGACAGTTCCAGCTGACCGCCCGGCTCGAGGCTGACATTCGCGCCGTTCAGCTCCAGCCCGATGATCTTGCCCTGCTCTTCCACCGGCTTCCAGCCGAAGCGGTCGCGCAGACCTTCCAGCATCGCCTTGATCGACCGCGGGCCGTCATAGGGCAGCGGCAATTGCTTGTCCGCGCAATAGCCGAATTTTTCATGCTCGGTGCCGATGCGCCAGTCGTCGCGCGGCTTCTCACCTTCGGCCAGATATTCGGCCAGTTGCTCGAAGCGCTCGATCGGGCCACCGCCCTGCTGCGGAATGGACATGTCTTTTCTCGCGTCGCTTTATGGAGCGCCACAGGTGGCGCGGGGGTTGGCTCAAGTCAAGCGTGAAACCTGTTTGCGGGTCCAGAGGCTCTGTGCGGCAGACTTTTGGTCAAGCGCGGCAGAGATCTTCCCCATGTCGATCCCCGGCAGGCTCGCGAAGGCATCGTAGAGCGCATCCGCCCCCGCCGCATCGAGCGGGATCAGCAGCGCCTCGCCCGAGAGGCTGCGCAGCCGCCAATATTGCTGGCCCTGCAGCGTCAGCAGACGGATTTCCGCCAGTTCGCGCAGCGGCAATTCGCCGCCCATCCCGAGGGCCGAGACATTGCTGCCCGGCCCCGCAATGGCGCGCGCCCGGCTGGCCGCGAAGTAGGAGATACGGCCCTCGTCGATCTCGACCAGACCCGGCGCATTTGTTTCACGCGCAAAGCGCAACCGACGCCAGCCGATCAGCGCCCAGCCGAGCCCGAGCGCCACGGCGACCAGTCCCAGCGGCATCAGGATCAATCCGCCGAGCCAGATCAACCACGCGCCGAACGCCACCACGACGCCCGCGGCGATCACCTCGCCCCAGCGTTTGAAACCTTCTGCGACCTCGGGACGGATCACCGCCAGTCTCCCAGCGCCGATTGCCACAATGTGATCGCCGCGCAGACCGCCGTATCGGCGCGCAGGATGCGCGGACCAAGGCTGACCGGAGTGACGAAATCGAGACTGCGGAGCCTCTCGCGCTCGGCCTCCGAGAACCCGCCTTCGGGACCGATCAGGATCGCCCAAGGGCCGGGCTGCAGCCCCGCGAGCGTCTCTGCGGGACCGACCAAAGCCTCGTCGGCCCAGAGGATACGACGGCTCGGATCCCAGCCATCCAGCAGCTTCTTGAGCCCCTGCAAATCCTCGACCGGGGGCACATAGGTGCCCATACATTGCTCCGCCGCTTCCTTGGCATGGGCCTGCAAGCGGTCCTGCCGGATGCGCGCGGAATTGGTGAACTCGGTCTGCACCGGCAAGACCTGAGCGCAGCCCAGTTCGGTCGCCTTCTCGACGATGAAATCGGTGCGCTCTTTCTTGATCGGCGCGAAGATCAGCCAGAGATCGGGCGGCGCGAGCTGAGGCGCGGCCTGCTCGACGCAGGCCAGAATACCGCGCTTCTTGTGGGCCTCGACGACCTCCGCCGTCCACTCGCCATCGCGCCCGTTGAACAGCGCCACACGGGCGTTCACGGCCAGCCGCATCACCGCAAAGAGGTAATGCGCTTCGTCCTGAGTCAGAGGCACGGCTTGCCCCGCGCCCAGCGGGTGCTCTACACAGAGCCTGATCTTGGCACGTTCCATGAGGCGGACTGTATGAGCGGAAAAACCGAAACGCCAGAGGCGGCAAACGCGAGCACGGGCGAGACCCCGAACGACGTGAACGGCACGGTCGCGGATGCCTATCGCGGCAACTGGGTCGACCGGCTGGCTCCGGCATGGACGCGGCCCTACCTGCGGCTGAGCCGCGCCGACCGGCCTATCGGGACATGGCTGCTGCTGCTGCCCTGCTACTGGTCGATCGCGCTGGCGGCGTCCTCGACAGGTGGCTTCATCTGGTGGGATTTGTGGCTGGCGGTCGGCGCTTCCATCGGGGCCTTCCTGATGCGCGGCGCGGGCTGCACATGGAACGACATCACCGACCGCGACATCGATGCGGGCGTGGCCCGCACCCGCTCGCGGCCGATCCCCTCGGGGCAGGTCTCGACAAAACAGGCGCTGGGCTGGGCGGTGATCCAGTCGCTGATCTCCTTCGCGATCCTGCTGACCTTCAACACGCCCGCGATCATCCTCGGGATCGTCTCGCTCGGGCCGGTCGCGATCTATCCCTTCGCCAAGCGCTTCACCTGGTGGCCGCAGATCTTCCTCGGGATCGCGTTCAACTGGGGCGCGCTGCTGCTATGGGTCGCGCATACCGGCAGCCTCAGCTGGCCGCCCGTCGTGCTTTACTTCGCGGGCATGGCCTGGACGCTGTTCTACGACACGATCTATGCGCATCAGGACAAAGAAGACGACGCGCTGATCGGGGTGAAATCCACCGCGCGACTCTTTGGCGACGACAGCGCGAAATGGCTCGGCGGCTTCCTGATGACTTCTGTTGCGCTGATGACCATCGCGGTGATGGGCGCGCTCATCCCCGGCGCGTCGCCGCTGCGTCTCGCGCTCTCCCTGCTCGCGCCCTGGGCGATGGGGTGGCACATGCTCTGGCAGATGCGCCAGCTCGATATCGACGACCCGGACACCTGCCTGAAACTGTTCCGCGCGAACCGCGATACCGGCCTCATCGCTGCGCTGTTTCTCGCCGTTGGCGCAATCGTGTAACGGCGTTTCGATTGATCCCCGCGCCCCTGCGCCTTAAGGAAACGGGATAAAGATTCCCTGGGGGAGGGCCTGAGACCGATGCGCAGCCGCGCCACCTTGTTGACGATCGCCGCCTTTGTCCTCGCACTCGTCGTCTCCGCAGTCATTGCGGGCGGCGCTGCGACCGTTGTCGAGAAATCCACGAAACAAGAAGTACGCGTCGCGATGGAGGCGCAGGGCTACGGCTGGATGCGGATCCATACCGACGGGCTGCAAGTCCTCCTCTCCGGCACCGCCCCGACCGAGGCCGAGCGGTTCCGCGCGGTCTCGGAGGTCGACAAATACGTCGATAGCTCGCGGGTCGTCGACAATACCGACACGCAGATCACCAAGCCGATCACGCCCCCCGCCTTCTCGCTGGAGATGCTGCGCAACGAGAACGGCATCTCGCTGATCGGGCTGGTGCCCTCCTCGGTCGACCGCGATGCGATCGTCGAGAAACTCTCGAAAGTCGCGGGCGAGGATGGCGTCACCGACATGCTGGAGAGCGCCGATTACCCGGTGCCCGGCGGCTGGGACGAGGCGATGCAATTCGCGATGACCACGATCGAGACGCTGCCGCGCTCTAAGATTTCGGTCACCGCCGGCAAGGTCTCGGTTCAGGCGATCACCGACAGCCCCTCCGAGAAAGGCCGGGTGGAAACATCGCTCGCACGCCGCCGCCCCACCGATCTCAAGCTCAGCTTCGACATCTCCGCGCCGCGCCCCGTGATCACCCCCTTCACCCTGCGCTTCCTCATCGACGACGAGGAAGGCCCGCATTTCGACGCCTGCTCCGCCGATAACGAGCGCGCGCGCGACCGCATCCTGACTGCCGCCCGCGCGACAGGCGCGAAAGGCACGCTGACCTGCACCATCGGCATGGGCACCCCGTCGCCTGATTGGTCCAAGGCCGCGCAGATGGCGATCAAGGCGGTCGGCGATCTCGGCGCAGGCTCGGTGACCTTCTCGGATGCCGATATCGCACTCGATGCCCCCTCGACCGTCGATCAGCAGAAATTCGACGATGTCGTGGGCGAGCTGGAATCGAACCTGCCTGGAGTGTTCTCGCTCAAGGCCAAGCGCGAACCGGCCCCCGATGCGAAAGCCGCCGAGGCCAGCTTCACCGCGACCCGCGATGGCGACGGCCATGTCGAGCTCAAGGGCCGCGTGACCGATGCGCGCGAACGCCAGACCATCGAAAGCTACGCCCGCGCCAAGCTCGGCCACGACAATGTCCACGGCGCGACCCGCGTCGACAAAGAGCTTCCCGCCGGTTGGCCGGTGCGCACGCTGGCCGCGCTCGACGCGCTCTCGGTGCTCCATGACGGCAAGGTCACGGTCACCCGCGACGGCATCTCGGTCAACGGCATCTCGGGCGATCCGCAGGCTTCCGACACGATCTCGCGCATCCTGACCAGCCAGCTTGGCGAAGACGCGCAGATCGACCTGAGCGTGAAATACGACAAGCGCCTCGATGAGCAGCTGGCCCTGCCGACCGGCAAGGAATGCGTCGCGCGCCTCAATGAGACGCTGCAGAAGAAGAAGGTCGATTTCGATCCGGGTTCGGCGCAGGTCGCCTCGGAAAGCCTGGACGCGCTCGACGCTTTGGCGAAATCGATGAAGAACTGCACCGATTTCAAGATGGAAGTGGCCGGCTACACCGACAATCAGGGCCGCGAGGAAATGAACCTGCAGCTGTCGCAACAGCGCGCGCAGGCGGTGATCCGCGGGCTTCTCGACCGTGGCGTGCTGATCGGCAATCTCGAAGCGAAAGGCTATGGCGAAGCTCAGCCGATCGCCTCGAACGACACCGAGGCAGGCCGCGAGAAGAACCGTCGGATCGAATTCGTGCTGCTGGACGAGGCGCCGGTGGGCGACGACGCGCTGCCCGATGCCACCGCAGATGCGACGGGCGCCGCAGAAGACGGCGAGCCGCATTGGAACGGCGCCGTGACCGACGACGGTGCGCCCGCCACCGAAGACGGCGCGCAAAGCGAAAACGGCGATGGGGACACCGCCGCAGAACCGGGGGAAAACACCCCGCAAGAAGAAGAAATTCCGGTCGAGACGCCCGGCGATGAAACGCCGCGCCCGCAATCCCGGCCGGAGGACCTGTCGAAGGGCTGAAGGGACGTCATATGAACAGAACCGAATTCATCATCGCCACAGCGATCATCCTTTTCGTGGCTTTCGCTCTCGGCTGGTTCGCGAGCTGGTTGATCCACCGCCTCACCCGCGTGAGCCAAGCCGATATGGGCGAGCTGGAGCAGATGGCGCAGGCGTTGCATGAAGCCGAAGAGACCCGCGATCAGGCGCTCGTCTATGTCGAGCAACGCGAGGCGGAACTGGCCAATCAGCTCAGCCAGACCGAGGCGGAACTGCGCGCGGCGATGGATGGTCTGCGCGACGCCCGCCACGAGGCCGAAGAACTGCGCGCCTATATCGAGCGCTCGAAAGAGGCCTGAGCCATCGCCGCGCCGCGCTCGCCGAGGGCGCGGCATCGTGGCCACGCCCGGCGAAACTCGGGCATCTCGCGCTTTGGCCCGCCTGTCGAAAGTGGTATCGCCCTCTCTGTCCGCCCCGCGCGGCAGTCCCGCCAGCCAATAGGTGCGCCATGCTCCAGACCCTTCCCGTGATGCGCGTCCCCACAGGCACGCCCGCATGAGCGCCGACCCGATGCCCCGAGCCGCAGGCCACGCCCTTCCCGATGCGATCTGGCCGCTGAGCATCGTCGCCTATTTCGTCTTCCAAACCTTCTACCGCACCGCCTTGGGCGGCGCGCTCGGGCTCGACGATGCGCAGATGATCTTCGATGCGCGCAGCTTCGCGTGGGGCTACGGCCCGCAACTGCCGCTCTTCGCATGGCTGCAACATCTGGTCTTCATGGTGACCGGGCCGACGATGTTCGGCCTCGCGCTTTTGAAAAATACCCTGCTCTGCGGCACGGTCCTGACCTGCTACGGGCTGATGCGCACACGGCTCGATCCGCGCCGGGCATGGGTCGCGACGCTGGGCCTCGTGCTGCTGCCGCAAATCGCTTGGGAAAGCCAGCGCGCCCTGACACATTCCGTCCTCGCGACCTTCTCGGCGGCGCTGTGCTTTGCCACGATCTGGTGGATCGCGCGCCGCCCCAGCCTTGCGGGCTTCGTGACGCTCGGGCTGGTGCTGGGCATGGGGCTGCTGTCGAAATACAACTTCGTTCTGCTGCCGATTTCGACGACTCTCGCGCTGATCGGCTTTCCGGAGCTCCGCGCGTCCTTCCGCGACCGTCGCCTGTTCCTGTCCCTGCTGATCGCCGCCGCGATTGCGCTGCCGCCCTATGTCTGGATCCTGAACCACCCCGAGATCGCCTTCGCCTCGGCAAAGAAATTCGACGCCGCCGAAGACGTCTCGCTGGGCGCGCGGCTTGTCGGTCCGGTTCTCGCAACCGGCCAAGGCATCTTGAATTTCCTCGCCTTGCCGCTGCTGGTCGGCGGGCTGCTCTACTGGCGCTACCGGGAGAGCAAACCCGACGCCCCGCAACCGCTGCTGCGGCTGATGCTGCGCGTGATGGTGATCGGCCTCGTGCTGCTGCTGCTCGGTGCGCTCGCGGTCGGAGCGGGGCAGATCAAGGATCGCTGGCTGCAACCGCTGCTGTTCCTCGCGGGCCCCGCGCTTGGCCTTTGGCTCCTGCCCCGGCTCAGTGCGACCGGGCTGCGGCGGCTGCAGCAGGTCTATGCAGTGCTGCTCGTGCTGGTGACGATCGCGCTGCCGATCCATTTCTTCCAGGGCAAGAGCCGCAATGCCGCCCCCTTCGAGACGCTGGTGCCGCAGCTGGTGGCCGCCGTTGGCGCGGATGCGACCCTGATCGCGCCGCAATGGGAAGGCGCGAATATCCTCTATCGCGCGCCCCGGATGACGGTTCTGAATGCCAGTTCGGACTTTACGAAACCTCTGCCCGACGGCCCGGCCTTCGTGATCTGGGACGGCACGAATGCGGCAACCGGCGCGGGCCTTCTGCGCGCGACTTACCCGGATCATCCCGACTGGACCACCGGAGAGGTGCAGCAGCTCGCGGCCCCCTACCCCTTCGCGGACGGGAAAAACTTCACCCTCTCCTTCGCGCCGGTCGTGAAGCCCGGCGATCAGCCCCGCTGAGGGGCGCGGATCTCCGGCAAGGCCGCTTTCACCAGCGGGTGCAGGTCCAGCTTGTCAGCCGCCGCGAGGAACGTGTCGCGCATCGTGGGCGCCCAGTTGGCATTGATGTGATCGGCGACGGCATGCGCCTGATCGCCGGGCTGGCTCTCGAAGAACTGTGCGATCTGATTGGCCATCCCGGCGAGTTTCTCAGGCTTCATGCGGTGGCCTCCTGCGGCGCGGTGTAAAGCGCGAGGCCCCGGCCTGCGCGCGCGATAACGGTAAGGCCCGCGTCCCGTGCCTCGCTCACCGCAAGCGCGGTCGGGGCGGAGGGGCCGACGATCACCGGGATACGTAGCGTCGCCACCTTCTGGATCAGATCGACCGAGAGCCGCGAGGTCATCACCAGTGCGCCGCCTGCGGGGTCGATCCCCTGCCGGATCAGCGCCCCGATCAGCTTGTCGAGCGCGTTGTGCCGCCCGACATCCTCGCGCGTCAGCACGATCCCCTTGCCCGGCTGCCAGAAGCTCGACGCATGGGCGGCGCGGGTCTCGTCCTGCAGCGGCTGGTGGTCGCGCAGGGTCTCGAGCGCCTCCGTGGCCTGCTCCGGCGTCATCGTGAAACGCGGCGGTGCGACCGGCGGAAGCTTGCGCCGCGCCTCTTCCAACTGCTCGATCCCGCAGAGCCCGCAGCCCACCGGCCCCATCGTGGCGCGGCGGCGTTCGGCAAAGCGCGCGCCCGCAGGCGCGGCCAGCCAGTTGCGCGCCTCGATCCCGGCCTCGGTCACTTCCAGCTCCTGCCGGGTGATCTCGGATGCGTCCGCGATCAGCCCTTCGGAGAGCGCGAAGCCCAGAGCGAAATCCTCCAGATCGGCGGGGCTGGCCATCATCACCGCCTGCGTCACCCCGTCAAAGGACAGCGCCACCGGCACTTCCTCGGCGAGCCGCTGCACCGCGCCGCTGGGCATGTCCCAATCGGTTGCCGTCATTCAGCCGCCTCGACGCGGCGTGTCAGCTTGGTCTGTGCCGTGTAAAGCTCCTGCCAGTCCGAGGGCCCGTTCGACAGCCCCACCTGCACCGCCGTCACCTTGTATTCCGGGCAGTTCGTCGCCCAGTCGGAATTGTCGGTGGTGACCACATTGGCCTGCGTGTCGGGGTGGTGGAAGGTCGTGTAGACGACGCCGGGCGAGACCCGATCCGTGATCGTCGCGCGCAAGGACGTCTCGCCCGCCCGGCTCGCCAGACGCACCCAATCGCCGTCGCGGATACCGCGAGTCTCGGCGTCATGCGGATGGATTTCCAGCCGGTCCTCGGCATGCCAGACGGAGTTCTCGGTCCGCCGCGTCTGCGCGCCCACGTTATATTGCGACAGGATGCGCCCCGTCGTCAGCAGCAGCGGGAAGCGCGGTCCGGTGCGTTCCTCGGTCGCGACATAGGCGGTGCGGATGAAACGCCCCGAGCCACGCACGAAGCCATCCTCATGCATCACCGGCGAGCCTTGCGGGTGCGTGTCATCACAGGGCCACTGCACCGAACCCATCTGGTCGATCAGATCGTAGGTGACGCCCGCGAAGGCCGGCGTCGTACGCGCGATCTCGTCCATGATCTCGGACGGGTGGGTATAGCTCCACCCCGCGCCCAGCGCATTGGCCAGCGCCTGCGTCGCCTCCCAATCGGCCAGCCCGGCCTTGGGTGCCATCACCTTGCGCACCGGATTGATCCGGCGCTCGGCATTGGTGAAGGTCCCGTCCTTCTCGAGGAAGGTCGAGCCCGGCAGGAAGACATGGGCGTAGCGCGCGGTCTCGTTCAGGAACAGGTCATGCACGATCACGCAGTCCATCGCCGCGAGGCCCGCGGCCACGTGATGAGTATCGGGATCGGATTGCAGGATGTCTTCGCCCTGAATGTAGATCGCCTTGAAATCCCCCGCGACGGCGGCGTCGAGCATGTTCGGGATGCGCAGCCCCGGCTCGGGGTCGAGCGTGACGCCCCATTCCACCTCGAACCCGTGGCGCGCGGTATCGTCCGCCACATGGCGATAGCCCGGCAATTCATGCGGGAACGAGCCCATATCGCAGGAGCCCTGCACGTTGTTCTGCCCGCGCAGCGGGTTCACGCCCACGCCGGGACGCCCGATATTGCCAGTCATCATCGCGAGGTTGGCGATCGCGATCACGGTGGTCGAGCCCTGCGAATGCTCGGTCACGCCCAGCCCGTAATAGATCGCCCCGTTCGGCGCGGCGGCATAGGTACGCGCGGCTTGGCGCAGCGCCTCGGGCGCGACACCTGTCAGCTCTTCGACGGCTTCCGGCGAGTGGGCCGGATCGGCGGCGAATTCGGCATAATCCGACCACTCGTCCCAATCGCAGCGCTCGCGGATGAAGGCCTCGTCGAACAGCCCTTCCGTCACGATCACATGGGCCATCGCGGTCAGCACCGCGACATTGGTGCCCGGACGCAGCGGCAGGTGATGCCCCTCGCCCATATGCGGGGTCTCCAGCAGGTCGATCCGGCGCGGGTCGACCACGATCAGCTTCGCCCCCTGCCGCAGCCGCTTGCGCAGCCGCGAGCCGAAGACCGGGTGCCCGTCGGTCGGGTTCGCCCCGATCACGACGGCGCAATCCACCTGCTCCACAGAGTCGAAATCCTGCGTGCCAGCCGAGGTCCCAAAAGTCTGCTTCAGCCCGTAGCCGGTCGGCGAATGGCAGACGCGGGCACAGGTGTCGGTGTTATTCGTCCCCATCACCGCGCGGGCGAGTTTCTGCACGAGGAAGGTTTCCTCGTTCGTGCAGCGCGAGGAGGTGATGACACCGACGGAATCCTTGCCGTGTTTGGCCTGCGCCGCCTTGATCCCCTTTGCCGCGAAGTCCAGCGCCTCTTCCCACGACACTTCGCGCCACGCATCGGTGATGCTGTCGCGGATCATCGGGTTGAGGATGCGGTCGCCGTGGTTCGCATAGCCCCAGGCGAAGCGGCCCTTCACGCAGCTATGGCCGCGGTTCGCCTTGCCCTCTTTCCACGGCACCATGCGCACCAGCTGGTCGCCACGCATCTGCGCCTCGAAGGAGCAACCCACGCCGCAATAGGCGCAGGTCGTGACCACCGAATGCTCCGGCACGCCGATCTCGTCGACGGTCTTCTCCTGCAGGGTCGCGGTCGGGCAGGCCTGCACGCAGGCGCCGCAGCTGACGCAATCCGAGTTCAGGAAATCCTCCGTCCCGGTGGAGATGCGGGCATCGAAGCCGCGCCCGTCCACGGTCAGCGCGAAAGTGCCCTGCACCTCTTCGCAGGCGCGCACGCAGCGCATGCAGACGATGCATTTCGACGGGTCGTAGAAGAAATACGGATTGGAATCGTCGCGCGGGATGTAAAGCGGATTGGCCCCCTCCGCCGCGCGCGTCTCGACATGGTTCTGGCCCGGCGCATAGCGCACGTCGCGCAGGCCCACGGCCCCTGCCATGTCTTGCAATTCGCAATCGCCATTCGCCGCGCAGGTCAGGCAATCCAGCGGGTGATCGGAGATATAGAGCTCCATCACCCCGCGCCGCAGCCGCGCAAGCTGATCGGTCTGGGTCTTCACGACCATGCCCTCGCGCACCGGGGTCGTGCAGGACGCAGGCGTGCCGCGCATCCCTTCGATCTCGACCACGCACAGGCGGCACGAGCCGTAGGCATCCAGCATATCGGTCGCACACAGCTTCGGCACGGTGATCCCGGCTTCGGCGGCGGCGCGCATCACGGAGGTGCCCTCGGGCACGCTCACATCCATGCCGTCGATCACCAGCGTCACAGGCGGGCCCGATTTTTCAGGCGTGCCCATATCGGAGAGTTTCGGCCCGTGCACTCCGTCGGGGATGATGAAATCCTTCATGCCGCAGCCTCCTGTGAGAGCGAGAATTCTTGCGGGAAGAGCCGGATCGCCGAGCGCACCGGGTAAGGCGTAAAGCCCCCCATCGCGCAGAGCGAGCCCTTCTCCATCACTTCGCATAGCTCGTGCAGCAGCTCGATCGCCGCCGGATCGCCCGCCGCCACGCGGTCGAGCGTCTCGATACCGCGCACCGCGCCGATCCGGCAGGGCGTGCATTTCCCGCAGCTCTCGATGGCGCAGAACTCCATCGCGTAGCGGGCGAGCGCGAGCATGTCGGCGCTGTCGTCATGCACCACGAACCCGGCATGCCCCACCAGCCCGCCCTGATCGGCAAAGGCCTCGTAGCAGACCGGCAGATCGAAATCATCGGGCCCGTGATAAGCGCCCAGCGGTCCGCCGACCTGTACCGCCTTGAACGGACGCCCCGAGGCGGTGCCGCCGCCGATCTCGTTGACCAGCGTGCCGAGCGACATCCCGAAACCGGTCTCGAACAGCCCGCCATGTTTGACATTGCCCGCGATCTGGATCGGGATCGTCCCGCGCGAGCGACCCAGCCCGAATTCGGCATAGGCTGCACCACCGTGGACCAAGATCCACGGCACAGCCGCGAGCGAGAGTACGTTGTTCACGACCGTAGGCCTGCCGAATGCGCCTTCCAGCGCGGGCAGCGGCGGCTTGGCGCGGACCATCCCGCGCTTGCCTTCGAGCGAATTCAGGAGCGAAGTTTCCTCGCCGCAGATATAGGCGCCCGCGCCGACACGAACCTCGAGATCGAAGGCCGGTCCCTGCCCCATCAGCCTGTCGCCGATAATCCCACTCGTGCGCGCCGCCTTGATCGCCGCATTCAACGTACGGATCGCGTGCGGATATTCCGAGCGGACATAGATGAAGCCCTTGGTCGCGCCGACCGCGAGCCCGGCAATTGCCATGCCCTCGATCAGGCAGTAGGGATCGCCCTCCATCAGCATCCGGTCCGCGAAAGAGCCGCTATCGCCCTCATCCGCGTTGCAGACGATGTATTTCTGCGGCGCCTCGGCCCCGGCGACGGTCTTCCACTTGATACCCGTCGGGAAGCCCGCACCGCCACGACCGCGCAGACCCGAGGTCGTGACCTCTTCGATGGTCTGCGCGCCGCCCAGTTCCAGCGCGCGTTTGAGACCCTGCCAGCCCTCGTCCGCCTCGTAATCGGCAAGCGAGAGCGGATCGGTGCGCCCGCAGCGCGCGAAGGTCAGACGGGTCTGTTTTGCGAAAAAGGGGATTTCCTCGACCGGGCCGAGCGCCTTCGGGTGATCGCCGTCTTCGAACAGCGCCGGCACGTCCTCGGGCACCATCGGGCCGAAGCCGTGGCGCACACCGTCGCGCTCGATCTCGACCAGCGGCTCAAGCCAGATCATCCCGCGCGTGCCGTTGCGGATGATCTCGACGCTCTCGCCGCGCAGGCCAGCCGCCGAAGCAATTGCGGCGGCGACCTCGTCGGCTCCACAGGCTAGGGCGGCGGCATCGCAGGGAACCCAAATCTTCATGCCGAGACCTCCCCGACCAGAGCCTCGATCCGTTCGGCACTTGCACGACCGACCAGCTGATCGCCCACCATCGCGGCGGGCGCGCAGGCACACAGCCCGAGGCAATAGACCGCCTCAAGGGTCACATCGCCCTTCGTTTCCCCGACTTTCATGCCCAGCGCCCGCTCCAGCCGCGCGATCATCTCGGTCCCGCCCATCGACTGGCACGCCTCGGCGCGGCACAGCTTGATCACATGCTTGCCCGCGGGCGCATCGCGGAAGTCGTGATAGAAGGAGACGACGCCCGCCACCTCGGCCCGGCTCAGCCGCAAAGCATCGGCGATCGGCTGGTAGCAATCGGCGGGCACGCAGTCGTAAGCGGCCTGCACATCGTGAAGAATGGGCAGCAGCGCACCTTCGCGCCCCGCATGATCCGCCAGAATCACGGCGAGCCTGTCGTCTTCGGTCATATCCATCCTCCCGGCCCCGATGATGGGGCGAGCATGCCCCGGCCAGCAAGTCACGACTGGTTCAATCGCGAACAGGCGCGGACAGGAACCGTCATCGCTGCGCTTGCGCGGGCAGGGGTGAGCCTCTACATCCCTCACATGAGCCTGATCCAACGCCTCCCTTTCGTCAAGAAATCGCCCTTCGTCGCGGTTATCCGTTTGCACGGCGCCATCGGCGTCTCGCGCCCCGGTGCGCCCGGCCTGTCGGATGCCGCCATGGCCCCGATCATCGAGCGCGCCTTCGCGCGCGGCAAACCGGCCGCGGTCGCTCTGCTGATCAATTCGCCCGGCGGATCGCCCGTGCAATCGGCGCTGATCGCGGGACGCATCCGCAGGCTTGCGGATGAAAAAGGCATTCCCGTCCATGCCTTCGTCGAAGACGTCGCGGCTTCGGGCGGCTACTGGCTCGCCTGCGCCGCAGACCAGATCTGGGCCGATCCGACCTCGGTCGTGGGCTCGATCGGGGTGATCTCGGCAGGGTTCGGCCTCGACGAGTTCATCAACCGCCACGGCATCCAGCGCCGCGTCCACACGGCGGGCGGCTCGAAAAGTTTCATGGACCCGTTCCGCCCCGAAAAGGACGAGGACGTCGCGCGGCTGAACAAGCTGCTCGAAGACATGCATGTCTCGTTCAAGGAACATGTCGAGTCCCGGCGCGGCGCGAAGCTGGCCGCGGATCGCGACCTCTTCACCGGCGACATCTGGACCGGGCGGCAGGCGCTGGCCGAAAACACCGGCCTGATCGACGGGCTGGGCCACGCGGTGCCGAAGCTGAAAGAGATCTACGGCGAGAAGACCCGCATCGTGCCTTACGCGCCCAAACGCTCGATCTTCCGGCGCTTCGGCGCGCAGATCGGGGGCGAGATGGCTGCGGCCACGGCAGGCGCCCTGATCGATACCGCCGAGGAACGCGCGCTCTGGGCGCGCTACGGGCTGTAACCCGATGCTCATCAAGGGCATGACCCTCTTCCTCGTCGTCATGGCGGTGCTCGCCATGTTCGGCAAGCTGCGGATGCCGAAGATCAAGGGCCCGCGCGGACCCGGCAGGCTATCGGCGCGTTGTCCCGACTGCGGACGTCCGAAAATCGGCCGGGGCCCCTGCCCCTGCAAGACGACCTCCAACAGCAAGAGTGCCAAGAAGACGGAGCGCCGTAAATGATCTGGGATTTCGGCGAGATCATTGCCGGGCTGGTGCTGCTGGTCGTGGCGGGTGACCTGCTGGTGAAAGGCGCAGTGGCGATGTCGCTGCGCCTTGGCATTCCTGCACTGATCGTCGGGCTCACCGTGGTGGCCTTCGGCACCTCCGCACCCGAGCTGATGGTCTCAGTCGCCGCCGTGCTCGACAAGGCGCCCAGCATGGCGCTCGGCAATGTCGTGGGCTCGAATATCGCCAATATCCTGCTGGTGCTGGGCCTGCCTGCGATGATCTCCGCGATCCGCACCGATCTGCACGACACGCGCGAGAGCTTCGTGCTGATGATGGGCGCGACGATCCTCTTCATCCTCGTCTGCTTCATGGGCCCGATCGGCTGGGCGCAGGCGCTGCTTCTGCTCTTCGCGCTTGGCATCATCCTGTTCCGGCAGATCCGCGAGGCGCGCGCCCATCGTGCCAATCGCGGCGCGGGCGCCGGACCCGAGACCGAAGCCGATGAAGAGGTCGAGAGCGTCGATCCGAAAATGCCGCTCTGGCGCATCGGGCTCTATGTTCTCGCGGGGCTCATCGGGCTGCCTCTGGGGGCGAGCTGGCTTGTCAGCGGCGCTTCCGAGATCGCAAGCGCGATGGGCGTCTCGGATGCGGTGATCGGCCTGACGCTGGTTGCGCTCGGTACCTCGCTGCCGGAGCTGGCGACCTCCATCACGGCGGCGATGAAGGGCCGTTCGGACCTCGCGCTCGGCAATGTCGTGGGCTCGAACATCTTCAACTTGCTCTGCATCATCGGCGTCGCGGGCCTGTTCGGCGACATTCCGGTGCCGAGCCAGATGCTGCATGTCGACCTTTGGGTAATGGCGGCGGCCTCGATCGCGCTTGCCCCATTCATCTTCGGCAACCGCGTGATCACCCGAGGCATCGGCATCGCTTTCACCGCCGCTTACCTGGCCTATATGGTGGCCCTCTTCATTGGAGGCAGCGCATGAAACGAGCATTGGTGACAGGCGGCGCGAAACGGCTGGGACGCGCGATGGCGCTATATCTGGCCGAGCGCGGCGTGGACGTCGCAATCCATTATCACGGCTCCGCAGAGGACGCGGAGGCAACGGCGGCAGAGGCCCGTGCGAAAGGCGTGCGCGCCGAGATCGTGCAGGCCGATCTACTGGACGAGGCCGCGACGGCGGAACTGGTGCCCCGCGCGGCGCAACTGCTCGACGGGCCTCTCGATCTGCTGATCAACAACGCCTCGATTTTCGAATACGACACGATCCGCTCGGCCACGCGCGAAAGCTGGGACCGGCATATCGGGTCGAACCTGCGCGCGCCCTTCGTGCTGATCCAGCATTTCGCGGCGCAGGCCCCGGAAGCCGACCGCTCGGGTGCGGAGCCCAAGGCCCGCGCGCTGGTGATCAACATGGTCGATCAGCGGATGCGCAAGCTGACGCCGGAGTTCATGACTTACACGCTCGCGAAGATGGGGCTGTGGACACTCACGCAGACGAGTGCGCAGGCGCTGGCTCCCGCTATACGTGTGAACGCGATCGGCCCCGGCCCGACCCTGCAAGGCGCCCGCCAGTCTGAAGAGCACTTCAACCGACAGCGCGCGGCGACGATCCTCGAACGCGGCGCAGACCCCGCAGATATCGTCGCGGCGCTGGGATATTTCATGGACGCACCCGCCGTCACAGGGCAGTTGCTCTGCGTCGATGGAGGCCAACATTTGGGCTGGCGGACCCCCGATGTATTAGGTCCGGAATGAGCCTGAAAACGAATCGCAGGCCAAAGTTGTGCACTGCGCGGCGGCTTGTAACAGTACCGTCACAAAAGTAGTAATCCTTTCAATAGCTTGGCGAGTGTGCGAAAAATTTCTCAATGAAATCAACGCACTCGTAACTTGCTCAAAAAATGAGCAAACACTCTATCAACCCTTATATTAAGGTCGGAACCCACGGTCCCACATGTTTGCCAACAGAGTTATCCCCAAATTTCGTGGACATGTTTTTCCTTGAAAACGTCTTCGCGAGGTTGCAGCCACAGGGGAGAATCGAAGCCTGCTCATGAATGACGACGTAAACAGCAACGACGCCCTCGATCCCCCGGCGGCCACGCGCCCGCAACACGGGATGACGGGCCATGCGCTGATCGCGGATTACCTCAAGCGTCTCGACGGATCGCCCGGCGTCTATCGGATGCTGAACGCGAAGGGCGAGGTGCTCTATGTCGGCAAGGCGCGCAACCTGAAGGCGCGCGTTTCGAACTATGCACGCCCCTCGGGGCACTCGGCGCGGATCGCCCGGATGATCCATGAGACCGCCTCGATGATGTTCCTCACGACGCGGACCGAGACCGAGGCGCTGCTGCTCGAGCAGAACCTGATCAAGCAGCTCAAGCCGCGCTACAACGTGCTCGCGCGGGACGACAAAAGCTTCCCCAATATCCTGATCGCGACGGACCACCCCTATCCGATGATCAAGAAGCATCGCGGCGCGCGCAAAGAGAAGGGCCATTACTTCGGCCCCTTCGCAAGCGCGAGCGCGGTGAACCGCACGCTGAACCAGCTGGAGCGGGTCTTCCTGCTGCGCAATTGCTCGGACTCGATGTTCGAGACCCGCACGCGGCCCTGTCTGCAATATCAGATCAAGCGCTGCTCCGGGCCCTGCGTCGGCAAGATCTCCGAGGAGGATTACGCAGCGCTGGTCGACGACGCGAAGCGGTTCCTGCAAGGCAAGTCCACCACGATCCAGCGTGAGCTGGCGGAGCAGATGCAGCAAGCCTCCGACGATATGGAATTCGAGCGCGCCGCTGCGCTCCGCGACCGGATCAAGGCGCTGACCAACGTGCAGCAAAGCCAGGGGATCAACCCGCGCAGCACCGCCGAGGCCGATGTGATCGCGCTCCATCAGGAGGGCGGGCAGGCCTGTGTGCAGGTCTTCTTCATCCGCGCGAACCAGAGCTGGGGCAATCACGACTTCTATCCCAAGACCGGCTCCGGCGCCGAAGCGCCCGAAATCCTGCAGGCCTTCATCGCGCAGTTCTACACGAACCGTCCGCCGCCGAAGCTGATCCTGCTGTCGCACCCGGTCGAGGATGAGGAACTGGTAAGCGAATTCCTCTCGGAACGCGCCGAGCGCCGCGTCGAGATCACCGTCCCGCAGCGCGGCGAAAAGGCAGAGCTGGTCGAGAATGCCGCGCGCAATGCCCGCGAGAGCCTCGGTCGGAAAATGTCCGAAAGTGCCGCGCAGGCGAAACTGCTGGCGGGCGTGGCAGAAGCCTTCGGGCTGGAGAAGCCGCCCGAGCGCATAGAGGTCTACGACAACTCGCATATTCAGGGCGCGCATGCCGTGGGGGGCATGATCGTCGCGGGGCCTGAGGGCTTCATCAAAAGCCAGTATCGCAAGTTCAACATCAAGAACGCGGAGCTGACGCCGGGCGACGATTTCGGGATGATGAAAGAGGTGCTGACGCGCCGCTTCACCCGGTTGCTGAAGGAAGACCCGGAGCGGAAATCCGAGGCCTGGCCCGATCTTCTGCTGATCGACGGTGGCGCCGGGCAGGTTTCGGCGGTGCGTGAGATCATGGACGAGATGGGCGTGAGCGACGTCGCAATGGTCGGTGTCGCGAAAGGCGTGGACCGCGACCACGGCAAGGAAGAATTCCACCGCACGGGTCAGCGCCCCATCGCCCTGCCCCGGCAATCGCCGGTTCTTTATTACATCCAGCGCCTGCGCGACGAGGCGCACCGCTGGGCCATCGGCACCCACCGCGCGAAACGCGCCAAGGCGCAGATGGCGAACCCGCTGGATGAGGTCCCGGGCATCGGGGCGGCCCGCAAGCGCGCGCTGCTCGCGCATTTCGGCTCCGCCAAGGCGGTCAGCCGCGCGGCACCAATCGATCTTATGGAGGTCGACGGTATCTCCGAGGCGATGGCCGAGACGATCCACAATTTCTTCAACGAGAAGGGCTGAGATGACCGATCACAGCCGCCACCCCCGCGCGCTGACCCGCGTGGCCGATCTCGAACGCGACGGGCTAACCTCCACGGAAGCGCGCGCAGATCTGGAGCGGGTGGCCGAGGAATTCCGCATCCGCGTCACACCCGAGATGCGCGAGGCGATTGCCGATCCGACCGATCCGGTGGCCGCGCAATTCGTGCCCTCCGCGGCGGAACTGGTCACGCGCCCCGAAGAGCTGGAAGACCCGATCGGCGACGACGCGCATTCCCCCGCTCCGGGGCTGACGCATCGCTATCCCGACCGGGTGATCCTGCACATCACCAAAACCTGCGACGTCTATTGCCGCTTCTGCTTCCGCCGCGAGACGGTGGGCGAAACCGGGCCGCTGCCGGAAGACCAATTGATGCAGGCGCTCGATTATATCGCGGCGACCCCGGCCATTCGCGAGGTGATCCTGACCGGAGGCGATCCGCTGACGCTCTCGACGCGCAGGCTGGGCGCGGTGCTCGACCGCCTCTCCGCAATCGCGCATCTCGACCAGATCCGGCTGCATACCCGCGTGCCGGTCGTCGCCCCCGAGCGGATCACCGAACAGCTTTGCGACATCCTTCGCGCCGCACCGACCGCGTGGATCGTGCTGCACACCAACCACGCGCGGGAACTGACACCCGCCGCCCGCGATGCCATCGCGCGGCTGGTGGATCGCGGCATCCCGATGCTATCGCAAACGGTGCTACTGCGCGGCGTCAACGCGAGTGCCGACGCGCTGGAGGCGCTGCTCCGCGCCCTCACCAAGCTGCGGGTCAAACCCTATTACCTGCACCATTGCGACCTCGCGCGCGGCACCTCGCATTTCCGCACCACCATCGCGGAAGGTCGCGCGCTGATGGCCGAACTGCGCCGCCGCTGCTCGGGCACGATGCTGCCCAGCTACGTGCTCGATATCCCCGGCGGGCACGGCAAGGTACCAATCACCTCGGACCACTTCACACCGGGCGACAAACCCGGAGACTGGCGCGTTACCGACCGTAATGGGACGGTGCATGCATATCGCGATCCCGCGACCCGTTAACGCGCCCTCTTCCGCTTTGCGAACCACGCAGCTAGGTTGCCTCCCATGAAATGGACCCTTCCCAATATCCTGACCGTGCTCAGGCTCTTGGCTGCCCCCGGTGTGGCGGTCTTGTTCCTTTATTTTTCTCGCCCCTGGGCCGACTGGCTGGCGCTTGCGCTGTTCATCAGCGCGGCGGTCACCGACTGGTTCGATGGCTACCTCGCCCGGGCGTGGAAACAGGAGAGCCGCTTCGGCGCGATGCTCGACCCGATCGCCGACAAGGCGATGGTGGTGATCGCGCTGGTGGTGCTGACCGGCTATTCGGGCATGAACCCGTGGCTGATCCTGCCCGCCACCGTGATCCTGTTCCGCGAGGTCTTCGTCTCGGGGCTGCGTGAATTCCTCGGCGCAGATGCCGGGCGGCTGCGGGTGACCAAGCTCGCAAAGTGGAAGACGACCGCGCAGATGGTGGCGATCGCCGTGCTGTTCCTCGGCACCGGGCTCGCCTATCTCGAACAGGGTCAGGCCCCGCGCGCAGGCGAGGGCGATATCCGCTTGGGCGCCACGCCTGCCGATTTCGCGACCCATGTCGGCCTCGCGCTGATCTGGATCGCCGCCGTGCTGACCGCGATCACCGGCTGGGATTATTTCCGCAAGGCCCTGCCCTATCTGAAGGACCCGAGCCATGATTGACGTGCTCTATTTCGCTTGGGTCCGCGAGCGGATCGGCCTGCCGCGCGAGAAGGTCGAGACGCAGGCCGCGACCGTGGCCGATCTGGTCGAGGAGCTGAAGGCGCGCGAGCCGCGCTACGAGGCGGCTTTTGCCGATATTTCCGCGCTGCGCGTCGCGCTCGATCAGGATCTGGCGGAGTTCGATGCGCCCCTAGCTGGCGTGCGC
Source organism: Thioclava sp. PTB-PU3-1 (assembly GCF_055666785.1). Taxonomy (NCBI): domain Bacteria; kingdom Pseudomonadati; phylum Pseudomonadota; class Alphaproteobacteria; order Rhodobacterales; family Paracoccaceae; genus Thioclava; species Thioclava sp. PTB-PU3-1. The sequence continues at coordinate 64,441 of NZ_JBVNVL010000002.1, read as the reverse complement.
GAGGTGGCTTTCTTCCCGCCAATGACGGGGGGCTGAGATGAAGGTCTCCGTTCAGGCCGAGCCCTTCGATCTGGGCGCAGAGCTTGCCGATTTCGGCACGGGCCGCGCGGATGTCGGGGCCGTCGTCAGCTTCACCGGCATCGTGCGCGACGACACCGGCGCGATGGAGGCGCTGGAGCTGGAGCATTACCCCGGCATGACCGAGCGCGCGATCGCTGGCATCGTCGATCAGGCGGTTGAGCGCTGGAACCTGTCGGATGTGATCGTGATCCACCGCCACGGACGGCTGGGCGTGGGCGAGCAGATCATGATGGTCGCCACCGCCGCACGCCACCGCGTCGCAGCGTTTGAAGCCGCCGAGTTTCTGATGGACTACCTGAAATCCCGCGCACCCTTCTGGAAGAAGGAACACGGCCCCGAGGGCACCTCCTGGGTCGCCGCGAAGGATGAAGACGAGGACGCTCTGAAACGCTGGTGATCAGTCGCCCAGCTTGGCGTGCACCTCGTCCAGATCGACCTCGCCCACCGGCATCTTGTTGTCCGGATCGTCGAAATCGTATTGGAACAGCTGGAAATCCTTCTTGTAGATTTCCCAGATCAGGTGGCGCGACAGATCGTCGAAATAATCGCTCACCTTATGCGCGCGCTTCGGCCCGTGCCCTTCGGATTCGTTGAACCGCGGCACCTTGGCCAGATCGACCTTCACCGGCGTCTCGACCGCGTCGAGCACCGACTGCATCCCCTCGTTGAATTTCTCGGTGAAGAAGATGTTGTCGTAGCGCCCGCCGTTGACGATGAAGGTCGAAATATGGCCTGACATGGCCGACCAGTGAATGTCCGGCTCCATCGGACGGCGCCAACGGATCGTGTCGCGCGCGAACAGCAGGAAGCGGCGGAACGAGGCGACCTGATCGAAATCGAAATCGTCCTCGGGAGAGCCGACCTCGATCCCGTATTTCTGGATCAGCTGCGGCACCAGCTTGCCGCGATAGCGTTTGCCGTTGCGCTGGATGCCCGCGATCTTGTCAAAGAAGGACGACAGGATGCGCTGATAAGGATTGCGCACGCAGGTGAAGGCGTAGCTTTTGTGCGCCACCACATTCTCGGTGATCGGCTGCTGGCTTTCGTCCTGCGACCACTTATGCAGCCCGGTCTTGGAATCGTGGATGTCGCCGTCGAAGAATTTCCCGTGATCCGAATAGAACATGATCTGCCCGATGGAGGAGCAGGCGCATTTCGGCACGACGCGATACACCATGCTTTCGCTCTCGGTCATCCAGGTACCGGGAAATCCCATTCAAAGCCCTCCAGAAGGTCGCATACCCGTGACCGGGTAACGCAGACATAATAAATATCGAGTAAAGAGCAAAGAAGTCCTGTCTTTTCAACGCTCATTCCGGCTAACAAGTCGGATAATACCAGCAAGTGACATCGCATCGTTTCCCGTATGGCCCGAATCGCCTTTATTCTTCTGACCCATAAGGATCCTGACGGGATCATCGCGCAGGCGGAACGGCTGACGCAGACAGGCGATTATGTGGCGATCCATTTCGACGCGCGCGCCAAGCCAGAGCATTACCGCAAGCTGCGCAGCGCGCTCGATGCCAATCCCAACGTCACCTTCGCGAAAAAGCGCGTCAAATGCGGCTGGGGCGAATGGAGCCTCGTCGCCGCGACGCTAGAAGCCGTGAAGGCCGCCGTCGCCGATTTCCCGCGCGCCACGCATTTCTACATGCTCTCGGGCGATTGCATGCAGATCAAATCGGCCGAATACGCGCATAATTTCCTCGATGCGGAAGAGGTCGATTACATCGAAAGCTTCGACTTCTTTTCGTCGGGCTGGATCAAGACGGGGATGAAGGAAGATCGGCTGGTCTATCGCCACTGGTTCAACGAGCGCAATCAGCCCAAGCGGTTCTACCTCGCCTATAACCTGCAAAAGCAGCTGAAGCTGTCGCGCGAGGTGCCCGGCGATCTGCAGATGATGATCGGTTCGCAATGGTGGTGCCTGCGCAGGCGGACGATGGAGCAGATGCTCGATTTCATCAAGGCGCGGCCCGATGTGATGCGGTTCTTCCGCACGACATGGATCCCCGACGAGACCTTCTTCCAGACCATCGTCCATCACCTGATCCCCGAGACCGAGATCCGTACCCGGACGCTGACCTTCCTGATGTTCACCGATTACGGGATGCCCGCGAATTTCTACAACGACCACTACGATCTGCTTCTGGCGCAGGATTACCTCTTCGCGCGCAAGATCAGCCCCGAAGCGCGCGACCTGAAGCAGCGTCTGGGCGAGCTGTGGACGCGCGAGGGCGTCGAGTTCGCCGTCTCGAACGAGGGTCGCGCGCTGCATCGCTTCCTCACCGGGCGAGGCCGCATTGGCCGCCGCTTCGCGCCGCGCTTCTGGGAGGCGGAGGCGACCTTGGGCCGCGAGCGCACGCTGACCCTGATCCTGTGCAAGAAATGGCATGTCGCGAAACGTCTGGTGGCCGAGTTCCGCAAACGCTCATCCATTCCGGCCCTCGATTACGTCTTCAGCGAGATGGGCCCCCTGCCCGATCTCGGCGGCATCGAGACCAGCCCGGAAAAGCGCAACCGTCACCGCCGCGCGCTGATGCGGATGGTCTTCGACCACGAGAACGCCGACCGCATGGTGATCTGCGTCGATCCCGCCGAACTGGACGTGATCGAGGATTTCACCCGCGACAAATGCCAGACCCGCATCCTCGAGATCGAGTGTCAGTTCTCCGACGACTATCTCAAGGGGCACGCGCAGCGCGTCGGCCTTGCCGGGCAGCATACGCCGCCGCAGGTGGTGGAGCAGATGCTGCCGACGATCCGCGCCGATCTGCACCACGAGTCCGAACGGCTCCGCGATGCCGAGTTCGAGAATTACGCGCTCATGCGCGAGGGAGGCGAGATCGAGGACAACGCCCGCGCGCTGGCCCATGCGCTCGACATCCCTTCCGATATGGCGCAGGAATTGGCCGAACTCGACTACATCTTCCGCGACTGAGGAGAGAGGCCATGGCCTATACCTATGACGATCAGAACATCTTCGCCAAGATCCTGCGCGGCGAGATCCCGAACGACACCGTTCTGGAGACCGAGCACACGCTGGCCTTTCGCGACATCGCCCCGAAAGCGCCCGAGCATGTGCTGGTGATTCCGAAAGGCGCCTACGTCGCGCTCGATCATTTCTGCGCCGAAGCGAGCGATGCCGAGATCGTCGATTTCCACCGCACCGTGGCCGAGGTCTGCAAGATGACCGGCGCGAGCCCGGGCGAAGGCGGCGAGGGCTATCGCGGCATCACCAATGCGGGCGAGAACGGCGTGCAGGAAGTGCCGCATTACCACCTGCACATTCTCGCAGGTCGCCCGCTCGGGCCGATGCTGCTGATGCGTTAAGTCTTGCGGCGCGCCCTTATCCCGGGCGCGCCAGACAGGCTCAGATGAGCCCGCGCTCTGCAAAGAGCGCCTTCACATCGATCTCGGGCCGTGCGCCGTAATGGCCGATCACTTCGGCCGCCGCAGCACAGCCCATCTTACCCGCCGTCTCGAGGCTTTGCCCTGTCGCGTAACCGTAGAGGAAGCCGGCGGCGAACTGATCGCCCGCGCCCGTCGCATCGACCGGTACCACGCGTTTGACCGGAACCGTCGCGCGTTCCTCGCCACGGATCAGGATCACGTCGTCGCCCGAGCGGGTGCAGACCACCAGCTCGCATTCCTTAGCGGCCTGTTTCAGCGCCGCATCCAGATCGGTCTGATAAAGCGATTCCCATTCGTGCTGGTTGCCGATCACGTAATCCATCTGGTCGCGTACCAGACGCCGGAAATCGTCGCGGTGACGATCGACGCAGAACGGGTCCGACAGCGCGATCCCCGCCTTGCCGCCGCCCCGGTGACAGCCCTGCGCGGCCTTCAGGAACGCGGCCTTCCCGTGATCCTTGTCGAAGAGATAGCCTTCGAGGAACAGGATCTGCGTGTTCTCCACCACCTCAAGGCTCACATCCTCGGTCGAGACCTCTGCCGAGATCCCCAGATAGGTGTTCATCGAGCGCTCACCGTCGGGCGTCACGAAGATCATCGAACGCGAGGTCGGGAGTTCCCCATCCTTCACCGGCGGGTTCGGGAAATCCGTGCCCTCGCCATGCAGCGCCGCCTCGTAGAAGCGCCCCAGCGTGTCGTCGCGCACGCGGCCGATGAAGGCCGTCGTGAGCCCGAGATTGCCCAGACCCGCGATCGTGTTGCCGACCGAGCCGCCCGGCGCCTGCGTGCGCTCTTTCATGGCACCGTACAGCGTCTCGCCGCGCTCACGCTCGATCAGCTGCATGATGCCTTTCTCGATGCCCATATGCTCGAGAAAGCTGTCGTCGCATTGCGCGATCACGTCCACGACGGCATTGCCGATGCCGACGACCTGATACTGTTTCAAAGGTTTTTCTCCTCAAACTGGCACAGATCCTTGATCGGACAGGCCTGACATTTGGGTTTGCGCGCCACGCAGATATAGCGACCGTGCAGGATCAGCCAGTGATGGGCGTGGCGCTGGTATTCGACGGGCACATTGTCTTCGATGGCGCGCTCGACCGCGTCGACATCCTTGCCCGGACAGATGCCGCTGCGATTGCCGACGCGGAAGATATGCGTATCGACCGCCTGCGCGGGATGGCCGAACCACATGTTCAGCACCACGTTCGCGGTCTTGCGCCCCACGCCCGGCAGCGATTGCAGCGCCGCGCGCGAGGACGGAACCTCGCCATTGTATTGATCGACGAGGATCTGGCTCAACTTGATGACGTTCTTCGCCTTCTGCCGGAACAGACCGATCGTCTTGATATGCTCGGTCACGCCCTCGAGGCCCAGCTCCAGCATTTTCTCGGGCGTGTCGGCCACGGCGAAAAGTTTCCGCGTCGCCTTGTTGACCCCCGCATCGGTCGCCTGCGCAGACAGCGCCACGGCCACCACCAGCGTATAGGCGTTGACGTGCTCGAGCTCCCCCTTGGGGTGGGGCTCGGAGGCTTCGAACCGCGCGAAGACCTCTTTCATCGTGGCATAATCGAATTGCTTGGCCATGCTTTCCTAATGCCCGCCACGCGCGCGAAGGGCAAGGCCGCGCGCAAACCGCAGCTTTCGGGTCGCGCGCCTGCCGCCCGCGCCCTAGGATCGACGAGAACCAAGAGGTGCGTGATGAACGACCACAGCGACATTGCCGAGAGCTACCACTATCAGGTCATCGCCCGCGCGCTGGCCGAGATCGACGCAGCACAAGCGGCGGGCGAGTTGCTGACGCTCGAGGCGATCTCGGCGCGGCTCTCGATGAGCCCCGCGCATTTCCAGCGGCTGTTCTCGGCCTGGGTGGGCGTCTCTCCGAAACGCTACCAGCAATATCTGACGCTCGACTTCGTGCGCGAGTTGCTGAGCCAGCGCCTGCCGCTCGACGAGGTGGCCGACCGTGCGGGGCTTTCGGGCACGGGCCGGTTGCACGATCTGGTGCTGCGCTGGGAGGCGATGACGCCCGGCGCGTTTGCCCGCGGCGGCGAGGGCGTTGCGATCCGCTGGGGACGGTTCGACAGCCCCTTCGGCCCGGTGATCGCGATGGGCACAGATCAGGGGCTCTGCGGCATGGGTTTCACCGCCGAGATGGGCGAACGCGAGACCTTTGACGACCTCGCCCGCCGCTGGCCCGACGCCCGCTTCACCGAGGACCCCGAGCCGCTGCGTACTTGGGTCGAGGCCGCGTTCAGCCGCCACGGCGAGGCGAAGCTGACGCTGATCGGCGCGCCGTTCCAGATCAAGGTCTGGGAGGCGCTGCTCTCGATCCCTTCGGGGCAGGTCACCACCTATTCCGACATCGCCGAGGCGATCGGCAACCCCAAGGCCGTGCGCGCCGTGGGCACTGCCGTCGGTCGTAACCCGATCTCCTTCCTGATTCCCTGCCACCGCGCCTTGCGCAAATCGGGCGGATTGGGCGGCTATCACTGGGGTCTGGGCGTCAAACGCGCGATTCTGGGCTGGGAAGGCGCCCGCGCAGAGGCCGATTGAGCGTCCCTCCGCCGCTTCTACCGCCAGATGATGCGCGGATTTCCGCGCTTCACGAAAAGGGCATGGAACCTGCGCGAATTTTACGCGTATCTTCCGGCAAGCCTCGAGACATGGGGCGACCAGAGAAGGCAGAGACAGAACATGACCACCGTTCTCAAGACCAAAACCATTCTTCTGAGCGCCGCCGCTGCGATGGCGCTTACCGCTTGTGTGCCGGGCGGCTACACCGGGGCGAACAACCCCGACCAAAGCCCGAACGCAAACCGCAATGCCGGTGCGATCACCGGTGCGCTGATCGGCGGCGCCCTCGGCGCCAAGAGCAAAGGCGACGAAAAGCTGACCAAAGCCGCAGCCGGCGCGATCGTCGGCGGCGTGATCGGCGGCGCGATCGGTTCGCAGCTCGACCGTCAGGCGCAGGAACTGCGTCGCGACCTGACCACCAACGGCGTCAGCGTCGTGCGTCAGGGCAACCAGCTGATCGTGACGATGCCGCAAGACGTGCTCTTCGCGACCGACAGCGCGGCCGTGCGCCCCGATCTGCAGCGCGATCTGTACACGCTCGCAGGCAGCCTAAACCGCTATCCGGACACCACCGTCGAAGTCGTCGGCCATACCGACAACACCGGCGATGCGGCCTACAACATGCGCCTGTCGCGTCAGCGCGCGCAGTCGGTGGCCAATGTCCTGATCAATGGCGGCGTTCCGAGCTACCGCGTGATCCCGACGGGTCGCGGCGAGGATCAACCTATCGCGAGCAACCTGACCCCTGAGGGTCGTCAGGCCAACCGCCGGGTCGAATTCATCATTCGTCCGAACAACTAAATCGCTCGTCAGAGTGGGAAAAGGGCCGGGGGAACCCGGCCTTTTTTCATTGCCGACGACCCGATCTGGTCATACATCTTTACCACATGGAGGGGTGCATGCCATTTCAGAAGATCGAATCCGAGAAGCTCGCGAATGCTGTCGTGCGCCAGATCGAGCAGCTCATCCTGCAGGGCATTCTGCGCCCCGGTGAGCGCCTCCCCTCCGAGCGAGAGCTGTCCGAACGCCTTGGCGTCTCGCGTCCGAGCCTGCGCGAAGCGGTCGCGGAGCTGCAGGAGTCGGGTCTCCTGACCACCCGCGCCGGGGCCGGGATCTATGTCGCCGAAGTGCTCGATTCCGCCTTCTCGCCTGCCCTGATCCGGCTGTTTGCGCGCAACGATCAGGCGCTGTTCGACTACATCTCGTTCCGCCGCGACATGGAGGGGCTCGCCGCCGAGCGCGCGGCGCAATGCGGCTCAGACACCGATCTCGCGGTGATCCAGACGCTGTTCTCCCAAATGGAAGCGGCCCATTCCAAGCGCAATCCCACGCAGGAAGCCCAGCTCGATGCGCAGTTCCACATGGCGATCATCGAGGCGAGCCATAACGTCATTATGATCCACATGATGCGCGCGATGTTCGACCTGCTCGCCGAGGGCGTGTTCTACAATCGCTCCATGATGTTCCGGAACCGCGGCACGCGCAGCAAGCTGCTCGACCAGCACCGGGCCATCAACGAGGCGATTCAGCGCCGCGATGCCTCTGCCGCACGCAAGGCCATCGCGGCCCATATGGAATTCGTCGAGGTCGAGATGGCCGCGATGCGCCGCGCCGAGCGTAACGAGGCCACCGCGCGCTTACGTCTCGAACATAACCGCTGAGACCACATCACCTCTGCCACCAAGACAAAGGAAAACCCCGGCCCATCGGACCGGGGTTTTCAATGTCACCCGTTAGGGGAGATCAGTTCAGGCGCTGTTCGACTTCCGAAAGCGAGCTGTCGATCATCGCGGCACGGTCCGACGCGCTCAGCTGCTTGGCGAGCACGTCACCAGCGGCGGCCACGGCGACCGACACGGCACGGTCCTTGACCTCTTTCAGAGCCTGCGCCTCGGCCGAGGCGATCTGCTCGTCAGCGGCCTTCAGGCGGCGCTCGATCGAGACCTTAAGGTCTTCCTTGGCCTTCTCGGCAGCGGCTTCGGCGTCGCGCTTGGCGGCGGCGACGATCTGGTCGGCCTGCCCCTGCACTTCGCGCGATTTGCGCTCGTAGCTGGCGAGAACCGCTTGCGCCTCGTCACGCAGCTTGCGCGCTTCGTCGAGATCCGAGCGGATGTTCGTCGCGCGCTTGTCGAGCATCTTGCCCAGCATGCCCGGCACCTTCGCGTAGAGCACGATGCCCACGAAGATGATGAAGGCGATGGTCACGATGAAGTTCGTGTTCCAAAGCGAGAAGAACGGGCCCGTCGCTGCGAAGGCGGGCTGTGCCGCCACGAACGGAAGGAGAAGCGAGAGTTTCTTCATCGTCTTACCCTTTCAGCCGTTGTTCGACAGCCGCGTTAACAGCCGATGCGTCCGAATTGCCACCCAGAGCCGCGACGATCTCGCCGGCGGTGTCCTTGGCGACCTGATCGACCGCTGCAAGCGCGCCGTCGCGGATTTCCGCGATGCGGGCTTCCGATTCCGCGGAGCGTGCGGCGATCTCGGCATCTGCCTTGGCGATAGCCGCGTCGAGGTCCTTTTGGATCTCGGCCTTGGTTTCGCCTGCGATCTTCTGCGCCTGAGCGCGTGCTTCGGCCAGAGCCTTCTCGTAAGCGGCTTCGGCCTCTTCGGCCTTGCGCTTGAAGTCTTCGGCCGCGGCGATGTCACCCGCGATCGTGCCCTGACGATCGGCGAGAACTGCCTCGATCCGGGGCAGTGCGATGCGCGTCAGCAGCCAGTAGATCGCGACCAGAGCGACCACGAGCCAGAAGATCTGGTTCGGGTAGCTCGAGAAGTCGAGCTGCGGCATACCGGCCTTTTGCGCGGTATGTGCCGCGCCTTGGGCCGCATCAGCGGCTGCGTGCGCTGTATTTTGCGTTTCGCTTGCCATGTCGTCCCTCGACCCTGATCACAAATCCCCTTGCGGGTCACGGGATGGGCTCCGAATGAGCCCACCCGCCCTCAAGGAAAAGCGTGCTGGATCAGACGGCGAACATCAGCAGCAGCGCGACGAGGAACGAGAAGATCCCGAGCGCTTCTGCGAAGGCGATGCCGATGAAGAGGGTCGCGGTCTGGCCAGCGGCCGCCGAGGGGTTGCGCAGTGCGCCCGACAGGAAGTTGCCGGCAACGTTGCCCACACCGATAGCCGAGCCGCCCATGCCCATGCAGGCCAGACCAGCGCCGATGTAAGCACCCATTTGAACGATATTGCCTTCCATTGTCGTAACTCCTTGAGGTTGGAAGTGGCAGAAATTTGGTGAACTGGTTCGATCCGTTATCCGGTCAGTGTGCCGGGTGAAGCGCGTCGCGCAGATAGACGCAGGTCAGGATCGTGAAGACATAGGCCTGGATGAAGGCCACGAGAACTTCGAGCCCGTACATCGCGGTGATCGCGAGGATCGACAGCGGGGTGACGGCGATGCCGACGCCCGAGAACAGGATCAGCGGCGCGAAGGCAGCGAACACTTTCATAACCGCGTGGCCAGCCATCATGTTGCCCGCAAGACGAATGGAGTGGCTGACGGGGCGCACGAAGTAGGAGATGATCTCGATGATCGCGAGGATCGGGCGCAGCGCCAGCGGTGCCGAGGCCACCCAGAACAGGCTCAGGAAGCCCGCGCCGTTCTTGACGAAACCGATCACGGTCACCGCAACGAACACGGCGATCGCCAGCAGACCGGTCACAGCGATATGCGAGGTCGTGGTGAAGCCGCGCGGCAGCAGGCCGAGGAAGTTCGAGAAGACGATGAACAGGAAGACCGTGAAGATATAGGGGAAGAACTTCAGCGCGTCCTTGCCCGCCACGTCTTCGACCATCTTGTGAATGAAGCCGTAGGACAGCTCCGCGATCGACTGGGCGCGCGAGGGCACCACAGCGCGGCCGCGGGTGCCGATCACGAGCATGAAGAAGATCGCCAGAACGGCGATCGCCATCCACAGCGTCGCATTGGTCGGCGTGTACCAGTGAACCGGGCCATCGCCGAAGAGGGGCTTAACGATAAACTGATCCATCGGGTGGAAGGTCAGTTCACTGCGCATTTCCTGTTCAAGAGTTGCCACGGTCGTCTTCCTCTTCATCGGCCATGTCGGCCGCACGCTCTTCGTTCATTTCCTTGGCCGAGCGAAGCATCACCTTCACCCCGGCCGCGAGCCCGAGAAGCGTGAACAGCACCATCATCCAAGGCATCGTGCCCATAAGCACATCCAGCCCGTATCCGATGCCGAAGCCGATCCCCAGCCCCGAAACCATTTCGATCACCATACGCCAGGCCATATTCGCCTGGGACAGATGATGATCGGCACGTTGCGGAGGCGGCTCTTGCGTCTTTCTCACTGCCGCAAGCTTCTTCTCAAGCGCTGCGAGGCGCTCGGGATCGGGCTCGTCGGAGCGGTGATCAGGCATGGTTCGGCCCCCACTCAGGTCTCAGCCGTGATAGCCGTGGCCCCCGCCTGAGTCAATTCCGGATAGGCCCCTTAAAGCACCCCACAACCCATTGATCCGTAACGATTTTGAAAATAGGCCTCAAATTCGCGCCGCGCCAAGCTCACGCGAATGCGAGCAATCGCATATTCAACCGATCGGTTGACGTTTATCGCGCGCCGCCCCATCAAGGAGCGATGCTACCGCCGCCCACCCCTTCTCTCGATGCGATCTTCGCCGCGCTCGCCGATCCGACCCGGCGGACGATCCTGACGATGCTGCTCGAAGACGACATGGCGGTGACCGACGTGGCCGAGCCCTTCGAGATGTCGCTGGCGGCCGTCTCCAAGCACCTTGCGATCCTGACCAATGCCGGGCTGATCTCTCAGGAGAAACGCGGCCGGGTGAAATGGTGCAAGCTGGAGCCGCTCGCGATGTCCGCCGCCACGACATGGATCCAAGGATTCGGTCAGTTCGAGCCGCTGGATTTCGACGCGTTCGAGAAATTCCTCGAAGCTGAACTGGCGCAGATCGAGATCGAGCCAGAAGAAACCGGGCCGGTGGAGAATGGGCAAAGCGACGCGCCGCCCGGCAGCGCGCCGCAACACGATTAGATCGAGCCCGCCTCGACCATGTAGTTGTTCGCCGTGCACATCGCCGCATCGTCCGAGGCGAGGAACAGCACCATCCGCGCGACATATTCCGGCTGGATCAGATCGGGCAGGCATTGGTTGCGACGATGATCCTCCAGCGCCTCGGGCGTGGCCCAGAGCGTTTTCTGCCGATCCGTCATGATCCAGCCCGGCACGACCGTGTTGACCCGGATCCGATGCCCGCCCAATTCGCGTGCCATCGTGCGGGTCAGCCCGTGCACCGCCGCTTTCGCCGTCGCATAGGCCGGAAAGCCGCTGCCGGCCTCCCACCACGAATTCGAGCCCATATTGATAATCGATCCCGCCCCTTTCGAGATCATGTCCGGCGCAACCGTCTGGATCGCGAAGAACATGTGGCGCAGGTTCGTGTGCTGGCGCTCGTCCCAGTACTCGGCATCGATCTCGCGCCAGTCGTGACGGTCGTCGCGCGCGGCATTGTTCACCAGCACATCCGCCGGGCCAATTTTCTCGCATAGCCGACCCAGCGCCTCTTTCATGGCGGCGATGTCGCGCAGGTCGCACAGCTCATACTCGACGCCGAACCGTTTCGCGATCGCCGCGCTCCCCTCGGTATCGCGGTCGAGAAACCCGACCTTCGCCCCTTGCGCGGCGAAGCCTTCGACGATCAGCGCCCCGATCCCCGAGGCGCCCCCGGTCACGATCACGGATTTGCCTTTCAGGCTCGGATAGTTCGCGAATTCCGGCATCTGCTCCTCCTCTTTTCGCGGCGAGCATCGCGCCCGCTGCCGCCGCTGTCCAGAGAGCGCCTCGAAAATGACGCGCCGAGGGAGGCAACCCTCGAGGCTTCGCTTCGACCTGCCCTCCCCGGCGAGTGTCACGAATGCTTCGCCGCCACGTCAGCGGCTTGTCACACTCCAACGTAACATGACGCCCGAAGCCCCGAGCCGACGGCCCGCCGCCCGATGCGGCACCTCGCCCTCAGGGCCTTCGTCATATCAAGTCACCTTTGGGGGTATATATGCCACGCCTTTCCCGTTCGTTCACGCTGTCCGCAGTGCTCAACGCCGCCCTCCTCTACACCGCGCTGGTGGCTCCGGCCCATGCGCAATCCGCTTCCGATGCGGGCGTTCTGAAGGTCGCGCTCTGGGGCGACGAATTCTACAGCAAGGATCCCGAGGAGAAGGCGAACTGGATCGACCAGACCGTCGCCTCGATGAACGATCACGATCTCGACTTCACGATCTTCGCCGGTGACACCAAGAGCGGCAGCAGCGAATGCACCGATCAGGCGATCGGGGCGGACGTGAAGGCGATCTTCAACCGCCTCGACATGCCGACGCTCTACGCCCTCGGCGACAATGAATGGGTCGACTGCCACCGGACCAACAACGGCAGCTACGACCCGGTCGAGCGGCTCTCCTACCTGCGCAAGACCTTCTTCGATGCCGCGAAGTCGCAGGGCTCGAACCCGATCGACGTCGAACGTCAGGGCGCCCCGGGCGAAGCCTATAGCGAGAACAGCCGTTTCGAGCGCGCCAACGTGATGTTCGTCGCCCTCAACGTGCCGGGCAGCAACAACAACCTCGTCGTGACCGACAAGCAATGCACCAAGAAGTCCGACCGCACGCAGGCCGACTGCGATGCCGCGACCGCGGAATACGACGCCCGCAACCCGAAGAACGTCGAATGGCTCAAGGAGTCCTTCGCGAAGGCGCGCGAGAATAGCGACGCAGGCATCCTGATCGACATCCAGGCCGACATCTTCTTCCCGTTCGAACTGAGCGACGGCGGCTACGAAGACGATTTCCTGCCGACCCTCGACGACAAGAACGGCTTCACCGATTTCTACAAGACCCTCGTCGACGAGACGCATAACTTCGACGGTCAGGTCCTGCTGGTCCACGGTGACTCGCATTACTTCAAGGTCGACAAGCCCATGCTCCAGTCCGATGGCCGCAGCACCGCGAATTTCACCCGCGTCGAGGTCTTCGGCAGCAGCGACAATAGTTGGGTCGAGATGACGGTCGATCCGAAATCCGATGGCGTATTCTCGTTCCAACCCGTGGTGCTGAAGCAGTAAGCCGCGCCTATCGTGGGAGATCGTCGGTTCTCCGGCAGCTCACACCAACCTTTAAGATACGGGCGGCGGTTCATCCGTCGCCCGTGTTCCTATTAAAGCCTCAACGACGCGACCCGTTGCACCGCAACGAAAAAGGCCGCCCCCGTTGGAGCGGCCCTGATCTTTCGCGATGGCGACAACTTACTTGCGGTTGTCGTCCTCATCCTCGTCGTCATCGTCCTCGGGCAGGTTGAAGAAGCTATCCGCGTCCGAGTAATCGGCGTTATCCGCGGCGTCGTCCTCTTCCTCGTTCTCCTGCTTGAGATCGGAAGAGGAGAAGTTCTCCAGACCGGCGATGCCGGAGGGCAGGCGCGGCTCATCGGGCATGCCCAGCGACTGCTCGGTCGAGACCAGCTTGCGACGCTCGTCATCGCTCATCACGCCTTCGGCGGCGGCTTTCTTCGCGGCCTTCTGCACTTCGATATCCAGTTCCGACTGGCGGCACAGACCCAGCGCGACCGGATCGATCGGGGTCATGTTCTGGATGTTCCAGTGGGTGCGCTCGCGGATCGACTGGATCGTGGGCTTGGTGGTGCCGACGAGACGCGCGATCTGCGCATCGGCCAGTTCGGGGTGGAACTTCACCAGCCACAGGATCGCGTTCGGACGGTCCTGACGCTTCGACAGCGGCGTGTAGCGCGGGCCGCGACGCTTGTCCTCGCCAACGGCAGCTTTGTTGAACTTCAGCTTGAGCTTGTGCATCGGGTCTTTCTCGGCCTTGTCGATCTCTTCCTGATCGAGCTGGCTCGAGGCGACCGGATCGAAGCCCTTCACGCCGGTTGCGACGTCACCATCGGCGATGCCCTGCACTTCCAGTTCGTGCAGGCCACAGAAATCCGCGATCTGCTTGAAGCTGAGCGTCGTATTGTCCACCAGCCACACGGCGGTGGCCTTTGCCATCAGGGGCTTGTTCGTCATTGCAGCCATCCTTTACATATCTCTCCCGGGCCGAGAAATCGGCTGCGGCGCGGGAATTCCCTGCCGCGGTCCATTTCTGGAAGGGGAATTGCCGCCTCATATAGTCAATCGCGCGTCAGGAGAAAAGAGAAAATGACTCGTTTGAGCCTTCTGGCCGCAGCCCTGCTTGCGCTTTCGACCGCCGCCCCGCCCGCCCATGCCGAAGGCGAGCGCGCGGGCGATTTCGACTATTACGTCCTATCGCTCAGCTGGTCGCCCACTTGGTGCGCCCTGACCGGCGATGCGCGCAACTCGCCGCAATGCGATCCGAAGCACGATCATTCTTTCGTGCTGCACGGGCTTTGGCCGCAATACGAGCGCGGCTGGCCCAGCTTTTGCCGCACGCCGCATCGCGATCCCTCGCGCCAGCAGACCGCCGCGATGGAGGATCTGACCGGCGCGCCGGGGCTGGCCTGGTACGAATGGAAGAAGCACGGGCGCTGCTCGGGCCTGTCGGCCACGGATTATTTCGCGCTGGAACGCGAAGCCTATGCCAGCATCGAAATCCCGGACGTGCTGGCCAATCTTGACCGCGACGTGAGACTGCCCGCGAAGGTGGTGGAGCAGGCGTTTCTGGAGGCCAATCCCGGCCTCGATGCCGACGAGATCACCATCACCTGCAAATCGGGCCGCATTCAGGAGGCCCGCATCTGCCTGACCAAGGATCTCGAGCCGCGCAAATGCGGCTCCGATACGATCCGCGATTGCAGTCTGCCCAACGCACTGATGGAAAAGGTGCGCTGAGGGATCAGTCCTCGAGCGGCGGCTGGCGATCTTCCAACGTGGGCAGCTTGTGGCGCGCTGCAACGTCGTGGCTGTGGTCTTCCTCGGCCTTTCCCGCGGCACAAATCCACGCCTTGGCCTGATCCAATTCGCTCAAGCGGAACAGCTTGACTGTGCCGGGGATCATCGGCGCGAAGGCCTGCACGCCCCAGCGGATCCAGTCGACATCGCTGACCAGCGCCACCGCGGCGAAATCGCCCAGATGCGACAGGCCCAGCTTGGTGTCGTCCCATGCCGCTTTCGCGGTGTAGCCGTCGAATGCGTCGCCGATGATATAGAGCAGCTTCACCTTGCCCTCGGCGGCGATCTTGGCCTCCACCGCCGGGATCAGATGCTGCTCGTAAGCCTCCGCGCCGATCGTGCCCTTGGCCTCGAATGCCAGCACATCGGCCGGATACCCATCCAGAAATTCAAAGCGTCCTTCGCTCATGACCGCCTCCCCTCGTTGGTTCGCGCGCGCCGCAATCATACACCCGGCGCGCGCGTGACGAAAGTTCAGCCGCCCGCAACTTCCAACACGATCTTGCCAATATGCTGGCTCGTCTCCATCCGCTCATGGGCTTTTGCGGCCTCGGCCAGCAGGAAAGTGTTGTCATGGATCACGCGCAGCTTGCCCGAATTGATCATCGGCCAGACATTGGCGCGCAACTGCCGCGCAATCTCTGCCTTGGCCGCATCCGATTGCGGGCGCAGCGTGGCCCCGGTGATCGTGAGACGCTTCACCATGACCTGCGCGAAGTTGATCTCGGCCTTGGGTCCGCCAAGGAAGGCGATGAAGACGAGGCGCGCATCGTTGGCCATCGCTTTGATATTGCGCGCGATATAGTCGCCGCCCACCATGTCGAGCACGAGGTTCGCGCCGCCTTCGGCCTTGAGCACATCGACGAAATCGCCCGTCTTGTAGTTGATCGCCGTCGCGCCAAGCTCTTCGCAGACCGCGCATTTTTCGAGGCTGCCCGCAGTGGTGAAGACCCGCGCGCCCAGCGCCGTCGCGATCTGGATCGCTGTCGTGCCGATCCCGGAAGAGCCGCCATGCACCAAGAACCGCTCGCCCGCCTGCAAGCCGCCGCGCATCACCATGGTCGACCAGACGGTGAAGCAGGTCTCGGGCAGACAGGCCGCCGATTTCAGGTCGAGCCCAGCCGGCACGGGCAGCGCATGTTCGGCCGGACAGGTCACATACTCGGCGTAGCCGCCACCGGGAAGCAGCGCACAGACCGCGTCGCCCACTTCCCAATCCGTGACGCCCGGCCCGATCGCCGCGACCCGGCCCGAGCATTCCAGCCCCGGTAGATCCGACGCGCCCGGCGGCGGGTTGTAGGCGCCCGCGCGCTGCAGCGCATCGGGGCGGTTCACCCCGGCATAGGCCACCTCGATCAGGATCTCACCATGGCCCGCGACCGGCACGGCACGGGTGACTTCCGTCAGCACCTCCGGCGCGCCATGTTCGGAAATCTCGACGCAGCGCATCTCGGTCGGCATCTCGACAGGTTTCATCAATGCGCCTCCCGGCCCGGCATGTCGTCAGTGCCTTTCGGCGCACGGATGCCGCCAAGAAGCTTCGGCAGGAAAGGCAGCTTCATCGCAGCGCCCTTTACCTTTTCGAACTGCATCACATCCTCGATCCGACGATCGAGGAAGGCCCAGGTGTCGCCCTTGCCCTCGCTCTCATCGCCCATCCAGTAGAGCACGGTCGAGCTGTAGACCCCCGAAAGCGTCATCCGCTTGGTGTACCAGTTGTAGTCTTCGCTGACGTCGCCCAGCGCACGCCAGATCTTGTCCGAGGTCTCCCAGATCAGCTTCGAGCCGGTCGTGGCATTCTGCGGCAGCGCGAAGATCGCAGCCCCGCGGCGCACCAGCTCCGGATCGGCCTCTTCCAGACGGAAGCGCACGGCGGTCGCGATCCGGTCGCGGAACTTCATCCCCGACAGATCGGCCTCTTCCAGACGCTTGAGCATCGCCGCATCGCCCTCGCGGTGATAGGCCACCGCCAGATCGACGGCGCCGCGCGGACACACAACCCGCGCCAGCCCCGGATCGAGCCCCAGATCGGAGACCGCGAGCTTGAAGGCAGGCTCGGACCAGCCGTCGAAAGGCACATGCGGCTTGATCGCCGCCAACAGCTCGGATCGCGTGCGGTCCATATCGAGATGGTCGTTTTTCATCGCGTTTCCTCTCTCAGCTTTGGCGGTAGACAAACCGCCTTTTGGTGACTATATGGAGCGCTCCTGCAAGCAACTGCAACTCTAACTTAGGAAGGTGGTGACACCACATGCAGGTCAGCGTTCGCGACAACAACGTCGAACAGGCGCTCCGTGCTCTGAAGAAAAAGCTTCAGCGCGAGGGTGTGTTCCGCGAAATGAAGCTCAAGCAGCATTTCGAGAAACCCTCGGTCAAAAAAGCGCGCGAGAAAGCCGAAGCCGTCCGCCGTGCCCGTAAACTGGCACGTAAGAAGGCTCAGCGCGAAGGCGCGCTCTAAGCGCACCGCTCCGCGTCTGAAAAGGCGCCTGAAAATGCTGGCGGGCTTGCCCGCACCGATGACCCCCGAGGCTTGGCCGCGGGGGTTTTTGGTTTCTGGAAGACACCTCCACGAGAAAGCGCAGCCGACGCCGCTTTGATCTTGCCTAAAGCGCCGCGCCCCCTACCCTAGCGACAGCACTTCGTTCTGGCGGGAAACGCTTTCACATGTCCGATATCCGGCCAGTCCTGCATCTCTTCGGCCTGATCCTCACAGTCCTCGGGACAACCATGCTGATCCCCGCAGCAATGGACTTCAGCGATCTCAATCCGAACTGGCAGGAATTTTTCGAGGCAGCGGTCGAGACCGCACTGATCGGGATGGTCCTCTCGCTCGCGACCCGAACCAAAAGCGCGAACGGGCTAAACACGCGGCAAGCTTATCTGCTCACGGCGGCGATCTGGCTCGGCTTGCCGATCTTCGCGGCCCTGCCGTTCATCGAGGGCGCGCCGCATGCGACATGGACCAACGCCTATTTCGAGGCCGCCTCGGGCATCACCACCACCGGCTACACCGTCTTCGAACATCTCGACACGCTGCCGCGCGGCGTAGTGCTGTGGCGCGGGATGCTGAACTGGTTCGGAGGGCTCGGGATCGCCTTCGTCGCGATGATCTTCCTGCCGGTGCTGCGGATCGGCGGGATGCGCTATTTCCAGGCCGAAGGATTCGACACGCTGGGCAAGGTCATGCCCCGCGCCCATAACATCGCGCGCTCGCTGCTCTGGGTCTATGTCTCGCTGACGCTGGCCTGCGCGATCAGCTACACTGCGGCAGGCATGAGTTCCTTCGACGCGATCTGCTACGCGATGGCGACGATCGCGACGGGCGGCTTCGGCACCCATGACACCTCCTTCGCGAGCTTCTCGCCCGGCGCGCAATATGCCGGTGTCATCTTCATGCTGGGCTCGGCCCTGCCCTTCATCCGCTATGTCCAGCTTGGCCGGGGCGACTTGCGCCCGTTCTGGGACGACCCGCAAATCCACGCCTTCCTGCGCTGGTTCGCGCTCGCGCTCGCGGCGCTCCTGATCTGGCTCTACACCCACGCGCCCGACGGGATCGAACCCACCTTCCGCTCCGCCGCCTTCAACCTGTCCTCGATCATGACCGGCACCGGCTTCGGCACCGCCAATGTCGCGAATTGGGGAAGCTTCGCGATGGTGCTGGCCTATTGGGTCGGGCTGATCGGCGGCTGCACCGGGTCCAGCTCGGGCGCGCTGTCGGTCTTCCGTTGGCAAGCGCTCGGCGCGGTGATCCGCGCCGCCGTGCGCCGGTTGCAAATGCCGCACCGAGTCCTGCAACCGCGCCTTGGCGACAAGCTGTTGGAGGAGGACGTGCTCTCCTCCCTGATCCTCTATTTCACCGGCTACATCCTGACGCTCGGGCTGATCTCGGTCGGGATCTCGATGACCGGGGCCGATTTCGTCTCGGCGCTCTTCGCGACATGGGGCGCACTTGGCAATATCGGCTACGGGGTCGGCCCGCTGACCGATCGCACCGGCACGATGATCGATTTCAGCGATGCCGCGACCTGGCTGCTGACCCTCGCAATGCTGCTCGGCCGGATCGGGATGCTCGCGATTCTCGTCGTGTTCCTGCCGCGCTTCTGGCGCGCTTAAACCGGCATCGCCGTGGTCGAGACCACGCATTTGAGCGAAAAGCTCGACTGGATCTGCGCCACGCCCGGGATATTGGCGAGCTTCGCCCGGTGCAGCCGCGCGAAATCCTCGGCATCGGCGGCCACCACCTTCAGCAGGTAATCCGCAGCCCCCGCCATCAGGTGACATTCGAGCACTTCCGGCACCTGCTTCACGCCCTTCTCGAACGCGTCCAGAACCTCGTCCGCCTGGCTCGACAGCTTGATCTCGACATAGACCGTCGTGGTCCGCCCCAGCTTGCGCGGGTTCAGCAGGGCAACGTAATCCCGGATGTAGCCCTCTTCCTCCAGCCGCTGCACCCGGCGATGGCAGGCCGAAGCCGAAAGGTTCACCCGCTCGCTCAGCTCGGCATTGGAGATTCGCCCCTGCCGCTGCAAAACCTCCAGCAGCCGACGATCTGTCGCGTCCAGCTTGTCGCTCATGCAATATCCTGCCGATCTTTGCGCATTTCATCGAAGATACGAGCGACCCACCCCATCCACAACCGGCAAATTGGCAAAGCACTTGCTTGTGACGGAGCGCATACTGGGGGCAGGACGTTTCCATTTTTTGGAGGAGGACACGCGATGAAGATCGGAACGGTGCGCGAGATCAAGGCGCAGGAATTCCGCGTCGGGCTGACCCCGGCTGCGGCACAAGAGGCGGTGGCCCATGGCCACGAGGTGCTGGTCGAGACCGGCGCAGGTCAGGGCGCGGGCTTCACTGACAGCGATTACGAGGCGGCTGGCGCGAAAATCCTCGGCGATGCGGCGGATGTGTTCGCCCAGGCCGAGATGATCGTGAAAGTGAAAGAGCCGCAGGCCTCCGAGCGCGCGATGCTGCGCGAGGGCCAGCTTCTCTTCACCTATCTGCATCTGGCCGCCGACCCGGCGCAGACCCATGACCTGATGAAATCGGGCGCGACCTGCATCGCCTACGAGACGGTGACGGCGAAGGACGGCACCCTGCCGCTGCTCGCGCCGATGTCCGAGGTGGCCGGTCGCCTCGCGCCGCAGATGGGCGCCTGGACCCTGCAGAAAGCCAATGGCGGTCGCGGTGTGCTGATGGGCGGCGTGCCGGGCGTGTCGCCCGCGAAGGTCGTCGTGATCGGTGGCGGCGTCGTGGGCACCAACGCCGCGCGCGTTGCTGCCGGGATGGGCGCGGATGTGACCGTGCTCGACAAGTCGCTGCCGCGTTTGCGCTATCTCGATGACACGTTCGGCGGCACTTTCCGCACCGCCTATGCCTCGAAAGCCGAGACAGAGGCGCTAGTCGCAGCCTCCGATCTGGTGATTGGCGCGGTGCTGATCCCCGGGGCCGCAGCGCCGAAGCTGGTCACCCGCGAGATGCTGAAGACGATGAAGCCCGGCGCGGCGATCGTCGATGTCGCGATCGATCAGGGCGGCTGCGTCGAGACCTCGCATCCCACGACCCATGACGACCCGATCTACGAGGTCGAGGGCGTGATGCATTACTGCGTAGCCAACATGCCCGGCGCGGTCGCGCGCACCGCGACCCTCGCCCTGTCGAACGCGACGCAGCCGTTCCTGCTGGCGCTGGCCGACAAGGGATGGGAACGCGCCTGCGCCGAGGATCCCCACCTGGCCGCGGGCCTCAACGTCCATGCGGGCAAGGTGACCTACAAGGCTGTGGCAGAAGCGCTCGACCTGCCGCTCGATGCGCCGGACGCGGTGAAGCACGCAGCCGAATAAGGGTCGCCCTGCCCCACGAACGAAACGGCCCGGAGCTTTGCCCCGGGCCGTTCTCATATCTGCCGGCGACGTCTGCCTGAGACGCCCCGCGCCGTCACTTCCGAAGCGCGTCGCGGATCTCGAGCAGCACGTCGAGCTGGCTCGGCCCGGTTTCCACCGCGGGCGCGACATCGTCGGGCTTCTCCGCCGCGGCCTTCACGCGATTGACCATCTTCACCAGCATGAAGACGACGAACGCGATGATGAGGAAGTTGATCACTGCCATCACGAAGGCACCATAGGCGAAGACCGACGCCCCCGATTTGCGCGCCTCGTCAAGGCTTGCCCCCGCGGGAACCTCGCCGGAGAGCACGGCATAATTATTGGTGAAATCGACCCCGCCCGTGAACAGGCCGATGATCGGGTTGATGATGTCGCCGACGAGCGACGTGACGATCGCGGTGAAGGCCGCGCCGATGATGATACCAACCGCCATGTCCATGACATTGCCCTTGGCGATGAAATCCTTGAATTCCTGAATCATTTCAGACCCTCTTTCCGATGCGCCTTTTGCGCCGCAACAGGCTAGCACGATCTTCGGGTCTGCATAGCCTCCAACGCAGGGCATAGCGGGCCGTATCAAGACGGCATCGCGGCTCAGCAAAGTCTCCGGCGCGCATCCTCTACAAGGCGGCGGGCGATCTGCGCCGCCGTGGTCCCCGTATCACCGCCGCGGCGAGGCGAGAGCGGCGATGCGACCGGCAAGGCCGCGAAGCCGTCGCTGAGACGTGCACGCGCCTCCTGCCGGGCGATATCGGCGATGGCTTCCGCATCGAAACGCAGCGCCTGCTGGATCTGGTCCGCCGCGTCCTCGCACGGCCCAGCCCCGGCGCGGCTACACGCCCAGGCACAGCCAAAATGATCGGGCATCTGGGAAATGTTGCGCAGGCGGCGTTGTGCTGCGCGGATGCGCTCGCAGGCCGCGTCGCGCTGATCGGCGCGCAGGGAAAGCTCGAGCGGCAATGTCTCTGCCAGAGTCACCCGCTCTTCCTGCAGCCCTTCGGCCGCTGCGTGCAGGGCCGCTGCCGTGTCCGGCTCGGCCGCCTCCGCATCCTCCAAGCAACCCGAAATCATCTCGTCCAGAAACGCGACCCGGTGACGTGCGATCAGGTCGGCCGCCTCGGCGAAGGCGAGATCGGAGACCGCCTGCCGCAACTCTTCCAACGCGCGGTCGACGGCGCAATCGCCCGGCCCGTGCAGCGCAGTCAACGCACGCTGTTCAAGCGCTATCGACGTAGCTCCGTATTCCTGTCCAACCATGGCGGCATCCCTTTCTGGTAACCGCATCAGGCTGGCACAACGGAATGAACGAAAGGTGAACCTTCGCCCGCCTTTCGCCACCACATCTAAATTTCAGAGATTTCTCAGTCGTTTGACCGAAGCGCTTTCGTGAGGGCCGGGAACATTTCGGCATTCGACGCGATCACCGAGCCCGATTCGAGAACGCCGCGACCTTCGCGCACGGCTTCCACGAAACCGCCCGCTTCCTTCACGAGGAGCATGCCCGCAGCCACGTCCCACGCGTTCAGCCCGCGCTCCCAATAGCCTTCGTAGCGACCCGCCGCGACATAGGCCAGATCGAGCGAGGCCGCGCCCCAGCGCCGGACGCCCGCGCATTGCGGCATCAGCTTGGCAAGGTCCTTCAGCGTCGCCGGAAGCGTCGATTTGCCGCCGAAGGGCACGCCGGTCGCGAAGACCGATTCGATCATCTTGTGACGGCCCGATACGCGCAGACGGGTGTCGTTCATGAAAGCGCCGAGGCCCTTCTCGGCGAAATACATCTCGTCTTTCGCCGCGTCGAAGACCACGGCTGCGATGATTTCGCCCTTATGCTCCAGCGCGATCGAGATCGCCCAATGCGGCAACCCGTGCAGGAAGTTCGTGGTGCCGTCGAGCGGGTCGACGATCCAGCGGCGGGTCGGGTCGTCGCCCGCCTCTTCGCCGGTTTCCTCGCCGATCCAGCCATAGGAGGGGCGCGCGCCGCGCAGCTCGTCCTTGATGATCTTCTCGGATTCGCGGTCGGCCTTCGAGACGAAATCGCCCGGGCCCTTCGAGGAGACCTGAAGGTTCTCGACCTCGCGGAAATCCTTGACCAGCGAGCGGCCTGCCTTGCGGGCGGCCTTGATCATCAGGTTGAGGTTTGCGCTGCCTTGCATCTCTGGGCTCCTTCGCGTTTCAAGCGGTCGCCTTACAGGGGTTGCGTGGAAAATCCAAGACCTTTGGCGCGTCAGGCAAACTGAGGAGCGGCTCTGCCCCGCTCGCTGCCGGCCCTTCGCTTGCGCTCCGGGCGTTCGGCGGAGCGTCCTTCCACTGAGAGGCCGCCATTTTCCGCCTCACCCCCCGGGATATTTCGGTCGAGAAGAAGGCTCAGGCGCGTTGCAGCTTCACCGGCTCGGTGCGCGCAAGCCGCAGGAAATGCGCCATGAAGGGCTGGGTGGCATCCTCGGACCGCGTCGCGGCATAGAGCCGCTTGGTCAGCCCGTGTTCCGTCACTGGCTTGGTGATGTAGTCGGGCTGGTATTTCACCTCGCGCAGCACCCAGTCGGGCAGCACCGCGACACCGCGATTCGAGGCGACCAGCATCAGGATCACCGCGGTCAGTTCCACCTGCCGCACGGCTTTCGGTTCGACCCGGGCGGGGGTGAGCAGCTGCGTGAAGATGTCCGAGCGGCCCCGGTCGATCGGATAGGTGATCAGCGTCTGATCCGCGAAATCCTGCGCCTCGATATAGGGTTTCGCGGCCAGCGGCGAATTCGCGGCGGCGATGAAGGTCGGCGCGTAGTCGAAGAGCGGGTTGAAGGTGACGCCGTCGATCTTCTCCGGATCCGACGAGATCACCAGATCGACCTCCTCGCGGCTCAGCGCGGGCAAGGCGTTGAAAGCCAGACCGGGGCGGATATCCACGTCGATATCGGGCCAGGCGTGGCGAAAACGCTCCAGCACCGGGAATAGCCAGTCGAAACAGGCATGGCACTCGATCGCGATATGCAGGCGCCCCGCGCGACCCGATCGCAACGCGTCGAACTCGGCCTCGGTCGCGGCGATCTCAGGCAGGATGCGTTCGGCCAGCCGCAGCAGCTTCTGCCCCGCCGCCGACAGCTTCAGCGGCTTCGAGCGGCGAACGAACAGCTCCACGCCGGTCTGATCTTCCAGCCCTTTGATTTGGTGCGACAGCGCGGATTGTGTTATGTGCAGCACGTCCGCTGCCTTCGCGAGCCCCCCGGCATCGTGAATCGCCTTGATTGTGCGCAGGTGACGGAACTCGAGATGCATCTTGTTGTTACACTCATAACGATTTTGAAGATTATGAGTTTGTCTCACAAAGCCCGATCTGGCACAAGAGAGCGAACGAAAGGACAGATTCCCATGACGACGCCCAAGGTCAGCTTCGAATTTTTCCCGCCGAAGACGCTCGATGCGTCGTTCCGGCTGTGGGAAACCGCGCAGGTTCTGGCACCGCTGAAACCCGAGTTCACCTCCGTGACCTATGGTGCGGGTGGCACGACGCGCAAGCTGACCCATGAGGCGGTCGGCACGATCCACAAGAATTACGGCCTCAATGTCGCCGCCCACCTGACCTGCGTGGAAGCGACCAAGGCCGAGACGATGGAGATCGTGGACGCCTATGCCGAGGTCGGCGTGACCGAGATCGTGGCGCTGCGGGGCGATCCGCCGCAGGGCGCCAAGCATTTCACGCCGCATCCCGAGGGCTTCGCCTCTTCGGTCGAGCTGATCGAGGCGCTGGCCGAGGATGGCCGCTTCACGATCCGCGCTGGCGCCTATCCCGAGCCGCATCCCGACGCCGCCGACAATATGGCCGACGTGCGCTGGCTCAAGCGCAAGGTCGAGGCGGGTGCCACCTCGGCGATCACCCAGTTCTTCTTCGAGCCCGAAACCTTCTTCCGCTTCCGCGACGCCTGCGAGAAGGAAGGGATCGACGCGAAGATCATCCCCGGTATCCTGCCGATCCAGTCGTGGAAAGGTGCCAAGAAATTCGCGCAAAGCTGCGGCACCTCCATCCCCGCATGGGTCGAGGAAGCCTTCGAGGCCGCGATCCGCGACGGGCGCGAGCATCTTCTGGCGACCGCGCTGTGCACCGAGTTGTGCGACAAGCTGATCGAAGGTGGCGTTGAAGACCTGCATTTCTACACGCTCAACCGCCCCGGCCTGACCCGCGACGTCTGCCACGCGCTGGGCGTGACGCCCGATACGGTACTGGAGAAAGTGGCCTGAAAGGGCGCTCAAATGGATTGAACGGAGGGACCCGGCTGGGCCCCTTTTTCTTTGGCGGCGGGCGACCTCACCGTGTCAGTCGAAGGAAATGGGCGACTGCTTGGCTCGGTTGACGTTGAGAGTGAAAACATCCGGCCGGGCGTAATGACCACTAACATCGAATTTGCGGCGTGAAGCCCTGGCGGCATCCACGTCCACCGTCGCGACCAGCAGCCCCTTTTCCTTCCTCATCGGGCCCGCGTGCAAACTGCCGAAGGGTTTGTAGACCACCGCATCCCCGGGATTGATCCACTCGTTGTCGTCAGGGAAAAGCTCGTCACGATAGGGGAGATCCGCGGGCACGTCGCTTGCCTCGAGCGACGTGGCGCAGCCGAGAACCCAACATCCGCCTTCGCGCGCGATATGCTGCATTGTCGCCAGCCAGGTATCGCCGCTGTCCCAGGTCGGTGCACAATAGATGTCGATATTCTGGGCATAGAGCGCGAACCGCGCCAGCGGCATGTAGTTTTCCCAGCATATCAGGGCACCCACACGCCCGACTGCGGTCTCAACGACCTTGAGGGTCGAGCCGTCTCCGAACCCCCAGACCATACGCTCGGGGTTTGTCGGCATCAGCTTTCGATGGTTGTTCAGAAGGGTCCCGTCGGCGTCGATGATCGCTGCGCTGTTGAAAAGCGTGCTGCCGCTGACCGCCCCATCCACCTCCTGATGGCCCATCACGACCACCATCGAATGCTCTTTTGCCGCTTCCTTTATCGGCGCAAGCTCGTCTTTGCTGAGATCGATCGAATTGGCCTGCGAAAGCGCGAAGAGATCGTCGGTCTTCTTCATCCCTGCCCCCGGCGGGAGCCGCCAGACGAAAGTGGGGTAGCCCGGCAACCATGTCTCGGGAAACACGATCAGTCGGCACGCCTGAGAAGCCGCCTCGGCGACCAGTTCGACCGCTCGCTCCAGAGACGCCGTCTTGTTCATGTAGACCGGCGGTTGCTGTACGATAGCAATTTGCATGAGATCGTCCTCCCAATGGCTGTTCGGCGCGCGGCCATCAAAACGGAAGACGGTCAAGACGCCCCACTCCGTCCGCGGATTGATGTTCGAGAATAGCACAAGACGCCCATCCACCGGAGAAACCCCACAAGCACCCTTGGAGCGCCGCGCCTCGCGATGCTGACCCAGAGGGCAATGCTGCCCTTTGCGATGCGGATCGCAAACGCTCCCCCCTTCCCTTTCCGGCCCATCGCGATAGCTTGTCGCCCGACCCAACAGGAGCCAGACATGCCCGATCAATATTTCGCCGAAGGACCCGACGATTTCCTCCCGCTCGAGGAGGTCCTCTCGATGTCGGGGCTCGACTACGTCCGCAAGATGGTCTCTGGTGACGTCCCCTCCCCCACCGTGCAGAAGCTGATGGCCTACCGGATCACCGAGGCCGAGGAAGGCCGCGTCACCTGTCGCGGCACGCCGGGGCATCCGCAGACCAACGGTTATGGCGGAATTCACGGCGGCTGGTATGCGATGATGCTCGATACGGTGATGACCTGCTCGGTGATTACCGGGCTGAAGAAAGGTCAGACGCAGACCACGCTCGAATTCAAGGTGAACCTGATCCGCGCGATCAAGCCCGGCACCGAGGTGATCGGCGTGGGCCAGCTTGATCATATCGGGCGGTCAACTGGCGTCGCGCGGGGTGAGATCCGGGGTGCCGAGGATGGACGCCTCTACGCGACCGGCACCGCCACCTGTTTCGTCATGACGCCCGAGCTCTGAGGCTGGCGCGGAGCCGCGCGCGAGGCGACGGATTTCAGGGCGCAGGATGCGCGGTCGGAAAATCGCGCGCGAGCCTTCGGGCAAGACGACGCTCTCATGCAGCCCTTCGGAAGGGTCGCGGCCCACGACACGCGGCGCACGCAGCCAGAACAGCTTGCCCCAGCCGGTCCATGTGCCGACGGATGGCGCATTCGGATCGCGCGGGAACTCCGCCTGCCAGCCGGGCGGCAGGCTCAGCCCCAGCGACTCGGCGCGCTCCAGCATCCACACGAGCGGAATATTGGCGAGCGGTCGGGCATCGCCAAAATGGCCCAGCATCCCGCCGATATCGCCATGCGCCCCGCGAAACCAGCGCTGCTCGATCCGGGTCGCGGGAGGCGCTACCTCCGAAGCCCCCTCGTCGCTTTCCCAAACCAACGGCTCCAGCACCGAGCGCCGCTCGTCGAGCGCGAGCGCCTGAAATCCGTGGCGCACGTGATCGCTCAGGTGGTGATCGTGAAACCGCACGCGCTCTTCGCTGACGATCCAGAAGAACGGGACGCGGATGCCCAGCGCCTGCACCGTGTCGAACGCGCCGACCATCTCGATCTCGACATTCTCGTGGCATAGGCTGTTGCGGAAGCTTTGCAGAATGTCGGCGGGGGTCTCTTCCTCGTAATGGCGCCAGGCGAGGCGGGTGTTCCGCTCAATCGCATGTTCGGGACGCAAGAGACCGATCCGCCCGATCATCCCGGCGAGCGAGCGCGCCGCGAAGGCGCCCCGAGAATAGCCGATCAGAAAAATCCGGTCGCCCGGACGGTAGCGCATCGCGAGCCAGCCATAGGCGCGCGAGATCTGCTGGTTCACACCCCAGCCGAACCAGACATCCGACATGTCGTGCCAGTCGCGCCAGCGCAGCCCGCGCCCGTAATAGACCGACACTTTCGGCGCGGCGCGGCGCAGGAAGCGATAGATCAGCCCGATCGAGGTGAGGCGGTCAGCGCGCAACGAGCCGAGCGTCCCGTCGAGCAGCACAACATGATCCACCGGCCCACGGCCTGCACCAGCTGCCGCGCGCGCCTCGGCCCGTTCCGGGCTGCGGCGACGCAGGGCAGAGATCACACGCTCGAAGAGACCGCGCATATCAGCGCTCCTCAGATAAGTTGGGCTTATACTATCCAATGTAGGATAAGTTTCTCTTATCTTCAGGGGCAATCGCGGCAGTTTGTTGACCCGATCGTGCCCGCCGCGCTTTTTCGGACCTCGCGCACGGGGTTTTCCTTGCCGCCTGCGCGGGCTAAACAGCCCTCAAGCCGAGCCAAGGATGCCTGACATGACGATGGACAAGACTTTCGATGCCGCGAGCGCCGAGCCGCGGATCTACGCGAAATGGGAAGAGGCCGGAGCCTTCAAGGCCGGGGCCAACGCATCGCGCGACGAGACCTTCTGCGTGATGATCCCGCCGCCCAACGTGACGGGCGCGCTGCATGTGGGCCACGCCTTCAACAACACCGTGCAGGATATCCTCGTGCGCTGGCACCGGATGCGCGGTTTCGACACGCTCTGGCAGCCGGGTCAGGACCATGCGGGCATCGCGACCCAGCTGATGGTCGAGAAGGAACTGGCCAAGACCCAGCAGCCCAAGCGGGTGGAACTGGGCCGCGAGAAATTCCTCGAGAAGGTCTGGGAGTGGAAGGGCGAATACGGCTCGACCATCATCAACCAGCTCAAGCGTCTGGGGTCATCCTGCGACTGGTCGCGCAACGCCTTTACGATGTCGGGTGCGCCCGGTGCGCCGGAAGGCAACGAGGGCAATTTCCATGACGCGGTGATCAAGGTCTTCGTCGACATGTACGAGAAGGGCCTGATCTATCGCGGCAAGCGACTGGTGAACTGGGACCCCCATTTCGAGACCGCGATCTCCGATCTGGAAGTGGAGAATATCGAAGTCGCCGGTCACATGTGGCACTTCAAATACCCGCTCGCGGGCGGCGAGACCTATACCTATGTCGAGAAGGACGAGGACGGGAATGTCCTCTTCACCGAAGAGCGCGACTACATCTCGATCGCGACCACCCGCCCCGAGACGATGCTGGGCGATGGCGCGGTTGCGGTTCATCCCTCGGATGAGCGTTACGCGCCGATCGTCGGCAAGCTCTGCGAAATTCCGGTGGGCCCGAAAGAGCATCGCCGCCTGATCCCGATCATCACCGATCAATATCCCGATCCCGAATTTGGCTCCGGCGCGGTGAAGATCACCGGCGCGCATGACTTCAACGACTACATGGTCGCCAAGCGCGGCGGCATTCCGATGTATCGCCTGATGGACACCAAGGGCGCGATGCGCGCCGACGGTCTGTCCTACGAGGAATGCGCGGCCCGTGCGATGGACATCTCGAAAGGGGCCGAGTTCACCGAGGCCGAGATCGACGCGCTCAACCTCGTGCCCGAGGAACTGCGCGGGCTCGACCGGTTCGAGGCGCGTGAAGCCGTGATCCGTCAGATCACCGAGGAAGGCCTCGCAGTGACGACGACCAAGACCGTCACCGACGAAGACGGCGTTGAGACCGAAACCACCGTTCCGTATGTCGAAGACAAGCCGATCATGCAGCCCTTCGGCGACCGCTCGAAAGTGGTGATCGAACCGATGCTGACCGATCAGTGGTTCGTCGATGCCGAAAAGATCGTGGGCAAGGCGCTGGATGCGGTGCGCAACGGCGACACCGTCATCATGCCCGAGGCCGGCGAGAAGACCTATTTCCACTGGCTGGAAAACATCGAGCCGTGGTGCATCTCGCGCCAGCTCTGGTGGGGTCACCAGATCCCGGTCTGGTACGGTCTGGACATGGACGCGCCCGATTTCCGCGATGACGAAGGCGACGGCACGATCGACCTCGTGGAGATGGGCCGCCTGCTCGTCGAGACCAAGATGGTGCATCGCGACGACCGCTACCACTGCGCCTCCGATTTCGAGAGCGTCATCGGCTGGTTCAAGGCGCAGAACGCCGAACTGCCGACGCCGCTCAACGTGGCGCGCATCGTCGAGGTGGAAGATCGCCACAAGGCGATCGAAGTGCTGGCCGCAAGCCTCGCGCAATACGAGATGACCGAGGATCCGACGCAGCTCGTCTACCCGGTCTGGCGCGACGCGGATGTGCTCGACACCTGGTTCTCGTCGGGGCTCTGGCCGATCGGCACGCTCGGCTGGCCCGAGGATACCGAGGAGATGCGCAAGTACTTCCCGACCGACGTCCTCGTGACCGGCTTCGACATCCTGTTCTTCTGGGTGGCGCGGATGATGATGATGCAGCTGGCCGTCATGGATCAGGTGCCCTTCCACACCGTCTACCTGCACCAGCTCGTCCGCGACGAGAAGGGCAAGAAGATGTCGAAAACGACGGGCAACGTGATCGACCCGCTCGAAATCATCGATGCTTACGGCGCGGATGCGCTGCGCTTCACCAATACCGCGATGGCGGCGATGGGCGGCGTGCTGAAGCTGTCCGAGGAGCGCATCAAGGGCTATCGGAACTTCGGCACGAAGATCTGGAACGCGACGCGCTTCGCCGAGATGAACGGCGTGTTCGAAGGCCCAGTG
Source organism: Thioclava sp. PTB-PU3-1 (assembly GCF_055666785.1). Classification (NCBI taxonomy): domain Bacteria; kingdom Pseudomonadati; phylum Pseudomonadota; class Alphaproteobacteria; order Rhodobacterales; family Paracoccaceae; genus Thioclava; species Thioclava sp. PTB-PU3-1. Next base: position 34,017 of record NZ_JBVNVL010000002.1, on the reverse strand, counting down.
ATTTCGGAAACTCCGAAGCCCACGCATACCGTAAACCGCTGGATCATGGCGGAAACGACCAAAACCCTTCGGCTCGTTGATGAAAGCTTTGAGGCGTATCGCTTTAATGATGCTGCGCTTGGGCTCTACAGCTTCGTTTGGGGTAAAGTCTGCGATTGGTATGTCGAGTTCGCCAAGCCTCTCTTTGATGGTGAGTATGCAGATGAGACGAAGGCAACGATGCGCTGGGTGCTGGATCAGTGCTTCATCATGTTGCACCCGATCATGCCTTTCATCACCGAGGAGCTCTGGGATCTGACCGCGCCGGAAGGTGACCGAAAGAAGATGCTCGTTCACGCAGATTGGCCCACCTACAATCCTGACCTCCATGACGTGCTCGCAGAAGGCGAGATGAACTGGGTGATCGACCTGATCGAGGCGATCCGTTCCTCGCGCACGCAGATGGGTGTCCCGGTGGGGCTGAAACTGCCGATGGTTCTGGCCGAGGCCGATGACGCCGCGCGCGCAGCGCTCGCCAATAACGAGGCGCTGATCTTCAAACTGGCGCGCATCGAGAGCATCACCGAGGCGCCGATCCCGAAAGGGGCGATCTCGATCCCGGCGCAGGGCGCGCTGTTCGGTCTGCCGCTTGAAGGCGTGATCGACATCGCCAAGGAGAAGGCGCGTCTGGAGAAAGCTCTGGGCAAGATGGAGAAGGAAATCGGCGGCATGAAGGGCCGTCTGAACAATCCGAAATTCATCGCCAATGCCGATCCCGAGGTCGTCGTGGAAACCCGCGAGAACCTCGCCCGCGCCGAGGAAGAGGCCGAGAAAGTGCGTCAGGCCGTGGCGCGTCTGGCCGAGATGGGCTGAATAACCGGCGCGGCCCAAACAGTGTTTAGGGCCGCGCCCGACCCTTGGGTGGGCGCTTCAGGACATATGTGGTCATCGCTTTATCTCGAAAGCCCGCAGGTCACCCGTGCCCGCGCTGACATCGCCAATGCGCCCTCCCGGGGGGAGGGTCGGGCGCGGCCCGGGCCTGGTCGCCCCGTGCCATGAGCTGAACGGAGGCCTTACTCCGAGACTTCCTTCATCGTGAAGGCCACGCCCGAAGCAACCACGCAGATTCCCGCGTAGACGATCAGCACCATTTCCGGCCCCGCCATCGCGAGCGCCGAACTTGCCGCACCGAAGGCCAGCAGCATCACCCCCACGGTCGTGTTCGACACCGCCGTATAGGCCGCGCGGTCATCCTTGGGCGACATGTCCACCAGATAGGTCGAGCGGCCCAGCCGCACCCCCTGATAGCCGATCATCAGCCCGAACAGCGCCACCGGAGAGGCCCAGATCGTGCCCATCAGCCCCGACCAGCCCAACACCACCGCCAGCGCCAGAAACGCGGCTGCGACCAGCCCGGTGAAGATCAGCACCTTGCGCGAGGAGCGATCCGCCAGCCGCCCCCAGATATAGGAGCTCACCAGCGAGGCCAGCGCCGAGGCCAGCACCATCGCCCCCAGCGCGCCGAACCGGTTATCGCCCGCCTGGGCCGCGAGCAGCACGATATAGGGCGGCGCGAGCGCGGTCGGCAGCAGCAGCACCCGCGCGATCACGAACTTGCCCAGATCGGCGTCCTTCCACAGCAGGCTCAGCTCGGACAGGCCGATGCTGCCCTTGTCCTCGCCCGGCTGATCCTCCTCGCGCAGCGTCGAGAACAGCACCGCCGCGGCGACCCAGAGCACGGCGGCCAGCGAGATCGCTCCGATCACGAGGCTCAGCCGCTCCACCACCCCGGTCATCAGGATGATCGCGAACAGGATCACCCCGGCGGCAGAGACGCTCGTCGCAATCCCGGTCGTCGTGCCGCGCCGCGTGCGGTCCACGGTCTTGCCTAGCACATCCTTGTAGCTCACCGAAGACAGCGAGCGCGCAATCGCCAGCACGCCCAGCGCAACCAGCATCGCAAGCCCCGCAGCCATCCCCTGCATCGTCAGTGCGATCACCACGATCGCCGCCGCGGCCAGCCCCTGGATCAAGCTCCCCGCCGCCCAGGCCCATTTGCGCTGCGGCATCTGGCGGACATGCGGCGCGGTGAACAGCTGCGGCAGCAGAGAGCCCGCCTCGCGCACCGGCACCAGCCAGCTGACCAGCGCGGCGGGCGCACCGACGGCCTGCATCAGCCAGCTCAGCACCAGTTTCGGATCGATCAGCCCGTCGGCCAGCTTGGTCATCGACAGCGAGCCGACATGACGCAGGAAACTGCCAGGTTCGTGCTTCGCCGCGCTGTCGCTGAGCTCTTTTACGTTCCCCGGCGCATCTCCGGTCAGGGTCTCGAACAGGGAGGTGGAGAAAGAGGTGTCGCTGGCGCTCATCGGCTGGCTTCCCAAACATATGTGATTTTTAAAGATTACGCCGGGACAAGCCTTTAGCCTAGTCCCCGGTTCCGGTGTTCCGGCTCCCCTCGCTACCTCTTGAAGCGCCCTCTTGCCGCATGACCGCTTTGCGCTTACGCCTGTAGCCATGACCGGACCCCGATATACCCGCCTGATCGACAGCCTTCCCGCCACCGTGCCCTTCGTCGGGCCCGAGGAACACGAGCGCATTGCCGGTCGCCGCTTCACCGCGCGACTGGGTGCGAATGAAAACGGCTTCGGCCCCTCGCCGCGCGCGATTGCCGCGATGGCGGCGGCGGCAGGCGATGTCTGGAAATACGGCGACTCGACCAGTTTCGAGCTGCGCACGGCGATTGCCGAGCATCACGGTGTCGCGGTCGAGAATGTGCTGGTCGGCGAAGGGATCGACGGGCTTCTGGGTTATCTATGCCGTCTGGTGATCGAACCCGGCGACCCGGTCGTCACCTCGGAAGGCGCCTACCCGACCTTCAACTACCACGTCGCGGGCTTTGGCGGGGTGCTGCACAAGGTGCCCTATGCCGATGACCACGAAGACCCGCAGGCGCTGATCGCGAAGGCGGCGGAGGTGGGTGCGAAGCTCGTCTATATCGCCAATCCCGACAATCCGATGGGCACCTATCATTCGCGCGAGACGATCGAGGCGATGATCGAGGCGGTGCCCGAGGGCACGCTGATGGTGCTGGACGAGGCCTATGTGGAATTCGCCGACGACGGGACCGAGGCGCGCATCAAAGCCGACGATCCCCGCGTGATCCGGATGCGCACCTTCTCGAAGGCGCATGGGATGGCGGGCGCGCGTGTGGGCTATGCCTTGGCCGCGCCCGAGCTGATCGCGGCCTTCGACAAGATCCGCAATCATTTCGGCATGTGCCGCATCTCTCAGGCAGGCGCGCTGGCCGCGCTGCAGGACAAAACGTGGGCCGCCTATATGCGCCTTCTGGTGGCAGGCGCGCGCGACAGGATCGACACCATCGCGCGGGCGAACGGGCTGAGCACTCTGCCCTCGGCCACGAATTTCGTCGCCGTCGACTGCGGGCAGGACGGTGAGTTCGCGCGGGCTGTACTGCAGGAACTGGATGCGCGCGCGGTGTTCGTGCGGATGCCTTTCGTCGCCCCGCAAAATCGCTGCATCCGGGTTTCAGTCGGGCCGGAGGCCGAGCTCGACGCCTTCGCCGCGGCTCTGCCCGACGCGCTGAAAGCCGCCCGCGCGCGCTGAGCCGCGCGCCCTCTCAGACACAATTCCGCCGATCAAATCGGCAAAAAAGCACCGGCGTCGGCGCGTCTCGCCGCAAGGTGAGTTGCGCCGACTCGGGGGCGCGCCCATGTTTTGCTCAACAACAGGAGCAGACCCATGAGCCGCAAGACTCGCAACGCCCGTATCGCAATGCTTAGCCCGCTGGCCTTTGCCCTGGCCTTCGGCGCTTATGCAGGCATGACCCAATCCAGCCGCGAGATGAAGCTCTCGACGTCGCGCACCGAAGCCCCGCAAATCTCGCGCGAAGCCTCGGAAGAGGTCGAACAGCTCACCGACTGGTTGGAGCGTCACGGTCAGGCCTGACCGGCGCCTTTCGCAATCGCGCCAGCCGCCGCGGCGATGCCGCCGGGGTTGTGCGGGATTTTCAGCGCCTGCATCCCGGCCTCCATCGTCGCCAGCGCGCCCAGCGTCATATGGGCGTTCACATGGCCCATATGGGCGACACGCAGGAAATCGTTGGCCTCGGGCGTGCCGGGTTCGGCCATCCCGAGCCCGATGCCCAGCGTCACCCCCGCCTCGCGTTCGAGCCAACTGCGCAGCCGCTGGGCGTTGCCCGCCCCGATCCGCGCCGCAGTCACCGAATGGGCGCGATGGGCCGGGTTCGCGATATTGAGCGCGATATCGCCCTCCTGTCCCCACGTCTCGAAAGCCGCCCAGACAGCGGAGGCGAGCGTCGCGTGACGCGCCCAGATATGGGTCAGCCCCTCTTCCTCCAGAATCATCTTTAGCGATTCATCCAGGCCGAAGAGGTGATGCGTCGGCGAGGTGCCCCCGAAATACTGATAGACCATCTCGGGGAAGGCGCGCGGCTGCCAGTCCCAATAGGGCGTGACCAGATCGGCCTCGCGGCTCGCGGCCAGCGCCTTGTCGGAGAACCACACGAAGCCCAGACCGGGCGGCACCATCAGGCCCTTCTGGCTGGCGGCGACCATCACGTCGACGCCCCAATCGTCCATCCGGAACTCGTCGCATCCCAGAGAGGCGATGCAATCGACCATCAAGAGCGCCGGGTGACCCGCCGCGTCGATCGCCGCGCGGATCGCCGGCACGTCGTTGACCACCGAGGTCGCGGTATCGACATGGGTGAGCAGCACGGCCTTGATCTCGTGGGTCTTGTCGGCCCGCAGCGCCTCTTCGACCTTTGCAGGATCGGCGGGGGCCTTGATGCCGAATTCCAGCCGCTGAACGTCCACGCCCATCGTGGCCGCGTTGCGCGCCCAGATATTGCCGAAGCGCCCGGTCACGAGGCTCAGCGCCTTGTCGCCGCGCGAGAACACGTTGGAGATCGACGCCTCCCAAGCGCCGTGCCCGTTGGCGATATAGATCGCGACATGGGACGAGGACATCGCCACCCGACGCAGGTTCGCCGCGACCCGCGCCGCGATCTCCTCGATCTCGCCTTCGTAGATATTGGGCGCGGGACGATGCATCGCGGCCAGAACACGGTCAGGCATCGTCGAGGGGCCGGGAATGGCGAGGTAGGGGCGACCTTGGGCAAGGCTCATCGGGTATCTCCGTCTGGCACAACGGATAATCGGTAATCCCGCCCGCCCGCCGCGTCAATCTCGCGCCCGGCTTGCACGTGCCCCCTATCTCGCGGTAATTCACGGGCTTAACCGCGTGCCGAATGGCGCGCCTATCGCATGGTGCCTCGTGGCCAAGACTGCAAATCCTTACACGTCGAAACACCTCGCGGGCCGGATGTGGCGCGATTATCTGCTCAAGCACTGGCCAATGATCGGCGTGTCGATGGTGCTTCTTATGATCGAAGGCTCGACGCTGGGCGCGCTGAGCTGGATGCTCAAGCCGCTCTTCGACAAGGTCTTCGTGCAAGGCGAAAGCGATCTGATCTGGTGGGTCGGCGCCGCGATCTTCGGGCTGTTCCTGATCCGCGCCGTGACCTCGGTGGCCTCGCGCACGGTGATGACGAGCGTCTCGCTGCGCACCTCTAGCGATATGCAGATCGACCTGTTCCGGCACATGCTGCGGCTCGACCAGCATTTCTATCAGGCCAACCCGCCCGGCGCGCTGATCGAACGCGTACAGGGCGACACCTCCGCCGTGCAGAACGTGTGGAAGATCTTCATCTCCAGCACCGGGCGCGACGCGGTCTCTCTGATTTCGCTGTTCGGCGTCGCGGTTGCCATCGATCCCGGCTGGACGCTGGGGGCCGTGATCGGCGCACCGCTCCTGATCCTGCCGGTCGCGATGGCGCAACGCTATATCCGCCGCAAGACACGCCAGATGCGCGAAAGCTCTTCCGAACGCGCGACCCGGCTCGACGAAGTTTTCCATGGCATCGCCGCCGTGAAGCTCAACGGGATCGAGGAATATCAGGCGGGGCGTTTCTCCCGTCTGGTGAACGAAGTCCGCATCGCCCAGATCAAGACCACCTTCATCTCCGGCCTCGTGCCCGCGATGATCGACATCATCACCGGGCTAGGCTTCTTCGTGGTGCTGATCCTCGGCGGCCAGCAAATTCTGGAGGGCGAGCGCTCTGTCGGCGATTTCATGTCCTTCTTCACCGCGATGGCGCTGGCCTTCCAGCCGCTGCGCCGCCTCGCGAATTCGGCAGGCGCATGGCAAACGGCGGCGGCGAGCCTTGAGCGGATCTATCGCCTGTTCGACACCCAACCCGCGATTACCTCGCCCGCGCAGCCTGCCGCCCTGCCCGAGACCACGCGGATCGAGTTCGACGACGTGCACCTGCATTACGGCGACAAGCACGTCCTGCGCGGCCTCAGCTTCGTGGCGGAGCCCGGCCAGACCACCGCGCTTGTCGGCCCCTCGGGCGCGGGCAAGACCACCGTGTTCAACCTGCTGACCCGGCTCGTCGATCCCGATAGCGGGAGCATCACGCTGGGCGGCACGCCGCTGAACGCTCTCGGCCTTGCCGAACTGCGCCAGCATTTCTCGACGGTGTCGCAGGATTCCGCGCTGTTCGACGAGACGATCCGCGAAAACGTTCTGCTCGGGCAGCAGGAGGTCGACCCTGACCATATCCAGACCGCGCTCGAAGCGGCCCATGTGACCGAATTCACCGACCTTCTGCAAAACGGCATCAATACCGGCGCTGGCCCGCGCGGCTCGGCGCTCTCGGGCGGGCAACGCCAACGGGTCGCCATCGCGCGCGCCGTGCTGCGCGACGCGCCGATCCTGCTGCTCGACGAGGCGACCTCCGCGCTCGACACTGTCTCCGAGGCCAAGGTCGCGCAGGCACTGGAGGACCTGAGCCAAGGCCGCACGACGCTGGTCATCGCCCACCGCCTGTCGACCGTGCGCAATGCCGACAAGATCGTGGTGGTGGTCGAAGGTCAGGTCGTGGAACAGGGCACGCATGACGAGCTGCTGGCCAAGAACGGGCCCTATGCAGGGCTGTGCCGGATGCAGCTTCTCGATTGAGTTGGCATTCCCGCTCCGGCTGCCTACATGGGCGGGGAAAGGAGACCTCCATGGCCGAGCGCATTCTCTACGAGATCACCGGTGCGGATCGCGAGCACTTCCTGCAAGGGCTGGTGACGAACGACGTGAGCCACGTGAAAGACGGGCTGGTCTATACCGCCCTGCTGACGCCACAGGGCAAATACCTTGCCGATTTCTTCCTGCTGGCGCGCGGCGAGGCGATCGTGCTCGATATCGACGAGAGCATCGCCGAGGCGACCATCAAGCGTCTGGGCATGTACAAGCTGCGGGCCGATGTCGCGATCGCCCCCTCCGATCTGAAGGTCTATCGCGGCACCGGGCCTGCGCCCGAGGGCGCGCTGGCCGATCCGCGCCATCCCGACATGGGCTGGCGGCTCTACGGGGACGAAGCGGGCGATGACGGCACCGATTGGGACGCGATCCGCGTTGCGCATTGCATCCCTGAGACCGGTATCGAGCTGACCCCCGACACGTTCATCCTCGAGGCCGGGTTCGATCGGCTGGACGGCGTCGATTTCCGCAAAGGCTGCTATGTCGGCCAGGAAGTCACCGCGCGGATGAAGCACAAGACCGAGCTGCGCAAAGGCTTCGTCACGGTCGATGTCAAAGGCCCTGCAGAGCCGGGAACCGAGATCACCTCCGACGGGCGCAGCGTCGGGCGTCTTTTCACCCGTTCGGGCGATCGCGCGATCGCCTATCTGCGCCTCGGGCGCGCATCGGGCGAGATGTCGGCGGGTGACGCGGTGGTCACTTATTTATGACCAGCGAGGATCAAATGTTTCAGAAAGCGCAAGCCCCATCCATGCGTTTTACGGAACATCGTGACGCGGAGGAAACGACCGCAAGAAATCCTTCGCAATACGAACGAATTCACGCGATCTGAAGACTATCAATAGAGCACAATTTCAATCACTTAGAAGACAATCTAGGCCTTTGTGCGTTCGCGCTTCGCAAATAGCCGGCCTTGAATTCCAGCGGCACACGCTTACTTCGCGTGCATTGCGATCCCTTGTGAGGGGCCTAGCTTTTGGTGAGCGGCAAAGGTGATATGCGTCAAACGCATACCTGCCATGTGACCCAAGGCATATCGAATCGGGGGCCGAACGGCCTAGATGGCCCTCACGCCAGGAAACGCAAGAGCAATAACAAAGGACGGAAGAATGCGCGATTTCGTTGACGGCTCGGCCTTCAATTACGAGCAGGGCCAACGAGCCCGCAAACTGTTCGCCGCTGTGGTTCTCGCGGCGCTGGATGATGCGATTGCAGACGACAAGAAATACGGCAACGGTCCCGAGCAGATCGCCCGCTGGGCACGCTCGCGCGATGGTCGTGAAGTTCTGTCCTGCGCCGGCATCGATCCGAACGAGCGCGTCGTCCGGGGTTTGATGGAATTCGTCGGCAAAGGTGTCCGCACGTCGGTCGCCCTGTCGCGCGAAGAAAGCGAACGCCGTCTCGCCGCGATTTCGGACGAGCACGAGGCCGAAGCCGCCTGATCCTGTCAGGCGCCACGGCGACAGTTGGATACACAAAACGGCGCGCCCCACAGGGCGCGCCGTTTTGAATTTCTTGGGTGTGTTTTCGCGATGATCTAAGGGGACGTCTTGCGTGCCTTGTCGGTGGCATGAGCTTCCCGGTCGATGCACGCTTTGCTGGCCGCGCAGAGCAGGGCTAAGTCGCTCTCGGGCGTCCCTGCCCGAGCATCTCCACTCAGTCCAGATCGCGGCTCATCAGAGCGCGCTGCACTTCGCGACGCACCATCTTGCGCAGGTTGCGCGTGATCTTCGCACCGAGCGCGCCTTGAAGCTCTTCGCGCAGCAGCGACGACACGAGGTGCCGAAGCTGGGTCTCGGTCATCGATTGCGCCAGCGGATGCAAGGCGGCATCGGGCTGGTCCGATGTGGACGCAAGCTCGGCCTCGAGCGCGGCGATCTCATCCGCCTCGAAATCCTCTTCGAGCGACGCACGAAGCTCCGCATAGCTGGACGTCCGCGACTCCGGCTCCGGGGCACGCGCCCCGGCATCGCTGAGATGCAGGCGACGCGGCGGCGTATCAGCCGCATGCTCGCTAGCCTGCACGAAGTTGGGAGCACTGTCAGCGCCGTCCATCTCCGGCGTGAGATCTTCCCAATCCTGCGCTGCGGTGGCGTCCTGCAGCGACTCAGGCTCAGCCTCGGCCCCCGGCGGCACGTCGAAGCCGATCACGGCCTCGGTCGCGAAGGCCTCATCGTCGATGCTGATGTCTTCCGGCTCGGCCTCTGCGGGAGCGGCGTCATCGAATTCGAGCCCCGCCAGAGGATCATCCTCGGCGCTTTCAAGCGTCTCGCTGGCGATATCCGCGTCACCGTCCGCCTCGTCGGCTTCCGGCACTTGGGGCGCGACAAAGCCGGCCACGTCCTCCCACTCTGCGCTGGTGAAGGTCTGCTCCGGATCGGAGCCCTGATCCCAAACCGGCGTAAAACTTTCGGGCAATTCGGTCAGCGGCGCGGTGCCTGCCGGTTCGAACGCGTCGCCCGTCTCGGATTCGTAATCGGCACCATCGCGCGCCACTTCCGCCTCGAGCTGGGCGAGCGAGCCCTCCAGCCGCTTGAGCTCGTCGTCAAAGCTGCTCTGCGGCAGTTCCGCCTCCGACGGCCAGGGCTCGGCCTCTGCATCATCGAATTCGGGTTCAAAATTCTGCGGCTTGCGACGCGCCTCGGACAGCGGTGCAGGCTCCACCGACTCGGTGGGCGCCTCCGACAGATCGGCCGCGTCATCCTGCGCCGCCTCGGCCTCTTCTTCCGGCGAAACACCCGGCGCGGACCATTCGAGATCGTGGATATCGCCTTTCGACCCCGCATGAGTGTCCGACACGAGATGTGCGGGCGTCAAAACCAGCGGATCGGGCGTCGAGCCCTCCCCTTTCGAAGTCGGATAGCTCTCGGCCACACGCGGGCTGTCCTGCGACACCAGTCGCCGGATCGATGCCAGCACATCTTCGATTTCGGGTCTGGGTCGGGTATCAGCCATGATCTCTCCATCCTGCCGCGCGCACGCGCGCCTGTCCAGCCGTGACGGATCCGAAACTGCGAGGGACACCCGGAGGCTGCGATGCCTGCGCCACAGCGGCGCGGCAGGCGGGCCCGAAAGCCCGCCGAACACCGTTCGGTCGTTACTGGCCGATGGCCTTGAGCACACGATCCAGACGCTTGCCCTGCGGGCTGAGCGTGAGGGGCGCGGTGCGGACCGAGTTGTAATAGGCCGCGGGATCATAGGTCGGAATTCCAAGCTTCAGGTTTTCTACCGTCAACAGACCCATAGCGGACAAAAGTTGATAATAAGCTACCTGCAGAGTGGCCGCAGCGTCGATCCGGCCCGCCTGCGCATCCAGCAGGTCCTGTTCAGCCGAAAGCACGTCGAGCGTGGTGCGCGCGCCCAGAAGCGCCTCTTCCTTGACGCCCTGATAGGCGGTCCGGGCTGCGGTGATCTGCTGGTCGTAAGCCGAAATCTGCGCCTTCGCGATGTCGATCGCCGCCCAGGCGTTGGCCACGTTTTGCGAGACCGTCACCCCGGCCTGGCTCAGCTGCGCGCGGGCCGATTGATCGTTCGCCACGGCCTGACGCTGCGCCGAAAGAAGCGCGCCACCCGAATAGAGCGTCTGGTTCAGCTCGATCCCGGCGGATTGCGTCTGCACGCCCTGCTCTTGCTGGCGCAGGCCAAGCGAACCGGTGATTTTCGGCAGGCGATTGGCGCGGGCGTAATCCACGCCGAGGTCATAGACCGCGACGGTGTGCTGCAGTTGCTTGATGCTCGGATGGGTGCGCAGCGCGATGTCGCGCGCCGCATCTAGCGAGCCCGGAAGCGACGGACGCTTCGGGAAGGCCGCGAGGTTGCTGGGGTAATGGCCAGTGGCCGCCTTGTAGGCTTCGCGTGCCGAGCGCAGGTTCCCCTGTGCCGCAGCCAGCGAGGCGCGGGCGGACGCGAGCTGCGCCTGTGCGAGCGACACGTCGGTCTTCGTGACTTCACCCACTTCGAAACGGTCGTTCGAGGCCTTGAGTTCTTCGTTCAGGACGCGCGCCGAATTCTGGTTGATCGCGACCTGCTCGGAGGCCGATTTCACGTCCGAATAGGCCTGGATCGCCGACAACAGCACGTTTTGCTCGACCGAGCGCAGACCCTCACGGGTGGCCAGCACGGTCTCTTTCTTCATCGAGACATTGATCTTGTTGCGACCGAAATCGAACAGCGTCATCGACGCACCGAGCGAGGTCGAGGCGCTCTGCGAGATCGCCCCCGTGGCGTCGGAATTCAGGTAATCGTAGCTCGCGGTCCACTGCAGGACCGGGCGCAGATTCGCGACCGCCTGAGCGACGTCTTCATCGGCAGCCCGCAGCGCGGCCCGGTTCTGCTCCAGCAGGTTCGAATTGCGATATGCAGAGACCAGCGCATCGGCGAGCGTCTCCGCCCCTGCCGCGACCGGCCCAAATGCGGTAGCCGCGACCAAAGCGGTCATAGTCAGAGTCTTACGCAGCATCGAATGTCCCTCGTTTCCTGTATCGCCGCAGATGCAGGTGTTGTCCCTCTGCCGCCGGGCGCGATTACTTCAAATTCTATCGGCTCAGCGCCCGATTGCATATCCTGCAAAACAGCTAGCCGATTCGATGTGCTCCTCAGAGCACGAATTCACGCGGCTTCACGAACCCCTGGAGGACAGGTGCGGTGCCATTGAAAAGATCGCGCCAGCTCATCGCACCGTCGATCTTGTAACCGATCCGGGCGACCCCGAGGGCGCCTTCCATGAAAATTGCGGTGATCCGGCCGCCTTCTTTGAGTTGCTCGATCAGCGCCGCGGGAATGGTTTCGACCGCCCCTTCGATGAGGATCGCGTCATAGGGGCCGTGCTGTACTGCGCCCTCTGTCAGCGCGCCGGTGACGACGGCGACATTGTCGGCCCCCGCCTCTGCCAGCGCAGCCTCTGCCTGCGATGCCATGTCCTCATCTTCGAGCGCGACGACCGCCTCGGCCATCCGCGCGATCACGGCGGAGGAATAGCCGAGCCCCGCGCCCACATCGAGCACCAGATCATCGGGCTGGATGTCGAGCGCATCGAGCATCTTCGCGAAATTGCGTGGTTCCAGCAGGACGCGGCCCGGCGCCAGTTCGAGATTTTCACCGATATAGGCGGCTTCGCGCTTGGCCGCGGGCACGAATTGCTCGCGCGGCACATGCAGCATCGCCGCGATGATCGGGAATTTGGTCACATCGCTGGGACGGACCTGCGTGTCGACCATCATGGTGCGGCGCGTAGCGAAATCTTGCATGTCGAGAACTCTTCGGTAGCAAACCCTTGTGGCCGGTTTTGCCACAGAAGCAGGGTCTGAGCAAGTTATGCGAGAGGGCCTTCGGACCTGCTCTTGCGCTCAGAGCCGACGTCGCCTGCGCACAATGCGCCAAAGGCACAACTCACCTCTTGCGCGGGCGCTTGCGATACCGTATCTGACGCCAACACCACGGCGGCGAGTTGGCGGAGTGGTGACGCAGCGGATTGCAAATCCGTGTACACCGGTTCGATTCCGGTACTCGCCTCCACTACTTAGCCGAAAGTCGGGGTACTGGTTTACAGGTCGGTTTACAGAACCGATAAAGAATCTGTTTCCCCGGCTGACATTTCAAATGCCCGCCCGTAGCCTGGCGCCATGGCAGGCGAGGATTGGAGTGAGGCGGAAAACGCCGCGATCGTAGCGGAATACTTCGCCATGCTCGCAGACCATCTCTCGGGAACGCGCTACAACAAGGCAGCACACAATCGCAGCCTCCAGTCACAGATCGACAGATCGCGCGGGTCGATCGGCTCTGTTGCACAAATCGTTTGATGGCCGAGGTTCTCCTTTCCCCGGACGGACTTATCCCACAGCTTCCGTGACGGGTATGCCGAGCGCGGTGTAACCGTTCATGATGGCGATGCGGACCTGAAGTTCCGCGATCTGGCGATCGAAGTCCCGCGCCATGAGGCGCTGACCCAGAAGTTTCACGCAGTGCATCTTGGTTTCGACGCGGCTCCGGCGGTGGTATCCGCTCCATCGTCGCCACAGGGCGCGGCCCAGATACTTAGATGCCCGCAGAGTTTCGTTGCGTGCGATAGCGCCAGCGGTGGCGGTCTTCCAAGGCTTCGCATTCCGGCGAGGCGGGATGACGGCATGAGCGCCACGCTCGGCGATGACGTCATGGCATTTGCGGGTGTCGTAGGCACCGTCTGCCGTGACGCTGCCGATCTCTTCATCCTCGGGGATTTGGTCGAGCAGGTCGGGCAGAACCGGAGCATCTCCGATGTTGCTTCCCGTGATCTCCACGGCACGAACCTCCAATGTTTGCTCGTCGACCCCGAGATGGAGCTTACGCCAGACACGCCGCTTTGGGCCGCGATGTTTGCGCGCGTGCCATTCGCCTTCACCCTCAACCTTGATCCCTGTGCTGTCGACAAGAAGGTGTAACGGCCCCTTGGAGCCGCGATACGGAATGTTCACGGCAAGCGTCTTCTGGCGACGAGACAGCGTGCTGAAGTCGGGCACCGCCCATTCAAGGCCGACCAAGCGCAACAAGCTCTCGACGAACCCGGTCGTCTGTCGCAGAGCCATACCGAACAACACCTTCATCGAAAGGCAGGTCTGAATCGCGGCGTCGCTATAGCTCTGCTGGCGACCGCGCCTGCCGGTCGGCGCGGCCTCCCAGCTCATCTCGGGGTCGAACCAGATCGTCAGTGAGGTCGCGACGCGACGCGCTTGAGCGCTTCATTGTAGGATGGCCAGTTCCTGGTCTTGTAGGTCGGGGGCGTCGGTCTGCTCATGCTGGCCAGCTACCACGCTGGATTCACAACATGAATCCCTTCACGGGATTTGTGCAACAGAGCCCTTCGAACGCCAAAACCGAGATACTCCGGCGGCACATTGTCGGTTAGCCATACCCCGTTATCGGCACGGCAGAACACGTAGCCATCACCGTGCATTCTGACAGCTTCGACTTGAAGGACCGTCGGCTTTCCGTGCCTTTTACCGACGCCAGCTGCCGTCGACGGATCGGCCGACAAATGCACTTGTCGACGCCCCCCGGGAAGCAGCCCGGATGCAAAGATCGCATCCAGGCTTTGAGATGCGGTGCCGTGATATAGAAACTCCGGCGGCAAAAGCGGCTGCAAACCAAGATCGACGGAAATCGAGTGACCTTGGGCAGCGCGGATCATGTCTTTTCGAATCGTGAAACGACGCTTGTCATTCGTCTCGACGAGATCTTCGAGTTGCGCGCGGGTCATGCCGCGACCCGCCTTTTTCATCGCACGAAGCAATAGATCGATGCGCACCCACCCCTCAGCATCGAGCGTCACACCAATGTCTTCCGGCGCGTGGCGCAGTATTCGCGCGAGAAACTTGCTCTCTCGGCTCATGTGACTCGACCTCTTTGCTATGGGCTCGAGCATGTATCCTGTCACATGCACATTCACGAAACGAAAACACGCTATCACCGCTTAGAACGCAAAGTCGATTAGAGGCAAGCGCTCACTTTGGATGACTGCACCCCATCGAAAAATGATGCGCCAGCAGCGAACCTGATCGCGTTACAGACAAATCTCCTTCTTGTCGGTAACTGCAAATTCGCGAACCGTATTTCGCATCTTTCACTAACCAACGACCCATAAGCCTGATTATGAAACAGCGGCTCTCGCCTGAGAGCACGAGTGACGCCCCAAGGCCCATACAATGCTTCGGAGAGCCGCCAGTAGGTAAGGGGGGGCGTCGCCGAAGGGGGGAAGCGCTTATTCGCTGCGCTCATCGTGCGTCACCGTTTATGGCCGAACGATGCGTCAGCACCCGAAACAGTGACCCGCGCACCATCCGCCAATCCCGCGCATCTCCGCCTAAATCGTTACTATCCTTGACATTCCATAGACCACCCCGTTCGATTTCCTCGACAAGGTGGTTGCTTCGGGGAGGGCACTGCGATGATCAAACCACATTCGAACCGCGCGTGGCTACTGATGATACCTGCGCTTCTCATAATGGGGTTTGTCGCAGTTCTGCCTCTGGTCGCCGTTTTCAATTACTCATTTCACGACATCTTCACCCTCGACACGGCACTTTGGGTCGGGCCGCAATGGTATCTCGAGATCATCCGCGATCCGAGCTTTTGGGCGAGCCTCGGGCGAAGCGCATTGTTTTCGGCCATCGTGTTGTCGATTCAGGTGCCGCTGGGGATCTGGATCGCTCTCTTGATGCTGCGGATCGGTCACTGGGCGGTGCCGGTGCTGATGATGCTCGCCCTGCCCCTCGTTGTTCCGTGGAACATGATCGCGGGTATGTGGCTCACGCTGATCGATCCGGAGATCGGGCTCCTCGGCAAGGCGATCGCCGCAGCGGGTATTGGCTTCGACTATAAGTTCACCGCGCTGCATACTTGGATCCTCATCGTCGCGGCGGATACGTGGCACTGGTTGGGCCTCGTCGTGATCCTCTCCTACGCGTCGCTGTCGGCGATCCCGGCCTCCTATCGACAGGCAGCGGCGATCGACGGAGCATCCCGGCTCGCGGTATTCCGCCATATCGAATTGCCGCGGATCGCCGGGGCGCTGTCGATCGTATTGCTGCTACGTTTCGTCGACAGCTTTATGATCTACACGGAGGCTTTCACGATTAACGCAGGCGGACCGCAGGGTGCGACGACTTTCATCTCGCTCGAACTGGGAGAAGACATTCGCAGCTTCACCTATGGCCGCGCCGCCGCGCGTGCGATGCTCGATTTCCTGATCGTGCTGAGCGTCGCCTGGGCATTCATCCGCATTCGGGCCGGACGTAGCACCTCGCCGGAGGCGACCCGATGAAGATGACGCGAATGCGCCCATCAATTGCGCGCGGCCTCGCCTTCGCAGCTCTGGCCCTCTTCATCCTGCTGCCGTTCGTTCAAATGGTGCTGTTGAGCTTCACGCTGACGCTGCCGCGCGAGGGATATCGCGAGGGACAGGCGACGCTGATCAACTATGCCACCGTCTTCGCACGCCCCGACCTGCGCGATGCGATCTGGAACTCGCTTGTCTATGTTCTGCTCAACGTGACGCTCTGCCTCGCGGCCGGACTGCCCGCCGCCTATGCGATTGCGCGCTTCCGCTTTACCGGCGATCGCCACATCCTCTTCGCGCTGATCGCCTTCAGGCTGACGCCACCCGTCGTGCTATCGCTCCCGATCTTCATTCTCTTCGCCCATGTCGGGCTGGTGAACAGCCCGGTCGGGATCGCGCTGGTGCATTGCGTGTTCAACCTGCCGATCGCGATCTGGATCCTCGAAAGCTTCATCGCAGCCGTGCCGCGCGAATTCGACGAAACCTGCTTCCTCGACGGCCATTCCTTCCCGCATTTTTTCCTCGGCAAGCTGATCCCGGTGATCGCGCCCGGGATCGGCGTGACCGTCTTCTTCTGCTTCATCTTCTCCTGGGTGGAGGTGGTCTTCGCGCGCATTCTGACGGTCACCGCCGGCAAACCGATCACCATGGCGATCAGCGCGCTGTTCGGCTTTCAAACGGATATCGGTCTGGTAATGGCGATGACGGTGGTCTCGCTGATCCCGGGCGTCGCGATGATCTGGTTCGTGCGCAATCACATCGCACGGGGATTTGTCATACGCACCTGAGGTCGCTCAGAACGCGGCGCGCAGAATGTCGCACAGAACATCTTCGCCCAGTGTCACAGGGTTCGCGGCCATGGAGGAGCTGGACTTCGACAGCCGCGCAATCTCCTCGATCTCATCGGAGTCGACGCCCATCGCGCCAAGCCGTGGCAGCCCCCATTCGTCGATCTGCCGTTCCAGCGCCGTGAAAGCGTCGGTCCACGCAACGGCCAGCCCCTCGCCCAGCCAGTCTGCAACCTCGTCAAAGCGCGCAACCATCGCGGCATCGCTCGCCACGGCGGCACGGTTCGCCTGTAGTACCCCTGGCAGGAGCCGTCCGCAGATCGCGCCATGCGCCGCCCCGCTTTGCCCCCCAATCACGCCAGCGAAACCATGCACCGCGCCAAGGCCTGCATTGCCCAACGCCATACCGCCGAACAGGCTCGCCCGCGCCATGTCGTCTCGTGCATTCGTGCTCTCCTCCGCCATCAGCTGGACAAGCGCATGGATCGCCCGCGGGATCGCATCACGACACAGCGTGTCGGTCAGTATATTCGCGCGGCTGCAGAGATAGGGCTCAATCACCTGCGTCAGCGCGTCCAGCCCCGAGGCCAGCGTAACCGCGCGCGGGCAGCGATCGGTCAGCGCCGGATCGACGATCGCGAGCGAGGCCATCATCCGGTCGTCGCGCAGGCTGACCTTCCGGCGGTGTTCGGGGAACTGGATCACCGCATTGCGGGTGGCCTCCGCCCCGGTGCCGGCAGTGGTAGGGATCGCAATGAACGGCTGCGGCGGCGCGTTCAGCGGGCACCCCTCCCCGACCAGTTCAAAATGCACGATCGGATCGCTCGCGGCAGGGATCAGAGCCGCCAAGGCCTTGCCCAGATCGAGCACCGCACCGCCCCCGACCGCCACGACGCAATCGGGGCGCATCTCGCGCAGCCGCTCGAGCGCATCACGTAGATCGGGATAGCTCGGCTCTCCGCGACTGATTATCACCTCGACCGTTCGGCCCGCTTCGCGCAGAGCATCTTCCAGCGTGTCGGCCCAATCGACCGAGCGTCCGCGCACGAGCGCTACACGCGCCCCATAGCGCGCGATCAGATCGGCGCTCGCATGCCGCTCGTCGCGCCCGAAAAGAATACGGCCGGGAAAGCGCAACGAAAACTCCATCATACTGGACCCACCGCCGCGATAGTGGCCTCGACGGCGCGTTTCCATTCTGCATACCGGGCTTCGCGTTTGGCCTCGTCCATCGCGGGGGCGAAGTTGCGATCGAGCGCCCAGCCCTTCGCGAACTCTTCCGGCTCGGGATAAATCCCCGCCTTGTAGCCCGCGAGCCATGCCGCGCCGAGCGCCGTTGTTTCCAACACTTCGGGCCGGTCCACCGGCGCGCCGAGGATGTCGGACAGGAACTGCATCGCACAGTCCGAGGCCGTCATCCCGCCATCGACGCGCAGGGTCGGGCGGGCGTCATCGGACCAGTCGGCCTGCATTGCCTCCAGCAGATCGCGGGTCTGGAAGCCGACCGATTCCAGCGCCGCGCGCGCGAACTCGGCCGGGCCGGAGCTGCGGGTCAGGCCGAAGACCGCGCCGCGGCAGTCAGGGTTCCAGTAAGGCGCGCCGAGGCCGGTGAAGGCGGGCACGATGATGACGTCTTGCTCGGGGTCGGACTGCTCGGCCAGCGCCTGGGTCTGATCGGCGGCCTCGATGATCTTCAGCCCATCGCGCAGCCATTGCACCACGGCCCCGGCGACGAAGATCGAGCCTTCGAGCGCGTAGGTGACCTTCCCGTCGAGCTGATAGGCGATGGTCGTCAGCAGGCGGTTCTCCGAGCGCACCATCTGATCGCCGGTATTGAGCAGTGCAAAGCATCCGGTGCCATAAGTCGATTTCAGCATCCCCGGCTTGAAGCAGGCCTGCCCCACGGTCGCCGCCTGCTGGTCGCCCGCGACGCCGAGGATCGGGATGTCCGCACCGAACAGGTCGGACTGCGTGACGCCAAACTCGGCGGCGCAATCCTTGACCTCGGGGAGCATCTCCATCGGCACGCCGAGCTTGGCCGCGATGGTCGTCGA
Organism: Thioclava sp. PTB-PU3-1; assembly: GCF_055666785.1. NCBI lineage: Bacteria > Pseudomonadati > Pseudomonadota > Alphaproteobacteria > Rhodobacterales > Paracoccaceae > Thioclava > Thioclava sp. PTB-PU3-1. Next base: position 15,247 of record NZ_JBVNVL010000002.1, on the reverse strand, counting down.
CCAGCGGCCCTTGGCGATATCGTAGAGCATCGTGCGCGCGGCATTGGTGGCATCCGTCACATGCGACGCGCCGCCCGTCAGTTTCCAGATCAACCAGCTGTCGATGGTCCCGAAGGCGAGCTTGCCCGCCTCGGCCTTCTCGCGCGCGCCGTCGACATTTTCCAGCAGCCAGCGCAGTTTCGTGGCAGAGAAATAGGGATCGACGATCAGCCCGGTGCGCGCAGTTACGGTCTCCTCGAACCCGTCCTCGCGCAGCTCGCGGCAAAATTCGGCGGTTCGGCGGTCCTGCCAGACGATGGCGTTGTGGATCGGCTTGCCGCTCTCGCGATCCCAGACCAGCGTCGTCTCGCGCTGGTTGGTGATGCCGATGCCGGAAATGTCGGAGGCCGAAATCCCGGCCTTCTCGATCGCACCGCGCACGGTCGCCAGCACGCTGTCCCAGATTTCCTCGGCATCATGCTCGACCCAGCCGGAATGCGGGAAGTGCTGCGTGAATTCCTGCTGCGCGCTCGCCACCGGGCGCAGCGCAGCGTCAAAGACGATCGCGCGCGAAGACGTGGTGCCTTGGTCGATTGCCAGAATATAGCTCGCCATGAATCCTACCGTTCTCTGTCCGGCGATGCCCCGTGCAGCCAAGGCATGGCGAGAAAGAGATCAAGGCGATGCCGTAGCACCGCCTCGTCTTGTTTCAGCTATTCATTATTCATTCCAGCTTTTCACAAGCTCGTCGTAATCGACCGTGATCGGCTTTTCGCTCTCGTTGTCCAGCTTAAGCTTGGGCGACTGCGAGCCATTGTCGACCGAATACTTATGCCACCATTCGAGATCGTGCTTGTCAGCCATTTTCGGCCCCTTGTCGCCTTGGACACCCGCACGCTCGAGACGCTCAAGCACCTTTTCCTGAGCTTCGCAGAGCGAGTCCATGGCTTCCTGGACGGTTTTCGCACCCGAAGACGCATCTCCGATATTCTGCCACCACAGCTGCGCCAGTTTCGGATAATCCGGCACGTTGGTGCCCGTGGGCGTCCACTGAACGCGAGCGGGCGAGCGGTAGAATTCGATCAGACCGCCCAGATCGGGCGCGCGATCGGTGAAGCTCTTGTCCTGGATCGTGCTTTCACGAATGAAGGTCAGACCCACTTGGCTCTTCTTCACGTCGACGAGTTTCGACGTCACGAACTGAGCATAGAGCCACGCGGCCTGTGCCCGCTCGAGCGGAGTGGATTTCATCAGCGTCCACGAACCCACGTCCTGGTAGCCGAGCTTCATGCCCTTCTCCCAGTAAGCGCCATGCGGCGACGGTGCCATGCGCCACTTCGGCGTACCATCCTCGTTCACGACAGGCAGACCCTTCTTCACCATGTCGGCGGTGAAGGCGGTATACCAGAAGGCCTGCTGGGCAACCTCGCCCTGCGCCGGAACCGGTCCAGCCTCGGAGAAGGTCATGCCCTCGGCAGACGGCGGAGCATAGTTCTTCAGCCAATCGATATACTTCTGCACCGCATAGACCGCTGCAGGGCCGTTGGTCGCACCACCGCGGTCGACACAGGAGCCAACCGGCTGATCCTTGTCGTTGACCCGGATACCCCATTCGTCAACCGGCTTGCCGTTCGGCAGACCCTTGTCGCCTTCGCCGGCCATCGAGAGCCACGCATCGGTGAAGCGCCAGCCAAGCGACGGGTCCTTCTTGCCGTAGTCCATGTTGCCATAGACCTTCTTCGGACCGCCAATATAGGACATGTCGCGCCCAGTGAAGAACTTGGCGATATCCTCGTATGCCGACCAGTTTACCGGCACGCCGAGATCATAACCGTATTCAGCCTTGAAGTCGGCCTTGGTCTTTTCATCGTTGAACCAGTCGTAGCGGAACCAGTAGAGGTTCGCGAATTGCTGGTCGGGAAGCTGATAGAGCTTGCCGTCCGGCCCGGTGGTGAAGCTCAGGCCGATGAAATCCTCGAGGTCGAAATAGGGGTCGGTGACCGCCTTACCGTCGCCCGCCATCCAGTCGGTCAGATCGCGGACCTGACCATAGCGCCAATGCGTCCCGATAAAGTCAGAGTCGTTGACATAGGCGTCGTAGATATTCTCGCCCGTCTGCATCTGGGTCTGAATCTTCTCGACGACGTCACCTTCCTGAATCACGTCATGGATCACCTTGATACCGGTGATCTTCTCGAACCACGGCGCGAGCGTTTTCGACTCGTAGGCGTGGGTCGTGAGCGATTCCGAGACCACGTGGATCTCCATGCCCTGATACGGCTTCGCCGCGTCGACGAACCATTGCAGTTCCTTTTCGGCATCGGCTTGCGACAGTGTCGTCATGTCGCCGATTTCCTGATCGAGGAACTGCTTGCCCGCCTCCATATCGGCCAAGGCTGGTGACGCGACCATTAGCGCAAGCGCCATCGCGGTAGTTAAACGCAGTCTCATAGTTTCTCCTCCCTGAGTGTTTGCGTTGTTTGTTTCGGATCAGACCCAGCGGAACACGGCCGCCGCCCAGACGAAGCTGAGAATCAGCCCGCCCCAGACCGGCGCTCCCGCCATGCCCAGCCAGATCAGATTGACGAAAGCCGCCCCGAGCAGGCTGATGAACAGCCGGTCGCCCCGGGTCGTCTCAATACGAAGGATGCCGATGCGCGGCGTCTCGGGACGCTTGATACCGATCACGGTGAAGATCACCAAGAGGAGCGCAATCACCGCGAAGAACAATGCGGTCGGCCATGTCCATGCCATCCAGCTCATAGTGCTACCTCCTCAGACGCGGCCCAGGGCGAAGCCCTTGGCGATGTAGTTGCGCACGAAATAGATCACGAGCGCCCCGGGAATGATGGTGAGAACCCCAGCAGCTGCGAGCAGCCCCCAATCCACCCCCGAAGCGGAAACGGTCCGGGTCATGGTTGCCCCGATCGGCTTGGCATCGACCGAGGTCAGCGTGCGCGATAGCAGCAGTTCGACCCAAGAGAACATGAAGCAGAAGAAGGCCGCGACCCCGATGCCGGATGCGATTAGCGGCATGAAGATCTTGATGAAAAAGCGCCCGAAGGAATAGCCGTCGATATAGGCGGTCTCGTCGATCTCCTTCGGAACCCCGCGCATAAAGCCCTCGAGAATCCAGACCGCGAGGGGCACGTTGAACAGCGTATGCGCCAAAGCCACCGCAATATGCGTGTCGAATAGCCCGATCGACGAATAGAGCTGAAAGAACGGCAGGGCGAAGACCGCGGGCGGCGCCATCCGATTGGTGAGCAGCCAGAAAAACAGATGCTTGTCGCCCATGAAGTTGTAACGCGAGAATGCGTAGGCAGCAGGCAGCGCGACCGTGATCGAAATCACCGTGTTCTGGACCACGTAGATGAGCGAATTGACATAGCCCATGTACCAGCTCGGATCGGTGAAGATCTTGACGTAGTTTCCGAACGTCAGATCATGCGGCCAGAGCGAAAAGCTCGACAGGATCTCTTCGTTGGTCTTCAGGCTCATGTTCAGAAGCCAGTAGATTGGGATCATCAGGAACAGCAGGTAAAGCGCCATGACGATCGGTTGTGATTTCAGTCGCATCACTTGCCCTCCGACTTCTCGATATTGGTCATCACCGTGTAGAAGGCCCAGCTCACCAGCAGGATCACGAGGAAATACATCAGCGAGTAGGCCGCAGCGGGACCGAGGTCGAATTGCCCCAGCGCCATCTTCACAAGATCGATCGACAGGAAGGTGGTGGAGTTGCCAGGTCCGCCGCCGGTGACGACGAAGGGTTCGGTGTAGATCTTAAAACTATCCATGAAGCGCAGCAAAATCGCGATGGTCAGCACGCCCTGCATCTTCGGCAGTTCAATGTAGCGGAAAATCTTCCAGCGGCTCGCCTGATCGATCTTGGCTGCCTGGTAATAGGCGTCGGGAATGGATTGCAGCCCCGCATAGGCCAGAAGCGCGACCAGCGAAGTCCAGTGCCAGACATCCATCACGACGATGGTGATCCAGGCATCGCGGACATTGGCGGTGTAGTTGTAGTCGATCCCCAGCGCGTCGAGCGAATAGCCCAGAAGACCGATATCCACGCGCCCGAAGATTTGCCAGATCGTACCGACCACGTTGAACGGGATCAGCAGAGGCAGTGCCATCGTCACCAGACAGAACGAGGCCCAGGCGCCACGCTTGGGCATGTTGAGCGCAACGAAAACCCCGAGCGGCACCTCGATCGCGAGGATGATCGCCGAGAACATCGTCTGCCGCCCGAGCGCGTTCCACATGCGATCCGAATGCAGCATCTCATCGAACCATTCGAGCCCGGCCCAGAAGAAGACGTTGTTTCCGAACGTGTCCTGAACCGAATAATTCACCACTGTCATCAGTGGGATCACCGCCGAGAAGGCGACCAGCAACAGGACTGGCAGAACCAGCCACCAAGCGCGGTTATTCTGTGTCTTTTCCATCAGCTTGCCTCCCCGATCGGTGCGACGCGCCAATTGTCGGCGTAAATGTTGATCTGTTCAGGTGCGAGGATCAGCCGGTTCGAATCTGCGGGCACAGGCGCGCCCTCCGGCACGGAGATGTTCAGCTCTGTCCCGCCAGCCCGGGCCCGGACGATCCGGTGGCGCCCGACATCTTCGACGCGCTCGATCTGAACAGGCAGGCCATCGCCTACATCGGAGAGCGCACAGAATTCCGGACGGATGCCAAGCTGGACGCGACCTTCCAATGGCCCATTCGAATAGGCCGCGCCCAGCGGGATCTCGTAGCCGTCAATGACGGCCCGCGCCCCCGACACCTTGGCCTCGAGGAAATTCATCCCTGGAGAGCCAATGAAGTAGCCCACGAATGTATGCGCGGGCCGTTCGAACAATTCTTTCGGCGTTCCCATCTGCACGACCCGGCCTTCGGACATCACCACCACCTTATCGGCGAAGGTCAGCGCCTCTGTCTGGTCATGGGTGACGTAGATCATCGTGTGCCCGAACTCGCGATGCAGCGCTTTCAGCTGCGTGCGCAGTTCGAACTTCATATGCGGGTCGATAACGGTCAGCGGCTCGTCGAAGAGGATCGCATTGACGTCCTCACGCACCATGCCGCGCCCGAGGCTGATCTTCTGCTTGGCGTCCGCAGTCAGGCCGCGTGCCTTACGCGAAAGCACATCCTCCATCCCGATCATCGCGGCAATCTGGTCGACCCGCGCCTTGATGTAATCGGCTCTCATGCCGCGATTTTTCAGGGGAAAGGCAAGGTTGTCGCGCACTGTCATCGTGTCGTAGACGACGGGAAACTGGAACACCTGTGCGATATTTCGTTCCGCTGTCGCTGCGTGGGTGACGTCCTTTCCGTCGAAAAGGATCCGGCCCTGCGAGGGTTGCAGCAGCCCCGAGATGATGTTGAGAAGTGTCGATTTTCCGCAGCCCGAGGATCCCAGAAGCGCATAGGCGCCGCCGTCGTCCCAGATATGATCGAAGGGTTTGAGCGCCCAGTCATCCTCCGAACTCGGATCGGGCAGATAACTATGCGCGAGATTGTTCAAAGTGATTTGTGCCATTGTCTTCCCCCTCAAGCCGCCTGCGCATATGCGGCCGGAACCGCAAGAGATCCATCCTCGGAGAACAGGTAAATCCGGTCGGTATCGACCGCGATCACCACCTCGTCCCCCGTGCCGAGGTCATAGACGCCAGGGATCAAGGCGACCCAGGACTGGTCGCCGTGACGCAGATGCAGATAAGTCTCCGATCCCGTCACCTCGGTGCCGGTCAGCTGGCAGCGGAATTCGAGCGCGTTGCCATCCCCGCCCTCGCGCGCCAAGTGGACGTGATTGGGCCGGAAGCCGGCGATGTAGCGCCCTGCCTCGAGCTGCGCGAAACCGCCGTCGGCCGGCCAGCGCGCCTCTCCGCCGAAAACGAGACGGTGACCGTCGCGCGCGACGTCGACGAAATTCATCGGCGGATCCGAGAAGACCCGCGCCGTAATCTGGTCGCGCGGCTGGCGGTAGACCTCGGCGGTCGGGCCGAACTGCGTGATCCGCCCCTCCCAGAGCGTCGCGGTATTGCCACCGAGCAGCAGTGCCTCTTCCGGCTCGGTCGTGGCGTAGACGAAGATCGCGCCGGAAGCTTCGAAGATTTTCGGAATTTCGACACGCAACTCCTCGCGGAGCTTGTAGTCGAGATTGGCCAGCGGTTCGTCGAGCAGCACGAGCCCCGCGCCTTTTACGAGCGCCCGCGCCAGCGCGCAGCGTTGCTGCTGGCCGCCCGACAGCTCCAGCGGTTTGCGCTCGAGCATCGGCGTCAGCTTCATCATCTCGGCGGTCTCGCGGACGCGCCGGTCGATCTCAGAGGCCTCGCGCTTCTGCAGTCGCAGCGGCGAGGCGATGTTGTCGTAGACACTCATCGCCGGGTAGTTGATGAATTGCTGGTAGACCATCGCCACCTTGCGGTCCTGCACCCGCGCGCCGGTAACGTCCTCGCCTTCCCAGAAAACCCGGCCGGCGCTCGGCTCGTCCAGCCCCGCCATAAGCCGCATCAGCGACGTCTTGCCCGCCAGCGTCGGCCCGAGAAGCACGTTCATCGTGCCTTTCTGCAAGACGAGGTCAGTCGGATGGATGTGAATCCGCCCATCGACTACTCGCTCGACGCCTTTCAACTCCAGTGTCATGCCTGCCCCCTCATTCCGCTACCCGCGCCTGCGGATCCGCGAGACGTGTCTTCATGTATTCGGCCAATTTTTCGATCTCGGATGCGCTCAGACGGAGCCCGAGCTTCGTTCGGCGCCAGACGATATCTTCGGCCGTCTGCGCCCATTCCTTCTTCATCAGCCAATCGACCTCGGAGGCACGGAGCGTCGCGCCAAAATCCTGTCCGAGATCCTCCGCCGACTTCGCATTACCCAGAATTTCGCGCGCATCGAGCCCATAATGGCGCAGCATCCGCTCCGCCCAGGCTGAGCCCAGGAACGGGTACTCGCGCATGAGCTCGCCAAGAATTCGATCGGTCTCGGTCGGCGCGAACTCTCCGCCCGGCAAGGATGCGCGCGCAGTCCATTCGCTGCGCATATCTTGGAAATAGGGTGCGAGCTTTGCCATCGCTCCTTCGGCCAAGCGGCGATAAGTCGTGATCTTTCCACCGAACACGTTGAGCAGCGGAAGTTCCGCCTGATCGTCCAGCGAGAGCACGTAGTCGCGCGTCGCCGCCGTCGCCGAAGACGCCCCGTCATTGTAAAGCGGCCGCACGCCCGAATAGGTCCAGACAATGTCGTCCCGGGTCACCGGCGTCTTGAAATAATTCGAAACGAAAGCGCAGAGATAATCCTTCTCGGCGTCGGTGCACACGGCTTCGCCCGGCGGCCCCTGATGGTCCTGATCGGTGGTGCCGATAAGCGTGAAATCCTGCTCGTAGGGGATCGCGAAGCAGATCCGGCCATCTTCGCCCTGGAAAAAATAGCAGCGGTCGTGGTCGTAGAGCTTGCGCGTGACGATATGGCTTCCACGGACCAAGCGGATCGACTCCCGCGTGTTGATCCGCACCGTGTTGGTGATCACGTTCTCGACCCAGGGCCCCCCGGCATTCACCAGCGCGCGGGCGTAGTGTTCGCGACGCCCTTCCCTGCCTTCGGTGGTGACATGCCAAACCTCGTCGCGCCGTTCGGCTGCGACGACCTTCGTACGGGTCAGGATCGTGGCGCCGCGCGCCTCGGCATCCCGGGCGTTCAAGACGACCAGACGCGCATCCTGAACCCAGCAATCCGAATACTCGTAGGCGAGACGGAACCGCTCTTGCAGCGGTCGACCCGCCTCGTCCTCGGAAAGATCGAGAGTTTCCGTTCCGGGAAGCAGATTGCGCCCGCCAAGATGGTCGTAAAGAAAAAGGCCCAGCCGAATAAGCCAGGCCGGGCGGCGCCCTTTCATCCAGGGCATGATCCGCGAGAGCAGACGCGACGTGGGCGTGTCGCTCTCGAAACGCATGTCGGCGCTATAGGGCAGCACGAAACGCATCGGCCAGCTGATATGGGGCATGGCGTTCAGGAGTACTTCGCGTTCGCGCAACGCTTCGCGCACCAGCCTGAATTCGAAGAACTCGAGATAGCGCAAGCCACCATGAAACAATTTGGTCGAAGAAGACGAGGTCGCCTGCGCGAGATCGCCCATTTCCGCAAGCGTCACCGATAGTCCGCGCCCCGCAGCGTCCCGGGCGATACCGCACCCGTTGATGCCGCCGCCGATCACGAAGAGATCGGTCACTCGGTCGTTATTTTCGAAAGCTGGCACAGACGATCCTCCTTCGCTGCACCTACAAACGTGAGCGATTCGTTACTTTCTGTCAAAAGTTTTTTTCGTTTTTGATCGTTTTGTGGCGATTTTCTAAAATTTCGCAGGATTTTGCGCGATCTCGCAAATTGCACGAAGCGATGGCGTGACACGGGCGTGAAGCTGTGGCAGTGGGATTCAACGGAGGTCGCATGGCGCTTAATTTTCGACAGAACGAGATCCTCGAAATTGCGCGCAGCGATGGGCGTGTCGTGGTCGAAACGCTGGCGGAGCATTTCAATGTTTCGCTTCAAACCATCCGTCGTGATCTGTCGGAGCTGTCCGATGCGGGCCATCTCGACCGTGTGCATGGCGGCGCCGTGATCCGGAAAGGCGTCGTTAATTTCGATTACGAAGAACGACGCCGGATGGGAGCGGATGCGAAAGCGTCCATAGGACGCGCCTGCGCCATGGAAATCCCCGATAACAGTTCGATAATCCTTAATCTCGGCACCACGACCGAGGCTGTGGCGCGTGAACTTTGCCACCATTCGAACATTACCGTGGTCACGAATAACAGCAATGTCGCCAATACTTTGCTGGCAAACGAAAGTTGCGAAATCATGGTGGCGGGCGGCATTTTGCGTCGTTCGGATGGCGGTCTCGTCGGCGATCTCACCGCCGATTTCATGAGCCAGTTCAAAGTCGATTTCGCGGTGATCGGTGTCTCGGCACTCGATGACGAGGGAGATCTACTTGACTACGACCTGGCAGAAGTCCGGGTCAGCCGGACCATCATCCGCCAAGCGCGCAAGGTCTTCTTGGTCACGGACAGTTCGAAACTAACGCGCTCCGCCCCGGTGCGGCTCGCCTCTCTCGAAGAAATCGACACGATCTTCATCGACGCGCCGCTCTCCGATGCGCTGACCAAGCGCTGCGCGGAATGGAACACCAAGATAGTCGTTGTCCCGGGACCTCGCTGAAGGCTCGAGAAATCTTGTAGGCAGGAGCTATCGTCGGGGCCAATTTCCGGATGGTCTTGCTACGTCCCCACCGCGAACCAGGCGGCCCGCACGATAACGAACACGCAGGACTGTTTGAAACGCTCTCGGCACTGTCGTCCAGCCGGTTCCTTTGATCTCGAAAAAGATAGAGAATATGCGTTCGTTTTTCTTTCCCTCAAAACGGAAAAAAGCTACGGTCGAATCTGAAAGAATTAGCCTCGCAAGATACTGAATAGCAACGCAAAGTTATGCGAAATTTGCGCAAACCTATACGCAAAAGAACCGCAAAGCTTTGCTTGAAACTCGCCAGAATCTAATAACGAATTCAGCGTACAGCCCACAACGTTGCGCGCAGTCCTACAACTGGGTGTTGTTTCGCCTCTATCAGTTCTCGCGCGGCCCCCGCGCCTTCGAACTCCGTCCGCCGCTCGACGCGCATGTGTTGCTGACGGCGACCTCATTCAGGGCAAGCTTCAACTGAGCGCTCACTTGCCCTCGTCGGATCGCGACCGAGCCTCCAGCAGCTTCGCGAGCACCTCATCGGCGACCTCAGGCACAATCGCCGCATATTTCTCGATGATGTTTGCTGCGTGGCGCAACCCCCAGCCCATCGTGACCGCGATTTCGTTGAGCGAACACCCGGCCCGTAGCAACTCGGTCGCAGCCGTTCCGCGCATATCGTAGAGACGAAGCTCATCGCGAACATGGATCAACTTTGGATCCTTTGCCGCTGCGGCGTTCGCGCGCTCTTTAACTTTGCGAACGATATCGGAAGCGCGCACCGCCTCGAGCTGCTTTCCCTGGAGAGAAACGAATAGATACTTCTGCCCCCTCGGCGTTTCGTCGATCAACTTCGCCAATGCCGGGGTAACCGGTATGCTCGTCGCCTTTGACGTCTTCGTACGTTTGAAGAGAAGGCGGCGCCCTTTCGGCGTCTTCTGAACATTGTCACGCGTCAGAATCCCGATGTCTTGCGGCGTCAGGCCGCCCTCAGAGGCAGCTATGATGATGCGAGCTTCGCGTTCAGTAGCGACCCTCACAAGCGCAGCAAGCTCCTCTGGCAACCAGATGATCTCTGAACGATCAGACTTATAGATTCGCGGCACGTTCAGGTGATGATGGATCGCGATAGCCACATCCTCATCGCGTGCCCAGTTGAGCAAGCGGGTCACGACGCTCGTCGCATAGTCATAACTTTTCGGGGAATGAACCCATTGCTCTTTCCAAGAGCGGATTTCGCTGAGCGATGCCTTTTCTTCGAAGAGTTTGATCGGATCGACACCGAATTCTGCTTCGAAAGCGTTGAGGTATTTCACATAATCGGCTTGTGTTCGTGCCGCGAGCTTCTGAAAGTGGATCGACTTTCGGTAGCGCTCAATGACTGCGCGCGTCGATGAGGCCATGATTGGATCGGATTGCGCGCGAAGACGCCTCGGCTTCGAAGCCTCGCCAAAGGCTTGAATGTAGTCCGAGCTACCAACCGCCATTGCATCGCCGGTACGCCAAAAGCACGGACCGCCACGGTATGCATAATGGTATTCTCGGACGGCGCCGGTCGCCAAACGCTTCCGCACTCGATGAATTCCTTTAAGCCGACAGACTGTCACGACGCATCCTTCTCTGTTCTACGAGCGACAACGTGGGAGCAGCTTCGACATTCGCAGATGGGGTTTGCATGCCCTGAGCTGCATCGAGGCGAGCTCGCACGAGCTTGGGATCGTAAAGGTTTCGCCGTCCGGGAACCGGTTCGATTCCGATATCCTTGCACCACTTGCGAAAAGCCCCCTTCACGCCGTCAAAGCGCATCGCTTCAGCAAGCTCTTCGCCAGTGACGAGCCAAATGCCCTGCAGCACAGTCGGGGTTTCGAGACGTGGTTTCATCGAAATTCGCAAAGTTAGATCCCTTTGAAGAGCATCTGGTAACTTCTCGTAGGGCTCCAAAATCCGCGCACAAAATTTCTCCAAACAACTGTTCGTCTCACGTTCGGGGGCGAGGTCAACGACGGTGCGATAGGAGCCATTGACTTGGTCTCGCAGTCGGGAGATCACCTTGCCGAGCTCTTGCGCAGATGGTTCTTCGGGCTCGATCCGTGCGAGGTACCGCAGAAGATCGGCGCTCGCCTCGCGGAATTCCTCGCCGACCACCTCGCCCTTGATCACAAGTTGCTCGCAGAAATCGCGATCGCGCTCTGCGCCCCGAAGAGCGTCAGCCGGCAGCGCATGGAGAGCATCGATTGCCACGCGTGCCATCGCTTTCACATTGTCGATCCGGTTCGGTTGCTGAAACATCGGACTTCCTTTCGAAGCTGAACTACAGGCGCTGCGGCCCTCATCGAGGGGCCGCAGCGGTTGCGGTTCAGCCGCTCCCGTCAGGATCATTTCTAACCATCAGGAAATCACGCATCGCAGCGCATCTCGCCGAGCGCATCGAGCGCCTTCTGCGCCCAAAATGCTTGTCCCTCGAGTTGCGTGCGGATCCCTCTCAGATCTGTCGCGACGGCGCGCATCGCGAGATGCGGCGGGGACTCTTCGACGGAGAACCGCGGTCCGAGGCGCATGTAGCCATCTTCGAGAAATGCCCAGTCGAGATCGTCATCGAGCGCGATGAGAGCCCGAGTGATCAACGTTCGGGTCCGGCCGTTGGCTTCGGTCAATCGTCCGATCAGCGAGATGTCCTCGAATCCGGTGAAGAGCATCCAATCGTCGAGAAGCGGCGCGTTCTCGAGGTCTTTCGGGGACGGCGTCGCGGTCGCTCCGTGAACGACGTTTGCGAGCACGTTGCGCTCTTTGCGGAGTTCTTCGGCGGTGAGTTCGGAGGGATGTTTATCGTGAGTCATATGTGATCTTTCGGAGAAATTGGGGTCAGGAGACGAAGCAGGGCTGCAAGATCCGTCCGCCTCGACAAACAGGCGGACGGACGCTGCAGCCCCGATCGGCGGCGCGCGTTACGGCTGAATGAGAGGTTTCGGGCGGTAGATCGCGACACGCGGCCTCAGCCGCGACCGGACTTCACGCGGTGCGGTTGCGAGCAGCTTCTCGACTGCCTCGAATTGTTCGCGCTGCGCCGGGCCGAGGCGCCCGATACGAGCATTGCGCTCGAACAGGTCGGATCCAGTCGCGATGAAGAGCCGATGCGATGCGCGGAACATGGTGGGACGATAGAGCCCGCAAGCGGCCGCCTGGTCGTCATCGGCGATGACGATGTCATCTTCCCGCAGCAGCCGGCCCTCCGGGCTGACACCGGGCGCGACGATGTTCATCGGGGTATCGCCGATCAACCCGCGCGAGAGGAGCAAGCAAGGACGCGTGCCAGGCGGGATATCGAACTCGCCGTCGCGCCTGCGGTCGGAGCCGTAGGGGAAGCGCATGAGGAAGATATCGCCGGGTTTGAGCTGTCCCCCCGGGAGCAGTCGAAGGTATCGGTCGTGGAGCATGAGTGCCTCGTGTCGTTGATAAGAAGAACGACGCGCCGAACCTCACCAACGAACCCCGATACGGGGCATCGGGGCGTGGCTTGATTGCGTGCGTCAAAGACGCTGCACGCAAGCAAGACATGCGCCGAGGCCTGCCCTCCCGCGACCCATTGATCGCTCGCCTGCGGGCAGATCGCGCGGGTGCCGGGGAGAGCGTCGAGAGGGGTGACATCCCTCTCGACCCGCCGGGGGCGCCAGGAGAGTTCGGAGAGGGTGGCGAGCGCCTCTTCGATCCGTCGGAAGGACGCCGAGAGGGTCCGGGGAGATTGGCGAAAGTCTCCCCCGGTCCGCCGGACGGGCGCCTTAGGGTGCAGGGAAAGTGGCGCCATCTCGTTCGTCGAAGAGAAGTGTCACATCGTATTTTCGTCGCTGCAGGGAGTACCACGCGGCGGAAGGCTCAGTCGGTTCCGCTAGCGCTGACTGAGCTCGCGGATCACAAGGTCTACCGCCAATTATGGTCTCAAAATATTTTTTACTTTTCGATTTCCGTCCCGAACCGAACGAACCGATCTCCAGTGTAGAGAGCGGGATGGTCTCGCTTTCGAAGAACGGATCGCAGTGGCGATCCATGTTATGGAGATCTATTATGAAGATTGTGAAGATGAAGATTTCTGACGACGTTTTCCTCTCGGCATGGCTGGAGATTACGGGCATCTCGGGCTTGGTTCGCCTCGAAGGTGAGTTCTTCCCGGCTGCGGGCATTTTTCTTGAGAGACTCGAATATGACGCCACCGGCAAAGCACTGAGCTCAGAGGATATGCAAAAGCACCTTGAGGCTATCTTTGACAAAGTGACCGAGGCGGCATTGGAGATGCATAAGGAACTCATGTCCTAAAAAGACGCGGATTCGACTTCGAACCCTGCGCGCAAAACAAAGTGCGCGCCTTTCTCAAAGACGATCGGGGCCATCTCAACGATGGCCCCGCTGTTCGTTCAGCACCATGGGATATTCACGAGCGGGCAGACGCAAAATCACTGCAGCGCCTTCTCGAACTCGGGGCAAGTCAGCTACCTGATTAAGCTGACCTGATTGAGGATTTCTGGTCTGACTGAAATTCGTCCGGCTGCCTAATGCCGATCGCTGCCGTTCGTTATCGGCGCGGTGAGTGTCGCCTTTGGACCATCTCCATCCAAACGTCGCGACCGGCCCGATCCTGCCGTTCGAAGCGACCGACGATGCGGCACCGCAACGTCACCGAAGCGGCCATTCATGCATCGCGCAGCATCTGTCATGGGCGAAGGTCGGCAGGGCGGACTTTTCTGCCGTTCGTAGGAGCCATACAGTCGGAGTAGGATCGTGGACAACGGCTGTTACTAAGGCCGTCTCTGACAAACAGGAAGGATATTTTATGCGCTTTGTGTCAAGTATTGCGATAACTGTCGCATTAGCTTCGGCCGCGCCGGCGGACGTCTCGTTTTCGCTCGGCTTTGATACCGAAGACATGGCGATACGCACGATAGAATACGAATGCGACGAAGGGCAACCGTTCGTCGTGCACTATTTCACTTCAGAATCCGACGTGCTGGCACTGGTGCCAGTGGATGAAGATCATCGTGTATTCGTCAACGTGGTCTCCGCCTCAGGCGCCCGTTACGTGTCTGGGCGGTACGAATGGTGGACAAAGGGTGAGAATGTCACGCTGACCGATACGATCAAGGAAGAGTCCCTGCTGCAATGCACCCCAAACAATGAGTGAAACTAGGTCATGTTGACAAAAGGGATTTACACCCCGGGATAGGCGTGATTCAAGCTGGTATCTGCGATGGAGACCAGCTTGGCACGAGACCTTATGTCGGACGAGGAATGGGTGTTCTTTGAGCGGTTCATCCTGGCAGCCCGTGCCCCGAACGGGCGCAAACCGATGAACCACCGCCTTGTTCTTGATGGCGTTTTCTGGATTGCCCGCACCGGTGCGCCGTGGCGGGATCTTCCCGAGGAGTTCGGGAAATGGTCGAGTGTGTATCGGCAGTTCCGCCGCTGGACACTTGCAGGACTTTGGGAACAGATCCTGGAGGTGCTGACCGAGAGCAGGATCGTTCCCGACGCGCTGCAAATGGTCGACAGCACCGTGGTTCGTGCCCATCATCAGGCAGCGGGCGCTAAAGGGGGACTCCGCGACAGGGTCTTGGCCGTTCGAAAGGTGGTTTCACGACCAAGATCCACCTTCGCGTGAATGCCGCTGGCCTACCGATGCGAACCGACATCACGCCCGGCCAGACCTCCGACTACCTCGGCTTCGATCTCGTCATGGACGACAACCTGCCCGAACCCTCTGTTCTGCTGGCCGACAAGGGTTACGATGCTGACAGCATTCGAGAAGGCATGCGCAACCGAAATATCCAACCAGTGATCCCAATGCGGAAGTCGCGCAAGAAGCGCGTCGGAGTGGACCGGCCCCTCTATCGCCTGAGAAACCTCGTGGAGAGGTGCTTCAATAAGCTGAAGAACTCCCGTCGCGTAGCGACCCGCTACGACAAAACCGTCCAAAGCTTTCTTGGCTTCATCGACATCGCCTCGATCCGCCTCTGGCTCCGCCATTTGTCAACATGACCTA